>NZ_JBIOQJ010000001.1:0-1897500 GCF_051713705.1 Enterococcus sp. DIV1083b
ATGCCATCTGCTGATTCTATTTGGCAAGATCTTCAACGTTCCTTTAAAGAAGAGCTGAATCCGGCCAGTTATAGTGCTTGGATCGAGACTGCCAATGTCTTGTCGTTTGAAAAAAATCAGCTGCTGATCGAAGTACCCAGCGATCTTCATAAATCTTATTGGGAAAAAAATCTAGCTGCCAAAATTGTTGAAATGGGATTTATGAAAACTGGTGAAGAATTGATTCCTAGTTTTGTGACTGTCGAAGAAGCAGAAGCTTTAAAAACAGCCCCTTCTACTATTCAAACAGCTGCAGAAGAAAACGAGCGGCCGCCGAAATCGATCTTAAATGAAAAATACACATTTGATACCTTTGTCATCGGGAAAGGCAATCAGATGGCCCACGCTGCTGCTTTAGTTGTTGCAGAAGATCCTGGGTCTATTTATAATCCGCTGTTCTTCTATGGTGGCGTTGGTTTAGGGAAAACCCACTTGATGCACGCGATCGGTCATCAAATGTTGCTGAAACGTCCCAATGCCAAAATCAAGTATGTTAGTAGTGAAAATTTCACCAATGATTTCATTACTTCTATTCAAAAGAACAAAATGGAAGATTTCCGAAACGAATACCGCAATGTTGATCTTTTGCTGGTGGATGATATTCAATTCTTAGTCAATAAAGAAGGAACCCAAGAAGAATTCTTTAATACCTTCGAAGAACTGTATCGCAATAATAAACAGATCGTCCTGACAAGTGATCGTTTGCCAAATGAAATCCCGACTTTGCCGGAACGTTTGGTTTCCCGTTTTGCTTGGGGCTTATCCGTTGATATCACCCCGCCGGATCTAGAGACGCGGACTGCGATTTTGCGGAAAAAAGCCGAAGCCGAACGCTTGGAGATCCCCGACGATACGTTAAGTTATATCGCTGGGCAGATCGATTCGAATATCCGGGAACTTGAAGGAGCACTCGTGCGGGTGCAAGCTTTTGCTACGATGCAAAACTCAGACATTACAACGAGCTTGGCAGCTGAAGCCATCAAAGCCTTGAAATCAAGCCATGGCTCGACCCAAGTTTCGATTTTGCAGATCCAAGAAGAAGTCGCAAAATACTATCACATTCATGTCAATGATCTAAAAGGGAAAAAACGGGTCAAAGGCATCGTGGTCCCACGCCAGATCGCGATGTATCTCTCTCGAGAATTGACCGATAGTTCTTTACCAAAAATCGGCGGCGAATTTGGCGGCAAAGACCATACAACGGTCATTCATGCCCATGAAAAAATTCAGCATTTAGTCGAAACAGATCCCACGATCAAAAATGAGATCGCTGAAATCAAACAAATCCTCTTCAGCTGATCTGTGGATAAGAAAAGAAGAACCAAAAAAGTTGTCCACAAGTTATTCACAGGCATTTTCGTTAGTCTAATCACTCTTTTCTCGAGTTATCCACATTACTAACAAGCCTATTACTACTATTACTTTTATTTAATAACTATAAATTAAAGGAGTATCGCTATGAAGCTAACTTTAAACCGAACAGAGTTCATGCAAGAATTACAAACTGTCCAACGGGCGATTTCAACCAAAACCACCATCCCGATCTTAACTGGAGTAAAATTATCCCTTTCCGAAAAAGGATTGACCATGACTGGGAGCAACGCCGATATTTCCATTGAAACTTTTTTGAGTGTGGAAAACGAAAAAGCGCAAATGCAAATCGAAAAAACAGGAGCGATCGTTTTACAAGCACGTTTCTTCAGCGAAATTGTTCGTCGTTTACCTGAAAGTACCTTAACGTTAGAAGTTTTAGACAATAATCAAGTAGCGATCACTTCTGGAAAAGCCAACTTTACCGTCAACGGCTTGGATGCCGATAGTTATCCACATTTACCAGTTGTCGAAAGTCAAGATTCGATCGAGATTCCAGCGCACGTATTGAATAAGGTCGTTAGTGAAACAGTCTTTGCGGTTTCGCAACACGAAAGCCGTCCGATCTTGACTGGGGTCCACTTTGTCTTAGAAAATCAAAAATTATTAGCTGTTGCGACGGACTCACACCGTTTGAGCCAACGGGTGATTCCATTGGAAAGCGGAGAAACAGCCTTCAACATCGTGATTCCTGGCAAAAGCTTAACGGAACTTTCTCGTTCCTTAACAGATGAAGAAGAAGCGATCCAAATCAGCATTATGGATAACCAAGTGTTGTTCCAAACGAAAACCATGAAATTCTATTCTCGTTTATTGGAAGGAACTTACCCAGATACCAACCGTCTGATTCCTTCAAGCTTCAATACTGAGATTGAATTTTCTGTCCCAGAATTGTTACAAGCTATCGAACGGGCGTCATTGCTTTCTCATGAAGGCCGTAACAACATCGTTCGTTTGGCGATCTCCGAAGAAGCCGTTGTCTTATATGGAAACTCACCAGAAATCGGGAAAGTGGAAGAAGATCTTTCTTTTGAAAAAGTGACCGGCGACCCATTAGAGATCTCTTTCAATCCTGACTATATGAAAGCAGCACTCCGAGCATTTGGTGACACCAGCATCGTGATCCGCTTTATCTCAGCGATCCGTCCCTTTACATTGGAGCCGACAGAGAGCAAAGGCAGCTTTATCCAGCTGATCACACCGGTGCGGACCAACTAGTTTTTCATGTCTTTTGAAAAAAGTTGAAACAATCATCTGAAAATGAATAAATGAGTTAAAAGGGCTTAAAATCGTTTTTAAGCCCTTTTTTCTATTTTGGCTTCTTTTTTGTCTAAAATCAGTAAGTCTTCTGAGAATGAAAAATATGCCGATGAATTTGTTTTCTTGGCAAAAAAAGAGTATAATAGAGCTAAACGCTCTTTGATAGAATTGAGGGGAATTATGAAAATGCAAATACCGTTAGAAACGGAATACATGACACTTGGACAAATGCTCAAAGAAGTCAGTGTGATCAGCAGCGGCGGCCAAGCGAAATGGTACCTTGCAGAGCACACCGTTTTTGTCGACGGCGAGCCAGAAAATCGACGAGGGCGCAAATTGTATGCGGGAATGCGTGTTGAGCTACCTGATGAAGGTACTTTTTTTATGGTGAAGAAGGAAGACGCCGATGCGGCTGAATGAGTTGCATTTAAGCAATTATCGGAACTATGATTCGCTGACACTGACTTTTGAGAAAGGTCTGGTCATTTTTTTAGGCGAAAACGCGCAAGGAAAAACCAATATTTTAGAAAGCATCTATGTATTGGCGATGACCAAAAGCCACCGCACCTCCAGCGAGCAAGAGCTTATCCGCTGGGACACAGAAGGGGCGCGGATCTCTGGCAGTGTCAGTCGGGGACGCTCAACGATCCCGTTAGAACTGTTTTTGTCAAAAAAAGGACGAAAAACGAAAGTAAACCACATTGAGCAAAAAAAGCTCAGTAGTTACATAGGGCAGTTGAATGTCATTTTATTTGCTCCAGAAGACCTCTCCCTTGTAAAAGGAAGTCCCCAAGTCCGCCGCAAATTTCTCGATATGGAAATTGGGCAGATCGATCCAATCTATCTTTATGATCTCGTTCAATACCAATCCGTTTTGAAACAGCGCAATCAATACTTAAAACAGCTGAATGAAAAAAAACAGACCGATGAGATCTATTTAGATGTTTTAACTGAACAGCTGGTGGCTTTCGGCAGTAAAATCATTTTAGCCAGACAACGGTTTGTTCAGCGCTTGGCGTATTGGGCAAATCAGCTGCACCAAAAGATCAGCCAAGGAAAAGAAACCTTGCAGATCGACTACTTATCGAATGTGCCCGGTGAGGCGAGTACGCTGGAGGAGATCCAACAGCAATTTGTCAAAGCCTTGGCACTAGTCAAAGACCGTGAACGATTTCGGCAAGTCACGTTGGCAGGTCCCCATCGAGACGATCTGGATTTTTTGATCAATGAGAAAAATGTTCAGACCTTTGGTTCGCAAGGACAGCAGCGAACGACCGCCTTAAGTGTTAAATTGGCAGAAATCGATTTGATGAAAGAAGAAACGGGGGAATATCCCGTCCTTTTATTAGATGACGTCATGAGTGAGCTGGATGATTCCCGACAACTGCATTTATTGGAGACCATTGAAGGAAAAGTTCAGACCTTTCTGACAACGACGACATTAGAACATGTGAAAGACAAAATGTCTGTGGAAGCAGAGATTTTTTATGTAGAGCAAGGACATATTAAAGGAGAATAGACTGAATGACAGAAGAAGAAAAAAGCTTAGTTGAACGTGCGAAAGCCTATGATGCCAGTCAGATCCAAGTGTTGGAAGGACTAGAAGCCGTCCGCAAACGACCTGGGATGTATATTGGTTCTACCAGTTCAGAAGGTTTGCACCACTTAGTATGGGAAATCGTCGATAACTCGATCGATGAAGCACTAGCAGGCTTTGCCTCAAGTATTCAAGTGATCATTGAACCAGATAATAGTATTACGGTCGTCGATGACGGTCGAGGGATCCCCGTTGATATCCAAGCCAAAACAGGCCGTCCAGCGGTAGAAACCGTCTTTACGATCCTGCATGCCGGCGGGAAATTCGGCGGTGGCGGCTACAAAGTATCTGGTGGACTGCACGGGGTAGGTTCCTCCGTCGTTAATGCGTTATCCACGACTTTAGACGTAAAAGTCTATAAAGAAGGCAAAGTGTATTATCAAGAATACCATCGTGGGGCAGTCGTTGATGACTTGAAAGTGATCGATGAAACCGACCGCCACGGAACGACCGTCCACTTTGTTCCAGATCCAGAGATCTTTACGGAAACAACCGTATTCAATTTTGATAAATTAGCGACACGGGTTCGGGAATTAGCCTTCTTGAACCGTGGCTTAAAAATCTCGATCGAAGACAAACGGGAAGAAAAACCCGTCTTGAAAGAATATCATTACGACGGCGGGATCAAGAGCTATGTGGAGCATTTGAATGCAAGTAAGACAGTGATTTTCCCAGATCCGATCTACTTAGAAGGAGAACAACAAGGAATCACGGTTGAAGTTTCCATGCAATATACCGATAGCTACCACAGCAACCTGTTGAGTTTTGCCAACAACATCCATACCTATGAAGGCGGAACCCATGAATTCGGGTTTAAGACTGCCTTGACACGGGTGATCAACGATTACGCCCGCAAGTCAAAATTGATGAAAGAAAACGACGAAAACCTGACCGGAGAAGATGTTCGGGAAGGATTGACGGCAGTTATCTCTATCAAGCATCCAGATCCTCAGTTTGAGGGACAAACGAAAACCAAATTAGGAAATTCGGAAGTGCGGACAGTCACTGATCGTCTTTTTTCCGAACATTTCACGAAATTCTTGATGGAAAACCCGAATGTGGGTCGTCAAGTCGTGGAAAAAGGACTTTTGGCATCAAAAGCCCGTCAAGCAGCCAAACGTGCCCGAGAAATGACTCGCCGAAAAGGTGCGTTAGAAATCAGTAACTTACCTGGGAAATTAGCCGACTGTTCCAGTAATGATCCAGAAAAGTGCGAATTGTTTATCGTCGAAGGAGATTCTGCCGGCGGTTCAGCAAAACAAGGCCGCAGTCGCGAATTCCAAGCGATCTTACCGATCCGTGGGAAAATTTTAAATGTCGAAAAAGCCAGCATGGACAAAATCTTAGCAAACGAAGAGATCCGTTCGCTGTTTACGGCAATGGGAACTGGGTTTGGTGCTGATTTTGATGTAGCAAAAGCCCGTTACCACAAGCTAGTTATCATGACCGATGCCGATGTCGATGGTGCCCATATCCGGACCCTACTTTTGACGCTGTTCTATCGTTATATGCGTCCAATCGTTGAAGCTGGTTATGTCTATATCGCACAACCGCCATTGTACGGTGTCAAACAAGGGAAAAATATCCACTATATCCAACCCGGCAAGAATGCCGAACAAGATTTGAAAAATACGATTGAATCACTGCCTGCGACACCAAAACCAACGGTTCAACGCTACAAAGGTCTAGGGGAAATGGATGACCACCAGTTATGGGAAACCACGATGGACCCTGAAAACCGGATGATGCTGCGGGTCAGCGTAGATGATGCCATAGAAGCCGATCAAATTTTTGAAATGCTGATGGGGGATCGCGTCGAACCAAGACGGGCCTTTATCGAAGAAAACGCGCACTACGTGAAAAATCTTGACATCTAGCCAATCGTAGAGGAGGAAACAGCTTGAGTGAAGAAGCAAAACAAAATATTCATGACGTCAATCTGACCAGTGAAATGCGCGAGTCCTTTATCGATTATGCAATGAGTGTAATTGTTGCTAGGGCTTTACCAGATGTGCGGGATGGCTTAAAGCCGGTTCACCGCCGAATTTTATATGGAATGAATGAATTAGGGGTCACACCAGACAAGCCCCATAAAAAATCAGCCCGGATCGTCGGCGATGTCATGGGGAAATACCATCCCCATGGGGACAGTGCGATCTATGAATCAATGGTGCGGATGGCACAGCCCTTTAGCTATCGCTACATGCTAGTCGATGGCCACGGAAACTTTGGTTCAGTCGATGGTGACGGTGCCGCTGCGATGCGGTATACCGAAGCCCGCATGAGTAAACTAGCGATGGAGATGCTGCGGGACATCAACAAAGATACCGTTGATTTCCAAAGCAACTATGATGATACAGAACGAGAACCAGCGGTATTACCTGCCCGCTTCCCGAACCTTTTGGTCAACGGGACGACTGGGATCGCTGTTGGGATGGCGACCAATATCCCGCCTCATAACTTGAATGAAGTCATTGCCGCCATCGATCTATTGATGGAAAATCCAGAAGTCACAACGAGTGAATTGATGGAAGTCCTACCAGGACCAGACTTCCCAACTGGCGGGATCGTGATGGGAAAATCCGGTATTCGCCGTGCCTATGAAACAGGGAAAGGTTCGATCACTGTTCGCGGAAAAGTCGAAGTGACTGAAATGCCCAACGGCAAAGAACGGATCTTAGTGACTGAATTGCCATATATGGTCAATAAAGCGAAGTTGATCGAACGGATCTCTGAGCTGCACCGTGACAAACGGATCGAAGGAATCACCGATCTGCGGGATGAATCGTCTCGTGAAGGCATGCGGATCGTGATCGACGTTCGTCGCGACGTCAGTGCGTCGGTGATCTTAAACAATCTCTACAAAATGACTGCACTGCAATCTTCTTTTGGCTTTAATATGTTAGCCATTGAAAAAGGCGTGCCGAAGATTTTGAGCTTGAAACGAATTTTAGAAAACTACATCGAGCACCAACAAGAAGTGGTGACTCGTCGGACACAGTTTGATAAAAACAAAGCAGAAGCTCGTGCCCACATCTTGGAAGGATTACGGATCGCATTGGATCATATCGATGAGATCATTGCTTTGATCCGAGCATCAAATTCTGATGATGAAGCGAAAAATAGCATGATGGAGCGCTTCAAATTGTCCGATCGCCAAGCGCAAGCGATTTTAGATATGCGTTTGCGTCGCTTGACTGGTTTGGAACGCGACAAGATCGAAAACGAGTACCAAGGCTTGTTAGAATTTATCGCTGATTTGACAGACATTTTAGCAAATCCACAACGGGTCCTAGAAATCATCCAAACGGAGTTGCAAGAATTAGGCCAACGCTTTGGCGATGATCGGCGAACTGAATTATTGGTTGGAGAAGTCTTGAGTCTTGAAGATGAAGATTTGATCGAAGAAGAAGAAATCGTCATTACCTTGACGAACAATGGGTACATCAAACGAGTAGCTAAGTCTGAATTCCGTGCACAACGCCGCGGCGGACGTGGCGTTCAAGGAATGGGGATCCACGATGAAGATTTCGTGAAGACATTGGTTTCTTGTTCGACTCATGACACATTACTGTTCTTCACCAATAAAGGGAAAGTTTACAAAGCCAAAGGTTATGAAATTCCTGAGTATGGTCGAGCAGCCAAAGGGATCCCTGTGATCAATCTCCTAGGGATCGATTCTAGCGAACGGATCGAAGCGATCATTTCGGCTTCTGGTGGGCCTCAAGAAGGACGCTACTTGTTCTTCACGACGCGTCTAGGTGTGGTCAAACGGACCTCAGTGACGGCCTTTTCAAATATCCGTGCCAATGGTCTGATTGCGATCGGTCTTCGGGAAAATGATGAGTTGGTCAACGTGATCGAAACCCACGGCGAAGATGTCGTGATCATCGGAACCCACGATGGCTACTCTGTGACCTTCAAAGAAGCCCTTGTTCGGGATATGGGCCGAACAGCTGCTGGTGTGCGAGGCATTCGTCTAAGAGACGGAGACTACGTGGTAGGCGCTGCAGTGATCACAGAAGACAGTGAAGTCTTGGTCATCACTGAGAACGGCTATGGCAAGCGTACCAAAGGCTCTGAATACCCAATCAAAGGTCGGGGCGGAAAAGGGATCAAAACAGCCAACATTACGGCGAAAAATGGTCCATTAGCCGGCTTGAAGACGGTCAGCGGTGAGGAAGACATCATGGTGATCACCGATAAAGGCGTCTTGATTCGTTTCAATGTAGCGACTGTTTCCCAAACTGGTCGGGCAACCTTAGGGGTTCGTTTGATGAAGATGGAAAACAATGCCAAAGTAGTGACGATGGCAACGGTTGAACCAGAAGTCGAAGAAGAACTAGCGACTGCTGAAGAAACAGCGGTACAAGACGTACCAGATGTGGAAGAAACAACGGAAGACACCACGGATACACAAGAATAAGCAATACGTTTTCTAGGAAGACAGCAACCTGCGAACCTGCAGCTTGCTGTCTTCCTATTCTTTTTCAAAAAATCGGCAGCAGCTGACGTATTTATCAGTGTAAGCGATTGTTTGCGGTGATGGGTAGATGCAGGGACGCAAAAAAACAGCTTGCAGTAAGGACGAAAAAAGTGTATAATAATTATTTGTGAGTAGTCTAATTAGACCACTCTCTCTGCTCCTAGAAAACTAGGGGCCAAAGTCCACAGGGAGGTGAAAAATCAATGGAAAACACGAAATATGAGATTTTATATATCATTCGTCCAAACATTGATGAAGAAGCAAAAGCCGCATTGATCGCTCGTTTTGACTCAATCTTAACTGATAACGGCGCTGAAGTTATCGAATCAAAAGATTGGCAAAAACGCCGTCTAGCGTATGAAATGGATGGATTCCGTGAGGGTATCTATCACATCGTTAAAGTTTCTTCTTCAACAACTGCAAGTGCAATCAACGAGTTTGACCGTCTTGCGAAAATCAATGATGACATTATCCGTCACATGATTGTCAAAGAAGAAGCATAATATTGTTTCACATGAAACAAAAGCGATGAGGAGATGATGAACTTTGATTAATAATGTTGTACTAGTAGGAAGACTAACCAAAGATCCTGATTTACGTTACACTTCTAATGGCACTGGTGTCGCAACCTTTACCTTGGCGGTAAACCGCAATTTTACCAACCAAAGTGGAGAGCGCGAAGCTGATTTCATCAACTGTGTTATTTGGAGAAAACCAGCGGAAACATTAGCAAACTATGCACGCAAAGGAACTTTATTAGGGGTTACTGGACGTATTCAAACCCGTTCATACGACAACCAACAAGGCCAACGTGTTTATGTAACAGAAGTCGTTGCTGACAACTTCCAATTATTAGAATCGCGAAATGCTTCCGAGCAAAGACGCACAACTGATAGCGGATCTGGCAGCAGCAATACGTATAACTCAAATAGTTCTTCTGGATTTGGTAACAATAACTCAAATCAAACTCAATCCTCTCAACCATCAGGAATGCCTAATTTTGATCGAGACAACTCCGATCCATTCGGAAACTCATCAATCGACATTTCAGACGATGATTTACCATTCTAAGAAATTGATAGGAGGGAAATAGGATGGCACAACAAAGAAGAGGCGGACGCAAACGTCGTAAAGTAGACTACATTGCTGCAAACCATATTGAACATATCGATTATAAAGATATTGAATTACTAAAACGTTTCATTTCAGAACGCGGTAAAATTTTACCACGTCGTGTAACTGGTACTGGTGCGAAAAACCAACGCAAACTTACCATTGCAATCAAACGTGCGCGTATTATGGGATTACTTCCATTCGTAGGCGAAGAATAAATCGAATGATTTTCATTGACAAGTTTCTTTTGAAGCTTGTCAATTTTTTTATCTACTGAAGAAATACTTGTTATTTTATATACAGATAGAATAACGAGTGACAGAAATTTTCCCATGATTATCTCACCAAAAAAGTTTCACGTGGAACTTTTTGCATCAATCGCCTATTTGATTGTTTTGTGGTAAAATAAGGAATAAAGCTTCAAAAAAATGGGATGATACATTGAGGGGTAAAAAAGATGGCAGCAATTGGGTTGATTTCAATTGATAATTACGATGATTTGATTGAGAAAAAAGACGACAAACAAGTTTCTTATTTGAACTCGCTGATCACGACACTGATTTCTGATTGGGCAAGTGAGAATCATGTTTTTTACAAACGAATCAATTCCGAGCGGTTTCTTTTCGTCGCGAAGTATTCAGATATTGAGCGGATGAAGGAAGAAAAATTCCAATTTTTGACTAGAGTACGGCAAGTTGCGGAAAAAAATGATCTGGCATTAACGATCAGTATGGGAATCTCCTATGGGGAAGAGTCTTTTGAAGAGATTGGTGAAGTGGCACAAAACAATCTCGACATTGCGTTAGTTCGTGGCGGCGATCAAGTCGTTTTAAAAGAAGCCAAAGAAGAAGCGAAACCGCAATTCTTTGGTGGCAATACAGACGGCACACCCAAGAGAACGCGTGTTCGTTCTCGTGCCATGAGTACGGCGTTGAGAAAGATTTTTGCTGAAAACCAGCGGATCTTTATCATGGGTCATCGTTACCCGGACATGGATGCCTTAGGTTCGGCTTTTGGGGTGGCTTACATGGCGATGATGAGCGACAAAGAATGCTACATTATTTTAAATCCAAAAGAGATCACCGCCGACATTCAGCGGGCATTGGAAGAATTGAAAAAATACCCCGATCTGGAACGATTTGTGATCACTGGGGAAGAAGCCGTCAATTTATCGAACGAAGAAAGTGTCTTAGTGATGGTAGATTACCATAAGCCGTCGATGTCGATCTCGCAAGCGGTCTATGATGAATTTGACAAAATCGCAGTGATCGATCACCATCGTCGCGGGGATGAGTTTCCCGATAAGCCACTATTGACGTACATTGAATCTTCCGCGTCTTCGGCATCGGAACTGGTAGCAGAATTGATCCAGTATCGCGCTTCTCGCAGATCGCAAGTCCCGAAATTTATTACGACTTCTTTATTAGCGGGCATCTACGTGGATACGAAGAACTTCACGGTGCGAACCACTGGTCGGACCTTTGATATTGCTGGCTATTTGAAAAACCAAGGCGCAGATACGTCATTGGTTCAATACATGTTGAGTACGGATCTCGATTCCTATTTGATGATCAGTGAACTGGTTTCTCGCAGCCAGCATTTCCGAGAAGATATCGTGATTGCTGCAGCGGATGAAGATCGGGTGTACGATAGTGTCACCGTTGCGAAAGCGGCCGATACTCTGCTATCGATCAATGGGATCCATGCCGCATTTGTCATTACGAAACAACCAGGAGATTTGATCGGTATCAGTGCTAGAAGCACTGGTAAAGTCAATGTACAAACCTTGATGGAGGCATTAGGCGGCGGCGGACATTTTACCAACGCAGCCACGCAAATAAAGAACAGCAGCATTGGTGATGTAGAAAACCAGCTGCGAGCGGAATTAACGAAAAATGAACAATAACAAGGAGTGACCAAGATGAAAGTTATTTTCTTACAAGATGTCAAAGGCAAAGGCAAAAAAGGCGATATCAAGGAAGTCCCTAATGGCTACGCACAAAACTTTCTGATCAAAAACAACTTAGCCAAACCTGCCAACAATGAAAGCATGGCAGAATTAAAAGGCAAACAAAAAGCCAAAGAAAAACAAGACGCAGAAGTCTTAGCAGAAGCGAAAGAGTTAAAAGCACTTCTTGAAAAAGAAGAAACCGTTGTGAAGATCAATGCCAAAGCAGGGGAAGATGGCCGCTTGTTCGGTTCGATCCCATCAAAACAAATCGCCGATGCCTTGAACAAGCAATACAAAATCAAGATCGACAAACGCAAAATCGAATTGGATCAGCCGATCCGTGCATTAGGCTTTACGCAAGTACCTGTAAAATTGCACCCACAAGTAACAGCAACGATCAATGTTCATACCATCCAAGAATAAGCATTACTCCCAACAGTCACATGTTGGGGTTTTTTTCGGCAAACGTCCAAGCAATCTTGTACTTTGGATGGGAATCTTGTAGAATGAATGGACGAAGGAGCGAATGGCATGAATGAAGTTTGGCAAAATCAAGTTCCCCCACAAGATATTGAAGCGGAACAAGCGGTCCTAGGGGCAGTCTTTTTAGATGCCGATGCGATCATCGATGCAATGGAAGTAATCGCCCCAGAAGATTTTTATCGCCGCAGCCATCAAATAATTTTTCAAGCAATGATCCAGTTGAACGACCGTAGTGAATCGATCGACTTGATTACGTTGAAAGCAGAAATTGAAAAAAGCAACAGTCTTGAAGATGTTGGCGGTCTGACGTATCTGACTGAATTGAGTCAAGCTTCACCATCAGCAGCAAGTATTGCTTATTATGCGAAGATCGTTGACGACAAAGCCACGTTACGCAATCTGATCCAAACAGCGAGCCGCATCGTAACCAAAGGCTTTGAACAAGATGAAGATGTGCAGTCGATCATTGATCAAGCAGAAAAAAGTATTTTAGAAGTATCCGAAAAGCGCAATAGCAATGGCTTCCAATCGATAGCGGAAGTCTTGAATCGGACGATCGAAACGATCGATCAGTTGGCGCAAAACAATGAAGAAATCACCGGATTACCTACGGGTTATGCGGCTTTAGACAAAATGACGGCGGGGTTGCAAAAAGAAGAGCTGATTATTCTCGCTGCCCGCCCCGCGGTAGGGAAAACCGCGTTTGCCTTGAATATCGCGCAAAATGTCGGAACGAAAACCGATCGTTCCGTAGCGATCTTTAGTCTGGAAATGGGGGCTGAATCATTGGTCAACCGGATGCTTTGTGCGGAAGGCTCGATTGAGGCCAGTCACTTGCGGACGGGGCAGCTCTCAGAAGAAGAGTGGCGGAATTTGATCGTTGCCATGGGCAGTCTTTCTAACGCCAATATCTATATCGATGATACCCCTGGGATCAAGATCTCTGAGATTCGGGCACGTTGTCGGAAACTGGCGCAAGAAAAAGGTAATCTCGGCTTGATTTTGATCGACTACTTGCAGCTGATTGAAGGAACGGGTCGCGAAAACCGCCAACAAGAAGTCTCTGAGATCTCTCGCCAATTAAAGAAACTGGCGAAGGAATTAAAAGTGCCAGTGATCGCACTGTCTCAGCTTTCTCGGGGTGTGGAACAACGACAAGACAAGCGTCCTGTTTTAAGTGATATTCGGGAATCAGGATCGATTGAGCAGGATGCCGATATCGTTGCTTTCTTGTACCGAGATGACTACTACCGCAGCGAAGGCGACGATGACGATGAACCAGAAGAACAACAAAACAACAATGTGATCGAAGTCATTATCGAGAAAAACCGGAGTGGTGCCCGGGGGACCGTCGAACTTCTATTTATCAAAGAATACAATAAGTTCTCCTCGGTCTCGCCGCGAGAAGAGTTCGGGTAAGACACCAACGATGTGAGAAACCAAGGCTCCTGCTGCCGTCTGCATTGCGCTGATGGCAGCAGGGCTTTTTTTATGTGCTGACTTTATTCGTTTTTACGTGTATAAATAATTATTGAGAAGAAAATAGTTCGTTTTTTACCCCTGAAAAATGAGAATTTAAAACGATTATTCGATTTTAGATTGAAAGAGCTTGCGAATCTTGTTACAATACTTAAGGAATGCACTAATTAAAGAAAGAGGTCATTATATGTCATCTGTAGTAGTAGTAGGTACACAATGGGGCGATGAAGGTAAAGGAAAGATTACGGACTTTTTGAGTGAAAACGCGGAAGTCATTGCACGTTATCAAGGTGGAGACAATGCCGGCCATACGATTAAATTTGACGGTGTGACCTATAAACTGCATTTGATTCCTTCTGGGATCTTTTATGCAGATAAAATCAGTGTCATTGGAAACGGGGTCGTTGTGAACCCGAAATCATTAGTTAAAGAATTAGCATACTTGAAAGAAAACAATATAATAACAGAAAACTTAAAGATTTCTGATCGTGCACATGTTATTTTACCTTACCATATCCATTTGGATCAGCTGCAAGAAGATGCCAAAGGTGACAACAAGATCGGTACCACGATCAAAGGGATCGGACCAGCCTATATGGATAAAGCTGCCAGAGTCGGCATTCGGATCGCTGATCTTTTAGACAAAGAAATCTTTGAAGAACGTCTGCGTATCAACTTAGAAGAAAAAAATCGTCAATTCGTGAAAATGTTTGACGCAGAGCCAATCGCTTTTGAAGACATTTTTGAAGAGTATTACGAATATGGCCAACAAATCAAAAAATATGTGACGGATACTTCGGTGATCCTTAACGATGCCTTAGATGAAGGCAAACGGGTTTTATTTGAAGGGGCACAAGGCGTGATGCTGGATATCGACCAAGGAACCTATCCTTTCGTGACATCATCCAACCCCGTTGCTGGAGGTGTCACCATCGGTAGTGGTGTGGGTCCTTCAAAAATCAACAAAGTCGTTGGTGTCTGCAAAGCTTACACCTCTCGGGTAGGAGATGGTCCTTTCCCAACGGAACTGTTTGATGAAACAGGTGAACAAATTCGTAAGATCGGTCGTGAATACGGAACAACGACAGGACGTCCTCGCCGTGTGGGCTGGTTTGATACCGTCGTGATGCGCCATTCAAAACGTGTTTCAGGGATCACGAACCTATCCCTTAACTCGATCGATGTCTTGAGCGGCTTAGAAACCGTGAAGATCTGTACGGCTTATGAACTAGACGGCGAATTGATCTATCATTACCCAGCAAGCTTGAAAGAGTTGAACCGCTGCAAACCAGTCTACGAAGAACTTCCTGGCTGGTCTGAAGACATTACTGGCTGCAAAACATTAGCAGATCTGCCAGAAAATGCACGCAATTACGTTCACCGCATCTCTGAATTAGTCGGTGTCCGCATTTCGACCTTCTCGGTAGGACCAGACCGCAGCCAAACCAACATCTTAGAAAGTGTTTGGGCGCAAATCTAATCTGACGCAAAAGCTTCAGAACAAGACGAAGAACTCCTGTGTCAAAAGCAGTCAACGATAAGTTTGACTGCTTTTGATGAGAATTTCTTCTGTCTTGTTCTTTTTTTGCTATAATAGGGGGTAACGAGAGGGGTGAAACCATGTTTCAAATCATGACAGATTCCTGCTGTGATTTACCAGCAGCAAGATTAGCGGAGCTAGATGTTGCGTATATTCCGATGCTGATCGAATTAGACGGCAAAGAATATATCGATGATATGGGCAAAGAATTTGATACGGAATGGTTTTTAGGAAAACTAAAAGAGCATGCGCAGCCGACAACTTCTCAAATCAATGTCGGACGTTATATGGAGTATTTTCGGCCATATGTCGAAGCGGGCACACCGGTCCTTTATTTAGGTTTTTCTTCAGGAATGAGCGGCTCATTCCAAAGTGCCGTCCAAGCCGTAGCCTTACTAAAAGAAGAATACAAAGAAGTTGCGATCACCTTGATCGATACGCGCTCTGCGAGTTTAGGCGAAGGCTTCTTAGTGGCTGAAGCAGCCCAACAAAAAGCCCAAGGACGTTCGTTGCTAGAAGTCAGCCAATGGGTAGAAGAAAACAAACTGCGTTTAGATTCATGGGTCACCGTCGACGATTTAAAACAATTGGAACGCGGCGGCAGAATCTCTAAAACAGCGGCAGCGATCGGCGGATTGCTGAACGTGAAACCAATCATTACCGTCGATACTGCGGGAAAATTACGCAGCGTTGATCGAGTGCGGGGACGCAACAAAGCGATCCAAAAAATCGTGGATCAAACCATTGCCAATCTTCACGAATCAAAAACCAA
Organism: Enterococcus sp. DIV1083b; assembly: GCF_051713705.1. Classification (NCBI taxonomy): domain Bacteria; kingdom Bacillati; phylum Bacillota; class Bacilli; order Lactobacillales; family Enterococcaceae; genus Enterococcus; species Enterococcus sp. DIV1083b. The sequence continues at coordinate 16,092 of NZ_JBIOQJ010000001.1, forward strand.
TACGGTTTATTTTGCCAATGCTGGCGATGCCGAAGCGGCGGAGAAAGTCATCAAACGTTTGACCGAAAAAATTCCTGACATTATTATTCATCATTATCCATTAGGTCCAACGATCTCCAGTCATACCGGCTATGGCTGCTTGGCGCTGTTTTCATTCGGCAAAGCCCGTTTAGAACAAGCGTAACCTGCCAAAAATACCCGAAGCACCTAGGCAAAATAAAAGAAACGCTCCAGTTGCAGCCTTGGTGGCGGGCAACTGGAGCGTTCTTTTTTTCAAAAGTAGCTTATTGATTCATTTCTGCTACGCGTTTTTGGACATCTTTGTTTTCTAAGAATTCATCGTAGGTCGTTTCGGCACGATCCACCACGCCTTTGCTAGAGACCGCAATGATACGGTTCGCAAGGGTTTGAATAAATTGGTGGTCATGAGAAGCAAACAACAATGAGCCGGTGAAGGCCATCAAGCCATCGTTTAATGCGGTGATCGATTCTAAGTCCAAGTGATTGGTTGGATCATCCAATACCAATACGTTGGCTTTTGAAAGCATCATTTTCGACAACATGCAGCGAACTTTTTCGCCCCCGGAAAGAACATTGACGGGTTTTAATACTTCGTCACCAGAGAATAACATGCGACCTAGGAAGCTGCGCAAGAAGGTATTGTCGTCTTCTTCTTTGCTTGCGTATTGACGCAACCAATCAACGATCGGGGTATCCGTATCAAATTCGCTGGTCGTATCTTTTGGCAAGTACGCATGCTGCGTGGTCACGCCCCAACGAACACTACCTGTATCAGGAGTGATTTCCCCCATGATGACTTTGAATAGCGTTGTGGTGGTGATATCGCTATTGGCAACAAAAGCGACTTTGTCGTCTTTGTTCAAGGTGAAAGAGATATTGTCTAAAATCTTTTTGCCGTCGATCGTCACACTGACATTGTCGACTTGCAGCAAGTCATTCCCGATTTCACGTTCTGGTTTAAAACCGACAAACGGGTAGCGGCGAGACGAAGGTTGAATATCATCAAGAGTGATTTTATCCAACATTTTTTTCCGAGATGTTGCTTGTTTGGATTTTGATGCATTGGCACTAAAGCGTGCGATAAAGTCTTGCAGTTCTTTGATCTGCTCTTCTTTTTTGGCATTTGATTGGGATTGTAATTTCGCAGCTAATTGGCTTGATTCCAACCAGAAATCATAGTTGCCGACAAACAATTTGATTTTGCCGAAGTCTAGATCGGCCATATGGGTACAAACTTTATTTAAGAAGTGGCGGTCATGGGAAACAACGATGACGGTGTTGTCAAAGTTGATCAGAAACTCTTCTAACCAGTTGATAGATTGGATATCCAATCCGTTGGTAGGCTCATCTAGGAGCAAGACATCTGGCTTACCGAAAAGGGCTTGTGCCAGTAAGACTTTCACCCGTTGACCAGCAGTTAGATCTTTCATCAAGACATGATGCAATTCATCGGGAATGTTCAAGCCTTGCAAAAGAACAGCTGCTTCGGGCTCTGCTTCCCAGCCATCAAGTTCCGCAAATTCGCCTTCTAGTTCGGCGGCACGAATCCCATCTTCATCAGAAAAGTCTTCCTTCATGTAGATCGCGTCTTTTTCTTTCATCACTTCGTAGAGACGTTTATGGCCCATGATGACCGTTTCGATCACTGGAAACTCTTCGTAATCATAGTGGTTCTGCTTCAAGACAGCCATCCGTTCATCAGGACCTAAAGACACATTCCCGGTTGAAGGTTGGATCTCACCAGATAAAATTTTTAAAAAAGTTGATTTACCAGCACCATTTGCACCAATCAAACCATAACAATTACCAGGCGTAAACTTAATATTAACATCATCAAACAGTTTGCGGTCTGAAAAATGCAAACTTACATCACTTACTGTAATCAATTCTTTTCCTCACTTTATATAAATTGACATGGAGTCTCCTAGCATTATAGCGATGAATGTTGAAACTTTCAAGTAAAGCCGAGGATTTCATCAGGAAAGGCTTAGGGCTGGTGAAAGAAAAATTTTGGCTGCTGCTGCCTTCCTAGTAGAACCTGACGGCTTCCTATGCTAGAGTATTGGTAGAATAGTTAGACAAAGGAGCAGACGAATGGTGGATTGGTTGGTTGGATTGTCGCCATGGCAGCAAGCGTTGGCGGGGACAATCTTTACGTATGGTATGACGGCGCTTGGGGCAGCGCTAGTCTTTTTCTTCAAAGAAATCAATAAAAATGTCCTGAATACGATGCTGGGGTTTGCCTCTGGCGTGATGATCGCTGCTAGTTTCTGGTCGTTATTAGATCCTGCGATCGCACGAGCCGAAGAAAATGGCGACATTCCGTGGCTTGTGGTCAGCATCGGGTTTGGTTTGGGTGGTTTGTTTCTATATGCAGCAGATAAGACGCTCCCGCATATGCATTTTGGTCCGAATCATGAAACAGAAGGTTTGCCCAGTCATTTGAAGCGAACGATCTTGCTGGTCTTTTCCATCACGCTGCATAATATCCCAGAAGGCTTGGCGGTAGGGGTAGCGTTTGGGGCGGCGGCTAGTGCCGATGATCCGCGAGCAGCGATCTTAGCGGCGCTTTCGGTAGCGATCGGGATCGGGATCCAAAATTTTCCAGAAGGCGCAGCCGTTTCGATCCCCTTGCGCCAAGAAGGGTTAAGCCGAACCAAAGCCTTTATGTACGGGCAAGCGTCAGGGATCGTAGAACCGATCGCCGGTGTGATCGGAGCTTTGCTAGTAACGAGTATGTCCGCTGTCTTGCCGTATGCGTTGGCTTTTGCAGCGGGTGCTATGATCTATGTAGTGGTGGAAGAATTGATTCCAGAAGCGCAGCAAACCTTGACTAGTCGTCGCCATTTTGCGGTCTTTGGCGTCATGCTAGGCTTTATCTTAATGATGGTTTTAGATGTAGCATTAGGCTGATCGATAAAAAAACACCTGACTTTCCAAAAGTCAGGTGTTTTTGATTTACTTGTAATTAACGATAATATTTTCTTGGCTTTTGGCGAATCGATGTTAACCAGCGAACGATCAAAACGGCTAGCAGCAAAGGAATCCCGAAACGGAAGACCAATCCGATCAACCCACCAATAATGCCTAATACAACGGATAAAACAAGGGATGCTGCGATTAAAACTGCCACGACAGTAACGATTCTTCCTAATAAACTTTCTGTATTCATTGTGACTCCTCCTAGACTTTTTTTCTTATCCCTAGCATAGCAAGAAAGAAAAAGAAACACATCCAACTTAAGACGGAATAATTGCTCCGCCGTGCGCCATAGGTTTGTGATAAACTAAACATGAATGAATCATGAAAGGAGTCAAAAAGAATGAATGCAGAAATTCTCACGAGCCAAGTCATCACAGAAGGAGGGTGCAATGCCTGTTTGCCTTATGAACTCAATACCTTCACGCTGCAGCTGCCGGATGGTCGTAGTTTTTCGTTAGAAAACTTGGATGCTGCTGCATTGGTGCTGCCAATTGCCCAGATCAATCAGTGGCAGACGCGCTTATTATTAGAAGAAGACGAAGGATTGATCTATCAAAAAGGAACGCAAGAAGTAATTTTCGTAGAGGGCAGCCGTCAGGATACGTTTTCCAGCAAAGGACAGACGATTTCTTGTCCGAAAAAGAGTTGCGAAGCTGACGTCTTTGCCACAACCAATCAAGTGCTGACAGAATTGTTCGGCATCGAACCGCTTTCCTTCGTTCTGCGGGCTGCACAAGCATAAGAGGACGAAAAAAAGCCGCTTGCGCATGTACCGACCTTTTAAAGTTAGCTTTTTAGTCTAACTATTGGGAGTCATGACAGCAAGTGGCTGTTTTTTTCGTATCGTTACTTACGGATCTGGCCTTCGCCATAAATAATGTATTTGGTAGAAGTCAGTGCTTCTAACCCCATTGGCCCACGGGCATGGAGTTTTTGCGTCGAGATGCCGATCTCGGCACCAAAGCCAAACATAAAGCCATCCGTGAAACGGGTCGAGGCATTGACGTAAACCGCCGCCGCATCAACTTCTTTCAAGAAGCGTTGGGAAGCGAAATAATCATCGGTGATGATCGCTTCGGAGTGCTTCGTATTGTAGCGATTGATGTGAGCAATGGCTTCTTCTAGCGAAGCCACCACTTTGATCGCTAAGATATAGTCTAAAAACTCGGTTGCCCAGTCGTCTTCAGTGGCAAGCTGTGCATTGTTTAAAACCGCCAACGCTTTTTGATCTCCTCGCAATTCGACTTGATCGGCAAATTGCTGTTCTACCATTGGCAAAAACTCCGCTGCCACTGCTTCATGGACGAGGATCGTTTCGATGGCATTGCAGACAGAAGGGCGTTGAGTCTTTGCATTCGTGACGATCGCCAGTGCCATCGGCAGCTGGGCTGCTTGGTCGATGTAGATATGATTGTTGCCGGTGCCGGTTTCGATCACTGGCACCGTGGCGGTCTCTTTGACACGACGAATCAAGCCGGCGCCTCCCCGAGGGATCAAAACATCCAAGTAATCTGTCAGCCGCATCAGCTCAGCCGCTGTTTCGTGGCTCGTGTCTTCGATAAACTGGATCGCATGGCGGGAGTATCCATTGGCAGCTAAAGCCTCTTGTAAAATAGTCACGAGGACTTGATTGGAGTGGAAGGCTTCCTTTCCACCACGCAAAATCACGGCATTTCCTGATTTGAAACACAGACTAGCTGCGTCAGTGGTGACATTAGGGCGGGCTTCGTAGATGATGCCGATGACCCCTAAAGGCACTCGTTGTTGACCAATCAAAAGATCGTCAGCATTGCGCCACATTTTATCCACGGCACCGATTGGGTCGGGCAATTGGGCGACTTCTCGGATGCCGTTAGCCATCTCGGTGATCCGTTGTTCTGTCAGCAACAGTCGATCTAGCATCGTTTGGCTGGTTCCTTTGGCTTTTGCGGCGGCTAGATCTTGTTGATTAGCAGCTAAAATCGTCTCGGCAGCTTTTTCTAAAGCATCGGCCATCGCTGCCAATAGGTGGTTTTTTTCGCTGGCACTCAGTAAGCTTAATGTCTGGGCGCTTGCTTGAGCTTGTTGACCGATCGTTTGCAAGTTGCTCATTGCTCATCCTCCGTTCGTTGATAAAAGTGGGTGCCGACAGGTTCCCCTGCGAGCAAGTCAAAAATAATTTTCGGCTGCTTGCCGTTAGCCAGCAGCATGTGACTGTTCAAGTCTAAGATACGTTGGGCGGCTTTTAGTTTACTGGTCATACCGCCGGTTCCATAAGGACTGCCTTTTCCCGTAGCTTGTTCTAAAAGTTCTGGGGTGATTTCATTGATCTCGGAATACAAGACGGCATCAGGATCATTCAGCGGATTGGCGGAATAAAAGCCGTCGATATCAGAAAGCATGATCAAAAGCTCGGCTTTCGTCAACTGAGCGACGATCGCTGACAGCTGGTCATTGTCGCCAAATTTGGTGAGATGGTCCAATTCATCCACTGCCACCGTGTCGTTTTCATTAATAATCGGAATGATCCCCATCGTAAGTAATTGCTCTAAGGTGTTGCTAACGTTTTGACGACTTTGGGGAAATTCGATGATGTCTCTGGTCAGCAGGATCTGTGCAGTCTGCTGGCTATAGCTTTGAAAACGCTGGTTGTAGATCGTCATCAGTTCTGATTGGCCAACGGCTGCCACGGCTTGCTGCAGCGGGATCTCCACGGGTCGTTCTTTCAAATTCAACTTGTTCATGCCAACACCGATCGCACCAGAAGAAACTAAGATGATTTCTTTGCCTTGGTTTTGCAAAGCTGCTAAGACAAAGGCTAATTCATCGATGCCAGCTAGATTGATGGCACCATTGGGATAAATCAACGAGCTGGTGCCGATTTTTACAACGATTCGGTTTTTGTTTGAAAGATCTGCGCGCATATGCCACCGCCTATTTTTTGATATTTTTTCTATTGTACTCGCAAACGGGCGTTTCGTCATGTCCTTTTTTCTTTTTGGTCTATTTTTAAACGAAGAAATTGTAAAGACTTTTCGATAATTGTGTTTTCCATGAAGAAAATAGTTCTTCCTATGCTAAAATAGCTATATGTTTTATTATTGGAGGAACCCATGAAATTACGAGGATTTGAAATTATTACAGCATATAAAGAAAAAAGCATCACCTTGCCTCAACGTGCCACCCATCATGCGGCTGGTTACGACTTTGAAGCAGCGGAAGAAATCGTGGTGCCAAGCATTTGGAAAGCGGGCGTGATCGACGGGGTCAAAGCGCTTTTTGCGAAAGAGACCGCAAAACAGTTGAAGCCAACCTTGATTCCCACGGGGATCAAAGCCTATATGGGGGAAGACGAGTATTTGCAGCTGACAAATCGTTCCAGCAATCCTTTGAAACGTTTCTTAGTCTTGACGAATGGTGTCGGCGTCATCGACAGCGATTACTATGACAATCCAGATAATGAAGGGCATATCATGTTTCAGTTTACCAATTTCGGCCCCACAGATGTCGTCATTAAAAAAGGCGAACGGATCGGCCAAGGAATTTTCTTGCCGTTCTTAAAAGCTGATCAAGATACAACCACTGCCAGCCGAACCGGCGGCTTTGGCTCCTCGAATCAGTAAATCCTGCCTGGGGGTCTGTTTGATAGAAGTAGTGGAGGAGATCAATGGCAAAAAAAGCAAAAAGTCAATTTGTCTGTCAAAATTGCGGGTATAGTTCCCCTAAATATTTAGGGAAATGCCCCAATTGCGGCAGTTGGAATTCAATGGTGGAAGAAGTGATCCAAGAAACCGCCGATCGTCGAGTACGTACGACATTGACGGGGCAAAAGATGCAGCCGACGAAAATCGCCGATGTCGTACCGAAAAAAGAACCGCGGGTCCAAACGAAACTCGCTGAGTTGAATCGCGTCTTAGGCGGCGGCGTGGTCCCAGGCTCCTTGATTTTGATCGGTGGGGATCCAGGGATCGGAAAATCGACGCTGCTCTTGCAAGTTTCCCAGCAATTAGCAGCGATCGGCGGGACGGTCTTGTATGTGTCAGGAGAAGAAAGTGCCGAGCAGATCAAAATGCGGGCGCAGCGCTTAGGCGCCATCGACACAGAATTTTATCTCTATGGGGAAACGGACATGTCAGAGATCAGTAAAGCGATCGAAAACATCCGCCCAGATTATGTGATCATCGATTCGATCCAAACCATGACCCAACCGGATATCACCAGCGTGGCAGGCAGTGTCAGCCAAGTGCGAGAAACGACCGCAGAATTGCTGAAAATCGCCAAAACCAATGGCATCGCCATCTTTATCGTTGGCCACGTGACGAAGGAAGGCTCGATCGCAGGACCGCGGATGCTGGAGCATATGGTGGATACCGTCTTGTATTTCGAAGGCGAAAAGCACCACAGCTTTCGGATTTTGCGGGCCGTCAAAAACCGCTTTGGGTCCACCAATGAGATCGGGATTTTTGAAATGGAAGAAGGCGGGTTGAAAGAAGTCGCCAATCCGTCACAAGTCTTTTTGGAAGAACGCTTAGAAGGCGCAACCGGATCGGCGATCGTAGTGGCAATGGAAGGCAGTCGGCCAATCTTGGTGGAGATCCAAGCACTGGTCACGCCAACGATGTTCGGCAATGCCAAACGCACGACGACGGGGCTAGACTTCAACCGGGTCTCGCTGATCATGGCGGTTTTAGAAAAACGGGCAGGTTTGCTGCTGCAAAATCAAGATGCCTACTTAAAAGCAGCCGGCGGGGTCAAATTAAATGAACCCGCGATCGATCTAGCGATCGCTGTTAGTATCGCCTCCAGCTATAAAGAAAAAGGCACCAGCCCGACGGAGTGTTTTATCGGTGAAATTGGCTTGACGGGTGAGATTCGCCGAGTCAATGCGATCGAACAACGGGTCAAAGAGGTGCAGAAACTGGGCTTTACAAAAGTTTATTTGCCTAAAAACAATCTGACTGGTTGGCAGCCGCCAAAAGGCATCGAAGTCGAAGGCGTGTCTACCTTAGCCGAAACCTTACGGAAAGTCTTCCGTTAAAGTGGAGTCACTGCAAGAGCAAGGGGCAATCTCCCTTACTCTTGCCCTGACGCTGCTGGTTCATTCATTGAACCAACCGACAGCCGCTGACTGGTGGAAGGAGTCAGTTTGGCAGCACGGATTTTTGAACAAAAGAAACCTACTGGAGTATGGAGGAACATGTATGCAGAAACGAGTCATTACCGCACTAATGGTACTTGCCGGAGCAAGTCTAGGGATCTCACTGATGCCCATCGCATGGCAAGCCATTGGGCAAACCCAAAATGAATGGCTGAATAATAACATCACTAATAGTTTGCTTGGAGCCCTTATTTTCTTTTTATTATCTTTACTATTAGCGAAATATATTGCAGCCGGTATTCGCAAAATTGAAGAAAAACTAAGTGAATTGAGCTTAACCTATCTCTTGTTTGGCGCAATTGGTTCGATCATCGGTCTGATGATCGGTGTGATCGTGTCGATTCCTTTTTACAATTGGGATATTCCTTTTATCAACGGGATCGCCCCAATCTTAGTGATGGTCCTGTTAGGGTATCTCGGTTTTCAGATCGGGACGACACGGATCGATGAATGGAAAAAAGTCTTTGCCCCGAAAAACAAAAAGGCAGAGCCTCAAGAGCAAGATGAACAGCAGATGCTAGAAAGAAAAATCGCGGACCATTTCCACAAATACAAAATTTTGGATACCAGCGTGATCATTGATGGCCGGATCTATGATATTGCCAAAACCGGCTTTTTGGAAGGCGTCCTGCTGATCCCGAATTTCGTTTTGTATGAATTGCAATACATCGCAGATTCTGGCGATAGTTTGAAACGGGTCCGGGGCCGTCGCGGCTTGGATATTTTGAATGCTTTGCAAAAAGAAGAAGGCATCGCAGTTGAGATGTACGAAGGCGATTTTGAAGACATTTCCGAAGTCGACAGCAAGCTGATCAAGTTAGCGAAATTGCTGGATGGTGTCGTTGTGACTAATGACTACAACTTAAACAAAGTTTCTGAATTTCAAAATGTGCCGGTCTTGAATATCAATGCGTTGGCCAATGCGGTCAAACCAGTGGTGATTCCAGGAGAAAGCATGCACGTCTTAGTAGTGAAAGCTGGCACGGAGCGGCAGCAAGGGGTCGCTTATCTAGATGACGGGACGATGGTCGTGGTGGAAGATGGCCAGCATTACATGAATGAACACATCGAAGTGATCGTCACCAGCGCCTTGCAAACGGCAGCTGGGCGGATGATTTTTGCCAAACCAGCCCATTCTGGTCGCGGCATCGACAACAAAGAAGGATCGAAATCAGAGAAATAATCCTAGGCAGCTGGCGTAAAATATGCCAGCTGCCTTTACTAATTGGGTTATTGATTGTACAATTCAACTTGAGGGTTCTGTTTTTTACGCGGGTCTTTCCCACTAAACTGAACAATAAGCCCCAAGCAGCTTGGCTGGCTTGGAAATCAGATGAAGGAAGAGGAAAACAATGACAAAAGTACGTGTACGTTACGCGCCAAGTCCAACAGGACATTTACACATCGGGAATGCTCGGACGGCTTTATTCAATTATTTGTTTGCTCGTCACAATGACGGTGAATTTATTATCCGAATCGAAGACACCGATCAAAAAAGAAACATTGAAGATGGTGAAAAAAGCCAGCTTGAAAACTTGCAATGGTTAGGAATGGATTGGGACGAATCACCTGAAAATCCAGGAGAATACGGTCCGTATCGTCAATCAGAACGCGGCGATATCTACCAACCACTGATCGATCAATTGCTTGCAAGCAATCGTGCGTATAAGTGTTATTGTACGGAAGAAGAACTGGAAGCCGAACGTGAAGGCCAAAGAGCTCGTGGCGAAATGCCCCATTATGCAGGGAAATGTGCCAACTTAACACCAGAAGAGCAAGCCGAAAAAGAAGCACAAGGCTTGAAACCAGTGATTCGTTTCCGTGTCTCTCGCAATACTGAATACAAATTCCACGACATGGTCAAAGGCGAGATCGTTTTTGAATCAGATAATGTCGGTGGCGATTTTGTCATCCAAAAACGTGACGGTATGCCGACTTACAACTTTGCAGTAGCAGTCGATGACCATCATATGAAAATCACCCATGTGCTGCGTGGAGATGACCACATCGCCAACACACCAAAACAGTTGATGATCTATGAAGCATTTGGCTGGCAAGCACCAGAATTCGGGCATATGACGTTGATCATCAATAGCGAAACCGGGAAAAAATTAAGCAAACGGGACGAATCGATTCTCCAATTCATCGAGCAATACCGTGAGTTGGGTTATCTGCCAGATGCTATGTTCAACTTCATTGCACTTTTAGGCTGGTCACCAGTAGGGGAAGAAGAAATCTTCTCTCAAGAAGAATTGATCAAAATCTTTGATCCTGAACGGTTGAGCAAATCACCAGCTGCCTTCGATGCCAAGAAGTTGGAATGGGTCAATAACCAGTACATGAAACAAATGGATCTGGATGAATTGACGGCAATGTGCGTCCCTTACTTGGCAAAAGCCGGTCGCATCGAAGAAACATTGACCGAAGAAAAAGCTGCTTGGTTGAAAAAAATCGTTTCCTTGTATCAACCGCAAATGAGTTTTGCGGCACAAATCGTCGACCTTTCGGAATTGTTCTTCGAAGAACACCCTGAATTAGATGATGCAGCCAAAGAAGTCTTAGCAGGAGAAACCGTACCGACGGTTTTGACAGCCTTTAAAGAAAAATTACAGGCGATGCCAGTCGTTGAAGCTGCAGCAGTCAAAGCAGCTATCAAGGAGATCCAAAAAGAAACAGGCATCAAAGGCAAGAATTTATTCATGCCGATCCGAGTGGCAGTCTCAGGCCAAACCCATGGACCAGAACTACCGGATACCGTTGAATTATTAGGGAAAGAAAAAGCCCTTGATCATTTGAATAACGTGTTATAAACACAGCGAATAGACGAAGTACTAGCCGATTTTTTTCAGAGAGGCCACGGAAGGTGAGAGTGGTCAAAAAAGGCTAGGAAATGCACCTAGGAGTGGCTTTGGCGCAAGTCAAAGACGAAGCAGCGGACGTTACCCGCTTGAAGGCAGTGCCGAACTGCGAACAAAAGTGGGACCACGCAAAAAAGCGTCTTTTGAATAAGGAAACTTATTTGAAAGACGCTTTTTTCGTATCAAGAAGTTTGGATAAAGCAGGTGAGAAGATGACTTGGTTCAAAAAAGCAATTGCGGCAACAAAAAAACACGATCCGTCGGTGCGATCAACGTTGGAGATCATCATCACGTATCCGGGATTCCATGCCTTATTTTGGCATCGTTGGGCGCACTTTTTGTTTCAGCATCGCTGGTATTTTTTGGCAAAACTGACGGCCCAGTTTTGGCGTTTCTTGACCGGGATCGAGATTCATCCTGGTGCCCAGATCGGCCAAGGGGTCTTTATCGATCATGGGATGGGGGTCGTGATTGGGGAAACGGCGATCATTGAAGATGATGTCGTCTTGTTTCACGGAGTCACCCTGGGGGGAACCGGCAAAGAGCGGGGCAAGCGTCATCCCACGGTTAAAACCGGTGCGTTTCTCTCAGCCCATGCGCAGATCTTAGGTCCTGTCACGATCGGTGAATATGCAAAGATCGGCGCCAATGCAGTGGTTTTGAAGGATATCCCCGCAGAAGCAACTGCTGTCGGCATCCCGGCAAAGATCGTTCGAATCAAAGGAAAGAAGGTTACCCACGATGATTAAAATCTATAATACGCTGACACGAGAAAAAGAAGTGTTTCAGCCATTGGAAGAAAAGAAAGTAAAAATGTATGTTTGCGGACCCACCGTCTATAACTATATCCATATCGGGAATGGCCGCAGTACTGTTTCATTTGATACCGTACGTCGTTATTTCGAATACCGCGGCTATACAGTGGACTATTTGATGAATTTTACTGATGTCGATGATAAAATCATTCGTGCAGCAAAAGAATTAGGTACGACGGCCCCAGAAGTGGCAGAGCGTTTTATCAACGCCTTCAATGAAGATACTGCAGCGCTGAATGTCAAACCTGCTACGATGAATCCTCGTGTGATGGATCATATTGAAGACATCATTGCCTTTATTGCTGCTCTTGTAGAAAAAGGCTATGCCTATCCAGTCAATGGCGATGTTTATTACCGTACCCGTAAATTTGCTCACTATGGGCAATTAAGCGACCAATCCATCGACGAGCTGGAAGTCGGCGCAAGCCAGCGAACCGGTGAAGAACAAAAAATCAAGGAAGATCCGTTGGATTTTGCTTTGTGGAAAGCGGCAAAAGGCGATGAGATCGCTTGGGAATCTCCTTGGGGAGCCGGCCGTCCCGGCTGGCATATCGAATGCTCGGTGATGGCGACCAAACACCTAGGCGAGACCATCGATATTCATGGAGGCGGACAAGACTTGACCTTCCCTCATCATGAAAATGAGATCGCCCAAAGCGAGGCAAAAACCGGCAAGACCTTTGCCAACTATTGGATGCATAATGGCTATGTGACGATCGGTGAAGACGAAGAAAAAATGAGTAAGTCGCTGGGCAACTTCGTCACGGTGCATGAGATGGTCAAAAAAGTTGATCCACAGGTGCTGCGTTTCTTTTTGGCAACGACTCAGTACCGCCGACCAATCAAATACAGCGAGACTACCTTGCATGAAGCACAAACCAATCTGCAAAAATTGCGTACGACCTATGAAAATGCCAAATTCCGCTTGAATAGCAGTCACTATCAAGCCAGCGATGAGGAAGTCAATGCACCGGTTCTGGAAGAATTTGAAGAACGTTTCATCAAAGAAATGGACGATGATTTCAACGCGGCTAATGGGATCACAGTGGTCTATGAATTGGCGAAGTGGCTGAACTTAGCTAGCGAAGACCCAGAAACAGACTTGGCTTTATTAACCGTTGGATTAGCCAAGTTCAGCGAATGGCTGACGATTTTCGGGATTTATTTTGTATCAGAAGAATTGCTGGATGAAGAAATCGAACAGCTGATCAATGAACGAATCGCCGCTCGCAAAGCCAAAGATTTTGCCCGCAGCGACCAAATCCGTGATGAGTTGAAAGAACAAGGGATCATCTTAGAAGATACCCCGCAAGGAACCCGATGGAGACGAGAAGTATGAGAGATTATAAACAATTGAATGGTTTGGCATTGGCCTATGTGGGGGATGCGGTCTATGAAGTCTATATTCGCGATTATTTAGTCGCCCAAGGCCAAACCCGACCAAACCAACTGCACCATATGGCGACCCACTATGTATCTGCCAAAGCCCAAGCGGCGTTGATCCAAAAGATGTTGGATGAAGAGATCCTGACCGAAGAAGAACATGATTTTTATCGCCGCGGCCGTAATAGTAAAAGTCATACGGGTGCCAAAAATGCCGATGTCACGACGTATCGCATCGCTACTGGCTTTGAATCGCTGATCGGGTATTTGCACCTCACGCAGCAAAAAGAACGCTTAGACGAGCTGGTAGACTGGTGTATAAAGAAAGTAGGAGAAGAAGATGCGAGAAAAACCGCAAAGAAAGCGTCCAAATAAAAAAACAGCTGGCCAATCAGAAGCCAGAAAAGAAAATAGACCGGATCGCCGCAAAGAAGCCGAGGGAGAAGCCATCGAAGATAATTTTGTCTTTGGCTATCATGCGGTTGCTGAAGCCTTGAAAGAAGGGCGAGGCAACAAGCTGTTTCTTTCTGAAGAGGCAAGGGGAGAAAAGATCGATCGTCTGAAAGAAATGGCACGGGAACAGGCAGTTCCGGTCAAATGGGTGCCAAAACAAAAGCTGGATACGATGAGTGACCAAGGGGTCCATCAAGGCATGATCTTGGCAATCACCCCTTACCAGTATTTGACCTTGGATGAATTGTTGGCCCAAACGAAAGAACAGCCGCTGTATCTGATTTTAGATAATCTAGAAGATCCCCATAATTTCGGCTCCATCATGCGAACCGCTGATGCCAGCGGCGTAGACGGGATCATCATTCCGAAACACCGTGCGGTGGGGATCACGCCGATCGTGGTGAAAACATCGACTGGCGCAGTGGAACATATTCCTGTGGCCCGCGTGACTAATTTGACCCAAGCAGTCCAGCAGCTGAAAAAAGCTGGTTTTTGGATCTTTGGTACTGATATGAGCGGCAGTGATTACCGCACATGGAATGCTCAAGGGGCGGTCGGTTTGATCATCGGTAACGAAGGTCGCGGCATGGGAGAAGGCTTGAAAAAAGAAGTGGACCAAATGCTGACGATCCCAATGACCGGGCACGTGCAGAGCTTGAATGCCAGTGTGGCGGCGGGCTTGTTAATGTATCAGGCCTTTACTAGCCGAAATGGGGCGTCCCAATGAAAACCCCTTTGCTGATCGTGGATGGCTACAATATGATTGGCGCTTGGCCGGAGCTGGTTCTTTTGAAAAATCAGGACCGTTTAGAAGATGCCCGAGAAGCCTTACTGAACCGGCTGTCAAATTATGCAAAATATGAAGGGTTGAAAATCATCGTTGTTTTTGATGCCCAACTGGTGCCTGGTGTGACACAAAGTTACACCAAATATCAGCTGGAAGTTATTTTTACCGAAGAAGGAGAGACCGCCGACAGCTACATCGAACGAATCGCAGGTGAATTAAACAATCGGTTGACGCAAGTCACCGTCGCTACCAGCGATTTAGCCGAACAGTGGGTGATCTTCTCTCAAGGTGCCTTGCGGACTTCGGCACGGGAATTGTACAAAAGCGTGGAAAAAACGGAAAAAGACATCCACGAGCATCAAACCGACTTGCGGTTTGAAAATTTCCGGCGCAATTCCCCCTGGTCACCGGAGCAATTAGCCGAACTTGAAAAGAAATTGCGGGACCTTAGTTAGGGACAAAGTTGGTCTGGTAAATTAGAAGATGTCCCAGCCATTTATGATACGCTCCTTTTGTAGCAAATGAAGCAAAAACAAAAGGAGTGATATCGATGCGCAGGGAAGAAGGACAAGTATCACACCCTTCTGATAGATTTGAAGAGTTGTTCAGAAAATATCGACCGATCGTTGAGATTTTGCATAAAAAATATTATCTGCGGGATTATGACTTAGATGATTGGCTGCAAGAAGGCCGGATCGTTTTTAATAAGTGTCTAAAGACTTACGATCAGGACAAAGGAACGACGCTGGGTATCTTGTTTAAGCGATCCTTTGAAAACCGTATCTGCAGCTTGTTGCGGGCGCAGCATGCCCAAAAACGCAAAGCCCAAGTCGATGCCTGCTCGCTGGAAGAAAAGCTTTCACAGGAAGGCAATCGGTTTTTGACCGATCATAATCGCTGTGCGGAAACTGCAGAGACCTATTTGTTTGTTAATGAATCGTTGGTAGCGTATCCGAAAAGTTTATCGTCTTTAGAAAGAATGGTTATAATGAATTATTTAAAAGGATTAGAACTTGATCAGATTGCGGCTCAAGAAAAGCTGTCTTACGAAAAAATAAAAAGCGCTTTCAGTCGCGGTAGGACAAAATTGATAGCGCTTATCAAAGACGTTTAACAAAAATCTTATTGAAAGTAGAATTATTTTATGGTAAACTTGAAATTTTCTGCATTTCGTGGTATAATGATGCTCGAGGTGAATGCGATGCCAACAACTTTAGCTACAATCAAGAAAGATTTAGAATGCCGTATCGGTAGTGAGATTATGCTAGTTGCTCAGACTGGACGTAAGCGTCAAACTGAACGTCGCGGCGTTTTGACAGAAACTTATCCTTCAGTTTTTGTTGTAGATTTGGATCCAAACGAGAATTCATTCGAGCGGGTTTCTTATAGTTATTCAGATATTTTAACCAGAACTGTTGAGATTGAATTTTTATCGGAAGCTGTTTGAAACAAGAAGAGTTGACACTTTGTTGACTCTTTTTTGGTTCAACAAGATAAGGAGTGATGGGATGGCGTTTTTTCTAAAAGAGTTAGGGGAAATGACTGGGGTGGAGTTTTATCAACTTGCCCGTTTGCGCACAGCAGTTTTTGTGGTGGAACAAGCGTGTGCGTATCAGGAGATCGATGTGATCGATGCACAGGCCAAACATTTATGGGCCCTTGATGAGGACGGGCAGGTCGTTTCATACGCCCGTATTTTCCAGCAGGAACAAACGGTGCATTTTGGTCGGGTCATTGTGGCACCGGCATACCGGGGGCAAAAAGAAGGCCATCGTCTGATCAAAGAAGTTTTGCATCGCATTGAGCAGTGTTATCCGGCTTTGCCTATTGAGATCGAAGCACAAGCCCACCTAGAAAAATTCTACGGCCAGTATGGCTTTAAAACCATTACACCGCCTTTTTATGAAGACGGGATCCTGCATGTCGGGATGAAAAAAGAAGCAAGCACAGCGACTCTCTAGAGAGGTTCGCCGTGCTTGCTTCTTTTAGCGCTATGATTGATGGATCGGATGAATCCGAATTGCTTCTTTTGTCCTTAATGACAAAGAGCCGGTTTCTTATCTGATCGTATCGTCCAATGATGTTGGACGTGGATCAACGGTGTTGGCAGTAGGCGTTTGCGCTTTTAAAAGATCACGAATCTCTTCTAAATAATCCTCTGCAGTGATTTCTGGTACTTCGTCTTCCTCAGGTTGTTGTTTCAGATTGCGTAATTTGTTCACTGCTTTGACAATCAAGAACAAGACAAATGCGGTTATCAAGAACGTAATAATGGCAGTGATGACGCGGCCAAAATCAAAGACTACATTTTTGGCGGGTTCAAAGACCAAGCCAGAAAAGGCATCGGCGTTACCGAAGAGTGATAAGATCCATGAAACCAATGGTGTCAGCAATCCTTCAACTAAACTAGTGACGATTGCGGTGAAGGCACTCCCGATCACGACCCCGATCGCCAAGTCAATGACGTTTCCTCGTAAAATAAATTCTTTAAATTCTTTAATCATCCTGTATCCTCCCTTCTAAATCTTACTGACAGTATAGCGAAAAACGCGGGATTTATAAAAAAAAACGCTCGCTGCAGCAGGTTTGATCAGCGAGCCGAGGAGAAAGCTTGTCAGCTATGCTATAATTGAAGAGATAATTTTGCTTCTAGAAGGGGTGTCACATGTCTATTGAATTAAAAAAAGGTGTTCGGTTAACGGTGCTACCGACCAAAAAGTATAAAACGATTCGTTTTTTCGTTCGGTTTACTGCACCATTGCAGGCTGAAATGACCGCCAAACGGACCTTATTGACCAGTTTATTAGAAACGACTAGTTTGGCTTATCCGACACAGACCGCATTTAGCAGTCAGCTGGCAGAGCTTTACGGTGCCAGCTTTGGTATGAATGTCAACAAACGGGGCAATCTGCATCAAATCAATGCAGCGATGTCCTTTGTCAACGGGAAGTACGTGTCAGATGAAGCAGTATTGCCGCAAGCAGCCGCTTTTTTAGCAGAAGTTTTGTTCCATCCGAATGCCCACGAGGAACAGTTTGAAGAAAAGAACTTCACCATCGAAAAACACAACTTGATCGCCTATATGAACAGCGTGGCAGAAGATAAGCAAGCATTGGCTTCTTTAGGACTGCAAGAGTTGTATTTTGAAAAGGATCAGAATCAGAAGTATCCGAGCTTTGGCCGTCCCCAAGACTTAGAAGCTGTGACCGCAAAAGAGCTTTACCAAACCTATCGCTCAATGATGGACAATGACCAAATCGATCTTTTTGTGATCGGCGATGTGGTTGAAGCAGAAGTCGCGGAGCTCTTCCAGAACATGGCCTTTACCGATCGGCCAGACCAAGCAATGCCGGTCTTTTATCAGCAAGCGGCGGAAAACATCATTCGCGAGAAAATTTTGCGGGAACCAATCATCCAAGCCAAATTGAACCTAGGCTATCATACTGGCGTGTATTATGACCAAGCCGAGCGGATCGCCTTTATGGTCTTCAACGGGTTGTTTGGCGGATTCCCTCATTCAAAACTGTTTATGAATGTCCGAGAGAAAGAAAGTTTGGCGTATTATGCTTCCAGCAGTATCGATACGTTTCGTGGGTATTTGTCGGTCCAAACAGGGATCGATGGCAAAAATCGCGACAAGGTCTTCAAATTGATCGAACAGCAGCTGCAAAGCTTGCAGCGTGGCGAAGTCACCGCGGAAGAACTGGCACAAACAAAAGCGATGTTGAAAAACCAGTACTTGCTTTCATTGGATAACCCACAAGCACTGATCGAAACAGCCTATCTGAATCAGTGGGTACCGAATACGAAAATGACGGAAGATGAATTTATGCAGAAATTGGCACAAGTGACCGTGGCAGATGTCCAAGCATTGGCTCAAAACGTGTCCTTGCAAGCTGTATTCTTCCTGGATAAGGAGACGACCCATGAATAAAAAAGTCTATCAGCAAATCAATGAGACCCTTTATGAAGAAGTATTGCCAAACGGCTTGAAAGTTTATTTGCTGCCAAAAGCCGATTTCCATAAAACTTACGGACTTTTCAGTACGAACTATGGCTCTGTCGACAATCATTTCGGGTTTTCTCCCGAAGCATTGCATCAAGTTCCAGATGGCATTGCCCATTTTCTAGAGCACAAACTGTTTGAAAAAGAAGACGGCGATGTCTTTCAAACCTTTGGTCAGCAGGGGGCGTCTGCTAACGCCTTTACCAGTTTCACGAAAACCAGCTACCTTTTTTCGGCAACCGATCAAATCAAGCTGAACCTTGAAACGTTGATCGATTTCGTTCAAGCCCCGTATTTCACAGAAGAAACCGTCGAAAAAGAAAAAGGGATCATTGGTCAAGAAATCCAAATGTATGATGACGATCCGAACTGGCAGCAGTTTTTCGGCATCATCAAAAATCTGTATCCGAAGCACCCCTTGCATATCGATATCGCTGGTACGGTGGAAAGCATTGCGCAGATCACCGCAGAAGACTTGTATCTTTGCTACAATACCTTCTATCACCCAAGCAACATGACGCTTTTTGTGGTAGGCAATATCGATCCGGAAGAAACGATGGCGTGGATTCGGACCAATCAAGCGGCCAAGACCTTTCCAGAAACGCAGGCGATCATTCGCCAGTTTCCTGAAGAAACCTTTGCCGATATTCAAGCAGAATCAAGTCTTACCATGCCAGTAACACGTGCCAAAGGCGTATTAGGGATCAAAGGAGACTTGAACAAACTGCCGAAATCAGGAAGAGAGCTCTTGCGCTTCAAAAATGCGTTGAATCTTTTCTGCCAATTGGTGTTAGGCAATACTTCCGCCAATTATTTGCGTTTGTATGATCAAGGCATCATCGACGACACATTTGGGTTTGAAGTGAACTTGGATCGCGGCTTTTACTTTGCCGACTTCTCGGGGGATTCTGAAGAGCCAGAAAAAATGTTGGCAGAGATCGAAGCGATCGTAATGAATTTCCCGCAAGATCCAGAGATCAATGAAGAAAACTTGACGTTATTGAAGAAGAAAATGCTAGGGAAATATTTCCAATCACTGAACTCACTGGAGTTTATCGCAAACCAGTTTACCCAAAGTTTATTCGGTGAAACGACGCTCTTTGATCTGCCAGAAGTGATCCAATCGATCACTTTGGAAGATGTCCAGCAAGCGGCTCGTTCCTTTATCGATCCCAAAGCCTTTAGTCGTTTTTACATGTATCCAACGGAAAAAGCCTAAGCGAAGGCTGGTTTTGTCAAACAGCTTTCATCTGAGCGACACTGACTGATTCAAGGAGGAACGCCCAACAGAACAAGGGCTGGCCAACTCCTGAGTCATTCAGTGTTTTCTTTTTGCGTCAAAGGGTGGTTTTTTCTTGCAATTTGATGCCAATTTGGCGAAAAGTATTAAAATTTGTTTGCGAGTTGTGGTTAGGCTATCCTCAGACTTTTTCTTTTATGGTATTCTTTAATTATTGAAGCAAAATCTTTTTTTGTTTTTTTACAAAAAATCACGGAAAAAATGTTATATTTAGTAGACGGCGCGCTCAGATGGCAATCGGCGTGACGGAGTTTTTTTTATTGACGTATACAGGGAACCCCTGTTTTAAAATGATAGAGCAGCTTTGCTGACCTTACGACAAGCAGCGAAGCGATTTTAGGGCTTTTTTTAAAGATGAATAAAAGACTGGAGTAGATGATCGAGTGGCCAACGAAACAACGATTGGAGCAAAATTACGGCAAGCCCGTTTAGATAAAAAGATTTCATTGATTGAATTACAACAAATGACAAAGATCCAAAAACGCTATTTAGAAGCAATTGAAGCAGAGCGTTTTGATCAATTGCCAGGCACTTTTTATGTCCGTGCGTTTATTCGCCAATATGCAGCAGCGGTTGGAGAAGACGGCGACAAATTGGTGGCCGTTTTTGATGGCAAAGATACGTTAGACGCCCCCTTACCAAAAAGACCGCAGCCTGAAACCGTCAGCGGCTCACGAAAAGCACAGCACGTAGAAGAAAAAAGCGGCTCATTTGTCGTCCGCTATTTGCCGATGATTCTATTAGGCCTGGTGGCCATTACGATCGTGAGTATCGTGGGCTACATGGCTTGGCAAGACCGGAATACAACGCCGATGATCCAAGGAAGCTCTTCTCTTGTGGTAGAAAATTCAGCGTCTACCGCTTCCACCACGTCAAGTACGGAAGAAACCAGTACTTCGAGTGAAGCGACGGAGTCCTCAAGTACGACGGAATCCAGCGAAGCGAAAATGACGATGACTGCCAGTGATTCGACGCAATCGTCGATCACGATCACGATGAAAGATGCGGAAAATCCTATTGAATTAGCATTTACTGGGCTAGATGCTTCTTGTTGGGTCGGTGTACAAGTCGACAACGCTTATGTGTACCAATACACTGTTCAAGCGGGGGAAACGCAATCGATGACGTTGCCAGAAGGCGCCACGAATGCGACCTTGACCCTGGGCGCAAGCCAAAATATCTCCATCACTGCCAATGGTCAGGAAGTGGACTTTTCTGACCCGCAATTTGAATTGTTACAAAAGACAGTCCGCCTCGTGATTGAATACCAAGACGATGCGGCATAAATCTGACAAATGCGCCTTATTGAGGTATCATTAGCTAAAAAGTTATCTGTTGCATCCGACCATTGAAAAGCAGAAGTAGTGGCATGATTTGCCGTTATTTCGTACAATAGTCGGCAGAGAGGAGTCTATTTCGTGAATTTACCCAATCAATTAACTGTATTACGGATCATTATGATCCCCATCTTTATTTTGGTCTTGGTTTTGCCGATCGATCTTGGCACGATGACCGTTGGTACGACACAATTAGAAAACACGCACCTTATTGCAGCGATCCTTTTTGCGGCAGCCAGCATTACGGACTGGCTAGATGGCAAGATCGCTCGTTCCAGAGGCCTTGTTACCAACTTCGGGAAGTTTGCTGACCCGTTAGCAGATAAAATGCTCGTCATGACGGCTTTTATCATGCTGGTCGAATTAGACAAAGCCCCAGGCTGGGTAGTTTCGATCATCGTTTGCCGTGAGTTGGCAGTGACAGGTTTACGCTTGTTGTTAGTGGAACAAAGTGGCGAAGTCATGGCTGCTGCGTGGCCGGGGAAAATCAAAACCGCGACACAAATGGTTGCGATCATTTTCTTGTTCTTGAACAACATTCCCTTTTCAATGATCGGTTTACCTGTCGATCAAATCATGTTGTATCTATGCCTGATCTTCACGATCTATTCCGGGGTCGATTATTTCATAAAAAATACGAATGTTTTTAAAGATTCTATGTAAAAGTTCTAGATCTAGATAAAGAAGCGATAAAAACAAGGATACAAGTCACGAAAGTTCAGAAGTTTTCTGGACTTTTTTTGTCAATATGAAAGACTTTTACGTATCTGATAAATGAAGGAGTAAACGAATGAAAGCAGAAATTATTGCAGTCGGGACCGAATTACTTTTAGGACAGGTGGTGAATACGAACGCGACCTTCTTGTCAGAAGAACTGGCAAGTCTAGGGATCGATGTTTTTTATCATAGTGTTGTCGGGGACAACCCCAATCGCTTAGAGGAATTGCTGACGATCGCCGACAAACGCAGCGACTTGATCGTGCTGTGCGGCGGCTTAGGGCCCACCGACGATGACTTGACGAAACAAGTCACTGCCCGCCATGTGGGACAGGAATTAGTGCGAGATGAACCAGGTTATCACCAATTGAAAGCCTTCTTTGAAAACAGTCAACGGAGGATGACGGAAAACAATTTGCGGCAGACCTTAGTCTTCAAAGACGGTGTGTCTTTGCCAAATCCCAATGGACTAGCGATCGGGATTTTTTATCAGACAGCCGCTACCAGTTATTTGCTGCTGCCAGGACCGCCAAGTGAACTGCAGGCGATGTTTCTTACCCACGCAAAACCACTTCTGTTAGAGCAGTTTCCCCAAGAAGAAGTCTTGCTTTCTCGCGTTTTGCGCTATTACGGGATCGGGGAATCGGCGTTGGTCACAGAATTGGCCGATTTGATCGAGAACCAAGTCAATCCCACCATCGCCCCTTATGCCAAACCCAATGAGGTCACATTGCGTCTGACGGTCAAAACCGCAGATGAGGCGCAAGGAATCAAACAATTGGATGCATTAGAAGAAACCGTCCAAGCACGGGTCGGTGCGTATTTCTATGGATATGGGGAACAAAATTCGCTGGCAGAAACAGTCGTCGATCTACTAATCGAGAAAAAGAAAACCGTCACCGCAGCGGAAAGTTTGACCGCTGGTTTGTTTCAAGCGACCTTAGGAGGGATTCCTGGCGTCTCTGAGGTGTTTCCCGGTGGGTTCGTGACATATTCTGCTGGAACAAAAAGCAAGCTCTTAGGCATCGATTCAGCGCTTTTAGAAAGCTATGGGACTGTTAGTCAGGAGTGTGCGGAAGCAATGGCCGTCTATGCCCGCAAACAAGCAGAGACCGATTATGCGGTGGCCTTCACCGGTGTTGCTGGTCCAGACGAACTAGAAGGCCAGCCCAAAGGCACTGTTTGGATCGCCTTAGCTTCTGACAAAGGCGTCTCAAGCCAGCTGTATCACTTCAACCGCGACCGCGCCTATATTCGGCATAGTGCTGTCATGGCAGGCTTAAATCAAATACGTAAGGAATTATTAAATTAATGCGAATGTTTGTTCGTTTTTTCTTGCAATTTCCCTTCAGAAGGACTATTATTATCTTATGAACGACACACGAAAGTGATGAATATAAGGAGGATTATCCGTTTGGCAGATGATCGTAAAGCAGCCTTAGATGCTGCACTAAAGAAGATTGAAAAGAACTATGGTAAAGGTGCCATCATGAAGCTTGGCGAAAAAGTTGATCAACAAATTTCAACGATCCCAAGTGGTTCATTGGCCTTGGATGTTGCATTAGGTGTAGGTGGTTACCCACGAGGACGGATCGTAGAAGTTTACGGCCCAGAAAGTTCTGGTAAAACGACAGTTGCTTTACATGCCATTGCGGAAGTCCAAAAAAATGGCGGAACAGCAGCATTTATCGATGCCGAACATGCGTTAGATCCGCAGTATGCGCAAAAATTAGGTGTAAATATCGATGATCTTTTGTTATCACAACCAGATACAGGGGAACAAGGATTAGAGATCGCTGACGCCTTAGTTTCAAGTGGTGCGGTTGATATCGTAGTTATTGACTCGGTAGCAGCTTTAGTCCCACGAGCGGAGATCGATGGTGAAATGGGTGATACCCACGTTGGTTTGCAAGCTCGTTTGATGTCACAAGCATTACGGAAACTTTCTGGTTCCATCAACAAAACGAAAACGATCGCGATCTTTATCAACCAAATTCGGGAAAAAGTTGGGATCATGTTTGGGAATCCAGAAACGACACCTGGTGGACGTGCGTTGAAATTCTATTCAACCATCCGTTTGGAAGTACGTCGTGCTGAGCAATTGAAATCCGGTACAGATATCATCGGGAACCGCACGAAGATCAAAGTAGTCAAAAACAAAGTAGCGCCACCATTTAAAGTAGCGGAAGTCGACATGATGTATGGTCTAGGTATTTCACAAGAAGGTGAATTATTGGATATGGCCGTGGAACAAGACATCGTTGATAAAAGCGGTGCGTGGTATGCCTATAAAGGGGATCGCATCGGTCAAGGTCGTGAAAACGCCAAAAACTATATGCGTGAACACCAAGAAATGATGCTAGAAGTTTCTGCTCGCGTCCGCGATGCTTACGGGATTGGAACAGGAGAGACCGTAACCCTCGAGGAAGCGCAAGAAGAATTACCATTAGACGAATAAGTCTTGAAAAGCCAAACAACGAGGTTGTTTGGCTTTTTTGTGGCTTTTTGCTAGATTCATCTATTGTTGAAAAAACATCCGTAAAAAGGAAGGGTTGCGAAAGTTTACTTTATTATTTAAAGTTGACACTCTTGTGTTCAAACATTAGAATAAACGTATGTGGATTTCCACATAAGAAGTAGCGAATTGATAATTTTGTTATCCTTTGTTAATCAAAATTACAAAATATTAAAAAAGATAGTATGGAGGTGGATTCATTGGAACTACTTTACATTCTCCTCGCTATCATCGGTTTAATTGTCGGTCTTGGATTAGGAGTTTATGTGACGAAATCTCGTCATGAGAAAGAAATCAACGGCGCCCAAAATTCTGCAGCTGGAATTATCGAAAGCGCTAAGAAAGAAGCAGAAACTCTTAAAAAAGAAGCATTGTTAGAAGCTAAGGAAGAAAATCAGAAGTATCGGTCAGAGATTGAAAGTGAGTTGAAAGAAAGCAAACTTGATTTAAAATCACAAGAAAATCGTTTACTCCAAAGAGAACAAGTACTTGATCGTAAGGACGATTCTTTGGAAAAACGAGAACGCTCACTTGAAGATAAAGAAGGCAGACTTAGTGAGAAACAACAATTAATTGACGAGCGAGAAAAAGAAGTAGAAAACTTAATCGATGGACAACAGAAAGAATTAGAGCGCATCGCCGCGCTGTCTAGAGATGAAGCAAAAGAGTTGATCATGAAATCAACGGAAGAGGAATTGAACCATGAATTAACGATCATGGTCAAAGAATCTGAACAGCGTGCGAAGGAAGAAGCAGATCGAAAAGCAAAAAATCTCTTGTCCCTAGCAATCCAACGTTGTGCCGCAGACCAAGTGTCTGAAACCACGGTATCGGTCGTATCATTACCAAACGATGAGATGAAAGGTCGAATCATCGGAAGAGAAGGTCGGAACATTCGCACCCTTGAAACATTGACAGGGATCGATTTGATCATTGATGACACGCCAGAAGCAGTCGTCTTATCAGGATTTGATCCGATTCGCCGTGAAATTGCTCGTATGACCCTTGAAAAACTGATTCAAGACGGCCGGATCCATCCAGCTCGAATTGAAGAAATGGTCGAAAAATCTCGGAAAGAAATGGATGAGCATATTCGTGAATATGGGGAACAAGCAGCCTTTGAAGTCGGCGCCCACACCCTTCATCCAGACTTGATCAAGATTTTAGGTCGTTTGCGTTTCCGTACCAGCTACGGACAAAACGTCTTGAACCACTCGATCGAAGTCGCAAAACTAACCGGTGTTCTTGCCGCAGAATTAGGCGAAGATATTCAGTTAGCCAAACGTGCTGGACTCTTGCATGATATCGGGAAAGCCCTTGACCATGAAATTGAAGGCTCTCACGTTGAGATCGGGGCTGAGTTAGCTGCCAAATACAAAGAAAATGGTGTGGTGATCAATGCGATCGCTTCTCACCATGGAGATGTTGAAGCAACATCGGTTATCTCTGTTTTAGTTGCAGCCGCAGATGCCTTGTCAGCAGCCCGTCCAGGTGCTCGCAGCGAATCATTGGAAAATTATATTCGCCGCTTGCAAAACCTAGAAAATATCGCCAACGGCTTCAAAGGGGTCGATTCCAGTTTTGCAGTCCAAGCCGGACGTGAAGTCCGTGTAATGGTCAAACCAGAAGAGATTTCTGATTTGGATGCTGTACGATTGGTTCGCGACATCCGCAAGAAGATCGAAGACGATTTGGATTACCCAGGTCATATCAAGGTAACCGTTATTCGCGAGACTCGCGCAACGGATTACGCCAAATAGCAAGCAAAAGCAGTATCCTCTCAGAGGATACTGTTTTTTTGTGTAGCTGATTGTCAATAAGGACGGCTGAGTTGTGCAAATTCAACACTATTTCATCAGTCCCATAAATGATCGTGCCTTTTTTATTCATGGGCAATAGAAAAACGAGCAAGCAAAAGGATGGCTCGATAGCGACAGAGGCGAAAAATGGGAGGATCGATCCAGTATTATCGAGTGGGGGGCTATTGAAAAAAAAACAGACCCAGACTTCTCGGGGAAGTCCAGGTCTGTTTGATGTGTTTCACGTCTATACGTCCATCAAATCTTGCGTCGACGGGCAAAGTCCACAAAGCGGAATTTATCCAGTCGGTGGATCGATTCGGTGTATTCAAAACAGCGCGTGTCTTCTAGATACACGAGGCTGCGAACCGTAACGACATGCTGATCTTCAGGACGCAGATCCATTAGATCCCGCAATTCTTTGTTGACGGGGTCAACAGTGATTTCTTTTTGTGCATAAGCGATCTCAAGGCCAAGATCATTTTCAAAGTAATCAAAAATCGATACTTTCGCTCGGTTTTCTGGCAACTCTTCGATGATAGAAGCATCAAGGTAATCTTTATCCAAAATCACCACTTCTCCATCGATTCTCCGCTGACGGATCAGTTTCCATGCCTCAGAAGCGACAGGCCAACCAGTGGTCTCGTGCAGCTTTGGCGAAACGGCAATCTTACGGATCTCGACAACCTTTGTTTCACTAGGAATGCGTTGGGTATCTTGCAGCTCACGAAAACTCGTCAAGCCGGAAATCGGGAAATCAAAGCGATTCAAGTCTAAGACGATTGAGCCTTTCCCTTGTTTCTTTTGGATATAACCAGCATCCCGCAATAAATTCAATGCCTTACGGACAGTCTCGCGGGAGACACCATAAGTTTTGATCAATTGGTTTTCGCTAGGCAGCAAAGAATGCGGAGGGTATTCGTTTGCTAGAATTTTTTGTTCTAAATCTAAAAATATTTCTTTGAACTTGTTCATCGGATTGCCCCCTCTTTGGCTATTATAGCGAGGCCAATTTGGAAATGCAATCGACTATTTCGCCAAAAGTTCGTCAATGTTTAGGTCCGTCAATTTTTCAACGATCACATCTGCACCGTGTAATTCTTCTCCTGAATAAACGCCTACCGCGTACATACCAGCAGCTTTGATGCCGTCGATCCCTGCTTGAGCATCTTCAAAGCCAACTGCTTCTGACGGTTCAATGCCTAGTGCCAGCGCTGCTTGGATAAAGATCTCTGGATCTGGTTTGCCTTTTTTCAAGGTTGCTGGATCAACGATCGTATCAAAGTCTTGCATGACCCCAAGTTTGTCCAAAATAAACGGCGCATTTTTGGATGCCGAAGCGATCGCACAAGGAATGTTTTTTGCTTTGGCTTCATCAAGGAACGTCTTTACCCCTGGCAATAGATCATCAGGAGTCAAGCTTTGTAATAATTGTACATAGTGGGTATTTTTCTTCGTCGCTAACGCTTCTTTTTCGACTTCTGTGTAGGCATCATTTTTGTTGCCTAGTGTTAAGATTCGCTCTAAAGAATCCATGCGGCTGATGCCTTTTAACTGCTCGTTGAACTTCAAATCGATCTCGATCCCGATCTCCGCAGCTAATTCTTTCCATGCAATGTAGTGGTATTTGGCCGTATCCGTGATAACGCCGTCTAAATCAAAAATAAATCCTTTTTTCATGTGTAACACTCCTTTTAGTAAGTAATCATTGCTTCTTTGTTTGCTTCTAGAGAAACTTGTTGCCCATTCACTAAGATCGTGACAGGCTGATCAGCAGTAATCGTCAATGTTTCATGTGTAACATTCATTGCAAAGTGGGTGCCGCGAACTTCTAGCTGGAAGGCTAAGCTGTCCCAGGCTTTTGGCAAGTTTGGTGTGATTTGAAGCTGCTCTTCTCGAATATCGATCCCAGCAAAAGTGGTTAACGGAATAAACAACGTAGCGGCCATGACACCGGCGTGAATGCCTTCTGCTGTAGTCCCGCCTTGGATATCACGGTAATCAGAAGAGAGGGCTTCTTGGTATAACGACCAAGCCAATTCCTGATCATCCACCATTGCCGCTAACTGGGCATGAACGATCCGTGACAAAGTCGAGCCGTGGGAGGTGCGAGCTAAATAATAATGCAGATTTTTTTCAATATAGTCTGTTGGTAGTTGGTAAGAAAGATCCGCCAAAATCTGATTGACTTGCTCTTTTGAGAAATTGTAGAAAATCATCAAACTATCGGCTTGTTTCGCGACTTTGTAGCTGTCAGCACTCTTGCCTTCAGCGTTTAGGATGCGGTCCATCCGATAAATGTTGCCATATTTCTCTTTATAATGGGCCCAATCCAGATCTTCCAGCTGGAAGTACCCTTCAAATTGTGCAATGATGCCTTCTGGATCGATCTCTAAGCCCAGCTTGGTACGAATATCTGCCATAGCAGCAATATCTGCAGGGGTTAAAGCCGTTTTCTCTAATACCGCTTGGAAGCTCTCTGCTGAAAGTTGTTGTTGAAGGTTCTCGATCTCTTCAAACAACCATACTACCATCATATTGGTATAGGCGTTGTTTTTCAAGCCGCCTTGTTCACTATTTGGGTAGCTTTCATGAAATTCATCTGGTCCCATGACTTTATCGATAAAGTAACGTTGAGCAGCATCATCCCAGGTGGCAGCACTTTGCCAGAAATGAGCGACTTCTAACATCAATTCTAACCCATATTGTTCCATGAAGACTCGATCTTGCGTGTTGTGCCAGTATTGCCAAATGTTATAAGCGATCGCTAAGGAGACATGGCGTTGCAAGCGACTGTGATCTTCTTTCCATTCGCCGCTGATAGGGTTCAAATGCAGTTCTTGGGATTGCTCACTGCCATCCAATCCGGATTGCCATGGGAACATGGCGCCTTGGTAGCCAGCTTTTTGGGCATCTTTTTTGGCAGCAGCTAAGCGGCGGTAGCGATACAGCAGAATTTCTTTGGCGGTGTCAGGAAAATGTAGAATGTAAAAAGGTAAGATAAACAGTTCATCCCAGAAAATATGACCGCGATAGGCTTCACCATGTAGGCCACGGGCAGTGATACTGGCATCTAAGGACTCCTGATAAGCATTCGGTGCTGCGGAGACCAGCAGATGATACGTATGCAGATTCAGCATTTTTTGCGACATCAAGTCACCAGTGACTTCGATGGCCGCTTTTGCCCATAATTCAGCCCAGGCTTGTTTTGAGGCGGTATACATCGTCGCAAAATCAGGTAATGCTAAGGAAGAAAACGTAAATGCCGGTTGCGGCTCTTCTTGGCGATAAGCGGCAACAGTGACTGATTTTTCGACCCGATAAGTTTGTCCTTCCGTCACCTCAAGGGTTACTTGCTGACGGACGACCTGGTCGTTTGTTTCAGCTTGCAGCTCAGCCAATGGCAGGTCCTGTGAAAACAGTTCAGAGGATTGGACAACGGTAATCTGTGATTGGTTAGTGGTGACCACTAAATGCGCTTTGTTTTGTTCAGCTGCTGCCTCTTTCACGGTCAAATGCTGGTTGGTTAAACTACGGTAACGAGCGACGTTATAGTTATAGACCGATCCGTCGGCTTCACTGACGAAGGTAACGATGCCAGAAAAGTTCAGCGGGGTAAACTGATAGACCAAGCTGTATTGGTGAACGTCTTGCATATTGGCGATTTTCTTCGTTTCGATTCGCAGACGCTTTTGTTTTTTGGTTTCAATTTCTGCCACTGATTGGAACAAGCCGGTCTTCAGATCCAATGTCCGTTTAAATGAAAGGAGCTGATTGTTGGCGATATCGATCACTTCATCATCGATCTTTACGTACATTTTTTGCAGATTCGGTGCATTGACGAAGTCTTCATTGCTGATGGTATGACCAGAAACATCCGATTCCACCGTATTGTAAAGACTTGCTAAATACAGTCCTGGATAGTTCGCTTCACAAATGGTCATCTCAGGCGTTGTGCCTCGCAGCCCTAAATAGCCGTTACCGACGGTTAAAAGTGACTCCACCGAGTATTCATCTTTACCAGGGGTGTAGCCATAGTATTCGAGGCGCCAAGGAATTTCAGTACTTTTTTCTTCATACTGTTCTTTCGTAGTGCAAACAAAGGGACGATTCAATTTTTCTGTCAACCATTGGTCCAATGAAAAAGTCCCTTCTTCATTCGTAAACACCAGCGATTCAGAGACGATCCCGCCACCTTCCATTTGCTGCAGCTGCGCGGTCAGTGCGGCAACGCGTTCACTGTCAGTCCCAGAAAACGGATAGGTCGTACCCGTTTGATCCGTTAACAGCCATTGTTCCTTAGACAATATAATCGTATTCACAGTAGTTATCCTCCTTTAAACTTGTCTATACATGCAAAATGATTATAACGTAAATTGTAAGCTATTTCAATTTATCTATCCTGTTTTTTTATTCTTTTTTGTCAAATAAACAGTAAATAAAGTTGTTGGCAATATTATTTTATATTAATGAAACATTTTAAAAAACGTTTATTTATCAAGGTTTTTATATGGTGCCTTTGCTATTTGCTTGTATTGTTTATAGAAAAAGTGAAAAAAATTGGTTTGAAACGCTTGCAATATCAAAATTATCAAGTTATGATTAGTGCGTAATCAAAACATATATATACAAGTGGATATGAAAGGGGTTTATTAATTATGGGAAAGTATCGTGATGATGCTGAGAAGCTGCTGGAATATGTTGGCGGCAAAGAAAATATCGCCGCAGTAACACATTGCGCGACACGGATGCGTTTTGTTTTGAACGATCAGTCAAAAGCAAACGAAAAGGCAATTGAAGAAATTCCAAGTGTCAAAGGAATGTTTACCAATGCGGGACAATTCCAAGTCATTATCGGCAATGATGTCTCAACGTTTTACAATGATTTTACCGATGTATCAGGAATAGAAGGTGTTTCTAAAGAACAAAGTAAAGCGATTGCAAAAAACAATCAAAATATCGTGCAACGAGCGATCGCTACGTTAGCTGAGATCTTTACCCCGTTATTACCAGCGATTATTGTCGGTGGTTTGATGCTAGGGCTGAGAAATTTCTTAGAAGGTGTACCGCTAGAAGCCCTAGGTGGACAAACCATTACACAAGCTTCTACTTTTTGGAACGGTGTCAACGGCTTTTTATGGCTGCCCTGTGAAGCGATCTTTCACTTTCTACCAGTAGGGATTACTTGGAGTATTACACGTAAGATGGGAACCACGCAAATATTAGGGATTGTTTTAGGGATTACATTGGTTTCACCGCAATTATTAAATGCTTATTCAGTAAGTTCAACTTCTGCTGCAGAAATTGCTCAAAATTATACGTGGGACTTCGGGTTCTTCACTATTGATAAAATTGGGTATCAAGCACAAGTGATCCCAGCAATGCTGGCAGGTTTCTTATTGGTTTATCTTGAAAGATTCTTCCGGAAATGGATTCCAGAAGCGGTTTCAATGATCTTCGTTCCATTGTTCTCATTGCTGCCAACTATTTTAGCAGCCCACATGGTGTTAGGTCCAATCGGTTGGCAAATCGGATCAGGCATTTCTTGGGTCGTAAATGCTGGCTTGACCTCACCATTAAACTGGTTATTTGGTTTCATTTTCGGTGGCTTGTATGCGCCTTTGGTTATTACCGGATTGCATCATACAACGCTAGCGATCGACTCTCAATTAGTAGCGGATTTTGGGACAACCAACCTTTGGCCAATGATCATGCTGTCAAATATTGCGCAAGGTACGGCAGTATTGGCGATTTGGTTCCTTCACCGTGGCAATAAAAAAGAAGAACAAGTCTCTGTTCCAGCAACGATTTCTGCTTACATGGGGGTTACTGAACCAGCGATGTTCGGGATCAATTTGAAATATGTTTACCCATTTGTCGCAGCAATGGTAGGTTCTGCCTTCGGTGGTATGCTGATCACTGCAACGAATACCCGTGCATTAGGTATTGGTGTAGGGGGACTACCTGGCTTCTTATCATTTAAAATTGAAAACTATCCAATGGTCTTCATCTCGATGGCGGTGACGATTGCGATCACGTTTGTTTGCACCATCATCTTTAGAAAAGTTACCTTCTTAAATAAATTAGAACCGCAATTGGCTGCTGATACAGCTGCAGCAGCGGCTGTTGCACCAACGACGGCTGCACCGACAACTGCAGCCCCAGAAGCAGCACAAGTTTCAGAAGAAACCCTTTATGCTCCAGCTGATGGGAAAGTAGTTGCCATCACTGAAGTTTCTGATCCTGTCTTTTCTCAAAAAATGATGGGTGACGGCTTTGCTGTTCAGCCAACGAATGGAACGATTTATGCTCCTGTTGCAGGTACGATCTCTAGCATTTTTGAAACGAAGCATGCAATTGGGATTTTAACGCCTGGTGGCGCGGAAGTTCTTGTTCATATGGGCTTAGATACTGTGGAATTAAAAGGTGCGCCATTTGAGGTCCTTGTTTCTGAAGGTGACACGGTCACACCAGAAACGAAGATTGCAGTGATGGATCTAGATGCAGTGACCGCAGCTGGCAAACAGACAGATGTTTTGACAGTCATCACGAATGCCGAAAAAGTGCGTCAGCTTTCATTGACGACTACAGGCACAGTGACAGCCAAAACAGCGGTTGGTTCCGCTGAATTAAACTAAAAAAATAATCCGTTTCCGAGAGCGCCCTTTGACTAAGAAGGGGAATCGGAAGCGGATTTTTTTATGGCCGCCCTCAAGGGAGAGCGGCTTTTTTCTTGGTTTTCAATGGGTAAAGCCGCAGTTAGCTGACGGCTTTTTTGTTGGTGCTTTTGCGGAAGTAGTTGATCGTTAATAGGAAAGTCAGTAAGACCAAGGCCCATAAAAAGAATAAGGCGATTTGAGAGCCGATGACCGTCCCTTGGGTGTAATCAGTCGCCGCATTTTGTGCCAAATTGATAATGGTCGCCACCACAGCCGTCGCCACTGCACCAGAAAATTGCTGTAGCGTATTAAAGATCGCATTACCGTCCGCGTACAACGCAGGAGTCAGCTTGTTTAAGCCAGTGGTCATCATATTGCTGTAGGCTAAGCCGATCCCGATCATGTAAAAGACATGTCCGGCAACTAGGCTCCAAATGAACGGCGAACGCAAAACGAGGGCTAAGGCAAGCCAACCGATGGCAATCAACGTCAAACCAGACAGGATCGGTTTTTTTGGTCCAACTTTATCCAGCAACCGACCAGAGATCGGCGCAAGAATCGCACCGATCGCCGCCCCAGGAAGCATAACTAATCCTGCAGTAAAGGCATCTTTTCCCAAGACGAGTTGGACAAAGTTCGGCAAGACAAAGGAAATGCCCAGTAAAAGGAACTGACAAACAAGAAAGCCAAACAGAAACAAACTGAAGCTGCGGTTTTTCAAAACAGCCAAACGAATCAAAGGGTTCGGGCCTTTTGAACGTTGATAAAACAAGCCAGCACCAATGAAACCGAAAAGCAGCGGCAGTAGACTCGCTAAGGTGCCTACTTGATTCAAGAACAATAAGAAGCCGCTGAACATCAAGACGATTCCTAATACACTCAGTAAATCCAGGGAAGTGTCTTTTGCCCCAGCCGTTTTAGGGATCGAGTAAAGGCCGAGTACTAGGGAGATCAGCAAGACTGGGATCAAGAAAAGAAAGATCGCATTCCAAGACCAATGGGCGGTCAATAAGCCCCCATATGTCGGTCCGATCGCTGGAGCGATGGAAGTGGTCAAATTCCCTAAGCCGATTGCCGCTCCCCGTTTTTCAAAGGGGGAGTAAGTCAAAATGATGTGGAACATCAAAGG
The DNA here is from genome assembly GCF_051713705.1 of Enterococcus sp. DIV1083b. Classification (NCBI taxonomy): domain Bacteria; kingdom Bacillati; phylum Bacillota; class Bacilli; order Lactobacillales; family Enterococcaceae; genus Enterococcus; species Enterococcus sp. DIV1083b. The sequence continues at coordinate 49,990 of NZ_JBIOQJ010000001.1, forward strand.
CAGTGCGATCCCTGTGCTGGCACCTTGGAAAAAGCGGCCAATCAGCAAAATGGCAAACGTCGGCGATAAAAAGTCGATCACCAAGCCAACAAGGAAAAAGGCGTTGGCAGCTAGAAACAAGGTTCTCAATGAGAAGCGTTTCAAAAGGTAGGTCGATATTGGGACAATGATGGAGATGACCAGTAAGTAGATGGTCGTCACCCATTGAACATCGGATGTTGAAAGCGTAAATTGATCGATCAATGTCGGAAACGTTACATTCATGGCTGTTTCAATCAGCACACCTGCAAATGACATCAATCCGGTTGCGAGGATCGCCCCCACGAGTTTTTTGTTGTTTTCCATATTCTCACCTCTAAAAATTCGCAAAAAAAGAGACCGTTTCTATTCTCATAGAAACCGCCTCTCTCTCGACAAGCGAACCCGCTTGTTATCTGTACGATTTAATCTATCGCTATTCTACTGACTTCATAAGAAAGTGTCAAGAGAAGTGGATAAAAAAATAGCAAAAAACTTTTTTGAAAGTTTTCAATCTTTTACTTACACGAAAAATTTTCTTCTGCTAGAATAGTTGAGTACGAAAAAGAGAAAGGAAGTTGTTACATGCCCATCAATAAAAAAGAAAGTTTGATCTATACGACACTTATGTGTATTTTCATGGTGTATTTTATGAGTGTTTATAACCTCATGTTTCAAGTCGGTGTTTCGGCATTGGCATTCCAATTGGCGTGGAATGAATTGCCATTAGCCCTTTGTGTCGCCTTTATTTTGGATTGGTTCATTGTTTCTGGTCCGGCAAAAGGTTTGGCGTTTCGATTTTTGGACCATCAATCAGCTACTTGGAAAAAAATCGGTTTGATTTCTTCATTGATGATCGCCGGCATGGTGATCTGTATGTCACTCTTTGGTGCGTTGATGCACCCAAACCCTGATCACTCGGTGTTCGTCAATTGGCTAAGCAACATTGGGAAAAATGTGATCGTCGCATTGCCGTTGCAATTGTTCATTGCAGGTCCAATCGTTCGCCGGGTGTTTCGCGCCTTGTTTCCTATTGGCACTGTGCAAGAACAGCCAGTACTAGGGGAATAATCGATCATTAGAAAAAACGTACTGCAGACAGGTTCTGCCAAGGTTAGCTAAAACAGCTGGCTTGGCGATACCTGGACTTGCGGTACGTTTTTTGCTTTTATAGACAGCAAAAAAACCCATAGGATGGTATGGGTTTTTCTGGTTACCCTATGAAATAGGATACAGGATGTACTTATATAGTAATATGGTTCCGTCAAAAAGAGAAGTTCAATTTTTTCACCGATACATGAAATTGATGAAAATCGCTTGTTTTTATGACCAAAAAAATCAACTTATAATTATTTTCCGTCTGTTATTCCGTATAGAAACCAACGAGTTGATACCAGCGACGATGCTCAATATGGTAGGCATCAGGTGAATAGCCTGACATTGAAAAACCGATAAAGGTGATGACCAGTCCGAGAATAATAAACAACAGACTGAGAAAAACGAAAAAGCGCTTATTGATTTTGATCATAGGACTGCCTTCTTTCGATAGTTTTGAACAAATGATTTCGGCCAAATGACAAGGGAGTGGGTAAGACGTGAAAAAGGTCGGCTCATACTATAAGTGGCGATCAGGCAAAGCAGCCCTAAACCAAATAAGAAAATCCCCACGCCTAACTGACTTAAAAAGAGATAGAAACCATCCGCCATCAGCATGGGACTTAAGACAACGCTAGCAATCCCACCGATAAACGTAGTGACACCAATCATGCCAGTGGTGAAAGGCACACACCATATGATTATTAAAAAGCTTAGGATCAGCAAAGCGGCACTTAACAATAAGCTGCCCCACAATGGAAAGCCTAGCACTAAGATCAAGAGCAAAAAGGGATGAAAGCGGCGGGGAATCTCTACCACGACCTCTTCTGTTTCTGTGACTGTTTGGATCAGTTCTTTTGGGGAGCCAAGGCGTGCCACGGCTTCTTCTTCAGTGTATCCTTCTTCCATCAAATCTTCGATCATCTCGTCATAATAGTTGATCAGCTGATGAATCTCGCTAGGTCTGACTTTTTCAGATAATTCTGCAGCCAATGCCTTGATAAAATCAACTCTGTTCATCTAATGTTCCTCCTTTAATAAATCGCTGGATCAATGTCAATTGGGGCCAGTCGTTGGTTAAAAAATCGTCGATCCGCTGTTTTGCGATTTTGGTCAAGCGGTAATATTTTCGGGTCCGTCCTTGATGGCTTTTATTATAAGTCTCAACCGCTCGGCTGGCTTCTAAGCGCTTCAAGATAGGATAGAGCGTTGATTCTGAGATTGGCAGTAAAGGAGATATGTTTTTGACTAATTCATAGCCATAAGAGTCACCATGCTGCAAATAAGCCAAAACACAAATTTCCAATAATCCTTTTTTTAATTGGGCATCCAAAGGCTCTCCTCCTGTTCATACTCATACTATACATTACATAGTATCATTCCACAAGCAGCACCAGTCAAAATCAGCCTTAAGTCTGAGCATCATAAGACAACAAGAGTTTCTTTAATAAAATGGTCAAAAATAAAAAATAAAATTAAGAAAATCGGCGGAAAGTATAGGTTAACGTGCTCTTTTTTGTTAAAGTAGAAGTATAAAGATTACTTTCAGTAAGAAAATGGGCGTTGGTTGTGCTTCTAAAAGCTGCAAGTAGTCAAAGTGAATGAGACGATCATCAGCAAGAATTGGTGACGTCAAGAAAGGAAGGGGTATTATGAGAAAAGCAACGATTACGAAAAAATATTTGATCAATTGCTTAAAAAAATATCTGGTGGAATATCTTTATCGACCAATCACTGTCCGCGACATTGCTAAATATGCACGAACATCGACCCAACCGATCTATTTAAATTTTTCAAACATGCAAAATTATAAACAGGCGATGGTTGATGATGTATTTCGCGACATTCACGAAACAAAAAAAGAGTCAGAAGAGACACTCGATTCCTTATACAGCTTTTGGCAGGACTATTACGTATTTGCCAGCCGCAATCGCAACCTCTTTTTCGCACTTTTTTTAAATGATATTGGCTGTGGTCCTTACATAAAAGAGCGTTCTTTTGCTTATTTTCAAGAAGCAATTGCGGAATCAGCTGTTTTTCAATGTGCGCATAAAAGCGGTCTGAGAAAATATCATGAAGAAGCCTTGATCTTTTTTAGTGGGTTGGTATTGCTGTTTATTCGTGAAGGGTGTAGTGACAGCAAGAATGATTTTATGAAAGATACCATTGAGTATTGGGAACGAATGCTAAAGGAACCAGAAAGCGCGCCACGTGATCGGGGACCGCAAGCATTGTTAGAGGCTGGTGCGTTTGCTGTAGAGGAATAGGTACTTGAAATCAAGCATTAAAATAAATATCTGAATATTTTGACACCAAAAAACCGTTAGTGATTAAACATTCTTCACTGACGGTTTTTTTTGAGGAGGTAAGTCTTGCGGTATGAGTAGAACAATTGTGGTGTTTTCACCTTTTACTGATTGAATCGATAAGGAAGCTTGCGTGCCATAGTACAATGCTAGCCGTTGGCGTACATTGTTGATACCATAATGTTGATCAGAAGGTTCCTCCAGTTGTTTTAGCTGTTCAGGATCAATCCCGGGACCATTGTCTTGAATCTCAAACCGTAGCCACTGTCCTTCTTTGAGGCAGCGGATCGTCAATACCCCTCTGCGGTCATCTTCAATATGATCAAGCCCATGAAAGACGGCATTTTCGACAAACGGCTGCAAGAGTAGATTGATCATCGGATATTCATCGATATTTGAGTCAATTTCGAGGACTAAATCAAAGGAATGGTGATGCATTTTTTGCTGAATTTTAGCATAGGTGATCGTCAGATCGAGTTCTTTGCTGACGGATAGCCGGTTGGATCCTTGGTTTAGGCTGAGACGGTAGAATCGAGACAGCAGCTGAGCCATCTCACGGATCTCGTGATTGCCGTTTAGTGTGGCAGTATTGCTGATCAGTGCTAAGGAATTATAAAAGAAATGCGGATTGATCTGGGCTTGCAGAGCCCGCAATTCGTATTCTTTTTGTTTCAATTCGGCTTCATATACTTCATTGATCAGCTCAGCGATTTTATCTAGCATTTTTTGAAAATTGGTGTATAACTGTCCGACTTCATCTTTTGAAGAATATGTGTGCTGGATTTTGAATTGATCCATTGATAAAGAAGCCATTTGCTGGGCCAAAGAATTGATCGGCTGTACCACGGTTTTTGCTAGCCACCAGCTGGATAAAACCAATATCACTAATACAAAACCAAAGATAATGAGTGCCGCACCAACTAGATACAGTAGACTGCTGAAAAATGACTGTGCGGTTTTAACAAAAACGATTTGCCAATGATTATCCAGCAGTACAGGGGCTTCTTCAATAACTGCGCTTCCAACCAACCACTGTTTTTGAGTACGCTGCTGCTTCGTCAAATAATCAATGCGGTAAAGCGTCTGCCCGGTCTCTGACTGGATCGTCAAATCGTAAGGTTCCTCAGTGACTGCATCAAGATTCGTGAACAATGCTGCTCGATCGATGGTTAAAACGATGTAGTTTAAGGAATCTGCGGTATGGCCTTTTAAAAAAAGGTTGGTATAAAAAGAAAGTTCCTCCCGTTCTTTGTCAAAATACGTTCGAATCTCGGTCGAAGGTTTTTCTTTTAGAAAAGGCAGTGCTGTATCAGCCGTGATTTTTTTGACGTATTGCCCATGATCATAAAGATCGATCGTGGTGTATAGCGTGATGCCTTTAATATCTGCTTGCGGAAAACGAACACTGTGAAACAAAGGCACGATCGTATTTTGAAAGAGATTGTATTGATCAAAGTTTGAGAAGCGTTGACTAGAAAGCTCTTGCGTCAAGGCGGTATTGTTGGCTAAAAAGAGCAGGCTGTCCCGATAGGTGTGGATCTTGCTTTCTAACTGATAGCTGATACTTTTGAGATTATCGGAGTAAGCACTTTTTTCCTGCTGTTGGATAAAGGCTCGGATGATAGATACCCCGACAAAGGTCAAAACGATCAGAGGAACAATGCTTGAAAGAATTGAAATAAGGACGATCTTTTTTTGAAAACGAAAATTTTTAAAACAATCGTGTACTTTTCTTAACAAGAGGGACCTCTCTTTCTATACGCATCCGGCGTCATTCCGACAATTTCTCGGAACGTTTTGCAAAAATAGGAATAATGATTAAAGCCAACTTGTTTGGAGATAGTTCGAATGCTGCAGTTCGAGTTCTTTAAACGCTTCTGAGCCTGTTTGATACGGTAAGACTTGATGTATTTGGTGATACCCATGCCTTCAGAAGTACTGAATAATTCGCTTAGGTAGTTAGGATTGATATTGACTTCCTTTGCTAAGCGCTCCAAGCTCAACTCTTGGTGAAAATGAGCGAATATATAGGATTTTACTTGGCGCACATAGTCATTTGACTGACTCCCGTTGATTTGAAGCAGTGCATCATGGATATAACGGAAGAGGGCATCAAAAATATCCGCAATTAATTGTAGACTTGACGCTTCCAGTATTTTTCCGATCTGATTAGCGCCATGCTCCGCATCAAAGGCGATCGTGCACTGATCGATGATGGTTTGATAAAAGGTCGCAAAATAAAATTTGGTATTGGTTGGTTCCTCACGTCCATTTGTTTCAAAGCAGTCGAAAACTGTTTTCACAAGCGCGTGTGCTTTTTTACTTTCGTATTGATTCACATACGAAACGGTTTTTTCAAAAAGAGCTTTCTTGACGATGTAGTGATCTCCCGGAAGCAGCTGGCAGATTTTCCCTTTGTTTTGCTGATAAAAAGACCGCTGACTGGTCTTCAGTAAGTCATGATAGGTGCCGTACACCCCGGAATGATGGGGAACTGGTCCGCTGTCAAAAAGTGTTATTTTTTGCTGAAACTGCTCGGAAAAATAGGTAGTCAAGTTGTTTTTTCGCTCCTCGATTTCCCTTTTTGGCAAAGGTTCGTTAAAAAAGAGCAGTTGTGCTGGAGCTAAAAACAAACTGAACATTTCAGGAAATGCAGCAGACAGTGAAGGGACGAAATCCGGCGCATTCCAAGAATCCAGCGGCCAAGTAACGAGAAAAAAAGAGGGATGAGTCTTAAAAAAATCTTGTGCAACCGATTGCTCTTCCTTCGGCAGTGAATGCCAAGGATAGCCATAAAAAAGTTTACTCAAAATCTCTTTCAAATAATGGGTTTGTGCGATTGTTTTTGTGTAAGAGCGCTGCTTTTGTTGATCGATAAAAAGAATGATTTTATTTATTTGTTCATAAAAATCATCAGGGTCGATTGGTTTTAAGAGGTAGTCAACCGCTTGTAACTGTATGGCTTTTTTTACATAATGAAAATCTTCAAAGCCGCTGATAAACATCACAGGAATTTCAGGAGCTGCTTCTTTGATTCTCGCTACGAGGGCATGTCCATCCATAAAGGGCATCTTTACGTCGGTAATTATCAAGTCAAAGGGCTGTTTCTGAAAAAGTTGCCAGGCTTCGCGGCCATTTTTGGCTTCTTCGATCAGCCATTCTTTTTCATGCTGACTCAAGAAGTATTTGATCACTTCTCTTTGATCGTAGCTGTCATCAGCAATCAGCAGTCGGTACATGGTTTTCGCCGTCCTTTCGTATAGAGAAAATTACACAGTCGCTTCTTCTTTCTATAGTAAGCGATAAACAAAAAAAGCAACAGAACAAATTTGTAAACGTTTTATTTTCTGGAAATCGTGCTATAAATCTGAAAAAAGTGCTATATTTTCTATGGAAGCGATTGCGTATAATAAGGATATCAAAAAAGTTTGAGGAGGAAAACAATGAAATTCAGGCGGGGAACAGCAATTTTAACAGCCATGGCTTCAGCACTTATTATGACAGGATGCAGTTCAGAAGAAGCAAAGACCAATGAAAATGGGGATACCGTGATTACGATCGGACGCCAAACCGCACCGAACTCAAAACTGCCGGAGGGGGACTCTTACAGCAACAACGCGTATACTCGATTGATTCAAGAACGTTTGGGCATCGAACTGGAGAGTGCCTTTGAAGCCCACGGGGAAGATTACGATCGGCAAGTATCGCTAGCGATCGCTTCAGGGGAACTACCGGATACAATGATCGTCGGATCAAGAGATGAATTGGAAGAATTAGTTAACAATGATTTAGTGGAAGACTTGACCGAAGTATTTGAGGAGCATGCCGACGATTTTCTAAAAGACATCTATGATTCGTTTGATGGGATTCAGTTAGAAGCAGCTACGTTTGATGATCGCTTGATGGCGATCCCATCTACTAGCGATGACTTCGGGCCCAATCTTGTCTGGTTGCGCCAGGACTGGCTAGATGAGCTAGGTATTGAACTGGATAAAGATGGCAACCGCTCAATTACATTGGATGAGTTGAAGGAAACAGCGATTGCTTTTCAAGAAAATGATTTAGCCAATACTGGCAAAGCAGTTGGTTTGCCATTGGCCTTCTGGTTGTCTTCGCCAAATCATGGCGGCACGGCATATACCGGAACAGCCATCATGAATGCGTTTGGAGCCTACCCAAAATCGTATCTCCAAGATGAGAATGGGCAGATGTTTTATGGATCCAATACGCCAAAAATGAAAGAAGCACTAACGCTACTGAAGGACTGGCAAGATGAAGGGTTCATGGATCCGCAATTTGGTACCCGCACGTATGACGATATCCATGCCATGATGGTTAATGGAGAAACGGGCATCGCTTTTGGTCCTTGGCACATGCCTGACTGGGGCTTAGTACAAGCCAAACAAAATGATCCAAATGCTGAATTTGTTCCTTATGCCCTTGAAAATGCTAACGGCGATGGAGGGGTCAATGCCGTGGCTAACCGTGGCACTGGGCAATACATCGTGGTGCGCAAAGGTTTTTCTGAGCCGGAAAAAATCATGGAGATGATCAATCTGATTTATGGTGAAGTTGCCAACTCGGAAAATATTGAAGCCGAGTTTCCGGAAATTTATGACTATGCGAAAGTGGATGTCGATGGGACGGTTCGTCCATGGAATGTTGTTTTCTTAAAAGCCTATAGTGAGATTGATGATGCAGTAGAAGCTTCCAAGGCGGCGGTTGGCGAAACATCTATCGAGGATATCTCCAACTTCTTCATCAAAGAAAACGCCGAAAAAATCAAGCAATATCTGGATAGCCCTGAAGAAACTGATCCGGTGGACTGGACCCGCTATGCCTCCCGCTATTTAGCCGTCAATAATGTGATGGGCGGTATCAGAGAGCAAGGACGCTTGAATGAAGTGAAACCACCGCGTTTTGATTCGATCAAAGCCAATGAACGAAACGGCGCACAAGTAGGGAAACTGGAGGAAGAGACCTTCATTAAGTTTATCACTGGAGAAGAACCCCTGGAAAACTTCGACAACTATGTTGAAACCTGGAATAGCCAAGGTGGGACAGCCATACTTGAAGAAATGCAAGAAGTAGTAGATCAGCGAGCAGATAATTAAGCGGCCACTCCAGCGGTTCTGACACTCGTCTTTCGAACAAAGAAAAGCAAGGTTGTATGCAGGAAAACCGACTGCAGGTGCCTTTTCTTTGTTCGAATTTTTTCATCAAGCGGCTGGTGAGGCAAAAAATTTATGGAGGAGTAAGTAAATGGAACTTTCTGTTGAAAAAGAAAGCAAAAAAGAAAAGAAAAAGTGGTTTTCTCGAGATCAGCTTTTCTTTCTAGGGATGATTTTACCAGGCATCATTTTTATTTTGATTTTTTCTTATGGTCCTATGTTTGGGTTGTTGATGGCATTTCAAGATTATGTGCCAGCGAAAGGTGTATTTGGTTCTGAATTCGTGGGATTCGAGCACTTTCGCTACCTGTTCAGTTTACCGGATATTTTCTTAGTAACTAAAAACACGATTTTCATCGCTTTCTGGAAAATTGTCTTTAATACGATCGTACCGATTCTTTTTGCGATTCTATTAAATGAAGTACGTGTAAAGTGGATGAAACGCTCCATTCAGACCATCGTATATTTGCCCCATTTTCTTTCATGGGTCATATTGGCTTCAGTAGTGGTCAATTTATTCAGTCTTGATGGAACGGTGAATCAGATTTTACAAAACTTTGGTGTAGAACCATTAAACTTTTTGGGTAGTAATCAGCTGTTTCCTCGTTTGCTGATCGGGACCGATGTTTGGAAAAGTTTCGGTTACAGTTCAATCGTGTACCTTGCTGCCATTACCTCGATTGATCCGGGATTATATGAAGCAGCAACGATGGATGGTGCTTCTTGGTCAAAAAAAGTCTGGCACGTAACCCTGCCGGGGATGCTGCCTTTTATTTTGCTGATGACGATTTTGTCGCTGCCTAATATCTTGAATGCCGGCTTCGACCAAATTTATAACCTGTATTCTCCGGTTGTGTATCAAAGCGGCGATATTATCGATACCTATGTCTACCGAATCGGTCTGATCGGTAGAGACTATAGCTTAGGAACCGCCGTTGGTCTGGTCAAATCGGTGATCGGTCTATTCTTGATTTGGTCTTCCAACAAAATTGCGGAGAAGAAGACTGACAGAGTGATGTTTTAAGGAAAGGAAAAAAGAGATGAAAGAAAAATTTAGTATACGGCATGCAGTAATTTATTTGATCGTCATTGTTTTGGCTCTTTCTTGTTTAGTACCGATGTTGAATGTCGTGGCACTTTCTTTAAGCAGCAGCAGTGCGGTCGCTGCAAATGCTGTGGGGCTATGGCCAGTGGATCTGACCTTAGCGGCTTATGAGCGCATCATGAGCGATCAGCAGTTTTGGCGTTCTTTTGGGATCTCGATCATTCGTGTGATCGTTTCGCTGCTGTTGAACCTCTTGATGATCGTAACGATGGCTTACCCGCTGTCTAAATCAAAAAAAGTATTTCGAACGAGAAAATTATTCATGGGCGTGATGGTTTTTGCTATGCTCTTCAGCGGCGGCATGATCCCAACGTATTTAGTCGTTCGCAATCTAGGGTTATTGAATACGATTTGGTCCCTGATTTTACCTAGTGCAGTCCCTATCGGCAGTGTGATCTTGGTGATGAATTTCTTTCGGGGAATCCCCAAATCATTGGAAGAATCTGCTCGGATCGATGGTGCCAACCCACTGCAGATTTTGGGACGAATCTATATCCCAATGTCATTGCCTTGTTTGGCAACAGTTTCTCTATTCAGTATTGTCGGCAGTTGGAATGATTTTTTCAGTGGACTGATCTATATGACCAAGACTGAAAACTATCCTTTAATGACCTATATCCAAACACTATCAGTCAACATTGCTGAAACAATGCAACAAGCTGGGAATTTGACTTCCGAGCAGCTACAAAGTCTGCTAGCGGTCTCTGATCGAAACTTGAATGCAGCGAAGATCGTGGTGGCAGTGGTGCCGTTATTGATTATTTATCCGCTTCTACAAAAATATTTCGTTCAAGGAATCGTTGTCGGATCAGTAAAGGAGTAAACCCACATGATACACTTTTTTCATTCAGAAAACTTCTTCGCACGAATCGCTTGGAAATTCAGCCAGTTGCTCTTATTGAATGTACTACTCTTGTTTTTTAGTTTGCCGATCTTTACGATCGGCGCAGCCATCACTGCGGGCTCAAAAGTGGCGACTGACCTGATAGAAGGAAAAGCACCGGCTGTTGTTCAGCAGTTTTGGTCGACCTTTTGTCAAAGCTTTCGAAAGAGCACTCTCATCTGGCTTAGTCTACTTTTTTCTTTGTGGCTTTTGACTGCTGATTGGTTGTATTATTTCCAACTAAAAGGGACGCCTGATCTTTTTACCGTAGGCTTAGTAATTTGTACGTTCATGTGGCTTCAGTTTTTCCAAGTTTCGTTTTTCTTACTCGCCCGTTACGATAGCGGAATCAAAACGATCCTTTTGAACAGCATCAAAGTCGCCGCAAAGCACCCTTTTAAAATACTTTATCTTCATATTCTGACTGCAGCCCCTATTTTCATCATGCTTCTTTCACCCTATGCGCTGGTTTTCAGCATGTACATTGCCTGCTTTTTTGGTCTTAGCAGTTTTTTGTATGCACGTTGTCAGTTATTGTTGGCAATTTTCAAGAAATATGAGAAGGTAGAAATAGCAGAAAAGTAACTGGCTTTTATAGTTAGAAACGTTGAATGGAGGAATTTTGATGGGACAAAACACGCAGTATGGAGAAAAAAAGATTGCGATCGATCGCAGGATCGGTTTTTTAGAAGAACATACGTATCACGGGAATGATCTTGGTGTGACTTTTCAAGGACAGCAAACCACGTTCAAATGCTGGTCACCAGAGGCAGAGGCCGTTTCAGTATTGCTTTATCAAAGCGGTGTCGCTGGGACTGACGATCGCCTGCTGACGCTGCCAATGGTTCAAGAAGACAACTGTTGGCAAGTCACGACGGAAGAAAACGTCAAGGAGCTGTTTTATACCTTTGAGTTTCAACGAGACGGTCAAAAAGTCGAAGCGGTGGATCTTTATGCCAAGGCAGTAGGGATCAACGGAAACCGTGGGGCCATCATTGATTTAAAGGAAACAGATCCTGAAGGCTGGCAAGAGACTCACGGCGTCGGTCAGCAATCGATCACAGATGCCTATATTTGGGAATTACATGTCGAAGATTTCAGCGGCGCCGAAAACAGCGGGATTTCACCAGAAAATCGCGGAAAATATTTAGCCTTCACTGAAAAAAAGACCCATCTGGTGGGAGATGAAAGTCAACCAACTGGTATGGCTTATTTAAAAGAGCTGGGGATCAATTATGTTCATCTGCTGCCGATCTTCGATTTTGACAATGATGAAACTTCGTCTGCCTACAACTGGGGCTATGATCCGAAAAATTACAATGTCCCTGAAGGACGATACGCTTCTGATCCTAGTGATCCCAAGACACGGATTCGTGAATGCAAGCAAATGATCCAATCGCTGCACGAAGAAGCCATCGGCGTTGTGATGGATGTGGTCTTTAATCACACTGCGATCACAGAAGAATCATGGTTTAATTTGACGGTGCCTGATTATTACTACCGTCAAGATGATGCAGGGAATTTTGCGGACGGTTCTGCTTGCGGCAATGAAGTGGCTTCTGAACGGAAAATGATGCGTAAATTTATCATTGATTCAGTTTTATATTGGGCGCAAGAATACAAAATCGACGGCTTTCGCTTTGATTTGATGGGCCTGATCGATGTGGAAACCATGAACCAATTGCGTCAACGCCTAGATGATGCCGGCTTCAGCCATGTGATTTTATACGGCGAGCCATGGGATGCCGGCAGCAATCAAATCATTCAGCCGAATATCCCAGCAAATAAAAGCAATGTTTGGGCACTGTCAGAAGGCGTTGCGGTTTTTAGCAATGATTTAAGAGACAGTATCAAAGGCGATGTCTTTGAAGAAACAGACGGCGCATTTATTCAAGGAATGAATGGTCAACCGCAAGTCAAGCAAACCTTTTATGCAGCAAATTTGGCAACGGCGATTCAAGGAAATATGAAAGTTGCTGGGCAAGAAGGCGCCGAGCGCTGGGCAAAATCGCCCCGCCAAGTGATCGCCTATGCGTCAGTCCATGATAATTTGACCTTATGGGACAAGCTGGTGGCAACCATGCAGGCTTCAGTGAAGGAAAGAAATTATGAGTTTGATCCTGAGCTTTTAGCCCGTAACAAACTAGCAGCAGCCATTTTGTTTACTAGCCAAGGAGCCGTGCTGACCCAAGCTGGGGAAGAATTTGGACGTACCAAAGAAGGCGATGAAAATTCCTTCCGTTCGCCACTGGCAGTCAATCAGCTGGATTGGGCACGTGCCAAAACCTTCAAAGAGTTGCGCGAGCTGTATCGGGGCTTGTGGGCATTGCGGCAGTCCTATGCACCATTGAGAGATGCCACGACCCAAACGGCTGAAAGCATGGTCTTTTATGAGACAAAGGATGAAAATCGCTTGGCGTATCAAGTACCCAATCGTGACAAACAGCATCCATGGCGTTCCTTGTTCGTTTTACTCAACAGCACGGAAGAAAGCTGGTCCTTTGACTTACCGACGACAACAGAAAATGCTTCTTGGCACATTGTTGCTGACCCCAAAGGAGCTGGGATCGCTTCTCGCGGCGTAACAGCGTCAAGGATAACCATCGACCCATTGTCCTTCTGCATTTTGGCGGAACAAAGTAACTAATCAAAGTAGAAGCTAAAACAAACTAAAAATTTTAGTTTGTTTTAGCTTTTTTGGTAGTAAAAAAACAATTCTTTTGCTATACTTTTAACAGAATGAGAAGCAGAAAGCGGTGAGCAAATGAAAGTTGTGATCTCTGATATTGCCCGAAAAGCTGGCGTTTCCAGCGGAACAGTCTCTAATGCGATCAACAATCGGAAGGGGATCAGTGAACAAAAACGGCAAGCGATCTTGAAGATCGCTCGTGAGATGGGGTACTTTGATCAGCGAGAAATTAAAAAAACGGAAAGCCAAAAAATCAAATTTGTCATAATGAACAAACAAGGAAATGTCGTAGGGGATACGCCTTTCTTTTCTGAATTGATCCGAGGAATCGAAATGGAGTGCAGTGCGTTAGGCTATGAACTGGTCATTTCCCATATCACACTGGCACCAGAAGAAGACCCGATTGAAAAGATCCGTCCAGAATTAGCAGATGGTTTGCTATTGTTAGGTACGGAATTGGAAAAACAAGATTTAGCAGTCTTTCGCCATTTGGAAGTACCGTTAGTGATTTTAGATACGGTGTTTAATTCGCAGGACTTTGATTTTGTCGCCATCAATAATCGTGACAGTGCCTATGAGATCGTTGAAAAGATGATCGAAAAAGGCCACCGTGACATCGGCATCATCAATTCAACCTTTCAAATCAACAACTTCCGTGAACGCAAGCAAGGGTTTATTCAAGCGATCCAAGAGCATGATCTGATCCATTATGAAGAGACGGAAGCCTTAGTAGAACCTACCTTAGAGGGTTCATATCAAGACATGAAGGTCTATTTGGAATCCTTGCGTGCCGATCAGCGGCCGTTACCAAGCGCCTTTTTTGCGGTCAATGACAATATCGCCATCGGTGCAATGAAAGCCATTCGCGAAGTGTTTCCCGATCATCCGTTGACCATCGTTGGGTTCGATGATATTCCTTTGGCGGAATTTTGCAACCCACCGCTGACCACCGTCAAAGTAGATAAAGTGTATCTTGGTCGCCAAGCCGTGCGACGCTTGATCGAGAAAATCACGAGTGAAGATGAAAACCATCTGAAAATGCTGGTCGCCACGACGATCGTCGAACGCGAAAGCATCAATTAAGAAGAAAAATATGAAAAAGGACAAAACGTTTAGCAAGCGTTTTGTCCTTTTTTAGTTATTTAACAAAAATATTTATCTAAAACTATTGCAAAATATTTAGCTTGTGCTATATTTAAGGTGTAAAAAGTAAGGGATTACATTTTGAGGAAGTGAATAGATGACACAGATCGGTCTCTTTTGTGCCACTGGGCTCTCCAGCGCACTGCTCGTCAAAGCGATCAAAGAACAACTAGCGGATGATCAGCATTACCAAGTCAATTCCGCGCCTTTTTCAGAAATATTTATGGTGGGGAATGACTATGATTTTTTGATTTTAGCTCCTCAAACCCGCTTCAATCAAGCGAAAGTCGCAGCAGCCTTTCCTGATAAAAAAATCGTTTTACTGACGGATGAGGAATTTCTGAGCAAAAATGTAGCACGAATCGTCGAAGAAATAAAAATTTAGCTAAATATACTAAAACGCAAAGGGTGGTTTTATGGATAAAGTAACCATCGGGTTCGCCCCGACTAGAAGAAATTTGTTTAGTGCAGAAGCAGCCATTGAGTACGCCAATCTGACACGACAAAAAATGGACGAACTCGCCATTGATTATGTAGATATTTTAGATATCAACGAAGACGGCTTACTATACGATGATGAAGGGGTTGAAAAAATCGCCGAAAAATTCAAAGCAGTGAAGATCGACGGTCTTTTTCTAGCCAATGAAAACTTTGGTACGGAATATGCCTGTGCTCGTTTAGCCAAAAAACTAGATGTCCCCGTCTTACTGTGGGGACCTAAAGATGAGACGCCAGCCGCCGACGGTTCACGTTTGCGGGATACGCAATGCGGTCTTTTCGCTATTGGGAAAGTCTTGCGCCGTTTCAAGGTACCTTTCACCTATGTCAAAAATTCTGATATTGATTCACCAGAATTTGCCCGCGGCTTGCAAGACTTTATCAAAGTTTGCAATGTCGTCAAGACCTTCAAACAAACACGAATCTTGCAAGTTGGCCCACGCCCCTTTGATTTTTGGACCGTGATCTGCAACGAAGGCGAACTATTGGAGCGTTTCAATATCTCGCTATCACCAGTACCGATCCAAGAAGTGGTGCAAGAAATCAAGAAAGTCAAAGAACAGCAGCCAGATAAATTGCAAGCAGTCATTGATTATTTCGAAACCAATACGGAAGTCCAAATTTCGGCGAAAGATTTGGAGATGGTGGCAGCCCTTAAAGTGGCTTTGCAAAACTTATGTGAAAGCTACGGCTGCAATGCAGGAGTCATCCAGTGTTGGACGGCCTTACAAGACGAAATCGGTATTTTACCGTATGCCTCCTTGTCGCTGCTACAAGAAGAAGGCTTGCCTTTTGTCTGTGAGACGGATGTCCATGGGGCAATCTCGGAACTGTTGGTCGAAGCCGCTTCGTTGGGGGAACACCGTGCGATCTTTGCGGATGTCAACTGCCGCCATCCAGAAAACGAGAATGGCGAATTGCTGCAGCACTTAGGAGTTTTTGCTTATTCCACCGCGGAGACCAAACCAATTTTGCCGCAACGACATTTTGTTTTTGACTATCCAGGATCAGTCGCTTTTCGGGCAATCAAAGACGAGTATACGCTGTGTCGCTTTGATGGGGACAACGGCGAGTACTCCCTACTGATGGGTACTGGTAAAGGGATCGATGGCCCATACAATCAAGGGACCTATCTCTACCTGGAATTTGCGAATTTGAATCGCTTGGAATTCAAACTCGTTGAGGGCCCTTATATTCATCACGTTGCGGCGGTTAGAAAAAATGTGGTGCCGATCTTGTATGAAGCGTGCAAATACATCGGCGTGCAGCCAGATTTTTATGATCCAATCGAAGAAGACGTCAAAGCATACTTGAGAGGGGATCAATCATGGAAATAAACGAGCTGGAGATGAAGGCTTTAACGATTCGAAAATCCGTGTTAGAGCTGATCTATCAAGCAAAAACGGGTCATACTGGTTCGGATCTTTCTTGTACCGATATTTTAGTGGCCTTGTATTATCGGATAATGAATGTCGATGCGAAAGATCCTCAAAAGCAAGATCGTGACCAGTATATCCAAAGTAAAGGACATGCTGCAGAAGTACTATGGGCCGTTTTAGCGGACAAAGGTTTTTTGCCGAAAGAAGAATTAGCCACCTTTTCGCAATTTGGTTCACGACTGATCGGTCATCCAAACAATAAAGTAGCTGGTGTTGAGATGAATACTGGTTCGCTAGGCCACGGCTTACCTGTCGCAGTAGGGATCGCCTTGGCAGGCAAACTGGATCACCGCACGTATCAAACCTATACGTTGTTGGGAGATGGCGAATTAGCAGAAGGCTCGGTATGGGAAGGAGCCATGGCGGCTGCCAACTACCAGCTGGACAATTTGACCGCCATCATTGATCGCAACGGCTTGCAGATCACTGGAGCCTCGGAAGATGTGATGGCAGTGGAGCCGCTAGATGAAAAATGGCGTGCCTTTGGTTGGGATGTGCATATCGTTGATGGCAATGATATGGCTGCCTTGGTGGCTGCATTAGAAAAACCGCATCAGCCCAATCAACCGAAGCTGATCATTGCTAAAACCATCAAAGGCAAAGGCTATTCTGCAGCCGAAAATCAAGCGCAATGGCATCATAAAGTGCCAACGGCAGAAGAGCTTGCACAAGCTATTGCCGAACTTGATCAGCAAATGGAGGTTTTGACTCATGGGAAAAAATAATATTGCCAATCGCCAAGCGATGTGCGACGTATTGATTGAAGAAGGAAAAAAGAATCCTGCGATCACGGTGTTGACCAGTGATTCTCGTGGTTCCGCTTCGTTAGCACCTTTTGCCAAGGAATTACCGACACAATTGGTGGAAGTAGGGATCGCAGAGCAAAACATCGTCAGTATTGCGGCTGGCTTAGCCCATATGGGCAAACGCCCTTTCGTTGCATCTCCAGCTTGTTTTCTCAGCATGCGCAGTATCGAGCAGATCAAAGTCGATGTCGCGTATTCGAATAAAAATGTCAAACTCGTAGGTATCAGCGGCGGTGTCAGTTATGGGGCATTAGGCATGAGTCATCATTCCTTGCAAGACATCGCAGTGGCACGAGCGATCCCTAATTTGCAAGTGCTGTTGCCAGCAGATCGCTTTGAAACGATCCAAATGTTTAAAGCCTTAGCGGCATCAAATCAACCAGCCTATATCCGTCTCGGTCGCAATCCTGTTGAAGATTGTTATGATTCTGCAGATTATCCTTTTGAGATTGGCAAAGCCATTGAGCTGAGAAGCGGCCAAGATGTCGCATTGATCGCCACCGGCGAAACCGTGCGCCAAGCGTTGGATGCTGCTGAGCTATTGGAAAAACAAGGCATCACTGCTACCGTTTTAAATGTTCATTCCTTGAAGCCTTTTGATTCAGAAACGGTCAAACGAGTGGCGAAAGAAACAGGCACCGTGATCACTGTGGAAGAACACAGCCAATGCAACGGCTTAGGAGCTGCCGTGGCGGAAACACTGACAGAAGAAACGGACATTCGACAAAAAATCATTGCTTTTCCGGATGAAGCCTTGATTACTGGTTCTTCGTCAGAACTGTTTGCCCATTATGGCTTAGACGGTTCCTCCATAGCGAAAACAGCGGTTGCGTTTCTAGGAGCTTAAGATGGACAAGACCTATCAGCTGGTTTTAGATCAGAGTACATCCGGTACCAAGCTCTTACTGTTTCAAGAAGGGAAAATCCTGCAACGTTACGATAAAAAACACCGCCAAATTTATCCAAAAGTCGGGTGGGTCGAACATGATCCCCTCGAGATTTGGCAAAATGTCCAAGAATTGCTGGCACAAGTGTTTCAAGAACAAGCGATCACTGCAGATCAAATCGTTTCCTTGTCCTTGACCAATCAGCGAGAAACGATCGTTGCATGGGACCGATTGACTGGCAATCCCCTGTACAATGCGATCGTGTGGCAATGCAACCGCAGCGCCGCGATTTGTGAAGAATTGACGGCACAAGGCTGGGAAAGGACGATCAATCAAAAGACCGGTTTGCGCTTAGACCCGTATTTTTCTGGTACCAAGGTCAAATGGTTGGCCCAAGAATTATCGGCCATCAAAGAAAAGTCGGGAACTGGCGAGTTGGCGATCGGTACGATGGACAGCTGGCTGTTGTGGAATTTAACGCAAGGGACAGTATTTGCGACAGAAGCCAGCAACGCGTGCCGGACATTGTTTTACAATATTGAAGAGGGCTGTTGGGATGCAGAGCTCGTCAAACTTTTTGGCATCCATCTAGCAGACTTGCCAGCGATCAAACCTGCTGATACGGTTTTCGGTAGCTATCACGGAATCCCTATCAAAGGGATCTTAGCCGATTCACAAGCGGCATTATTTGGGGAAGGTTGTCAAAGCCTTGGGGATGTAAAAATCACGATGGGCACCGGTTGTTCGATTATGATGCAAGTGCAGCAGGAGCAGACGTTGCGAGATCGCCGCATTTTGACGACGGTCGGCTGGCAAACTAGCCAGGAAACAGCGTTTGCGCTAGAAGGCATCATCCGTTCCTGTGGTGACGCCATCAACTGGTTCAGTGAGCAAGTGGCTCCGCTGCCAGATGTAGCTGAGATCTGTCAAGAAGTGCTGACCAGTGACAGTCAAGAAGACATCTATTTTATCCCAGCATTGCAAGGAATGGGTGCCCCTTTTTGGGATAATACGATGACTGCCAGCTTTGTCGGCATGAAACGCACAACGACGACTCATGAGCTGTTGAAAGCCGTTTTAGAAAGCATCATTTTTCAAATCAAAGCAGTGATCGATGTGATGGAAGAAGTCGCTGAACGACTGATCAATCAGGTAATGATCGATGGCGGTGTTTCGAAAAACCGCGCCTTGATGAGCTTATTGGCGACTTTGATCAATAAACCCGTCATCGTCAGCGAAGTCGAAGAATTTTCAGCCATCGGCACAATGCTTGTTGCCAAACCAACCATGAATGAACCAGCTATTCAGCAAACCACGATCGTTCCGCAAGCCGAACAGGCCGTGATCCGTTTGAAATATGAAAAATGGAAACGGTTCATTGAGAAATCAGCTGCTTTTAGTGAAGGATAAAGGAGGAACTATATGGAGACCCAACGAATCCAATTGAATCAAACAGCTTACGTGGATACCTATTTATTGCACCAATCCAAAGAGTACAATGTCGGCAAGAAACGACCGCTAGTGATCGTCTGTCCAGGCGGCGGCTACGCATTTACCAGTGATCGAGAGGCGGAAGTCATTGCCTTGAAATTCAATAGTATCGGGCTAAATAGTGTTGTTTTATGGTACACCACCGGTGACCAAGTGAAAAACGTTCCCCATAATGCCTTGATGGAAGCCGCCCAAACCGTCAAAATCATTCGTGCGCATGCCCAAGAATGGTTGGTGGATGAGGAACAAATCATCGTTTGCGGTTTTTCAGCAGGTGGTCATCTAGCGTTGCAGTTAGCGACGCGCTGGCACGATGCTGAGCTGGCAGAAGCGTTGGGCGTTAGCAGTGACTTATTGAAAGTGAATCTGGCGATCGCCGGCTACCCATTGGTTTATCAAGAGCACGCCTTCCCAATCGATGAGCTAGGCTTTGCTGCTAGTCTGATCGAAGCACCTTTAACTGCCAACGAACGCTTTTTTGGGAGTAAACAACCGACGGAAGAAGCCATTCAATCCATGAACATTTTGCATCATGTCGATCAGTGGACACCTCCGATGTTTCTCTGGCATACGACGGAAGACGTCTTAGTCGATGTGGCACACTCGTTGAAGCTGGCGATCAAATTAAGAGAAGCCGAGATTCCATTTGAACTGCATATTTTTGAAAAAGGCGAACACGGACTGGCATTAGCGGATCGAACAACGGCACGCAAGCCAAGTCACCTCAATACCCATGTCGCCAAATGGTTTGAGCTGTGCGAAGGCTGGCTCAGCAGTTATATTGATTAAAAAACCGCCAGTGCACAACTTGTGCCGATGAAAGGAGAGCACCACCGTGAAAATCACCGTGAGCCAAAACAAACGCACCTTATTGCGAGACGGACAGCATTTCTTTTATTTAGCCGATACTTGCTGGAGTGCCTTTACTAGTATTCAAGAAAATGACTGGATCACCTACTTAGACAAACGCAAAGAGCAGGGCTTCAATACCCTACAAATCAATGTGTTACCGCAATGGGATCGCAGCCGTGGTCAATTTGACTGCTTGCCGTTTCCTGTTGATGCGGGCGTCTTTGATTTTACTGTTTGGGAGGATGCCTATTTCGAACGGGCTCAGCGTCTTTGTAAAATTGCCGACGAGAAAGGCTTTACTTTAGCATTGGTCGTCTTGTGGTCAAACTATGTCGCCGGCACGTGGGCTAGCCAGTTGGACAAAGAACGCAACGTGTTGCCGGAGGATTGCCGCCAGGCCTACTATCAAAAAGTGATTGCGACTTTTGATGCCTTCCATCCGATCTACTTTATTGGTGGCGATACGGATTTCCCAACGCAGCCAACCATCGATACGTATCTAGAAGCCTTTGCTTTCTTTGAAAAGCATTCGCCCAATACTCTGAAAACGATTCATATCAAGGGACGTTTTGAAGAAATCCCTGAACCTATCGTCGAACATTTGGACTTATTTTTATACCAATCAGGTCATAACAGCGCCTTTTTGAATATGCCTTATTATTTGGCAGAGCGTTTTTATCAACGAGAACCGCAGCTGCCGATCATCAACTCAGAACCTTGTTATGAACAAATGGGCTATGCCCGTCATGTATATGGTCGATTTGGTCAAAAGGATGTCCGCAAAGCGGCATGGCAATCACTCTTAGCCGGCGGCTCGGCTGGGATCACGTACGGTGCCCACGGCATCTGGAGTTGGCAAACCCCGACGGCGACCTTTGCGGAAGAAATCGGGGAAGCGTTTGATCGTCCGATGATTTGGCCAGAAGCTTTATCTTTTCCTGGGGCAGATGACTATGGCTTTATCAAGCAATTATTCGAATTATTAAATATTCAGGAGCTTGTGCCTTGCCAAGA
This sequence comes from Enterococcus sp. DIV1083b, assembly GCF_051713705.1. Classification (NCBI taxonomy): domain Bacteria; kingdom Bacillati; phylum Bacillota; class Bacilli; order Lactobacillales; family Enterococcaceae; genus Enterococcus; species Enterococcus sp. DIV1083b. Next base: position 71,387 of record NZ_JBIOQJ010000001.1, read on the forward strand.
GCGCTTGATCGATGCAGATGAACAGATTCGTATGGCAGCCATCGCAGGATCGAAGGATGCGTTGCTTTACTTGCCAAGCAATACAACAGTTCGCCTGCAAGGAGATCTTTCTACAGCGACCGTCACATTGATCGATTTGAATACCAATCGTTTCTTGAAACCAAAACTGACAGTTACCGATGGTATCACTGTTTTCCATCCCCACAATTGTCATGAAGATGTATTGTTTGTCATCCAAATAAAGGAGTGAAAAGAAAATGGATAAATATATGGATAAGGTGTTAGTATTTGCAGATAAAATCTCCAACAATCGGTATTTAAAGGCAATTTCAAACGGGTTGATGGCGACGCTGCCGATCAACATTATTGGCTCGATCGCCTTATTGTTAGCAGTTTTGCCGATTCAAGGATGGACAGACTTTATCAATTCGATCAATATTGGCGGCTATTTTTCCGTCGGTTACAGTATGACCGTTGGGGTTATCTCAGTGTACGCTTCCTTTCTGGTCGGTCACCGTTTAGCGACAGAATTTAAGCAGTCGGCAGTCCCTGCCGGCATCGTTTCACTGTTTGCCTTTTTGATGATGACGCCAATGGTTACCTTAGAGGAAACAACGACCCTCGACATGAGCAAACTCGGCGCTCAAGGCTTGTTTACCGCTATGATCTGCGGCTTAGTCTTTGCTCGTTTGTACTGCTTTATTTTAGAAAAAAATATCGCCATCAAAATGCCAGCAGGCGTGCCGCAATTTGTGACGGATACCTTCGCCGGTTTGATTCCAGCAATTATTTCTGGGTTTGCCGCGATCGTCATTAGCTGGGCATTCAGTTTTACTTCTTATGGCTCATTCTCAGATTTCATCTATCAAATCTTGGCAATGCCGCTGCAAAGCTTGTCTTCTAGTGTAGGTTCGTTGTTATTTATTGTACTGATCCAAATGGTGCTATGGTTCTTCGGTATCCATGGTTCGTTGGTGGTGGGTAGCTTTGTCACCGCTTTGTACTTACCAATGGATGTGGAAAATATGGATGCTTTAGCTAGTGGTGTTGCTCGTTCCGAGCTGCCGAATATTTTAAGTCAGTCCTTCTATAACTTATTTTCTGGTATTGGTGGTGCCGGAGGAACATTATCATTAGTAATCGTTTTGCTTTTATTAGCAAAATCCAAGCAATCCAGAACAGTAGCGAATTTAAGTGCTGTCCCTAGTTTATTTACGATCAATGAACCAATTATTTTTGGATTGCCGTTGATTTTAAATCCGATTATGGCGATTCCATTTATTTTAACACCACTGGTACAAACCCTAGTTGCTTATCTAGCCATTTGGAGTGGTATCGTTCCACGACTTAGTGGGGTACAAGTTCCTTTTGGTACACCGATCTTTTTAAACGGCTTTATCGCTGGTGGTTGGCAAATTGCAGTTCTACAAGTTGTTTGCGTTTTGGCAGGCTGCTTGCTGTACATTCCTTTTGTTAAAGTCTTAGATAAAGGAAAATTAAAAACCGAAGCAGAAGCTGCGCAAGCTGAGGGTCAAACTGAAAGTATCGATGCAACGGGGGAAACGGTTTAAAAGAAACCGATTTTATGATGACAAGCCAACGAGTTAGTGCTATAGTTAAAGAAAGAAAACCCACGTGGATTGTTACTGACTCGATCAGGCAAGACCTAAATAAGAAAGCGCTCTTCTCGTTTTAGCAGCGGCTCTTATTTAGGTTTTTTTGTTTTTTATCGGGGATTTTTCAGTAATCAGCTAGGTAGGTTTATCAAAAGAAAACAAAAGGAGAACGAGCAAATGGCAAAATTTCCAGAAAATTTCTTATGGGGCGGCGCGACCGCAGCGAATCAATTAGAAGGGGCGTTCGATCGCGATGGCAAAGGCTTGTCAGTGGCGGATGCAATGCCTGGCGGCAAACAGCGTTTAGCGATTTTAGGCAGTGATACGTTTGATTGGACGATCGATGAGGACAAATACACCTACCCAAATCATCGCGGGATCGACAATTATGACCGTTTCAAAGAAGACATTGCGTTGTTTGCAGAAATGGGCTTCAAGAGCTATCGTTTTTCTATCGCATGGACACGTATTTTTCCAAAAGGCGATGAAACGACACCAAACGAAGCTGGGCTAGCATTTTACGATGCGCTGATCGATGAATGTTTGAAATACGGGATCGAGCCAGTGGTTACGATCTCCCACTATGAAATGCCTCTGCATTTAGCCAAAGAATATGGTGGCTGGAAAAATCGAGCATTGATCGATTTCTATGAACGTTTTGCAAAAGTCGTCTTGGAACGTTTCCACAGCAAAGTCAAATACTGGATGACCTTTAATGAGATCAACTCTGCTTTCCATTTCTCCGCATTGAGTCAAGGAATGGTCAACAGCACGGGTGCCAGCGACTTTACAAACGTGATCCAAGCGTGGCACAATCAATTTGTTGCCAGCAGTAAAGCAGTCAAAATCGGCCATGAATTAAACCCAGAGTTACAGATCGGTTGTATGATCATTTATGCAACGACTTACAGCATTGATGCGAACCCAGTCAACCAAGTGGCGACGATGATCCATAATCAAGCCTTCAACTACTACTGTGCCGACGTGCAAGTACGTGGAAAATACCCATCCTTTACGGATCGTTTGTACAAAGAACACGGCGTCAATAAAGAGGATCTTGAGATTACCGAAGAAGACTTAGCCTTGATCGCTGAACATACTGTTGACTATGTTGGCTTCAGCTACTACATGTCTTCTGCCGTGGATATCACCACAGAAGAAGCCGATGAAGTGCAAGGAAACTTGTTGGGCGGCGTCCGCAATCCATTCTTAGAAGCAAGTGAATGGGGCTGGCAAATCGACCCAGAAGGGCTGCGCATCGCGTTAAATGAACTGTATGATCGTTACCAAAAACCGTTGTTTATCGTGGAAAACGGCTTAGGAGCCATTGATACCTTTAACGAAGAAGGTAAGATCGAAGATGATTATCGTATCGATTACTTGCGCCGCCACATTGAAGCAATGGGCGAAGCGATCGCTGATGGCGTAGACTTGATCGGTTACACGCCATGGGGCTGTATCGACCTTGTCAGTGCTTCAACAGGCGAAATGAGCAAACGCTATGGCTTTATTTATGTTGACTTTGATGACGAAGGCAACGGCACGATGGATCGTTCCAAGAAAAAATCCTTCGATTGGTACAAACAAGTCATTGCAACAAACGGAGAAGAGTTGGCCTAAGTGTTTCGTTAGACTCACGGATGACACAGGATCCGTTATAAAAGAAAACCGATCAACGGTGCTCCTATACAGGCGCATCGTTGATCGTTTTTTTTTGATATTTGGTTTTAACGGGTACGTTCATAGCTGTCTCGTAACAAAGATTGGAGTTGTTTTTCTGATACAGAGCCATCTAGTAATGCGGTGAGCCAATGGTTTTTATTCATGTGATAAGCGGGTAAATAGCCGCGACTTTGATTGATGATCGAAACCATTTCGGGCGCTGCTTTGACATCTAAAATTTCGATCATTTCCGTTCCTTCCAAGCCTAATTTTTGCTTTTCTATAGTCATCAGCAAGCCAAACCATTTGCCGCTTTTACGGTGCCGCAAGACTTGGTACTCGGGAAACTTTGCAAATGGATGGTCGATCTGAACATCATTGAAGGTCTGAGCGAAGGCGATCAGACGGTTTTTAAGATCCATGGGTATCCCTGCCTTTTCATAATAGAAAACTACTTATATTATACCACTGGTTCCTCTTATCTAGCGTAACCGTTTCTGATAAAGCATCCGTGCCAAGAACCAGCTCACCACTACGATACCGCCGCACCAGCTAAAGGCACTGATCAAGGTGGTATCTTTCAAGTTTAACAAAAGCCCGCGCAAAGAATGGATGATCGGCGACATTGGTTGGTATTCAGCAAAAACGGCTAACGGACGCGGCATGGTTTCCGTAGGGACGAAACCAGAGCTTAAGTAGGGCAAAAGGGTGATCAAGACAGTAAACAAGGTAGCTGTCTCGGGGCTTTTGGCGATGAGCCCAACCAGAACTGAGACCCAAGTAAAGGCGAAGGTGAAGCAAAAGATCAATAGGAAGGCGAGTCCCCAGCCTGCAACTGTGGCTTGAGGGCGAAAACCGATGACCATGGCAACGATCAACACGACCAAGGTGCTGATCAAACTTCGAAGGGTCGCGGCGAAGACATGGCCGTTTAAAAAGGCTGAGTTAGAAATATTCAAGGTCATCAGCCGTTCCACCATGCCGGATTTCAAATCTTCCGTCACCGTTACCCCAACGGAGGAGGCGCTTTGGGCGATACATTGGACGAGAACACCAGGAACGACAAAATCGACATAAGAGGTATCGCCGACGTTCATGGCTCCCCCAAAAACATAGACGAAGAGGATCATTAAAATCGCTGGGGTCAAAATCCCACTTAGCAAAGTCTCCATACTGCGAATCGATAGCAAGAGATTGCGTTTGAATAAGGTGTTGGTTTCTATAATTGCTTTCATTGGTTTCCTCCTTGGACAAGTGTTAGAAAAATATCTTCTAACGAAGCATTCTTTTGATTAAAACTGGTGATGGTGATCGGTAGTTGATTGAGTTCCTGCAACAGCGTGAAGGAATGCTGGAAGTCTTGACTGACGGGAAATGCCAGAGAGAGACTGGACTCATTGACTTGCAGCGGAAAGTCAGACAGATGCTGTCGCACGGTCTGCAAGTGTTCTTTCGTCAATACGCTGATTTCCATCGTTTGTGAAGGATGCAGTGCTTTGACTTCCGTTGGTGTTCCTTGCAAGATGATTTTCCCTTCATGCAAGATGGCGACTTGATCTGCTAAAAATTCAGCTTCTTCGAGGTATTGAGTCGTCAGGAAAATCGTTCGTCCTTGAGCGGCGATCTCTTTGATCATGTGCCATGTGGCTAAGCGGTTTTGCGGGTCTAACCCGGTCGTTGGTTCATCCAAAAAGAGCAGGTCAGGTTCGCCGATAAAACTCATGGCGATGTCTAAGCGTCGTCGCATGCCACCAGAATAACTTTTGACTAGTCGGTTGCTGGCATCCACCAAATCAAAACGCTCTAACAAATGTTGGACGATAAACTGTTTGTTTTTGACATGGCGCAAGGCAGCAATCATCAGCAAGTTTTCTCGTCCGGTCAGTTCTTGATCGACGGCGGAAAATTGCCCTGTCAGACTGATTTTTTCGCGAATCGCTGCTGGATCTTTGGTCAAGTCGATCCCATCGATCAGCGCGGTTCCTTGGTCAAAAGGTAGGATAGTGGACAAAATTTTGACTAAAGTGGTTTTTCCAGCGCCGTTTGATCCTAGTAAGACAAATACTTCGCCAGGAGTGACGTCAAAAGTGACCTCTTTCAAAACGGTTTTGTCTTTGAAGCTTTTTTGTAAATGTTTCACGTGAAGCATTTTCTTTTTTATATGGGTATCCATAGCTTTTCCCTCGTTTCTATAAGATAATTCAACTATAAAGGCTCTTCGGGAAAAGCAACTGCTTATTTCAATATATTGAAAAAGAAGGTGAAAAAATGAACAATTATGGTGCGACAGTGAAAGAGCTTCGCAAAAGCAAAGGCTTGCTGTTGAAGGAATTAGTGGATGAACAATTGTCGATGTCTTTGCTATCGCAATTTGAAAATGGCAAAACGACGATTTCCTGCGAACGATTTCATCGCTTGCTAGATAAATTGGAAGTGAGTTTTGCCGAATTTCAGCTGCTGCATACGGGGGAGCATCATTCGGAGGCTCAAAATCTAATGGTTGACTATGTCCGTTCGATGGGGATCGAATCCATTGATGAAGTACCTAAATTAAAAAAGAAATATCAAAAGCTGACCACGTACTTTCAACAGCATTACTCCTTGGAGCTGGACCACTTCTTACAACTGATCCGTTTTGACTACTTGATGAAAGAGGAGCTTTTTAAAGGGGTGCCCATCGAGGAGGCTTACCTGAAACACAATTACTGTTTGGACTCTGCCAAGCATTACTTGCTGAATACCGATACATGGGGTGTTTATGAGCTGCGGCTGTTTGCCCGCGTAGCAATTTCGATGGAGCCAGCTTTGCTTTGGCGCTGCTTGACGATCGCCATCAAAAAGAGTCAGCGCTTTGCAAAAATTCCTGGCAATGAAGATATTTTGTACAACACGTTTGAGACGGTATTTTCTGTCTTTGCTGTTTTCGACGAGGCGAATTATGCGGAAAAGACCTTTCATTTATGGCGAGATCATGTTTATGAAAAAGAACACATTGAACAAGCGATCTTTATGCCGTTTTTTGAAGGCTGGACATGTCTATTAAAACAAAATAAGGCACAAGCGGCGGACTTGATGCAGCAAACGTTAGATCAGCTGGAAAGATTAGGGATGAAGAACACGTTTGCTATGTATCAATTATTAAGCACATCTGTATTGAAGGAAGAGTTTCCAGGGATTTTATTGAGTGATCCATTGCTTTCTGAAGGAACCCGTTTTGGCTGGGAGTAGCTAGAAAAAGCTGTTTCCCGCCGATGAAAGCGCCTTATGTTTAAGAATCGGAGAGGAAGTGATTAAAAATCAGTAAATGCAAGCAATTTGCTTCTTTTTTACTGATTAGAGGAGTATATTCGAAGTTGGAATTTTTCTTTATTTAGAATTATTTTAATGTACTTTTTATGAAATAGGAGGATGTAGGATGGATATTGTGACACTAGCGCGAATCCAGTTTGCGATGACGACGATTTTTCACTTTTTCTTTGTACCGTTTTCGATCGGAACTGGTGTCGTCGTTGCAATTATGGAGACACTTTATGTGATCAAAAAAGATGAAAAATATCGCCGGATGACGAAGTTTTGGGGGAATATTTTTCTATTGAGTTTTGCTGTCGGGGTCGTGACAGGGATCATTCAAGAATTTCAATTTGGGATGAACTGGTCAGACTATTCTCGTTTTGTCGGGGATATTTTTGGTGCGCCCTTGGCTTTAGAAGCTTTGTTGGCGTTCTTCTTAGAATCGACGTTCTTAGGACTGTGGATCTTTACATGGGATCGGGTCAGTCCCAAGCTGCACGCCACCTTTTTCTGGTTGGTGACGCTAGGTTCGATGCTATCGGCGTTTTGGATCTTAGCTGCCAATAGTTTTATGCAGCATCCAGTGGGGTATACCTTGAACAATGGCCGGGCAGAAATGACTGACTTCGGTGCATTATTGGCAAATCCACAAGTGTGGTATGAGTTTTTACACGTGATCACCGCTGCCATCACGATGGGTGGGATCATTGTTGCTGGTTTATCAGCCTTTCGTCTGTTGAAGAAAGACAAAGACATTGACCGCGACTTCTTCAAAAAATCAATGCGGATCGGTTTTGCGGTGGCATTGTTCGGTTCATTCACCGTCTTGCTAGCTGGGGATGAACAAATGAAATACTTGGTTGAAGAACAACCAATGAAATTTGCCGCAATGGAAGGAACTTATGAAGATACCGGGAGTCCTGCGGCTTGGACTGTCGTTGCTTGGGCGAATGAAGCGGAACATCACCAAGTCTTCGGTATTTCGATTCCCTATATGTTGAGTATCTTAGCCTTCAATGAACCCTTCGGCTCCATCGACGGGATGGATACGGTCAATCAGCAATTGATTGAAACCTACGGCGATCGTAATTACTACCCGCCGGTCAACACACTCTTTTGGAGCTTCCGGATCATGGCTGGTTTTGGTGCCTTGATGCTGTTGGTTTCTGGTCTGGGGTTGTATTTTACGCGTAAGAAGAAACCGTGGCTCTTTGAAAAACGCTGGCTGCTTTGGGTAGTGGCGATCACTTTGTTCACCCCATTTATTGCCAATACAGCTGGTTGGTTGATCACGGAGTTAGGACGTTACCCATGGACGGTATACGGCTTGTTTACGATCGAAGATAGTGTGTCACCAAACGTTTCCGTGACCTCACTCTTGATCTCAAACATCGTTTACTTCCTCTTGTTCTCTGGCTTAGGCGGAACGATGGTCTATCTGGTGAAACGGGAAATGGATCATGGACCTGAAAAAGAAGCCTTCGGCGAAATCAGCCAAGGAGACAACCAAGAAGGGTACGAAGACCCATTTGATAAGGAGGCGTTTGAAGGATGACCGGTCTGCAATTACTATGGTTCACGTTGATTGGGCTTTTATTTTCTGGCTTCTTCTTCTTAGAAGGGTTTGACTTTGGTGTGGGGATGTCTGTGCAGACATTGGCCCACAATGAAGAGGAAAAAGACCAGATCGTTAAAACGATCGGGCCTGTCTGGGATGGCAATGAAGTGTGGCTATTGACCGCTGGCGGAGCGATGTTCGCCTCGTTTCCATACTGGTATGCTTCTTTGTTCAGCGGTTTTTATTTGATTTTGTTATTGATCTTAGTCGGGTTGATCATTCGCGGTGTTTCCTTTGAGTTTCGAGCAAACTTCCCGAAAGAACACAAAAACATTTGGAACTGGACGTTGACGATCGGCAGTACGATCGTACCGTTTTTCTTCGGTCTGATGTTTGTCAGCATGATCCAAGGAATGCCTTTGGGTGAAGATGGCAACATGACGGCAACCTTTACGGATTACGTCAATCCCTTTTCAATCGTTGGCGGGATCGCGTTGACTTTGTTGTGCTACTTGCACGGATTAAACTATATCGCTTTGAAAACGGAAGGTCCGATTCGGGCACGGGCACGCAACTATGCAAGTATTTTTTATGGCATCTTATATGCAGGCTTAGTCGTCTTTGCTGTGATGCTTTATTTCCAAACGGATTTCTTCGAAAATCATTTTGCGACAACGCTTGGTTTGTTGCTCGTGATCGTTGTACTGACACTGATTGCAAATATCGGCGTCTTTAAAGGCAAAGAAATGATGGCTTTCATTGCGAGCGGCTTGACGTTGATCGCTTTGGTGGCATTGATCTTCACAGGGTTATTCCCAAGAGTCTTGATCAGTTCGATTGATTCAAGCTATGACCTGTTGATCGCTGATGCGTCTTCAAGCCGCTACACATTGAAGATCATGAGTTATCTTTCACTGACGATCTTGCCTTTCGTCTTGGCCTATACGGCTTGGAGTTACTATATCTTCCGTAAACGGATCAGTCATACGGAGGCGTTGGAGGGGTATAAATGATTGATAAACAAATCATGAAGCTCCCAGGAATGAAACAACTTTTAGGGCTGCTTGCGGGACTTTCGTTCCTGCAGGCGCTCTTCATTATTGGGCAGGCGTATGGATTGGCACGTGCCATCACTGGCTTATGGGAAGGACGACCATTAGAGGAACAGTGGGGCTGGATTCTGCTGTTCTTTTGTTCGTTTATCGCCCGACAAGCCGTTATCTATTTCCGTTCCAAAAGACTCGATGATTACAGTTACCAGCAAGCCGCCGATCTGCGGGATCAATTGTTGGAGAAATTGTTTCGGGTCGGTCCTCAGATCGCACAACAGCAAGGGACGGGGAATGTAACAACGATGGTCTTGGAAGGGATCAACCAAGTCGAAAACTACTTGAAATTGATTCTTGCCAAAATCATGAATATGTCGATCATTCCTTGGGTCATTTTGGCACTCGTTTTTTATCTGGATTGGGAGTCGGGCTTGGTCTTGCTGTTGGTGTTCCCCTTGATCATCATTTTTATGATCATCTTGGGCTATGCCGCGCAAAGCAAAGCGGAAAAACAATACCGAACGTTTCAATTACTGTCCAATCATTTCATCGACTCCCTGCGAGGGATCGACACGCTGAAATTGTTTGGGGTCAGTAAAAAATATGGCAAGAGTATCTTTGCTTCCAGCGAACGGTTTCGGAAAGCGACGATGGCTTCATTAAAAGTCGGTATTTTATCGACCTTCGCCTTAGACTTTTTCACGACCTTATCGATTGCCGTCGTGGCAGTCTTGCTAGGCTTGCGGCTGATCAATGAAGGAATCTTGCTGTTTCCAGCGTTAACCATCTTGATTTTAGCACCAGAATACTTCTTGCCGATCCGCGACTTTTCCAGTGATTACCATGCAACCTTAGACGGGAAAAATGCGATGACTGCGGTGACGGAGATCTTGCATCAGCCCGAAGCCCAAGTACCGGCAGTAACGGTGCCTCGTTGGCAGGAAGACGCCCAGTTAACGATCGATCAGCTGGCGTTTTCCTACGAGGAAAAAGCGGCTTTGACGGATATCAACTTGAACGTGACTGGCTTCAAAAAGATCGGGATCATCGGTTTGAGCGGTTCTGGCAAGTCTACCTTGGTCAATACCTTGAGTGGCTTTCTCGTGCCAGACAGTGGCGAGATCACTCTCGGAGGGGCCAAGACCACGGCCTTTCGCCAAGCAAGCTGGCAAGAACAGCTGATTTATATTCCGCAAAATCCTTATATCTATCGGTTGACCTTGCAGGAAAATGTCGCGTTTTATCAGCCGACAGCTACCAAAGAAGCCGTACTGAAAGCCATTGAAGTGGCAGGCTTGACTGAGCTTTTAGCAGAGCTGCCGCAAGGGTTGGACACGATGTTAGGAGAAGGGGAACGGCATCTAAGTGGCGGACAAGCCCAACGGATCGCTCTAGCCCGTGCCTTTTTAGACCAGCAACGAAAGATTCTTTTGTTTGATGAACCAACGGCTCATTTGGATATTGAAACCGAAGTTGCCTTAAAGGAACGGATGCTGCCGCTGATGGAAAACCGTTTAGTCTTTTTTGCAACCCATCGCTTGCACTGGATGGAAGAAATGGATGAAATCATCGTGATGGATCAAGGAAGAATCGTGGAACAAGGAACCTTGGCACAACTGCAGCAAAAGCAAGGTGCTTTTACAGAACTAGTCAACGGAATGAGGAGGGAACAGCTTGAATAAAATCGGCTTATTGCGCTCATTGAAAACTGATACGTGGGTCAAGCCTTTCTTGTCAAAATACAAAAACGTTTTGGCGCTGGCCTTATTCCTAGGCTTCTTGACCTTTTTCTGTGGTGGGGCACTGATGTTTAATTCTGGGTACCTGATCAGCCGCTCGGCATCGATCCCAGAAAACATTCTATTGGTTTACATCCCCATCGTACTGACCCGAGCGTTTGGGATCGGCCGTCCAGTCTTTCGCTATTTGGAACGGTTGACCAGTCATAGCTGGGTCTTGCGCATGACTTCTAATTTGCGATTGAAATTGTATAACGTAGTAGAAAAAGATGCGATCTTCTTTAAGCAAGCGTATCGCACGGGGGATATCTTGGGCTTATTGGCAGAAGATATCAACCATATTCAAAACCTGTATTTGCGCACGATCTTTCCTACCGTGATCGCTTGGATCTTGTATGCGTTCTTGATCATCGGACTCGGCTATTTTTCTTGGTGGTTTGCTTTGGTGATGCTGCTGCTATTAGGAATCATCGTCTTTGTCTTGCCGCTTTGGTCGGTGATCATCAACGGCGCGCGGCAAGAAAAGCAAAAACACATGAAAAACAACTTGTATACGACACTGACGGATAATGTATTAGGGGTTTCTGATTGGGTCTTCTCTCAAAGAGGCAGCGAGTACGTGGCTGCCCATAAGGAACTGGAAACGCAGTTGCGGGCGGTGGATGAACAGATGCTGTCCTTTGATCGCCGGCGTGATTTTCTTTTACAAAGCATCTTTGGAGTGATCGCTGTCGCATTGCTGCTTTGGACCAGCATTCGCTTTCCAGGTAACCACGGAGGAGCAGCCAACTGGATCGCTGCCTTTGTCCTGTGTGTCTTTCCTTTAGTTGATGCATTTGCGCCATTACCTTCAGCTGCTCAAGAAACCAATCGCTACAAAGACTCCATCGATCGCTTCAATGCACTGCCAGAAGAAAATCGCCAAGAGGTCTCCATGGAGCAACCGTCAGTACCTGAAGTGACGGGCCTCGTGTCGATCACAGTCAAGGACTTGCATTTTCAGTATCCTGAAGGCAAAGAAGTGCTTCATGGGTTGGATCTAACGATTCCTGCGCATCAAAAACTAGCGATCCTTGGTCGCAGCGGTTCTGGGAAAAGTACATTTGCCTCCTTGTTGCGAGGCGATCTGCAACCGACGCAAGGGTCGATCACCTTAAACGACGTGCCTGTGACGGCATTGAGTGAGTCGATCAGTGACTTGATCGGTGTCATCAATCAAAGTCCCTATCTTTTCCATACGACCGTCTTGAATAATATTCGGCTAGGCAATGAGTCGGCTTCGGAAGAAGAAGTCTGGCGCGTACTGGAGCAAGTCGGGTTGAAAGAAATGGTGGCAGCTTTGCCTAACGGCTTGGCGACGATGGTGGATGAAGCCGGCTTGCGTTTTTCTGGTGGAGAACGGCATCGTTTGGCATTGGCGCGGATCTTGCTAAAAGACACCCCGATCATCTTATTGGATGAGCCAACCGTCGGCTTAGACCCGATCACGGAGCAAGGCGTGCTCGAAACCTTTTTCCAAGTGCTGGAGAACAAAACGATCATTTGGATCACCCACCACTTGCAAGGAATTTCGATGATGGACCGTGTGCTCTTTATTGAAGATGGTCAGTTGACCATGAGCGGAACACCTGCCGAATTGGCAGCAGAAAATAAACATTTTCAACACTTATTGGCCATTGACCAAGGACGACGATAAAAAAGAGCGTCCATCAATCAGTGATGGACGCTTTTCTTCTCATTGCTCTATGGCTCAGTAATTGCGCTGCAAGAGCAGTTCAGTTAATGAACGAATTTTGGCTTTGCTAGGTGCTTCGGGCAGCAGATCGATGTCGTCTAAGGCTTTTTGCGTGTAGGTGACCGCGAAAGCGCGCGCTTTTTCGACACCGCCGTAACGAACGACAAGATCCGCAACTTCTTGGGCTTCTGCCAAGGAGAGTGCTGCTTTTTTATTCAAATAAGGAGCGAATGCTGCAGGTGCCTGTTCTTTGGCAAATAGCAGCGGTAAGGTATAGACCCCTTGCGCCAAATCTTCTAGAATCGGTTTTTTCAAAGTGCCGCTATCAGAGGTGTAGTCGAGAATATCGTCGAATACTTGAAAGGCGATCCCGATGTTGCGCCCGATTTCACCCGCCCGCTCTTGGTTTTCTGTGTCGAGGCCGCCAAAATGAGCGCCTTCGAGACAAGCGAGCCAAAACAGTTCAGCGGTTTTGCCGTTGATGCTTTGCAGATAGTCGTCAATCGATTCATGGATGTTGTAGCGAGTGTGCATTTGATCAAGTTCACCTAAAAGGAGTCGTTTCATGGCTTGTGCGTTGGTTTTTAAAAACGGGGAGCCATTCATACTTTCGATCAAAAGCTCAAAAAATTGGGTGAACAAAAGATCACCCGTGTAGACCGCGATATCCTTGCCGTATTTGGCTTGAACAGTGACTTGACTGCGCCGCAGCGGCGAATCGTCAATGATGTCGTCGTGGATCAAAGTGGCCATGTGTAAAATTTCTAGAGAAGCAGCAATTTTTGTTAATTGGTCGGTTTTTTTATAATGGGGATCGCCTAAGTCAGCAAACAAAAAAAAGAGCGCTGGCCGCAGCATTTTTCCACCTGAATAAGTAAAGTCGATCAAAACATCTTGTATCTCTTTGTTACGAACAGTAACGTGTTCTTCAATGATGGAACATACGGTTTTCAATCGTTGTTCGATCGTCGGATAATCGATCCAAAAGTCAAACATAGTATAACCCTTTCTAACAGTCATTCAGCCCTTATTCTAGCGTAAAGGGGCGTGATTGACTAGTTTAATGCACTCGCTAAAGGAGGTGAAGTTGTGACGCTACCTGTATTTTTAGAACTTGTCGAATTTAAAGCAAAAACCGCCAGTATTTTGCCATTTTTCATTGGTGTCTGCTACAGCTGGTACAATTATCAAACGATTCATCTTGGCTATGTCCTATTGTATTTCATTGCCATGCTGATCTTCAATATGGCGGTGGATATTTTAGATAACTACAACGATTACCATCATGCCACAGAAGGGCATGACTACAAAGAAAAAACCAATATCATTGGTCGGGAACAGTTGTCTGTCAAATTGGTTTTTTGGTTGATGGTCTCCATGATCATCGTTTCCGCCGCCATGGGAATCGCCTTGGCAATGGTAGTTGGTTGGCCGCTCTTTTGGATGGGGCTGTATTGTTACCTAGTCGGGATCTTTTATTCCTCTGGTCCACGGCCGCTTTCTAGTTTGCCTTTAGGCGAGTTCTTTTCTGGCTTTACGATGGGCTTTATGATCTCGTTGATCTGTGTCTACCTTAATGCCTATCAAACCTTTGAATGGAATATTGCCACGATTGGCAGTATTTTCTTGATCTCATTACCCAACACATTATGGATCGCCAACTTGATGCTGGCAAACAACATTTGTGATCTGGAAGAGGATGAAAAAAATGAGCGCTATACGCTAGTGCATTACCTTGGTAAAGCCCGTGCGTTGAAATTATTTATCACAATGAACGTCTTGGCGTTTGTTGCGATCATTGCCTCAGTTGCCCTCAACATTGCGCCTTGGTCACTGGTTCTGACCTTTTTCGCGGCGCCCTTTGTCTGGCAACAGACAAAACGATTTATGCAAAAACAAATCAAAAGAGAGACCTTCATTTGTGCCGTTCGGATCCTTGCGGTCGGAGCATGCGTACAAGTGCTGAGTTTTGCGATTGGTTTGATTTTATAATTTTTACAGCAAAGAAAGGAAGTAAGGAAACATGAAGGAAGTTGTCATTTTAGGAGCAGGGTATGCTGGATTGCGAGCATTGCACGTACTGCAAGGAGCAAAAGAAGCGTTTCACATCACATTGATCGACAAAAACGATTATCATTATGAGGCAACCGATCTTCATGAAGTTGCGGCCGGTACGCAACCAAGAGACCGCATTTGCTATCCCATCAATGATGTCGTTCGTCCCCAAAAGACCACCTTTGTTCAAAAGGAAGTGGCGTCGATCGATCGTAACCAGCAAGTGATCGTTTTTAAAGATCAATCCACGTGCACGTATGATTATTTGATCGTGGCGTTAGGCTTTGAATCAGAATCGTTTGGGATCCCTGGTGTCGAGGAGCATGCGTTGGAAATGGTGGATGTCGACTCCGCAGAAAACATCTATCATCATTTGTTGAAACAAATGAAGGCATACAAAGAAACACAAAATCCTGACTACCTAAAAATCGTTGTCTGCGGTGCTGGTTTCACTGGAATTGAATTGCTAGGTTCATTGGTGGAAAACCGTAAAACCTTCGCGAAAGCAGCAGGTGTCAAACCAGAAGAGATCAAACTGTACTGTGTCGAAGCAGTGACTCGTTTATTACCGATGTTTGATGAAAAACTATCGGATTACGGGATCAAAAATCTCGTTAAATGGGGCGTAAACTTCCTGACTGGTAAACCCATCAAAGCAATCAAACCAGGTGTCGTTGTCTATCAAAATGATGCCGATACAGGAGCAACAGCAGAATTATCAGCCAAAACCATCGTTTGGACCACGGGCGTCAGCGGCAGCCATGTGATGGCTGAATCAGACTTTTCTGCTCGTCGTGGTCGCGTGATGGTCAATCAAGACCTAACAGACCCTGATCATAGTAACGTCTATGTTGTCGGTGATGTTTCAGCAGTCATGGACCCAGCGACCAATCGCCCGTATCCAACAACGGCTCAAATCGCTTTGAAGATGGGGCAGCATGCGGGTAAAAACATCTTACGTCAAATGAACGGAGAAAAACCAGCAGATTTCCACTTTGAATCATTAGGTTCAGTGGCATCGATCGGCAATACCCATGCCTTTGGCTTAGTAGGGAAAATGGGCATCAAAGGCTATCCCGCTTCCGTGGTGAAAAAAGCCATTATGGACCGTTCCTTGTACCAAACCGGTGGGGTCAAAGAAGTATTGGCGAAAGGCCGCTTCGACTTTTATCATTGAGCAATAGAAACAGCAGACTGCGAGGGTGACCTCGCAGTTTTTTTTCAAAAAAAGCAGTGGCGGCATCCCGCAGACTACTTTTTTCTCCCAGAAACTGCTATGATAGCCAAAAGAAGAGGACAAAGGAGCAAGGACAATGGCAGAAGGTCAACGAGTGTTACAGGGAATGGGAACGGTGATCACGATTTGGGTGCAGCATGAAACCCCAGAAGTGATCTTAGAGGAAGCAGCGAAAAGAGCCGTGGCCTTTGAACAGCGTTTTAGTGCCAATGACCCTACGTCGGAGTTGATGCAGATCAATCAGCAGGCAGGACAAGGAGCGATCGCCGCCACACCGGAATTGGTTGAATTGATCGCACTAGGGAAAACCCATAGCTTGCCAAAAGATAGCTACTTAAATATTGCCATCGGTCCTTTAGTGCAGGAATGGCGAATCGGGTTTCAAGATGCCCATCTACCAACGCCTGAGAAAATCGCTGAACTGCTGCCAAAGACTGATCCCGCCAAGATCGTTTTGGATGAAACACTGCAGACCGTTGGGTTAGCTGCCGGCATGAAGCTTGATCTAGGGGCCGTTGCGAAAGGGTATTTTGCTGATTTGTTGATGGCGTATTTCAAGCAGGTCGGTGTCACAGCCGCTTTGATCGATCTTGGGGGCAATGTGGTGACTTACGGCGATGCCCCGAGCCATGCTGATGGCTATTGGCGGATAGGGATCCAAAATCCTTTCTTGCCAAGAGGGAATTTTGTCGCCGCGTTGAAGGTACACAATCAGTCAGTCGTTACATCAGGGATCTATGAACGAACCTATCAGGTAGCGGGCAAGACCTATCATCATATCTTTGATCGAGAAACGGGCTATCCGTTAGAGTCAGCCATTGCCAGTGTCACGATTCTATCCGACAAATCGGTTGATGGAGAGATTTGGACGACCCGCTTATTCGGCAAAGAGCCACCAGCCATCTTGCAGGAGCTGGCGCCGTTAGAAGGGATCACTGGATTAGTCATTACCAAACAAGGTGAATTGATCTATCCGCAAGAATTAGCACGTTTGATCGAAACGCCAACAGCAGAATGAAAGCAAGCAGCGATCACCTAGGAATATAGGTGATCGCTGCTTGTTTTTTTTTGTAAAAAAGGAAAGCTAGACGTGGTGCAAAAAGGCCTCGATCAAGGCGGCTTCGCTGTTTGACAATGCCCGTTCGGCTTGGTGGGCAATAAAATAGGTGAGGGACAAGAGTTCCTCTGGCATTGGATAAAGATTAAAAGGGGTCGCAGTAGCAGCTTGCAGCACGCTTTCTGGTACGATCGCAATCCCAAGGTTGTTTTCTGCCAATGCCGCTGCTGTATAAATATTGCTGCTTTCTATGAGAACCGTCGCCTCTACTTTGTATTTTTGCAGCAATTGATCGATTTGGCGCCGAATCGCCGAGCCGCTGGCGGTCAAAATCAATGGACTTTGCAGCAAGTCTTTGACGGCCAATGAATCAGGCGCTAAATACCGCTTCCCTGGTTGATACAGGGAAGAACAAGGCGGAATGATCGCTAGATACCGTTCTTGATTGGTACTGTGGACCGTTAGATTCGGTGCGATCGTCTCAGGGTTTTGTCCGATAAAAAAGTCCAGCTGCCCATTCAGCAGGCGTTTTTCATTGTGCTTCGGCAGGTCTTCCCGCAAGAAAAAGTGCACGTTGGGATAGTGTTCATAATACGCAGGCAAAAAGAGCGGCAGCAGGTAAGAACCAAGGCTTGGCAAGATGCCTAAGCGCAAAGAACGCTTCTCGGTCGCGGTATACCAAGACAGCCGACTTTTCAATTTGGCAGATTCTGTTTCCAAGGTTTCCAGATATTGATAATAGATTTTACCAGCTTCCGTCAGTTGAAAATGTCCCGGCTGCCGATTGATGATGGGGGTCCCCAGCTCTTGCTCGGCTCGTTTCACGGTTTGCGTCAAGTAAGGCTGTGAGATGTAGAGATCTTTGGCGGCTTTGGTGTAGTTGCTATGCTTTAACAAGGTATCGAGGTATTGCAGCATCAGATGGGAGTCTTTAAGTGCCATTGCGTGGTCCTCCTAGTCATTTTTCTCATTATAACAAATTTGTTATCGATAGATAGTTAAATAAATATTTCACAAATAAAGAATTCAGTCGTACACTAAATGGGTACTTGGGGAAGATTTTTTTGTTTAGGAAGAAGCCTTTCATCTCAGTAGGTCGTAAAAATCAACTTGAGAAACGATTGAAAAAAGAAATCAAAGCCAATGGTCAAAAACTTTTTATTTATTGTTAAATGTTAAATTATTCACAATTAGGAGAGATGATAATGAAATTGATTGGAATCGTAGGAACCAACTCGACGCGTTCGACCAACCGTCGCTTACTGCAATTTATTCAAAGCCATTTTAGTGACCAAGCGGAGATCGAACTTTGCGAAATCAGTGATCTGCCGGCATTTAATGAACCAGAAGATCGGATGGCACCAGCGGCAGTCCAAGCCTTGTCAGAGAAGATCGAAGCAGCGGATGGGGTGATCATCAGTACACCAGAATACGATCACTCGATCCCAGCGGTGCTAAAAAGCATGATTGAATGGCTTTCTTATACGACGCGGCCTTTGATCGATAAACCAGTGATGATCACAGGTGCTTCTCTTGGTGCATTAGGTTCATCGAGAGCCCAAGCCCACTTGCGTCAGATCTTGGATGCGCCAGAAGTAAAAGCTCGAATCATGCCGAGTGCAGAATTTTTATTAGGGCACTCCATGCAAGCCTTCGATGAACAAGGAAACTTGATCGATAGCGAAAAAGTTGCCGAACTAGAAGATTGTTTCAATGAATTTGTCTTGTTTGTCGAAATCACGAACCGTCTGGTCAGTGAATATTCAACGGCTAAAGAACGAGCAAAGAAATTTTCGTGGGAACAAGCATAAGAAAGAGAGGAACCAGTCATGAAATTTGTCGGCCTAATCGGAACGAACGCCAAAAAATCCACCAATCGCCAATTAGTGGCGTTTATGCAGCGAGAATTTGCTGCCCTAGCAGAAATTGAACTACTGGAAATCAAGGATGTCCCAATGTTCAATGAAACACAAGATCAAACCAATAGTGAAGTGATCCAACGGTTAAATAGCAAGATTTTAGCAGCCGATGGGGTGATCATTGCGACACCAGAGCATAACCATTCGATTCCTTCCGCATTGAAAAGCGTCTTGGAATGGCTCTCCTTCAATCTCCATCCCTTTGATGGCAAACCAGTGATGATCGTCGGTGCATCCTACGATGTACAAGGCTCTTCGCGAGCACAGCTTCATTTGCGCCAAATCCTTGATGCACCGGGTGTCAATGCGACAGTCATGCCAGGAAATGAGTTCTTGTTGGGACGTGCGCATCAAGCCTTTGATGAACAAGGCAATTTAAAAGATCAACGAACGGTCGATTTTTTGGAAAGCTGTTTCCGCAAGTTTGTTCGGTTTACGGAAGTCGCTAATTTGTTGAACGTACCAGAAGAAGTCGTTTATGAGCCTGGCGAATACACCGTCACAGCACCAGGACATAACGGGGATCTACCAATGGTCGTCAAATTGAGTGAAGAACGGATCGAAGCTATCGATATCGATACTTCTGGTGAATCCGAAGGGATCGCTGATGTCGTTTTCGTACGGATTCCTCAAGAGATCATCGAAGGGCAAACCTTAAATGTCGATGCGATCTCTGGTGCTTCGGTTACTAGTAACGGTGTCGTTGATGGTGTAGCAAAAGCCGTGAAAATGGCTGGTGCGAACCCAGATGTCTTGCGCAAACGTCCAAAAGCCGCCAGTGCTTTGCAAACAGAAGATGAAACATATACCACCGATGTCGTTGTCGTAGGTGGTGGCGGCGCGGGTCTGAGTGCGGCTGCCAGTGTGCTGCAAGCTAATAAAGATGTGATCTTAGTAGAAAAATTCCCAGCGATCGGTGGCAATACTGTACGTACTGGCGGACCGATGAATGCCGCGGATCCAAAATGGCAAAACGGCTTTTCCGCATTGCCTGGCGAACGCAGTGCTTTAGAAGAAGTGCTGACGATCGATGAGCAAGAGATCGATGCAGAATACTTACCAGACTTCAAAGCTTTGAAGGCACAAATCACTGCGTATCTTTCAGAAACGACGCCAGAAAAAGAATACTTGTTTGATTCTGCTTTGTGGCATCGAATTCAAACCTATTTAGGCGGAAAACGCAAAGATTTGAATGGTCAACCGATCTATGGAAAATACGAGCTAGTGAAGATCTTGACGGATCAAGCATTGGACTCAGTGAAATGGCTAGAAGAAATCGGCGTAGAATTTGATATGAACAATGTCGATATGCCAGTAGGAGCGAAATGGCGCCGAGGACATAAACCAGTCAAAAACGAAGGGTATGCCTTTGTCTCTGCTTTGCATCAATTCGTGAAAGAACATGGGGGAACGATCTTAACCGATATGCCTGTCAAAGAATTATTGATCGAAGATGGCAAGGTTACTGGAATCATCGGGGAAGGCCGTAACGGTCAAAAAGTCACGATCCATGCCAAAGCAGTGATTTTAGCTTCTGGTGGGTTCGGAGCGAATACGAAAATGTTGAAACAATACAATACCTATTGGACAGAGATCGAAGACGATATCAAAACGTCAAATTCACCAGCGATCACTGGTGACGGGATCAAACTAGGGGAAAGTGCTGGCGCGGACCTTGTTGGCATGGGCTTTTCGCAAATGATGCCCGTATCTGATCCAAACACAGGGGCTTTGTTCAGTGGCCTGCAAGTGCCACCTGCTAACTTTGTGATGGTCAATCAAAAGGGTGAACGCTTTGTCAATGAATACGAAAGCCGCGATGTATTGACCCAAGCGGCGATCGATAATGGCGGATTGTTCTATTTGATCGCGGATGAAGAGATCAAGAAAACCGCTTATAACACGAGCCAAGAAAAAATCGATAAGCAAGTAGCTGCTGGTACGCTGTTCCGCAGTGAGACCTTGGCTGGCCTGGCAGAGCAGATCAATGTTGATCCAGCCGTCTTAGAGGCGACCGTTGCGAAATACAACAGCTATGTGGATGCTGGGAAGGACCCAGAGTTTGGCAAAGATGTCTTCGACTTGAAAGTGGAAAAAGCGCCTTTCTATGCCACACCAAGAAAACCAGCGGTTCACCACACGATGGGGGGATTGAAGATCGATCCGCAAACCCATGTGTTGACGAAGGAAGATCAAATCATTGAAGGGCTGTATGCAGCAGGGGAAGTTGCTGGGGGGATCCATGCTGGCAATCGCTTAGGCGGCAACTCGTTGACAGACATCTTTACTTTTGGCCGAATTGCTGGAAAAACAGCAGTCGCAGAACATCTCGAATAAAAAGCCTTGCGCGTTGTGTCTCGACACGCGCGCTAGCTTTTGAAAAAAACATGTGAATAAAGTAACATGCTTAAAGCAAAGGAGAGAAAAAATGGAAACAAAAATCAATCGTTGGCTGATTCTGATCGCTTCGACCGCGGTATTGCTGTGTACGGGCGCTGTTTACGCCTTTAGTGTTTTTGCAGGACCTCTTAGTCAATTAAAAGGCTGGTCCATGGAAGAGATCATGTTAGCCTTTACCATCAATGCCGCAGTTGGCCCGATTACCATGATTTTGGGTGGTTTGCTGACAGACCGAGGAGCCGCTAGATGGGTCATCGCTGGTGGAGGCGTGTTGTTCGGAGCGGGCTTCTTCCTGACGGGATTGGTCAACTCACCCGCCATGCTGTACCTGACCTATGGAGTCTTTGCTGGTTTAGGGCAAGGCTTGGCCTATTCGGCTTGTTTAAGCAATACGATTCGGCTATTCCCAGATAAACGGGGACTGGCTTCTGGCTTGATCACAGCAGGTATGGGTGGGGCAGCGATTATTGCCGCACCGATTGCAAATCGTTTGATCGAATCACAAGATGTACTAGCAGCGTTTCGGATTTTAGGGATCGCCTATATCGTGATCGTCTTAGTGGCTAGTCTGTTTATTCGCAAGGCACCAGAAGATTATCGCCCAGCAGGTTGGCAACCAGCGGTGCAAGGGAAAAATGGCCCACAAATCAATCTGAATTGGTTGGACATGCTAAAGACACCAACCTTCTACTTGATTATCGTTATGTTAGGGGCAGGGGCTTTCTCAGGTTTGATGATTGCTTCTAACGCATCAGTGATCGGGCAAAGTATGTTCGGTTTGACGGCAGCCGCCGCTGCTTTTTATGTCAGCTTGTACTCATTGAGCAACTGTTTTGGTCGTGTCCTTTGGGGCACCGTTTCTGATAAAATTGGTCGGACGAATACGTTGATGATCATCTATGGCGTGGTGGCATTGTCCTTATTCTTATTAACGCTTGGTCAAACAACCGTGATCTTCACTGTCGGGATCATCGGTTTAGGACTGTGCTTCGGGGGCGTGATGGGGGTTTTCCCATCGATCGTTATGGAAAATTACGGACCGATCAATCAAGGAGTCAACTATGGAATCGTCTTTATTGGTTATTCTACGGCGGCATTCTTTGGGCCTAGAGTGGCAGCAGCAATCGCTGAAAGCAACCAAGGAGATTATACAAAAGCCTTTTATACAGCAATTTTCTTGGCGGTTTTTGGGCTCGTTCTCAACATTGGCTATGCGATGCTGAAAAAAGCCAAAAAGCCCGCACCTGTTATTAAATAACAATTCAACCAAAGCAGTCTTTTTGATAAAGGCTGCTTTTTTGGTGCCAAAACCACTCTTTTTTCTTTTTTTAAAACAGAGGATTGGCGGATGAAGCAAAAGAGAAAATTGTTTCATAGCAAGAAATTATCTCGTTGATTTCACTGTTTTTTCATCTTAACCCCCCATTTTTTAATAAATCGTGTTACAATAAAAAAAGGCTATTACGACGGAGGGATTAAATGACAATTCGTAAAGAACGACGCCGCTTAGAAAAGCGCTTGAAGCGCACACAATATACCCAAAAAAGTATTACGATGGCTACTACTTTAGTAGCGGGATCAACGTTTATCCCGACCTTAGGGCATGCGGCTGAAACGGCAACGACAGAAACTAGCAATGACCTAAAGATCGTTGAACAAACAACAAACACTACACCAGAAACCGACAGCACACCGGTTGAGGAAACGACAGAATCGACGACAGCACCTGTTGTGACCGAAGAAACTTCGGAAACGACGGAGGAGTCAGGGACGGAAGTAGTCACTGAGGGATCAGAAACAGCGACGACAGAAAGCACAACAGTCGCTAGTGATGAAGTCTTAGAAGCAGATGAAGTACCATCAGCCCTTTCGGATTTGACCAGTCGGGCATTATTTTCACGGGCAACGATCGATCCGGCTGCCTTTATCAGTCAGATTTGCGGCTATGCAACGGAAGTAGCGGCAGCAAACGATCTGTATGCCTCTGTTATGATGGCACAAGCGATTTTGGAATCTGGCTGGGGCGCATCAACTTTGACGACCACGGCCAACAATATGTTTGGGATCAAAGGTAGCTATAATGGCCAATACGTGACAATGGATACGTATGAAGATGATGGTTCAGGCAATTATTATTTGATCAGCGCCAAGTTTCGGAAATACCCATCATTAAAAGAGTCTTTTGAAGACAATGCGTATGTGTTGCGCAACACGAGTTTTTCTAGCGGCAACTACTATTACAGCGGTGCGTGGAAAAGCAATACGACCTCTTACACGCAAGCGACCGCTTGGCTGCAAGGGCGGTATGCAACCGATACTTCTTATGCCAGCAAATTAAACAATTTGATCAGTACGTATAATTTAACGCAATATGACACTGGCAGCTCAAATGCAGGCGGCGGCAATAGCAATGAAACGATCGTCAGTGATGAAACAGCGATCAATCAGCAAATGAAAACCACGTCATCCATGAATATTCGTTCGGATGCCTCCACCAGTGCCTCTATTACTGGTTCGTTAGCAGCCAATACGACGTTTACGGCAACGGCGACCAAAACGGGCACCAGCGTCAACGGCAACACCACGTGGTATAAAATTTCTGGCAAAGGCTGGGTCAGCGGTGCATATTTGACGAAGGTTTCGACCGATGCTTCAAATAACAATAGCGGATCAGGCAACACCGGTTCTGACAATAGCAATTCTGGCACGACGATCAACAAAAAAATGAAGACGACGGAAGCGATGAATATTCGTTCCAGCGCTTCTACTAGCGGATCAGTGGTAGGATCACTTAGCAAAGGCACGACCTTTACAGCCACTTCTATGAAAACCGGCACATCAGTCAACGGCAACAAAAATTGGTACTATGTCTCTGGCAAAGGTTGGGTCAGCGGTGCCTACCTTACTGAAGTGACCAACAATAATGCTTCTGAAGCAGAAAAAGAAGACAACAGTTCAAGCATCAATCAAAAAATGAAGACGACGGCCGCATTGAATGTCCGCTCGGATGCTTCTACCAGCAGCCGTGTCGTGACGACGCTTGGTCAAGGGGTGACCGTTTCCGTGACAGCGAAAAAGAACGGCACTTCAGTGGAAGGCAATAAAACGTGGTACTATGTTTCTGGCAAAGGTTGGGTCAGTGGTGCCTACTTGACAACAACCAGCAGTTCTTCCAATAACAGCGGTTCAACGACGACAAATCAGAAAATGAAAACCACCGAGATTTTAAATGTTCGTTCCGATGCTTCTACCAGCAGCAGTATTACTGGTTCTTTAAGTAAAGGGGCAACCGTCACGGTTACCGCAACAAAAACCGGGACGACCGTCAATGGCACGAACAAATGGTATTATGTTTCTGGCAAAGGCTGGGTCAGCGGTGCCTACTTGACAGCTGCTAGCAGTGGGTCTTCTAATACGAATACCAGCAGTAGTTCAACGAAGACGCACACGGTGAAATCAGGTGACAGCCTATGGTCACTGGCACAAAAATACAACACCAGCATCAGCCAAATCGCATCATGGAACAAGATCAACAGCAGCTATACGATCTATGTCGGGCAAAAGCTGATCGTTTCCAAATAATAAGCAAAAGCAACCGCGTGTATGCCATTGGCTCACGCGGTTTTTTATGCTGGATCAAGCGTTCACTAAGCTGCTAGCGGTTTATCAAGAAACTACTTGTTTTTCGTAAGCGCAATCAAACTATTTGGTCAATCATAGAACCCTGCGTTAGAATGAAAGAAGCAATAGAAATTGCTAGTTTTAAAAGAATTGCTTCAGAACCAGAACAATCGAAGCGTACACAAAATAAGGAGGATTTCACATGCACAACAGAAACCTAACGATTATTGGCAGTTACGACACTCGAACAGAAGTATTACCGGTTATTGAGCAATTGACAAACGAAGGCTATGGCAAAGACGATATCGTGCTGTATGCGAATCAAACAGTCATCGATCAATTTGGGTTAGAATCCATCGATGATGTGGAAGTGGAGCATGCTGCTAGTGAAGACGAAGATCGTTCGCTTTGGGAAAAAATCAAAGATGCGTTTTCTTTTGGCGATTCAGATCACAGAGACGATGAACATGATCCATTATACGGCTACCGAGATGACATCGAACGAGACAAACTCGTTGTCGGCGTCTACGATTATCAGCCGATGGACAAAATAACGGATCGTGCTGCAGATACTGAGCCAATCATCGATCAACCGTTACCAGGTGAAACGGCGATGCCCGATGAGTCCGTTCATCCAACACCGCGCATGGGAGACAGTGATATTGAAGCACCGATCCATGACCCGAATCATCTGCGAAACTTATAAGTAAAAGAATTTCTTAAGTAAAGGAACTATTAAAGCCAGAGGAACGAGCATCCGTCGCACCTGCCAACCCTTAGTAAAGGGATGGGCCCGCAGGTGATCGACCGTCGCCCTCGGGCTTTTTTTGTTGCGCAACGGGCATTCATGTCTTTGTCATCTTTGAAAATAAAACTTAATTTGTTGACGATTGCTTTTTTTTGTATAATATAAGAATGAGATAGATCATTGACGGAAGGTCCAACCATATTTTTGGGAAAGGATGGGGAGTGCGATGAAATTCAAGTTCAATATGCAGTCGGCATTAGTCAGTTGTTTTGTTGCGGTTTTTTTGAGTGTGGCGATCAATCAAGATGCCAATGCCTTTGTTGCCGCGCCCTTTGTTCGAGATTCTTCCAGTAGTTCCTCCGAGCCACCTTACCAGACCGCAAGCAGCAGTATCGAAGAAACCTCTGATTCCAGTCAGATTTTTTATGAAGCCAGTGTTAGTTCGTATACACCGTCTTCAACGACTAGTCGCTCGATCGAAGCGTCGACAAATGAAGGCACGTCTGTTTCTGTAAGCGAAGTAGAGACAGAGCCTAGCGTCAGTACTTCTGCAAGTAGCGAAAGCAGTTCGAGTACAGCGCCGAGTGGCGGCTCAACGACCACCAGCGATACCTCCAGCAGTAGCGCTAGCAGCAGTTCTTCAAGCTCTTCGTCTACGAGTTCGACCAGTACTACAACAAGCAGCTCCAGTAGTGAAACGACTGAACCGTCTTCGGAAACCTCCAATAGCGATGACGAAGCTGCGGAAGATACGAGTGAAAACGTTGATCTAACAGTCGAAGGGGTCAACTGATCCCAGTTTATAAGGAAAACCAGTCCAATCCAAAGGCACCATTTCAGCTAGGCTTTATGCCTAGCTTTTTTATTTGCTTGCGTGAAGGAGTCACGCCCCACCATTGCCATAAACAGGCTTTTTCGTGGCTGCGTCCCCATAAAGCAGCTATCCCTTTTGACTAATGATCAAAGCGACTACCCTCAGTCCTGCGTGTTTATTTCCTTCCTTCCTAAAAAAAGCTGCACTTGCAAGCATATCGTAAAGTGATTTTGAACAGTTTCGCTATAATAAGTGCGAGGAGGGGTGTTATGGGAAAGTATTTTAAGCACTTCGAAAAAATGATTAGTGTGATTGTTGATATTATGTTAGGACTGTTGGTTCTTTTGGTTTTGGTGGTGATGGCGGAAGCGATCTACAAAATCGTTGTCCATGTGATCCCACTGCATGAAGTTAGCGATCTTTCCTTATTGATCGAAGAGATCGCGACATTGTTTATTTTACTGGAAATTATTTTGATGTTATTGCGTTACGTAAAAGAAGGTCACCATATTCCGGTGCGTTACTTGATTTTGATCAGTATTACAGCAATTTTAAGAGAGCTACTTTTGGCACAAGGAAAAGGGTTAGAAACGCTCTTTTTGGCCTTAGCGATCTTGGTCTTGATCATTGTGCTGCAGGCGTTGGAAAAACTCAAAGCCTTTCATAGTTCTAAAGGACTGTAAAAAAAATCATCCGATTGGTTGACGAATGACTCGTCAAGGGATCGGATGATTTTTTAATTCTTCAAAAAGCACTCGGCTTTCTTGCTGTAGCCGCTTGCCGATATCTGTTTGCCCTACCGTTGTTCTTTCCGTTTGCCGCACGACGATTTTTTTCTGAGTGACGATGTCACGTCGCTGCTGGATGGCTTGCTGGCGATCTGTAAAGGGTTGATGGGCTGCTAAGGTCATGCCGAAGGAATTTGACAACAGCGTGTAACCAGCAATGCCTGTGACGGATTGATAGGAGCGAGAGAGTCCGCCATCGATCACCAATAAGCGACCATTTGCCTTGATGGGCGTCTCACCTTTACGCACTTTGACAGGGGTGTGGCCATTGATGATGTGGCCTGTCGGCGGCAGACCGAAGGCAGCTAGGACACGGCAGCAGAAGTCTTCGTTTTCCCTTAAAGAATAATAGGCATTTTTTTGTTCCGTATGGGTGTTGCGATCTGCTATAAAGTAGCGCTCAAAGGTTTTCATGGCTTTTTTGCCGAAGAGGGAAGAGCCTTCGCCGCACCAAAGATACCAGATCATATCGGTGGCAAGGTCTGTTTGCTTTTCTGGTTGGGCAAAGCTTTCCTGCAAACATTGCTGAAAAAAGTCCATCAACGCTTTGCCTGCTAAGGGCTGCTGCTGGAAAGTAAAGGCCAGGAAATCGCCGTTTTCCTGACAAGGCAGGCAGCCGTGATACAGCAGGTTGTCGTTGAAGCGCTGGTACAAGGTGCCATGCTCAACTAAAAAGCGCATATGCGCAGCTAAACGGGGCGAGCGTTGAAATTGGCTCAGCAAATCTTGCAGTACCTCATGTTCTTCTGCTGTCAAACGGTAAGGATCATCGGGATCTACTAGTTGAAAACAGCCGTTGATCAAAGGATAGGTCTGGTCTAGCTGGATTTGTTGCCGATCTTGAGACAAGCGATGCAACAAGCAGCGCTCTGCCATCGCAAATGCTGGTCGCCGCTGGATCACGGCTGCTTCGACTTTGAATTGGATGATGGCAAACGCCTGTTGCAAAAGCATGGCTGCTTTTTTTTGCTGGCTTGATAAAGGGTCCACTGTTTTTTGCGGATAAAAGCCTTCATTTTCTGTGTAATATTTTTGGCTAAAAGCCAGTGCTTTTGATAGATCGATGCCATAACCATCTTGTAATAATGCCAGATTGCCGTAGCGAGCAGCGATGCGGATCGTATTGGCCAAACAGGGCAGCGAGCCGCAAAAGCTGCCGATCCACAAAATATCATGGTTGCCTAGCTGAATATCCAGTGAGGGCAAAGTCATCAAGCGATCGACGATTTTGTCTGGCGCTGGTCCGCGATCATAAATATCGCCTAAGACGTGGAGATGATCCACTACGAAGCGCTGAATCAAGTACGCCAGTTCTTGGCAAAAAAGCGGGGCTGCCTCTAATTCAATGATCTTATCAAAAATCGCACGATAGTAAGCTTCTTTATTGAAGTCAGCATCATATTGGTACAACAGTTCTTCTAAGATATAAGCAAAAGAAGACGGCAGTGCTTTGCGTACCTTGGAGCGTGTGTATTTACTGGAAGTAAAGCGGGCAACTTTCACTAGCTGTGCCATCTTTAAGCGCCAATCGGCAGGGGTCCATGCCTGTTCTTGTAATAGCTCCTCTGGATAATAAATGACAAAACAAAGTTCGGTCTGTTCTTCTTTCGTCAAGACGCCAGTAAACAAAATCTCGACTTTTTCTCGGATACTGCCAGAACCATTCCGCAAAATATGGTCAAAGGCATCGTATTCACCATGCAGATCGCTGACAAAGTGCTCGGTGGCTTTCGGCAGCTGCTGGATGGCTTCCAAGTTGATGATCTCGGTCAGGTTTGCCAAGGCGTCTTTATTGAACATGGGCCTGTTCTTTGGCTTGTTCTTCAATCAGCATCGCGCTTTCTTCAATGGAACGTTTGCTGACATCGATCACCGGAATGTTCAGCTTTTTGAACCATTCATTCGCGTAAGCTAATTCTGCTTCGATTCGTTCACAATTGGTGTAATGGGTCTCTTCTTTTAAGCCCAATGAATGCATTCGGGATCTCCGAATCTCGGTAAGGGATTCTGGATTCGTGGTCAAACCGACCATTTTCCGCGGGTCGACTTGGTGCACTTCGGCTGGCAAAGCAACTTCAGGAATCAAAGGCAGATTTGCCACTTTGTAGCCGCGGTTTGCCATGTATAAACTCAATGGTGTCTTCGAGGTTCGCGAAACCCCTAAGAGGACAAAGTCAGCATCGAGAAATCCCCGTGGGTCTTTGCCGTCGTCGTATTTCACCGCAAATTCCATCGCTGCCACCCGGCTGAAATATGCTTGGTTCAAGCGATGCAAGGCACCAGGCTCTTGGACGGCTTCTACACCGAATGTTTTTTCCAGCATCGTGGTCAAGGGCGACATAAAGTCGACATACTGCAAACCAGTCCGCTTGGCAAAGGCATCAACAAAGGCGACTAACTCTTTATTGACTAAGGTGGTAACGACGATCGATTTGTCTAGCAAGGCATCTTTGAGGATCTCGCCTAAGCTCTCTTCATCATTAGTAAAGGGAAAGAGCTGGATGTCTGAAAGGTCGATCGTGGGAAACTGCGCGGAAACGGCTGCGATCAGCTTTTGTGCCGTTTCGCCTACGGAATCTGAAATCAAATATATTCGAACGTTCTTCATTGTTTTTGCCCCCTAAAAGTGTGTGTTGTCACTGTCATTGCCTGCTTGAATAAAGTAATTCATCAGCCGTGTCTTCGTGATTTTGCCGATGACTTTTTTTGGTTCCTGCGGATCGACCACAGGCAAGGTATCGACTTCATGTCGCCCTAACAACGTACCAGCCGTCAAAATCGTTTCTTCGGGTGTGATGGTCACGATGTTTGGCATGCGAGTCATGATCATCGCTACAGGTGTTTTTTCTGGTGCGGCATTGCTGATCGCAAAGCGCAGTAGGTCTTTGCGGGAGAGGACCCCAATCAGCTCGTCTTGGTCATTTTTGACATAGAGGGAACCGACATCGTACATAAACAAAGTCGTGACCGCTTCATAAACGGAGACCGTTTGTGAGATCAGCAACGGTGGGATCATGATTTCTGCAACTTTGGTATGATAGAGTTTTTCGAAAAGCAAAGGCTCAACGGTTTGTCCTGTATAGAAATAGCCGACTTTCGGTCGGGCGTCTAATAAACCGGTCATGGTCAAAATCGATAAGTCATTCCGCAAGGTTGCGCGGCTCAAGCCCAACTGCTTCGCAATGGTCTCCCCACTGATCGGCTGATGCTCTTTGACGATCTCAATGATTTTCATTTGTCTTTGGCTTAATTCCAATGTGTCACCTTCTTTCTTTTATGTGCTACGCTATTGATTATATGATTTTCCGAATAAAAAGGCAATCCTTCTCTTTTAAAAGGATAAATCCCTTAAAAGTTTTCTTTTTTCAGCTTGACGATTAAATGTGTCATACTATATACTGCTAATTAATCGAAATAGTATACAACATTTAAAAGGAGGAACATGATGGAAAAAGCAGTCGTATGGTTTTCAGAAGGCACAAAAGAGCAAAAAGCACTATTAGGCGGGAAAGGGGCAAATCTTGCGGAGATGACCAATTTGGGTTTGCCTGTTCCCCAGGGATTTATCGTCCCTGCGACTATTTGCCTGACCTATTTAGAAGAACAGGTTCTTCCTGAGGCGATCATCAAGCAAGTCAAAGCTGCCATCGAAGAATTGGCAGTCCGCAGGAACAAAACATTTGGCGGACTGCAGTCGCCGTTGTTGGTTTCTGTCCGCAGTGGTGCTAAGTTTTCCATGCCAGGGATGATGGATACGATCTTAAACCTTGGGTTGAATGATGAAACCGTCCAAGGGTTGGCTCAGCAGACGGGGGACCCCGTTTTTGCTTATGATTGTTACCGCCGTTTGATCCAAATGTATGGGGATGTGGTGAAAGGTGTAGCAAAAGAGCACTTTGAAGCCTACTTGACAGACTATAAGAAACAGCAGAATTATGCGTCAGACCAAATGATGACTGGCAATGATTGGCAAATGATCTGCCGCGTGTTTCAAAGTATTTATATGGAACATACTCAAGAAGCGTTTCCGCAAGACCCGTTTCA
Organism: Enterococcus sp. DIV1083b; assembly: GCF_051713705.1. Lineage (NCBI taxonomy): Bacteria > Bacillati > Bacillota > Bacilli > Lactobacillales > Enterococcaceae > Enterococcus > Enterococcus sp. DIV1083b. The sequence continues at coordinate 102,720 of NZ_JBIOQJ010000001.1, forward strand.
GCAATTGTTGGCAGCCATCACGGCGGTTTTTCGCTCATGGAACAACCCACGGGCAAAGACCTACCGATCTCTCCATCGCATCCCTGACGATCTAGGGACTGCCGTAACGATTCAAGAAATGGTTTTTGGTAACAGCGGTATAAATAGTGGGACGGGTGTCGCCTTCACCCGCAATCCAGCAACCGGGGAACCGGGACTTTTCGGCGAATTTTTAGTGTGTGCCCAAGGGGAAGATGTGGTTGCAGGGATTCGTACACCGCAACCGATCCAAGCGTTGGCACAGCAGCATCCCATGATCTATCAGGAATTAAAGCAACTGGCTGAGCGTTTGGAGGATCACTATCAAGACATGCAAGACATTGAGTTTACCATCGATGACGGCCAGCTGTTTGTCTTGCAAACAAGAAACGGCAAACGAACCGCCGCTGCCGCAGCGCAAATCGCAACGGATATGGTCGCAGAAGGTCGGATCACTATCAGGCAAGCACTAGATCGCATCACACCAGAAATGATCGATCAATTGCTACACCCGTTATTTGCCCCCGAAGCCTTACAGCAAGCCAAAGCCTTTGCGCAGGGCTTGCCGGCTAGTCCAGGAGCAGCTTCAGGACATGTCTATTTCACTGCAGAGGCGGCGGAAAAAGCCAACCGCGCAGGAGAAAAAGTCCTGCTGCTGCGACAAGAAACCTCACCTGAAGATATTGAAGGCATGGTGGTGAGTGAAGCGATCATTACCGCTCGTGGGGGGATGACTTCGCATGCGGCGGTGGTCGCCCGTGGTCTGGGGGTCTGCTGTGTGGTAGGGTGCGAGGCATTAAGTGTCGATGTATTTTTGAAGCAGGCTCGCTGTGGTGAGCTGCTGATTGAAGAAGGTGACGTGCTTTCGGTAGACGGCAGCACTGGCAAACTGTATCAAGGGCAGCTGCCTATGACCAGTGTCCAGGAGCGTGTCTTGCTGGATCAGCTTTTGACGTGGGCACAAGGCCAGGCAGATCTAAAGGTTTACGCAAATGCGGAAACGAAAAATGACATTGAGGCTGCGCTGGCCTTTGGGGCAGCGGGCATCGGTCTGGCACGGACGGAGCATATGTTTTTTGGAGAAGAGCGTTTGTGGAAAATGCGGGAAGTCATTTTGGCGGAAACGAAGGCGGAACGATTGAAGGCGTTGGCTGAGATCAAGGCTTATCAAAAAGCCGATTTCCAAGAAATGCTGCAGGCCGCGCAAGGAAAGAAGTGCACGATTCGTTTATTGGATCCACCACTTCATGAATTTTTGCCCCATGAGCATGAACGCCTTGAAATGGCTCGCCGTAGTCAAAAATCATTGGCAGTGATCGAGCGGCGAATTGACGAGCTGCAAGAGGTCAATCCCATGATGGGGCATCGCGGCAGCCGTTTAGGACTGAGCTATCCAGAAATTTATGAAATGCAAACAGCGGCGATTTGTGAAGCGGCTGTGGAATTGCGGCAGCAAGGAGTCGAGGTAGAGGCGGCGATCTTATTGCCCCTGATCAGTTTGCCAGCAGAACTGCAGGTGTTGAAAGCGACGTTGACGCAGGTGATCGCTCAAGCAGAAGCAACCCTGCAGCAACCGTTGCACATCGAGATCGGCATGATGATCGAGACACCTAGAGCGTGCTTGATCGCTGGGGAGTGTGCTGAAGAGGCGGCGTTCTTTAGTTTTGGTACCAATGACTTGACCCAAATGACGTTTGGCTTTTCGCGGGATGATGCAGGCAGCTTTATTCAAGCCTATTTGCAGTCGGGGATCTTACAAGAAGATCCTTACCAGCACTTAGATCAGGCGGGTGTTGGCACCTTGATGCGCCAAGCGATCACTGGCGTAAGAGATCGTCAGCCAGAGCACTCGATCGGTGTTTGTGGCGAAGTCGGCAGCGATCCCTATTCCATTGCATTTTTGCGAGAGATCGGCATCGACTATGTTTCTTGCTCCCCATACCGAATCCCTGCTGCCTGGTTAGCGATCGCCCAATCAGCCCCCATCATCGAAGAGGCGTCAGTGGGCTCCCGCTAAAATAGGAGAAAAAAATACACCGCAGTCCACTAGCAAGGCTCGCTTGCTTGGTGGATTACGGTGTGTTCGTGCAGCTTCGCCTTACAGGGGCTGATCCGTTTTTTGGATCACAGGTTTGCGTCCTTTTAAATACCAAGTGATCCCAATGACATGGGCGAGGTAGATGGCAGCGAGGACGAAACGTACCAGCAGATTAGGGATCAATAGTGCAGGAATGGCAAAGACTACCAGCATCATGGCAAACATCCGAACCATTCCCTTGGTGCTCAGCTGTTTTTGTACGAGTGGTTTTTCAATGTATTTTTGATAATTTTCTGATTGAACCAAGCGTTGATAATAGGTATCGGAACTCCGCAGCCAGAAATAAGCCGTCAGCAAGTAAAAGACCGTTGTGGGTAAGAAAGGTAAAAAGATTCCTAAAGTACCTAGACCGAATGTCAGTGATCCACAAAGAAAAAATAGTGTTTTTTTCAAAAGTAACTCTCCTTATTTGGGTGTTTCGTGTCTTACCCTCAGTATAACGGAGGAGGGGCAGCTTGAACATGCGTTTTGTGTTTTTCCCCGTTTTTTCGCGGCAATAAGAGTTTTTCTTCCCCATACTCCTGCTTTTTTGATAGACTAGAAACAACACAAAGGGGGAAGCAGCATGGAAACGATTGAATTGAATACCGGCATTCAGATTCCAGTGATCGGCAGTGGGACGAATACATTTGGGAAAGAAAACCGAGAATACCAAGGTGCGATCAATGATGATACGACAGAGCTGTTGACTGCCATCAAGCTTGGGTATCGGCATTTTGATACGGCGATTTCTTACCGCAACGAAGCCGTGGTAGGCAAAGCCATCAAGGAAAGCGGGATCGACCGCAGCGAATTTTTCCTGACTTCTAAGATTCCTGGCAAACCAGAGCATACGCAAGATGCAGCTGCCGTGAAAGCGTCTGTCGAAGCGAGTTTAGCAGCCCTGCAGACGGAATCGATCGATCTTTATTTGATCCATCATCCGTGGGACAACTTGGCAGAGATCGCCGCTGTCTGGGCGGTTCTTGAGGCTTATGTCGATAAAGGAGTCTTAAAAGCGATCGGGGTGTCCAATTTCCAAGAAGAAGAACTTAGCTATTTATTGGCAAACAGTCGGATCAAACCAGCGGTCAATCAAATCGAATCGCATCCAGGCAAGTGGAACGATGCGATCATCGCCTATTCCTTAGCCAATCAGGTAGTTCCAGAAGCCTGGGGGCCACTTTCACGGATTTCAGAAGCGGCTCGGGAAACCTTGACCCAAATCGGTGAAGCGTATCAAAAAACCTGGAGCCAAGTGGTCTTGCGTTACCAAATCGAGCGTGGGGTGATCGTGATTCCGAAATCCCATTCAGAAAAACATCAAGCCGAAAATTTAGCGCTCTTTGATTTCGCTTTGACGGCGGAAGAAAAAGCCGTCATCAAAGAATTATAGGCAATAAAAAGCAGTCCCATTAAAGGGGCCCCTACAGCCAGTGCGGAAACTTCCGTGCTGGCTATTTTTATGCAGTCGCAACGCTCCTTCATGACTGAGGAGCTTTTCTATTCGTTAGATCAGCAACCGTAAGCCTTAGCAAAAAAGAAAATGCGCTTGCAGCCGTTTCTGCCAATGAACCCTCTTAATCATTCAAAGAAATAACCGATTATCCTTACTAAGGGTCGTCTACGGACGAGTCTTCATTGGATCGTGTGAAATTGGAAATGAAGGAGTGGCACAGTTGTGAAAAAAAGAAAAAAGACGATAGGAATTTATGTGATGATCACCTTGATGCTGGTTGCGGGGATCCCGATCATTGTCATGCTGACAAGTTCCTATTTAACCACCAAGAACTTATTGATTGAACGAAATGATTTGAACAAAGAAAGTGCCGTCAATTTGATCTTGGCGGAAGAAAAGAGTTTGCGCCGATCGACGGAAAGCAAATTGAAATCAATGGCTGAACTGCCAGCGATGAAAACAGAATTCAGTATGGGACGCATCCGTTCAGATCTTTCTTTAGCGATTGCTGGAAGCAACAGCTTCTTAGCGGTGACTTTTGGAACAGAAGATGATGAGTATGTGACCTTCAATCCCTTACCAGATGATTATAAGCCCACGATTCGGCCATGGTACAAAGGGGCCGTAAAAGCCGAAGGAGAAGTCTATTGGACAGCACCTTATTTAGATACAGTGTCGAATCAATTTGTGACGTCGGCTTCGATCAGGGTCAAAAATTCCCATAATCAAGTGGGGGTTTTAAGCGTCGATGTTTCCTATGAAAGCATTCAAAACATCTTGTCTTCCTTTACCGTAGGGCGGACTGGGAATGTCACCTTAGTTTCAGAATCTGGGGTCATCGTGACCTCAAAAAACACCAAACAAATCGGTAAGAATATCAAAGAAGAAGAAGTATTCCAAAAAATCAAAGAAGCTAAAAACCCGACAGGCATGGTTGGTTTAGGCGACTCGAATAAAGTCAACGATGTGTTGTATGACAAGTCTGCTGATTCCAATGTTTGGGCGTACTCCGAAGTCAAAGCTAGTGATCTAGACAAAGAGTTAGGAGCGTTGGTCCGTACCACCATTATCGTTACGATCTTGATGCTGCTCTTTGTAGGACTGGTTTCTTATGCCGCGATCAAAGTAGTTGCAGCGATCATCGATTGCTTCAATCGTTACTTTAGAAAAGTCGGTGAAGGCAAACTAGAGAAGATGAGCAAAACCAAAAGAGCCAAAGGCGAAAAATGGACATGGGAGCAACTGGCACGCCGAGTTGTTTATCCAGACAAAGCAGGCAATGAGATCCAGCAAATGGCGGACAATTACAATGTGATGATCGAAGGCACGGGTGCATTGATCCAAAAAGTCCAAAAAGAAAGCAACAGTGTCGCAGGAATGTCGGATTCTTTATTAGAATTGTCAAAACAAACCAATATTGCGACAGAAGAAGTCTCTCAAACCATTACGGGGATTGCTGAAGTGACCGGTGCTCAAGCCCAAGAAACAGAATACAGCGTGTCCCAAATGCAAAATCTGTCGCAGGTCGTGAAAGAATTACGAGAAAATGTTGGCGGCATGAGCAGCAAGTCGCAAGAATCTACGAAGATCAATCAAGAAAACTTAACGATCATGGATCAAGTCGATGACAGCTGGCGACAAGAGTTGGCACAGATGGAGCGTTTGATGTCGAACATGACGGGAATGAATGATAGTATCCAAAACATCAACTCGATCATTGGGGTCATCAACGATATTTCTTACCAAACCAACTTGCTAGCCTTGAATGCATCGATCGAAGCCGCAAGTGCAGGTGAGTCGGGCAAAGGCTTTGCCGTTGTGGCTGCTGAGATCCGTAAATTGGCGGAACAAAGCAAGGCTTCTACCAAAGAGATCGAAGCGATCATTGAAGAAATTCGTGAGCAGTCTAGTCAAATGGTCAAACAAACGTCGGCGTCTGTCAAAGGCGGCGTTCGCCAAACCAACTTGATCAAAGAAGCGATCTCGTCTTCAAAAGAAGTTTTCCAACGCAGTAGCTATATGATCGAAGGCATCCATCATATTGAAGCAGCCAGTGCTCGTATCGAAAATATTCAAAACAGTGTGCTGGAAAACTTAGAAAACATTTCCGCATCAACGGAAGAAAATGCCGCTGGTACACAAGAAGTTTCCGCAAATGCAGAAGAAGTCTTGGCAACCATGGATGAATTTACCAACCATGTGGCAGACCTCAGAGACATTGCAGAAGAGTTGAAGCGATTGACCAATCGGTTTGAAGTGGAAAAATAAATCAAGCAAAAAAATCACTTATCAGCTAATCGCAAGAATGGCTGATGAGTGATTTTTGTTTAGTGAATAGGAGACTACAAAAAAGCCAAGACGAATGTTGCTCATCTTGGCTTTTCATAATGATATTTATAAAACCTTATTACGGGCTATTGTGTCGTTTCAGTCCGCTGAATGATCATCTCCACGCGCCGGTTTTCCGAGCGGCCTTGGGGGGTGTTGTTATCGGCTTTCGGTTCGGTATCGGCAAAGGCTTGGATGGCAGCATTTTTTTCTAAAACAGCGCCTTTGCTGATGAAGTATTCCATAACGGTAATCGCACGAGCGGAACTAAGATCCCAGTTAGATTGGTAGCGGCCATTGCCTTTTTCGGGTACGTTATCGGTATGTCCGGCGATCACGATTTTGTTGGCTTTTAGTTTTTTCAGTGAGTCCGATAGCAGATCCAGTGACTGACGAGTGGTGTCCGTGATCTCGGCGCTGCCAGAGGCAAATAAGATACTGCTAGCAAGCGTGATATGCAAGCCATCGGATTCCAAGCGGACTTCTGTCTGCTCTTTTAAGCCAGAAGCTGCCAGCTCTTGTGACAGCTGGTCGCTGATTTTTTCTAGTTGCTGATTTTCCAGTTGGGTCCGAACCGCTGCTTCTTGCGCTTGTGCTTCGGCAGAAGTGGCGGCTTTTTTTCGCGGCGTGGTCTCGCCCATATCGATCACTGACCCAATCACAGATGAATTGCTGTGGTGGCTGGAAAGGATGGTGCCAAATTCGCTTTTGATTTCTTGGAACTTCTCATCATCGACTTTTGCCATGGCAAACATGACGATGAACAAAGCCAGCAGCAAGGTCAACATATCCGAGTAAGGCAAAAGCCACGCTTCGTCTACATGTTCTTCATGTTTCTTTTTTCGCTTCATGTCGCTTCACCCTTTATAATTGTTCTTGCCGTTTTTTCGGATCGATCAAGCTGTATAATTTTTTCTCAATGCTTTTCGGCGATTGCCCGGCTTGGATCGCTAAGACCCCTTCCACGATGATCGACATCATTTGGACCTCTTGCTCCGATTTCAAATTCAGTCGTGAGCTAAAGGGAATGAACAGGACATAGCCGAAGAAAATACCATAAAGGGTCGCCACAAAGGCGGCCGAGATCATGTGCCCCAGTGCTTCTACATCCTCTAAATTACCTAGCGCCCCAATCAGCCCGATCACGGCTCCTAACACCCCTAAGGTCGGGGAACTCGTGCCGGCGGTTTTAAAAATAGCCGAGCCGATGCGATGCCGTTCTTCGATCCCATAGATCTCATTCTCCATGATTTCTTGGATCTGTTCGGCAGCGATGCCATCGACCACCATTTCTAAGCCCTTTTTTAAAAAAGGATCTTCTAAGTTTTGGATGGCACCTTCAAGAGATAACAACCCGTCGCGCCGGGCTTGGTTGGCTAATTCAACGATGGTATTGATGGTTGTTTTTAAGTCGTATTCTTTATTTTTCAGCAGAACGCCGAAGATCTTCGGGATTTTTTTGATATCACTGCTGGGAAATGAATTGATAACGGCTGCGATCACACCGACGAAAATGATGATCGCGGCTGCCGGATTGATCAAAACGGCCACATTGGCACCTTTTACAATCATCCCAACCACCACAGATATCAATCCTAAAATAATACCGATCAGCAAGAAAAAATCCATTTGTTGCGTCCTCCTAAATTCTATTTCCAGGTTTTAAACCCTCATTTATTTTATCGGTGAATTAAAATCATTCTTAATAGCAAAAAAAAATAATCCTAAAAATAACTAAAATAAATTTTCAACTTCTTCTTTTTTTGTTGTTTTTTGGACAAGTTGCGGCAAATTTTTGAAATGGTACAGCTTGCAATTTTTGTGAATATTTATAGATGGTACCGTTTTTTTTCGTGAAGCGTTTCTCAGGGTTTGTCATGTCATTCAGCACAAATGAAAATGTTTTAATCAATTTTTCGAATAATGCTTGTTTTTTTATCAAAAAACTGATTTTGATCAAAAGGCATAGATATGCTTGTAAAACGCTTTATATCGATCGTTTGCTTTTTATAACTGGGGACGAAATTGCGATGAAACAGTGTTTAACAAATAACATAACATGCTTGTAACTTAAATGTCATATCCGTAAAGTTGCAAAAATCAAATTGTAAAATAAAAATAATTCTACTATAATGACATCACGTCTTCTTGTTTTTTTAATCTATAACAAAAAAATAAATAAATATATTTGTTTCTGTTCCATCGCTGAAAAAAACGTTTGGTACAGAAGGTGGAAGGAGCAATTATTGTTGGATACCTATGATTTATTAAAAACAGCCATGAACGTTTCTGCCCAACGCGCAGAATTGATCTCGTCTAATATCGCTAATGTCAACACGGATGGGTACAAGGCAAAACGCATCGTGTTTGAAAGCGAATTAAAGCAGGCACTCACTTCATCAGGGACGGACGCTGCAACCGAAGCGTCAGTTTCTCAAGTAAAACCGAAAATCACTGAAAATGCAACTACCAGCATCAAAGACAACGGCAATAACGTGGATCTTGAAGTGGAGATGTTGGATCAAGCAGCCAATGGGTTATATTACAGTGCATTGACCGCACAAGTCAACGGTCGCTTGCAAATGATGAACCTTGTATTGAGTAATTGATAGAAAGCGCAGGAAAAACAAATGGGTATGTTTAATGGACTAACGATCAACGCGAGCGGTCTAGCATTGGAACGGTTAAAACTAGATACGATCTCCAGCAATATCGCAAATGTAAATACGAATCAAACACAAACAACCGCTGCTTATCAAAAAAAGAGTATTCTTTTTTCAGAAAATTTAAAAAATAGTCGCGAAGGAACACCGGCTACATATGGTGTCAAAGTGACGGGGATCGCTGCCGATGAAACGGAAAAACTGACCTATGATCCTACGAATCCCGCTGCCAACGATGAGGGATATGTCGGTCAATCAAATGTGGATATTGCCGATGAAATGGTGGCAATGTTGCAAGCGGTTCGAACGTACGAAGCCAATGTTTCTGCTTCAGAAATGAATAAAACGATCTTGAAAAAAGCATTAGAAATATCAAAGGGGTAACGAGAAAATGGATGGACTTTTACCGACAGGATTAACGGACTACCAAAACGTTTTGCGGACACTAGGCACGGGGGCTGCTTCAAACGAGACCAGTGCTGCAGGCGCCGAGAAAAATCAGTTTTCTTCTTACTTGACCAATGCGGTCGATCAGTTGAATCAAAAAACGGCGGTCATGGATCAAGATACTGTAAATTTGATCACCGGCGATGAAAGCGATCTAGGGAATGTGATGATTCGCATGACGGAGGCGCAACTGGCGTTACAAACAGCCGTTCAAGTACGAAACAAGTGTTTAGAAGCTTACAATGACGTGAAAAATATGCAGTTTTAGCAGTGGGTGAGGGAATAAGGATAAATGATGGATAAAGTGAAAGAATGGACAGAACAACTCAAAGACCGTTGGCAAATGCAAAGCTCTTTAAAGAAAATGATCGTTGTTCTTTCCGTTATCAGCGTTCTCGGAATCACAGCAGCTGTTTATTATTTAAATACGCGAATTGAATACGGTATCTTGTTTACGGATCTAAGCGATGCCGATGCGGGAACGATCAGCAAGGATTTAGAGGAACAGCAGATTGCCTACAAATTAGCCGACAATGGGACGACGATTTTGATCGATAAGGACCAAGTCGATGAATACCGCATCAATCTTGCCGTGGACAATAAGTTACCAAATACCAGTACAGGCTTTGAATTATTTGATGATGCCAACATGATGACAACGGACGAAGACCGCAAGATCATGTATCAGCGGGCAGTAACGGGCGAACTGCAACGAGCAATCGAGTCGATCGATGCGGTCAAATCCGCCAAAGTTTTACTCGTGATGCCAGAAGAAAGTGTCTTTTCTTCTGAGGAAAGTGCGCCAACCGCCTCCATCGTGTTGACCTTGAAAAATCAGCAGATCTCAGACGAGTCCGTGCAAGGGATCGTTACCTTGACTTCCGGCGCAGTGGAAAAGCTGAAGCCAGAAAATGTAAAAGTCGTTGATAGCGCGGGCAATACCTTGACGAGAACCGAAGATGAAGCCAGTCAATTAAGTGGCTTAAACAATAAATACATTGCCATCAAAGATTCCTATGAAAAAACGCTAGAAGAAAAAGTAGCGAAGCTGCTGACACCAATCTATGGTGCAGACAAATTCCAAGTGTCGATCAATTTAGACTTGAATTTTGACTCGATCGAGCGGAAGAAAGTCACCTATGATGACCCTGAGATCAAGAGTGAGACAGTGCAGGCTGCTGGTTCGCAAGGGACCGTCCAAGAAGCCCAAACAGGCACGGTGGATGACAATGTCTCCAATGTGACGGGCACGGATGGAGAGGGAAACAATTCCTACAGCCGTTCAGTTGAAAACGAATTGGATACCGAGACCACCACGACCATTACGGCCCCTGGCATGATCGAACGAATGACCAGCTCGATCGTGATCAATGCGAACCTTTCGCAAGCGGATCAAGCAGAACTGCAGCAGTTGATTGCTAGTGCCGTTGGCTATGACAATGACCGTGGTGATCAAATCGCGATCCAAGGATTTGACTTTGCCCAAGCAGAGGTTGATCCAGCCGTTGATCCGCAAGGGAATGAACCGATTGCAGCTGCCAAAGGTTATCTCAAGTATGCCATCATCGGCGGCATCGTGTTGACCTTGTTCTTAGTGATTTTAATGATCGTTGGCGTGATCCGACGTCGTCGTAAAGAAGACGAGCTGGAAGTCGATGTGACGGAGGAAATGGTCACTTTTGCACAACCGTCAGCAGTTAGCACTGGTACAAGTCCGTCAGTTGCACAAGAAGTCGTTTTTGGCGGTGTCGGCAATCGGTCTGCTGAAACGAAACCAGCGGTGCCAGAAGCATCCACACAAGAAGCCACAGCAGAACATTCAGGAGAACCAACATTGGATCAAACGGCTAGAAATTATGCCGAAAGCAATCCTGAAGTAGCGGCGGAATTGATCAAAGCTTGGATGAAAGAAAAATAAGGGGGCAGCCATGGATACAATAGACGGGGTAAAAAAAGCAGCGATTCTTCTGATCTCTCTAGGATCAGATACCTCTGCAAAGATCATGAAGCTGCTGCCAGAATCATTTATACAAAAGGTGAGCTATGAGATCGCCAATATCGACTTTGTCAGTCCCGAAGAGCGGGATCAAGTATTGGAGGAATTTTCTCATACCGCCACGGCCCGCAAATATGTCTTAGACGGCGGGATCGATTATGCCAAAAATTTGCTGAACCAAGCATTAGGCCCTCAAAAAGCCAAAGAAGTCATTGACGTATTGACTCAGATCCAGCTGCGGGAACGGCCCTTTAATATCGCTCGCAAAGCCGATGTTCAACAGTTGACCAATCTGTTGATCGGCGAACATCCACAAACGGTAGCGTTGATTTTGTGCTACATGCAGCCGGACAAAGCGGCCAGCGTCTTGTCGCAGTTTCCCGATCATTTGCAAGTGGAGATCGCTGAACGGATCGGGACGATCTCCAGTACGTCGCCTTTGGTGATCGAACGGATCGAAAAAGTAATCGAGAACAAATTCTCGAATTACATTGAGAACGATACGGAAAATGTCGGTGGTGTGCACACACTGGTAGAAATCTTGAACTCAGTTAGCCGCAGCACTGAAAAAAACATTTTGAACGACTTAGAAAAGCGGCAACCAGAACTCTCCAACGAAGTGAAATCCAGCTTGTTTACTTTCGAGGATATCGTGACCCTCGATCGCTTGGATGTTCAAAAAGTCTTACGAGATGTTCAAAACGATGTGTTAGTCTTAGCGCTTAAAGGCACGACCGATGACATCAAGAACTTTATTTTCTCCAACCTCTCATCACGGGCGGTGGAAAATCTGCAAGAAGAAATTCAATTTATGGGTCCTACCCGCTTGTCTGCTGTAGAAGAAGCCCAACAAAGTGTGGTGGCTGTGATTCGACGGCTAGATGAAACCGGTGAGATCTACATCGGAAGGGGCGACCAAGATGCAGTGGTCAAATAGCAGTTTATTGAAGCAGCAGGCGGTCAAAACGACCGAAGCTGCGCGCAGTATTTTGACGGATACGACCATCAAAGCGCCGATTGAGAAACCAAGCTTAGACCCAGAACTGCAAGCGGCTAGACGTGCACGCCAGTTGGAGCAGGAACGGCATCTGCAGCAAATGGAAGCCTTGAAGCAGCAGATTTTGACCGATGCACAAGAACAAGCGGCGCAAATTCTAGCAGAAGCGAGAACGGAAGGCTTTCAAGCAGGACAAGCAGACGGCTTTCAACAAGGCTATCAAGAAGGACTCAATGCCAGCAAAGAAGCCGCGCAAGCATTGATGGCACAAGCCCAAGCCAATGTCGCTGAAGCCGTTTCTGAGATCAACGCCTTTCGCTCAGAGAAAAAGCAAGAGATGATCGCTTATGGCACGGCAATCGCTGAAGCCTTGATCAATCAACGTTTTACAGACGAGCAAGCAGGCTTCCTGCCTTTTGTGGAGTCTGTGCTATGGCAATTTGAACAACCCGATCAATTTGTGACTGTTCGCAGCCAAGAGCAGCATCTTACAGGATTGCGAGAATTGTTGGAAACCAAAAAGCAGACGATCAGCGGGTTTCGCTATTTACTCATGGCAGATGACAGCTTGGCGGAACACGATTTTTGTATCGAATCTGAAAATGCCTTGGTGGTTTTTGAACTGAGGAAAGAAATCGCTCGCTTTTTGAGCCAATTTCTAGAAAGCAGTGTGAAGGAATGACGTTTGAATTACCGATCACAGCGCTGCGCAAAACGGCGCAAGCACAGCCGTTTTTTACCACCTACGGCAAAGTCAGCGAAGTCGTAGGTCTGCTGATCAAAGTCGAAGGGCTGGCGGTTTTCATAGGGGAAATCTGTGAAGTCGCATTGCAAAACAAGACACATACAGCCTTAGCTGAAGTCGTAGGCTTTGTAAAAAAAACCGTGCTCCTGATGCCCCTTGATCAGCTAGAAGGCATCGGACCGGGCTGTTTGGTGCGGCCAACTGGCAAATCGTTGACGGTAAAAATCGATGATACGCTGCTAGGGCACACCTTAGATGGACTAGGGCGACCGTTAGATATGGCGCTGGAGCTGGAAAGTGCGCCAGAATATCCAGTTAGTCAAGATTCTCCTGACCCCTTTCGCCGTCAAAAAATCGCTGAGATCATGCCGACAGGTGTCCGGGCGATCGATGGTCTTTTGACCGTAGGCCTTGGCCAACGGATCGGCATTTTTGCCGGCAGCGGGGTCGGTAAGAGTACTTTATTGGGGATGTTGGCTCGTTATTGCGAAGCCGATGTCATCGTGATCGGCTTGATCGGCGAGCGGGGACGAGAAGTCAAAGAATTTATTGAAAATGATCTAGGTCCAGAAGGTTACCGCAAGTCGGTCGTTGTCTGTGCTACCTCCGATATGCCGCCTCTCGTACGATTAAAAGGGGCTCATGTGGCAACAGCGATCGCTGAGTATTACCGCGATCAAGGGAAGAAAGTCGTATTGATGATGGATTCGGTGACCCGTTTTGCGATGGCGCAGCGGGAGATCGGTCTATCGACAGGCGAGCCACCGACGACCAAAGGTTATACCCCTTCTGTGTTTACAGCTTTACCGAAGTTGTTAGAACGCAGTGGGATGTCGGACAAAGGCTCGATCACGGCCTTTTATACTGTCTTGGTAGAAGGGGATGACATGAATGAACCGATCGCTGATGCGGTGCGGGGAATTCTTGATGGACATATTCTGTTGTCCCGAAAAATCGCCGCTCAAAATCATTATCCTGCCATCGATATTCAAAACAGCCTCAGCCGCTTGATGAAGACCCTTGTTTCTGAGGAACAGCATAAACATGCGGGGGAACTAAAAGAAAACATGGCCGTTTATGCAGAGGCCAAGGATTTGATCGATATCGGTGCCTACAAAAGCGGCAGCAATGCGTTGACCGACCAAGCGATCGCGCTGCATCACCCCATCCTGCGGTTTTTACAGCAAAAAGTGGATGAGCGGATCCCATTTGAACAAACGATTTTTGAACTGGCGCATTTGTTCAGTGAAGAAGCGCTGATCGAGCGCCAGCGTTCGACCATGTAAAACAGATCATAAAGGAGCAGCTATGCAAGCATTTCACTTTTCCTTAGAAAAAGTATTGGATCACCGAAAAACCATTGAGCAAGAAGCCAAACGAGCGTACGCCCAAAAACAACAATTGTTGATTCAGCAAGAACAGCACCTGAATACGCTGACACAGGAAAAAGCCCAGCTTTTTGATGTCAATGAGATGACCATTGGGCGGATGCAAGTGCAACAACGCTATTTGCTTGCGTTGAATGCCACCATCGATGAGGTTCAGAACAAAATGTTTCACGTGAAGCAAGAGTTGGCAGAGTCTTTATCGGTGGTGGTAGAAGCGCAGCAGGAACGCAAGATCGTGGAAAAGCTGCGAGAAAAACAATTTGCTGAATACACCTATGAACAGCAATTGGAAGAGCAAAAACAATTGGATGAGTTCGGCAATCGCGCCTTATTTTCTTAAAGAACTAATGGTTTTAGTGATGAGACGACCTTGGTTTCAAAGCATCAGCTGAGAGGAGGTGAACAATGAAAGAGATCACAACAAGTGCCGCAACCGCTGTACCTGTCGGTAGCAAATCAAAAAAGACGGAGGCGTCACCAGAAGTCTTCAGTTTGCTGATGCAACAGCTGACGGAACAGAGCGCAAGCAATCTGCCAGCCCACTTCGAACCATCAGGTATGTCGGAGCAAACCGCCGCCGCACCAGAAATGGGGGTTGCCAGCAGTATGGAACATCTGCCGCAGGAGCCAGAAATCACTCCAGCAGTCGAACAACCTGCAACGACACAAGCGTCAGGAATAAGCCAGATCAGCCAGGCACCTTTTGCAGGCTTGGTTCAAGAAGCGCTACAGGCATCAATGGCAACGACGGAGCAGAACCAAACGAGCGCCACAGCAGCTTCTCCCGACAGTGTTTCAGCAGCTTTGCTAGCACCAATAGACGTAGCCACCACAGTCATCAACCCCTCCGAGCCTGCGCTTGAAGGTCTAGCTTTGATGACAAATGACAGAAGTGAAGCCGCAGCAACAACGCTTGAAACACCTTTGCCAGAAGACTTAGTAGGCGAGGAGCAGACCACGGCAAAAGGAATCGCTCCTTTCAAGGAAATCAAGGAAGTCGATTCAGTAACAAAAGCCGCGATTGCGCAGACGACAGCAGCACAGCTGAAACAGTCCACCGAAGGGACCGCGCAATTGGGCCAAACGGGACCATTGGATCAAGTGCCGCCAGTGACCCACCAAGCGACGGAGACGACTAGCACCTTGCAACGCACGAATGAAACAGTCGTCAAAAAAGCGGAAGCTGTTTCTGCACAAGCCATTGCTTCTTCAGCAGTAACTGACAATGAAATGGCGGCACCAGCACTGCAGCTGCTTGATGTTTCTCCCCTTTTGACCAAGCAAGGACCAACGCCAACAAAAGCGAGTATGGAGCAAGCGGTCCTGCCCTTAGCAAAAGCGACTGCCCAACTCGTCCAAACGAGCAGCACGGCAAGCGAGAAAAAAATCACGCTGCAATTCGTTCCCGAAAAATTAGGCACGATCCAGCTTTCCCTAGAAACGAATGCCCAAGGCAGCCGCTTAGAACTGACCGTTCAGCAGCCGCAAGCCAAAGAATTATTGCTGTCCATCAAGCATGAGCTAGAGCAAGTTTTGCAAAAGCAAGAGCAGCCGATCCTAGCGATCAAAGAACCTACGTTAACTTCTGTCCAGCAGGCTAGTTCGCTGTCAAATCAATCCTTTGCCGGCAGTATGATGGCAAGTGACAGTCAGTTAAACCAACAGCGTTTTTTACAGGCTCAAAAAGGACAAAGCAAAAAGCCATTTCATCAAAGCAATACGGCTGAAGAAGAGCCGCAATTAGCACCGATCGATCATGCGATCAGTATTTTAGTGTAAAGGAGGAGACCTATGGCAGATGAAATTACAGCAGCTGCGGCCGGTATTGCCAATACATCGGCATTAACGCAAACAAAAAAATCTTCAGATATCTCCATGGATGATTTTTTGAAGATCTTAGCCGCATCTATGAGCAACCCATCGATGGGAGGCAGCGATTCTTCTGGTGGTGGTAGCACCGACTATATCTCGCAACTGGTTCAATTTACGACCTTAGAGAGCTTGAATGAATTGAGCGAAACGTTGACGACCTCGGTGATTTTACAGCAACAGCAGCAAGCTTTTAGCTTGATCAATAAACAAGTCACTCTGATGGACGGCACAGAAACATTGTCAGGAACCATCGAAAAGGTCCGCTTTGCCAATGGCTACGCCACGATCGTCGTAAATGGCAAAGAATACAGTATGAGTGCGATCCAAGAGATTGGCGGCGAAGCAAAATGAGTTTGACGATTCAACAGGGGCTGCAAAAAGTTGCCGGGGAGCCTTATCAACATCCCCGCAAAGGCGTGGACAAACAAGCCTTTTCTGCAATGCTTGAACAAAAACAAAGCGACATCAAAGTCTCGCATCATGCGCAAAAGCGTTTGACCGCAAGAGAATTGACCTTACAAGACGATGATTATCAATCCCTTTCAACGGCGCTTAGTGAGCTCGCGGAAAAAGGCAGCAAAGAATCACTGCTTGTTTACAAAGATATGGGCTTGATCGCCGATGTCCATTCACGAACCATCATTACGGCGATGGGGATGAATGAGCTTCACACCGTCACCAATATTGACAGCGCCACATTTATCAAATAGCAGCTGGACTGAAAAGGGGCTGCAAGTATTTTCTGAATGACAGAGGAAAATACGCCAACCATAAGGAGGAAAACAAGCATGTTACGATCATTATATTCAGGTGTCAGTGGAATGAAAAATCTTCAAACGAAAATGGACGTGGTTTCCAATAATATCGCCAACGTCAATACGGTTGGATTCAAATCAAGTCGAGTACTTTTCCAAGACATGATGAGCCAAACGATGTCTAACGCAACTGCACCAGGCAACGGCTTAGGCGGAATCAACGCAACGCAGATCGGTTTAGGGGTTCAGACGGGCTCCATCGATACTATCAATACAGTCGGTGCCCCGCAATCGACAGGTCGCAGCATGGATTTTTATATCAGCGGACAGGGCTACTTTATGGTACAAGGACCAGGAGCAAATGGCGAAACCTATTACACACGAGATGGCGCATTCGTGCGCGACAGCAACGGAACCTTGACCAATAGTGATGGGATGCAAGTCTTAGGTCGTTCAGTCAAGGGCGGTCAACCAGTTGTCTATGATGACAACTTTGATGAAAACACGGCATTGAGCGGACAAGGTGCGGTATCTCCCTTGTCGATCCCAAGCACACTGACCGTCAATGGGGAAACCTTGACCTATAACTCCATGGCGATCGATGCCAATGGCTTAGTGTTGGCAAAATACGGCAATCAAACCTTTGTGATGGGAAAAGTCGGTGTCGCAACCTTCAATAACCCAGAAGGCTTAGAAAAAGTCGGCGGCAACAACTATATCCAAACCAGCAACTCAGGAAATGCGATCGTTGCAGGACCTGGCAACAATGGCGCAGGAACGCTGCAAGCAGGTGCCTTGGAAATGTCGAATGTCGATCTTTCGACAGAATTTACCGAAATGATCATTGCGAGCCGTGCCTATCAAGCAAATTCAAGAAGTATTACGACTTCTGATGAAATGCTGCAAGAATTATTGAATCTAAAACGTTAAGAACGTGACGCTTCATCATTGAGAGGAGTTTGACCATGATTCTAGTGACAGCATTGAATGGCAAGCCATTCTATTTAAATCCAACATTGATTTATCGGATCGAAGAAATGCCGGATACATTGATCACACTGACAGACGGCAAAACCTTAGTGGTGACGGAAGCTGCGCAAGAAGTTGCGCAGCGGGTGATCGAGTATCATACGGTGATCCATTCGAACCAAGTGAAAACGTAAGGGTGGGAAAGATGGCAAAAGAAGAAAAAGTACCAAAAGCAGAAAAAGAGAAAAAAGGCTTGAGTATGGTTGTTTTACTGCCGATCCTCTTGATCGTGGTAGTCGGCGGCAGTATCGGTGGGACCTTAGTGACGAATCACTTTTTGACGGGGGAAAAAACAGCAGCTGCTGAAACAGCAAAAGACAGCAGCAAAATCTCCTCAGACGAAGCGATCGTGGCGTTGGATGAATTTTTAGTCAATCTGGCCAAAGAAGACAACCAAGAGCAGCAATACATGAAGGTCAATTTATCGATTTTAGTAGCGGATGAGGAAAAAAGCGCGGAAGCCACGAAAAATGTGGCCGTCATTCGTGACAGCGTCGTAAACTTATTGCGCCAACAAAAGGCCAGCGGTATTTTGAGCTCCGCCGAAAGTGTACCGAATTTAAAAAAAGCATTGAAAGAAACAATTAATCAGGAATACGGATCAGAAATCGCCAAGGATGTTTATGTGACGGATTTAGTGATCCAATAGAAAGAGGCATGTTGATGGAAACATTTTTATCGCTGGTCAAAATGATTGGGTTTTTGCTGCTTATTCTTTATTTGATCAACATCAGTTTGAAATATTTGAATCGTTACACGAACCAGCACAATCACCAGCTGCGTATTTTGCAAAAAATCGCCGTCAGCAAGTCGTCTTCGATCGGGATCGTCCAAATCATGGACAAATGTTATGTCATGAGCTTTTCCGAACAGCAAAATCAGATCATCAAAGAGTTGACGCCAGAAGAAACGGCCGCTTTTTTACAGCAAAGCCTAGAAAGCACCCAAGTGCAAGCTGGCAAAGACTTTTCTGAATGGCTCAACAAAGCCAAGGCGGAAATTGCTGGAAAACGAGGCAAGCAAAAATGAAGATCAAAGGCAGAGATATCAAGATCATGGCTGCGGTCCTTTTCAGCAGTCTGATGCTTCCGCAGACGGCATTTGCGCTAGACACGGAAGACGTCAGTTCCACCATTAACAATTTATTGTCGAATGGGAATGGCTCAAGTGATACGATCAATACCTTCTTGTTGCTGACGCTGCTTTCCCTTTTACCAGTCTTGCTGATCATGATGACTTCTTTTACTCGTATCATCATGGTTTTGTCCTTTGTGCGCAGTTCGTTAGGCACACAGCAAAACCCGCCCAATCAAGTGTTGATCGGGTTGGCCTTATTCTTGACATTTTTTATTATGAAACCTGTGTATACCGACGTCTACCAGCAAGCGATTGAACCGTTTGATCGACAAGAGATCAGCCAAGCCGAAGCCTTTGACCGCTCAGAAAAACGGATCAAGGCCTTTATGATGGTACAGACACGGGAAAAAGACATTGCCTTGTTTGCGGAAGCTGATGGGGAGACCCAAAAGTATCATTCTTCTGACGATGTTCCTCTGACCGTTATGGTACCGGCGTTTATTATCAGTGAGTTACGAACGGCTTTCAGTATCGGCTTTTTGATTTTTATCCCCTTTTTGATCATTGATCTGGTCGTCTCCAGTATCTTGATGTCGATGGGGATGATGATGCTGTCGCCGATCATGATCTCACTGCCCTTCAAGATCTTACTATTTGTTTTAGTGGATGGCTGGTATCTGATCGTGGAGTCGCTGATCAAGAGCTTTCAATAGCCGCTAAGAAAGGAGCCAAGAGGAAATGACAGTAGAAATGGTACTTGATGTGCTAAGGGAAGCCTTTCTTCGAATCTTAGCGATATCTGGCCCTGCCTTATTGGTTGGCATGCTCGTTGGATTGGTGATCAGTATTTTTCAAGCCACTACCCAAATCCAAGAACAAACGTTGAGCTTTGTGCCGAAACTATTAGCGATTTTTTTGACCTTGATCTTGGCGGGGAATTTTATGCTGAATCTCTTGTTGAATTTTACCAAAATGATTTTCAAGATGATTGCGGCAATGTAAGGAGGAAACCTGATGGCGCCGATTCAAGCGACGGTGTTGATTTTTTGTCGAATATTGGCGTTTGTCGTCCTTTGTCCGATCTTCTCACAGCAAAATTTTCCGTCACTGGCAAAAATCGTGATCGGCATGGCGTTGACGGTCCTATGTCTGCCGACGGCACCTGCGATTCCCGAGCTTTCCCTCTTTATGCTGACGGTTTTCGTCATCAAGGAAGTACTGTTTGGGATGGCGATGGGCTATTTGAGTCAGCTGGTCTTTACTGGTGTGGAAATTGCGGGGCAACTGATCGACTTTCAAGTAGGCTTTTCGATGGCGCAAGCCTATGATCCGACGTTGCAAATCGCCTCTTCCCAGTATGGCAAAACGTACTATTGGCTGACGATCGCTGTGTTTTTTGGACTTGATCTGCATCATCGACTAATCACAGCACTGCTGTTGTCTTTTCGGATCGTGCCCTTAGGCTCTGTGGTGATCCAAGGCACGACGGTTGAAGGCATCGTCAAACTTTTCAGCCAAATGATGGTGATGGCAGTCAATCTTGCGGCACCAATGATCATTGCGCTGCTGTTGGTGGACCTCGTGCTAGGTGTGATTTCTCGGTCGATTCCCCAAATCAATATTTTGATGATGAGTCTTTCGATGAAAACCGCCATCAGTTTTGTGGTGTTTCTCTTGCTACTACCCAATGTCCTTTCGTACTTAGGCAAACACTTGCCAGATACGGTCCGCTATTTGCAGGAGTTTATCGAGTCCTTTCAATAAAGTAACAGGTAGCCAGCAGGAGGTGAGAAGATGGCAGAAAAAGATGGCAAAACCGAACTACCTAGTGCCAAGCGGCTGCGGGATGCCCGCAAACGCGGGGAGGTCCCTAAGACCCAGGAATTAGCAGCAGCTGTTTCGCTATTGGTCTTCTCGTTTTTGATCCTGTCTTTATGGCAGTTTTTCGCCGCTTCTTTTTTGCCTTATTTTTCCCGAAGTTTGGCGCAGCTGGCTGATTATCAAACCAGTTTGGCGGATCTGCCGAAACTGGGGTTGCAGAGTATCTTGCTGCTGATTTTGTTGTGTGCGCCCGTCTTTCTGGTCGCGCTTGGAGTCGGGCTTATCACGAATTATGCCCAAGTTGGTCTGTTGTTTTCTGGCAAGGCCGTCAAACCAGACTTTAAAAAGCTGAACCCCATCAGCGGGATCAAGCAGCAATTCAGTTTGCGCTCGTTGATGAATTTAGGCAAAACATTGGCGAAATTCGGCGTGATCGTCTACTTGTGCTATCAACAATTTTTAGCCGCCGTCCCTGTTTTACTGGGTTTGAGTGAAGTGGGGTTGGAAAAAACGATCCTGTTCATGCTGCTGCGGGCCAAAGAATTGTTTTTACAGATTTCGATTTTCTTGATCATTTTAGCCGTAGTCGACTACGGCTACCAGCGCTATAGCCATCGTAAGAACTTGATGATGAGCAAGCAGGAAGTCAAAGAAGAGTTCAAGCAAATGGAAGGTGATCCGCAAGTCAAAGCACAGCGCAAAGCGAAGTACCGTGCGATGACCCAAAATGCCATCGCCAACGTCAAAGAAGCGACGGTTTTGATCACCAATCCGACCCACTTCGCCATTGCGATTCGTTACGATGCCAGCAGTGAAGGGGTGCCTCGGGTCTTGGCCAAAGGGGTAGATCAGCTGGCGCAGCGGATGAAAGCAGAAGCCCTGAAAGAAAATATCCCACAGATCGAAAACCGTGAAGTGGCACGGGCCCTTTATCGTCAAGTAGAACCCGGGGATCTGATCCCTGTTGAGATGTATGAAGCCATTGCCGAAATCATCGCTTTGGTCTATCAGTTAGAAGAAAGCCAACGCGGCAAGATTTAAGGAAACAGGAGGAACAAAAATGAATGAGGCTGCCTCAAAACCGAAAAAAGGCATTGGTCTGGCGGATATCTTAATCTCGGTGATCGTCCTAGCTATTATTGGTTTGATTATTATTCCATTACCGAGTGCACTATTAGATATTCTGATCATTATCAATTTGACGATCGCGATCAACATTTTACTGATCACCCTGTTTACCAAATCAGTGTTGGAATTCACTACGTTTCCAACCTTGCTGCTGATCACAACGATGTTTCGGTTAGGTTTGAACCTATCTTCCACTCGGTTGATCTTGACCCAAGGAAATGGCGGACACGTGATCGATGCCTTCGCCAATGTCGTTGCCGGCAGCAATTACATCGTGGGGATCATTTTGTTCGTGATCATCATGGTGGTTCAGCTAGTCGTCGTGACCAATGGTGCAGGGCGTGTCTCCGAGGTAACTGCTCGCTTCACATTGGATGCGATGCCCGGCAAGCAAATGGCGATCGATTCAGACCTAAATGCCGGTTTGATCACGGAAGCGGATGCCCGCAAACGACGAAAAGATCTGCAGCGAGAAGCTGATTTCTTTGGTTCGATGGATGGTGCCAGCAAGTTTGTCAAAGGAGATGCGATCGCAGGGATCTTGATCACTGTCATCAATTTAGTTGGTGGGGCGATCATTTTCTCCATGGGCGGACAAATGACTGTCATGGAAGCCTTCGCCCAATTCGGGAAACTGGCGATCGGGGATGGCTTGGTCAGCTCGATTCCCTCTTTACTGATTTCGATTGCTTCTGGGGTGATCGTGACTCGTTCCGATAACGATAGTTCCTTTGGTTTGGATATTGCAGCAGATGTGATGCGTAATCCCCAACTGTTTCGGATCGTGGGGGCGATTCTCTTCGTTTTAGCCTTAGTTCCCGGGTTTCCTTTTGTGCCTTTTGTGTTGATTGGCTTAGGCCTTTTCGCAGCCAGCTTTCTGGTGACGCAAAAAGAAGAAAAGCAGCGAGTGGAACAAAAACAATGGGAACAAAAACTGGCACTGGAACGCAAAAAAGAAGCACAGGAAGAAGACGATTCCGTGGCTTCCTTCCAAGTGGAACCAATCTCAGTGGAAATCGGTTATGGTCTGATCCCTATCGTGGATAGTTCGATCGACAACAGCTTGATGAACCGCATCGTGGCGATCCGTAAACAGAGTGCTAGAGAATTAGGGATCTTAGTCAGTCCCGTTCGTATTCGCGACAACCTCTACTTGGATGCCAATGATTACGTGATCAAGATCCGCGGCAACGAAGTCGGCCGCGGCGATATTTACCCGAATAAAGTCATGGTGATCAGTCCGAATGAAGAGCCGTTTCCTTTTCAAGGAATCGCAACAAAAGAACCAGCCTTTCATCTGGATGCTATGTGGATCGATGAATCCGATAAAGAGATGGCGGATCTGCAAGGGTTTACGATTATCGAGCCGTTGACCGTGATCGCAACACACTTAAAAGAAATCATCTATGCCCATGCACCAGAGCTGTTAGGTCGCCAAGAAGTCAAGAAATTATTGGAAGGCATCAAAGAGCAGTACAATGTCGTGATCGATGAATTGATCCCCGATATTTTGCGGCTCGGCGAGGTCCAAAAAGTTTTACAAAATTTATTGGATGAACAAATTCCCATCAATGACTTAGCAACGATCTTAGAAACCTTAGCCGATTACGGCGTTGTCACGAAAGACGTAGAAGTTTTGACAGAATATGTCCGCCAAGCATTGAAACGGACGATCGCTGCCAAGTATGCCAATGAGAACCACGAGCTGCAAGTGGCGGTGATCCAGCCGAAACTAGAAGAAATCATCGCTCAAAGTATCCAAAAAACCGCAACTGGCTCGTACCCGGTCTTAAAACCAGATACCGTGACCAAGCTGTTGGATGCCATCAGTGGGATCCAACATGCGGCGATCGCTCAAAATATCAATTTCGTCATTTTGGCATCGCCTAAGATCCGGTTAGCATTCAAAAAAATGATCGTTTTTAATTTCCCAGATATCGCCGTTCTTTCTCTGAATGAGATTCCCAATGAAATTGCGATCGAAACGGTGGGCAGTATTGACATTTAAGCAGAATTTTCTTAGGAAGGGGCATCGCCGATGTATGAAGTCGATCGAGAAGCGGAGATCATCAGGTATCTGCCGCTAGTGGAACGGGTGGTTCAGCGCCTGTCTATCAAAACCGCCGATTATGAATCAGGCGATCTCTACAATATTGGGGTGATTGGGCTGATGGATGCCTTGCGGAAATTCGATCCCTCAAAAAAAGTTCCTTTTGAAAGCTATGCAGCGATTCGCATCAAAGGGGCAATTATTGATGAAGTACGCAAGCACGCCAAAATCTCCCGATACAAAATGGCGGCAGTCAATCAGTTTTATCAAGCGCGGCAAGAGTTGGAGCAAAGCCTCAAAAGAGAAGCGACCGACACCGAGATCTGCAAACAGCTGGGAATCAACCAAAGTCAACTAGCGGATATTTATGAGAGTCTGCACTACTTAGCCAGCGTCTCTTTGGAAGATACCTTGTTTGCTTACCAAGAAGAAGGCATGACCTTAAAAGATATGGTTCGGGATCCAGCCGAAAATGTCGAAGAGACCTTGGTCGCTGAAGAAAAACGCACCGCCTTGGTGGCGTGCATCAAAAAATTAGGGGAACGAGAACAATTGATTTTAAGTTTGTACTATACCGAAGAACTGACGTTAAAAGAAATCGCTGAAATCTTAGAAGTCTCGATTCCGCGAGTTTCACAAATTCACGGCAAAACGATTGCCAAATTGCGCACATTGATTGAGGAGGAACTGGCATGATTCGAGGATTGGATGTCTTATCACGGAACATTTCATTATTACAAAAGCGACAAGAGACGACGAGCGGCAATATTGCCAATGTCAATACAACAGGGTATCAAGCAAAAACTTTGTTCCAGTCGGCGCTAGATGAAGTGGCATTGCATAATTACCAAAGCGGGCCCAATGCGGATACCCGCCGTGATATCGGTGGATTGTCTTTAGGGACCCAATTGGCAGGCAGTACCATCAGTCAAGACCAAGGTGCTGTCAAACAGACCGGACAAGCCAGCGATTTTGCACTGCTTTCCGAAGGCTACTTTGTCGTTCAAAACAATGCGGGGCAGCGGTTGTATACGAGAAATGGCGACTTTACCGTCAATCAGCAGAATCAATACGTGACACAAGAAGGCTATCTTGTCTTGGGTGCCAATGGACAAGCAGTCAGCGCCTTGGGACCAGCGAACTTTCAGATCCAAACATTCCCCCCAGAAGCATTGACTACAGCTGGTCAAAACTATGTGACTAGCAACGCAGCAGGAACCACGGTGAATGCACCCGTGATCCAGCAAGGTGCCTTAGAACAAGCCAATGTAGCGGTTGCCGATGAAATGGTGGCGATGATCCAGACTTCTCGCGAATTTGAAGCCAATCAGAAAGCCTTGAGTTCAACGAATCAGACATTGCAAAAAGCGGTCAACGAATTAGGAAAGATTTGAGGATGAGTCAATGAATATCAGTGGATTATTAGGAATCAGCCGTTCTGGGTTGAATCATTTGCAGACAAACTTAGACACGACAGCCAACAATATCGCCAACGTCAATACCAATGGCTACCAAGCACAAACGACCCACTTTCAAGCATTGATGGAAAATGCCATCGGTGCAGAAGAAACGCTGTTTAATGGCAACGCCGCCCAATATGGTGCGTCAATGGGGGCAAAAGCAACCACGACCACCAGTTTTGCCCAAGGCAATCTGGCGGGAACTGCTCAGCCATTAGATCTCGCGATCCAGGGCAATGGCTTTTTCGGGGTTCGGGACCAAACCGGTCAATTGCTGCTGAGTCGAGCAGGCAATTTTCATTTAAGTGAGAACAAGCAATTAGTCAATAGTGAAGGGTACCCTGTGGCAATGACCACAAACGTACCAACCGCGCAGTGGCCGGATGCGCAGCAAATCGCAATAGATGCCAGCGGTCAGTTGACGACAGAAGAAAATGGTCAGACTCGCGTGTTGGGACAGCTGACCCTTTATCAGCCGACGAATACAGAAAACATCACGCCAGTGGGCAACCAACTGTACAGTGCCGGTGATCAAGCGTTGCTTACTTCGCAAACCAATCCGGCAGCCTTTGGCAGCGTCTTGCAAGGACAGTTAGAACAGTCGACGGTGGATCTAGCGACTTCCATGACAGACTTGTTAACGACCCAGCGTGCGTATGGATTGAATACGAAAGCCATGCAGACAGCTGATGAGATGTGGTCCGTGATCAATCGTTTTACAGATTAGAGGAGAAAGAACATGATTCGCTTAACCAAGGTCAGTAAAAAATTCAGCAATGGCACGTTGGCATTGGCCGATATTTCTGTTGCGATCCCTCAAGGAGAATTTATCTATGTGGTGGGTCCCAGCGGTGCGGGCAAATCGACCTTATTCAAATTGCTCTTGAAAGAAGAAGAGCTTTCGGCTGGTTCTATCCAAGTCGGCAATGTCTTGTTGGAACAACTCAAAGACCGTCATCTCTATATGGTTCGACGACAAGTCGGTATCGTCGGACAAGAAGACCTTTTGCTTCCTTATCTGACGGTTGCCAAAAACGTCGATTATGCGCTGCAAGTACTAGGCACTCCCCGTAAGCTGCGTCAGGAAAAAACCGCCAAAGCACTGCAACTGGTGGGTATGTTTCCTCAAAAGGATCACTATCCTGAGGAGCTTTCCGTGGGACAGCGCAAAAAAGTAGCGATCGCGCGGGCGATCGTCACAGAGCCAGCAGTCTTGATCGCCGATGAGCCCACCGCCAATCTGGATGCCAAATCAGCCGTTGAAGTCATGAAACTGCTCTTGCGGATCAATCAAGTCGGTGCCACGATCCTCTTGGCGACCCACGACAGTACGATGGTCAATACGGTCCGTAATCGGGTGGTCGAGCTGCAAAACGGTCGCTTGGTTCGTGATGAATACCAAGGCGGCTATACGCGCTTTGCTGATCCAAAAGATACATATGTCTGGTGAAGATGCTTAACTTTTCTAGCAAAAGATCCGATTAAAGAACTAGAAGATTGTTTTCATAATCGGATAAAGAAGGAGTGACCTAACGATTATCAAGTGAAGAGCGAATCTTGATAAACAGCACGACTGATCATTTTGTATAGGAAAGGATACTGTTATGAAGAAGAAGGTACAAGCTATCATCAAAAAAATCCGCTTGGCGGCGTTGATTCCGCTAGGGTTTACCCTGATCGTATTATTAGGATGCTATTTCTTCGTGATCCGCACCCACGGAGACGGACAAGCAGCAAAAAGTTTCTTTATTTTTTCAGTGATCGTATTGCTGCTAGAAATCGCAGTGTTAGTAGGAATGACCTATTTGGTAAAAAAAGAGACCCACTCGGGCATGGATACGTTGTTGACAGAACTAGAAGCAGTCGGTTCTGGTGATCTGTCGCATATCGATGAGATCGGCAGCAGCGACCAAACTTCCCTTTTTGGGCAAGTTCAAAATCGTTTTCAAGGGGTTTTAAACACCTTCAAAGCGGTGATCGTTGGCATGCACGAAGAAAGCAGCCGGATGGAAAAAATGGTAGGCGGCCTAACGACAACCTCAAAAAATGCCAAAAATTCAATTGAAAATGTGCGTCAGACGATGAATGCCATCGCAGATGCCACTAGTTCACAAGCCTCCGAAGCGGAACAAACCTCCTTTGATATGGACGAGCTAGCCTTAAGTATCGAAGAGATCCACAAAGAGATCGAATTGATGAACGGCTATGTGGGTCAATCCCAAAGCAGCAATGTCCACAATTCAGAAATGATGTTCCATGTATTTGAAAGCTGGGAGATCGAACGGCAAAACCAAGCGGAATTAGTGGAAAGCATGAACGACATGAACGAAGATGTCCAAAGCATCGGTAAGATCGTTCAGCTGATCAATGATATTTCTGATCAGACCAACTTACTGGCACTGAATGCATCCATCGAAGCAGCTCGAGCTGGAGAAGCGGGCCGAGGGTTTGCCATCGTTGCGGAGGAAGTCCGCAGCTTGGCGGAACAAAGCAGTCAATCAACGAAAAGCATTCGTTCGATCATTGAAACGATCCGCAAAAAATCGGAAAAAGTGGTCTCTGCAGTGACGGATTCCTTTGAAAGCGGCGAAAAACAAACCAACAATATCAACAAAGCGATCGAGTCAGCCAATGAGATCTCTGATATTGTCGAAAAATTGGTTTCAAGTATTCAAGCCGTGGAAGCCCATATTACCGGGATCGTTGAGAAAAAAGACATGGTTCAAGTTTCCGTCAGCAACATTTCGGCAGCTGTTTCGGAAACCTCTGCCGGCACCCAAGAAGTAACGGCAAACTTAGAGGACTTCTACTTAGTCATCGAAGACTTTGAGCGGAATGTGCAAGAGATCGAAACGATCGCCACTATCCTTAAATTCCAAGTGGATAGTTTCAAATTCTAAAAAGGAGCAGTGACGCCAATGGAACAATACGTTGTATTTAAAAGTCATCAACAACTCTTTGCCTTGCGTATCGACTATGTGGTACGGGTCATTGAGGCTGCTCCTTTTACACAGCTGCCAGAAGTGGCAGATTTCGTGCTGGGAATCCAGCCTTTTGAAGAGGCAATGGTGCCGATCATTGACATCCGCAAAAAGCTGTTTGATGAATTTACGCCGGAAACTGGGCAAAATGTGGTCTTGTTGTGTCACTGGCAAGAGCAAGCGATCGGCCTTTACGTGGAAGAGATCGTCGGCATTTTACCGCTAGTTGAAAGTCCCAGCAATGCGGAATTAAATACGTCAGGACTCAAGCAAAACTATATCGAAGCCTTTTTGGAAAAAGACGATGAACTTGTGCTGGCATTGGAACTGCCATTTCTCTTCAGCTATGAACAAGCCGCTGAGATGACGGCTGAGTTAGACGCCTATCAGACAGAGGAATTGGCAGCCGCCAATGACGATGACAATGATGACCGTGAATGAGGAACTGCATGTGGGGATCTCGGAGTATAAGATCGCCCAAGCGCCAACGCGTTTGATCACGGTGGGTTTAGGTTCTTGCATCGGCACGATCATTTACGATGAAGCCAGTCATATCGGCGGCTTGAGTCATATTATGCTGCCAGATAGTCAGCCTTTTTTGCACAAGCGGGAAATCAAGCCCGAGAAGTTTGCGGATTTGGCATTGCCGGCGATGGTGGCTGAGCTGGAACAAAAGATCCGTCGGCCTCGCTTTCAAGCGAAAATCGTTGGCGGCGCCAATATGTTTCAGTTCCAGACGCTTAACGCTGCCAGCAATATTGGCCAGCGCAATATTGAAGCCGTCGAGGAAGTCTTGGCTCGCCTAAACATTCCGATCGTAGCCAAACATGTTGGCGGCAGCGCTGGTCGAACGATGATCGTGGATCTTCAGGATTTCAAGACCATGGTTCGGCAAGTCAAACAAGAAATCGTTTATTTGTAAAAGGAGTACAGGGACATGAAAAAAGTAATGATCGTCGATGATTCGGCATTCATGCGGAAAGTAGTGACAGATTTATTGAATCAGCTGCCTGATATCGAGGTGACCGTCGCTGCCCGCAATGGCAAACAAGCATTGGACTATCTGACCAAAGAAGCGATCGATTTGGTAGTAATGGATGTGGAAATGCCAGTGATGAACGGATTAGAGACCTTGCGGAGGATGAAACAGCAATCAGCCATTCCCGTCATCATGCTTAGTTCATTAACCAATCAAGAAACCACGATTGAGGCTTTGGCGCTTGGCGCCCGAGATTTTGTGGAAAAACCCGTCAGTCTATCGATGATCGAAAAAGAATGGATCGCTGAATTTCATCAAAAGATTTTGGCGATGGATCATGAAGTCGGTACGGTTCACCCGCCAGTACCAACGATTGCCCAGCCCACTAAGCTGACACAAAACAGCTTGCCGGTATCACTTGATGCGCTAGTCATTGGTGCTTCAACAGGCGGCCCCCGTGCTTTGCTGGGAATTATTCGCCGTCTGCCTGCACGTTTGCGTTGCCCGATTTTGATCGTTCAGCATATGCCAGCGGGCTTCACGGCTTCCTTTGCAAAACGCTTAGACACAGAGACAACCGTCCGAGTACAAGAAGCAGTCGACGGCATGCGGATCGAAAATCAAGTGTATCTTTGTCCAGGGGATTACCACATGACGGTCCAACAAGGGCACCTGCAGCTGGACCAGCGAGAAAAACGGCATGGGACGCGGCCAACCGTCGATTATCTTTTTTCCTCAGCAGCTGACTACTATGGCCCGCAACTAGCGGCAGTGGTTTTGACGGGGATGGGAAAAGACGGCACCGCTGGCTTACGACAGATCCAAGCGGCTGGGGGCTATACGATCGTTCAAGACAAAGAAACGTGTACAGTCTTTGGGATGCCGCGGTATGCCATTGAACAAGGAGTCGTAGATGAAGTCCTGCCATTGCAGGGCATTGAAGCAAAAATTGCACAGATGGTCAGGTGAAGAAGATGGAAGAAGAATTTGCCTTATTTAATGCGTGGGTGGATCGCCGATTAGGGATTCCCTTAGCCGCATACAAAGAAAATCAAATGCAGCGCCGCATTCTTACGATCATGGAAAACAGCGGGGCAAAAACGTTGAGGGAGTACCAGCAATTGATCGAAGGCGATGACGGGGTGCGGGCGGCTTTTTTAGCCCATATCACCATTAACGTAACGGAATTTTATCGCAACAAAGAACTGTTTGACGCCTTTGAACGCGTCTTGAAAACCATTGTTCTCCCGAAAACCACGCTGCCCAAAATTTGGAGTGCCGCATGTTCGATTGGGGCAGAACCCTATACGATCGCGATGCTGCTAGAAAAAAACCAAATTGCCGCAGCCAATGTCTTGGCTACCGATATCGATACGCAAATTTTGGCAAAAGCCAAGCAAGGACTCTATCGAGACCACGAATTGCGGAATGTCTCAGCGGCAGAACGTACCCGTTTTTTTGATGCAAAAGAAAAGAACCAGTATCAGATCAAAGCGGAAATCAAACGGCGGGTTCATTTTAAGCAACACGATCTTTTGAAAGACCCGTACAATGGGCCTTTTGATGTGATCGTTTGCCGCAATGTGACGATTTATTTCAAAAGTGATGCTCGGGATGCCGTCTATCAAAAATTCAGCGATGCATTGGTCCCAGGGGGCATTTTGTTTACGGGAGCGACAGAAACGATCAATTTTGCGGAACAATTCGGCCTCAAGAAAATCGATTCGTTTATCTATCAAAAAGTATAATTTTGTAAAGGAGGGACCCATTTGGATGACAATAGTGTCTATCGTACCCTTTTCTTTGAAGAAACAGACGATCATTTAGCACAGTTGAATGATCATGTCTTGCAATTGGAAAACGATCCAAAAGATAGCGCCTTGCTGAATGATATTTTCCGTTCTGCCCATACCCTTAAAGGGATGGCGGCAACGATGGGCTATGACGTCATGACGCAGCTGACCCATAAAATGGAAAATATTTTTGAGTTATTTAAAACTGGGACCTTGCAAGTGACCCAGCAATCGATCTCATTGATTTTCAAATGTCTGGATCGCCTGTCAGAACTTGTGGAGGACTTGCGGGAAGAACGCGACCTGCAGCCAGCTCAAATTGCCGATTTATTGGCCGAACTTGACCAAACGGAACATTCTGGCGGTATATCAACCGAGACAGAAGCAAGCCAAAACCCCACCGCAGTGGGCGCGTTAACCCCACAGCTTCAACAGATCGATCCTTCTGATCTGTATGTGATCGAGCAAGCGGCTGGAGATGGCTATCAAGCGGTCCAAATTGCTGTTCGCTTAGATGCCCAATCCATGTTAAAAGGTGCTCGTGCCTTCTTGA
The DNA here is from genome assembly GCF_051713705.1 of Enterococcus sp. DIV1083b. Lineage (NCBI taxonomy): Bacteria > Bacillati > Bacillota > Bacilli > Lactobacillales > Enterococcaceae > Enterococcus > Enterococcus sp. DIV1083b. The sequence continues at coordinate 134,336 of NZ_JBIOQJ010000001.1, forward strand.
TCATGGAAAAGCTTGGCCAAGCAGGGGATGTTCTTTATACAGAACCAGATGCCCAAACACTCGAAGAAGGCACCTTTGAATCAGATTTTTCACTGCTGTATTTGACGCAGCAAACACTGGCTGATGTCGAGCAAAACATCGCCAGCAATAGTGAGATCGAAGCCTTCGTGGTGGCACCGTTTGATCCATCAGCCGCTGTGTTGGAGGAGGCAGAAGAGCTGCTTCAACCAGTGCCGACCCCAGAGTCAGAGACTTCTGCTCTTCAACAAGCGACAACAGAAACGAAAGAAAAATCGCCGGCACCCGCGCATCATGCGTCCGCCCAAAATCAATCGATTCGAGTCGACTTGAATCGCTTAGATTCATTCTTGGATCTCGTGTCCGAATTGGTGGTCTATCGCAATCAATTAGAAGATGTCAGTGAGCGGGAAAACATCGAAGCAGTCAAAGACCCCTTAGAGCAAGTTTCACGATTGACCTCTGAGCTGCAAGATTTGGTCTTGCGGATCCGCATGCAGCAAGTCAATGTCGTCTTCAGTCGCTTTCCGCGAATGGTTCGGGACTTATCCAATGAACTGCAAAAGGAAATGGAACTTGTCATTTTTGGGGAAGAAACGGAATTGGATAAAACAGTGGTTTCTGAGTTGAGTGAACCTCTGGTCCATCTGTTGCGTAATTCTGTCGATCACGGCATCGAAGCACCCGATGTTCGGGAAAAACTGGGCAAACCGCGCAAGGGCACGATTCGTTTGGCGGCCTACCAAGAAGGCAATCGCGTAATCATTACTTTAGAGGATGATGGCAAAGGCCTTGATCCGCAAGTAATCAAAGCAAGTGCTGAAAAGAAAGGCTTAGCAACGGAAGGTCTTTCCGATGAAGCGTTGCAGCAGCTGATTTTCCATCCTGGTTTTTCAACGGCACAAGAAGTGACTAACATTTCTGGGCGCGGTGTCGGGATGGATGCCGTGCAATCCAAGATCACCCAACTAGGGGGCACGATCGAAATGAAGAGTCAGCCAAATAAAGGCACGCAGTTTGTGATCAAATTGCCATTGACTCTGTCGATCATTCAAGCGTTGATGGTTCGCGTCGGAGCAGAAACCTTTGCGATCCCACTAAATCTCGTCGAACGCGTGGTGATGGTCAAAGAAGAAGAGATCATCCAGACGGTCTCGGATGAGGTCTATCGTTTTCAAGAGGAGTTGATTCCCTTGGTTCGGACCGATCAACTCTTAGCGATCGAAGGCGATCCATCTGAGAAAAAATTCGCCATCATCGTCAACAATGACCAGCAATTTCACGGTATTTTGGCAGATGAGCTGATCGGCCAGCAAGAAATCGTCATCAAGAAAATCGATCCGCTGCTGCAAAAGCTGAATCGCTATCAAGGAGCAACGATTATGGGCAACGGCTCGATCGCATTGATCCTAGACATTCATGCCATCTGTCAGGAAAAAAAGGATGACCGCTTATGAGTTATACAGCGCTGCAAATCGATGGCCTAAAAGAACTGATCAATATCGGCGGTGGTCACGCTGCGACTAGTTTATCAAAGCTCGTCCAACAACCGATCGATATGCGGGTACCGGAAGTCGAGATTCTAGCGTATGAGGACCTGTATCAGCAGATCATGGCGGAAGACAAAGAAGTTCATGTGGTGATGAGCCAGATCGAAGGGGCGTTTCGAGGGATCTTCTTGTTTGTCTTAACGGATGAATCCGCCGCAAAATTGCGTCAGTTGATGATCCAAGAAATCGATCCGTCTGAAGAATTGAAGCAATCGGTCATCAACGAGTTGACTAACATTCTTACCAATTCTTTTTTGATCGCGATCGGCCAACTATTGGAAACTCAGCTGAGTGCGTCTTTACCAAGCGCCAGCTATGATTTCTTTGGCGCAGCGATCAGCTCCATCTATCTGGCGATGGCCCAGTATGATGAGCAGGTGATGGTGATTCGTAATGAGTTCGTCTACGCCAAAGAAACATTAGAGGCATCGTTATTTTTGATTCCAGAAATCGGTGTACTAGAAAACATATTTGATTCATTAGGAATTTGAAAGGGGCAAATACAATGTCAAAAAAAGTATTGATCGTGGATGATGCGGTATTTATGCGCATGAAATTAAAGGATATTTTAGAAAAAAACGGCTATGAAGTCGTGGGGGAAGCCCAAAATGGCCAAGAGGCTTTTGAAAAATACCAAGCAACGACACCAGACTTAGTGACCATGGATATCACGATGCCAGAAGTGGATGGCTTAGAGGCATTAAAAATGATCCGCACGTTTGATGCGCAGGCCAAAGTCGTAATGTGCAGTGCCATGGGACAACAAGGAATGGTGATGGATGCGATTCGCGCCGGTGCGGTGGACTTTATCGTGAAGCCCTTTGACACGGACCGCGTAATCACTGCCATCGACAAAGCCTTTGCCTAATGCCTAGGAGGATAGCGACATGCAGATGATTCTTTTCAAAATGGCTCAGCAGTACTATTTGATCTCGGCGGACTCGGTGGACGAGGTCATTGATGCCCCTTCCTTTACGAAGGTGCCCCTAGCACCAGAGTGGGTGGAAGGGCTGATCAATCTGCGGGGGTCTGTCGTAACGGTGATTCGTTTGGCAAAATTGATTCCCATCATGGAACCAGCCTACGAAAAAAACATATTGATCATGAAGAAGCAAGAGGAGACCAAAGGGGTCCTCGTAGAAGAAGTAATTGAAGTTCTTGATATCACCGAAGACGATATCCAACTAAGCAATCAAGAGACAGAACATGCCGTTGGGGTCGTGACGATCGGTGAAAAAGTAGCCAGTGTGATTCAAATCGATCACATGATTTTTTAAAAAAATGGGGGATTAGTGTGGATCAGGTATTGACGCAGCAAGAGATTGATTTATTGTTGAATGCGATGAGCAGCGGAGAGATCGATCAAGAAATTATTGAGATAGAAGACAAACAAGCCAAAGTGAAAGCCTACGATTTTCGCCGACCAACAAAGCTGTCGAAAGAATACGTCAATACCCTGCACATGATCTTCGAGGATTTCTCGAAGATGAGCAGCAGCATGCTTTCTACCCAACTGCGAACCAATGTTTCTTTGCAGTTGGCAGCTATCGAACAAGTCAGTTATGACGAATTTATCCATTCGATACCAAAATTTACTTTGTTGGGGCTCTTTCATTCTCAGCCTTTGAGCGGGATCCAGATGATCGAGATGAACCCACAACTGTGTATGATGTTGGTGGAATTGTTGTGCGGCGGCTTGGATGTCTATCAAAACAAGCCGATCGAAATGGATTTTAGCGAGAAAAAAAGTTTTACTGATATTGAAACAGCAATCTTGGAAGAAGTGGTGGCACAATTTGTACGGGTCTACCAAAATGTTTGGAAGGACATCGTTGCCTTGGATTCGGTTTTGGATGGAATCGATACGAATCCGCAATTGATGCAAAACATGTCGCCCAACGAACCCGTCGTGTTAGTGACCTTTACTATCAAAATTTTTGAAGTGAAACATTTTATCAATCTATGTATTCCCTATGTCTTCTTTGAAGGGATCATTGATAAATTAAGTTTCCGCAATTGGTTTGATAGCAATCAGCCAGTCAACCAAGACGATAGCCGCGAGTTGCAAAAAAGTTTGAATGGCGTCGGTTTGAATTTAGAAGTTCTGCTGGGCCATGCTCAAATGAGTCTTTCTGAGTTTCTCCACTTAGAAGAAGGCGATGTCATCAAACTAGACAAAAAAATTACTGAACCATTGGAGACTTTCATCGATGGAAAACCTTACTTCCGAGCAAAACCTGGGAAGCAAGAGGACCGTTTAGCCATTGAATTATTAGACAAGTTAGAAGAGGAGCAAGAACTATGAGTGAACGTTTATCCCAAGCAGAAATCGATGCATTGTTGAATCAAAGTGCCCCAGCCCAGCCGCAAGGATTAGAAGAGCAAGTCAAAGTCGACATTATCGGCGAAGTTGGCAATATCTCCATGTCGCAAGCGGCGACGACGTTGTCTTCCATTCTTGATCGTCGGGTCAGCATCACGACTCCCCGAGTGTCTAAAATCAAATTTGGTGAGATCTTAAACGACCTCGTTGCACCAAAAGTAGCGACGACAGTTGAATTTAAAGAAGGCCTTTTAGGCAGTAATTTGATGCTATTAGAAGTCAAAGATGCCATCGTGATCGCCGATTTGATGATGGGTGGAACTGGTGAAACCAGCAACACTCAATTTACGGAATTAGAGCTAAGTGCTGTGGCAGAAGCTATGAACCAAATGATTGGGACTGCCTCGACTTCGATGGCAACGATGATCAGCCGCAAAGTGGATATCTTGCCGCCGATCGTCAAACTATGGGAGACACCAGAAAACATTGAGTATAGCGGGATCGAGGCAGAGGAAGAGATTTACTGTATCTCATTTTCTTTGCGCGTCGAAGGTTTGATCGAAAGCAAAATCATGCAGATCTTTACGGATCCTGTGGTCAACGATATCGCCAGTGCGATGCTGTCCGATGAAGCGACTGTCGTTACTCGGGAAACACCAACACCGCAGCCAACGGCACCCGTTGCTGCACCTACGCCAGAACCAGCGGCTGCATCAAAGCCCGTGGAAGTCAGCAAACCTGCGTTTCAAACATTAGCCTCCAGCGGAGTGAGCGATGGGGATAATTTAGACTTGATTCTTGATGTGCCATTGGATCTAAGTGTCGTGTTAGGCCGCAGCAAAAAAACTATTAAGGACATTTTATCTTTCAATACGGGGTCCGTCATCGAGCTGGAAAAACTGACGGATGAACCGCTAGAGATTTTGTTGAACGGCAAGCTGATCGCCACTGGGGAAGTCGTGGTCATCAATGAAAACTTCGGTGTGCGGATCACCAACATTCTTTCGCAAAAACAACGCATCCACAATTTGCATTAATTTGGAGAAATCGCAAAAAGTTAAACATATGGGTTTAACTTTTTTGTGATTTGACCGATAGTAGAGGGTAGAAGAATGAGAACGGAGGAGAACCTATGAAAATCGAAAGAGGTTACGCAGAATACAGCGACAAGGCCATCAAACGTGAAGCGGTCAAACAAGAAAAGCCATCTGCTGCTCAGACAGAAAAAACCGTCGATGTTCAATTGTCCGAAACAGCTCAAGCCATTCAAAAGAGTGCCAATCAAACAGCCAGTCGTAGTGAGCGAGTGGCAGAATTGAAACGAGCGATTAAAGAAGGCACCTACCAAGTATCTGCCGAAACAATCGCCGATAAAATGCTGCAGCAAGATGAAAAGCAGGTCGACTAGATGACAGAACGGGAATTTGAGCGTCAGCTTCAGCAGTTCTTGCGGTTGCTGCAAAAAGAAAAGACCTGCTTGATCAAAAATCAAGCAGAAAAATTACCAGAACTCGTCGAGAAAAAAACCGCCTTCGTACCCGTTTTTTCCACGTATGAAGGAACTCTTTCAGGGGCGATCAAAGAACTCATCCGCCAGATCCAAGTGCAGCAAGCCGAGAATCTCCTGCTGACGGAACAAGCCATTAGTTTCCAAACCGTTTTGATGGATGCAGTCAAAGAAAATATCAAGACACCGGCAAATACGTATTCGAAATACCAAGAAAAACAAGCTGTCTCAACAGCGATCATCGATCAAAAAATGTAAGGAGTACTTCTATGACAGGACTATTTGGTTCATTAGGCACCGCAACCCGGGGCATGACCGCCAATCAAGCAGCGTTGCAAACCAGCAGCCATAACATTGCAAATACCAATACAGACGGCTACTCAAGACAACGAGTCAACTTGCAAGCCGAAGCGTCTTATCATTTAGCGGGTGTCGGCAGCATCGGTATGGGTGTGAAAGTCGGCAGTGTCGAACGGATCGTCGATGATTTTGTCATTGGACAAGTACGCAATGCCAATTCTACCTATACATATTATGAACAAAAAGCAGACATATTAGGACAGCTGGAAAGTTTAATGAATGAGCCTTCTGACAACGGACTGTCCAAACAGCTGGCAACGATGTTTGATTCTTGGACCGCATTAGCCAACAATCCTGAACTGGATACGTCTAAGACCCTTGTGCTGGAAAACAGCAGTACGTTTGCCGATACCATCAACCAAATGGGCAAACAAATGACGCAGCTGCAAAGCGATACGCTGGATACCATCGAAAAATCCGCGCTGGACTTCAATGAGAAGGTCAAACAGCTACAATCCTTGAATGAACAGATCTATGGGTTGACGACAAGTGGTGAGACACCCAATGATCTTTTAGATCGTCGAGACAGTCTGTTGAAAGATCTCTCGGGTCTGGCAGGGATCGAAACCAAGACCGATCAGTATGGCCGTGGGTTTGTATCCATGAGCGGACAGACGATTTTAAGTGCGGAGGAACGCAATACCCTTAGTGTGGTGGTGGGACAAAGCGACACAGGCGCCTTGGTTTCCAAAGACGGCAACGCCTTGAATCCTGCCGAAACCATCACAGGGTCTTATCCAGCTGGAACCGTCTTGTTGACGAAAACCACCGACAATGGCGAAACCGCCTATACAGAATTGCCAATCAAAGAAGGCGCGATCGGAGGCCTGCAAGCATCATCTGGGGAGATCGGCAGCCGCTTGACGGAATTGAACAACTTTACGTCGACGATCGCGCAAGCCATGAACATGGTCTTTACTGGCGGCGCTTCTCGTACAAGCGGACTATTTGAGATCGGCCAAGATGATACTGGTACAGCGACGACGATTCGGGTCAGCCAAGCACTGTTAGATAACCCAAGTCTGGTGACCGGCGGAACGAGCAATGCAGCAGGAGATGGTTCAAGAGCTGCTGCAATGGCGAAACTCAGCAGTGCCAAATTGGACTTCCCGTTGTCAGAAAAGACGATCGCTTCTTTTGATTCTGAGACATTGACGTTTGCCAATGCAGCATCTGGCATGAGTGTCAGCAGCTATTTTAACAGCATCGTCACCAAAAACGGGATCTCAAAACAGCAAGCCGACAATACGGTCAGTGCCCAATTGTCGCTGCTGAATCAACTAGAATACAAAAATCAATCGGTGTCTGGGGTTTCATTAAATGAAGAAATGTCAGATGTGATTCGTTTCCAACAAGGATTTCAGGCCAATGCCCGCATATTATCGGTCGTTTCTGAAATGTTAGACACATTGATCAATCGAACAGGAGTGTAGACCATGCGTATTTCCAATTCAATCACCTACAATGATTTTTTACGAAATCTAGGAACCAACGCCTCCAAAGTCCAATCCACGTTGAATCAGCTATCGAGCTTAAAAGAAGTCAGCAAGTCCTCGGATAATCCGCTGCTGGTTTCAAAAATCATGGATCTCAATGTGTCGTTAAATCAAAACAAAACCTACAACAATACGATCAAAGACAGTATTTCTTGGACAAAAGCCCAAGATTCTGCTTTAGAAAGCGTCAGTACCTCGATGCTGCGGATTCGCTCGTTGGTTCAATCTTCTGCCAATGCGACAGCTGGCAGTGAGGAATTAGGGGCAAATCGTTCAGAGATCGAGCAAGAGATCGAAGGCATCGTTGAATCATTAAATACTAACTTTGATGGCCGCTATCTATTTAGCGGAACGAATACGACGACGGCGCCTTTTGAGATCATCAAAGAAAATGACGCCATCGTCGGTATTAAATACAATGGCACCAGCGAAGACTTGCCGCGAGAAATCGCAAATGGGGTCTCGGTGGATCTGTTAGCCAGCGGTGATCGTCTGATGAACGAGACGGGCACAGCTGCGGATCCCCAAAATTTAAGCACCTATTTCAATGATTTGTTGTCTGCGTTACGCAGTGATGATAAAGATGCCTTAGGAGGCGAGCTTTTAACCGCTCATGACCAGCATGCCACTAATGTGGTGAATGTACGGGCGCAGATCGGCACCCTCTACAATCGCTTGGAGGCGGCAGCTGATCGAAATGAGACGGAAAAGCTGAACTTGACCGAAACACTGTCCAACAAACAAGACGTCGATATTGCGGAAAAGTATATGGAATATCAAAATCAAATGACTGCCTACCGTTCAACATTAGCGATGGGAACAAAGATCATGCAGATGTCCATTCTAGATTATTTAAATTAACCCAAAAACTTTTGTTCTTTGCTGAGAGCAAAAGTTTTTTATTTTTTTTAGAAAAAAGGCTTAACCCTGAACGGTTTCTTCCGATAAATAGTAGCAGAGGGAAACCTTAGCGAATAAAAATTAGGAGGAACTACACATGAGAATCAATACAAACGTTTCAGCATTGAATACTTACTCACGCCTAACGGCAGCAAATGCTTCTAAAAGCAATTCTTTGTCTAAATTATCTTCAGGCTTACGCATCAACAAAGCTGGGGACGACGCAGCTGGCTTAGCAATTTCTGAAAAAATGAAAGGCCAAATCGGCGGTTTGTCACAAGCAAAAAGCAACGCACAAGATGGTATCTCATTGATCCAAACAGCAGAAGGTGCATTAAATGAAACCCACAGCATCTTAGGGCGTATGCGTGATCTTGCAGTTCAAAGTTCAAACGGTACGTTAAGTGATGACGACCGCAGTGCGATCAACAAAGAATACACCGCATTGTCTGATGAAATCGACCGTATCAGCAATACCACTGAATTCAATACAAAAAGCTTGTTAACTGGTGAAGGTGATGATGCGAAATCATTCACTTTCCAAATCGGTGCCAACGCAAACCAAACAATGAGCGTTTCAATCAACAACATGAGCTCATCTGCATTGAAAGTAAAAGGCTTAGATTTAACACAAGCCATTGACACAAGCGATGCCAAAGCGGTTGCTGCAGCAAAAGATAAAGCAGTAGCGACTGCCTTCAAAGCAGATGCTACAACAAAATATGCAGCGGACGGCACAGTTGATGCGGCAGCTGGTAAAACAGTTGCTGAATTACAAACAGCCATCGATACAGCAGCGGATGATACAGCAAAAGCAACAGCTCAAAAAACATACGATGATGCTTTAGCAACATTTACCGCTTCTGATGAAGGCAAAGCAGCAGCGGCAACTGTCAGCGTTGAAAACAACCCAATCACAAAAATCGATGAAGCGATCAAAGCAGTTTCTGCACAACGTGCGGATCTTGGTGCGGCGCAAAACCGTCTAGAACACACAATCAACAACTTAGGTACAACGCAAGAAAACCTATCTGAAGCAAACTCACGTATCCGTGACGTTGATATGGCCCAAGAAATGATGAGCTTTACGAAGAGCAACATCCTTTCTCAAGCAGCAACTTCAATGTTGGCACAAGCAAACTCAATGCCTAACAGCGTATTGAGCTTGTTACAAGGATAATTTTTGATCAAGTGAACCACTGACACAAGGACTGCCTAGGGGAAGCGCAGTTCTTGTGTTTTACATAGCAGCACAAAAACGCTTAGAAATGAGGAAGCTCTGATGGATATTCAGCCAATGTCAGGAATACACCCGATCGAAGCCGTTGCGTCGGTCGCTAAAGCACGTCCGATCGAATCCCTAGATCAAGAGACCGCCAACCTTCAGCCGCAACACCAAGAGGGAAAACTGGCGGAGAAAAAGGAACAGACAGTGGCCACCGAAACGCCGATCCACTATTTTTCAGTAGCCGATCAACACAAGATCGCAGCCTCCGTGGAGGAAGTGAATCAGCGACTACTTGGCAAAGATATGAAATTGGCTTATGAAGTACATGAGCGCACAGGGCGTACGATGGTGCGTTTAGTGGATATGCAGACCAACGAAGTGATCAAAGAGATCCCGCCCGCCAACATGCTAGATGTGATTGGGAAAATATGGGATGACATGGGCATTGCGGTCGATCGAAAGGGATGAAAATATGGCAAGTGTAACCAGCAGTTCAGGAATCAGTACAACGCTTGGGAGTTATTCTGGCGTGACTTCAGAAGATATTGAAAAATTATTGGCGGCAGATGCGATCAATAAGACCCGCGCTGAGAATAAAATCACGTCGCTTAAAGCACAAAAAACGGCATGGAGTGATATCAGCACTCGCTTGACTAACTTTTTGTCAAAAGTCGATGCGTTACAAAAAGATGATGCTTATCAAACAAAAAAAGCGACGACCACCAATAGTAGTATCGCTTCAATTGCAGGAACAACGGAAGCCCCAGAAGGCACCTATGATCTAAAAGTCAACCAACTAGCAACAGCCACGAAGGTGACGGGGAGTCAAGTAGCTCAAAGCAGCAAAACGGCCCTAAATGTCAGTGGTCAGCTCTCATTGACCAGTTCGGAAGTCGATGAAGATGGCAAACCGATCACCGCTTCGATCGAGATCACTGCCGAAGACAGCTTAAAAGATGTGGCAGCTAAGATCAATGGCCAAAGCAAGACGACCTTCGTTGCAGCGAGCATCGTGGATAACCGTTTGATTTTAACGAATACGAAAATGGGCGACAAAAACTTCTTGATCGACGGCAATGCCGCCGAAGGATTAGGGATCGGTTCAACTGCGGCTACGACGCAAGGCCAACCGGCTATTTTTGAACTAGACGGCATGGAGATCACCCGCGACAGCAATAGTGTGACGGATGTTATCGATGGTGTCACTCTGACGTTAGCGAAAAAAAGCGAGGAGCATGTGACGCTTTCTTTAGCCAATGATACTTCGAAAGTCGTTGATGCAGTACAAGGATTAGTGGATCAATACAATAGCTTGATGAGTTTTATCGGCGATAATTTGACCGTGGGAGATCCTAGTAGTGAAAACAACAAGACGGGGACCTTGGTGGGAGACAGTGCGTTGACCCGTCTACAGACTCAATTGCGAAATTTGATCACCATTCCAGCCGTCAGCGGCTCAAAGCTGACTGCTAATAAGCTAGGCATCTCCACCGTCGATAATGATGGTACATTGGGACTGGATACGACCAAGTTAAAAGAAGCCCTAGCGGAAGATCCCGCTGCTGTGAAGTCCTTCTTTTATGCAAGTACGAAAACCAAAGAAGCCGATGGCACTGCGAGTACGAAAGAGACCGGCTATACATTAGCGCTAAAAGAATTAGCCAACAGCTATGTCGTCAATACTTCAGCCAATAAAGGGATCATTGCCACCAAATCTGCGACCTATGACAGTACCATCAAGGATTTGAACAAACAGATTACACGGTTTGATGCTATTTTAGCAATGAAAAAAGAGCGTTACATCACAATGTTTACCAAATTAGACTCCGTGATGATGGAGGCTGAAAATCAGCTGAGTTACCTAAGCAATCAGTTTGCCAATACGTCAAACTAGGCAGGATAGCCGATTAAAGCAGTCATTTTTTCATTCGCATAAGAAACCCTCGTCAACAAGAAAGGAAACAACCTATGGAGCCACACGTATCATTAGATGAACGTTTGAATCAGATTTTAACTGGGTTTGCAAAATGGCGTGGCGACAGCGAAGAAGCCGGTCGTTTGATGGCAGCCAATGCAGCGGTCATAGCAGCCATGCAAGCAGAAGAACAGAGCCATAGTCCACAAACCAGTGCATTGGCGCAACAAGTGATCCAAGCGTATCAAGCGTTCCTAGAGCAGGTCAAAGCCCAGCAGCAAGAGATCAAACAAGAATTGGGGCGTTTGAACCGCAAAAACAATCTTGTCAAAACGTATTTGCAGCAAGAAGACAGTGCCGCCTTCGTCGAATTTGATTTATAGTGAGGAAAAAAAGATGAATTATCAAAAAATGCAAAACAACTATCTGCAGAACCAAGTAATGAGTGCCTCCCCCAACAAACTGATTGAAATGCTGTTGCAAGCAGCCATCAAAAACATCAAATTAGCAGTGATCGCATTGGAAAAAGAAGAGTTGAGCCAAGCCCATCAGCAATTTGTCAAGGCGCAGAATATTTTATTGGAATTACGGGTCTCTTTAGACCGTGAGCAAGGCGGCGCTATTGCTGAAGATCTCGATCAGCTTTATGGCTATATGTACGATCAGCTGGTCAGTGCCAATGTCCAAAAAGAGGCAGCCCCTGCAGAAACGGTCGTCCCACTTTTAAGCGAACTACTGGAAAGCTGGCAAACGATCACCCAATAAATTTGAGAAAAAGCAAAGAAACGACCACCTAAAACCTAGAAAAGTTTAGTAATTGGTTAAATTTTTACCATGTATCCCTTTTCACTAAGCTTTCTTTTTCCCCTCCTCGTCCCTATCTGGTACTCTTTTTATGAGCGTACCGAAAAGGTGCAAGGAGGTTTTTTTTTGAAACAAAAAATAGTACAAAAGCCGCTTTTCTGGCAAGTGGTGATTCTGATTGCAATGAGTGGTGTTTTTTTATTACCGCAGATCTTAGGCCAAGGCATGATTTTGGGCTCTGATGTGGTCTTTCACTTCAATCGTTTTTATGAGACCAGCCAGCAGATCAAAGAGGGCAATTTTCAATATTTTCTTTCTATCTACGGGTTTCAGCAATCTGCTCGTATCGTCAATGCATTATACGGTCCCTTTTTTGCCTATTTCCAAGGTCTGCTGGTCTTGCTGAGTCCTTCGTGGTTTTCCTACCAACTGCTCGCCAATGGGCTGCTCTATCTGCTAGCAGGGTTTTCGATGTTTGGCTTATTAAAGAAACTACGAGTCAATGGCTGGCTGTCAGTGGGGATGAGCATCCTGTTTATGGCGACCTATTCTGTCCAGTATTGGATTGAGCGGCAGGGCTTTTCTGCTTGGGGGGCGGCTGTGTTACCGCTGTGTCTGATTCCACTGATCGCACTAGGGGAACATAAACGGTTGCGGCCTTTTGCGGTAGGGGTTTCCGTGGCGGTCTTATTTCAAATCCATGTGTTTTCAAGCATCTTGTTAGTGCTCTTATATGTGCCCTTTTTCTTACGCGCCTTTTTTGTTGGAACTTCCGGCGAAGAAAAACGACAATTGGTGCTGCGCTTAGCAGGAGCGATCGGGATTTTCTTGCTGCTGACCGCCAATATTTGGTTAGGGATGTTGGATCTCTATACGAGTAACACGTTGATCGCGCCTTTTGTGAATCGCAACATGCAGAACAATACCATTACTGGAACCAGCAGCTATTGGTGGACGACTCCGTACCTGCTGCCAATCTTATGTGCCTTGTTCTTTTGCGGTGCGATTCGTGTATGGCCTCGTCTATCCGGCGGCTTCAAATTAATGACAGCAGCTGCAGCGGTCTTTTTCGTTTTATCATCGAACGCTATTCCTTGGCAATGGCTAGGCAGTCTGGACAATGGTGTGATCAATTTACTACAATTCCCTTTTCGGTTCTTTGTTCCTGCCACGATTTTGATCTTAGTCGGTTTGTGCCTGCTGGTTCCTTATTATCGGGGCAAGCCATTGGCAAATCCGCGTTGGTTCGTCCTCGTTTTAGTTTTGAGTGTTGGTCAAATCCTGATCCAAAACACGGTCAAAATGCAGGACTGGCACTCCGATGAAGCGGCAGTTTCACTGCGAAACCACACCTATCTGTCCGCGGAATCTGAAGCGCAATTGAAGGAAGCCTATTTTAGTAAAGACAAGTCCTTAGCATTAGCGCTGTATCAACGTTCTACGCCAGATTATCTGCCCCTCTATCAAGAAACCAAGAAGAACAAGTACAATTTGTACGGGGAAGAAATCATTGAAAAGAATGATACCGTGGCAAAAACCGTAGAAAACGGGAAGCTTACTTTACGTTGGCAAGGTGATCAAGAGACGTGGAAGGCGTTACCGATCATCAATTACCGCTATACTGAATTGACCCTCAATCAGCAGCCACTAACTGAAAAAGATGTCTCTTTGAGTGCCATTGGTGCCGTTTCTGTCCAACAGCAAGCAGGGGAGAATGTCTTAGTCGTTGATTACGACGCGCCTTGGTTTTTCGACGGAGCTTTATGGCTGACGATCATTTCTTGGCTCGCTTTACTCATCGGCTTTATCAGCTGGAAAACAAGACAGCTGTACCGTCGTCGTAAGGTCGTACAAGCTTTATTGAAAGAATCTGAATAAAATGAATCAGAAAAGAACTTCAGCGAGAGGGCTGAAGTTCTTTTTTTGCTGATCAACAACAGGGTACCTGTTGCTTTTCGTCAGAAACAATAATCGTTGCGCGCGCAACGATTATTCCTTATAATAGATTAGACACTTTGAAGAACGAAGAAAGGCAGGAGTGCTCATGGAAGCCATTATCCGCTCAATCAATCATATTGCCCGTCTCGCCACCCTTTATCGGGAAAAAGAATTGAAAAAATTTGGTTTAGGTGGGATGCATCATACCTATATCTTAAACATTTGCCGCCAACCGGGGATCAGTCAAGAAGCCTTAGCCAAGAAGATTTTTGTGAATAAAAGCAATGTTGCCCGTCAACTAGCAATCCTAGAAGAACGAGGATTTGTCACTAGAACCAGCAGTCCCACCGACAAACGACAATTACTGGTTTATCCAACCGAAAAAGCACTCGCCGTCCAACCAGCGATCCAACAGCTGCTTCAAAGCTGGAATGAACAAGTCGTAGCAGGTTTTTCTGCTGCCCAACAGCAGCAGTTGATCGCCGATCTGGAAATCGTCAAAGAAAATTCCCAGCGGCTTTTAGCGAAAGATGAGGCGATGGAATGAATCTTTTGACTCAATATTTAAAACCCTATATCGGCCGCATCTCCCTTGGCGTCAGTATCAAATTCTTCGGCTCCCTGATGGACTTGCTATTGCCTTGGATTTTGGCGTACATCATCGATTCTGTGATCCCCACGAAGCAGGTATCTGCGATTTTTGCTTGGGGTGGGGCGATGGTGGTCTGCTCCATCATCGCAGTCGTCACCAATATCATCGCCAATCGGATGGCCTCCAGTGTTGCTCGCGATACCACTGGTAGTATACGCCATGATTTATTTGAAAAAGTTTCCTATCTGTCGATTCCGCAAGTCGAAGAAGTCGGGATCCCTTCTTTGGTGTCTCGTTTGACGACAGACACTTACAACATCCATCAAACGGTAGGCATGATCCAACGGATGGGGATTCGTGCCCCGATTCTATTATTAGGAGGGATCATGATCACTGCCACATTAGATCCCGTTTTGACACTGGTCTTAGTAGGCGTCTTGCCCTTCACTTTAGTGGCGGCAGTCACGATCTCAAAACGGGGGATCCCCTTGTTTGCCTCATTGCAAAAGCAAGTGGATGTGTTGGTGCGGACTGTCCGAGAAAATGTAACTGGGGCTCGGGTGATCAAGGCCTTGTCTAAAGCAGATTACGAGAAAAAGCGCTTTGATCACGTCAATCAAGACGTAGTAGCTGCGGAAACCACCGCTAATCGAACGATGGCTGCAACACCGCCCCTGATGGACCTATTTTTGAATATCGGACTGACGCTAGTGATCGTCGTCAGTGCCTTTCGCGTCAATCAAGGATTGACGCAACCAGGCGTCATCATCGCCTTTTTGACTTATTTTACGATCATTTTGAATGCCATGCTCAGTATCACGCGCATCTTTGTGATCGTGTCGAAGGGGCTGGCTTCTGCCGATCGGATCCAATCCGTCTTGCGCCTGCCGCAAAATATGCAAGTCATTGAGGCGCCTATCAAAGAAGAGTCTGCGCATATCGTTTTTGAAAAAGTTTCCTTCACCTATCCTAACGGTACCCAGGTGCTGAAAGACATCGATTTTTCCTTGCAGCCGGGAGAAACCTTAGGGATCATCGGTGCGACTGGTAGTGGAAAATCAACGATCGTCAAACTACTGCTGCGGCTCTATGACCCAACGAAGGGCATGATTCGCATCGCTGGTCGCGACATTCGTTCCATCGATCCGACGGAGCTGCATCAGTTATTCGGAGTCGTCTTACAAAAAGACGTGCTTTTTGCGGAAACGATCGAAGAAAATATCGCCTTTGGCCGGCGGTTTTCCAAAGAGCAGATCGAAGAAGCGGCGGCTCGCGCCCAAGCCAAGGAGTTTATCAATCAACTACCCAAGCGCTTAGCTCATCCACTGCATGCTAAAGGCAGCAATTTAAGCGGGGGTCAAAAGCAGCGGGTCTTGTTATCGCGGGCCTTGGCGGGGGATCCAGAGATTTTGATTTTGGATGATTCTGCCAGTGCGCTGGATTATCGGACCGACGCTCAGTTGCGCAAGGTCCTGAGACAGCAGTTTCAACAGACGACGACGGTCTTGATCGCGCAGCGGATCAGCTCGATCCAGCATGCCGACAAAATTTTGGTACTGGAAAACGGGCAAATGAACGGCTTTGGCAGTCACCAAGAATTACTAGCAGAAAATGCGATCTACCAAGCCATTTATCAAGGTCAGACAGGAGGTGCCGACGATGCCGAAGAAAAAAACGGAAAAACCGCAGGATAGTAAGAAAACACTCCGGCGTTTGTGGGGCTATCTTTACGAGTACAAAGGTCTCCTGCTGGCAGCCGCTGTATTGATGATGGCCAGCAACATCTTCGCCTTGGTGGGACCGTTGCTTTCAGGATACGCCATTGATGCCATTCAACCGGGTCCCGGCAAGGTCATTTTTGATCGAGTCTTCTTTTATTGTGGGCTGATGCTGCTGTTTTATCTTGCGTCTTCCCTTCTTAGTTATCTGATTTCGCTCATGATGATCCGCTTGAGTCAGCGGGTGGTGGCAGCGATGCGCAAGGCGATTTTTGATAAAATCACCGAACTGCCGGTTGGGTATTTTGACCGAGTCGCCACTGGGGATATCATCAGCCGCATCAGTTATGATGTCGATACCATCAATACGTCATTGGCCAGCGATGCCATTCAAGTCCTCAGCAGTCTTGTGACGATCATTGGTTCGTTTGTGATGATGGTTTTGATTTCGCCGCTGTTGGTGCTGATTTTTGTCGTAACGGTTCCCGCTTCGATCTTTTTGACCCGCTTTTTGATGAGCAAATTTCAACCATTGTTTCGCCGTCGTTCTCGCAAATTAGGCGAACTGAACGGCTTTGTGGAAGAGATTATTTCTGGTCAGCAAACGATCAAGCTGTATAACCAAGAAGAAGCGATCATCAGCCGTTTTGACGAAAAAAACCAAGAAGCGGTGGATGCCTATTACAATGCCGAGTACTACGGCAGTATGACTGGTCCTTCCATCAACTTTATCAACAATCTGTCGTTGTCCTTGATCAGTATGTTTGGCGCTTTGCTGTTTTTGTTTGGTCATCTGACATTAGGGAATGTTTCTTCCTTTGTTCTTTACTCCAGAAAATTCTCAGGACCAATCAATGAGTTAGCCAACATCTTCAGTGATTTGCAATCGGCATTGGCGGCGGCAGAACGGATCTTCCGTTTGCTGGATGAAGAACCTGAAGTTTCTGATGTTCCTGGAGCCTACGAATACCACGAGGTGTCTGGTGATGTCGCCTTTGACCATGTGACCTTCGGCTATCAAGCACAGCAGCCCATCATCAAAGACCTTTCGCTACAAGTACCAGCTGGCAGCTTGGTCGCGATCGTCGGACCGACCGGAGCCGGGAAAACCACCATTGTGAACCTCTTGATGCGGTTTTATGACCCTGACCAAGGAGCGATTCGTTTAGATGGCAAAAATATCCGCCAAGCGACACGCCGCAGCTTACGGCAAAGCTATGCAATGGTGCTGCAAGATACCTGGTTGTTCACGGGAACGGTTTTCGACAATTTGGCCTACGGCAAGGCGAATGCGACGTTGGCAGAAGTCCAAGCTGCTGCACAAGCCGCCCATATCCATGACTTTATTATGAGCCTGCCAAAAGGCTATGATACTTTGATCTCTGAAGACGGAACCGGTATCTCACAAGGGCAAAAACAGCTGTTGACGATTGCACGAGCAATGCTGTTGGATGCCGATCTGTTGATTCTTGATGAAGCCACATCGAATGTCGATACGCAAACAGAGCTGCTGATCCAAGCAGCGATGACCAAATTGATGAAAGGCAAAACCTCCTTTGTGATCGCCCATCGCTTGTCCACGATTCGACATGCCGACACGATCCTCGTGGTGGAACAGGGGAATATCGTAGAGCAAGGGACCCACGAAGAATTAGTAGCCAAAGAGGGGCGTTATGCCGCACTCTATCAGGCACAATTTGACGCATGATCCATAGCTAGTCTGCATCCTTGCAAGGAGAACGCCACTGCTTGCAAGGATGTTTTTTGCGTGCCATCGGCTTTTTTGGCATAGGTACAAAATCTTCTTATGACAAATCAGGCAATTATCGGTATACTTAAGAAAGGGGTATCATCAAACAGAAAGAAGGGAAACAATTGGATCATAAACAACTAAAAGAATTCCCCAACGATTTCTTATGGGGTTCAGCATCAGCAGCCTATCAAGTAGAGGGCGCATGGCAAGAAGACGGCAAAGGCGCTTCGGTTTGGGACGATTTTGTCCGCATTCCAGGAAAAACCTTTAAAGCAACTAACGGAGATGTCGCGGTCGACCATTACCACCGCTTCAAAGAAGATGTTGCCTTGATGAAAGAACAAGGATTGAAAACCTATCGTTTTTCCATTGCTTGGACACGGATTTTTCCAGAAGGACGAGGAGAAGTCAATCAAGCAGGGTTAGACTTTTATTTAGCATTGATCGATGAACTGATAAAAGCAGGGATCGAACCGATGGTGACCTTGTACCATTGGGATCTGCCCCGAGCTTTGCAAGAAGAATACGGTGGCTGGGAATCTCGCAAAATCATTGAAGATTTCACCAACTATGCGGCCGTATTGTTTGAAGCCTTTCGCGGCAAAGTCCACTATTGGGTCAGCTTGAATGAACAAAATATCTTTACTTCTTTAGGCTATCTTTTAGCTGCCCATCCACCAGGAGTGACCGATCCTAAACGGATGTATGAAGTCAATCATATCGCTAACTTGGCGAATGCTTCGGTGATCAACAAGTTCCATGAGATGAAAATTCCAGGGAAAATCGGACCAAGTTTCGCCTACTCACCAAACTACCCAATCAACAGCGACCCGAAAAATATTTTGGCGGCTGAAAACGCGGAAGACTTGATGGCGCATTATTGGTTAGACGTCTATCTATGGGGCGAATACCCGATTGCGGCAATGAATTACTTGAAAGAGCAAGGGATCGCACCAACGATCGAACCAGGAGATATGGACTTGCTGCGTTCAGCAAAACCAGATTTCTTAGGGATCAACTATTACCAAACAGCAACAAATGCCTACAATCCATTAGATGGTGTCGGTGCGGGGAAAATGAACACCACTGGGAAAAAAGGCAGCTCCGAAGAAACCGGGACACCAGGAATGTTCAAAAAAGCCGAAAATCCATTTGTGGAACGGACGAATTGGGATTGGGAGATCGATCCTCAAGGGCTGCGGATCGCTTTACGACGAATCACTAGCCGTTATCGGGTACCTGTGATCATTACAGAAAACGGACTTGGTGAATACGACAAACTAACGGATGATCATCAAATCCATGACCAATACCGCATCGATTATTTAGCAGGGCATGTCCATGCCATTAAAGAAGCGATCAGCGACGGCGCGGAAGTTCTTGGCTATTGCACCTGGTCCTTCACTGATTTGCTAAGCTGGTTGAACGGCTACCAAAAACGCTATGGCTTTGTCTATGTCGACCAAGATGAAACGCAAGAAGGATCTTTGGCACGCTACAAGAAAGACAGCTTCTACTGGTACCAAGAGTTGATCAAAACCAACGGGCAAGAGTGCTAGCCTCCTAAAACCAATACCTGAATAAACGAAACGACCCCTGCAACGGCAGTGATCGTTTCTTAGAAAAAAGTACGTTCCACCTGTAGCGACCGTCCAAAGGTAGACCAAAAGTCTCGCGTTTTGGGCCGCTTCAAAGGAGAACGTCCTTTTTTTGAGTATTATCGTTGACAAGTGTAAACGATAATTGTAAAGTAGAAGAAGATTACAACTGTAAACATAAAAGGTTAATGGGTTTGCATAGCAAGCAAGGAGGAAGGAAACAATGATCGAAAAGAATTATGGGGTAAAAGGGATGACCTGTGCGTCTTGTTCCCAGACCGTCGAAAAAACAGTCAGCAAGCTGGCGGGGGTCGACCAAGCAGCTGTCAATTTGGCTACTGAAAAATTACATATTCGTTATGATGAGCAGCAGCTCACCGAAGAAACACTCGCTGAGGCCATCAAAGCAGCGGGCTATCAACTGATCGGCTCTCAAAGACAAGAGACCTTTGCCATCTCGGGCATGACCTGTGCGTCATGTGCCCAAACAGTAGAAAAAGCTGTCCAAAAATTAGCGGGTGTGGAGCAAGCCTCCGTCAATCTGGCAACAGAAAAACTGACGGTCAGCTATCAACAAGACCAAGTTTCCGCCGCGAAGATCGCAGCTGCCGTGAAAGAGGCGGGCTATGACGCACAGCTGCCGACCGCTTCTGCCGACAAGGCGGATTCAAAACAGGCAGAGATTCGTGCTTTATGGCAACGGTTTTGGCTTTCAGCGCTCTTTACGATCCCCTTGTTCTATTTGACGATGGGGGAAATGATCGGTTTGCCGATCCCTGGCTTTTTAGATCCAATGGCCTATCCAGTCAATTTCGTTACCACTCAATTGCTTTTGGTCTTACCGGTGATGGTCCTCGGTCGCGCCTTTTACATTGCTGGTTTCAAAGCGCTTTGGAAAGGCCATCCCAACATGGATTCCCTCGTCGCATTGGGAACCAGTGCTGCCTTCTTTTATAGTATTTATGGGACCGTGATGGTCTACCTGGGCACGACCCACTATGCGATGCACTTGTACTATGAAACGGCCGCCGTTATTTTGGCATTAGTTACTTTAGGAAAATACCTTGAGTCGGTCTCGAAGGGCAAAACCTCCGAAGCTATCAAGAAGTTGTTGGATCTCGCACCGAAAAAAGCCCGCGTGCTTCGCGGCAACGGGAATCAAGCCGAAGAAGTCGAAGTGGGTATTGAAGAAGTCGCAGCTGGCGATATCTTAGTCGTACGACCTGGAGAAAAGATTCCTGTGGATGGGATCGTTACCCAAGGCCGCTCTGCCATCGATGAATCAATGATTACTGGAGAAAGCTTACCTATCGAAAAACAAGTCGGTGATCGGGTGATCGGCGCCAGCATCAACAAAAACGGCTCGTTTCAATATGAAGCCACCAATGTGGGAGAAGATTCAACGTTAGCGCAAATCATTCAGTTAGTAGAAAATGCCCAAGGTTCCAAAGCGCCGATTGCTCGCATGGCTGACAAAGTTTCGGGTGTGTTTGTCCCGATCGTGATGGTCTTGGCGGTTTTTGCAGGACTTGCCTGGTTTTTCTTAGGACAAGAAACCTGGATCTTCTCATTGACCATTACGATCTCTGTATTAGTGATTGCCTGTCCGTGTGCCTTAGGATTAGCGACACCGACCGCCATCATGGTGGGTGCGGGCAAAGGGGCAGAAAATGGCGTCTTGATCAAAAGCGGCGATGCGTTAGAAACAGCTAGAAACGTGACGACGATCGTCTTTGATAAAACCGGCACGATCACAGAAGGCAAACCAGTCGTAACCGATCTCCTGCCTGCAGGTAATCACACGCCAACGGAATTGCTGCAACTGGCGGCTTCTGTTGAAAAAGGCTCAGAACATCCATTAGGCGAAGCCATTGTGATCGAAGCCCGCACGCAAGCCCTCGCTCTACAAGAAGTTGACAGGTTTGAAGCAATCCCGGGGCATGGGATACAAGGCACGATTGCTGGCAGTCCAGTCCTATTAGGCAACCAGAAATGGCTGGAAAAACAAAACGTTGCCATCGATGGCCTGATCGAGCAAGCCCAACAATTGGCTCACGAAGGGAAAACACCGATGTATGTTGCCAAAGACGGCGAAGCGATCGGGATCATCGCTGTGGCAGATACTATCAAAGAAAGCAGTCGAAAAGCCATTGAACGGTTGCATCAAATGGGCTTGTACGTAGCAATGATCACGGGCGACAATGCCCGAACGGCCCAAGCCATCGCCAAACAAGTCGGTATCGATGAAGTAATCAGTGACGTCTTGCCAGAAGATAAAGCCGCCAAAGTAGCTGGCCTGCAAGCCAAAGGCCAAAAGGTTGCGATGGTAGGTGATGGGATCAATGATGCGCCCGCGTTAGCCCAAGCCGATGTAGGGATCGCGATCGGCTCTGGTACCGATGTCGCCATCGAATCGGCAGACATCGTACTGATGCGCAGCGATCTAATGGACGTCCCATCCGCGATCGAGTTAAGTCGGGCAACCATCAAAAACATCAAAGAAAATCTTTTCTGGGCTTTTGCTTATAACGTCTTAGGCATCCCTGTCGCAATGGGTGTGCTGCATCTTTTCGGTGGCCCCTTGCTCAATCCAATGATCGCTGGGGCGGCCATGAGCTTCAGCTCGGTATCCGTTTTATTAAATGCCTTGCGGCTGAAACGATTCCAACCCTCAGCGAAAAAGTAAACGAAGCAACGAATGCACCAACAAAAAGACCTGCCCACGGTTTCTGATGGAAGAAAATCGTGGGTAGGTCTTTTTAGTGCTGGACATCTAAATAAGAGTAGGCCCGCACGTCATAACGGTTGCGACTACGGGAAAATTCGATAGGTGAGCCATTTTTCTGATAGACGATCTGTTCGATCTCTAAGACCGGATCATCGGCTTTACAGTCCAAATACTGTTGATCGTACGCGGTACTTTTATCAGCGGCGATGGTGCGGTAGGCGCCAGCAAACTGGACCCCTAGTTCCTCTTTGACATAACGGTAGATAGAACTTTCTAAATGGCCACGAGTTAAATTGGGCACCAAATGGACGGGCATATAGGTATATTCTAAAATAAACGGTTGGTCTTCAAGAATCCGCAAGCGGACAATACTATAGATCGGTTGTTCTTCCGTTAACATCAACTTTTCTTGGATCGTTTGGTCAGGAAATTCGACTTGAAAATCGATGACCTGACTGACTAGCTTGCGGCCAGCTTTGCCCATTTCCGTTGACAAGCCTTCATAGACCGTTAAAGCAGTGGTGTCTTTTTTTAAGAATGGGTGGTTCAATATTTTTGTTCCAGCGCCCCGCTGAGAATAAACCAGTCCTTCCATGGCTAAAATACCGATGGCTTTTTTGACGGTCATCCGGCTGACTCCGAATTCCTCGACTAAATCAGTTTGATTCGGCAGTAAGCTGTCAGGTGGATACGTTTTGTTTTTGATACGTGTGCGTAAAATATTGGCAATTTCTTGGTATTTTGGCATCTGATCACCTCGCAAGAAGTATAGCTGAAAAAAGCGGTTTCGACAATCAAACCTTGGTTTTTTTATAAAAAGAACGGCTGACTGAAAAAATTCAGCCAGCCGTTGCGCTTAATCGATCGATGGTTCTGCTTGACGATCTAACACACGTAAGAATGGATACCAGATCAAGCCGACGATCACCACGTCAATGACTTGCAGCAAACCACCTAACCAAGAGTTGGTTGCTAAGACACCACTGAAGACCACTGGAACGGTCCAAGGAACAGAAACACCAGTTGGTGCAGGAACAAGTCCAGCCGCCATCACTAAGTAGTTGAAGGTCGTTACCACAAGAGGTGCCACGACCCAAGGAATCAGGATCGTCGCATTCAAGACGATCGGCATACCGAAGATGGCTGGTTCGTTAACGTTAAAGATCCCTGGTGCTAAAGCCAAACGACCCACATCGCGGTATTGTTTTTTCTTCAATACGAAAGCCATCAAGATAACAACGGCTAACGTCATACCAGAACCGCCTAATCCAACAGTAAAGGTTTCCATAAATGGTTTTGTGACGATATGCGGCAGTGCATCCCCATTTTGATACGCTTCTAAGTTGTCTAACATCAATGTATTCCAAATCGGGTCCATCACAGAGTTGACGATGATTTGACCATGTAGACCGAAGAACCAAAGGAATTGAACAAAGAACAAAGCCAATAGAGTTGCTGGCAAGCTGCTGCCTAGTCCAGTCAATGGTTTTTGGATCAATTCATAAACCAAGTCATGCAAGTTGGCATTGAAGACACCCGTCATGATGGCATTGATCACTAAGAATACCGTTAAGGTGATAATTGCTGGAATCAAAGCGGCAAAAGATTTAGAAACTGCTGGTGGCACCCCATCAGGCATTTTGATCTGCCAGCCGCGTTTTGTGATGCGGCAATAGATTTCAGCTGCCAAAAATGCTGCGATCATCCCGATAAACATCCCTTTTGCGCCAAGACGATCAAGAGACAGCACACCGGTGATCGTTTCGCCAGATTCAGTAGTCATAAAGAAAGGAGTCAAGATCAAAAAGCTGGCAAACGAAACGGCACCACCAAAAATCCCTTCCACATCATATGATTTTGATAAATAATAGCCAATACCGAAAGTAACGAAAACAGTCATGATACTCATTGTTGCATTTTGCCCATTGCCAAACAGTGTTCCTAATGTTCCTTTAGTGGCATCACTGAAGAAGGGCAGATTGTTTAAAACGACCACGATCGATCCAAACATAGTGATTGGGAACGAAAGCATAAACGCGTCCCGCAAGACGGTCAGGTAGCGATTTTGTCCTAAGGCATTCGCCAAGGGCAAAATCTTTTCAGATAACTTGTCCATAAAACCATTCATTATTATTTCACTCCTTAAATTTCTTTTTGCAATCGATTACATTGATAATGTATCATGTTTTATTTTAAATGTCTATACATTTATTTTAAAAAAGATTGATTTTTGTAACTGCTTCCTTTATGATTAGGGCAGCAAAGAAAAAATGAGGAGTGAATGAAGATGGATTATCAATTTCCAGCAGGCTTTTGGTGGGGGTCAGCCGCTAGTGGCCCACAAACAGAAGGTGTATTTGAAGGCGATGGCAAAGGGGCAAGCATCTGGGATTACTGGTATCAGCAAGAACCAGAGAAATTTTTCAATAAGGTAGGTCCTGAAAAAACCTCGCAAGTCTACACACGCTATCAAGAAGATATTCAACTAATGAAAGAAACCGGCCATACGACGTTTCGGACGTCGATCCAATGGAGTCGTCTCTTCCCGCAAGGCAAAGGAGAAGTCAATCAAAAAGCCGTTGATTTTTACAACGCCTACATTGATGAGCTGATCGCCAATGGGATCGAACCTTTCATGAACCTTTACCACTTCGATATGCCGATGGCGCTGCAAGAAAAAGGCGGCTGGTTGAACCGAGAGACCGTGGATGCCTATGTCGCATTTGCGCAAACCTGCTTTACATTATTTGGTGATCGTGTCAAGAAATGGTTCACTCATAATGAACCGATCGTCCCTGTTGAAGGCGGCTATCTTTACCAATTCCATTATCCAAATGAGATCAACATGAAACATGCAGTCCAAGTTGGGTTCCACGAAACGTTGGCGAGTGCTAAAGCCATCAAAGTCTATCATGAGATGAACCTTGATGGGGAGATCGGCATCATCTTGAACTTGACGCCAAGCTATCCAAGAGATGAGAACGATCCAGAGGATGTCAAAGCAGCGCAAATCGCGGATGCCTTCTTTAATCGTTCTTTCTTAGACCCTGCGGTCAAAGGCACGTTCCCAGAAGAATTAGTGGCTATCGTCAAGGAATTGGATATGGTACCAGCGATGGAAGCCGATGATTTACAAACGATTCGCGAAAACACGATCGACTTGTTGGGGATCAATTATTACCAACCTCGTCGTATCATGAAGAAAGAATCACCGATCGATGAAGCGAAAAGTCCAATGCCTGATGATTACTTTGATAACTATGATATGCCGAACAAGAAAATGAACCCGTATCGTGGATGGGAAATCTATGAAAAAGGGATCTATGATATTTTGACGAACACGCGAGAAAACTATGGCAATATCAAGTGCTACATTTCTGAAAATGGCATGGGTGTCGAAGGAGAAGAACGTTTCGTCAATGCTGATGGCGTGATCGAAGATGATTACCGCATCGAATTTGTCTCTGACCACTTGAAGTACGTCCACCAAGCGATCCAAGAAGGAACCAATTGTGTTGGCTACCATATGTGGACCTGCATGGACAACTGGTCATGGACCAATGCTTACAAGAACCGTTACGGATTTATCTCCGTTGACTTAGCAAATGATGCTAAACGAACGGTGAAAAAATCAGGTCGTTGGTTTAAAGAAGTTTCAGATAATAACGGCTTTTAATAACAATGAAAAAAGCAATGCTGTAGGAATCAGCATTGCTTTTTTTGTGTAAAATCGCGGATTTTTTTGGCTGATTTCAAAGGGGGGATTCTATTAAAAAACCACCTGTTTTTGCAAATGATAAGCTGGGTTAAATAAAAGCACAGTTCTGATAAAGAAAAGACTAGACATGGAAACGTTCTCGTGGTATTCTTTAGTAGAAATCGGTTTCATTATTTTGTTTAGGGTTTGAAAGGAGAAAAAACAATGGATAAATTTATTGGATTTATGGAGAAGCACTTTATTCCGATCGCTTCTAAAATAGGCTCTCAAAGACATCTAGTGGCCATTCGTGACGGATTTATCGTAACGATGCCGTTGATGATCTTAGGCTCTTTTGGGGTATTGATCAACAACTTACCAATCCCTGCCTATATTGATTTTATGAATGGCATTTTTGGTGAAGGCACATGGCAAGCCTTTGGGAACAACTTGTCAGCAGGTACTTTTTCAATACTTGGTCTGTTAATCGCTTTCACAGTAGCGTATAATTTAGCTAAAAGCTACAATCAAGACGCATTAGGTGCTGGGGCGATCTCAGTTGCAAGTTTCTTCGCATTAGGTGCAATGGCGACAGGCCCAGATGGTTTGTTAACAGCTGCCGGACTTGGTTCTCAAGGATTATTTTTAGCATTAATCGTATCGATCATTTCTACTGAGATCTTCCGTCGTCTAGCTGGCAACCCACGCTTAGTCATCAACATGCCTGATGGCGTACCACCAGCAGTTTCACGTTCATTTGCTGCATTATTCCCAGCAATGATCACCGTATCGATCTTTGCTTTGTTTACAGCAATTTTCCAAGCATTTGGTGTGACAAGTATCGTATTGTCCTTCTATGAATTGGTTCAACAACCATTCATGGGCTTGGCAAACTCTTACCCAGCTGCTTTGCTATTAGGTTTTATCTCTGCATTCTTATGGTTCTTTGGTTTACATGGTGCCAACATCATCGACCCGTTCATGCAAACGATCAATGTGCCAGCGATCGAAGCAAACGCACGAGCATTAGAAGCAGGAACAGATTTGCCTTATATCGTGAACAAACCATTCTTTGATTCTTTCGTGAACATCGGCGGAACAGGTGCGACACTAGGTCTTTTGATTGCGATCTTTTTAGTTGCTCGTCATCATAAAGCGTATATGACTGTCGCAAAACTATCTGTTGCACCAGGTGTGTTTATGATCAATGAACCAGTGATGTTTGGGTTACCAGTTGTCTTGAACCCAATCTTGTTCATCCCATATGTGTTGACCCCACTTGTTTTAGTAACGACTGCTTATTTTGCAACCGCAACTGGCTTAGTTCCTGCAAGTACCGTCATCGCACCATGGACGACGCCACCAATCATCGGCGGTATTTTGTCGACACAAAGTATTGCTGGCGGAATCTTGGCAGCTGTTAACTTGATCTTGTCAATCGTTATCTACTTGCCGTTCGTGAAAATGGCGCAAATTCAAGAAACACGCCGTTTAAAAAATGCGTAATGTCTGATCGAGTCGATTAGAAACAAGCGCCAAACGTAATAGACCTTATCCGGCCGCGATCAGAGTGCAATACCCCTTATCACACTGCTTCATTGGAAGGTGCAGTGGTGTGATGACACTCTTTTCGTTTGGCCGGTTCTTTTCTCGTTTTTCAATCAATACAATACAACACACGTTTTGGAGGTGGCAAAATGCCCAAATATATGGAGATCGCAGATGTTCTGCGTAAAAGAATCAAGGACGGAACTTATCCGAAAGACAGTCTTTTACCTTATCAAACAGAGTTAGTGGAAGAGTTTGGCGTCAGCCGAATGACGATTAAAAATGCGGTGAATATCCTGATTATGGAAGGCTTGCTGCTGACAAAGCGCGGCTTAGGGACCAAAGTTTTGAATCATTCCTTTTGGGGCAAAGATACCTCATCGGTGACAGAATACAAAGGCCTGAGCTATCAGATGAAACAAGAAAAACGGACATTGACTAGCCAAGTCATCACCTTTGAAGTCTGTTTTCCTACAACAAGAATTCAAGAGATGCTTCAGATCACTGCCGAACAACCAATCTATCATGTGATTCGTTTGCGGATCTTAGAAGGCAATCCATACATACTCGAGCATTCCTATATGCCGTTGGATCTGGTCAGCGGTTTGACGAAAGAGATCTTGGAAGAATCCGTCTATGACTATCTACTGCAAGATTTAGGCTACAAATTTGCTGGCGCTTATCGGACCTTTCAGGCTGCCAAAAGCGATGAATACGATCAAACCTATTTAGCGTGCCAAGCAGATGACCCAGTATTGGAATTAGAACAGATCATCTATTTAGAATCGGGACGTCCAGTGGACTATTCCTGCAGCCGCAATCGGTATGATGTTCGGGGCTATTCCATGTTAGACATGAAGCCTGATCTGTTACAGCACCGCAAAAAGTAACGGCTTACAAAATGCTTCTTCAACGAAAAAACGCTTCATAGCTACTGTTGGCTATGGAGCGTTTTTGTTTTGACTTAAGAAGTGGGTTGGTTTTGATCACCTAGTTTGGCTAAGATAGTTTCCGCAACGGCTTTGGGGATGCCAGCTTGCTGGATCTCTTCCACGGAAGCTGCTTGGATGTTTTTTAACGACTTGAAGGTTTTCATCAGCTGTTGCTTGCGTTTTGGTCCTAAGCCAGGAATTTCATCCAGTTTGGAAGAAAAACTGTTTTTACTGCGCAGTTGGCGATGGAAGGTGATCGCAAAACGATGGACCTCATCTTGGATCCGTTGCAGCAAAAAGAATTCGACAGAATTGCGTTCCAGTTGGATCGGATCTAAAAATTCCCCGAAAATCAACTCGCTGGTTTTGTGTTTGTTGTTCTTCACTAAACCGGCAACGGGAATATCTAAACCTAGCTGGTTATACAGCACTTCTTGGGCGGCACCGACTTGGGCTTTCCCACCATCGATGATGATCAGATCAGGAAAAGGCAGGTTTTCTTTTAGGACACGAGAGTATCGGCGGTAGATGACTTCTTGCATAGAGCCATAATCGTCGCCGCCTTGTGCGGTACGAATCTTATATTTCCGATAATCATCTTTAAACGGCTTCCCGTCGACAAAAACCACCATTGCAGACACTGGGTCGGTCCCCATGATGTGGGAGTTATCGAAGGCTTCGATCCGATAAGGTGTCGCGATCCCCATGGCTTCGCCTAGACGATCCACTGCACCGATCGTCCGTTCTTCAGTACGCTCGATCAACGCAAATTTTTGTGCCAAGGCAATGCGGGCATTTTTATTGGCCAAATCGACCAATTTCTTTTTGTCGCCTCGTTGGGGCTGCAGGACTTTGGTTTCCAGCAGCGCTTCTAATGGGGCAGCATCGACATTTTGCGGAACAAAGACTTCTTTGGGAATGAAGTGTTCATTCTTTTGGTAAAACTGGCCGACGAAGGTCAAGAAATCCTCATCCGCTTCATTGTAGAAAGGAAACAAAGAGACTTCCCGTTCGATCAGCTTTCCTTGACGGATAAAGAAGACTTGGACACACATCCAGCCTTTGTCGACACTGTAGCCAAAGACATCACGGTCCATCAGATCTGTCAGAGTCATTTTTTGTCGCGTCATGACGGTATCGATTGCTTGGATCTGATCCCGCAGCTCAGCCGCTCGTTCAAACTCTAACGTTTCAATAGCTTCGCCCATCTTCTCTTTCAGGTCTTTCAAAATATCGACGTGACCGCCGTGGAAAAAGTGTTTGACTTGATCAACGATCTTCTGATAATCCTTGGGATCTACATTGTTGACATAAGGACAGACGCATTGACCCAAATGATAATAAAGACAAGGCCGCTTTTGAGAAGGACCGCATTTTCGTAAAGGAAAGAGGCGATCCAGCACCCGTTTGGTTTCGTTGGCTGCTCGTGCATCAGGATAGGGGCCAAAATATAAAGCCCCGTCTTTTAAAACTTTACGAGTGATGATCAGACGCGGATAGCGCTCTTTGGTCACTTTAATAAAAGGATACGACTTGTCGTCCTTTAGCATGATATTGTATTTCGGTTTGTTTTTTTGAATCAAATTGATTTCCAGCAATAAGGCTTCCGTATTTGATTCGGTAACGACGTACTCAAAATCATTGATTTCTTGAACGAGCCGTTCGGTTTTCGTATCGTGACTGCCGGTAAAGTACGAACGGACACGATTTTTTAAAATTTTGGCTTTCCCAACATAGATGATTTTGTTATTTTTATCTTTCATTAAATAACAACCGGGTTGGTCAGGAAGCAGCGCTAATTTGTTCTTGATTTGTTCGTTCATTTCAAGATCCTTTCTTACTGGTTTGCTCACGAACCGCAAAAGTAGTCAAAGGGCGGTCTAAGATTCACCGAAAAGGGGAACATTAGAGCCCATAGCCAGTACTCTTCATTTTAGCACAAATTTCTTAAGAAACAATCAAACGGACCAGATCGGCAGCGAGGAAGCGTAATCGTAAGAAAAGGTTAAGAAATCCCACGAGGCGGTGGTTTCCTCCCTTAAAAACAAGTGAATTTATTTGCTTTCTGCTTGTGAGGAATCCTCTTGCGACCACTCCTGAATGAAGGTCCGCAATCCCTCGATGGCTGGTTCTGTGACGGCTTTGCGCTGGATGAGGTAAAATTGCCGCTCAAAGTTTTTATCCAGCAGTTGATAGCCAATGCCGTGGGAGGCTCGCTTGGAAAGGATCGAACAGCCGAAGCCTTGTTTCAGCAAAGCGACAATCAATTCATTGCTGGCGATCTCGATGATCGGTCCTTGAATGTTCTGTTCCTCCAGATAGCGCTTAGTGTAATAGTAGACACCAGAACTCGCTTCTCGGACGAGCCAAGGACCGGTTTGGGGATCGCCAGCTAAGACGAGCTGATCTTTCAAAATCGGAAAACGCAAAATACTCGGTGCGGATAAGGGTTTTTCAATGATCCCTAAATCCAGTTGATGTTGTTCAAGCGCTGTTAAGACTTCAGCGGAGTTCATCATCGATACCCGAAAACGTACCGTGGGAAAGGCGTTGTATAAAGCAATCATCAAGTTAGGCATCAAGGCCATCGCATAGGTATGAGAGATGCCTAGGGCACAGTGGCTTTGGTGCTGCGTGTTGGTATGGATCTCGCTGGTGATCGTCGACCACTCATCCAATAAATTCAGTGCCTTTTCGTAAAGGTACTCTGCTTGGGGTGTGGCGATCACGTTTTTGCGACCATTGCGTAAAAAAAGCGGTGTATCCAGGTCTTGTTCCAACTGCTTGATTTGAGCAGAAACCGTGGGCTGCGAAATAAATAGCAATTCGGCAGCTTTCGAAAAATTTTTCGTTTCATAGACCATCTTAAAGGTCTCCAGTAATTTTAACATTGCAATCCCTTCCATTAGAAAATTCAATCATAACTATTATACCAATAAATCCTACTGATCGGTCAATCTGTGTATAATGGATGTTATATGAAAGGATGAAAGCAATGAAGCAACGACAAACAGCTTTGATACTTCCCGGTTTGTTCCTGTCCTTTTCGGTAGCCGTCATCGCCCGAATCATGGCTTTGGCTGTGCCAAAATTAGGGGGAGCAACCCTTGCTATTTTATTAGGAATCATTTTAGGAAATACACTGTTCAAGCAAGAACGCTATCAAGTCGGGACGAAGGTTGCGGAAAGTCGTCTCTTAGAATATTCGGTGGTTTTGCTGGGCTTTACCGTCACTTTCCAGACTATCAGTGAAATGGGTCTTCGGGGCTTTCTCTTTATTTTGCTGATGATGAGCTTGGTCATTACCGCTGCTTATTTGATAGGGAAAAAAATGGGCTTTAATCAAAAGATGAGCCTGATGATGGCAGGCGGCAATGCTGTCTGTGGGTCCTCTGCGATTGCGGCGATCGCACCAGCCATTGATGCCGATGATGAAGAAAAAGGGCAGATCATCACCTTAGTCAACCTTTTAGGAACAGTGATGATGCTGACGCTGCCGTTTTTAGGCTTGGCCTTATACGGCGATGATCTGTTGCAAAAAAGCGCCTTACTTGGTGGCACGCTGCAATCCGTCGGGCAAGTCGTGGCGGGGGCTAGTTTGATTGATGCCGACACCGTCAAATACGCGATGCTCTTTAAAATCGCGCGCATCATCATGTTGGCAGTCGTCGTCATTGTTTTTGAACGAATGACGACAAAGACCCCCACCAAAACCAAAGCCAAAGGCAAGCTGCGGCTGCCGATCCCTTGGTATGTGTTGGGCTTCTTGACCATCTGTATCTTGAACAGCTTCTTGCCGCTGCCTAGCTGGTTGAATGAGGGCGCTCATTTTATCAGTACGTGGTTTGAAACGACGGCGTTGGCAGCCATCGGTTTGCGCTTGGATTTCCGCAAGTTTTTAAAAGAAGGCCCGCGCTTTTTATTCTATGGTCTTTCCGTTGGCGTCGTCCAAACCGTGGGTGCTGTTGCATTGATTTGGTTGCTGCGGCTCTAATG
The DNA here is from genome assembly GCF_051713705.1 of Enterococcus sp. DIV1083b. Lineage (NCBI taxonomy): Bacteria > Bacillati > Bacillota > Bacilli > Lactobacillales > Enterococcaceae > Enterococcus > Enterococcus sp. DIV1083b. The sequence goes on from NZ_JBIOQJ010000001.1 coordinate 166,937, forward strand.
TTTTCACATAAAAGCGATCCATCGTGGTATGCTGTGCCGCCAATAGTGGCTGGGACAATGCGCGATAGCCGGCTTTTTGATAGACATGCAAGGCAGCTTCTAAAGAATGATGGGATTCTAAATAGAGTTGCCGATAGCCTAGTTCAAAAGCTTTGACCTCGATCTTTGCCAGCAGGGGATAGCTGAGACGCTGCCCTTTGGCAGCATCACTGAGATAAAATTTTTGCAGCTCGGCGATTTGCCCTTCTGAATCATAAGCGGCAAGACCACCGCCGCCTAAAAGGGTACCCGATTCATCGGTGACGACAAAATAATGGCGGCTAGCAGGATCCGCGGCATAAAATTCACTTAAGTGGTCTAACTCGGGATCAAAATAGGCAGTCCCTGGAACCGCCAACTGGTGGTCGGTCAAGCTTTTGCGAATGATAGCGGCTAAGGGCGCATCATCTTGAGATTGGAGCGGACGAAATATCGGCTTCATGCAGTTCCTCCTTAACGTAAAAGTAAATGAATAGCTATAGTGTACCACAGCATCGAGGTAGTGTTTAGTGATGATAAGAAAAGCATCCTCGCAATGGCGCACCTCTTTAATAAGAAAACCGCCCCCTCGTTGCCAGGCTCCTAATGTAAAAAGGAGGATGGCGAAACGAGGGGGCGGTTTTTGTGTTAGTCATGGAAGCAGTAATTAGAGCGTTTCACCATTGGAGGCGATCACTTGCTGGTACCACGCAAAGGAATCTTTTTTCAAACGATTCAAGGTTCCTTTCCCGGTATTATCTTTGTCGACATAGATCATGCCATAGCGTTTCTCCATTTCGCCGCTGCCGAAGCTGACGATATCAATGATCCCCCAAGGCGTATAGCCTAATAACGGTACACCATCTTCAACTACCGCTTTTTCCATCTGTTCGATGTGCTCTTTCAGGTAAGTGATGCGGTAGTCATCATGGACTTGCTGCTCATCAGTTAGTTGATCGTAAGCACCAAAGCCATTTTCCACGATAAATAGCGGCAAGTCATAGCGTTGATAGATGGTATTTAACACATAGCGCAACCCGACTGGGTCAATAGGCCAGCCCCAATCAGAAGCACTGATATAAGGATTACTCACGATTTTTGCTCCTGGGATATCCTCAGTTGGTGTGCCAGCCACTTCATCAAGGGTTGAGATCGTTCCTGACATGTAATAGCTGAACCCAATATAATCAACGGTTCCCGCTTTTAATAGCGCTTGTTCCGTGGGCGTGATCTCAATCGTGATGCCTTTTTTCGCCCAATATTTTTGCACATAGGTTGGGATCTTGCCTCGTACATGGACATCGCTGTAAAAATAGCGCCGTTCATTGGCTTTGACGGATGCCATCAAATCAGCTGGTGCGCAAGAGTAGGGGTAGACTGGGACATAGGCCATCATACAGCCAATCTGAAACTCTGGATTGATTTTTTTGCCTTCGATCACCGCTGCCGCACTGGCAATCAACTCATTGACGCCCGCTTGAAAGACGAGAGCTTCTTTTTGACTGTCATCCTCGATGATCATGGCAGAATTGGTCCAAACGTGCAGCGGCTCTTGCCCATCTGCTTGATTATTGATCTCATTGAAGGTCATCCAATACGTTACTTTGTCACGATACCGTTGAAAAACAGTCTTGGCGAATTTGACAAAGAGGGGAATCACTTCTTTGTTAGCAAACCCACCAAATTCTTCATAGAGGGCATAAGGCATTTCAAAGTGAGACAAAGTGATGACGGGTTCGATGCCATTTGCCTGCAATTCGTCGAAAAGATCATCGTAGTATTGGAGACCGGCTTCATTTGGTTCTTCTTCTGTTCCAGTTGGATAGATCCGGCTCCAAGAAATCGATGTCCGTAGACATTTCAAGCCCAGTTCTTTGAATAACTGGATATCTTCTTTGTAACGGTGATAAAAGTCAATGGCTTCATGGTTCGGGTAATATTCCCCTTCAATGACTCCTTTGGTGATTTTACGGGGAATACCGTTGCCACCGGCCGTCATGACATCGGCGGTACTCATTCCACGGCCAGCAACATTCCAAGCGCCTTCCGCTTGATGGGCAGCGATCGCGCCGCCCCATAAAAAATCTTTCGGCATTTTTGCGGACATAAATTTCATTCCTCCTCGACTCATTCGTTTGCTTATAATTCTACTTTCTGGGAACGGTTAGAGGCGATCACGAAAGGCAAATAGATCAAGACCGAAATCGCAAGACAAACGACACCGACAACCGCAGCGATCGCATTTCCTCCAGTTCCTAAAAAGAGATTAATGATTCCTGGGGTCGTCCATGGTACCCCAATCGCTGGGGTCGGCATGATCGGCCAGACAACAGTGACAAAATAACCCACCAAAATATTGACCATTGGTGTCAAAATAAACGGAATGATCATGATTGGATTCAAGACGATCGGTAGACCGAAGATCATCGGTTCATTGATTTGGAAAATTCCTGGAACTAAGGACATCTTAGCGATCTCACGTTGTTCTGGACGTTTTGAAGCGATGAAGATCGCAATGATCAAGCCCAATGTCATACCAGTTCCGCCCATATTTGCGAACATATCATTTAAAACGCCCCAGGTTTCTTTGTAAGGAACGTCCCACAAGGAGCCGCCCTGGTTGATAAAGTCTAGGTTAGCTAGATCTTGTTCGGTAAAAATCGCTGAACGAACCGCATTCAATGTGTTTGGTCCATGGATCCCGATCGCAAACAACGTGGTTTGCAAGAATGCCAAGATCAAGACACCGACGACATTGCCCCCCAGATCCCGCAATGGACTTTGGATCCCGTTGTAAATCAGTTCATTGATGCCTTCTGGTGCAATCATTAAAACTAAGAAATTGATCAAAGCAGTGACTGCCACGATGATCACGATCGGAATCATACCAGAAAAGGAACGAGAAACTGCTGGTGGTACCATTTCAGGCATTTTGATCTGCAATCGTTTGACCTTGAAAAGCTTCGGCAAGAATTCACCGACCAAACAAGCCACGATCATAGCTACAAACAACCCTTGGGCGCCTAAATATTGTGTGGAGATCACATTGACATCATCTACTGCAAAGGAGGTCGGGTACAAGATCATAAAGGCAGCGACACTTGTCAAACCAACTAGCGTAGCATCTGCTTGGAAATGCTTGGCTAAAAGTTGGGCAACAAGAAACGCAATGAATAAACTCATGATGTTGATGGTCCCGTTCGCCACGGAAGCTAGAACTTGCTGGGCGCTTTCCAGATTAGGAAAAAGCCGATTCAGTTGAAATAATTGCACGATGAAACTTTCATTGGAAAATAAAATATTGTTGACCAAAATAACGAGAGAAGAAGCGATGGTCAGTGGGAAAATCAGCATGAATGCATCCCGGATCGCTGCTACGTGGCGTTGATTGTTCAACTTTGTTGCGATTGGTACCAACGAGCGGTCTAACAGGTCATTGAATTTTTGCATAATAATAACACCTTTCATTAATTGATGCCATCATTATAGCGAATGAAAACGACTAAAAGTAAGCGGATACGGATTCCGTACATATCTCTCAAGAAATGAAAAAAATTCCGCAGATGGAACACAGTGTTACAAAAAAAGATGGTTCAGTAAACTGAACCATCAAGAATGGGTACGATAATCTTGCAAATAGCCGATCAGCGTTTCTAAAATCGCTACTGAAGGCAGTTGACTAGTCAAATCAAGAAAGATGTCTTTGCGTTCCTCTTTGATCGCATACTCGATCGAATAATCGCACAGGCGTGCCAACGTACTTTCCCGATTTGGGGTAATGCAGTACTTCTGCACGATCGCCTGATTGTCTAACCCGGTAATGACTTCGATCAGTTCTTTGGTTTCACCAGAGACACTCAAAAAAACCAAAACATTCTTTTGATCTTTTCGTAAAAAGCTTTTGATCGGGTAGGTCAGCTCATCAATGCTGATGCTAAAGTAACCGAGGCTGGCTAGTTTGCGGGCAACGTATTGCGCGATCGCACCAGATGCCCCCATCCCCATAAATAAGATCAAATCGGCATCCCGCATCGCTTCGGCGAGTTTTCGTATTTGGTATTCCGCATCAGGGTGGAAGATCTGCATATTCAAGCCTTTGATGCGCGCTTCTAAACCTAAGTGTTCAGGGTGCGCATCAAAATGGGCTTTTTCTAAATGATTTTTGATATAGAAGCGAAATTCTGGAAACGACTGAAAGCCGACTTTTTGAATAAAACGAAAGACCGAAGTCGAAGAGACATGAGCATCATCGGCAATGTCGCGCACACGCATATACGGGATCTTTTCTAAGTGATTGACGATAAAACGGTAGATTTCTTGTTCTACCGCAGAGAGCTTGTTCAAGTTTAATTGTTCAAAAAGCGCCATGCTGGTTCCTCGCTGTCCTAGATAATCAATTTACACCAGTATAGCATATCCGAACTTTTAACGGTGCAGCTGTTGATGGATCTGATAGACTGCGCCGATCAAGCCGGCGTCGTTTTTCAGCTTCGCTGGACGCACAGGTGCGATGGTTTGTCCGCGCAAATAATTGATCGCTTCATGCCGTGTTTCCGTGATCGTCAAGCGAGCCTGCAGTCGTTCCCAGAAATAAGGATTGGCACTGATGCCGCCGCCGATCAATACCAATTCTGGGTCAAAGCAGCTGATCAAATTGATCAGCCCTACAGACAGATCCGTCAGAAATTGGTCCGTCAGCTTCAGCGCCAACGCTTCGCCTTGCTGTGCGCGGTCAAAAATTTCTTTGGCGTCTTGGGTGGGTTCAAAGCCAGGAACTGCTGCCCCCGCTAAATTGTAGAGGCGAATCAAGCCGCCTACGACGGCAGTTTTTTTATTGATGGAACTTTCCTCGATATTGCCTTCTTCTGGCAGCTGATCGATCACCATCCAGCCAAATTCACCCGCCATGCCATGAGCACCTCGGTAAACTTGATTATTGATCACGATCCCACCGCCTACACCAGTGCCTAGGACAAGACACAAATAGTTGGCAGCCTCTTGCGCATTGCCGATCCATTTTTCAGCGATCGCTGCTGCATTGGCATCATTTTCCACCGCCACAGGCAACCCTGTACGCGCTTCCAAGACTGCTTTGAAATTTTCGCCATATAACGATTTGATGGCGCCCGCCGTTAACATAAAGCCGTCTTTTTGAACGATCCCCGGGGCGCTGATCCCAATGCCATCAATCGTGTGGCGGTTCTGGGCATCTTCGATGATCGTGAGTAGATCCTGATAAAACTGGGCTGGTTCATAGCTAGTAGGGATCGCTGATTTTTCAAGGATCACTCCGCTTTCATCTAAAACACCATATTTAATACTTGTTCCGCCAATATCAAATCCTACGTACATTCTTCTTCCTCACCTTCTAAAACATTGTTGCCTTAAGTGTACCATCTGGCAGGAGGAATTTTTTTCTTTTTTTAGCTAATTTTTGCCTGCCGTTTCCGCTGCATCCAAATAAAACAAAATGTCACTTTTGCCTTCCTGATTGGTTCCTTTGTACACTTCCGTATCCAGACCTCCGATACGAAAGCCTGCTCGCAAGTAGAACAGACAGGCAGAAGGATTGTTGTCCTGTGCTTGCGTGTAGATGCCGCGATAACCTCTGGCAAGGGCCGCTTTCAGTGCCTGGTGGATCAGTAGTTGACCGACTCCTTGCTTACGGTAGTCTGTGTTGACCTTTAAGTCATAGAGGTACAGATACTTGAAAAAAGCGTCTTGAACAATCGCTAAGCCGATGCATTTTCCATCATCATAAGCACCGATAAACAGACTGTTTCGGCTCATTTCGTCATAGGAATAATTTTCATCTGGGAAACACATCGTCTGAATGTCTTCGGATGCAAATTTACAGATCGTGTACTGCCAGCTGCCCTCATTATAAGATGGCAGCATTTTCCCCCATAAGGAGAAGGGTTCGTTTTTTAAGCGAATGTCAGCTTGATGTTTTTGATCGATCAGTTTGATTTCTAGCATGGGGCACCTCGATTTTCTATAGATTCTCTTAGTTATTAGTGACTGGATAAGCACCATTGTTTTTTTCTAGTTTCCTACGATCTGTTGAACTCGATGCATTTGCGTCATCACAATAATGGATTTTTATTGGTCATCTCATGGTATTCTTCACGAGAAGACCATCGAATGTTTTTGGCTTCCTAAAAAACGCGGATCAATGCGCAACATTCTATTCAAAATCATTAACATCTAATTCTTTGATTTGGTTAGTATTTTTTCTTTCATAGGTCATTGGAGCCCGACATGAAATAGGGTTTAATGGTGTTGTTAGCGTTATCATAAAAAGGAGGATGTAACATGAATGGATTTACAGAACGAATAGAGAAAATCGTTTCCCCCGCTGCTTCTTGGCTAAACAACAACAAAGTGATCCAAGCCATCTCAAAAGGGTTAATGATGTCTATGCCTATCATCATGGTAGGCGCAATTGCTTCGATTTTTCAAAATTTTCCCTTGGCAGCGTATCAATCTTTTCTTTCCGATTCTTACTTTGGTCAATTATTGACAACGATCGTCAATGTGACCACGAATATGTTAGCGGTTTATGTGGTGGCAGCGATCAGTTATACCTATTGTAAAATTTTAGGAAATTCTGATGGATTTATTTGTTCCTTATTAGCTTTGATGAACTTTTTCTTATTGACACCCATGATCGTTATTGGTGAAGGATTTGCTGCAGCAACGAATCTACCGATTGAATGGTTAGGGGCAAAGGGACTGTTTACGGCAATGCTCGTTGCCATTTTGACAACCAGATTATTTGATCTCAGTGTCAAGAAAAATTGGACGATCAGACTGCCTGAGTCAGTACCTCCCTTTGTATCAAAAGCATTTGCAGCTATTGTTCCTGGTTTTTTGATGGTGATTCTTTTTGGATTGATTGCATTTCTATTTTCATTGACACCATACAATGATGTCCATCATACCATTTATTCACTGATTCAAGAACCACTAGGCAATATCGGAAATAATGTTTGGACAGCGGCGCTTATTTATTTTCTCTCTGGTTTGTGTTGGTTCTTTGGTATCCATGGGATTGCAGTGATTGGGGTAGTGATGCCAATCTGGATCGCAGCCGATGCAGCGAATATTTCTGCGCTGGCTGCAGGAGAGGCAGCGCCTAATATTATTACCTTCTCATGGATCAACATTGTTTCTTCACCAGGAGGCGGGGGCGCAACGATTGGGTTAATTGTATTAGCGACCTTTTTCAGCAAAAGTCAGCGTTATCGATCCATGGGAAAGATTGCGTTTGTCCCCTCTTTATTTAATATAAACGAGCCAGTCATTTTTGGTTTTCCAATGGTATTGAATGGCTTGATGGCGATTCCGTTTATTTTTACCCCGGTAATCAATATTTTGTTAGGTTATGCCCTAACAGTCATGGAGATTCTCCCACCGTCAAACGGTGCTGGTTCCATGGGGATGCCTATTTTCTTAAATGCACTTCTTAATGGCGGTTGGCGTCTATTGGCCTTTCAGATCGTAGCGACCCTGTTATCGATTGCGATCTATTATCCGTTCTTTAGAATATTGGATCAAAAAGAATACCAACTAGAAAATTCCGATCCAAAATAGTTCATAAGATACCCACAATCCACTTTCATGGGTTGAGGGTATCTTATTGATCGCTATGAGGGGACATCGTTTCTAGCCGTTGCTGACTTGCCAAGCGATAATCCCGAGGTGTCATCTGCGTTTGAGCATAAAATTTCTTATAAAAAAAACTGAGATTATGGTAGCCAACTTCTTCAGCGATGTTCTGAATCGTTTCATCTGTATAGGACAATAGATACTTGGCTTTTTTGATCTTTTGCGCCACGACCAACTCTTGGTAGCTACTGCCCGTGTGATCTTTTAGCAATTTAGAGATGTAATTCGGATGATAGCCAAAAAGATCTGCAATGTGTTGCAGCGTACAGTCCGCAGCATGATCGGCGATATATTTTAAGATCGGTAAGATGATCGTATGATCGGATCGGTCAAAACGTTCATTCGTAGTCACGTGATCTAATCGGCGAATCAAGGTAGTTAAGAATAAAAAGAGGTACGATTTTAACATTTCCGCAGTATAGCTATCATTTCGAAAATATTCGATCAACATTTGTTCCATCAAGCCGTGAAGCTCTTGTGGAACGATGGAGCGAAAAAGCAAAAAATTTTCCTGTTGGTTTTCTGATAGCGCTTGAATGATGAATTGTGACAAGATACTATGCTCCGATAAGCGATTTAAAAAAGAATCAGTGAAGAACTGTTTTTGCAAAACGATATTGATGATGATGTCTTCTTCTTCGACCTCATAAAGCGTGTGGACGATGTTGGAGTCTAAAAGACAAAAATCTCCTTCCGTTAATTCATACGTTTTATCCGTAAAGACTTGTTTACAACTTCCACGATAAACATAGGTCATTTCAAGATGATCATGCTTATGTAGGGGAGGATTACTAAAACGCGTATGTTGAACAAACTCGATCGTACTATTTTTAAAAAGGCTGCGCTTGTCATTCGCAAAAAATTTATTGTTATGACCGGCATTCATCAAGTTAAACGTAGGGATCTCTTCATCAAAGCGTTGGAAAAACGGGGCACTCTTTTTCGGCTGTTGTTGATAATTCAATTCACTTTCCGTCATGGAAAAAAGCAATTCGCGCAACTGCTGTTTATTCATATACACAACTCCAATTTTTAGTAAAAGGCGATGATAACATGGAAATCAATCAAATGACAATCAATTATTACACTGAACCGCTCGGCTATGATCTAAGCGATCCTATCTTTCGGTATCAAGTAACGGACCAATCGAAAGCAGTCTTTCATGCCTTAGAAGTGGCGCTAGATGCTGATTTTCAAGCAATCGTTAGCCAAGTACCCAAACAAAAGCTCGCTGCGTATCGCTTTTCCTGTACCTTTCCAATGCAACCTCGACAGCGCTATTTCTGGCGTGTCACGATTTGGGATGCAGCAGGTGATCGCTATCAAAAGACGAGCTGGTTTGAAACAGGGAAGCTGCAAGAAGCGTGGCAGGGTAAGTGGATCACGCCTGTGACAACGCCACTTGAATCAGCGATCTTTTCTTATCAAGGAGACCTCGCTAAACCGATTAAGCAAGCCCGTTTGTATATTTGTGGGCTAGGTTTGTACGAAGCATACTTGAATGAGCAAAAAATTGGAGACGAGTTTTTTACTCCCGGTTACACTAATTATCACGAATGGCTCCAATATCAAACCTATGATGTGACTGATGATCTAGTTGATTCACAGTATACAATAAAGGTTCTCGTGGGAAAAGGCTGGTATCAAGGAAATTTTGGGTTTCATGGCGGAAAAGAAAACATCTATGGCGATGCCTTTTTATTAAGGGCAGAGCTGCATCTAGAATACGTGGATGGCACACAAGAGATCCATGGAACCAATCAGGAATGGCAGGTTCGCACCGGTTCGATTGGGAAAAACAGCATCTATTATGGCGAAGATATCGATGAAACGATTCCTCACCAGTCTATTCAAGCGGTGAAGGAACACCAAGGCCCACAAGGGAAGCTAACTGAACGATTTAGCTTGCCTGTAAAAATAAAAGAAGAGCGCCCAGCGATTGCTTGTTGGCAAGAAGAGGGGGATTGGGTGTTGGACTTTGGTCAAAATATGGTCGGTTGGGTCACGTTTTATGATCAGTTACCTCTTGGCGCCCATATCAAACTCGAACATGCCGAGCTATTGGTCAATGGCAAGTTTTATCGGGAAAATTTACGAGCCGCCCGAGCAGCATTCACGTATCGTTCCAATGGCAACCGACAGTGGGTTCGTCCGCACTTCTCATTCTTTGGGTTTCGCTATGTTCGGATCAGTGGCTGGCCGTTAGAGTGTCCCTTTGCTAAAGACGCCTTTATCGGACAGGTGATCTATACGGATCTAGAAACGACAGGGGATTTTCGCACGAGTAATGAAAAAGTGAATCGATTGTACCAGAATATTTTATGGTCACAAAAAGGCAACTTCTTTGATGTGCCGATGGATTGTCCTCAACGCGATGAGCGCATGGGGTGGACAGGAGATGCACAGCTCTTTTCCCAGACAGCGATGTATACGATGGACACATATGCGTTCTTTCGCAAATATTTACATGATTTAGCTAGCGAACAACCACATTTTGATGGTGCGCCACCAATGACTGTGCCGCATGTTCCGACAGATATCCAGCAGTCTGGGGCAGCAGTGGGGGTTTGGGGAGATGCCGCCACGATCATTCCTTGGCATTTATACCGCTATTATGGTGAACCACAAATTCTCAAACAACAATTTTCTAGCATGCAAGCGTGGGTCGAACACATTGGCCGTAAGACGCATATCAACGGTTTATGGGACAAACAATTTCAATTTGGGGACTGGTTAGCTTTAGATGGTGATGATCCAGCTTCTCCGATTGGAGGAACCGAAGCAAAGTTTGTTGCGAATATTTTTTACTGGCATTCCTTGAAAATCGTTGCGCAGGCTGCAGCTATTTTAGGGTATACTTCTGAAGCTAAGCAATACGATCAGCGTCAAAGAATGCTCAAACAAGCCTTGCGAGCAGAATATTTCACGCCGAATGGGCGCCTTGCACTCGATACGCAAACGGCTTATGTGTTAACACTGGCATTTGATTTGGCTGCCGATCATGAAGTTGCGGGGATCGTGCAGAAGTTAAAAGAGAGACTAAAACGAGATGACTATCATTTGAAAACAGGTTTTGTTGGAACGCCTTTTTTAAATTTAGTTCTTAGTAATTATGGATTAAACGAGATAGCCTACACGCTCCTGTTAAATAATGATTATCCCAGCTGGCTTTATGCGATCGATTTAGGCGCAACGACGATTTGGGAACGCTGGAATTCGCTGTTACCAGATGGATCGATCAATCCTCAAGGCATGAATTCGTTCAATCATTATGCTTATGGAGCAATTGGCCAGTGGTTCTTTGAAGGTGTTTTAGGCATTCAACAAGCATCATCCAGCAGCGGGTTTCGGCACGTCCACATACAGCCCCAGATCCATTGGAGTATCAATCATGCCTCCGGCGGCATCGCCACTCCGAATGGACGGATTGAGGTCGCTTGGGCTTATGTTGCCAAAGATATCGTGAAATTAGACGTTACCATACCGACGCTTGCGCAGGCGATCCTTCATCTACCGGAAGTGGAGATTTACACCGACGAGGAGCTGACCGACCGCTGGTCTGAAGAAACACCATTAAAAGCAGGGCAAAATCATTTTTATTTAAAAGCCGCAGCCTATCAAAAACCAATCATTTCTGCTGAAACTACGTTAGGGGAGATCCAACAAACCCCCTTGATGTATGTGCGAGCAAAGCAACGATTTGCTGAGTCAAAATTATTTTCCAGCAGCAACGTAAGGGACCATCAAAAGCGATCACTAGCTTATTTTGTCAATCAAGAAGTGATTTCTCAGACACAGTTGGCTGGTTTTATCGATGAAATGACGGCATTGATCAAAGGAGACAAGAACTGAGCCCGTTATACGAAGAACTGACTGGTCACAAGTCAAAGTGGTATCTATCGCTGAAGAAAAAAGCAGACGGATAATCTTTCCGTCTTAACGCATCTGGAAGCAACCTATACCGATGCGTATCATTATTTGCGGACGATTGGTGTCGCGCAAGAGACCCTCGTTCATTTGCAAAGCAAGCTGATCGATGTGGCAGTGACGGTTTAAGGGTCACGAACAAACGGAACATCTAAGTGAGGGACTACTGCTTCTTTTGAAAAAGTGGTCCCTTTTTGTCTTAGTCACAATGACCGACGGAAAAATACGCCTTAAGTTTGATTATATTTATCGCTTGTTTTTTTATACTGAAGGTAGATAGAAAAAACGGAGGACAATCACTTGAAGAAAGCAATTAGTATGATCCTGCTCGTGTTAACGATAGGGACCGTCACATTGGTTACATGGTCTTATTTTACGAAAGATGCTTCCAGCGAACTGGTTCAGCTGGTGGATCGTTTCAATCCTTTCGTACCGGAGAAAAAGGTTTATGTCAAAACATCCGATGAGTATGGCGTGCCGCAAGAACATGATGCCTATGAATATACGCAAGAAGGAATCAATGAAGATGGACAAAAAATAAAAATCACGTTTTGGGCACCACAAAAATTAAAAGAAAATGCCTACCTAGAGCTTGATGCAAAGGGCAAACATGTGGAGTCGTATCAAGAGGTGACCGAGCAGGCTCTCCCTGACGCCGTCAAAGACGAGTTGGTTACGACTCATTGATCATCATGCCTGCTTGAAAAAAGGACAGGAAGTCATTTCCCGCAAGTTGGGAGATGGCTTTTTTCGTGCATTCACTTAGATAAAAGCTCGCCAAGATTTGATTTAGGTGAAAAAGATTAGAGGATGATAGAATTTTCAGAAAAAATAGATAATTTTTTCAATTCTTAGTTGCAATAGCAGAAGCGTCTGGTATTCTCTATGAGGTAGTTAAAAAAAATCATTCATATAATTAAAAATAGCGACAATGAGAGAATCACCTTGTATGGAGGATCAACGGTTTTCAAGGAGGAACCTATGACAGAAAAAAATCAATTAAAAAAGCAGATGAAAACCAGACATATCACTATGTTGGCACTAGGTGGCGCCATCGGTGCTGGCCTATTCAAGGGCAGCGGTGAAGCGATCCAGTTAGCGGGGCCTGCGGTCTTGCTGGCGTTTATTTTTTGTGGGCTGATCTTATTTGTCGTCATGACAGGACTGGGACAGTTGGTTTTATCTGACCAAAAACAACATGGCCTTTCGGGCTTAGTCCAGCCGTATCTTGGCTTGCATACAGCTGATTTCATTGATTGGATCTACTGGTCAATGTGGATGATCAACATCATCGCCGAAGCAGTTGCTGCCGCAAGCTTTTTGCAGCTGTGGTTTCCCAATATTCCAGCTTGGATCTTTGTGTTGATTTTGGCACTGCTCACGACCATCATCAATTTGTTTTCGGTTCGCTTGTTTGCGGAAACGGAATATTGGCTTTCCTGGGCCAAAATCAGTGTGGTGATCGCGTTGATCTTGGTGGGTCTCTATCTGGTTGCCACGCAAGTCTTTGATTTGGGCTTTTTCCCGACGATGAGGCAAATGACAGACCATGGTGGTTTTGCCCCACATGGTCTCAAAGGATTTATCAATTCGTTATTGGTCGTAATCTATTCGTACGGCGGCTCTGAATTAGTAGCCATTACGATCAGTGAAGCGGAAAATCCCAAAAAAGCGATCCCGCAAGCAATCAAAGGAGTGATGACTCGGATTGCCGCTTTTTACATCATTCCCTTGTTTCTTTTACTGATCATTTATCCGTGGAATCAATTAGCCGATCCAAATGTCAGTCCTTTTGTGATGGTGTTTCAAAAAATCCACGTCCCATTTGCCTCCGACATCGTCAATTTAGTGATTATTTTGGCTTTGTTTTCGTCAATCAATTCTGGAGTCTATGCTTCTTCAAGAACGTTGTTTTTCCGATTAAGCAACAATGGCCAGAAAAAAAGCCGCTTTACGATGCTGAATAAAAACAGCGTGCCCCAACGAGCGATCATGTTTTGCAGCGGTACTTTATATCTTGGGGTCGTTCTTTCTTACTTTTTAGGCGACAAACTCTTCAATTATCTAGCAGGCTCCCTGTCTTATACTGTATTGCTGATCTGGTTGCTGATCAGTGCGGCGGCGTTTGTTTTGGTACGCAAGCAGAAGAAAATGGGCTATACGATTTTCTTGAGTGGGGCGATCCTTGCACTGATTTTGCTGTTTGTCGGTATTTTGATCACTAACCCATTGGCGGTCACTGGCTTCACCGCACTATTGTATACGATCATTTTTCTTAGTTTTTATTGGAACCATCGAAAAATAGGAGAAACCAGTGAAAAAAGTTGAAGAAACGTCCCTTAAGACATAAACTGATGGGGAAGGAACCCCGGGTTCGGTTGTTTCTTCGGTTCTCAGGAATGTGACGATAAAATAAAGTGTAGGAGAAAACGAAAATGGTTAATTTTTGGACATTGATTTTCGGCACCCTCAGCTGGGTCGTGGTGGAAAGTCTGCTTTACAATCCGATGCATAAGTGGGGCAAGTTTTGGGCGAAAGAATCAGGAATGGCAGAGAAGATGGCTGATCAGCAGATGACGACCGGTGACATGCTCTTTACCTTTGGCGGCACGATCGTTGGTGGGATTCTCTTATCAGCAGCGACCTATCAAGTCGTCTATTGGTTTGCAATATTCGATCATGATGGTTGGCTGACGACCTCCTTGCAAGTCGCTTGCTTATTGTGGTTAGGGGTTTATGGGGTCGCCACCTTCGTGATGGCTGTTTACTCGGGACAGTCCCGCAAATTAGTCGGGCTGCACCTTGTGAACGGGTTTCTAGGAGTGATCGTTTTAGGACTTGTTGTCGGCTTGATTGGACAGTAGGCAACGATCATACCCCAGCGAGAGCGTTCAAAGGTCTCAACGAATCAATACTAAAGAAAGCCGATCTTGTTTCAACAAGGTTGGTTTTTTTGTGCGTAAAATTATCCTTACTATAAAAAAAGGCTATAAAAGCAAATAATTTGTGTTATGCTAAAAGCACTTTAATCTGTAGAAAACCAAATCCGCGGATTGCGGAAAAATCATCAAAGAAGCAAAATTAGGGGCAACGAGGAGGAAAAAATGAAAACGAAAAGCATGTTAGGTAGAGGAATATTTGCTGCCGTTTGTTTAGCGACACTATTTTTCTTGACAAGCTGCAGTAGCTCAGGGGTTGACTCTGCAGCTGCGAATCAAGTGTTGACCAATACCAACAGTCATCAGCAAAATGCCTTGTACGTTTTGGAAGATGGAAAGCTCACTGTCAATAAAACGCTGAGTTTTTTGGTCGATCCGAATCAGGAACCTGCGGACTTGGTAAAAGAACAAGAGACGCAATTAGTGCAGATCAACGAACATCTGCAAGCAGAGTTTCCCAAAAGCAAAGCACTGACTGCGGCAGACATCGGCACTATGCACACCTTTGAAGTGACAAATGCCCAAGTGATCATTGATCAAGAGAAAAAGGAAGTGCGCATGACTGGCGATGATTTTGAGAAAGTATTCAAAATGGCGGACAACAATGACAAGCGTCTGATCGATGACGAACAAAACGAGTACGAGTTTTCGTATGAGGAAAACTAGCAAGTGAAAAAAAACGGCTGCCTCCGACGAGACAACCGCTTCAGACAGTAGACAAACCTTAGACAAAAATGGGCTCTTTGTCAATAAGGACTGATGAGTTGTGCAAAATCAAATCTGGGTCAGAACGAACCACATTCTGGCTCAGATTTTTTGTTATCTTACATTGATTAATTGATTGATCAAAAAGATTCTAATTCTCATGTTCTCGAATGATTTAAATCCGTAGGATACTCGTTTCATTGTCTTTATGTGGGTATTCTTCGCTTCTATTTTTCCATTGGAATAAGGATAGATCATTGCGTTGGTGATGCCTTCTTCATAGGACAGAAGGTTTTGAAGCTTCTCCCGAAAGCCGTCATCTAACGTTTCGGGAAGTTCTGCCAATATGCAGAAAAATAAGTCAGGGTCTTTGTCTCGAAAGGCTTCAACTAATTCATGAAAAAAGGGATACGCCTCCTTCAGGGGCGTAGAAAACTCAAGCAATCGATCAATCATCATTGCTTCAGTAAGAAATGGGTACTTTGGTGCTCGGAAACTTTTCCATGTTTTGTATTCATAGTGGTTGATGTTTGCACGATTTTTTAGCAAAAAGCGCCAGTTCTTTTTCAGTTTTTCTGCCTGGCTTTTCTGTCCGGCTTTACGAAGTTCATTCATTTCACGGATACGCAACTCATTGAACGCTTGATTCATGTGTTTGACAATATGAAACCGATCAATCACTACTTTCGCATTTGGCAGAACACGTTTGGTGAGCTGGAAGTAGGCGGCGTTCATGTCTGTCACCAAGAATTCTACTTCTTCTGGATTGGTACAACCTAAGAAATAGCTTGTTAATCGAGGTAATTTACGCGTAGGCAAAACATCTATTAATTTTCCTGTTTCACCATCTGCGCAAATAAAGCTCATTTTATCTTCTATGGAAGCATGCGAACGAAATTCATCAACCATCAATACTCTGGGGAGAATCTTCTTAGATTGCTTTGGTAAATAGCTTTTAAACTCTTTCAATGTACGAATAACGGTGGTCAAAGATACCTGACAGCTTTTCGCAATAAAAGATAAAGATACTTTTTCAATCAGTAAAGAAGCAATTTTATATCTAACATGATTTGCGATTGAATGTCTAGGTTGGACAAAATAACTTTGAGCCGTCCAATGGGTTCGGCAGTTTTTACAGGTATAGCGCTGCTTTTTTAGGCGCATAACCAAAGGCATATGATTGTATTGTTCAAAACGGACAATCGTTTCCTTCTTCCCATTTTTCACTATAATTGCTTTCCCGTTTACATCTACCACAGTAGAACCACAACTTCTACAAGCACGAGGAGTCGGCGAGAGAACAGCATCGACGACCAACGTCTTTTTCTTCTGAAGGGTCTCGTAAGAGACCTCTGTAATCATCAAATCTTTCTCTATTATTCTCAGCATTTTTTTGATAGAATCATTCATATAGCATATCGTCCTCTCAGTTGTTTATTTTGTGGTGATTTAATCATACTAGAGAACGATATGTTTTTTAATACCTAAAATGAAAATGGGACTGAAGAATCAATTCTGATTCATCAGTCCCATAAATTATAGAGCCCAAAAATGAGGTTTGTCTTTTTTTCGTTGCAAAATTTAGTGGCTATTACGGAAAACATTTTGCGCAAGGAGTAAGTCCGCGACTTTGCGCTTCTGCTAAAGTGGCAGGCGTGTAGGTACCGTTGCCGCATTTTCTCGTATGATATTTCGAACCTGTTGGTGTAACGAGGACCGACGTTTGGGCTTGATTGCTAGCAGCGGCTGGCTGGCTTTGTTCTGGCACAGCGGCGGCTGCCTGCCGTTCTTCCTCCGCCTTAGCTTGTGCGGCTGCTTGTTCGTTGGCAGTGATCGTTTGCGCCACTGTTTTCGTTCGAGTAGCTAATTCCTCATCGGGGGTCTTGAGACGAGCGACAGCATCTTCTGCACGAGCAAGGGCATCTTTTGTCGGCTCCGCCTCTGCCGCTTCCACCGCTTGGACAGCTTCTGCAACGAGGGCTTCTGCTTCTTTCTCAGAAATCTTGGTTTCTACAGTGGATAACCGACTTTCAAACGTTTCCTTGTTCAAAACCGCTTGTGCGACTAATTCTTTTGCCTGATCGAAATCACTGCGCTCAAGGGAAGCTTCAGCAGTATCGAGGGCTTTGCCGATGGCAAGATGGTCTTCAACTACCGCGATCCGAGTAGCGAGATCTTCGTAGGTTTTACTTAAAGCATGAATCAGCGTCACGGCTTCGTCGTAATTCTTTTGGTTTGGCTGGGTTTCGGCAAGCGCCAGTGCCGTCTCGGCTTTTTCCAGTGCTGCTTGTTCTTGTTTTTCAGCTTGCAAACTCGCTAGAAATGCGCGAGAAGGTTTGACGGTGACGACTTCTTCTTTGGTGTTTCCACCCATTGAGGCTTGGAGGGTAAATTCCTGTTCCTCTTCATCTTCAAGTTGCACGGTGTAAGAAAATGTTTCGTCCGCCAGCGAAACCTCCACCCCGTTGATGGTCAGTTGCGCTTCTGGGTTGGTTTGACCCGTAATCGCCGCTTCGCCTTGTTCGTTGGTAACCAGTTCTGCTTCATCTACGTGAAGCTCCGGTGTTGTTGCAGGAGTCAATAATACCCCGCCAATCAATAAGAGAAAACCACCCATAAAAATAACGATCTTGTTGCGAAGCGGCTTTTTCTTGATCAAACTAAGAACAAAAAAGATTCCGCTTACAACCATTGTCAAAAAACCAACAACAAAAATAAATATCCCCATACTTTTTTCATTTCCTTTCTTGTGAATAATTTAATTATAACATTTTTACTAACGTATCCGCCATTAATAACTGGGATCAATAGTGATGAGAGTAGTAGGGAGGACTAATCGCAAATCAATATTTATTTTTTATCAATAATAAATAGATTTACATTATTTTTTATTATAAAATGATACATAAAGGGCTATCTTTGTTTATGCTGCCTTTTTCAAAAAGACACTTGATACCAATACACTTGTTTGCTTTATCACTAGAAACAGACGCTTGAACCAAAAGGATTGAAACGAGCAAACATCTGCAAATCAGCAGTTTCCTTTTGTTCCTTCCCCCAAATAACACCATAAAAAAGATATTCCCCCTCACTTGCAACCAAGCCACTTCATTGATAAGAAAATCAGTATGTGCAAAAGGAGTAGCAATGAAAATCACACAAATCCAATGTCCCAGCTGCTTGGGTCAGTTAACCGTTGACTGGGAGACAGGAAAAGCAGTCTGCCAGTATTGCTTAACTAAGTCAGTCCTACATTCGCCGCCAAAACAAACGCAAGAAGCTTCGAATGAACAAGCTCCCGTAGTTTTTCAAGAAGTCAAAGAAGGGTTTTATTCGTTTGCCTTTAATGAAGACGAGGTAGCAAATGCCTTGAAAAAATGGCTGATCCAACAGGAATCAGTTCCTGAGGACATTATCGTTCATCTTGAAGTCAGCGAGGTAAAACGATATTTTATTCCGATTTATGAATTTCAGGTGACCTATACGATGCACTGGGAGGGGGCCTTTGGCTACGATACCCATTCCATTGCATGGGAAGGCTCGCATACGACCACGTGGGAAAAGAAGCGAGGCGACCATTCAGGTGAGACGGTTATATTCTATCAATGCGGCAGTTCGGAGGTGATCGAACAAGAAATTCCTCAGAGCTTTGAGGTCAATGATGAAATGAAAAGAAAACCGCACTTTAGTACCGATCAAAAGGAATTTCAACAGCTAGTCTCAGCACATGCTATTCATGTTTTTCCCTTTGATATTGAGCAAGAGCAGGCGCTCTTTGGTTCTGAAAAACAAGCGGAATTGAGAGCCCATGCGAATGCGGTGATCCAGAAGAAAGAATCTGCCGATCATCTAAAAGAGCTGCACCTAAATCTTTCCCTGATCAGCTGTGCTACAGAAGAGCTCTACTTTCCCCTGTATATGGGCACCTTCAAGTACCAAGAGCAATCCTTTGAATTTGCGATCGACGGCAAAGATCCTGACCGAATGAAGCTGCCGATTATCCCACAGTGCCAAGCTACCTATCAAACGGTTGCGAATTTTTCAAAAGCTCGCAAGGTTTTTGGCTGGTCCTCCGTACTCTTTTTTACGTTAGGTGTGATCCTGATGATCTTGGCGCTATTCATTTCTGAATGGATCCCTCTAGGAAGAGTGTTCAGAGCTGTCATAGGGGGGATTGTCATGAGTTCCCTGCCAACTGCAGTTTATTGGGTAGTATCGGGGATAGTGTTGCACTTTCTAAAAGAACAGTACCTCAAAACAGTCCAAAAATTTAGAGATGAGCTCCAAAGAGAATTATTAGGTAAGAAAACTGGGACAGCTTTTTTAGCAAACTACGAGAAGCGTGGAAAGCATCTTGCAAGAATGAGGAAATTTTATGAATGGCTCGATACGCTCGCTTATGTGGTCGTGGTCGTTACCCTTATTTGGAACATTCTTCGGTTTCTTTGATAAACCATCTTGTTGAAAAGAAAAAACGATTCATAAAAAGGAGAAAAAATGAAAATCACCCAAATCCAATGCCCCAGCTGCTTGGGGCGTCTAGAAGTTGATTGGGACTCAGGAAAAGCAGTCTGTCAGTATTGTTTGAACGAGTTGCTGATCAAACCGGAACAAAAAAAACAGGAACAAACAAACCAAGTCGTCTCGCTTAAAGAGTTGCCACGCATTCAAGGGACCGTCAAAGAAGGATTTTATCCGTTTGCTTATGATGAAAAGGCATGTGAAGCGGCGTTGAAAAACAGACTAGCCTGGCAAGACACCATCTCGGAAAGTATCTTTTTTGAGCTAGAGATGGTTCATCTAAAACGTGTGTTTATCCCGATGTATTATTTTCAAATTGCTTATGATGCGCAAGTGAGAGGAAGCTATGTCCACGAGGAACAGCAGAGGGGGCGTGGGCGCATTACTGCCGACATTTCTTTACATAACAGCGGAAACACAACGGTTTTCAATGAATATTTTCCTACGGATACCCAAAAAGAAGCGGATTACAGTATCAATGGCAAGTTGCCGCTGCATCTTCAAAAAGGTGCCGCCTATTGCACGGATATGCAGCAGTTTTCGGCACTTAGCCAAGACGCTCAGGTGCTGCCCTTTGATATTTCCAGAGAAGCGGCACTCTCGGATACCCATCTAATGGAAGTCTTTGAAGCAAAAGCCAAAGACCATTTGGTGGGAGCAGATGTTGCCAATGAGGTTCAACTGACTCTTTTTCCGAAACAATGTGACACGGAAAAACTGTATTTTCCTTATTACATTGGCGAATTCAAATACGGAAACCAAACCTATTCTTTCGTGGCTGATGGCACCGATGCTGAACGCCTTTTTCCAACCCAGCTCCCTGAATGTGAACAGCTGGTGCAAGTGAAAAAAAGTTTTTCGAAGACCAGTAGTGTCCTTTGGCAGTTCTGCTATACCTTCTTTTTTGTCGGATTATTTTCTGGAATTGCTTCGAGTTTTCTATTTGATGGCTTTTTATTACCGGCTGTTGCCTTTAGTCTGCTCGCTTCAGCGGTCATCTTGCTGATTGCTTGTCTTGCGACTTGGTACTTCTTGCTCGTACCAGAGGTCAAGTTTTTCTCAGAGTACGGCAAATTCAAAGCAGAACTTTCCCAGGCATTGAGTCAGTCGGATGCATCAACGGCTGCAGCGAAGAAAGCTTTTGAAACGCGGAGGAAGAAACTCGCCCGACAGACAGTATTTTACAGCAGTCTAGAAAACATGGCGTATGAATTTGCCTTGATCCTTTTTTTAGCAATCCTGACTTGGTATTTCAGTTTTTATGGCTTATCGTTTCTAGTGCTGCTGGCGTTTGTCAGCTGGAATACGATCCGTATCTTTACCACGGATAGCTCCGATACCTGTATCGAAACGAAAGGATGATTCAATGGATATTATTCCGATTCAATGCCCCCACTGCTTAGGAGAACTAGAAGTAAATTGGGCTGCTGGCACGGCGGTTTGTCTGTATTGTCGTGGGAAAATGGTCATCAAACAATCTTTCGATCATACCAAAAGCCCGCATGCCAATCCTATGACAGCAAAACAGCTTGCGTTGACGCATCTTGCTGCTTTGTTGAAGAAAATCAGTCAATCAGCTGCTGCCAACCAAACGATGGATCCTCTTCCCCTGGGAAACTCCTCAGCGGTAGGGGTTTCAAGTGATCACAAGCAGTCAAAGCAATCGGCAATGAATCAGACGTCTTTGATTCAGCGGGCGCCACGCGATCCAGTCAAGGAGCGACAAACTCGTTTGAATGCTTTTTTGCAAGAGCAAAATTTTTTGTTCTATTTTTCTGGAGAAAGACAAGTGCTACCAAGGCAATGGCAAAGACAAGTCCTCGCTAGTTTTCAAGTGCCTGAAACGGAGACGCCTCTGGCACTGCTAACGGCACAGATGACTGGCAAGAAAGCGGATGCGGGTCTACTTTTTGGTGTCGAACGAGTGTATTTGTGCACGTATAAAAGGAAAGAAAAACGAACAGCCAGTTTTTCCTGGAGTACTTGGAAAAATCTTTCCTTTGAGATTCGACATAAAATCTTTGGTAGTATTTTGGTGATTCAAAAGGAATACCGTATTCCTATTCAAACATTGGGCTATGCAACCAAACCGTTTTTGCAAGAGTTGCAGAAATTGCTACAAGAGTGGGGGGCTGACTAGTGCTGAGGCGGAGGATCAATGGGCAGTCAAATCAGGAATCAACTGTTTAGTTAGAAAACCAAAAAGAGCGTCGCAAACAGCGGCGCTCTTTTTCACTTCATGTGGTTTCCAACTCAGCGTCGTTGGTTTCTGATAAATACTCGGCTTCATCGTTTAAAAGACTGGCAGTCGTTCGCAGCGTGTCGTAAGAATGCAAAACGGCAGCGAGGCTTTTTTGCGAATCACTGATTTTCATGGTCGTCGAATCGGCACTATCTAACACGACTAAGGCTTGTTGGTTGATGGCTTGCATGGTTGCGGCAATGGTTTGGGTCAACTGCTTGGTCTGTTCAGCTAATTTTTGCATTTCATCCGCAACCACCCGAAAGCCAGCTGCCTGTTCGCCGATCCGTGCCGTTTCGATGGAGGCATTGAAGGAAAGCAGTTTGGTTTGTTGTGCAATGCGGTCGATGTCATGCAGCACCGCTGACACCTGTTGGCTATCCATTTCTAAGGCATGGGTCGTTGCTTGATTTTGATCAGACAGCTGTTTGACTTGCGCCAAGTTCTCTGACAAATGATCGACTTGCTGGTGTCCGTTGGCAGAAAGTCGTGTCAAGGAAGCCGCACTGTCTTGTACTTTTTTGATAGTGACCGCTAAGGCTTGTTCTCTTTGGGTAATGTCAAAAGCGATTTTGACGACATTGACGACTTCTTGCTGCTCATCGAGGACGGGGAAGTAGATCCCTTCTAAAATCAGTTTTTCTCCTTGTTTGTTTTTCCGAATGATTTTGTCTTGAAACCGTTGCTTTGAGTAAAGTAGTTGATTCCAGAAAGCCTGGTAATCCGTACTGGCAGCATAATGGTCAAAACAAAAGGTTCGATGCGGCAAGCCAATGATTTCTTCTTGGCTATAACCTAGGATATCCGTCATGTTGGCATTGGCGAAAATAACTTCTTTTTGCGGATCAAAGACTATGACAGCGAGTTCTTGAAAAATAGCAGCGAGCAGACGGTTATTTTGTGTTTCATCTAATGTGAATTTCATACGTACTTACCTACGCCTTTCAGTTTTTTGGGAAGTTTACACAGCGAGTGTCTTACAGTTATCGGTCATGAAGGCAAGGCAGTTAAGAGTGCAAAAACCACCTTTTTTGTCGAACAAAATGCTTGGAAACAGAAGAAAGCAAGATTCTTTGCATCAGAATGACTTGGTGGTACCCTTAAGATCAACACGAACGATTTCAAACAAAAGGAGAGAATCGTATGACAGATAGAATTTCGTTGGAAAAAGCAGCCGTTGAATTTAGTGAGGCAAATGCACCGCACCCACGGATCTATGAATTACCGCCAGAAGAAGGGCGCGCACTATTGGAACAAGTCCAAGAGTCACCCGTCAATAAACTGGCGGTTGAGATAGAAGATCAGACCGTAGATACAGGCGAGTGGGGGGCCATCAATGTTCGTTTTGTTCGTCCCGAAGGAAATCATGCGATTCTCCCTGTTATTTATTATCTCCATGGCGCTGGCTGGGTCTTCGGCAGTGCCGCGACTCATGATAAATTGATCCGTGAATTGGCGGTACGAACCAACTCGATCGTCATTTTTCCTGAATATAGTCGTTCACCAGAAGCAAAATACCCAACGGCGATCGAACAAAATTATGCGGTCTTGCAGCAATTACCGGGATTTGTCGATGTCAAAGGCTTAGACCTTAGCCGTTTGACCGTGGCTGGTGATTCCGTAGGTGGGAACATGGCGACCGTTATGACCTTGTTAACGAAAGCCCGTGGCGGCATTCCGATCGCACAGCAATTATTGTTCTATCCTGTGACAGATGCCCGCTTTGATACGCCTTCGTATGAAGCATTCGGTGAAAATTATTTTCTGACCAAAGAAGGGATGCAATGGTTCTGGGATCAATACACGACGGATGAAACACAGCGGGATCAAATGACCGCTTCTCCACTACGCGCGACCAAAGAGGAGTTAGCCGATCTGCCGCCAGCGTTGATCATTACAGGCGAAGCAGATGTCTTGCGGGATGAAGGGGAAGCCTATGCGCAGCATTTACGAGCAGCTGGCGTGGAAGTCACCCAAGCACGGATGCAAGGGATCATCCATGATTTTGTGATGGTCAATGCGATGGATCAGACCCAAGCCGCACGAGCGGCCATGACACTGGCTGTCGGTTGGCTGACGGAAAAAAATGTCCCCGCAGAATAAGAAACCGACGAAAGCAGCTTCTTTTTAAGCGGTGTTCTGATACAGAAGAGGATGTATGGAGTGGAGCGATCCACTCCTTTTTTTGTCGGAAAAATTGAAAGACGTACACTTGCAGTCTGAAGCAGATGCAAACGCTCTCTAAAAAAACTCGTTTTTGTAATACAGATTTTAATAAGTGTTTTTCGTTGATAAATAAATGAAAAGTGCTATTATATGTATTGTGATTAATACAGTTTTTGAAAAGAGGTAATACAGTGAGTGCAAAAGGATCAGAAATCATTGTTGAAAGTTTAGAAAATCATCGGGTGCCTTATATCTTTGGGATTCCGGGTGCAAAAATCGATGGCGTCTTTGACGCGTTGAGTGATCGAGGACCAGAGTTGATTTTGGCACGACATGAACAAAACGCGGCCTTTATGGCACAAGCAATCGGTCGCCTGACAGGAGAGCCAGGAGTCGTCATTGCAACAAGTGGACCAGGAGCCAGTAATTTAGCGACTGGGTTGGTCACGGCAACTGCCGAAGGTGATCCCGTCCTGGCACTAGCAGGCCAAGTGAAGCGTTCTGACCTTTCAAAATTGACCCACCAAAGCATGAATAATGCGGCGTTGTTTGCGCCGATCACGAAATTCAGCAGTGAAGTCCAAGATCCTGAAACCCTTTCTGAAAGTATTGCCAACGCCTTTCGCATCGCAAAAACAGCGAAAAAAGGGGCGAGCTTTTTATCCATTCCTCAAGATGTGACAGACGGAACCGTTCAAGGGGCAGCGATCAAACCTCTATCTTCGCCTAAATTAGGCAGTGCCGATGCAGAAGATATCCAGGCACTCGTCGATCGGATCAAAGAAGCCAAACTGCCTGTCTTACTCTTAGGGATGCGGGCTTCAGGCGTGAAAGAAACACAAGCGATTCGTCAGTTAGTTGCAAAAACGGGGTTGCCCGTCGTAGAGACCTTCCAAGGCGCTGGGATCATTTCTCGTGAATTAGAAGAGCATTTCTTTGGCCGCGTCGGCTTATTCCGCAATCAGCCTGGTGATATGCTGTTGAAACGTAGCGACTTAGTGATTGCTGTAGGGTACGACCCGATCGAATACGAAGCTCGCAACTGGAATGCGGAAAAAGATGCCCGCGTGATCGTCATCGATGAAGTACCGATGGAGATCGATCCATTTATGCAGCCAGAAGTTGAACTGATGGGCAGTATCGCGAAAATTATTGAACAACTATCAAAAGCCATCGATCAGTATCACTTGAGCGAAGACGCCCAAAACTATTTAACGACGCTGCAAACCAAACTCAATGAAAAACCAGCGGATGTCGAAGGCAGCAACAATACCTTGCATCCCCTGGAAATCATTGATGCTTTGCAACAAGAAGTGACCGATGACATGACGGTGACGGTGGATGTCGGCAGCCACTACATTTGGATGGCCCGTCATTTCCGCAGTTATGAGCCACGGCATCTGCTCTTTAGTAATGGCATGCAGACTTTAGGGGTCGCTTTGCCATGGGCGATCGCGGCAGCGCTCGTGCGACCAAATACTCAAGTGATCTCTGTATCTGGCGATGGTGGCTTCTTGTTTTCTGCCCAAGAGTTAGAAACAGCCGTCCGTTTGAAACAAAACATCATTCACTTGATTTGGAATGACGGTACCTACAATATGGTGAAATTCCAAGAAGAAATGAAATATGATCGTGCTTCTGGGGTTGATTTTGGACCCGTTGATTTCGTGAAATATGCCGAAGCGTTTGGTGCCAAAGGCTTACGGGCAACCACCAAACAAGAATTGATGGCAGCCATCGAAGAAGGCTTTGCAACGGATGGTCCAGTGATCATTGATATCCCTGTGGATTATTCAGACAATGCCGATCTTGGCAAAACGATCCTACCTGATCAATTTTATTAAGACCAAAGGAGCATCAAGATGAAAGTGAAAAACAAAAGTTATTTATATCAGCATGGCACCCTAGGTGGGTTGATGCAGGATTTAATGGATGGCACGGAGCAAATCGGCAAAATGCTTGAATATGGCAATTTTGGGATTGGTACTTTGGCTGGTTCCAATGGTGAAGTGATTATTTTAGATGGTGAAATCTACCATGTAGACGAGTCGGGCAAGGTACAAGTGCTCCAAGGAAATGAAGGAACCCCCTATGCGGCAGTCGTTGATTTTTCTGCGGCGAAGCACCTGCAGGTCAGCCAAGAAATGACCGATGAAGAAGTGAAAAACCACGTCCTGACAGAAGTCAGCCCGAATTTGTTTTCCGCTGTCAAGATTCATGGGGGATTTACCAAGATGCACGTCCGCGTTGCCCCAAAGCAAGAAAAACCGTACCCAAAATTCATTGAGATCATCCAGCATCAGCCGGAATTTCAAGCAGAAGATATCAGCGGAACGATCGTCGGGTTCTTTACCCCGTTGTTGTTCCACGGTGCTGCGGCCGCCGGTTTCCATTTGCATTTTATTAGTGATGATCGCACATTTGCTGGTCATGTCTTAGACTTTGAAGTGGCAGCTGGTGAAGTCGAATTGATGGAACTAGCCGAATTTCGTCAGCATTTTCCTATCGACAACCAAGACTACTTGCAGCGGGAGATCGATGTCGCAAAAATCGCCAAGGATATTGAAGCTGCCGAATAAGCAGCAGGCAGCAAAAAATAATTGATCGCCAGTAGAGTGGTCTCGGATCGAATTGAACGCAAAGCAGCAGTGAAGCCAACGCTTCACTGCTTTTTTGTGCTTTCTTCTATTCATGAGGCTTGCTGCAAAACCTGGATGCTTCGATAGAAAAGTTGGGAAATTGTCAAAAATCTGAATTAATTCTTATTTTAGAGCAAATAAATTGATATATTTTAAGAATAATGATAATTTTTGTACTAATTAGAAGTATTTTGTTGAGAGTAATTGCACTTGACTGATTTTATAGAGAAAAGAGGAAGGATATGAAAAAAGAGTTGACGACTGCGCAAGGAGCCAGTGTAGCGGATAACCAGAATTCTTTGACGGCGGGGCGCCGTGGACCAGTGTTGATCCAAGATGTCCATTTGCTAGAAAAACTGGCACATTTTAATCGTGAGCGGATTCCCGAACGAGTCGTTCATGCGAAAGGTGCGGGGGCTCATGGTGTCTTCCGAGTAACAAACGACGTAACGATGTACACGAAAGCGGCTTTTCTTTCAGCCATCGGGAAAGAAACAGACCTGTTTATTCGCTTTTCAACGGTTGCCGGAGAACTGGGGTCTGCGGATACGTTGCGCGATCCTCGGGGGTTTGCGGTTAAATTTTACACGGAAGCGGGGAATTATGACCTCGTGGGCAATAATACCCCGATTTTCTTTATTCGTGATCCGTTGAAATTTCCTGATTTTATCCATACCCAAAAAAGAGACCCGCGAACGCACTTGAAAAATCCAGAAGCGGTGTGGGATTTTTGGTCCCATTCACCGGAATCCCTCCATCAAGTCAGCCTGTTGATGGGGGATCGGGGGTTACCGGCAACCTTTCGCCATATGCATGGGTATGGGAGCCATACATTTGCTTGGATTAACGCAGAGGGGGAACGCTTTTGGGTGAAATATCATTTTCGGACGGATCAAGGCATTATGAACATGAGTGCAGCGCTCGCAGCAGAACTTGCGGGAAGCAATCCTGATTATCATATTGAAGATCTATACAAAGCAATCGAGGCAAAGGAGTATCCTTCTTGGACACTCTATGTTCAAATCATTCCCTTTGAAGAAGGCTGGTCAGCTGCCGTCAATCTTTTTGATGTGACCAAAACAGTCTCACAAAAAGACTATCCGCTGATTGAAGTGGGACGCATGACCTTGAATCGCAATCCAGAGAACTATTTCAACGAAGTCGAGCAAGTCACTTTTTCACCGGGCAATATCGTTCCAGGGATCGATTTTTCACCGGACAAACTATTGCAAGGTCGGCTGTTTGCTTATGGTGATGCGCATCGTTATCGAGTTGGACCCAATAGCAGCCAGTTGTCGATCAATGCGCCGAAAGCGCCCGTCCACAATCACCAACAAGATGGCTTCATGAATACCAAAACGAATTCTTCAGGGATCAATTATGAACCGAACAGTTTTGATGGCGTCAAGGAAAACCCGCATGCCAAGGGTATCCACTATTCGTTAGAAGGAGAGATCGGTTCCTTTGAATACGACGAAGACTATTATAGCCAAGCAGGTGATTTTTATCGTTTGCTCTCAGAAGAAGAACGAACACGTTTAATTCAAACGATTGCGGGAAGTTTGGGACAGGTTCAAAATCAACAGATCAAAGAACGGCAGGTCATGCATTTTTACCGTGCGGACCCAGAATACGGCAGACGAATCGCTGAAGCGATCGATGTGAACATTTAAGAAAGGAGGAAAAAGAATGTTACTTTTACATGTAGTTTTTGGTCTTTTATCTTTTGTCGGAGCAATGATGCTGGGGGTGGCCTTTAAAGGGCAGCTGCGAGAGCTTTCAAGGCTTCAGCAATGGGCAGTCGGTTTGAGTTATACGGGCACGCTGTTGACGGCGATTTTGGGGATCTTGTCTGCATCTTCTCATCCAATCATCGTACTCATGACCCTCGTAGGCGCACTGGCTTTTACGAAACGGACATTTTTAAGTGCAGATCAATCCAAAGAGCAATGATTGCTGATAGTAGCGGCGTAGAAGGAAAAAGCGTACTTGATTAACTGGAAAATTCCCATATAAAGCTGCTTCCACTAAAAAAGAACAGCTTTATATGGGAGGATTAGTCAGGCGTTCGTTTAAAGGCGACAAGGAAATATCAATTCTCTTTCTTTGGAGAAGCGGCGTGAATGATTGGAATTACTACGTATTATCAAGAACGACCAACCGCAAAATTCTCGGATTGATTCGATTCAAAAGATAATTCCAATCGGCAGCGTCGGGTATTGATTTTAATAAGACACTTTCAACATCCAGTAAGTATTCAGTGGCGTATTCGGAGTAGTTAGTAATGAGAAAATTAATGTTTTTTTCTTTTAAATACTCGTGGGAGAGTTCGTTTGAATCAGGGTAGTACATTTCATGATAAACGCCAAGATATTTTCGGATAATACTTTCGGCGTACTCACAAACATATTCATTGCCTTCAAAAATAACAGCTATAGTTCTCCGCGTGCCCCAATTCTCTTCAATGATGGCTTCCATGTGGAAGGTGAGGCTGGCACAAAAATCATCCAAATGGTCGAAAGAATAGAGTGTTTTCACAAGAGGATGTGAGAGCAAAAACTGGCGATTTTTTTTATATTCAGCCGCAAATTTCTCTTTGACGAAAACATTCAAATCATCGATGTTGACGTTCATCGTTGGCGATAACAACTCACGAAGCTTGAAAATAGTAAAGAATGACTCTAACCAAAGCAAATCTTTTTGTTCATCAAAGCTGTTGCCGCGATTTTGGGCATAGAAATCAGCAGTGATCTGTTTGATCGCGGGCCAGTGGTTATAGTTAAGACAAAACGCTTTGCTTGTTTCTAGATCGGTGTTGAGTTTGCGACGACAAATGATGCAAGTCAAAAGATAGATTGCTTCTTCTTGAGGAAACTCAAAGGTAAAATAACGCTGGATAATCATTTTAAGGTCCTCATAATTTGAAAGTAAACCATTTTTTTTAACTAACTCGCTTAGTTCTGGAGAGGGGGCAGCAAGTAAACCGCGTTTGCTGCGCTCCACGCTAATATAAAGGATATAAGCAAAATAAGAAAACGAAGAGCTCTGTAAGGCCTTCGTTTCCAAAAGGTCAGTGATTTCCATCACCGCATCTTGTACATGGATCGAGGGAAATAACGTGTGGACATTAATGTCAGACTCGTAGTAAAAAAGACAGAAAAATTTTCGTATATCGATCTCCGAACCTGCCAAAGAGACGGGATCCGTTTTGATTTTTAAACAGAAAGGGGATAAAAATGGCTGTATTTTCCGGAAGTAGCTGATCAGCGCTTGTTCAGAAATATTAAGCGTTAAGCTCCAATCAAAGAGGGTTTGCTGCTCATCATAAAAAATACTTTCTAAAATCTGGAAAATCGGTTCATCTTTTATCAATTCTTGCTTTTGCTTTCGATACCTATCATGATCGATTTCTTCAAAAAGATACCCGATTTTTGCTGTATGGATCGCCATAGCCCCTTTAAAATACTCTCGCAAGCTAGCAATGTCAGTAATCAACGTACGCGTACTGCTCTCGGTCACTTCAGCGAGTTCTCCCAATGTACGGGTGGGACTTTTCTCAAATTCATTTAACAATTGCAGCCAGCGAATCAACGTGCGGTTTCGCATGAATTTTAATTGAAATGTTTTCATGTCAGCCTCCAACAAAATAAGTTTCAATAATTATAGCATAATCATTTACACAGATAATGAAACGTTCAACTGTTCGGCGTTTTTAGTCATAGTCCCTTGAAGACTCTGACTGCCAGCAGAAAATTTCTAAGAATATCAATTCTTCAGAGTAAGTATAGCAAGGACCTGAGAAACCAATTGCCAAAAATCATACATAAAGGAGGAAAAAGAAATGAACCGTCGAATTATTTTTTTAGCAAGTACCTATGTTGTATTGGGGATGGTGAAGGTTCCACTGGCTTTTCCTCATACAGAACATTCTTTTGGTTCCCAAGTCAATATAGTAAAAAACATGTCCGATTTTGCTGATCGATCCGTCGATGCTGCTTCTTTGATTGATGAAAAACATCCCGAACACGAAAATGACTCCTCCGCAGAAAGAGCGAGACCATCTGTCGAGTCCTTCCAGGGAATCCTGCTAGAGGAGGTTTTTGAGAAGGGAAAGATGGCACCAGCTTCCCAAAAGATGACCGATCAGATGATGCGAAGCAACTACCCGATGACCTATCATGGTCAGCTCAGCATGGTGTTGTCCGGAATCACCCTTTATGGACAACGAGGCGAGGAGGCTTCCATTTGTGTTTACAACGTTTTTGAATAAAAAAGATCAGCGTAAGTTGAGTGTTTACAAAGAACTGGAGCATGCGCCCTTCATGACACGATCGAGGGAGCAAATGATGGATCGTTTAGGCATGTCTCCATTTTTAGTAGGCAAAACGGTAGAAGAATTAGCTGCTGATTTCGTTCAGTCTGGCTTACAAAAAGAAGTAGCACTCAGCTGGGATGGTGAGACAATAGAACTGCACACAAATGGGCGATTTACTTCTGAGCTCCTCTTTTCTTACTATGCTGAGAAATCTATCAAATTTTCACTGTTTACGGCCATTTTTTGTGAACGCCTCCATTCCATCAACAGCTTTGCTTTGGATCACTTTTTAAGTCATACAACCGTTTATAATGAATTTAAGGAGCTGAAAAAAGCGCTGCAGGCATTGGCGATTGACATCAATAAAGAGTTTAAGTTAGTAGGGGATGAATGGCGCATCCGAGAAGTTGCCTTGCTTTTTTTTAGTATGATGAAGCGCTTAGACCCATTACGGACCCTTCAGAGCGCGAAAGAAATCAATCATTTTGCGCAACTCTTTTTCGGGTCAGCTTTTTCCGATAACTATTCTTCGTCTCTGGCTTTACGATTGAAGATATATTTAGGGATTGTGACGGTTCGAATTCGAAATCAGCATTATTTAGCGAAACTTTCAAACACTTCTTTAGCAAATCAAGTGGCGAGCCAGAAACTTCCAACGATACAAACATGGTTGCGCAGTAGAAAGACCATGGAGGAAGATTTCATCAAACAAGAAAGTCTCGGATTGTTAAACTATTTGATTGTGGAAGGTTGGCTTGAGGAGGAACGGTTCATGCAAGACTCTTGCCCAGAGATTCTTCGCTTCAATCAGCTGTTTATGGATTTTTTGACGCCACGATTGAAAGAAAACAGTCGCCAATATGAGGTTCGCCTAAAAGATCAGCTAATGAAGATCCACTATGAGTTGGTTCATTTTCCTTTGTACGTGAAATACAAGTATACGATGACAGAGGTGACGTACTTTTTCGAAGCGTATCCTGAATATGTGGAATGGTGTCGGACATTTTTGGAAAAAAATAAAAAGGAGCAGGTTCTATGGGAAGCAAAGGAATTTTTATTTTATCGTTACTTGCTCTTACTAGTTACCACGATTCCGATGAATGAAATTATTGAACCATTGTATGTCTGCGTCGACTTTTCATTCGGGGAAGCCTACAATCACTTTATTAAAGAATCGATTTCCCGTATCGTCAATCTGAATATTTTATTCCAACGTAGCCCCACGTTGCAAACCGATTTGATACTTTCGGATATTGTTTTGGCAGAAAACAGCAGCATCGATCAAGTTTGCTGGTTAACACCACCAAGGCCGACAGATTGGGCGATTCTCACAGAAAAAATCCTCGATTTGCGAAAAATGAAGTACGAATAGGGAGGCACTCAGTACAAGATTGAAAGCAAAGGACACAAAAAAACGATTGAAACACAGTTGTTCAACTGGCAGCCACCCATTTGAACAACTGTGTTTTTTTCTGATGACGCCAGAGGATCTTAGGCAACACAAAAAAACTGCTGAAGCCGAGGATCGACAATGCGTTGGATGCAAAACGTGATCCTTTATCAGTAGACCCATTCTTCCAACAACTCGTTCTCTTTGACAAGCAAGGGAGTCATTTGCTTGAGTCGAAAAAACGAAGCGTAGTATAATAAAAGAGAATTGATATTTATTTACTAATTGGATGGCAAGATGTTTTTTCAATAGAGGTTGTTAAGAGGAAAAAGAAAGAGAAAGGATTTCGCCTATGAAGCATTCGCAAAAAGGGGTAGCGCTTCTTTTGGTTTGCGGACAACTTTTAGCTGGTGTGCCAGTTTCAGCTGCGGTTGTTGCATCAGAAAGTACGACCGTTACCCAAACATCAGAAACAGCTGCACAAGCAAGTGACAGCAGCACAGCAGGGACGATCGAAGAAGCCGCTCCAGCAGTGGAAGGACAAGTGCCCGATTCTGAGCAAGGATCGGTACCTGTAGAAAGTGTACCAGAAGGATCTGAGACAGCGCCGGAGGGAACAGAGCAAACCGAAGAACCGACCCCAGTTCCCCAACCGACCCCAGAGCCAGAACCAGAACCAGAGCTACCGAGTAAGCCAGAGCCTTCTCAGCCAGAAGAACCAACGCCAGCACCCAAACCAGAAGAACCAACACAGCCTGTAGCGCCCAAACCTGAAACGCAGCCAGAGAAGCCCAAACCGTCAAAACCTGTAGAAACGAAACCGACACCAGAAGCAAACAGTGAAGCAAGTCAAGCAACACCGGCGGCTGTGTCACCGATCATGCCACCAAGTACCCAAGCACCAAGCGCGCCAAGTCAATCCGATCCGACACCGCAGCAAGGCAGCGAAACGACCTTGACGGTCACACCAGTAAAAGAAGTGTGGGATTTTATCCAAGAAATTGGTGAAGATGCCCGAGAAATCGGCTTGAAAAATGACTTGTACGCTTCTGTCATGATTGCACAGGCTATTTTAGAGTCAGGTGGCGGGCAAAGCAGACTGAGTCAGGCGCCGTACTTCAATCTTTTTGGTATCAAAGGAACCTATCAAGGACAGGGTGTCGCTTTTCGGACACAAGAAGATGATGGTTCGGGAAATCATTATACAATCACAGCAACTTTCCGCCAATATACTGGCTACAAAGAGTCATTGATGGACTATGCTCGCTTGTTGAAAGAAGGGGTCGGGCAGCAGTCTGATTTTTATAAAGGCGTATGGAAATCAGAAGCGGCTTCTTATCAAGAGGCTGCCAGCTATTTGACTGGTCGGTATGCCACAGATACGACGTATGATCAAAAGCTGAAAGCATTGATCGAAGCCTATGCGTTGACCCGTTATGATCAGAAAAAACCTGATGTGACCGCAAGTGAGACGTATCTTTTTCCTGTTGAAAAAGCCGTTGTCACTTCTACTTTTGGTCCACGTTGGGGAAGCTTTCATCGAGGTGTTGACTTTGCCGCAGCGTTTGGGACCCCAATTCTGGCGAGTCAATCTGGAACGGTCATCCGTTCAGAGGTTCATCCTTCTTGGGGGAATTATGTAGCGATTCTCCATGAGGACGGGATGACGACACTCTATGCCCACAATCAACAGAACCTTGTAAAGGTTGGCCAACAAGTGAAACAAGGAGAAACGATTGCCCTCATGGGCAGTACAGGCAATAGCACAGGAGCACATCTGCACTTTGAAGTCAGTGCATCGCCTAGCTTGAGCCAAGCGCAATTGGTCGATCCAATCGCTTTTTTAACAAAATAAGAATAGTCAAAAAAGAGAGTATCAGAGATGCTTTCTTTTTTTTTGCCTTTTTTTTGAAATTATTGGAACAGCAAGTTTTTAAATTTTTTTTCAAGAAAATAAAAAAAAAGTTTAAAAAAAGCGTAAGAGGATTTTATATAATTTTCACATAACAATAACAGTTGCTATTCCAAGCTAGTTTAGATGGAACGTGGTTGTGATTGTTATCAAAGAAGTGAGAGAGGAGGATGAGCTATTGCTTCAAAGAAATTAAAGAAGAGCATTGTTTTTAGTTTGTGCCTGTCTGCACTACTGCATCCCTTATTGACGACGTCAACTCTCCAAGCTTATGAAGGAGAAACGGAAGTTTTAAGTGAGCAGGTCGATCCGCAAGCAACAGGGACACCCGATTCGGAAAATTGGCTGCCTAGCAGTGAGACTGATGATACCGCCAGTGATGATCAGTCAGAGCAAGTGTTGCAGCCAGAGACACAGGAAAGCAACTCAAACAATGATAAAAGCAGTCAAGAAGCACCAGAAAATGAAACGGATGAGTTTTCTCAGCTGCCGTCAGAACCAGAAAATGATGACCTTGAAACGGTAGAATCAACCGATTCGTGGAAAGAACCAGAAGATTCGGAAGAACCAGAACTTTTTTCTGAAAATGAAGCTGTTCTGCATATTACGATTGAAAACCAGCAGCATCTCCGAGCAGTTTTATTAGGAGAAACTTACACGTTAGGGAGCGGCAGCAGTCAAAATTACAGCTCAATTGATGATGAGACCCATCTTGTACTGACGTTCCTCCAAAGTCTGCAATTGACCGAGCCGATTAGCGGAATCGCCAGAAAAGCCATCACATTTGCTGGCGGCAATGAAGGAGTCACCATTTCTCAAGCAGCTGCGCAAAACAATACTGAAAACACGATGGTCTTTCTTGGTGCACAACGACTAGAATTTGAGAATCTGACCTTCTCAAATATTACGAGCGCCGGCGGACTTGTTCAAACGCAAGGATCGGTAAACCTGTTGTTTACGAACGTGAATTTTGTGAGCAGCAATGCGACTGGTCGATTCAGTAGCAACAATCAAGCGACGATCACCTTCACGGGGAATAATCGCTTAACGACTAGTACAACAGCGATTCCCGTATTCTTTTCTGCCAATCGGATCATGGTCAATGATCATTTTCACGCAACGATCGCCGGCAGCGGATCGAATCCATTTTTCGAAGCGAATCAAATTGTTTTTGCAGAAGAAGCCGATTTTCGCTTGGAAAAGAACAACAATGCCAACAATGGCGCAGTCGTTCGGCTAACAGGCAGTGCGCCTGTGATGACGCTGGGACAAGACAGTCACGTCTACGTCCGACAAACAGGAATGTTTGTGACGGTAACGAACACAACACAAGACAGCATCGTTCATCTGGAAAACGGTGCGCACTTCGACGGTGGGTTAGGCCAAGGATTTTCGGGAAACACTACATCAACAATTGGCGAACTGCACTTAGCCAGTCGTAGTAAACTAACTTTTAGTGAATTTGGCTCTGTGTCTGCTTTTCCAGCAATCAATATCGGACGAGTATTTAAAACTGAAGCAGCCTCGTCAGAAGCTCAAGCAGTCACCCTTGAGGGGAATCGCTCCGGAGGAACAACTGGGGCATTTGTTCACTTGCGAAGTGCCAATTCAATTGCTGAATTAGGCAGTCACACGAAAACGACGATTCAACAACAAGGCCCCATGTTTACAGGGGTCGCCACCAGTACGATCACCATCGGCGACCATGCCGTGATCGCTAATACCCATAGTTTTGGCTTCAACGGGAGTGTCAATGTCAATGCGATCGATATTGGGAATCACGTTTCATTGAACATTCAAGAACCGACAAATGCAACGACAGGTTCCGCCTACAATACCTTTTTTGCTAGAAGCCGTTTTACGGTCGGCGAGCACAGCAGCATTAGTGTTCCACGACGAAGAACGGTTAGTACCTTAACAACAAATGCTGTGATCCGCTTAAACCTTGCTGGCGGCAGGATCGTCTTTGGCAAACACAGTACACTGGAAGCAAACCATCGCGGCGCTTTGCTTCATGCGCAGCAAGCCGAAGTTGTTTTTGAGGAAAATAGTCGTGTCGAAGCGGCCCTGAGCAGAGGGGTCACCAACGGCACTGCAGTCAGAAACTTCACCTTGAAGCAAGGGGCGGAAATGGTGCTTTCGGAGCACACGGCCAATCAACAAGCTGTAGCAAGATTCAATGTGCAAAGTAGTTTTCTGATGGAGCGAGGAGCCAAACTGACATCCACCCGCAGTTCTACAGGAACTCAGGGCATGGTGCAGTTTTCCTCGGCTAATGCCCGTTTTGTGACAGAAGAAGAGGCGCAGATCCATCTAACGCAAAGAGGACCATTGGTCATTGGAAATACCTCCTCGGATGCCTTCATTGGGGCACGATCAGAAGTGACGCTCAATACAACAAGCGGGTTTACTGGAAATACAACGATGCGTCGTTTAGACGTAGGACCAGGTGCGAAGATCAACGTGACTGAACCGTCTACTAGTGCACTGAATCTGCAATATTTTACCTTTACCACAGAAATTTTGATTCGAGAAGAAGCGGAAGTGACTGTCACACGAACCAGCAATGTGAATGGTCCAGCCTTTCGCTTAACCGGATCAAGTTCACGCTTTACGACATTAGAGGGAAGTAAATTGACAGTCAGTCAATTAGGAATGGCGTTGCGTGGGGTAACAACGACCGATGTATCTCTTGGGAAGCGTTCCATCAATACGATCCAAACGGGTTGGGGGTTTACCGCCAATTATACAATTCGTTCGTTCGTCTTAGAAGATCAAGGAACGTATCGTTACACACAGCCAACGAGTGGTAGTACCGCGCCGGCTGTAGGAACCAATTACGCTTCTATTCGAGTCGCACAACGCTTTGTACTTGGAGAAGAGGCAGATTTTCAAGCAACGAGAGCGAGGACGACTGCGGATTCACGTTTTATTCTATTGAATTCAGCGAATTCTACGGTCTTCCTTGGCAAAAATTCTACATTCGACATTAGCCAATCGGGTGGCGTTTTCCAAGTACAGGCCACCTCAACCTTGACTTTAGACGAGGGCGCTAAGCTCAATGTATTGACGGAACGTGGGTTGAATACAGCGACTGGTGGTGCTGGTGGTTTCAATCTAACCAATGCTTTTGGGACGATCAACGTTGGGAAAAATGCGGAGTTTATTGTCAGAGATGGCTACCAAAACCAACGAACGACAGCAGAATTTACGAATCGGCCCTTAGTAAATGTTGGTCGTACCTTTAATGTTGGAGAAGATGCAACGGTGTTGATTGAAACGACGATCAATAAATCCCTGTCAAGTGCGGTGCTGTTTTTCCGACAAGCGAATGCCCAGTTGAATCTATCGAATGTAAAATCTTTCGAATTAGCGCATCCAAGTGCAGTGTCGGGGGGAAGCAACGGCAATCTGCAACGGTTGATTCGTTCCCAAACAAACTTCTTAGCAAATGGGCTACGCATCAATGTGATGCATCAAAAACTCACGCTATGGCAAGGGGCGAATCAGACAGCCGCTTCGTCACCAGCTGAAGAGTTTATTAATCTGTCTGGTGTGTTCCGTATCAACAGAAATAATGGGACAAATGCGAATGGGTTGCCAGCAGGCGTCTGGTCAGGCGCAATGAATGCTGTTTCGCAGGCTTTTCTGATGACCGCTGAATCAGTAACGGGGTCAGTGACCTCCACTGGCAATAATACACCGATTGAAACGGCGATCGCCCGCAACAATTTTAGTCGGTTACGCTTTTCTGAACCGGAAGGCTTGATGGCTCGGATCGATCCCTTGAGTGACCAATCCACGGAA
This sequence comes from Enterococcus sp. DIV1083b, assembly GCF_051713705.1. Taxonomy (NCBI): domain Bacteria; kingdom Bacillati; phylum Bacillota; class Bacilli; order Lactobacillales; family Enterococcaceae; genus Enterococcus; species Enterococcus sp. DIV1083b. The sequence goes on from NZ_JBIOQJ010000001.1 coordinate 205,189, forward strand.
ATCACCGGGTTCATGTATGAGGATGCTCAAGCACGAATCACTTATCAGAATACTGAGGGAGAAACGGTGATCATCACCAATGAGACGGTTTCTGAAAGTGGCGAACGCATGATCCAATGGGGAGATTATCGTGATGAAAATCAGTTTTATCGCTACTTTACGATCAAACTAGCAGAAAATGAACGGTTAGAAACGGGCAGCAAGCTGAATGTTTTTCTTACAAAACCGGACCACGATTTTTACATTGATATTGATGTAGAAGTAACCGTCATCCAAGGGGTAGAATACCAGGCATTTAACATCACCCTCGATCGGCAGACGATCAACCAATTGGGCACGGAAGAAGAATTGCATAAATTGATTGTCGAAGAAAGTGAAGCTTCGGCACGCGATGTACTAAGCGATGCAGATTTGTCTGAAGAGATTCGTCTGGCGAAAACCAATCTAACAACAGACGTGACGGAAGATGGTACGTATTTTGCCGTATTAGAAGTCGGTAGAAAAACCTATGAGTTTACGGTTGGGATCGATGTTACAAGTAGTTTAGAGCAACTGTCCGTGCGGATACCGACTCGCATGCTCTTTGAATCAATGTATGACAGTCAAGAAAGCAATCGTGTCTTCACGAGCCCTGAATACGAAATCCGCAACAACTCGTATGTAGGGGTAGATGTCAAAGTCAACCGACTAATTCTTGAAGATTCTGCTGGGATCGTACTGTTGAAAGAGGAAGAAGATCCATTGGATTATGCTGAGCCAGATCCAGACTCGGAAGAAGAACACCCAATCTTGACAGAACAAGATATTTCGCAACCGTTGTTGGCGTTGAATTTAATGACAGAGCAAGCGACGGTTCGCCTATACGATCAGATGCCTGAAGCGGACTTGCTTTCCATGCCTGCCCGCAATCAATCAGCGATGACCTTAGGCGGAACCTTTTACGGCAATTACCCGCTTTGGATCGTTGATTCAGAATACGAAGAAGGCGGGTACTACGAGGACAATCTACGCCCTCAATATCGCTTTGTTTTAAGATTCGTTCCTAAATAATACAAAGGAGTGGTTGTAATGACAATGGAAAATCCAAAGAGAAATAAGCTGTTTTTCCTTTTGTTACTGCTCTCCTTTCTGGGCGGTATCGGTTTTTATTACTTGAATCAGCAACAAGTGAATGTTCCTGTGATCAGCGCCGATCTTTTACCGGAAATCGGCGATGCTTCCGATCGTGAAGTAGCTGAAAGAGCGCAAGAGGTAGCAGATGCGAATTATTTTACGCTGACTATCAATCCTTCTGCGGTTTTTGAAGCAGGCGATCGCGAAGGATCCATTGAGATCATCAATCCGGCAACTAATGTCTATCCGATCGCAGTGGATATTCATTTAAATGAAACCGGAGAAATGATTTATTCTTCGGGTGCAATTTATCCAAATCAGCAGATTTTGACTGCTAAGCTTGCTCAACCCTTAGAAAAAGGCGAATATGCAGCCACAGCAACAGTCAACATTTATGACCCAGAAACACATGAAAAACAAGGAGTCACAGAAGCAGCAATAACGATAAAAATTCAGAATTAATTGAAATCAAAAGGAGAATGAAAAATGAAAAAAATCAACGCAATTGTATCAGGAAGCATCGCAGTATTGACTTTATTAGCTGGAGGTGTAACCGCGGCAGCGACGACACAATCCATCAATGCAGAAACCAGCGGGGATGTTCAAATCAACGGGATCATCGGCAGCTTTGACAACACAACCCCTGGACCAAACCCTGGTGACCTTAATGAGTGGATCAATGTAACGATTCCAACGACCGCTTTGTTCTATACGACGCAAGAATCAGGACATCAAGAAATCGTGTCTCCGACCTATACGATCACCAATAATTCTGCAAAAGGAGTGATCGCTACAGTGGCGGATGTCATTGACCCGGTAACAATCGAGCCAATCAAGCAATTAGCAGTCAATGAGATTGACTTGATTACCGATGGAGTCGTGGATGTGTTAGAAACCGACCTATTTGAATTAGGATCAAATCAAACATCTGGAAATGTAGGTGAGTTTACTTTTTCTGGAACGGCGACGCCTCAACAAGATGAAAAAGAGGTCAATCCAAGTTTTAAATTGGTTCTAAACTTTGCCCCAGTGGTTGAGTAAGACAAACGGAAACGCGAGGAGGGAACTGTGTGAAACATGGTCATTGGAAATATGTACTAATCGTCCTCCTGTTTGTTTTGTTTGTGATACCTAGCCAAAGCTTTGCACAGACTGCGAGTGGCAATGCAGGCACTCGTTCTGTGCAAGTCCAAGGGCGTATCGGAGAAACTGACGACAAGCTGGATGAAGAACAGCTAGATTCGGATGCCGTTGGAGACGATGGGAGAACCAAAATCGTCGCAGATGTTTCGGCTATTAACAAAGGCTCATTACCTAAAACGGGAAGTGAGCAAGCAAAAATAGCATCAATCGTGGGTTTATTTTTATTAATCATTTCTTTTTACTTGTTTAGTAGTAGGCAATTAAGAAGGAACTAAAAAGAGATGACTGTCCGAAATCAAAAAAGAAGCAGTAGCAACAACCAAACTGCTTCTTTTTTTTCGGTCAAAACGAATCCAAGATGACAAGTGTTGATGGAAAAATGAAAGAGGAGAACAACGGATGAGAATAAATAAAACGGATTTTGAAACAGTGATGGCTAATAGTGAATTTTTAGACTATTACTGTCAATTATTTGAACGAAACGGTGAACGATCCGTCACGGATACGCAATTAGAAAAATTACACTATTTGATTCAAAAGCAGGTGGCACTAACGATTCAAAAGAATGCGAGTTATTCCTTTTTTACACAAACATATAAATTACCTGAAACACTCGTAAAGGATTACCAACTGTTAGCGGAGTGTACCGAGCGGCTTTCAAAAATAGAAATGGATCAGTTGATACCCAAACAATTTATTGAGCAAGACTTTAACGTACGGGTGAAAAAAGCAAGCCAAGAATCTCAATATGAGCAGCTTTTAAACATCATGTCAGACACATTTAGACAAATAAAGAAAACATAGGTGGTTTTTCACGCAGTAGCTTTTTCAAACATGAAGCAAGATGCGTATCCGCTCTAGGTGGTCTCTAATGAAAGCAAAAGCGAAATCCTTGCACTATTTTCAATAGCCGATAAAATAATTGTTATACAACAGTAGTCTGGAATCCACGCTTTTTTTCATCAGGCTATGAAAAAACCGATTTTTTATGTAGGATGAAAACCGATATAATGAGACTGCTTAGGCGCCTTTCATGCGTAATTTAGCCGCAAAAAAGAAACTTTTTAGTAAGGAGCTTATGTTTGAAAAATTTTCAATTGAGTTTTGTCACAAGCAAATCGACCGTCCGATGGCTGCAGATTCTAAGTGAATTTGAAAAAAATGAAATTTGTAGTGCCAGTCAATTGGCTGAAGTAACAACTAGTACCACGAGGACGATTGGCAAAGACATCAGTCAGATCAACGAGTATTTCTGTGGGCTGATCCTGATCACTTCCACCAATCAAGGCTATTCGTTTGAACTATTTGATTATTCACAGTATGAAAAGAAAAAAGCCTCGCTTTTAGCGAATGAACCGCTCTTTATTTTATTGGAAAATATTTTTATTGGAGAGTTAAAGACGATCGATGAGTGGGCGGACTGCTTGTTTTTATCCAAGAGTACCTTATCGAAGTACTTGCAGCGCATTCATGAACAACTGGCACGTTTTGATCTCCAGCTAGCATTAGATCCTATGAATATCGTTGGGGAAGAAGCAGATATCCGCAATTTCTTCTGTACCTTTTTTTATGAAACGGACAGCACCCCCCACACTGTATTTCCGCCAGCTGCGGTTCAGCAGGCAGTAACGGAAATCGGCAGGATGTTTGACAAAAATAGTTACCACACCGTTTCGTTTTCACAATACACGTATCTGCTCTATATTTCGCTTGAGCGATTTATGCAAGGTAAGACTGTGCAAATCAACGCTGAATTGTACCACGCCTTGCGACACAGTATTCAGCTGATGCACTTTCAACGAATCAATGGCGTTATTGACAAGTACTTTCAATGTCGATTGACGAACGATGAACTTATCTTTTTATTTGTTAGTATTATCACAAAGAAAAAACTGCAAAATGTGATCGTCGAACAAAAGTTTTGTCTTTCTTATAATCATTGGACTGAGATTCGCACGTTGACCAACGATTTTTATCAGATGTTGAAGGTATCGTCGAAAAAGCCCAAAGAAGATCGGATTCTGATCGAATCTTTTTTTACCTCTGCCAAATTGAAGGAGTGCTTATCCACTTCTGCCAATCGCAATATCTATGATGTGAATGCGTTTATTAAGAGAACCTTTCCTAAGGAATTTGCTGCTTACCGAGAGTTTTTAGAAAATAGTCGCGAGTACCACAACCTTTATTCTGAGGAGTATCTGACGGATTTTTGTGCAAACTTAGTGATTTATATCGAATCTGTTCGAGAACGTCATTGGTTTCCCCGGAAAAATATCGCCTTTATCTTCGAAGGAAATAACAATATCGTTCAGTACATTGAAGGCGGGTCTAACCGCTATTTTAGCCGATCCCATCAAGTCTTTTATCCTGACTCAGGGGAAGTCAATGCCCAGTATTTAGAACAAAATACCATTGATCTGCTAGTGACGAACTATGCCGAGCATGCGACCGAATTTCGAGATATCGTTGAATGTATCGTCTTCAAAACGATCCCGTCTTCTTCTGACTGGAATCGGCTGCTTGAACGGATCAATCCTAACGTCACCCGCCAATTTGCCCTAAAAGACCTCTTCTAGTTTCCCATTATGTTTTGACCTAAAGAGTTGCTAGAAAGGGCCTTTTACATGAAAAGAAAGCATTTTTCCTTCACTGCATAGACAGACGTAAGGAAAGATGCTTTCTTTTTTAATGGCTTGACTTTCCGCAGCTGTGCAGGAGTGTGGGGAGGGGAAGTGGGGAGTGCATCAGGTACGGATGCAAGCCTTTGGAACCAGCAGTTTTCAATTCAATCGATCGATTTGGGCGGAATCATTGGGCTTCACTTAAGTAAATCAAACTCCAAGGCGCCTTTTGGTTTAGCTGAAGACCGGTCAATTCCCGATAGAAACAGGTTTTGTCTTTGACCGTCAGCTGAATGATTTCTTCTTCCGTATACTCGTTTAGAGAAGAAATTTTTAAAACATAAAGTTCTTTTAGTATTTGCAGCTGTGCGTCGATATCTAATAGCAACGACATTTTTTCGAAAAAAGTACCCTCGTCTTGTTCATAGATCGCTAAGAATCGTTGGCGCAAAGAGAGATAAAAATTAAAGATTTTTGGGTGTGTATAAGAACAGGGCGAGTGGATAAATTCTACGTCAAAAAAGTTTACATATTCTTCGGCTGATTGGATCGTTTTTAAGTTCATATCAATACTCCTTATAAGTGTTAGGAAAAGGCGACAATACGTGTCATTATCAAAAAGAGTCACTGTTAAGCAATGTCTTATTGAGAAGGCCCTTTTGTTTTTTTTATGATTGGGGGAAGGACTTTCGCTACATTCAATGTACAGGATATTCCAAATCGGCTCAAATGCGTTTTTTCGTAACCATACGAATATTTGTTTTTCGCTGGTATTAACGTCAAAAATGTTTAAATATTCTGGTAATTATTGTTATAAAAAGAATATTTCTTAAATGGGCGAGATTGCTGGGTTTCCATTCTTTGCCAGCGGGTTGTTTTTTCATTTGCTGAAATCATGGTTGAGAAAAAAACAGCATCAGTTGACCGATAGGCTCATCCCCGTCATTTTTTCAAAGGTGTGATACTATAGAATTATCTAGAAAAACGATCCTTTGATTCAAGTTGCCAATGCCAAAACAGTGCCAAGAAACGCAGTTGCAGTGAGAAGCAACCGTCTGTTTTGACGAGAAGGTTTGGCTAAATAGGGACGTTCATTAAAGCAAACGAGGAGCAATTCAATGAAAGAGAAAAAAACAGTTGTAGTGATCGGCGGCGGACTTGGTGGTCTATCAGCGGCGGTCTCATTAGCCCAAAATGGTTTTGATGTATCATTATATGAAAAAAATCAACACTTAGGCGGCAAGTTGAACCGACTGGAAACAAACGGCTTCGGCTTTGACTTAGGTCCTTCGATTTTGACGATGCCGCAGATTTTTGAAAAATTATTTACTGGCAGCAATCGCGATATGGCGGATTATGTTGCGATTCGCCGATTGCCATTGGAATGGCGCTCCTTTTTTCCTGACGGCACCAAGATCGATCTTTATGGCGATCTTGCCCGCATGGCAAAGGAAAACCCCCACTTGTCAGAAAAAGACATGGCAGAGTACCAAGACTTTTTGGACTATGCGCAAAAAATTTATGATATCACGGAAAAAGGCTATTTCGAGAAAGGCTTAGATACCACGAAAGAAATCTTGAAGTATCACGGCGTGATCAAAGCGCTGAAAGGCTTTGATTATTTCTCTTCCATGCATGATGCCATTCAAAAACGTGTCAGCAATCCGCAGCTGCAAGACATGCTGAGCTATTTTATCAAGTATGTCGGCTCATCTCCTTATGACGCCCCAGCCGTCTTGAACATGATGATCTACATGCAGCATGCCCAAGGTGTCTGGTACGTGCCAGGCGGGATGCACCGTTTAGCCGAAGGCATCGTTCGCTTAGCAAAAGAGATTGGGGTCACTTTCCACACGGGACATAAAGTGGAAAAATTGATCGTTGAACAGGAGCAGATCCGTGCCGCTCGTTTGGATGATGGTACGTTGATCGAAGCCGACTATTTTGTTTCCAACATGGAAGTGATCCCAGCTTATGAAGAGCTGTTAGAAGAAGCGCCGACCTTTACTCAAAAACTGGAAGAAAAATTTGAACCAGCAAGTTCTGGTTTTGTCTTGCACTTAGGGGTCAAAACCTCCTATCCGCAATTGGCGCATCACAACTTTTTCTTTTCAAATGCCTCAAAAGAAAACTTTGATCAAAATTTCCATCAGCATCAGCTGCCAGAAGATCCAACAATCTATTTGGTCAATGCCAACAAAACCGATCCTTCGCAAACAGTGGCAGGGCATGAGAACATCAAAATCTTGCCTCATATCCCTTATTTGCAGGATAAACCCTTTACGGAAGCGGAATACGATGCCTTTCGTGAACGGATCTTGATCAAGCTGGAAAACATGGGCTTAACGGATCTACGTAAGCACATCGTGTATGAAGACCGCTGGACACCCGAAGACATCCAAAAGAATTATTTGTCACATCGCGGTGCCATCTACGGCACGGTCTCTAACCGCAAGAAAAATCATGGCTTTAAACACCCGAAACACAGCGAACGCTACGACAATCTATACTTCGTTGGCGGTACGGTCAATCCAGGTGCCGGCATGCCGATGGTGACCCTCAGTGGCCAGCAAGTCAGTGAGATGATCACCAAAAGAGAACACTAAGACAAGAAAGGATGATGACTGTGTACCTGCTGCTCGCTGGTATTTGCGCTGCTTGGCTGGCAGGCTGGCTGATTTTTTTCCGCCTGCCGACGATACCCACCCGCAAGGAGACAGCCACATCCAAAGACTTGACGGAGAGGGGAGAACTGTCGATCATCATCCCCGCCCGCAATGAAGCAGAAAATTTGCCGCAATTGTTGGCGTCCTTGCAGCAGCAAACCCTTCATCCTGTGGAGATTTTGGTGGTTGATGACGGATCGGAAGACGAGACGATCGCCTGTGCCAAGGGCTTCGGTGCGACGGTCTTGCAAACCACTGCTGATTCTGCTGGGAAAGCGGCGGCTTGTTGGTTAGGCGCCTCACAAGCGGTGGGCAAGTATCTATTATTTTTGGATGCCGATACCTTCTTTCTAGCAGAAGATGGCTTAGAGCGTCTTTTCGCTGCGTATGAGGAGCGATCGGGACAAGGACTGCTCTCGGTGCAGCCCTATCATCAAACGAAGCGCCTGTATGAACAACTGTCTGCCGTCTTTAATGTCGTCTTACCTGTCGGGTTGAACCGCTTTTCTATCGTAGGCGAAAAACTCTCAGCTGGCGGCGCCTTTGGTCCGTGTATTTTGTGCAGCAAAACTGCGTACCTTCAAGCCAATGGACATCAGGACATGCCACAAGGAATCTTAGATGATCTAGCATTAGCGAGTCGCTTTAAGAAAAAACGCTTGCCGATCGCCTTATATGGTGGAAAAGACTTAGTGGCCTTTCGGATGTATCCAGCTGGTGTTCGTCAACTTGTTCAAGGCTGGACGAAGGACTTTGCCACTGCTTCGCAATCCACTCACCCTTTGATTATGGCGGGCGTCATCTTGTGGATCAGCGGCGGCATTGGGGTACTGGCGGCACCATTTCTGATGGAACCGCTTTGGCTAGGACTGCTTTTTTATGCTGCTTATTTTGGACAAACTCTGTGCTTTGCCCGCCGTGTCGGCAATTTCAACCGAATCCTGCTGCTTTTTTTCCCATGTTACTTTCTTTTTTTCCTAGGCTTATTTGGTTGGTCGTGGATCCAAACCCATTTGTTGAAATCCGTGACCTGGAAAGGACGCAAAATCAATTTATAGGAGGCGATGCACATGCCGCTGATCACCTTATCTCCACTGCTCTTGCTCATTACAGACAGCTTGGCTTGGCTGCTGTTACATCTAGGCATCTCCTTTGGCTTGCGCAAAGTCAGTGATGCCTTTTTTGAACGTCATGCCAACTGGTTCCGTTCTTTTGCCTTTGAAAAAGGCGGTAGGATCTGGTCGGAGGTGTTTCGTATTCGTCAGTGGAAAGACAAATTGCCCGACGGCACTGTGATTGCCAAAAAAGGCTTTGACAAATCCCGCTTGGCTCAACAGCAAAAGGACTATCTGGAAAAATTCGTCATTGAGACACGCCGAGCAGAGCTGACCCATTGGCTGCTGATGGTTCCAGCACCGTTCTTTTTCCTCTGGAATCCTGCGTGGGCGGGCTGGGTGATGATCGTCTATGCGTTATTGGCTAATTGCCCATTCATCATGATCCAACGCTACAATCGCCCCCGTTTGGAGCGAGTCTTGCGGAAAAAAAGTGCCCTGCAAGTCAAGCAGAAGGCGACGGTCTAGGTTCCTATAGGTGCCGCTTTAAGATTCACTGAAAAACAGGCAAACTGGAAATCAAAAGGATCGGAGGGCAACTGCCTTCGATCTTTTTTAAAAAATTGGTGTTAATTTTTATGGGATGTGCCAAGACCGTTTTTTTGTACACTAAGGTCATTCAGAGGAAAGGGTGATCGTATGTCATCAGAAGGATGTGGGCAAATTTTCGAACTGCCAATGCAGGCTGTTGCAATGGTTGGTCATATGTTTGTACAAGCACGAAGTATTTTTGTAAGTGTAGAAAAGAGGGGGGGATGCGCAAGATGATTGAAGATAGCCGACAACGGGACCACTATTACGACATGCTGATTGAAAAAAATTCGCAATATGAAGGGATTTTTTACGTTGGGGTAAAAACCACCGGCGTCTTTTGCCGTCCCACCTGCCCAGCGAAAAAACCGCTCAAAAAAAATTGCGAGTTTTTTCAGACGGCACAAGAAGCGCTGCTGGCGGCGTATCGTCCCTGCAAACGATGTCGCCCACTCAGCTCGCCTAGCCACTTATCCCCTGACGTGAAAAGCCTGGTGGAAGCCGTGGAGAGTAACCCAGAGAAAAAGTGGACCGACAAAGATTTTGAAGAACTAGCGATCCATCCCAATACCGCACGCCGACAATTCAAAAAATATTTTGGCATGACCTTTATCGAATACTCCCGTGCACGCCGCTTAGGATTAGCGTTTAAGCAGATTCGTGAAGGAGAACCGCTGATCCAAGCGCAATTAGAAGCCGGTTTCGATTCTGGCAACGGCTTTCGAGATGCGTTTTCTCGGATTATGGGGGAATTGCCTTCCAACAGCCGTGAAAAAAAGAGTCTTTCTTCTGCTTGGCTTGAGACTAAGCTGGGATCGATGCTGGCAATCAGCGACCAGCAGCAGCTTTACTTGTTAGAATTCGTGGATCGCAGAGGGCTAGAAACGGAGATTGCTGTTTTGAGAAGCCGCTTGAATGCAGTGATCATTCCCCAGCAAACAGCAATCATCCAGCAGCTTAAGCAAGAACTGACGGAATATTTTGAAGGAAATCGAACTGTTTTCACGATACCAATTGCATTGATCGGCTCCGATTTTCAGAAAGCCGTCTGGCAGCAGCTGTTGGCGATGAAGATCGGAGAAACATACTCTTACAAACAATTGGCACAGCGAATCGGCAATGAAAAAGCCACCCGAGCTGTTGCCAATGCCAACGGAAAAAATCAATTGGCGTTGATCGTTCCATGCCACCGTGTCATCAATAGCGATGGCAGTATCGGCGGCTATGGCGGCGGTGTCGAACGCAAAAAGTGGTTGCTGGCTTTGGAAAAGCAGGTGCAGCCGACTGTAAAGGTTTGAAAAAGAGATAACTATGCGTGGGAATCAGCGCTTCATCGATCAGTACATGGAATGGATCGAATCCTTTTCATTGAAATATATATTTAGCGGAACTTATGGAACCTTTCATGAGTTCCGCTTTTTTTCTTAGATTTGGCGGGTTCATAGAGAAAAGGCGGGACCGTCGTTAGTGTCTAAGTGTTCTTTATCTTTACAAAAATAAGCAATGAATTATTTTCTTAAATACCCAAAGCATATCCTTTTACAACTTACAAAAAGTAAGTTATGATTATCTCGAATTCGAAATAAAGAGGTGAGGAAAATGGCGCATCAAGAAGAAGCGCTCAAAGCATACATCGGTTTGCTGCGTACGGCAAGTCGTTTGGAACAAGTGGCAAAAAAAGATGTCCGTTGTTATGGCTTAAATATCACAGAGTTTTCCGTACTGGAATTGCTTTACCATAAAGGCACCCATACGACGCAAGCCATCAAGGAAAAAATCTTGATCGCCAGCAGCTCCACAACCTACGTGGTCGATCAATTAGTCAAAAAAGGCTGCGTGCAACGGGAACCTAGCCAAGAAGATCAACGGGTAACATACGTCAGTATTACGGAAGCAGGCAGGGCGTTGATGGAGAAAATTTTTCCCAGTCATGCACAAAAGATTGCGGCGAGTTTTTCCGAACTTAGCAGTGAAGAATTGCAACAATTAAAAACAATTTTACGAAAAATAACTTACGATCAGAAATGAGGAAAAGAAAATGAGAAAACAAGACCAATTATTAGGGGTACACCATGTGACGGCTATGACAAGTGATGTGGAACGGAATTACCATTTCTTTACAGATGTGTTAGGGATGCGTTTAGTGAAAAAAACAGTCAATCAAGATGACATCTATACGTACCATACTTACTTTGCGGATGATTTAGGGACACCGGGAACAACCATGACGTTCTTTGATTTTCCCAATACCGCTCGCGGCAGCAAAGGAACCAATTCGATCACCCGCACCAGTTTTCGAGTACCCAGTGATGCAGCCCTTGATTATTATGCCGCACGCTTTGATGAATTTGAGGTAAAACACGAGGCAATCACCACCGAATTTGGGAAAAAAGTGTTGCACTTTTGGGATTTTGATACGCAAGCCTATCAACTGATCTCTGATGAACACAATACTGGCGTGAAAGCTGGTATCCCTTGGAAAAAAGGACCCGTTCCTACTGAGTTTGCGATTTATGGCTTAGGTCCTGTCGAAATGTCTGTATCTTACTTGGCAGATTTCAAAGGGCTGCTGGAATCCGTTTTTGATTTCAAAACCATTGATCAAGTAGACAATCGTTATTTGTTAGAAGCCGGTGAAGGCGGCAATGGCGCCCAAATCGTTTTAGTGGAAGATACCACGAGCCCGCAAGCACAACAAGGGGACGGCGAAGTGCATCATGTGGCTTTTCGCTTAGCCCACCATGACTCATTAGCAGTCTGGCAAGAAGTTTTTGATAACTTGGGATTGGCCAACTCTGGCTATGTCGATCGCTACTATTTTGAGTCGTTGTATGTGCGCATCGGCCATATTCTTTTTGAACTAGCGACAGATGAACCAGGGTTTATGGGGGATGAGCCGTATGAAACATTGGGTGAATCCTTATCATTGGCACCATTTTTAGAAAATCGCCGTGAATACATCGAAGGAGTCATCAAACCCTTCAATACAAAACGCGCCTAAGGAGGCACATAGTATGCAACCCATTCAACAGATCCACCATATTTCAGCCATCGTAGGCGATCCGCAAACGAACGTTGCCTTTTACCGTGACGTGTTGGGGTTGCGCCTCGTCAAACAAACCGTCAATTTTGATGATCCCTACACGTATCATCTTTATTACAGCAATCAAGCGTTAGAAAATGGGACCATCATCACTTTCTTCCCTTGGGCAAATGCCCATCCTGGACGAGTAGGAAGCGGACAAGTCGGCACGATCGCCTTTCGTATTCCTAAAGACAGCAGTGCCTATTGGCAAGATCATCTGGCGAAACATCAAGTAACTGTCCAAGAAAGTACATTGTTTGACCGGCCAACTTTAGAACTTCATGATCAGCATGACCTGTCTTTGGCGCTAGTCGAAGCCGAAGAATCGGCGGAAACACCAGCGATTGTAGGCTTTCATGGGGCCGTCTTGCTTTCGGCACAACCAGAAGCGACCATTCAAACGCTGGCAGATGATCTAGGACTGAACATTTTTAACAAAACAGAGAAAAGCACCCATCTTCATACCGCAGGCACCCTCGCTCATGAGATCGTCGTGCCCCATGAAGCACTGCCAGCAGGGCGCTGGGGTGTCGGCACCGTCCATCACATCGCGTGGTCTGTGCCAACGGAAGCAGTGCAAAAAGAGTGGCAAGAGTACTTGTACGATCAAAGATACGGAGTCACTGAAATCAAAGACCGCAATTATTTCAAAGCCGTCTATTTCCAAGAGCGGGGCAACATCGTCTTTGAGATCGCAACAGAAACCCCAGGCTTTTTCGTTGATGAACCATTAGAAACGTTAGGACAGCAGTTGATGCTGCCAGCCCAATTTGAAAGCCGCCGTGCAGAGATCGAAGATCGCTTGCCAGATTTATCGGTTTAGAAAAGGAGACGCTATATGCACTATTTAGATCCCAAGGATTTGACCCAACGAGAAAATTATAAACTACTGATTGGCTCCATCATTCCACGGCCAGTGGCAGTGGTCAGTACGCAATCAGCCGATGGTATCGTCAACATCGCCCCATTCAGTTTTTTTAACATCGTCAGCTCAGAACCCGTGATCCTCTCGTTGGCTATCCAGCGCAAAGAAGGGGAACTGAAAGACACCGCCCGCAATCTGTTGGCGACGAAAGAAGCCGTTGTGCATATTTTGGATCAAACAAATGTCCAAGAGGCCAATAAAACCGCGGCATTATTACCCGCAGACCAAAGCGAGTTGACGGTTTCTGGATTTACCACAACGACATCGAAAATGATTGCCGTTCCTGGCTTGAAAGAAGCCAGTGTCCGCGTAGAAACGATTCTGCATCAGCACGTACCCATCAAAAAAGACCAGCAGACCACTGCCGATCTCTTATTGTTGGAAGTCGTCGGCTACCAGATTGCAGAGGATGTCTATCAAGACGGCAAGATCGATCCCCGTGCCTTACAAGCAGTCAGCCGGCTAGCGGGAAATTCTTACGCAACGATTGGGGAGATTTTCGATATCAAACGACCAAGTTAAAGGAGGAACTTCGATGAAAGCAATCTACCAACAAGGAGCAGCCGACGCACCAGTTTTGGTGCTGCTCCACGGCACTGGTGGCGACGAACAGTCGTTGCTGGAAGTAGGCAAAGCCCTTGATCCCCAAGCATCACTATTAGGTATTCGCGGGAACGTTTTAGAAAACGGCATGCCCCGTTACTTCAAACGCCTGGCTGAAGGGGTGTATGATGAAGCCGACTTAGCACTTCGCGGCGACGAATTAGCCGATTTCATTCGGCAAGCCGCCAAAGAATACAACTTTTCGTTAGCGCAAGTGGTACTGGTGGGTTATTCCAATGGCGCCAACATTGCCATTCGCTTATTACTAAATGATAGTGACCACTTCAAAAAAGCGATCCTCTACCACGCCATGTATCCAGTCGAGAATGTACCGACGAATTCCTTGCCTGACACTCATGTGTTTATGAGTTTTGGCAGAAACGACCCGATCGTTTCCCTAGCCGACAGTGCTTACGTCCAAGAGATCTTCACCTCCCGGGGTGCAGTCCTTTCAACTGTGTGGACCCCGAGTCATCAGTTAACGTATGAAGAAGTTGAACACTCGCGCACGTGGTTGAACGAACAATAAAGCAGTGCCTCTTTCCTAATCAAACAGCGATCCTGCTGGTTGGTTAGGTTTTTTTGTTTCACGTGAAAACAATTCGAAAGAGTGAGAGGGGATACATTACTAGGGGCGCCTAGTTCAATAGCAGCCCGCTAAGGATTTGCCAAATGATCCTTTTTCTGAAACGAATAGAGTCAAATCAGCATAATCAGTGAATCAAGACAATGTGTTTTAAAATAATCCGCAAAAAATCAATTTATTTCAAATGATTTCAAAAGTGAGTTTTAACAAAATAGATGCTTGAAAATCACTTTTTTGAAGTATTTCTTTCAACAAAAGCAATGCTTCTTAGTGAATTAATTTGAAAAAATATGAAATAAAGTGGTTGTAAATGAAAAAAGTTTGTGCTATTCTGGGTCTATAATAAATGGCTAAGGAGAATGAAGATGAAGTTAGCAACGAGAATCAATTCATTTTTATCAATTTACGAAAATGATTTAGACAATATATTTGGCGCATTCAAAGAATTGGGGCTTGATTATGTAGATTTAAATTATCCGGAGCACGTCGGTGGGACGGCTGCCTCTGAAATGAAAGAGAGATTGGAACAAGCTGATTTGAAATTGAATGGTGTTGCATTGCGATTTAGAGAAGAATTTATCAACGGTGAATTAGGCAATGCTAACTCACAGGTTGCGCAGCATGCCTTAACGTTATGCAAAGAAGCTGCTGATTATTGTCGTGCAGCAGGTGGAGAAGTCGTAACCATTTGGCTTGGTTTTGATGGCTTTGACTATAGTTTTCAAATCAATTACCAAAAGGTTTGGAATCAGATTCGAGATGCCTTTATTAAAATTGCTGACTACGCACCAGATTTGAAAATCAGTATCGAGTACAAACCATTTCAACCAAGAGCCTATGCGTTCATTGATAGTATGGGTGTCACTGGAATGATGCTTAATGAGATCAACCGCAAAAATGTAGGTGTGACCCTTGATTATTGCCATATGCTAATGAAACACGAAAATCCTGCTTTTGCTGCGGATCTGTTTGCTGGAAAAGGGTTATTATACGGGGTGCATCTGAATGATGGGTATGGGTTAAACGACGATGGATTGATGATCGGTTCAGCAACACCCTTCAAAACATTAGAATTCTTGTATTATGTCAAAAAGCATAACTATGATGGTGTGATTTATTTTGATACGTTCCCTGTAATTGAACATGCCTCAAAAGAGTGCGAGCAAAACATGAAAATGATCAAACAAATGGATCAAATGATCGATAACGTAGGCTTGGCTACGATTCAAGCTGTGATCGATCAAAACGATGCAGTCGCAGCCAATCAGTTGCTGCTTGAATTTTTGTCACCAACAAATCAATCAAAATAAAAGGAGTGGGGAAGATGGATTACAAAGTGATGGCAAAAAATATTTTAGAAAAAATAGGCGGTGCGGAAAATGTTCGCAATATGACACATTGTGCCACCCGGTTGCGCCTAACGTTACATGACACCGCAAAAGCGGATGATCAAGCCGTCGAGAATATCGACGGAGTGATCAATGTCATTAATAAGGCGGGCCAGTACCAGCTTTTGATTGGGACAGAAGTTGGAAAGCTCTATGATGAGTTTGAGCCGTTAGTTAAAGGTAACGAAAGTTCTGGTAGCCCTATCATGGAAGAACAAGCTTCTGGCAGTATTATCAGCAGTATTTTTTCCGCTGTATCTGCTATTTTTGCGCCACTACTCCCAGTTTTGGCGGGCTCAGGGATTTTAAGAGGACTGCTGATTTTGTTTGTTCAGCTCGGGATTATCAGTGAAGACAGCGGCACTTATTCGATTTTATTTGTTGCTTCTATGAGTGTATTTTATTTCTTGCCTGTATTGTTAGCGTTTACTTCAGCGCGGCGGTTTGGTGCCAGTCCGTATATCTCGGCATTGATCGGGGCTGCGTTAATCAATCCTGATTTTATTGCATTGATGGGAGGAGCAGGCAACGGTGCAACGACGGAGTTTTTTGGGATTCCAGTCGTTTTGATGAACTACAATTCGACTGTCGTACCAATCATCCTTTCGATTTGGGCTTTTTCATATCTCTACAAATTCTTAGACAAACACATACCGGAGACTTTAAAATTAGTGGTCGTTCCGTTAGTCTCACTAGCGATTATGGTTCCATTGACAGTGATCGTTATTGGACCAATCGGGGTCTATAGTGGCGAAGCAGTTGCTAATGTGGTGAATTGGTTGATCGAACGTAGTAGTGTGCTAACTGGAATCTTAGTTGGTGGTGGTTGGAGTGTTCTCGTAAGTTTGGGCATCCACTGGGCAGTCAATCCCATCATGATCAATAACGTTTCGACCTATGGCTTTGATTACATCGTTCCTTTTACTTTTGCATGCAACTTCGCCGTGATAGGTACAACGATTGGCGTTTACTTTAAAGCGAAAGATAAAAAACTGCGAAGCTTTGCTTTAACTGGCTTAGTCACGATCGCATTATCAGCGATTATCGAAGCTACTTTGTTCGGCTTACTTGTAAAAAATAAAAAACTTTTCTTAGCGCAAATTATTGGTGGTGCTGTGGGTGGTGCCTATTTAGGGTTGATGCAAGTTGTAACGAATGCCTTTGTCTTTGGTAGTGTCACCACTTTTCCCGCCTTTGTAGGCTCAACTTCCTCGAATTTCATACAAGCGATGATCGGCTTACTGATTTCAATGGTGGTTTCAGCAGTCTTAGCATTTGTATTTACCAATCGAGACGAGACATTGGCGTAGAAAGCAGGGGGAATATGGGTCTATTTAAGAAGAAAAATGTTATTTATGCACCAGCTAAGGGTGTGGTGAAAAGTATTGAACAAGTGAAGGACGAGATGTTTTCAACCAAACTATTAGGCGATGGGTTTGCTGTGGTACCAACAGATGATCTTGTTACAGCACCGATTGAAGGAACAGTGGTCTCTGTGTTTCCTACAAAACATGCGATTTCGTTAAAAGCCAAAAATGGCTTAGAAGTTCTAGTCCATATTGGGATCGATACTGTGGAGCTAAATGGCGCAGGGTTCGATACCAAAGTTTCTGAAGGTGACAAAGTTACTGCCGAGAGTGTGCTGGCAAAAGTTGATTTTCCGTTTTTGGCATCACAGGGCAAAGAAACGGATGTAATCGTTGTTTTCACTAATTCCGCACAGCGAACCTTAGTGATGACAGAGAAGCAAGGGCGTTGTGGACAAGCGATTGGCGTTATTAATGAGTGAGAGCATTTGCTGACAGGAGGTAGTGTTTTGAAGAAAAAAATCTTGTGTCCATCTATGATGTGTGCTGATTTTTCAATGCTAAAGGACGAGGTTGCCGCTTTACAAGCGGCGAAAATCGATATTTTTCATCTTGATGTTATGGACGGACGATTTGTTCCAAATTTTGGTATGGGACTTCAAGATATCGAAGCTATTTGCAAATGGTCAGAAACCTTAGTTGATGTCCACTTGATGATTGAAGATCCGGGAGCGTATGTAGAGAAATTTGCGGATATGGGTGTAGATATCATTTATTTTCATCCTGAAGCAGATCGCCATCCTACAAGAACTATCAACAAAATCAAGCAAAAGGGAAAACAAGCCGGAATCGCCATCAATCCTGGAACAAGTGTAGCAATGATCGAAGAACTGCTGCCATTGATCGATTACGTGATGGTAATGACTGTTGATCCCGGTTTTTCAGGTCAAGCATATTTGACACATGTGGAAGGAAAAATAAAGCAGCTTGCTGCAGTTAAGGAACGTTATTTCTACCAATTGATGGCAGATGGAGCGATTTCGCCTGCCGTAATGACTCGCTTAAGCGCCTTAGGCGTTGATGGGTTTGTTTTAGGGACCTCCGCTCTTTTTGGAAAAGAAGAATCGTATCAAGAACTGATCTCAATATATAAAGAGGAGGATCAAGCATGAAACTAGCAATCGGTTGTGATCATGTTGGGTTCGAATTAAAAACTGATATCATCACTTATTTGGAGTCGTTGGGGCACACGGTACAAGATTTTGGGACACAAAGTGCTAAACGCGTTGACTATCCCAATTATGCGGCGGCTGTTGCAGAAGCGGTCGTAACCCAAAAGTGTGATTTGGGAATCTTGATTTGTGGCACAGGGGTTGGTATCTCAATTGCTGCCAACAAAATCAAGGGCATCCGAGCCGTGGTGTGCAGCGAACCATACAGTGCTAAGCTCTCAAGAGAGCATAACAATACCAACGTATTGGCGTTTGGTTCGCGCGTCGTGGGCATCGAGCTAGCGAAAATGATTACTAAGGAATGGCTGGCTGCTGAGTTTGAAGGTGGTCGTCACCAAAAACGGGTAGCAATGATTGGTCAGTTAGAAGTAGAATGATCAAAGGTTAGAGGACTCGCATTAGCGAATCCTCGTCTTTTTTTGTTAATGAGAAATTTATCTTATAATCGAGATCAAATTGACGAACAATGAAAGTCCTTGCTCATACCAAGAGAAAAAGTATGGTATAATTTGAAAAAAAGTGAAGTTGACCAATTAATGGAGGTTGCTATGATTCCATATGAAAGACAAGAAAAAATTTTAGAAGCTTTGGCTCAAGATGAACTGTTAAAAATAGAGCAATTGCAAAGCATTTTGCCTACTGTTTCTATCTCAACATTGAGGCGGGATTTAAAAGAATTAGAAAAATCAGGAAGAGTTGAATTGTTGGCTGGTGGCGCAGTGAAGATTTGTTCAACGGCTTCCGAAATGCCGATTGCAGCTAAGGCTGCTTTGTATTCCCAAGAGAAAGAAGCGATCGCTACTTTGGCTGCTGAGTTGGTTCACGATGGCGATGTGATCTACCTAGATTCTGGTTCGACTTGTACAGCGTTACTGCATAAAATCATTAATAAAAAAATCACGATTATTACTACCAATACGAGTGTCTTTACAATTCAACAAGAAACTCCTGCCGAGATTTTACTTCTTGGTGGCCGATACAATCCCGTTATTTCATCCTTGAATGGTCCATTGACGGATGCAAATTTACAAACGTTTAACTTTCAAACGGCTTTTTTAGGTGGTAATGGTATTGATGCTGAAAAAGGTGTAAGCACCCCCAACTTGGTAGAGGCGAACAAAAAGCGTGAAATTCTAAATAATGCCAAAACCGCCTATTTATTGTGTGACAGCTCGAAATATGGACAAGTCGCCGCGGTAAAAGCTTTTAGTACAGAAGACGTTGTCATTATTTCTGATGCTTATAACGATAAGATTGGAGAACTGACGCAAATCATCTATCCGAACTAAAAACAGGCTGGCATCTGAGTGGTATTGGTAATGTTGGAAATACAATTTAATAAAACGCATAATGGAAAATGAGTTTGGCGATGATCAAAACCAGTTAGGGATTATACCTAACTGGTTTTTTTATTAAGACAGCAAATTTGCTGATAGTTCCTTTATTTAACAACGTTGATTGTTGTATCGATGAATGGTGGAGTGACTCCTGGTTCTTTAGATACCAGGACACAAAAACCAGTGGATTTATTAGTTAAAAATAACATTATTGTCGTGCTATCGATGAATTTCAATACCTTTTTCAAGTAGTTTATTGTTTTACAATTATTGTTTTGGCGCTCTTTTTCGTATTTAAAGATAACAAAGATATTTTTATATAAAAACAAAAAATTTGTTGACAGACAAAATGAAAGCGTTTATATTGGATATGTGGTTACTACCAGTTGAGAATGAGGGGAGGACATAAGATGCTTGGTTTGGTTTTAACAGGTCATGGAGGATTTGCGCAAGGGATGGAAAATGCGCTTGCGATGATTGCAGGACCCCAAGAACAATTTCTAGCAGTGCCGTTTTTAGAGGAAAATCCGTTAGCTGACTTTGAAAAAGAGTTGCAAGGAGCAATCGATCAATTAAAGGAAACCTGTGATGGGGTCGTGATTTGTGCAGACCTTGTGGGCGGGACCCCTTTTAATGTTGCGATGACCGCTACCAATGAGGACCCGCAAGTCGAGGTCATCGGCGGCATCAATCTACTGATGCTAGTGGAAGGTTCGTTGACTAGTTATACGGCAGCCGATCCAGAGGGTTTTTGCCAAGAACTGGCAGAGATTGGCAAGAGCGGTATTTTTCACGGAAAGATCAAAGGCCATGAGGAAATCAATGAGGAAGAAGGAATTTAAACATGTGGGAAATGATCTTAGCAGCCTCAATCGTGGTGCTTGTTTTTCTCTCCCTCTTTTTGGGGGTCTCGTCTTTCCTGAATGGGAAAAATCTGAAAAGGCAGAAGGGCTATTTCGCTGAATTGCAGCAGTCTTTGAAAAAGGGACAGAAAATCAAATTGTACGGCGGCATTATTGGGGAGATTCAAACACTGGGGAAAGAGACGGTCGATCTAAGGGTGAAATCGGGAACGGTGATTGAAGTAGAACGTAGTGCGGTTGCAGAAATCATGCAGTAAATAGAAGGAGGACATATTTATGGGAGAACCAAATATTTTATTGACGCGAATCGACAATCGGTTGATTCATGGGCAAGTTGCCACCCAATGGAACGGTACGTTGGGAGCAAATCTAATTTTAGTGGCAAATGATAAGGTCGCCAAAGACAAAGTCAGACAAGGGTTGATGGATATGGCGGCGCCAGCTGGCGTCCAAACGAGGTATTTCTCGCTTCAAAAAACCATCGAGATCATTCATAAAGCATCGCCAAAACAAAAGATTTTCATGGTGGTTGAAAATCCGCAAGATGCGTTGAAATTAGCTGAAGGTGGGGTGCCGATCAAGAAACTCAACATTGGGAATATGCATATGTCAGAAGGGAAAAGACAGGTTGCTACGACAGTTGCCGTCGATGAAGCAGATGTCGATGCCTTTAAAAAACTGAAGGAAATGGGGGTGCAATTAGTGATCCAGCGGGTTCCAACGACACCTGTTGAAGATGAAAAGAAATTATTTCAGTAATGCAGAGGTAAGGAAGGAGAAAGAAAATGGATTACACGATTTTTCAAATCATTTTAGTCTTCATAGTTACATTCATTGCCGCAATCGATCAATTTAGTTTTTTAGAATCATTGTACCAACCCATTGTTACCGGGATGGTTATCGGACTTATTCTTGGAGATCTTCAAACTGGCTTGATCGTTGGCGGAACCTATCAGTTAATGACGATCGGCAATATGCCGGTGGGCGGCGCGCAACCGCCAAATGCGGTGATTGGCGGAATTATGGCAGCAATCTTAGCGATCACGCTGCAGCTGGAACCCACAGTAGCGGTTGCTACGGCGATTCCGTTTTCTTTGCTGGGGCAATATGGGGTGACGATTATCTTCTCACTAATGTCGCCAGTGATGTCAAAAGCCGACAGCTACGCCCATGATGCCAATACGAAGGGGATTGAGCGAATCAATTATTTAGCGATGGCGGGTCTTGGTACGATCTTCGGCTTGATCGTGGTCTTATTCTTTATCGGCGGTGCTGCTTTCGGGAATCAGGCGGTCGCAGCGATCCCTCAATGGTTGATGGGTGGGCTCGGCGCAGCTGGGGGCATGATGCGGTATGTCGGTTTTGCGATTTTACTAAAAGTGATGGTTTCCAAAGAAATGTGGGGCTTCTTCTTTATGGGGTTTGGTTTAGCCACGATCGTAATGGCGGCACCTTCTTTGCAAGGACCAGCCTTGATCATTCTAGCCTTTATCGGTTTTGCATTAGCCTTTTGGGATTATCAAATCCAGTCCAAATTTAAAGTAGCAGCAGCCAATACCTATGATTTCGGAGGCGACGAAGATGGCATATAATATTCCCGATTCTTATAGCGAACAAGCGCCCGCAGAACAACTGGATAAAAAGACCTTGAACAATATGGTCTGGCGTTCCTTATTTCTACAAGCCTCTTTCAATTATGAGCGAATGCAGGCAGGAGGCTGGTTATTCAGTATTTTACCGGGATTGAAAAAGATCCACAAAAATGAAAAGGACTTGGCTGCTTCAATGAGCCATAACTTAGAGTTTTTCAATACTCATCCATTCTTGGTGAACTTTGTGATGGGGATTATTTTATCGATGGAACAAAACAAAGCCGATATTCCCATGATTCGGGCAGTGCGAGTCGCTGCAATGGGGCCGCTAGGCGGGATCGGTGACGCGTTATTCTGGTTCACTCTGGTACCGATAACAGCTGGTATCACAGCCAATATGGCGATCAATGGCAACATCGCTGCACCGTTTATTTTCTTACTGGTATTCAATGCGGCCCAATTCGGCTTACGGTTCTTCTTGATGCATTGGTCCTATCGTTTAGGGACAGATGCGATTGGCATCTTAACGGAAAATGCCAAAGAATTCACCCGAGCAGCGAGTATTTTAGGGATTTTTGTTGTCGGTTCCTTGACCTGCGTGTATGGGGCGACATCTTTGGATATTCAGATCCCTAACGGCACTACCAATGAAGTGACGCAAGCGACGACGATCGTGGATGATCAAGCAGCCATTGCCGCTTACGAAGACATGCTGTATACCACGGATGAGAATGGTCAATTGACTGACACATTGCAAGAAAATGCGGCGGTCAACGAACTGGCTAACGGCAAATATGAATTGACGTTTAACAAAGTCAACGAAGTGCCTGTGACGATCGATATTCAAAAAATCCTCGATGGGATCTTGCCGCAAGTGATTCCATTGACCATCACACTGATGCTGTATTTCTTCTTATCAAAACGCGGCTGGACGCCGTTGAAATGTATCGCTTTGCTGCTAGTGATCGGCTTGATCGGTTCTGGCTTTGGCCTGTATCCATCCATTTGGCCGCAATAAGCAAGCTAGCAGAAGAAACGACGCAAAACGTAGGAGGAGTTTTGCTAAGCAAGCAACAGCTGACTTTTCAGCTTAGCTCGTGCTGGCAATTGGTTCATTTTCCTGCGTGAAAAGACACAAATTCAGGAAACAGAGCCCCTGTAGACGATTGTTTGACACGCCTATCGGGAAATAGTACACTCGTTATGTGGTAGTAACCAGTTTGGAGGGGCTTATGAATATCAATAAAAATCGACAACCATTATACGATCAATTGTTAAATTTACTGATTGAAAAAATCGAAAATGAAATGGAAGCAGACACAATGCTTCCCTCAGAAAGAGAGCTGTCAAAGCGCTACGGATTAAGTCGGACCACCGTTCGCTTGGCTCTACAGGAGTTAGAAAAATTAGGCTATATTTATCGCCAACATGGCAAAGGCACCTTTGTCTCGGATATCCGCAAGCAGGCAACCAATTTATCAGGTTCGTATAGTTTTACCGAACAGATGAAAGCACTAGGAAAACAACCAGAAACTAGAGTATTGGCATTCAAAAAAATGGAAGCGACAAAATATTTTGCCACTCAGTTGCAAGTTTCCATCGGCGAGCCGATCTACAAGTTAAAACGATTGCGTCTTGCTGATGGCCAACCGATGATGATCGAGCGTTCTTATCTGCCGGTCAAACGTTTCATGCATTTAACGAGTGAGATGATCGAGCAAAAACCATTGTACGATATATTTCATGAAGACTTTCATCAAGTGATCCGCCTCGCGGACGAAGAATTTTTTGCCAGCATTGCCAGTGCGAAAGATGCGGCATTGCTGAAAATCCACGAAGGTGCGCCGGTGTTGAACCTGGTACGCAGCACGTTCAATATTGAAAATGAAGTGATCGAATACACCTTGAGTGTTGCTCGAGCAGACCAATTTAGATACAAAGTCCGCCACTTGCGTAACGACGAGTAGCGCATTTCCTAGACAGTCTGAAATGATCCACTCGAGCAAAGAAAAGGTGTGTATTCAACACCAGTGAGGTCGAGGAAGTTTGCCCTTTGGGTGATCGCTAAGTATTCATCCAAGACAACGCTCCTCGTACCGTCACTGGGAATACATACTGGAAAAACAGTAGCTAGGAGGAAGAAAGATGTTTCAACTGTCAACAAAGGAATTAGCAGAATTAGGTGCGGAGATTACAACAAGAGAAATCAAACAACAGCCAGAACTTTGGCAAGAAACCTTGACGATCTATCAAGAAAAGCAAGAGACGATCGAGGCTTTCTTACGTACTATCAAGCAAAAGACGGACAAACGCATTCGGGTAGTCTTCACGGGAGCGGGGACGTCGCAATATGTCGGAGATACGATCGTTCCTTACTTGAATAAGACCGGCGCAACTGCGGATTATCTTTTTGAAAGTATTGCTACGACGGATATCGTCGCTGCTCCAGAACAAGTTTTATTTGCGGATGAACCAACACTGCTCGTTTCTTTTGCTAGAAGCGGCAATTCACCAGAAAGTTTAGCAGCGGTCAAAATCGTCGATCAATTCGTTGCCGACAGCTATCATTTGACGATCACTTGTGCAGCCGACGGATCTTTGGCACAACAAGCTGCCGCTGATGAAACGAGCTATCTGTTATTGATGCCTGAGCGGTCAAATGATGCTGGATTTGCAATGACGGGAAGTTTTTCTTGCATGGCTCTTTCCGCACTGCTGATTTTTGACCAGACGCCGCTGACAGAAAAGAGGCATTATGTTGAAACCCTTAGCCGATTGGGGCAAGAAGTCATCGACAGAGAAACAGAACTCCAAGTACTGACGGACCGTTCCTTTAAGCGGATCGTTTACCTAGGGTCAGGCACGTTGTCGGGGTTGACCAGGGAAGCACAGCTAAAAGTATTGGAACTGACTGCGGGAAAAATCGCCACCGTGTTCGATTCATCGATGGGCTTCCGTCATGGACCGAAATCATTCGTAGATGATCAAACCCTCGTCTTTGTCTTTGTCAGCAATACGCCCTACACGCGGCAGTATGATCTTGATATGTTGGAAGAGTTAAAAAGTGACGGCATCGCCGCCGCAGTGACCGCCATCGGACAGCTGGCAACTGTGAATTTTTCAGGAACAAACTTTTTCTTTCCAGATGACACATTATTGCCAGACGGTTATCTTGCCTTAGCAGACATTGTCTTTGCACAAACGATCGCACTGTTGGCATCGATCAAAGTCGGTAATACACCCGACACCCCTTCGCCAACGCGTACCGTCAATCGGGTGGTCAAAGGCGTGACGATTCATCCGTATAACAACTAACGATGACTGAGAAAGCCCACCACGAGCACGTATCTTTTCGTGTACGAAGTCGATACGTGCGGTGGTCAATCAGTCGAACGGCTTCATCAATAGACATCTTTATACGTGCTGACAACCGTTTCGCCAACGCTGAAAAAAAGTGAAAGCGGTTGATTCTTTGGCATGGACAAAAAAGGAGGAATTTTAATGAAAGCAACCGTAACGAAAGCCAAAAAAGCAGCGATGGATCGCCTGTCAACGAAAGAAGGAGTGATCGCAGCTTTAGCGATCGACCAACGAGGTGCCTTGAAAAAAATGATGGCAGCACTGGGCGTGGAGGCTGACGCAGAGAAAATCAGCCAGTTTAAAACGCTAGTCTCACAAGAATTGACCCCTTACGCGTCTTCTATTTTATTAGATCCAGAATATGGGTTGGCAGCTGCGCAAAGCCGTGATCCAGAGGCGGGGCTTTTGCTGGCATATGAAAAAACCGGCTATGATGCGACTACGCCGGGACGTTTGCCTGATTTATTAGGGGAATGGTCAGTTGAGCGATTAAAAGCAGCAGGCGCCGATGCCATCAAATTTTTGCTTTACTATGATGTAGATGAAGATGCCCAGATCAATCAGTTGAAACACGTCTTTGTGGAACGACTCGGCAGCGAGTGCCAAGCCGCTGATCTGCCCTTCTTTTTAGAAGTCCTTTCCTATGATGCTAAGCTACCTGAAGTCGACTCAAAAGCGTATGCGCAACGCAAACCAGAAAAAGTCATCGGATTGATGAAGGAATTTTCGAAACCACAGTACAAAGTTGATGTGTTAAAAGTGGAAGTACCAGTCAACATGAATTATGTGGCAGGTTTTGCCAAGGAAGAAGCCGTGCATACCAAGGAAGAAGCCGCAGCGTATTTCAAAGCGCAAAGCGATGCAACGCATCTGCCGTTTATTTTTCTCAGTGCAGGCGTATCAGCCAGCTTATTCCAAGAAACACTGGTTTTTGCCAAAGAAGCCGGTTCAACCTTCAATGGCGTCTTGTGCGGCCGGGCAACGTGGAAAGACGGTGTTGATCCCTTTGTAAAACGAGGAACAGAAGCAGCCCAAGAATGGCTAGCAAGTACTGGAAAACAGCACATCGAAGACTTGAATGAAGTGATCCAAAAGACCGCCACTTCTTGGTGGGACAAAGTCGCGGTCGAAGAATAGTTTTTGCGCTGTTTGACAAGAAAAATGGCCAGTAATCAGACATCTTAAGGGCTTTTGAGAAGAAGTGGTAGGCTTCTGACTTAAGGCTCTAGGGTGTCTTTTTATGACTTGACAAGTTCGGTTATCATCGTAGGAATGCAACGTAAATAGGAAGAGGTTGCGAGAGTAATTTACGAGGGGACTTGAATAGGATAAACTAGCAATAAGAGCCATCAAATCCACCTGCTTCACTTTTGGTCGAAATAAAGTTCAATAAACCTACAATAAAGGAGCATTCATGAACGAGTATACGTTTCATTCCGTCACGTCAGAAAACCAACAAGCTGCCTATAGTATTTATCAGAAAAACCAGGCCTATTTTGCTTTAACGAAAGAGACACCTTCCATCGAACAACTCATGCGAGACATGACTGTTCTTCCGCCAGCCGTGGCTCAAGAGCAAAAGGTATTTTCTATCATTTATTCTGATCAAAAACCTATTGCTATCATGGATTATCTTGTTGATTATCCGCAAGAGGGCACTGTGTATATTGGCTTGCTACTGGTTGGCGAAAGACGTCAGGGGCACGGGCAAGCTATTTATCAGCAAGTAGAACAAGACTGGCGCATAAAGGGGATTTCTCTCGTATCTCTCGCTGTTATTGAAGAAAACACAGCCGGTAGATCTTTCTGGGAGAGTCAAGGATTTAAAGAAACACGAAAAGCCGTGACAACCGTCAGTGATCATGAGGTAAGTGTGGTCTGCTTTGAGAAAAAGATGAAATAGGTACTTAAAATAGAAGCAGCTAGAATAAAAGTAAATAACGTCCAATAGTTACCCTAAAGAGAATTATTGAACGTTATATCAAAGATAATTAACTAAATTGAATTATAAAAAAGAATTTAGGTTTTCAGTAAAGGAATAAAATCCTATTCTAAACACTCCATTTATGGGGCTTATCCTATAAATATATTTTTTAAATGGTATGTTAAAAATTCTTTATTTAAATCTTCTCTTTTATATGCTAATTCCTTATTATGAAAAGGATTGTGCGGGTCTGTATGAATAATTTTTTGTGAGTGAACGTCTATTGCAATTGCCCCATAATCAAATTCAACATGGTGGTTGGGACAAAGTATAATAATGTTACTCTCTATATCTGGCCCTTGATGAATACCCCCAAGTTTTTTTAAATGATGTCCTTCGGAGTAATATTTTTGTTTGGACAATGAAATGGATTTACCGCAAATTTGGCATTGATTATTGTATTTTTGCTTCATTTTTTTAACAAGAGACGTGTCCCTAACAATCCTATCGATAGTTGTTTGAATCCGGGTAACCTGCCCACCACTTCCCACACTAAGAAGTTCTTCTGAATCACCTTCACGTACAATATTTTCTGATCTCTGCTTGTTTTCGTTATAGTAGACCGGTTTTTTTATATAAGGAGTTAAGATTTCTAATAGCTCATTACTAACAGGCGCCAAGTATTTCTGTGCGGGTTGCATTCGCACACCTGTTTCCGTATAAAAAGATTTTTGAGGCGCTATTGCTTTTAATGCGTCTTTGTTCTGATCGATAACTTCCTGTAAAAAAACTTTGTCCTGAAATTCTGTGTAGTACTTTAAGGGGATTTGATAGTATTCGTCATATCCATCCCAATTAGCTGGGATCGGTGGCGGACTTGATAAGATTTTATAGGAACCAGCAACTTGAGAACATCCCCATAATCTATGATTGATATTTCGTTTTTTGTCTTTGATAGAATGTAAAATCATATCCCCCTCTTTGGGTTTCCTCATAATTGTGTTCCATGATGAAGCAACGGGACTCCATAAAACCTCTCCTAGCTCCCAACCTTTTCCTCCATGGATGGGATTAGACAATTCAATATATACGGCCATCTGCGCACTCCTTTCTGCTACTATGGGTATTTATTCAAATAACGAATTCTATTTTATTATAGACAATCATTCTTCTTTCGTCATGTCTATTTGAATCAAAGTTTTTTGTCTTTAGTATATTATCAATACTTAGAAATATTCGAACTGAAAAAATGTAAGAAATGTTTATCATGTGATGGATATCTATAGTATAATTTCAGGAAAATTTTTTATAAAAAAAAGTCACGAAATCAATGTTTATTTATAATAAATTCCTCATTTTATCTAAGTTAACTTTCACCATTTCTCCAATCACTTTCCCATAGCTTCAATTCCTCTTTTTTTGTTAACAGGTTAAGTCAAAAATCCCTCGAAATCTTTTCTCATTTTTCAGCAGTATTGCCAGTAGAAGATCGCTTGATAAAAAAGCCGTTGCTTGCTATTCTGTTCTGTAAATTGACAGAAGGAGATGGCGTATGAAGCAAATGGCAATCAAAGAGAATCCGTTTTTGACGCGTCTGGATTATCAGCAGGCATTGGAAGACATGATCACTCCTTTGCAAGCAGCGATCTTGGCAGATGATTATCCAGGATTGAATCTAGGTAGCAGTGGGGCCGTGTATGACCGAACACGGGCTGAGATGGAAGCGCTTGTGCGTCCTTTGTGGGGGCTGGCGCCTTATTGGAGGGTTTGCCCAGATGATCCGTTACGAGCAGCTTACGTAGAAAAAGTGATAGCAGGGACAGATCCTGAACACGCGTTTTACTGGGGAAGGATCACGGATTATGATCAATACATCGTGGAAGCAGCCGCATTGTCATTGACCCTATTGTTCCAGAAGGACGCTTTTTGGACAGCGTTGCCGCAGAAGAACCAGCGAAAGCTAGTGGCTTGGCTTTCCCAAGCACTTGAGTGCAAGATTCCTAAGAACAACTGGACATTCTTCAAAGTGTTGATACGCGTTGCCTTGTTTCACTGTGGGGAACCGTTAGCAAAAGACGCATTGTCCCAAGAGTTGGCATTGATCGATTCCATGTACATTGGCGATGGTTGGTATGTAGATGGGAAAACGACGCAGCGAGACTACTACATTCCTTTTGCGTTTCATTATTATGGCTTGATTTACGCTACATTTATGCAAGACGAAGATCCAGAATGGGCGCAGCGTTTTAAAGAGCGAGCCACGCTATTTGCGCAAGACTTCGTCTATTATTTTGATGAAGATGGCGAAGCCTTGCCCTATGGCCGCAGCCTGACTTATCGGTTTGCGCAAGGGGCGTTTTTCTCGGCACTGGTTTTCGCAGACGTCGAAGCGATCCCATGGGGACAGGTTCGAGGACTACTGACGAAGCACTTGCGCAATTGGATGGCACAAGAAATTTTCACTTTCGATGGTCGCTTGTCCATCGGGTACCACTATGAAAATCATGTGATGGCAGAAGGGTACAATGCACCAGGCTCGCCTTATTGGGGGCTGAAGACCTTTTTGCTTTTAGCGGTCGCAGAAACGCATCCTTTTTGGCGGGCTGAACCTGAGCCAATCAAAAGAGAGCCGCAAAAACGGATTGAAAAAGGCAATATGTTGCTGGTGCACAACGAAAAAAGCCATCATCTGTTGGGGTATCCTGCAGGCTTGATGCTTGAACAGCAAGCCCATGCTCAAGCAAAATACAGCAAATTCGTCTATTCGAGCAAACTTGGTTTCAGTGTGCCGAAAGCTGGCGTCACGTATGCCGAAGGCGCCTTCGATAGCACATTAGCTATTGCTCGAGATGGCAGCTATTTTCGCACGAAGGGCGCAGTCAGGGATTATCGGGTGACGGAAAAAGGGGTCTTTTACCAATGGGCACCCTTTGAGGAGGTAGTGATTGAAACTGAGATTTATCCCTTTGGTCAGTGGCATGTGCGCGTGCACGAGTTGACGACGACGATTTCGTTGGACCTCCGTGAGGGCGGGTTTAGTGTACCGCTGACTGGACGGTTGCCTCAGGCCCAAACAGGATCGACCTGGAGTCGAGTCAGTGAAGAAGGCTTTTGTTCTCAAATCATCAACATCGAAGGCTATCAACAAGCCAGTATTGTTCAGCCAGAAGCCAATACCTCCGTCTTTTTTCCAAGAACTAGTTTTCCATACTTAGCACAGCATATCCTGCCAGGGAAGCACCGTTTGATTTGTTTAGTCGGTGGTATCGTAGAAAAAGAAAGGATCGATCCAAATGATTACGCTAGCAATAAAAAATAAGCAGGACCAGGTGATCGTCGGTCGCATCGACCATGAAAAAGAACCCGCGCCGTTTCAAGTTTCTGGTGATGATTTGGCCGTATTAGCCATTAAAAACTATCCCTATGAGGAAGGGGATAAGATCGTCGTTGAGGTGACGGGGGAAAATCCGTATTATGTCCTTCAGCTTGATGAAACCTTAGCACCATCACTGATCTATCTTTCCCAATCCACTTGGGAATATCAGATCCCTTGGACGGAATCTCATCGAAAGTCCTCGGTGGAAACGGTCTTTGCCTCGCAGCGCCATCACCTGATGGTGCGTAAAGCCCATGCGTTTGAGATCACGAATTATCAAAATTTATCTTTCAATGCCCATGATCAAAAGTCAGCGACAGGGGCGTATCCTCATGCTTCAGCGAATGTGGAAACGCGAGATGATTCCGTCTTTTTTGCCAAGAATGCGATCGATGGAAAATATGGCAACCGATCCCACGGTTCGTATCCGTTTGCTTCTTGGGGCATCAATCAGCAAGCCGATGCTGCATTGACCATTGAGTTTGGTCGTCTCGTCTTGATCGATCGGGTTCGCTTCCTGTTACGGGCAGATTATCCCCATGATAGCTATTGGACCAAAGGGACCTTGGTCTTTGCTGATGGAGAAGAGCTGGTGGTGGAAACGACAAATACGGCGTCTTTTCAAGAAGTTCGTTTTCCGAAAAAAGAAACGACTAAGCTGACCTATAAAGAGCTGCAAAAAGCAGAGGATGATTCCCCGTTTCCAGCTCTTACACAAATCGAAGTATTTGGTTGGAACTGTTAAAAAAAAGAGGACAAGAGCATGACAGGTCTGCATTTGTGGGCAGTTGTCATGCTCTTTTTTTAGGAATCAATGAAGGAAGGTCGCTTTTTTTGTTCGTTTACGTTATAATGATTTCAGTTAATATGTTAACAAGTTAAGAGGAGGGTAAACATGCGTCTGCAAGAGAACAAACAACGCTTGATCCTGTTAGGAGAAAAAGTGACCGATGTGTGGTTAGCGGATAAAATCACCGCGTGCATCCAACAGATCGAAAAAAATAGTCAGCGCTTTGGCACACAGTTTCCTTCAGCCTGTGCCACCAATGGAAAATATCGGCTGAAAGGCAACGATGATTGGACCAATGGCTTTTGGACGGGGATGTTGTGGCTCGCCTATGAGTGGACCAAAGAGAAGAACTTTTTGACTCGAGCAATGGAGAATATCGACAGTTTTCAAACGCGCTTAGACGACCATTTTGTATTAGATCATCATGATATTGGATTTTTATATAGCTTATCTGCCGGTGCGGGCTACAAGATCACTGGCGATGAACACTGCAAGCAAGAAGTCATTCAAGCAGCAGATGTTTTGTTGGCACGTTTTCAAGAAAAGGGGGAATTTATTCAAGCTTGGGGCACTTATGGCGACCCACAAGAATACCGCTTGATTATTGATTCGCTACTGAACTTGCCGCTTTTATTTGCAGCAACCCAATTATCGGGAGAGACTCGTTACGCAGAGGCCGCGAGTAAGCATTATCAGACAGTGCGAAAGACTGTCATCAAAAATGACGCCACCACCTTTCATACGTATTATTTCGATCCTGAAACGGGGCAGCCAAGTCACGGTGCGACGCATCAAGGAAACAGCGACCAATCGATTTGGGCACGAGGGCAAAGCTGGGCGATTTTAGGGCTTCCTTTGAATGAAAGCTACTTGCATAGCCAGCCTTTTCCAGAAAATTATCCGCAGATCGTGGAGGTGTTTTTGGCTCATTTACCCGCAGATCTCGTGCCGTATTGGGACTTTGATTTTAACGACCAACATCCTGCTGAAAAAGACAGCTCAGCTTTAGCGATCGCGGCTTGTGGCTTGTTGGAAGCAGAGAAAATGGGGGCGTATCCCGATGCCCAAAAAATCGCTAAAGGGATGCTTTACCAATTAGGCGAGCAGTATGCAGCGAGCCAAGTGCCAGAAAATGAGGGCTTATTGTTGCATGGTGTGTATGCTCATGCGGAAGGCAAAGGCATCGATGAACCCAATCTTTGGGGAGACTATTTCTATTTAGAAGGATTGATCCGATTGGCATTGCCTAATTGGCAAAGATACTGGTAAAGGGGAAGACGACATGCGAACGTTTGAGATAAAAGAAGATTTTTTGTTAGATGGAAAACCAATCAAATTGATCAGCGGAGCGATCCATTATTTCCGTATGACACCGGCGCAATGGACAGATAGCCTCTACAATCTAAAAGCACTGGGAGCCAACACAGTTGAGACCTACATTCCTTGGAATCTCCACGAACCTCGTGAAGGAGTCTACGACTTTGAAGGAATGAAAGACATTTGTGCTTTTGTAAAGCAAGCCCAAGCGCTAGGCTTGATGGTCATTTTGCGGCCTTCCGTCTACATTTGTGCTGAATGGGAATTTGGCGGGCTGCCAGCTTGGCTGTTAAACGAACCGATGCGGTTGCGCTCAACCGACCCACGCTTCATGGCAAAGGTGCGTAACTATTTTCAGGTCTTGCTGCCAAAACTTGTGCCGTTGCAGATCACCCATGGGGGACCAGTGATCATGATGCAGGTGGAAAATGAGTATGGCTCTTATGGAATGGAAAAAGCATATTTGCGCCAGACCAAAGAGTTGATGGAAGAATGCGGCATCGATATACCCTTGTTTACTTCAGATGGGGCATGGGAAGAAGTCTTGGACGCTGGGACATTGATTGAAGACGACGTCTTTATCACAGGCAATTTCGGCAGTCGTTCCAAGGAAAATGCGGCTGTGATGAAAGAGTTTATGGCAAAACATGGCAAAAACTGGCCCATCATGTGCATGGAATATTGGGATGGCTGGTTCAACCGCTGGGGCGAGCCGATCATCAAGCGAGACGGTCAAGACTTAGCTAATGAAGTCAAAGAGATGTTAGCAGTCGGCTCCTTGAATCTTTACATGTTCCATGGAGGCACGAACTTTGGCTTTTACAACGGCTGTTCCGCTCGGGGATCGCTGGATCTACCACAAGTGTCCAGCTATGATTACGATGCTTTACTGACAGAAGCAGGAGAACCTACCGACAAATACTATCAGGTACAAAAAGCCATAAAAGAAGCCTGTCCCGAAGTGTGGCAAGCCAACCCACGGACCAAGCAATTAGCGGCATTAGGAACCTTTCCCATCGAAAACAGTGTCTCGTTATTGGCCATCAAAGACCAGCTGATGACACCGCAAGAAAACATGTATCCACTAACAATGGAAGTTGCCAGTACAGGCTACGGCTATTTGCTCTATTCGGTTCAGTTAAAAAACTATCATCGAGAAAACAAATTAAAAGTGGTAGAAGCTAGCGATCGGCTGCATATTTTTACCGACGGCCAATTACAGGCGATCCAATACCAAGAGACGCTAGGCGAGGAGCTATTGATCCAAGGGGCACCAGATAAAGAAACCATCGAGCTAGATGTCTTAGTGGAAAACTTAGGGCGCGTGAATTACGGATTTAAATTGAATGGGCCTACACAAGCCAAAGGCATCCGTGGAGGTATCATGCAAGACATTCATTTTCATCAAGGCTGTCGTCATTACCCATTGACGCTTTCCGCAGAGCAGCTGCAAGCCATCGATTATCAAGCAGGAAAAAATCCGACACACCCCTCCTTTTATCAAACGACCTTCACGCTGACAGAGGTAGGAGATACGTTTATCGATTGCCGTGGGTATGGGAAAGGCGTCGTTATCGTCAATGGCATCAATCTTGGTCGCTATTGGCAACGTGGCCCCGTGCATTCCTTATACTGTCCGAAAGAATTTTTGAAAAAAGGCAGCAACGAAGTCGTGGTATTTGAAACCGATGGCGTTGAGATCAAGGAACTCGTTTTCTGTGATCAACCTGTCGTAGAATAAAAAAATAGAAGTAGAGACCCAAATTTACGCGGGCTCTACTTCTATTTTTGTTTTGAAATATTTCCAATGCTTGTAGCTGACGATGTATTCAGCGACACTTCCATCTGCCAAATAGGAGTGCTTGACTTGTTTGACCGCAGGCTCTCGGAAGCTCAGTTGCAATAAGTTCAACAATTCAGCGTCATCAGGAAAGACGATTTCGTTGGTTTCAACAGAAGCCAATGAGAAAAGGTCGATCGCAAAGTCTTTTCGGACCCGCTCATAAACACTAGCATATTGGTTGAGGTTTTTGGCGATCGGTTCTTTCATCAGCTTCTTCGGCAAATGAGTGATGTGAACCAAGAAAGGAACGTCGCCAAAATAGCGGACTCGTTTGATTCGGTAGTAGGAAGCACTGGCAGCCAATCCTAATTCTTTCAAAATCTCTGGGGCATTTCCTTCTTCCACCGCAAGGACCTTGACCTTTTCTTGGTCCAGTGAATGCAGCTCAATGTCGGAAAACTTCACACTCTGAGATACTTTTGCTTTTGAAACAAAGGTCCCTTTGCCTTGGATGCGATACAGATAGCCAGCACTCGTCAATTCATTCAACGCTTTGACTGCCGTGATCGAACTAACAGAATACATCCGCTTGATATCTGCCTCTGAATAAAACTTATCACCGGGAATGAATTTATGGTCTTTGATTTCTTGTAAAAGATCTTGCTTGATCTGCTCATACTTTGGCAACACAGTGGTTTCCCTCCATTCCATATGAATACATCAAGCATAACATGTTAAATCCTTTCCTGCCACTTAATTATTGTAGAAAATTCGTTGTTTTCCAGTCTATACAGGTCTGAAAAATAAAATTCAATATGTTAAGATATTAGGTTTACGAATGGCTTGCCATGTGGTATAGTATGCTTACAAGGAACATAACATGTTAAGTAGGGCGACCTGCGGAGTAGGAGGGAAATTAGTGGAAAACATTGTATTGATCAGTCATGGCGGCATGGCAGAAGGGGTCAAAAGTAGTCTCGAGATGATCGTAGGCCAGCAAGCAAACGTTCACACCGTTTCATTACGACCAGATAGTGACAATCTGCAATTTGAGAAAGAATTGAACGAGAAAATGAAAGCCCTTAACGGTTCAACATTGATTATTGCGGATTTATTAGGAGGAACCCCGTGCAACGTTGCAGTCAAGAATTATTTAGAGGATGACGAAGTGGCGATCTTAGCTGGAATGACATTGTCCGTAGTGATCGAGGCAGTCGTCAATCAACGAGCGACGATCAAAGAGCTGCTTTGCTTAGCCAAAGAAAACATCGTTGATGTCAAAGCAGGGATGAACCAAGCAGAACAAGAGATTTTAGAAGAAAAGCAAGAGGAATTAGGGGATTACAGTGCGTATGCTGGGCAAGAAAATATCGTCAATAGTCGAATCGATGAGCGCTTGATCCATGGACAAGTCGCCGGTATCTGGTCCACCAGTTTAAACACGCAACGGATCATCGTAGCCAATGATGAAGCCGCCGTAGACCCATTACAAAAATCTTCTTTACGAATGGCAGCGCCAACTTCGATGCGACTTTCGGTCCTTCCGGTGGCAACGGCAGCCAAAAATATTCGCGCCGGTCGTTATGGAAAACAACGGTTGTTTTTGCTTTTCAAAAATCCCCAAGATGTTTTGCGTTATATTGAAGCAGATGGACCGATCAAAGCGATCAACGTCGGCAACATGAGCTACAAAGAAGGCGCGCGGGAAGTGACCAAAAGCATTCAAGTACTGCCAGAAGAAGAGCCGATCTTTGAAGCGATCGCCGCAAAAGGCATCACCGTCACGGCACAGCTTGTACCCAATGAACCATCGATCGACTTTATGAAGAAATTACGAGGATAAACCAGGCAGGGATTGAATCGAGGAGAATATGTAGCGGAAGATTTGTCAAAAAACGAGTGTTTTTCACGATTTATCTGAGGCGACATAACGATCGATAACTAGCCAGTTAAGACTCGTTCATACAATTAGGAGGAAAATTCATGCATTTAGCAGCGTATCAAATCATTCTTATTACTGTTTATGCTTTTATTGCTATTAATGATTCACTTATTTCCAATACGTTGACCCAACCAGCGATCGCCGGAATGATTTCTGGAATGATCATGGGGGACTTAAAGACCGGTTTGATGGTCGGTGGGACCTTACAGTTGATGCGTTTGGGGATCGCCGCATTTGGTGGTGCATCCGTCCCGGATTATTTTACCGGCGCAGTACTGGGAACAGCGTTTGCCGTGATCTCAGGAAACGGCGCGGAATATGGCATCGGCTTAGCAGTTCCAGTGTCCTTGCTGATGCTGCAACTGGATGTGGTGGCTCGTTTTTGTAACGTATTTCTACTACACCGGATCGATAGAGCCATCGACAACATGCAAGTCAAACGAATCCCACGGTTAGTTTTATCGGGTTCTTTCTTATGGGGATTGTCACGGGCGATTCCGATTTTATTGATGCTTTTAGCTGGAGATGCAGTCGTTACGACGATTACCGATAACACGCCAGAATGGCTGATGACTGGACTAAAAACCGCTGGTGGCGTCTTGCCAGTCGTCGGGGTAGCGATCTTATTGCGCTACTTGCCAACAAAGCACTATATTCCTTATTTGTTATTAGGCTTCTTTTTAGCTGCGTATCTGCAAGTCCCAATGCTCGGCGTTTCCATCATTGGGCTCGTAGCAGCAATGTTAGTCTTTAAACGAGATAGCGAAAAAGGCACCGTTGCAACGGCAGCTGCTGGAGATTTTGAAGGAGGATATGATGGCGATGAGTGATCAAAAACTGACAAAAAAAGAGTTGAATACCATTAGCTGGCGCTATATTTTGGCAAGCCAATTAAACTGGAACTATGAGCGAATGATGAGTTCAGGCTACCTTTACGGCATCCTGCCCGTCTTGAAAAAATTCTATGGCCACGATGAAACCCAGCTGCAAGATATGCTGCGGACCCACAATCAATTTTTCAATACCAATGCGATCTTTGGGAACTTGATCATGGGAATCGATGTCGCGATTGAAGAACAAGATGGACACAAAGCCAAAGAAACGATCATCGCCTTGAAAACGGCCTTGATGGGTTCCTTGGCCGGTGTCGGTGACTCCTTGTTCCACGTGATTTGGGGAACGATCTTTGGCTCTGTTGCTGGCACATTAGCGCAAAATGGTTCCGTCGTTGGTTGTGTCATCTGGATCATCGCCAACATCGCGTTACTTTTCGGTCGGGCAGCGTTGCTACCTCTAGGTTACAAACAAGGGGTCAAATTAGTGACAACCTTGAAAGACAAATTATCGGCCTTCACCAATGCCGCAACCGTTTTAGGGGTCACAGTGATTGGGGCCTTGATTCCCTCTGTGGTCAAAGCAACTGTTCCTTTTGTCTATAAAAAAGATGGCGTCGAATTGGTGATCCAAGACACGTTGGATGCCATCTTGCCATCCCTTGTACCTATCTTGCTCGTCTTGCTGACCTACTGGATGTTAGGCCAAAAGAAACTAAATTCCACTCGAGTAATTTGGATCATCTTGATCTTGTCGATCGTTTTGAGTGCGTTTGGTATTTTGGGTTAAGAAAGAATCATGGTGTAAAAGGAAATGGGCAGCTGCTGTTATTGTTTTGCAAATCGTATAAGTAGTTAGGGTAGTCAACCTGTTTTCTTTTTAAGAATAGTTGAAATCAATGGAAAAGAGTGCGGAAATGAATTTCTTCACTCTTTTCCCATTCCACACAATGATAGCGCTATCTTTTGCGCGGGAAAACAGGAGGAGTAAAGGATGGAAAAAGGGAAAAAATATCTGCTGATCATGGGGTGTTTCTTGTTGCTGTATTCGGTAGTTGGTGCCACTCGTCTTTCTGGAAATGCCGAGGAACAAATACCCGAATTGCCGGAAGCAGAATCGATTTATCACTCGGATTTTTCTAACCAGAAAGGGTCTTGGCAAGATTTAGTCGGGAAAGCCGAAGTAGCACAAAATTCTACTGGTTTAATGATCAGTAATACGAAACAAGGCACCAATCTGGAATCAGTAACGCTCAACAAAGATGCTCCCAAGCGGTCTTCAGGGGATTTTGAAACTACTTTTTTATATGAAGACCAAGCGAACATTGGGGTGGTCTTTCGCGCAGATGAACAAAAGACAGATCAGTGGCAATCGTTTGCTTATAATCGTGATGGGCAGTGGCAACTTGGTCAACCAGGTGGAAAATGGCTGACAGCTATTTCTGGACCTACTTTGATTGCGGGACAAAAATATAAACTCTTGCTTCAGTATGAGGGCTCGAGTTTTCGTGTCTTTTTAAATGATCAGCTATTTTATGAGAATCAAAAGGTAAACTATCCCAATGGTACGGCAATTGATGGGGAATGGTCCGGGTATGTGGGTATCCGTTTGTTTGGCAATTTATCTAAGCTGAAGGTATTATCGATGCGCAGCGGTCCTATCGGCAGCTTGCCCGTGGAAGATCATACAGCAGAATTTATGCAGCTGCAAGAAAAATGGCAAAATCAACTGGTTTCCGATAACTATGATCCAAATGATCCGACTATGGCTGATTACGTGCAGATGGTCACCTCAGAAGCTGAGGCGTTGTATCAAACCATAAATAAAGCATCTGATCGAACGAGCCTATGGCCCCTCGAACAAGGGAATACTGCTTCAGCGGATGTAACGACTCAATTTACAAAATTACAGAAAATGGCTTTAGCCTATGGCACGAAAGGTAGTTCTTTGTATCAAGATGATGCAGTGGCGGCGACGATTATTGATGGGACAGATTTCATGGTCACTCGAAAAGGGTACGATGGGAAAAAGTACCATGGAAACTGGTGGGATTGGCAAATCGGTGTCCCGCAAAAACTGATCAGTACTTTAATGATTTTAGGCGCTGAGTTACCGTCCGAGAAATTACAGCAATACACTGCCATTATCAGCAGTTATGTACCAGATCCCTTCAAGCAATTGTATACGAAGACACAAGGCAGTTTTACTGAGCTTGCTTTTATTCCAAATTTTGTGACTTCTGGTGCTAATCGTACAGATCTCGCGCTTACTGTATTAGGCTTGGGCATTTTGCAAAGGGACGCTGGGAAAATCACACAAGCTTCAGCAAGTATCGAAGAAGTATTTCAGTTAGTCACAAAAGGCGATGGTTTTTATAAAGATGGCTCCTTTATTCAGCATAATACGATCCCTTATACTGGTTCTTATGGAAATGTACTGATCAAGGGTGTGGGACAAATTCTAGCTATCACACAAGGATCAAGTTTTGAGATGGATGCTGATCTCGTACAAACGTTTGTTAAAAATGTTGATCAAGCATTCTTGCCGTTGATCTATCAAGGAGAAATGCTGCCGTTGGTCAATGGTCGTTCGATCTCAAGAGCTCCAGCCAAAACCAAAGTCGGTTATGGCTCATCAACAGTTTATAATTTGTTGATCGTATCTCAATTCGCACCAACTCAATACCAGCAAAAATTCCGTGAAGCTGCCAAATATTGGCTCAAAGAAAATCCGGATTATTATTTGACGAATGCAAGAGACTTCAATGATTTACAAATGACGATGAATCTCTTGGCAGACCCATCGATTACAGGGGATGCATTACCTTTTACGGGAACAAAACTATACGCTTCAATGGACCGCTTTGTTCAACGAACAACTGATTATATGGTGGGGTTAGGGCTATATTCCAGTCGTATTTCTTCCTTTGAAGCCGGCAACAAGGAAAACAAGCGTGGGTGGCATACAGCAGACGGGATGCTCTACCTCTATAATGATGATCAAGTTCAATTCAATTCCAGCTATTGGCCGACTGTCGATCCATATCGTTTGCCAGGAACAACCGTGGATACCGTACAATTAGCGGATGAAAATTCAGCTTTTACAACGGTAACGTCTCCAGAAAAGTGGGTAGGCGGTGTTGCTTATGATGGTGCAGCTGCGGTGGGAATGGCATTAAACAAAACGGGTACAAAAAATAACGGGAACGTTTTACCAATGAACGTTAAAGCAAAAAAATCGTGGTTTATCATTGATGGGCAGATTGTCGCTTTAGGCGCGGGAATCACTGGCGATACGACAGCTTCTATTGAGACGGTCGTGGATAATCGCTTACTAAATGATGCGTATACTTATCAAATCCTTTCTGATAAAGGAATCATTGATCAGTCAAATGAAACAAGCAGCAAGCAGTGGTTGTTGTTAGACTCCGATCATTCCCAGACCAATATCGGTTACTATTTTCCAGAAGAAACGACAGTAAACGTGGTAAGTGAAACACGAACAGGCAGCTATACAGAAATCAATGAGGCATTTCCAAGTAATGCGGTTTATACCGGAGAATATCGAAAATTCTTGATCAATCATGGCAAAAATCCCATGGAGGATCATTATGCGTATGTCATGTTGCCAGGTATCAATGAAACAGAACTGACTGCCTATGCCCAAGAAGAACCGCTGGAGATTTTAGCCAATACCTCGGAAGTTCAAGCAGTAAAACTTGATCAAACTGACTATTTAGGTATCAATTTTTGGCAGAATGATGGAGGTAGTGTCGCCGATATTACTACTAACAAACCTCTTTCATTGATTAGAACAAGTAGAGAAGGCAAAACCATCTATGCCTTTTCTGATCCAACTCAAACAACGACGACCATGACCTTAAAATTGCCAAAAGACTACCAAAAAATCGTTTCTCAAAGCGATGGAATCAGTTATGATGCTTCGACGAATCTATTTACGGTGAACTTTGCGGAGCAAGACGGTGGAAATAAAGTGATTGTGGTGGAGTAAGGTCGTTCAATACTATCTATCTCATCATCAGCAGCTAGGGATCAATCTCTAGCTGTTTTTTGTCAGCTAGAAAATGGTACGATGAAAGGCTAAACATAGATTTTTTCTTTGACTATTAATTCCTTTAACTACTTTTCAAGTGCCGAGGTTTTGTCAAAAAAATCCTCACAGAAAATGCTGAAAACTTGCGCATTGGCATGAAACGTTTGCTAATTTTCTTCTTACTTAAAAGGCGTATGCTTGCCACTAAAGAAAGTAGCTAAGATTTCAAGCACATCTTTCCAAAGATTGTAATTGTTCCAGCATTTCTCACGCAATATGAAAACGAGGAAATTGAATGAACAAGCAGTACATTAATTAAAATAGCCGATTATTTTGATGTGTATTGAATATCTGTTGGACAGAATCAAAATAAAAAAAGACAGAAACCCTTGATACAGAGGGTTTCTGTCTTTTTGAAGATTATTCCCACTCAATGGAGAGGGTAGGGCTAATAAAGCCTGTTGTTATCACATTTCTAAGGTGTCCCCATTACTTTGGAGACGATTTTGGCGACAATTGTTTCACCGCTTGATTACCGACAAATGTAAATTGCTTACTCGTTGCAGTTTCAATTTTGATAATGCCTGCCATCGATTCGGCGACACCATCATCAATCCCACGCCACAAATGTGCATAGTGTTTAAGCGTAATTTCTGGCGAACTGTGCCCGAGACGTTTTGAAACAACTAACACTGAAGCATTTAATTCATTGATGAGAAAGCTTACATGAGAATGACGTAGCCCTTTCGCCTGTATTACTGGAGCACCCGCAAGTTTTGCATAACGAGCAATAATTCGGGCAATCGTTGATTTAATCATGGGTAAGCCATCATAGGAAAAAATGAAATCCATATTTCCGTGTTGAGCTTGT
This sequence comes from Enterococcus sp. DIV1083b, assembly GCF_051713705.1. Taxonomy (NCBI): domain Bacteria; kingdom Bacillati; phylum Bacillota; class Bacilli; order Lactobacillales; family Enterococcaceae; genus Enterococcus; species Enterococcus sp. DIV1083b. The sequence goes on from NZ_JBIOQJ010000001.1 coordinate 247,546, forward strand.
CGTTCTTTCCATACACCCAAAACTTCAAGTGTATCATTATCTAAAGCAAGCATCCGTTTTCCATCAGCTGTTTTCGTATGGTTCTTCCGATTGTAAATCTTGCGACTCTTAGTAACTAACATATGATGAACACGAAGCTGTTTTTTCTTAAAATCAACATCATTCCACCAGAGAGCTGTTCCTTCATTCACACGAACACCTGTCATGTAGTAGACCCACAGCATCACAAAGCACAAATGCTCATAAAAATCTTCGGTGTAAATCTTCGAGATTACTATCTCAAATTCGTCTTTCGTCCAGTAAGCGACATCCGTTTTCCCTTTAGGAATTGGTTTCACTTGTTGAGCAACATTCTTATCAAGGTAATTGAGAGTTACGGCAAATTCAAGAATTTTTTTCAACATTCCAAAGACCATTGAAGCGTATGACTGTGAATATCCTGCCGCATTTTTATCCATAAGCCACGTTCTGAAGAATTGAATATCGTGCAAAGTAATCTTCCTTAATGGTTTCTTTCCAAAACGTCCTAGTAGAATTTTCAAAGGAGGATTCCGTGACTCAAATGTATCTTCCGTCACTTCCGTCTTATAATGTGGAATGTAAACATTGTTCATGAATTGTTCAAAGGTCATGCCATAATCTGAATAACCTTGAGTTTGCAAAAAGTCATTTTTCACACGGATAGCTTCCGCATAGGCTTCTTTTGCTGACTCAAATTTCTTTCCAGATTGCGACTTTCGACCTTTACGCTTGATACGTTTTCCTGTGATTTTGTCCGTACCTAAGCTTACCTCGTAATAGTATTCCCCATTGTTGTCTTGATAGATATCTTGGTAGCTAGTTTTTGCCAAAGTTATTCCTCCGTTTTTTCGGACAACTCAACATCGCCGATAACGGATTTTACTGCCTGTATGGGGACAACAGAGATACGCCGTCCCTCGTAAAACTCATACCCTTGTTGTACCATATAGTGTTTTGCTTGTCTAATGATATTGGAAGCCGTGTAAGGCGAGAAGCCAGCACGCTTCAAGTCTTCTGAGTTCCCCATTGTTTTACTCATCGTCATCCCTCATTCTTTAAAATTTTCTTAATGGAGCTTTCTGAACTGTAACGCCTTGAGTCTAGTAACCTTGAAAAGAAATACGTTTTATCTACGATTAACTCAAGCAACAAATAATCATTTTTTCTTGCGTACATTACTAGTTCTTCAAATTCCTTAAAATCTTGTTCTGCAATTACATCAATAATACTGTTCAAAAATTCACCCGTATTATGCTCAACAAGGAATTTTCCAAGTTCAAATCCACATCCCCACTCAATATCTTCTGTTTGATAGGGTGTCTTGTCTGGATTTTCCGCATGAGTGAAATATTCATACATTCCCTTTGGAGACATCACAACCTCAACATGTTTTGGAGCGTTGAGCTTTTCGCTAATCAAGTTTGAAACCTGCGAATAGCTTTTCAAAGAATCAAAGTAGAGTGCGCCGTGCTTGTGTGCCTTTTTAATTTCTCCTGTCTCTTTGTTCACGTCTTTATCGTGCCAAGGACTTAGCACAAAGGGTATGTGTATTTCCTCCAAAATTTCTAAGTAGTTCTCTGGGACACTCTCTTGATAGAAAATGAACGCCCATTTATTGCTTCTCTGCTCTTTTTTCTTTTTCATAGTTCATCTTCCTCGATTATTGATTATTGATTCCACGGGGGTCGTAGTAGCCCCGTGGAGTATTTTTCCGCCAATTTTTAAAATATCGGAGCTTATTTGCTTCTACCTAAGGCAGGCAAAAGCTCCGATATTCGTCACCTCACATTTGTTCCCTCAATTCTCAGCCAGTGTTTGTACCGTTCAAAATTCGAGAAAGTGTAGTCTGGAAAGCGACTTGATATTTCTTCTCGAAGAATTTCTTTTGCTTCTAAGATTAGTTTTTGGGCTTGCATGTCATTTGGCAATTTAACGAGATAGGTGATTTTTTTATTCCTAATATCAATGACAGATTTTCGTATTGATCTATTATGCTGTTGAATCTTGAGAACACCTTCTCCTTCATGGTCGGTTTGTCTGACTAAAAACCTTCTTAAACGGTGGCTCACCCAGATTGACTTGAACCAATTTCCTAGAGAATCCTTAGATACCCTTGTTACAATCTCAGGAACCACTAACATAAGAAGAAGCAGGAAAGATACCGCAGTCATGCCTTCTAAGAGATTGGAAACTACATCAGCAACTTTGTACAAGAATTTTGCATATTCAATCAGTGATGAATTTGTTTCGGCTCGCAGAAAAGCGCCTATCATCTTGAATGTAACTAGAACTAAAAGTAGCAATAACGAGCTTATTGACAGAAAGCCGTTAATGTGAAACGTGCGCATGAAGTATGATTTACCTAGTTTCCCCATCTACATTATTCCTTTCAAATCATTAAATGTTGGCGTTAATAATGGAACAATTTGAAACGGATGCTCGGAGTCAATAACCTGTATCAATCCCGTCCCGATTCCTTGCGGTATAACTATTCCTTCAAGTGACAAGTTTGGGAACAAAAACTGTGTCGTTTTGCTATTTATATTGCCCACTTGAATCAATACATTAAGTTGTTCTCTGCAAGAAATAGGAATGGTATTACTATCAAATCTTTGTGATACCAGTAGCAAATGTACTTTTGTAGCCCTGCCTAACAATGAAATTTGAGATAATAGACTAAAGAACGCCTCTTTAATCGGCTTGGCAGTCCCATCTGATAGAGCCAGAACCTCGTCAATGACCAACGTGTAGTGTTCAAAGTCGGCTTGAGGGTTATTGTAAAGCACCTGTTGCCGTTGATGAATTAGCTCCAAGCTCTGGCTAAGTTCGGCATTCACACTTGAAACGTAATCGCTTTTGTTTCGGTTATCGCTTGGGGCAATAACCTTAACGTTGTTCTCCCTGCCCCATCTACTTGGCATATCAAATTTGGGGTCTACAATTACTAGCTTCGAGTTCTTCTTCAATACGCATAGAAGGTAGGTGAGGAAATAAGATTTACCTGACCCAGAGTTTCCTGCGATAGCAATACTTGTAACCTTATTTAAATTGAACTCGAAATTTTCCATGACAGGTACTTTGTTCACTGGTAATTTCGCAACATATTCGTCAATGTCCCGAATAACCAATCGCTTAGAAATACCATTTATCCACGGGAAGAAAAGAGCACGTTTCATATGAATATCATCCGTTTTCAATGGGACAAAATAAGCTCCCGCCTGTTTTAATAACGTAAAATCGGGGTATAGAGCCGCGTTACTGATAAGATAGATTTTTTGATAAAGTTCGTTGTCAACGACATAGCTTGCAGGTTGGCGAGGGACGAAGTAAAAGCCTTCGTCCGCTACCCTTACATTAAATGCGTTGGTGTAAGAAGTCTCACCGTTTATCTGCAATGCCATGTTCAGAGCTTGGAGCAGGTACCCTTCAAGTTCTAAGTTCTTCATTATTTAACAACCCGTATCCCTTCTGAACGGAAGTACACATTTGAGCGAATTTCGATAGCTTCCAGATTATCCAATTTTACTTCTGAAAGAAACGGTGGCAACGATGGTTTTTTGACAAATTTCACAGCGAATGGGTTAACTCCCTCCTGAGTGAAGTAGAGCTTGTAGCCTGTCACCTCCTCTGTACGTTTTCCCTCAATCCAGTTATATTGTGTTTCGATCTCAGAAGAAACATTGATGATTGGTTTGTCGTCAGAAATATACTGACGTGCCGTTTTTTCGTTGTAAGCATTTTGTGAACTTTTTGTTTTCATGAATTTCTCCTTTTTTGCAAACATGACTAGTACATATTGCACAGATTTATTTATCTAGGGACTCGCGATTCCTTTGACATTTTCATTGTATAATAACGAAAAGTAGTAGATGGTATGTTATCATTAAGGTGAATTCCAATGAATTTTCTACCACCCTAGGAGGCACAATGATTTATACAGAAACCAAAGATTACATTTTTTCTCAGATTGGGAAAAGAGTACGTGCCAAGAAGAATGAGTTAAATTTGACGTATTACCAATTAGCAGGTTATGAAAATAAAGTTGACTATGATGGACATCAGAAGGATTCAACTCAAGATAGCAAAGAAGATAAGAAACGAAGATACGCAAAATACGATCTTTCTATTATCAAGAATATTGCAGGCGGGAAAGCCTATGCCAAGAAAAATCCCAATTTAATTTCTGACTCACTGCTGTTGCACTTAACAAAGAAACTTGAATTTTCAAGTGAACTTGAATTGCTTTGGGGAGATATAGATAATAGTGACCTATCTAAAGTTTTATTTGAGAAGCTCCTTATTGATGTTTTATATGGGGATGATGATAAGTTAAAAGAAACATATAATAACGTACTATTTGACTATGTTCCGTATGCTGAATATCACTCATATTGGCAAATGTTTGTGATTGGTGAAATAGAAACGCCTAAATTCCCCAATGGCCAATTAAGTATTCCTTCTCATTTTTATAATCTTAAAGAGGATGATATTTTTGAGAAGTATGAATCCATACAAAAAAACGCAATTGAATTTCTATACTATAAGTGCGGAACGCAGATTCATGCTTTGTTTGTAGATTTCATAATAAAAGAAGGAGATTCTTTGAAGAAACTAGATAAGAAGTTAAATTATTTTGTCTTACATTTAACTAATTTTCTTCTGAAATATATTCCGAACGAGGATTCCTTGGGATTGAGGGCTCGCAATATTATTATTTCTGACTATATGAAATTTGGGACTTTGATAGCTAAAGAAATGAAAGGTGAGCCATGGACATTAAATGAGCATACGCTAAAACTGTTGGTGGAATCTTCCTTTGCATACATTACAGAATTAAAAAGAGTGCAAACCATAGAGCTTGAGGTGATTAACAAATACAATTTTAGCGGAAAATAAAAAGATGATGATGTAGACTGAAATAATTCTACACCACCACCAATGAAATTTTGTGCCTTTAGAAGGACACCCAAATATTTAGGAGTTTAACCGCTATTTTGAATTTATTAAATCCTTCCGCCTACTCCCTTAAATTTATCGACAAAGGCAGATATTTTCTGAAAAACGCTCTGTTTTTTTGTTAAATACTGAGGATTGAGAGGACTCATTTTAGGAAGAACCTCATTAAGCTCCGTTCCATTTTCACTGGCATATTCTCTTTTTAATGAAGTCAAAATATATCTTTTTGCAGCATCTTCATTCAGATTTTCAGTACTAATCAATTCTTCTGCTTCACGCTTTTGCTCAGTTTGAGCAAATGAGAAAAAGGCGTCAATAATACTTGCTTTATCTTGAATACTATCTAAATCAGCTTGGTTGATAAAATCAACTACCAAGCTTTCTTTTGCACGGTTTCCTACACTAGAACGAATTAATCGGCGAACTTCTTCAACCAAGAATGCTTTATCTTTCACCTTTTTGTTATGTTCAAAAATAAGTTCAAGAATGTAATCTAAGTTGATCTCTTGGGATTTCAGAAGATCTACCTCAAAGACAACATCATCCCAATCAATAGAGGCATTTCCTTTTTCTTTTCCAGTTTTTTCACGACGAAACCAATCACGAATATCATTATATGAAGAACGATAATCTTGAATAGCTCTTTCTTCTAACACTTGAGTCTCTTGCATAATAGCTATATCTTCATCCGTTACATAGTGAGTAGCCTTAAACTCTTCTAAAGCTTTAGGGTCAGTCATATCTACTGTTTGTAAAGCTTTTAAAGCCGAATATTCATCATAGTTCTGTAGGATATTTTCAATACGCAAATATTCACCAAATAGTTTAGTAAATTCTTTCTTATCCTTTTCAGTAGCAATCTCATCAACATTAGGAAAACGTTCCTTTAATTCTCTGACTACATCTGCATAACCACGACGGGCTTCACCCGTTACCACATCAGCGAATCCTTCCATATACTCTTTATAACTTTTTTCCAAAACCACATTTTTAGTGTTTTTATCTCCAAAACGAGTAATAGCGTCTATAGTTGCTTGTTCTAAATCTCTAAAAGTAACAATATTTCCAAAAGTTTTGGTGGAATCATAAATACGATTTGTTCTCGAATAAGCTTGCATTAAACCATGATACCTAAGATTTTTATCAACAAATAAAGTATTTAATGTAGGTGCATCAAAACCAGTTAAAAACATTCCAACAACAATTAACAAATCAATCTCTTTGTCTTTTACTCGTTTAGCAAGGTCACGATAATAATTTTGAAACTCTTTACTTTCTACGCCATAGTTGGTTTTAAACATCGCATTGTAGTCTTTGATGGCTGAACTTAAAAACTCCTTTGCACTACTATCCATTGCTGAAGGTTCAAAAGTTTCATCAAGAATTTCACCTATCGCAGTTTGCTCTTCATTAGCTGCAAAGGAGAAGATTGTAGCAATCTTAAGGGGGTTATTGCTTCCTTGTTGTAATTTATTTAATGAATCATAGTAGAGTTTAGCTGCATCGACACTGCTCACAGCAAACATGGCATTAAATCCTTTTCCATTCGCGTTTAGACGATGGGTTTTTACTCTGAAATTATTAAGAATATATTGAGAAATTTCTTTGATGCGTTCAGGATGTAGTAGTGCTTCTTTATTTTCTGCTGCCGATAACTTTTTCTCGTCCTGTTCTTTTTCGATCGTTTTGAACTTGGGACGTACATCGTTATAATCTACTTTGAACTTTAAAACCTTTTCATCTCTAATGGCATCCGTAATGACATAAGAGTGTACCTCTCGCCCAAAGACAGAAGCAGTCGTTTCAGAACCTAACGCATTCTCCGGGAAAATAGGTGTGCCTGTAAATCCAAATTGATAGAACTTCTTAAACTTTTTTTTGATATTTTTTTGAGCTTCACCAAATTGTGAACGGTGAGCTTCATCAAAAATAAATACCACTTGCTTATTATATATAGGTAACTCTGTTTCGCTTTTCATTAGGTTATTAAGTTTTTGAATCGTCGTCACAATAATTTTATTATCATCTTTTTCGATGTTACGCTTTAATCCTGCGGTACTTTCTGAACCATTAACACTATCAGGAGAAAAACGCTGATACTCTTTCATCGTCTGAAAATCCAGGTCTTTCCGATCTACAACAAAAAAAACTTTATCGATAAAATCCAGTTCAGTAGCCAAGCGAGCTGCTTTAAAACTCGTAAGCGTTTTTCCCGAACCTGTTGTATGCCAAATATATCCGCCGCTTTCAATGGTACTCCATTTTTTTGCTTGGTATGCACTTTTAATTTTCCATAATATTCTTTCTGCCGCGGCAATTTGATAAGGTCGCATAACCAGCAGGTTGTCGCTCACATCAAATACGGAATATTTCAGTAGCACATTCAATAAAGTATCTTTCTGAAAGAATGTAGCCGTGAAATCCTTTATATCTTTAATTAGGATATTATCCGCTTTGGCCCAATTCATAGTAAAGTCATAACTGTTCTTATCACGTTTCGTCGTATTTGCAAAATAACGACTATCTGTACCATTAGAGATGACGAAAATCTGTAAATATTTAAACAGAGAGTTATCCGAATTAAAGCTCTCTTTACTGTATCGATGAACCTGATTAAAGGCTTCACGGATCGCAACCCCACGCTTTTTGAGCTCCACTTGTACTAGAGGTAAGCCATTGACTAAGATGGTAACATCATATCGATTCGCATGCGTTCCTTTTTGTTCAAATTGCGAAATAACCTGCACTTTATTATTGGCAATATTTTTTTTATCTACTAGGTAGATGTTCTGAATATGCCCATCATCAAAAACAAAGTCATAAATATAATTGTTATGAATTTTCCGGGTTTTATATATGTGGTTGTCACTCGGTTTATCTAAAAATTGCTCACAAAATCTAAACCATTCAGCATCTGAAAATTGCACATGATTAAGATTTTGCAGCTGCACACGAGCATTATCAAGCATCTGTTCAGGAGTGGTTAAATTAGGCAAATGTTCATAACCTTGATTTACTAAATCTTGAATCAGTTCTCGTTCTAAATTAGCTTCCGTTTGATAGCCTACCCCTTGTTCTGCTATCTTGCTATATTTATCTAAAACGATATAGTGATTTGATTCTGCAATGGATTTATAGTTGCACATCTTTATGCCTCCTTCCAAAAGCTATAGTTATTTATCAAATGATCGAATAATAGCCTAACTGTTTGTTTTTCCTGAGGAGACGGCTCTGCTGCACTTTCATTAGCTAATGTAGAATGGCTTGTAAATTGAATAATACGATTATAATAAGTTTGTTTGTTATCAGGTAATAAGTCTGACCAGTATGGAAATCCAAGAAAACTAGCTGTTTTTTCATATAGATTTCTTAAAAGAGTGAAATGATATTTTTGTACTTGATTGTTCTCAATGGCTTCCTCTATCGTCTTCTTCAAATGCAAATGATATGAAAAGCTCTTATTTGAGTCTCCTGGTTTTTCTTCTAATTTGAAAGTGCCATCTTCTTGACGGTCTAGCATGTAGCAGGTCTTTTTATTAATTTCATTATAGAGCACATTATAAAAAATAGGATTGTGAGTTGTAATAACAAACTTTAGTCCGGAATCACTTTTTTTGATCAAATGAGACAAGTCTACAGCCAGCTGAATCAGATGGTTATCATCTAATGAAGTTACAGGATCATCAATAAACACATATTCCAAATGATTAAGTTTATCTGTCTCTCGTTCACTTGGCTCAGCTATATTTAATACATCAATAACTTGTTTAAGTAAGCTATAAAAAACACTCCAAACAAAGCTACTTTCCTCACCTTTTGAAATTTTAATGTTTGAAGAAGGTTCTTCATTTCCCCGTTCATAAGAAAATGTAACTTCCGAGAAATCCGAATTGAACTTAGGTGTTAATGTACGATCGGTATAATTCTGAAAATGACTAATCACATTTTGATCTTGTCCCTGTTCGTTAAGTACCCATTCAGTAAAAGAATTGGGATGAATTTTGAGTTTTAAATCAACATCATTTTCTAAGTCATTATCCCAATAGAACAAATCTTCCGTAAAAGCATTATAGTAAATGATTTTTTTGCTAGCTAACCCCGTTTCGTCTGTCTCTATATTGTCTTTAGGTGCAACTAACAATTTCAGTTCTCTTGAAAGTCTTGTTTTTCCATTTCCATTAAAGGCATAGATTAATTGAACTTTTTTATCATTATCTTTTAACTGTTGGGCAATTTCATTTAAACTTTTCCACATACTAAGCTTCTACCTCACTTTTCGGAAACGCAAGTAGCATATTACGGTAGTGTTCATATTGCTTTTGACGCAACTCTATTTCACGAGGTAAATCTGATGTAATATCGTTAACTAGGGTATCAAAGCAATCTAGGATTGAAACGATTCGCTCTTGCTCAGCAAGTGGTGGGATGGGAATTTGGATGTTAAGAATATCATCTTTTTTCAAATTAGTTTGATCTACTCCATTATCATATTTAAGTAATTGCCTATTTCGATTCAATACATAAAATAAATATTTTGTGTTTACTTTTTTTTTCTCTACGTTTTTAAAGGCTCCTATCCGTTGATTCAAAGTGTATCTGTCATCTTCGCAAACTAAATAACACTTAGCCAAAGCCCTTCCGTTTGGTAAATCACTCATAACCATAAGGATATCATTAGTGAACAAAGGTGAAATTTGCTCATTAGAATATTTTTTAACTTTTCCGTTTGTTGATATAAATTTCGAATTAACCACAATATATTTCCCGTCATCAACAATAACTTTCTCATGACCTTTCCCATTTCTAAATTCAACAATGTTATTAAGAGTCTTCCACTCAACCTCGCCCTCTTCAAAAGTCAACAACTTATCACGGTAATAGGTATATTGCTTTTTACGAGCTGTAAGCTCTGCTGTAAGCTCTGCTGTAAGCTCTGCTGTAAGCTCTGTGAAGCTGTCCAATATACGGACTATTTCCTCTTGTACTTTTAGAGGTGGGATAGGTATTGGTATTTTGTTCAAAATAGCCTGAGTAAGGCTAGGTCTGCCAGAACCTGTATCTAATTTCATTAAATCAATAGTTTTCATGTAATAGTAGAAAAATTTAGGTGTAAGTTGATTGGTGTCAATTTCTGTGTAATAAATCGTATCAACATTCCAAATGGGATTTTCAACATAAAATATATTTGTAATCGAACCTTTTCTTGGAATTAGAACAGTAGGTTTATCATAAGCAAATTTATCTACATAAGCCATAACTCCACCTGACCCATAAACAGGTATATTACCAACACTTAGTTTTTTCCAATCCTTACCATTCCTTATTTTTACAACTTCCCCTAAAGGCTTCCACTCAACCTCAACCCCATCAAGCAATTTATCCATATAATTCGGCTTAATCATGATTCAATCACCTCAATAATGTCATCAATTTCAGCACGAAGTTGGTCTATCTTTGCTTCAGTCGTTTTTATCTCTGCATTCAACTCATTTATATCAATGACTTCCCTTGTGTCTTTGGCTTCCACATAGGAGCTCACAGATAGGTTATAATCTTTTTCAACGATTTCATCATAATCAACAGATTTTGCAACATGGTCAAAATCTACTTTACTGTCAAACAATTTTACAATTTGCTCAATATGTTCATCTGTAAGTATGTTATTATTGGTTTCTTTTTTATAGAAATCTACGCCACTCGCATCAATAAATTGAGTTTTATTATCGGTTTTATGCTTAGAAAGAATCAAGATATTAACCGCAATAGAAGTCCCATAAAAAAGGTTAGGTGCTAATGAAATAACGGTTTCAACAAAGTTATTATCAATCAGATACTTTCTAATTTTTTGCTCTGCACCGCCACGGTAAAAAATACCAGGGAAACAAACAATAGCTGCACGACCTTTACTTGAAAGGTAACTAAGCGTATGAAGTACAAAGGCAAAATCGGCTTTAGATTTTGGGGCTAATACGCCTGCTGGAGCAAATCTTTCATCATTAATAAGTGTTGGGTCATCACTACCAATCCAATTTACGGAATAAGGTGGATTAGATACAATAGCATCGAAAGGTTTTTCGTCACCAAAGTAAGGATCTCGAAGCGTATCTCCTAAAGCAATATTAAATTTATCGTAATTTATGTTGTGTAAAAACATATTCATACGAGCAAGGTTATAAGTAGTATGGTTAATCTCCTGTCCATAAAAACCATCTTCGATAATATGAGCATCAAACTGTTTCTTTGCTTGTAATAGCAATGAACCTGAACCGGCTGCAGGGTCATATATCTTATTAATGGTCGTTTGCTTGTGTATGGCTAATTGAGCAATAAGCTTAGACACACTCTGCGGTGTGAAGAATTCTCCTCCAGATTTACCAGCATTTGCAGCATAATTAGATATTAGAAACTCATAGGCATCACCAAAAAGGTCAATTTGGCTATCTTCAAAACCACCAAAATTAAGCCCTTCAACGCCTTTAATAACAGCAGCTAATCGGCTGTTTTTGTCCTTTACAGTATTGCCCAATCTATTGCTTGTAGTGTCAAAATCAGCAAATAACCCTTTAATATCTAGTTCAGATGGATAACCATTTGCTGAATTTTCAATAGCAGAGAATATAGTAGCTAAATCCGTATTCAAACTTTCATTTGTGTTGGCGTTTTTCGCAATATTAGCAAATAGCTGACTTGGATATATGAAGTAACCTTTTGTTTTAATGGCATCCTCTTTTATTTCTTTCGTTATAATATCATCATCAAGTTCTGCATATTTGATACTTTCGTCTCCCGCTTCAATATAGCTAGAAAAATTTTCGCTAATGAAACGATAAAATAGCGTTCCTAAAACGTATTGTTTAAAATCCCATCCATCTACTGAGCCACGGACATCATTGGCTATTTTCCAGATTTGAGATTGTAATTCGGCACGTTGTGCTGCACTTGACATTTGTATACCTCCAAATTTTCTTCTTATACATTGATTATAACATTAATTCTAGATAGGTTTTGTAGTTTCCTTCCACCTTTAGTTCCTACACATTTAATGACACGATTGTACCTCTATATTATACACCATGCCAACGTAGTGAAGCCCGATCGACTAGAAATATACCTAAAGGAAATCTCTAGGCATCTTCATTATAATTCGCGCGTTTCACGCACTCTAATGGCTAATGCCTAAATAAAAACTCCCACCGACAATCATTCGGTGAGAGTTTTTGGCGACAATCTTGGCGACAATTCAAATGAATTTTGGTCCCAGAAAGTCTTATGAGTTTTACCTAAACGGCGTAATATCAACGTTTTTCAGTGTATAGAGTGTCGCTTGGTTATTCCCACTCCACAGTAGCAGGTGGTTTGCTCGTAATATCGTACACGATCCGGTTGACGTGTGCGACTTCGTTGACGATGCGGACGCTGATTTTTTGTAGGACTTCCCATGGGATGCGGGCAAAGTCAGCGGTCATGCCATCGATTGAAGTGACTGCACGGATGCCGACGGTATAATCGTAGGTCCGGCCATCACCCATGACACCGACGGAGCGGATGCCTGGTAAGACGGTGAAGTACTGCCAAATGTCGCGGTCTAAGCCGGCATTTGCGATTTCTTCCCGCAAGATTGCGTCCGAATCGCGGACGATCGTTAGTTTTTCTTCTGTCAATTCGCCAAGGACACGAATGCCTAGACCTGGTCCAGGGAATGGTTGGCGCCATACGATGCTGTCTGGCATACCAAGTTGAGTCCCTAATTCACGGACTTCGTCTTTGAACAAGGTGTTCAATGGTTCGATCAATTTGAATTGCATGTCTTCAGGTAAACCACCCACATTGTGGTGAGATTTGATGGTTTGCGCAGTTTCGGTTCCTGATTCGATGACGTCGGTATAAAGGGTTCCTTGGGCAAGGAAAGAAACGCCTTCTTCGCCAGCTAGTTTGGTTGCTTCATCATCGAAGACGTACACGAATTCATTTCCGATGATCTTGCGTTTTTCTTCAGGATCAGAAACCCCAGCAAGTTTTGATAGGAAACGTTCTTTGGCATCAACTTTGATGATGTTCAAGCCGAATTTGCCGCCTAAGCTTTCCATTACTTGCTCGGCTTCGCCTTTACGCAAGAGGCCGTGGTCAACAAAAATACAAGTCAGTTGATCGCCGATCGCTTTTTGTAAAAGAACACCAACGACAGAAGAATCGACCCCGCCGGAAAGACCAAGCAAGACTTTTTTGTCGCCCACTTGTTCGCGGATTTTTGCGATTTCCATATCGATGAAGTTGTCCATTGTCCAATCACCTGTACATTGACAAACGTCAATGGCAAAGTGACGCAATAAGTCGTTGCCGTATTCTGAATGGCGAACTTCTGCGTGGAATTGGATACCGTACATTTTGCGCTCGGCATCTTGGATAGAAGCGATCGGGCAATCTTTGCTCGTCGCCACAACATCAAAGCCTGCAGGTGCTTGAGTGACCAAGTCTCCGTGGCTCATCCACACGGTTTGGGTTGCGGGCGTGTTTTGGAAAAGGGCCGCTGCATCAGAAGTGACTTCCAATTCTGCTTTGCCGTATTCACGGTTTTTGGCAGGTTCAACTTTTCCGCCTAATTTATAAGTAATCAACTGCATGCCGTAACAGATCCCTAAAACTGGGATGCCTAACTCAAAAATTTTCTCGTCGATGCCGAAAGAGTTCTCGTCGTAGACGCTGTTTGGTCCGCCAGATAAGATGATCCCTTTTGGGTTCATCGCTTTTACTTCTTCAGCGGTAATGCGGTGGCTCAATAATTCTGAGAAAACACCGAACTCACGAATACGGCGTGTAATCAGCTGGTTGTACTGACTACCGTAATCAAGTACGATAATTTTTTCGACGTTTGGCAAAGTGTCAACGTTTGTCACAATAAATTACCTCAATTCTTTTAGTTTTTATTGAAAAAAGGCTGGGCCTTTTCAACAGCATAATCATAAAAATGAAGCGGTCAATACTTGCGCAAGAACACTTCATCGATCAAATGGTGCTTTGTTTTATGAAGAATTATATCGGCTCTGCTGCGTGTAGGCAAGATATACTCGTGTAAATTCTTTAAATTCACATTTTTCCATACTTCTTTTGCCATTTTAATCGCTTCCTTGCGATCCCCGATCGCATATTGGTAATAATAATTGCTGGGATCTTGAAAGGCAGTGTCTAGTAATGATTCAAATCGTTCCAAATACCATTTTTCGATCAGTGCTGGTTGGGCATCCACGAAAATTGAAAAATCAAAAAAGTCACTGATATAGATTTGTTGGTTGGCAGGCAGTTGCAGGGTATTGATGCCTTCCACGATCAAGATATCTGGTTGACTGATCGTTTCATACGTATCAGGAATAATATTGTAGACTTCATGGGAGTAGACGGGGATCTGAATGTCTGGTTCTCCTGATTTGACCGCATTCAAAAAGTTGATCAAGGCTTCCATGTCATAACTTTCTGGAAATCCTTTGCGATTCAAGCTGCCGCGTTCTTCCAAGACTTCGTTCGGGTACAAAAAGCCGTCAGTGGTGATCAGTTGGACGGTTCTACGGGGAAACAAACGGGCCAACAAATTTTGGACGAGCCGTGCGGTGGTGCTTTTGCCGACGGCGACACTTCCAGCGATGCCGATGATAAAAGGCGGCATTTTGACGTAGCGGTGTAAAAAGAGTCCCTTACTGAGGGTCAAGGATTCAAACTCTTTCATATAAAGATGGATCAGATGGCACAAAGGCACGTAAACATCTTCCACATCTTGGACCGAGATCCGGTCGTTCAAACTTTTGATATTATCCAATTCTTCTTGAGTGAAAGGCATCATGCCGTTCGTATAAAACCCTTGCCATTGCTCACGAGGAATTTGATAAAAATTCATGGTTTCTTGCATAGTAGGCTCCTTTTTTGCGGCATCATCGGTTTCTATTAGAAGCGATAGGCCACTGTTCGAAAGTATTTTACCATAGAAACTTGCGGAACTTGGAAAAAAGACATGATTTCCTTTGCAGAAACAACAAAAAACTGTTTTTTCGTTGTTTTTTTTGCTGGGCGTTTACTTCTGGCTGTTTTTCGGTATGATTAGAAAGAAGCAGCAGGCAAATCTTGCTGGGCTTTTTTACTAATGTTTTCACTACGTTCACTTGTTCGAATAGAAGAAACAAGGAAAAACTAGTAGAAACCAGTAGAAAAAACAAGCGAAGAGGAAATAGAAGAAAGGAGCATAACCATGAGTAATCATTACTATACAGAAAATCCTGATACGGCCCATGATTTTGAGCAGTGGTCGTTTGAATTAAGAGGAAAGAAGTTTCATTTTGTGACAGATAGCGGGGTGTTTTCCCGTGACACGGTGGACTATGGCTCGCGGGTGTTGATCGATGCGTTTGAGTGGGGGGAGCTGCCAGAAGGAAGTCTGCTGGACGTTGGTTGCGGCTACGGACCTGTTGGTTTAGCGTTAGCTCATGCGAGTCAACGACCTGTCGAGATGATCGATATCAATCAGCGGGCAGTGGATTTGGCAAAAGGCAATGCCAAGCGTAACGGCATTGAACAGGTAGATATCCATCAATCCAATATCTATGCCCAATTAAATCAACCTGCTTATGCGGCGATCCTTAGCAATCCACCGATTCGGGCAGGAAAAGAAGTCGTTCATGAGATTTTGACGGGGGCGTTTCCTTTGCTTAAAGCAGGCGGGACTTTAACGATCGTGATCCAAAAGAAACAAGGGGCGCCGAGTGCTCAAAAGAAAATGCAAGAGACCTTTGGCAATGCCGAAATCATCAAAAAAGACAAAGGCTATTACATCATTCAAAGCGTAAAAGAAGCGTAGCTGCTCCTTGATTCTCAACAGATCAAAGGCATCGCCAAGACAAGCACTGGTTAGCGGCAACTGGACCAGTTGGTTTCTCAAAAAGCCTGTTGTCATCAGCCTTTGGGGCAATCGCAGCTCCGCTAAAAGAGCTGTCTGTATCAGCGGGCCACTTTTGATCAACGAAAAAGAAAGTCGCACACTTGTTGAAAGTGTGCTATTTTTTTTGAGAAAAATTTGCTACACTTTAGGCAAGAGAGGAGAGAAGCAGATGAAATTGACGATTAAACAGATTGCTGAAATGGCTGGCGTCTCTGTCACGACCGTGTCGCAGATCCTAAACAATAAAGGCAGCCGTTTTAGTGAAGAAACCCGAAAGCGGGTCTTAGATATCGTAAATAAATATCACTATAAGCCGGATTTTTTTGCTTCGAATCTTATCAACCGCCATTCAAAAACGATCGGAATGATCGTGCCTGATGTGACGGATTTCTTTTTCTCTAAAGTCATTGAAGGGGCGGAAAGTTATTTCAATCCACTAGGTTACATGTTAGTGTTATGCAATTCGCGCCACAGCCAAGAAAAAGAGGTTCAATATTTGAATGAACTGTCTCATCGTTCGGTAGATGGCATCTTATTAGCGACGCCGCATTTGCTGCCAGAGGATTATTCCTTGAAGAGCGGGTTCTTTGATGACCGACCAATTATTTTAGTCGATCGTGGGATCAATCAGCGGGACAATGGTCGTTTGATCGTGAAAGAATACGAAGGTGCCTACCAAGCTGTTAGCTATTTGATCAAAAATGGTCACCGCAACATTGCGATGCTCAAAGAAATCACCGGCTACTATCAATTAGAGGAACGGTTCAATGGCTATCGCCATGCCTTAAAGGATCATCAGATCCCTTTTAAAGGCCGATATGTAGAAAATGCTGAATTAACGGTTACCGGTGGGTACGAAGCAACGAAGGAATTATTGAAGTACAAAGAGATCACAGCGTTTTTCTGCGGCAACGACGCCATGGCGATCGGCTGTTATCAAGCGATTTATGAGGCGGGCAAAAAAGTACCAGAAGACTACTCGGTGATCGGCTTTGATGCCTTGAAATTATCGGAATACATCACACCACCGCTTACCACGGTCATGCAGCCGACTTTTGAGATCGGGTTTACCGCAGCGAAGTTTCTAGTGGACGCCATTGAGTTTCCGACACGGCGAATTCCAAATAAGATTTTTGATACAAAATTAATTATTCGTGAGAGCGTGAAGACATTGACAAGCGAGAAATAATGCGGTATATTTCTTCTTGTAAGTGTTTTCATAGTTTTGCGATATTTAGTAAACTGTTTTACTAAAGTGGTTTACCCTACGAAAAATTATTGTATAATGTTAAAGGAAGCGAGGGTCATTTCGATGCGAATGGTGGATTTAATTGAAAAGAAACGTGACGGCAAGTCATTGACGAAGGAAGAAATTGACTACATTGTAACTGCGTATACTGAAGGAAGTATTCCAGATTATCAAATGAGTGCCTTGTTGATGGCTATTTTTTATGTAGATATGACAGATGAAGAGATCACGAACTTAACGCTAGCAATGGCAAATTCTGGTGAAGTGATCGACCTATCCTCAATTGAAGGAATCAAAGTCGATAAGCATTCGACTGGCGGTGTTGGTGATACGACCACATTGATCTTAGCGCCATTAGTGGCTAGTGTTGGCGTACCAGTTGCGAAAATGTCTGGGCGCGGCTTAGGCTATACTGGTGGGACCTTAGACAAGCTTGAAGCGATCCCTGGATTTAAAATCGAGCTTTCTGAAGCCGACTTTATCCGATTAGTCAATGAAAGCAAAGTGGCCGTGATCGGTCAATCAGGAGATTTAGCTCCTGCAGACAAAAAACTGTATGCCTTACGAGATGTGACGGCAACGGTTAGTTCGATCCCATTGATCGCCAGCTCGATCATGAGTAAAAAAATCGCGGCAGGTGCCGATGCGATCGTGTTAGATGTAACCACAGGCGATGGCGCCTTTATGAAAAACTTGGAGGATGCCAAACGCTTAGCCCAAACGATGGTCCGCATCGGAAAATTGGCAAACCGCCAAACGATGGCAGTCATTTCTGATATGTCACAGCCTTTAGGGGAAGCGATCGGCAACAGTTTGGAAGTGGTGGAAGCCATTGAGACGCTGCAAGGAAAAGGACCGAAAGACTTGGAAGAAATGTGCTATGCACTGGGCAGCCAAATGGTCGTTTTAGCGAAAAAAGCTGATTCATTGGAAGAAGCACGCCAACTATTGGAAGAAGCTCTGCATTCAGGCAAAGCGTTAGAAAAATTCAGACAGATGATCACAGACCAAGGCGGAGACGCTACAGTGATCGATGACCCGAGCAAGATTTTGACAGCGAAATATGAAGTGGAAGTCCCAGCGAAAACTAGCGGCGTGGTGACGAAATTAGTTGCCAATGAGCTAGGGATCGCGGCGATGATGTTAGGGGCAGGTCGTAAGACCAAAGACGAAGACATCGACCATGCAGTGGGCATCAAATTGCATAAGAAAGTTGGCGAATCCGTAAGCGAAGGAGAATCGCTATTGACGATCTATAGCAATACCGAAGCAATCGAGGATGTCAAAGCATTGATCGACCAAAATATTGAAATTGGGGAAGATGGCGCAGAACCGCCATTGATCCATGACATTATTACAGAATAAGGAGCGAATAAAAATGGAATTGAATCGCATGATCGACCACACGATTTTGAAAGCAGACGCAACGGAGGAAGATGTTTTACGAATCATCGAAGAGGCAAAAACCTATCACTTCTATTCTGTCTGCATCAATCCAACGTGGGTTTCATTAGCAGCAGAAAAATTACAAGGCGAACCAACGGCTGTTTGTACCGTGATCGGGTTTCCTTTAGGAGCAAACACATCTGAGGTCAAAGCTTATGAAACAACAGATGCGATCAAAAACGGCGCAGATGAAGTCGATATGGTAATCAACGTAGGTGCCTTGAAATCAAAACAATACAAAAAAGTTCAAGCAGACATCGAAGCAGTCGTTGAAGCGGCCAAAGACAAAGCGCTTGTCAAAGTAATCATTGAAACAGCGTTATTAGACAACGAAGAAATCGTCAAAGCCTGTGAATTAGCCAAAGCTGCTGGTGCAGATTTCGTGAAAACCTCAACTGGCTTTTCAACTGGTGGAGCAGTCGTTGAAGATGTTCGCTTGATGCGTGAAACAGTAGGACCAGAAATGGGTGTCAAAGCTTCTGGTGGTATCCACAACGAAGCAGAAGCTGCAGCTATGGTCGAAGCGGGCGCAAACCGCTTAGGAACAAGCGCAAGTGTTGCTATCGTGACTGGCTCAACAGGTGCTGGCTACTAAGCCTAGCATTATTAAGTAAAGCAGCAAAAAATAAAAATAAGAGCGGGGAAGACAATGACAATAGCGAAAAAAGAGTGGATCGACACCGCCGTTTCCGCCTTAGATAAAGCGTATGTGCCGTACTCTAAGTTTCCGGTCGGTGCTTGTCTCGTTGCCAAAAATGGTACGATATATCAAGGGATCAACATTGAAAATGCCTCATATGGCTTAACAAATTGCGCAGAACGAACCGCTTTTTTCAAAGCCGTTTCTGAAGGCGAAAAAGAGTTTCAACATTTGGTTGTGGCGGGTCATACGCCAGAACCGATCTCTCCTTGCGGTGCTTGCCGCCAGGTCATGGTGGAATTTTGTGCGCCAGATATGCCGGTGACCTTAGTCGGCGATGATGGTGTCATCAAAGAAACCACGGTAGAAGGCCTATTGCCTTATTACTTCACGAACAAAGATTTATAAACCATGTTCATTCAGTCGATGCGGCTGTTGAAAAAAACTATATTTTTAGGGGGCTTTACAGCAATGAAAAAAGCAAAATTATTTAGTTTAGGTATTGTTGCAGTAGCTGGGTTGACTTTACTTGGTGCTTGTGGCGGAGGAAATTCAGGTTCAACTGATTCAACTGGCGGAGGTTCTGCAGACGGTACGACTGATGCAGCGCATAGTGTCGCAATCGTTACCGATATCGGTGGGGTGGATGACCGTTCATTCAACCAATCAGCGTGGGAAGGCTTAGAAGCATGGGGTGAGGAACACGGGATCGCTCGCGGTGCTGGTGGTTATGACTACGTGCAATCAAATGAAGCTTCAGAATACACAACCAACGTAAATGGTGCCGTTCAAAATGGTTTCAAAACAGTTTTCGGTGTAGGTTACTTATTGAAAGATTCAATCGCAGCAGCAGCTGACCAAAACCCTGATACACAATTCGGGATCATCGATGATGTGATCGAAGGCAAAGACAACGTTGTTTCAGCAACATTTAAAGATAACGAAGCAGCTTACTTAGCTGGTTTTGCCGCAGCGTATACAACCAAAACAAACAAAGTCGGCTTCATCGGTGGTGAAGAAGGCGTCGTTATCGACCGTTTCGAAGCTGGTTTCATGAAGGGCGTTCAAGATGCAGCTGAAAAATTAGGCAAAGAAATCACGGTTGATCCTCAATATGCAGCATCATTTGGTGATCCTGCTAAAGGGAAAGCATTGGCAGCTTCAATGTACCAAAGTGGCGTTGACGTAATCTTCCACGCATCTGGTGGTACTGGTGCAGGTGTCTTCCAAGAAGCAAAAGCAATCAATGAACAATTGAACGAAGCAGACCTAGAAGACAAAAAAGTTTGGGTCATCGGTGTGGATAGCGATCAACAAGACGAAGGAAAATACACAACTGCTGACGGCAAAGAAGATAACTTTACATTGGCTTCAACATTGAAAGGTGTTGGCGCAGCGGTACAAGATATCTCAACTCGTGCGTTAGAAGACAACTTCCCTGGCGGCGAACATATTGTTTACGGCTTGAAAGATGGCGGTGTAGACATTACTGAAGGGTTCCTTTCAGATGATGCCAAAGCAGCGATCGAAACAGCGAAACAAGACGTGATCGACGGCAAAGTAGAAGTACCAGAAACACCTGAAAAATAAAGTTGTTCTTTTCGGTTATCTTGCCCTAGTTTAGGGCAAGATGATCGTCATTGGATTACTATGTTGATGAAAGCTACGGGTTTTCATGAGGATAGTAATCATCCTAAGCAATAGCAATTATTTTTTTGACATGATGAATGGTTTGTATAAGCGAATTAGAAAGTAAGGATGTGAGTAATTTGGCTGAGGAAAAATATGTTGTAGAAATGCGTCATATCACCAAAGAGTTTGGAACGTTCAAAGCCAATGACGATGTCAACTTGCAAGTAAGGCCGGGAGAAATCCACGCATTGCTTGGTGAAAATGGAGCGGGCAAGTCGACCTTGATGAATATGCTGTCAGGATTATTGGAACCAACATCTGGTGAAATCTGGATGAATGGTGAAAAAGTGAATATCACGAGTCCGACCGCAGCAAACAAATTGGGGATCGGTATGGTGCATCAGCATTTCATGCTGGTAGACGCCTTTACTGTAACAGAAAATATCATTTTGGGAAGCGAACCCCATCATCTCGGTGTGTTAGATCGCAAGAAAGCCCGCAAAGAAATCAAAAAAGTTTCTGAACAATATGGTTTATCGGTTGATCCAGATGCCTATGTGCGTGACATCTCTGTCGGGATGGAACAACGGGTAGAGATCTTGAAGACTCTTTACCGCGGCGCAGATGTACTGATTTTTGATGAACCAACGGCAGTTTTGACACCGCAAGAAATCGAAGAACTGATCGAGATCATGCGCGGATTGGTGCGTGAAGGGAAATCGATCATCTTGATCACCCACAAACTGGATGAGATCAAAGCGGTGGCAGACCGTTGTACAGTTATCCGTCGGGGGCAAGGGATCGGCACTGTCAATGTCAAAGACGTCAGCTCCCAACAGTTGGCCGATATGATGGTTGGTCGTTCTGTGTCCTTCAAGACACCGAAGAAAGAGGCGTCACCAAAAGAAGTCGTGCTTTCTGTTGAAAACTTAGTTGTAAAAGAAAACCGTGGCTTAGAAGCAGTCAAAAACTTAAGCTTAGAAGTACGTGCAGGTGAAGTATTGGGGATTGCTGGTATCGATGGCAATGGGCAATCAGAGCTGTTACAAGCCATCACTGGTTTACGGAAAGTCGAAAGTGGCAAGGTCTTGCTGAATGGCGATGACATCACCAACTTCAAGCCTCGGAAAGTCACCGAAGCCGGCGTTGGTCATGTGCCAGAAGACCGCCATAAATACGGGCTTGTCTTGGATATGATGTTATCAGAAAACATCGCCTTACAAACCTACTACAAAAAACCTTTGAGTAATGCAGGTGTCTTGGACTATGGAGAGATCAACGAGTTTGCTCGTGACTTGATTCAAGAATTTGACGTACGAACAGTCAATGAGATCGTACCGGCACGGGCATTGTCCGGCGGGAATCAACAAAAAGCGATTATCGCACGAGAAATCAGCCGCGATCCTGATCTATTGATCGTTGCCAATCCGACCCGTGGGTTGGATGTCGGAGCAATCGAATTTATCCACAAACGCTTGATTGAACAACGGGATAAGTTCAAAGCTGTTTTATTAGTCAGCTTTGAATTAGATGAAATTTTGAATGTATCAGACCGCATTGCTGTTATTCATGCTGGTGAGATCGTTGGGGTCGTTGATCCGAAAGAAACATCAGAGAAAGAGCTTGGCTTGTTGATGGCAGGGTACTCCTTGGAGGAAGCAAGACGAGAGCTGCAAATGGAGGAAGTAGGTGGTTCGGTTGAATAACCGCAAAGAAAAGATCCGCAATATATTAGTGCCGATCATCGCTGTCTTGTTGGGATTCGTCCTTGGCGGAATCATCATGGCGGCCTTCGGCTACAGCCCGATCACAGGGTATACACAAATGTTCCGGACCGTTTTTATCAACGGACAAACAGGTGGGTTAAATGCCCGCAACATTGGTGAGATTTTTGTTACAGCAGGACCATTGATCTTTACCGCTCTTGGATTTGCCGTTGCAAACTCAGCGGGATTCTTCAATATCGGTCTTTCTGGTCAAGCGCTAGCAGGTTGGGTTGCCAGTATCTGGGTCGCACTAGCGATGCCGGATGCGCCTCGGTTGGTGGTCTTGCCATTAGCCGTGATCGTAGGGGCTTTATGCGGGGCGATCGCAGCTGCGATTCCTGGGTTCCTACGGGCATTCTTTGGTACGAGTGAAGTCATCGTGACGATCATGATGAACTATATCTTGCTTTATACGGGGAACCATTTAGTCAATAATGTGATGAGCGAATCCATGATCACGACAAAAGGGGTCACGAAAATGGTGGGGGAAAATGCCTCCATGCAGACCCCGTTTCTAGCAAGCATCACGAGCAACTCTCGCTTGAACTTGGGGATCTTCTTAGCCTTGATCTTCTTAGTTTTGGTTTGGTTCTTGATGAAAAAAACCACTCTTGGTTATGAGATCCGCGCGGTGGGCTTGAACCCAAGCGCTTCTGAATATGCTGGGATGAGTAGCAAACGGACGATCATTATCTCCATGATCATCTCTGGAACACTTGCCGGATTAGGTGGAGTCGTTCAAGGACTAGGAACGTTTGAAAACTTCTTCGTTCAAGGGTCATCATTAAGCATCGGGTTTGACGGTATGGCTGTATCCTTGTTAGGAAGCGGCTCATCGATCGGAATCTTGCTTTCAGCCCTCTTGTTCAGTATTTTGAAATTAGGTGGACAAGGCATGCAGTTTGCAGGTATTCCATCTGAATTAGTTGATGTTAATATCGCAATTATTATTTTCTTCGTAGCGATCAGTTTTGTGATTCGTTTCTTGTTGGCAAAAATCTTTGACGGCAAAAAAGAAGCGCTGGTCGTACAGGAGATTGAAGCCCAACCAAACGATCAAGATCAGGAAGGAGGAACCATCTAATGGATATTAGTTTAATTTCTTCGATCGTCACTCAAACATTGATTTATGCGTCTCCTCTGATTTTGACGGCGCTAGGTGGCGTGTTCTCAGAGCGAAGCGGGATCGTTAACGTGGGTCTTGAAGGAATCATGGTTATGGGTGCTTTTAGCTCGATTGTTTTCAATATTGAATTTGCGTCACAATTTGGTGCGTGGACACCGTGGTTAGGGATGCTCGTCGGCGGACTTGTCGGTGTGGTTTTCTCCTTGCTGCATGCGGTGGCAACCATCAACTTCCGTGCAGACCACATCATCAGTGGTACGGTGATGAACTTGATGGCACCAGCTTTGGCCGTGTTCTTAGTTAAAGCGATCTACAACAAAGGGCAAACCGATAACATCCAACGGACATTGGGGTATTTCAATTTCCCGATTCTTAAAGATATTCCTATCATTGGCCCGATTTTCTTTAATCAAACGTTCTTACCGGCGTACTTCGCCATTTTGATCTCAGTGATCGCGTGGTTCGTGATTTTCAAAACACGCTTTGGGTTGCGTCTTCGTTCTGTCGGTGAGCATCCTCAAGCAGCTGATACCTTAGGGATCAATGTTTACGTGATGCGTTACTCAGGCGTCTTGATCTCTGGATTCCTTGGTGGGATGGGCGGTGCCTTGTTTGCTCAATCGATCGCGGGTCGCTTTGCTGTGACAACGATCGCCGGTCAAGGGTTTATCTCGATGGCTGCGATGATCTTTGGTAAATGGAATCCACTTGGTGCGATGGGAGCAGCGATTTTCTTCGGTTTCGCGCAAAACATCAGTATCGTAGGTGGCCAGCTGCCAATCATCTCTTCCATTCCAGCGGTTTACTTACAAGCTGCGCCTTATGCCTTGACGATCATCGTGCTCGTTCTTTTCCTTGGAAAAGCTGCTGGTCCGAAAGCTAACGGGAAGAACTATATTAAATCTAAATAATTTTTTCAGTATGAAAGGGTGGGGCTATGGGACATGAATGTGTTGCTGTGTCCTGCCCTTTTTCTATCCTCTGGGTGAAAGGAAAGCGTCAGGAAATTTCCAAAGCAACCCAGCGCAATTTTTGCTTAAGTTTAGTATGATAGAGGTAGTAGATCCGCTTGAAAAAGCATAAAATAAAGAAAGTAGGGAATAGAATGTTTAAACGTGTACACTTGATCGTGATGGATTCAGTCGGAATTGGTGAAGCACCTGATGCGGCAGCTTTTGGTGATGTCGGTTCAGATACATTAGGCCATATTGCAAAAGAAGCAGGCTTAACGATCCCTCACTTGGAACAATTAGGCCTAGGTACGATTCGTCCTTTAGAAGGCGTAAAGGCGGTAGCTGACCATGATGGGTATGCAACCAAATTGGAAGAAGTTTCTGTTGGGAAAGATACGATGACGGGTCACTGGGAGATCATGGGCTTGAATATCCAAAAGCCTTTCCGCGTATTTCCAGATGGGTTTCCCGATGAATTATTGCAACAGATCGAAGCGTTCTCTGGACGCAAAATCGTCTGCAATGCGCCATATTCTGGGACAGCAGTCATTGATGACTTTGGCGAACATCAAATGAAGACCGGGGATCTGATCGTTTACACTTCGGCTGACCCAGTGTTGCAGATCGCCGCTCATGAGGAAATCATTCCATTAGAAGAATTGTATCGTATTTGTCAGTACGTTCGGGATATCACGAAAGATGAGCCGTATATGATCGGCCGTATCATCGCGCGTCCTTATGTCGGTGAGCCTGGAAACTTTACTCGTACGAGCAATCGTCATGACTACGCACTCGATCCATTTGGCCATACAGTGTTAGATTCATTGAAAGAAGCTGGAAAAGACGTGATCGCCGTTGGGAAAATCAATGATATCTTCAACGGGCAAGGAATCACCGATTCTGTACGGACGAAGAGCAATATGGACGGTGTGGATCAATTACTGAAGGTGATGAAACAAGACTTTACGGGTCTAAGCTTTACGAACTTAGTCGACTTCGATGCGCTTTATGGTCACCGTCGCGATGTCGTAGGGTATGCCCACGCCATTGAAGATTTTGATTTGCGTATTCCAGAACTCTTAGAAGCAATGGGAGACGAGGATCTGCTGTTGATCACAGCTGACCACGGCAATGACCCAACCTTTACGGGAACGGATCACACGAGAGAATATGTGCCATTACTAGCGTACAGCAAGAAATTCCAAGGCCAAGGAAAATTGCCACAAGGCTACTATGCGGATATTTCCGCAACGATCGCTGAAAACTTTGGTGTTTCAGCTACAGAAAACGGAACAAGCTTTTTACAACATTTAAACTAGAGGTGATGAAATGACAACGTTGCATGAGAAATTACAAGAAACAACGGCATTTATCCAAGAAAGCGGCGTCGGTGAAGTGGAATTTGGGTTGATTTTAGGATCTGGCTTAGGTGAATTAGCCGATGAGATCGAAAACCCAATCGTGTTGCCTTACAACGATATCCCGCATTTTCCTGTTTCGACAGTGGTCGGTCATGCAGGACAATTGGTCTATGGAACATTAGCTGGGAAAAAAGTCTTAGCGATGCAAGGACGATTCCATTATTATGAAGGCCATTCGATGCAGACGGTTACTTACCCCGTCCGTGTGATGGCGGCATTGAAAGCTCACTCTTTAGTCGTGACCAATGCCTGTGGCGGCGTAAACGAAAGCTTCCAGCCGGGAGACTTGATGTTGATCACCGATCAAATCAACTTTATGGGGGACAACCCACTGATTGGTGAAAACGAAGAAGAAATGGGGCCACGTTTCCCAGATATGAGCCAAGCCTACCATTTGCCTTATCGGGAAGCGGCACAAAAAGTTGGTGCATCAAAAGGATTGCACTTAAAAGAAGGCGTTTATATGGGCTTCTCAGGTCCTACGTATGAAACGCCAGCAGAGATCCGCTTTGCTCGGACGATCGGTGCCGATGCTGTCGGTATGTCGACTGTCCCGGAAGTGATCGTTGCTGTTCACAGTGGCTTGAAAGTCTTAGGTGTTTCTTGTATCACAAACTTGGCTGCTGGTATGCAAGCGAGCTTGAATCATGAAGAAGTCGTGGAAACGACGGAACGGGTCAAGGCAGAATTTAAAGCGTTGATCAAAGAAACGTTAGCAGTACTATAAAAAGCAGACCAAAGGAGAAAAACGAATGAGCGTTCATATCGAAGCAAAAGCAGGCGAGATCGCAGACAAAATCTTGTTACCAGGTGATCCACTGCGGGCAAAATATATTGCTGAATCATTTTTAGAAGACCCGATCTGTTACAACAACGTTCGGGGGATGTTGGGCTATACAGGCGTTTATAAGGGCGAGCGGGTCTCTGTCCAAGGAACCGGCATGGGCATGCCTTCAGCGAGTATCTATGCCCATGAATTGATCAACTCTTACGGCGTGAAGAAATTGATTCGGGTCGGTACGTGTGGTGCCATCTCAAAAGATGTCCACGTGCGTGATCTTGTGATTGCCCAAGCGGCAGCAACAAGTTCATCGATGGTAGCAAAAAACTTCCAAAGTTTCCATTTCCCACCAATTGCTGACTTTGCACTGTTGCGTAAAGCCTATGATACAGCGATTGAATCAGGATTTACGACTCACGTCGGTAACATCTTATCTGAAGATACCTTCTACAAAGATGACATGACGGAAACGTTACAGTTGGCAGACCTTGGGGTGATGGGTGTTGAGATGGAAGCCGCAGCCTTATACTATTTAGGGGCGAAATTCCACGTTCAAACTTTAGCGATCTGTACCGTCAGCGACCACATCATCACTGGAGAAGAAACAACGCCAGAAGAAAGACAAACGACATTTAACGACATGATCAAAGTTGGCTTAGAAACAGCGATCGCGTAAAAAAGATACCGCAGGATCGGTGCATGAACGATGCGAAGGCTGCTTGCTTTTGATAGAGCAAGCAGCCAAATCGTATTGGTTTGCATGCAACCGAGAATGTGTTATCTTTTTTTGTTGGCCAAAAGCCACGAAGAAGCGTTGCACTTTTGCCAGAAAATGGTTTAATGAAAAGAAAAGGTGTAAAAAGGAGACGAGACAATGAATAATTTTACGTTTCATGTAACGACGGACATTCGTTTTGGGAAAGACCGTCTGAACGAGCTGCCAGAAGTACTGAATACATTTGGAAAAAACGTCTTGCTAGTCTATGGTGGCGGCAGTATCAAGAAAAACGGTTTGTACGATGCAGTCATGGCGCAATTGACTGCCAACGGCAATCAAGTCACTGAATTGACTGGTGTCGATCCAAATCCACGAATCGAAACCGTTCGTCAAGGAGCCGCTCTTTGTCGTTCAGAAAAGATCGACGTCATTTTAGCTGTTGGCGGCGGTTCTGTAATTGATTGCAGCAAAGTGATCGCTGGGGCAGCTTGCAGTGAGCAAGAGCCTTGGGACTTAGTTCTTTCCAGAAGCTATCAAGGACCAGCGATTCCATTAGTAACGATCTTGACCCTTGCGGCTACTGGCAGTGAAATGAATCGCGGCGCGGTGATCTCTAATCTAGAAACGAAACAAAAACTTGGTGTTCACGGACCCGAATTTTTACCGAAAGTATCTTTTTTAGATCCAACAACGACCTTTAGTGTCAGTCGCTATCAAACGGCTGCCGGTTCAGCGGATATCATGAGCCATCTGATTGAAAATTATTTCAGTAAAACAGAAGGAACAGATGTCCAAGACGGTGTAGCAGAAGGATTGCTAAAAGCAGTCATTAAAAATCTGCCCATCGCATTAAATGACCCCACAGACTATGATGCACGGGCGAATTTGATGTGGGCGAGCACCTTAGCCTTAAATGGTTTGACTGGAAGCGGCAAGGGTGGTGCTTGGTCTTGTCATGCGATGGAGCATGAGTTGAGTGCGTTTTATGACATTACCCATGGCATCGGCTTAGCGATCCTGACCCCACGCTGGATGCTTCATGTATTGAATGAAGAAACGGCGCCGAAATTTGCGCGGTTTGCTAGAGAAGTCTTTGGTGTCCAAGAAGCAGTGCCAGAATTAGCTGCCCGAATGGGGATTCAAAAACTGTATGACTTTTTTGCTTCTTGCGATATTCCGATGACTTTGCCAGAAGTAGGGATCGCCGATGACACCCATTTTGCTGAAATGGCGGCTCAAGCAGTTCAATTCAGCTCTATTGCAACAAATGCGTATGTACCGCTGCAAGAAGAAGACGTGATTGCAATCTACCAAGATTCCTTGACTCCTTCAACCTATCTTTAATCATAAAAAAGACCGTTCCTGCGACTTGGTTGTCGCGGAGCGGTCTGTTTATTTACCCTTCAGAAGAAAAAGCCAAACGGGCCATTAGCTGATCTGCAATTAAGGCGTGTCCAGCAGGAGTGGGGTGCACCCCGTCATCACCTGTCAGTGCCTGCGGGGAGCTAGCAACGGCTGCTTCGGCAAACAAGCCATCCAGCGGCAGCAGCTGACAATGAAAGGCGGCAGCTAAGTGACGAACGATTTGGATTTTCGGATCAAGATCGATCCGCCAGGTTTGACGATCTTCAGGATATGGCAAAACAAAAGGTTCCAGTAAGAAAATGCGCGTGATCCCCTGTTGGGTCACTTGTTCCAGAATTTGACGGTAGGTTTCCTCAAAGGACGTTGCGGCCTCTTCTGAACCAAAATCGGGACCACCGGCATTGTGCCACGTGTCGTTGATCCCAATCATAAAGACCAAGACGTCAGGTGCTAATTGAAGGCAATCTTCTTGGAGACGGGCTAAGACGTCGGCAGCTTTGTTGCCGCCGATCCCCCGATTATAAAAGGTAAATCCTGCAGTGGGGAATGTTTCTGCCAGCTGATCGGCAACGAGACGGGCAAACCCATGTCCTAAATCGTGGGGATCTTGGCGATCACGATCGCAATCTGTGATGCTGTCACCTAAAAATAAAACGGTATCATTTTTGACTAGTTTCATAGTAAGCTCCTTTCGAGTACGCCCTCAATTATAAAAGAGGGGGGAGGAAATGCCAATAAAAAAACTGCCCTTTTTTAAAAAAGGGCAGCGATAAGCGAGGCTTATAAGTAGTATTTTTTCGCAACAGTCAAATCATCGTTCAATTCATAAACAAGTGGTTGACCAGTTGGGATCTCAAGATCCATGATATCTTCGTCAGAAATACCTTCGATATGTTTTGCTAATGCACGTAGAGAGTTTCCGTGAGCCGCAACTAAGACAGTTTTGTCGTCTTTTAATGCTGGGGCGATTTCATCTTGCCAGAAAGGCAATGCACGTTCTAAAGTAACTTTTAAGTTTTCTCCACCAGGTACGTCGCGAGGGTCAAGCATTGCATAACGACGGTCGTTTGCAGCAGAACCTTCATCTGAAGCTTCCATCAATGGAGGTAAAACATCGTAAGAACGACGCCAGATGTGTACTTGTTCGTCACCGTATTTTTCAGCAGTTTCTTTTTTATTTAAACCTTGTAATTTACCGTAATGACGTTCGTTTAAGCGCCATGATTTGATCGTTGGTACCCAAAGTTGATCAGAATATTCTAAAATGTAATTACAAGTTTTGATGGCACGAGTTAAAACAGATGTGTAAGCAACGTCAAATTCGATGCCTGCTTCTTTGATTTTACGTCCGCCTTCGATTGCTTCTTCGACACCTTCTGGCGCTAGATCAACATCAGCCCAACCGGTAAACTGGTTTAATTTGTTCCATTCGCTTAGTCCATGACGAGAAAATACTAATTTTGGCATGTAAAACTCTCCTTTAGATATTCGATATTTTTCTGAAATTTTCAATTCCGTATTTATTGTACACTCTTTCTCAAAGAATTTCCATGGTTTTGGAGGAAAAGCTGGGGGAAAACGCCATTCTTAAGGAAAAACAAAAGGGGATCATTAAAAAGAGGACCGCTTTTGTTTCATGCTGTTCTAGGGGGAGTCGACAACTATGAACGTAACTTGTTCCATTCTTCTTCGGATAATTTTATGTATTTATAGCATGTACCTACAGAAACACCGCATTTTTCAGAAATATATTGAATCGTTTCTTTTTTCTCGTAGAACAATTGACGGATTTTTTTGATCGTTTTCGGATCGATTTTTGGACGACCGCCAATTTTGCCTTTTTTGCGGGCTTTATTTAAGCCGACCAGCGTGCGCTCTTTGATGAGTGAGCGTTCCATGATCGCAAGTCCTTCCATTAAATTGAAGTAAACCTGTCCCATCGGACCGCGGGTATCGATTTGTTCTGCCAGTGAAACCAGATGAAGCTCTCGCTGTTTTAATAGATCAGTGAGATCGGTCAGCTGTCTGGTGGTTTTCCCTAAACGATGCAGTTCCGTAACGACTAAGGTGTCGCCGGGTTGCATTTGTGCCACCACTGACTCCAATGAATGATTTTCTTCACTTTCTTCCACGCTAAATGTCTCATGGAAAAATTCATGACACCCGAATTCTTCGAGCTTGTTTAATTGTTCACTTGTTGAGTTGTCGGTGATCGTTGAACGAGCATAGCCTATGATTTTCATAAACCCTCCTACCTTTCCCTTTTTATTGAATGTATCATAATTATTTCTTAAATGATAGGGTAATTTGCACAAAAAATAATAAAAATTAAGCCGATTGAAGAAAAATAACGAAAAAAAGAGAAGCGATATCGCTCCTCTTTTTTGTTTCCTTTATCTAACGTGCTTGGTACTCGGGCCTTCAGGCAATCCGACAATGATCGTGTGGACCATATCCAAAAACAGACCGTGTTCAACCACGCCCACTGTAGCATCTAATTCCTGTGCCAACTCAGTAGGGGCGGTAATCGTTTCTAGATGAAGATCGATGATGTAATTGCTGCAATCGGTTTTTAACGGTTCGCCTTCTTCATTCAGACGCAGTTTTGGATGGTAGTTTTTCTTCTCGAACAGACGCAACAGCTGTTGGCTGCCATAAGGGATCACTTCCACTGGCAACGGGAAGGCACCAAGTGTTTCGACCATTTTCGATTCATCAACGATCCACAAGACTTTTTTGGAGTTAGACGCCACAATTTTTTCGAATAAAAGGGCTGCACCGCCGCCTTTGATGCCATGATAATCCTGGCTGATCTCATCTGCACCGTCGATCGTAAGATCCACAGCGTCCACTTCATCGATGGTGCGAATCGGGATACCTAATCCTTCTGCTTGTTTTTTCGATGCCCAAGAAGTTGGGACACCCGTGATCGATAGACCTTCTTCTTTTACCCGTCGACCCAGTTCTTCAATCATGTAGTAGGCTGTTGAGCCAGTGCCCAAGCCAACCACCATGCCATCTTTTACATAACTAGCCGCTTCAATGCCGACCATTTCTTTTAGGTTCATTTTCTTCCCGCCTTTTTTAAATAAATGCTTTGTCTCTATTATATAGGAAGAAGCGCAAAATTTGCGGATTTTTTCGTAACAGATTTCTTTTGAAAAAAGCCTAGGAGGATACTTGACAGGTAAGAATAAGCATGATATTCTATCAAAGGTGCTTTATCTACAGGTCTCTCGTTGGAGACGTGCTGACTGTCTATCAAAGCATAGTTGATATGAATGCAGAGAATGCATTATTTTTTATCGCAAAAAAAGAACCACCTGGATGTGTGGGACTATAAAGCGAATCAAGGAAGGAGGACAACTAGGGATGCCTACAATTAATCAATTAGTACGTAAACCTCGTAAATCCAAGGTTGAAAAATCAAATTCACCAGCATTGAACAAAGGATATAACAGTTTCAAGAAAGCTCAAACGAATGTTAACTCACCTCAAAAGCGTGGGGTAGCTACTCGTGTGGGAACTATGACACCGAAAAAACCGAACTCAGCTCTACGTAAATATGCGCGTGTTCGTTTGTCAAACTTGATTGAAGTGACAGCTTATATTCCAGGTATCGGACACAACTTACAAGAACACAGCGTGGTCTTGTTACGTGGTGGACGTGTAAAAGACTTACCAGGGGTACGTTACCATATCGTTCGTGGTGCATTGGATACTGCCGGTGTTAACGATCGTAAACAATCTCGTTCTAAATATGGTACAAAACGTCCTAAAGCTTAATCTTTAAGACAAACAGATCAAATGAATCTTATTTAAATCAGAACTGATATCTCGGAAGGAGGAGTTACGGATGCCTCGTAAAGGTCCTGTTGCAAAACGTGATGTTTTACCAGATCCTATTTATAACTCAAAATTAGTAACTCGTTTGATCAACCGTGTAATGGTTGATGGTAAACGCGGTGTTGCTGCAAATATTATCTACAATGCTTTTGGCATTATCAAAGAATCTACAGGAAATGATCCATTGGAAGTTTTCGAACAAGCAATGAAAAACATTATGCCTGTATTGGAAGTTAAAGCTCGCCGTGTCGGTGGTTCTAACTACCAAGTACCAGTAGAAGTACGTCCTGAACGTCGTACAACTCTAGGTCTTCGTTGGGTGGTAAACTACGCTCGTTTGCGTGGCGAACACACAATGGAAGAACGTCTTGCAAAAGAAATCATGGATGCAGCGAACAACACTGGTGCTTCTGTGAAAAAACGCGAAGACACACACAAAATGGCGGAAGCCAACCGCGCATTTGCTCACTATCGTTGGTAAGATCCTCACTGCTTTTTATTGGAAGGTACTGAGACAACCTTAGCTTAAGTTAAGTAAGAATGAGAGGGGAACAACCTAGAATGGCAAGAGAATTTTCGCTAGAAAAAACTCGTAATATCGGGATCATGGCCCACGTTGACGCTGGTAAAACAACGACAACTGAACGTATCCTTTATTACACAGGTAAAATCCATAAAATTGGTGAAACACATGAAGGTGCTTCTCAAATGGACTGGATGGAACAAGAACAAGAACGTGGGATCACAATCACTTCTGCTGCGACAACTGCGCAATGGAAAGAAAACCGCGTAAATATCATCGACACACCAGGACACGTGGACTTCACAATCGAAGTTCAACGTTCATTGCGTGTACTTGATGGTGCTGTAACTGTGTTGGACTCACAATCAGGTGTAGAACCTCAAACAGAAACAGTTTGGCGTCAAGCGACAGATTACCGCGTACCGCGTGTTGTATTCTGTAACAAAATGGACAAAATTGGTGCAGACTTCTTATACTCTGTATCAACTTTACATGATCGTTTACAAGCAAATGCTCACCCGATCCAATTACCAATTGGTGCGGAAGATGACTTTACTGGTATTATCGACTTAGTAAAAATGAAAGCTGAAATCTACACAAATGACTTAGGAACTGAAATCCAAGAGACTGAAATTCCTGAAGAATACGTAGAATTAGCTGAAGAATGGCGCGAAAAATTAATCGAAGCTGTTGCTGATACTGATGAAGAACTAATGATGAAATTCTTGGAAGGTGAAGAAATCACTGAAGAAGAATTGAAAGCTGGTATTCGTCAAGCAACATTGACTGTTGACTTTTTCCCTGTTCTTTGCGGATCTGCCTTTAAAAACAAAGGGGTTCAATTGATGTTGGATGCAGTCATCGACTACTTGCCTTCACCACTTGATGTTCCTGCGATTAAAGGGATCAATCCTAAAACAGACGAAGAAACTGATCGTCCGGCTGACGATGAAGCACCATTTGCTTCATTAGCATTTAAAGTAATGACTGACCCATTCGTAGGTCGTTTGACATTCTTCCGTGTGTATTCAGGTATCTTGAACTCTGGATCATACGTATTGAATGCTTCAAAAGGCAAACGCGAACGTATCGGTCGTATCCTACAAATGCACGCCAACACTCGTGCTGAAATCCAAACAGTATACTCAGGCGATATCGCCGCTGCTGTTGGTTTGAAAGACACAACAACTGGGGATACACTATGTGATGAAAAATCACCAGTAATCCTTGAATCAATCGAATTCCCAGAACCAGTTATCGAAGTCGCTGTTGAGCCTAAATCAAAAGCTGACCAAGATAAAATGGGGGTTGCTTTACAAAAACTTGCTGAAGAAGATCCATCATTCCGTGTGGAAACAAACGCTGAAACAGGCGAAACTGTTATCGCTGGTATGGGAGAACTTCACTTGGACGTCTTAGTTGACCGTATGCGTCGCGAATTTAAAGTTGAAGCAAACGTAGGTGCGCCTCAAGTTTCTTATCGTGAAACATTCCGTGCAGCAACACAAGCGGAAGGTAAATTTGTACGTCAGTCTGGTGGTAAAGGTCAATACGGTCACGTATGGGTCGAATTTACACCAAACGAAGAAGGTAAGGGCTTCGAATTCGAAAACGCGATTGTCGGTGGTGTGGTTCCTCGTGAATACATCCCAGCAGTTGAAAAAGGACTTGAAGACTCAATGGCGAACGGTGTCTTAGCCGGTTACCCATTAGTAGACATCAAAGCAAAACTTTATGATGGTTCATACCATGATGTCGATTCAAGTGAAACTGCCTTCCGTGTTGCAGCTTCTATGGCTTTACGTGCTGCAGCGAAGAAAGCAAACCCAGTAATTCTTGAACCAATGATGAAAGTAGTTATCACTGTACCAGAAGATTACTTAGGTGATGTTATGGGTCACGTAACTGCTCGTCGTGGACGCGTAGAAGGAATGGAAGCACACGGTAACTCACAAATCGTGAACGCAATCGTGCCATTAGCTGAAATGTTCGGTTACGCAACAA
The DNA here is from genome assembly GCF_051713705.1 of Enterococcus sp. DIV1083b. Lineage (NCBI taxonomy): Bacteria > Bacillati > Bacillota > Bacilli > Lactobacillales > Enterococcaceae > Enterococcus > Enterococcus sp. DIV1083b. The sequence continues at coordinate 282,914 of NZ_JBIOQJ010000001.1, forward strand.
CACTTCGTTCATCAACACAAGGTCGCGGTACGTTCATGATGACATTTGATCACTATGAAGATGTACCTAAATCTGTTCAAGAAGAAATCATCAAGAAAAACGGCGGCAAAGCTGAATAATTGATGGAAGTATAGGAAATTAAGTAAAAAGCTATATTTTTTTCTGAGTTTCGTGTACAATATTATCGATGATAAGGGATGGGGAGCTGCGGCTCCCTACCTATCAAATATAAAAAATAAACTGCATTTTTAGGAGGAACATTTTAAAATGGCAAAAGAAAAATTTGACCGTTCTAAACCCCACGTAAACATTGGTACGATCGGACACGTTGACCATGGTAAAACTACACTTACAGCTGCTATCACAACTGTATTATCTAAAAAAGGTTTGGCTCAAGCTTCAGCTTACGACCAAATCGATGGCGCTCCAGAAGAACGCGAACGCGGAATCACTATCTCAACTGCTCACGTTGAGTACGAAACTGAAGCACGTCACTATGCTCACGTTGACTGCCCAGGACACGCGGACTACGTTAAAAACATGATCACTGGTGCTGCTCAAATGGACGGCGCGATCTTAGTAGTATCTGCTGCTGATGGTCCTATGCCTCAAACACGTGAACACATCTTGTTATCACGTAACGTTGGTGTACCATACATCGTTGTTTTCTTAAACAAAATGGATATGGTTGATGACGAAGAATTACTAGAATTAGTTGAAATGGAAGTTCGTGACTTATTGTCAGAATATGACTTCCCAGGCGACGATGTTCCTGTAATCGCTGGTTCTGCTTTGAAAGCTCTTGAAGGCGATGCTTCATACGAAGAAAAAATCATGGAATTAATGGCTGCAGTTGACGAATACGTTCCAACTCCAGAACGTGACACTGACAAACCATTCATGATGCCAGTCGAAGACGTATTCTCAATCACTGGACGTGGTACTGTTGCTACAGGCCGTGTTGAACGTGGACAAGTTCGCGTTGGTGACGAAGTTGAAATCGTTGGTATTGCTGAAGAAACTGCTAAAACAACTGTAACTGGTGTTGAAATGTTCCGTAAATTGTTAGACTATGCTGAAGCAGGGGATAACATTGGTGCATTGCTACGTGGGGTTGCTCGTGAAGACATCCAACGTGGACAAGTATTAGCTAAAGCTGGTACAATCACACCTCATACAAAATTTAAAGCTGAAGTTTACGTTTTAACAAAAGAAGAAGGTGGACGTCACACTCCATTCTTCACTAACTACCGTCCTCAGTTCTACTTCCGTACAACTGACGTAACTGGTGTTGTTGAATTACCAGAAGGAACTGAAATGGTTATGCCTGGTGATAACGTAACAATCGACGTTGAATTGATCCACCCAATCGCTATCGAAGACGGAACTCGTTTCTCAATTCGTGAAGGCGGACGTACTGTTGGTTCAGGCGTTGTAACTTCAATCCAAGCTTAATTTGATTGATCGAAGAGCAAAAGCGTACGCGCTTTTGCTCTTTTTTTGACTCTTGTAGAAAAAAAGCCACTCTCTCTAGCGTTGATGAATCCGTTACGGTTCATCGAAGCTAAAGAAAGCGGTGCTTTTTATTTTATTAGTTTTTGCTTCTTCAAGAAGGCGTCAAATCCTTGGTCAGGACGATTGCTGTAAAAGCCAGCAAATTTTTCTGACCATGGTTTGGTCTCGCGGGCTTCTCCAAAAGCAGTCATCGTTTGATCGTACGCTTCGATCGCCTCATAAGAATAGTCCTGATAATGGTTGTAATGAATGACCGCTTCTTCTGGCAAGCGAGGTTTGACCTTCATTTCTACGATTGGTTTCCCGATGCTCAAGCCAGCCACAGGATAGACATATTCTGGTAAGTGCAACAATTCAGCGATTTTGGCGCTGTCTTTGCGGACACTGCCGGAAATGACGGTGCCTAAGCCCAGTGATTCAGCAGCGATCGCACCAGATTGCAAAGCGATGCTGGCATCAGTGGTAGCGATCAATAATGGCTGATAGCCCTCATCGATTGGATAGGGAGTCTGCTTTTCGTCAGCAACTTTTTTGGTTCGATTTAAATCAGCTAAAAATAGCAGAAAGAGTGAACTTGCTGCGATATGAGGATTGCCAGGATTCCATTCGACCATTTGTTGGCGGATCTGCGGGTCGTCGATCACTAAGATCGAATAGGCTTGCCCGTTCATCCAGCTAGGTGCTTGACGAGCCGCAGTCAAAATCGCGGTTACTTGCTCTTGGCTCAAGCGGTAGTCAGGGTCAAATTGTCGGTAAGTGCGGTGATTGTGCAAAAGCTCAATGGTTTTGTTCATAGGTTTGCTCCTTTAACTGTTGGGTGATTTTTGTGAATCGTTCTTGAAATAGCGGTAAATCATCTTTGGCTAAGCGGGTATAGTTCAAACGCAAGCCATTCGTATCGTTACTGAAAAGAAAAGCAGGTGCTACTAAGCAATCGTTCGCCAAAAAGAGTGACCAATCTTTGCGAGTCAATGTGCGGTGACGCCAAGTCAACCACAGGTAAAGACCACCTTTCGTCGGCTGCCATTGCCAATCCTCCTGAAATGCCTGCAAGAGTTGGAGTAAGTCTTGCTGACGCTGGGCCATTTCTGCAAGCAGTGTCCGCTGTTGCTGGTGGTAATCAAAGGAGCGTAAGGCGATGTTGGCAAGGACTTGCGGGAAGATCGTGGTATCGATCGCCATCCGTTTTTTCGCTTGGGCAAATTGGTCGGCTAACGCTTCTGGCACCAAAAGCCAGCCGATTTTGATGGATGATCCTAGTAATTTGGAAAGCGAGCCTAAATAAATGACGGTTTCGGGAGCCATGGATTTTAGCTTGGGCGGTACTTTATCAAAAGCCAACTCGCTAAAAACATCGTCTTCTATGATCGGTACTTGGTAGGTCTGGCAAAGGCGGATGATCGCTTGGCGCCGATGGTCACTCATAGTATGACCCGTTGGATTTTGGAAGGTGGGATTCAGATAAACAAATTTGATCTTCTTTTCCTTCAACACTTTTTCCAATGCCGCAGGCCGCATCCCTTCGCTATCTTGCTTGATCCCGATCAGCTGGACATTCATCGTGGAAAACAAGGGGAGAGAGAACAAGAAAGAAGGGTCCTCTGTCGCGATACAATCCCCCGCATGCAATAAGACTTGCATTAGCAAGGTGATTCCTTGTGTCGATCCAGCAGTGATCACTAGTTTTTGTCCGTTGGTGGGCAAATTGAAGGAATCAGCAAGGTGCTGCAATAAGATTTCTTGCAAAGGTTCATAACCCGTCGGTAATACTTTGGTGCTTTCCTTGCGAATCTCTTCCCAGGTAAAGGCAGGAAACGTGAAATCGGGGATCAGATCGGCAGGTAGATCACCTGTGTACAGATCCAGCACATCCTTCTCGGTGCGCAAATGCTGAATCTGTTGAACGTAAGGGTCTTGCTGCAGATAAGGGCTGCTTAAAGACGAGCGCAAATAAGAAAGTGGCGTTTGGCGGTTCCCCCAACGACCTTCCAATACACGAGAGCCGCTGCCTTGTTTTCGTTCGATCCATCCTAAGCTTTTCAATTCATCTAACGCTTTGACGACGGTGGAACGATTGACGCCAAAAGTCTGGGCGAGGCTGCGCTCTGGTGGCAAACGATCCCCAGGTCCGTAGGTTCCCGCTTGGATCTCTTCAATAAAATGGGTCACGATCTGCTGGTAAATCGGTTGTTTCTTTTGTTTGTCGATACTTGATGAAGCCATCCTGCACCACCTTTTTCAATTGGATGGTTTAAAAATAAGCCAAATGGCTCTTTTCGTCAAGGGGAAGATTGACTATACTTAGCAAAAAGCACAAGGAGATGAGGAAGATGGAAAAAGTAATATCAATTGCTGGGTCTGATTCAACCGGAGGTGCCGGTATCGAAGCAGATTTAAAAACATTTCAGGAATATGGTGTCTTTGGTTTTGCCGCGATCGCTTCGATCGTCACGATGGACCCGCAAGCAGGTTGGAGTCATGAAGTAACAGCGATGGAAACAGCGCTTGTCGAAAAACAATTGATTTCCGCCTTTGCAGGTGATCCGATGGATGCTCTAAAAACGGGCATGCTAGGCAATGAAGACAATATTGTGCAAGCGGCGCAGATGATCCAGCAGCAGCAAGTCAAAAATGTGGTGATCGATCCTGTCATTGCTTGCAAAGGGACTGCAGAAATCTTACAGCCGAAAAGTGTCGATGCCATCATCACGCATTTGTTGCCGTTAGCAGATGTTGTCGCCCCTAATTTAGTTGAAGCGGGGATTCTTTCAGGTTTGGGTGATTTGACGAGTGTGGAGGCCATGAAGCAAGCTGCTGAAAAAATCCATGAATTAGGTGCTAAATACGTCGTGATCAAAGGGGGGCATCGCTTGCCAGGAGCAAAAGCCATTGACCTTGTTTATGATGGGCGATCCTTCCTCTTGTTAGAAAGTGAAAAAATCGCTACCGATTTCAATCACGGGGCAGGCTGCACCTTTTCAGCTGCGATCGCTGCTGGTCTTGCAAAAGGCAAACCCGTCGTGGAAAGCGTTCGGTTAGCGAAAGCCTTTGTCACAGCGGCAATCAAAGAAGGAGTGGTGATCAATCCTTATGTGGGTCATGTGTGGCATGGTGCCTATACCCACGCCCAAGACCGTATGCAGGAGGAGGCGCCGCAATAGCAGGTTTGCTTCTATATAAATAGGAAATGAAGAAGTGCTTAAAAGAAGCGGTCAACGCTTCTTTTTTTTGTGTTACGAAACCAAAAGAAAATTTTCTGAAAGAAATGCAAAAGAATCCCGGTTTTTCCATAAAAAAAGCTTGCAATCAATGTTTATCCGTAATATAATCATAAAGGTGCTGTTTACGTAAATACGTAAGTCACACTGGCAGCAAAGAAATTTTCTGCCGGCTACGAAACGAGAGGTTGCGACACGCCCGGACGCTTTGCCATGGACGAGCGTGACGGAAAATTTTCGTGGAGCTATGTCTACTTTTCAAAATAGGCGAAGGAGGGAAAACAATGGCAAAACAAAAAATTCGTATCCGTTTAAAAGCGTATGAACATCGTATTTTAGATCAATCAGCGGATAAAATCGTAGAAACTGCAAAGAGAACTGGAGCTGGCGTATCTGGTCCAATTCCATTACCAACTGAACGCAGCTTGTACACGATCATCCGTGCGACGCACAAATACAAAGATTCACGCGAACAATTCGAAATGCGTACACACAAACGTCTAATCGACATTGTGAATCCAACACCAAAAACTGTTGATGCTTTAATGAAGCTAGACTTGCCAAGCGGTGTTAATATCGAAATCAAACTATAATAATTAAGATGGAGGTGTAATCATGACCAAAGGAATCTTAGGGAAAAAAGTGGGAATGACTCAAATCTTCACTGAATCTGGCGAATTGATTCCAGTAACTGTAGTAGAAGCTACACCAAACGTAGTGCTACAAGTGAAAACAATCGAAAATGACGGCTACGAAGCAATTCAAGTCGGCTACCAAGATATGCGTGAAGTTTTGTCTAACAAACCTGCGAAAGGTCATGTTGCAAAAGCAAACACGGCTCCTAAGCGCTTCATTCGCGAATTCAAGAATGTAGAGCTAGAGGGCTTAGAAGTAGGATCAGAAATCAAAGTTGATATTTTTGAAGCAGGAGACATCATCGATGTAACCGGCACTTCGAAAGGTAAAGGATTCCAAGGCGTTATCAAACGTCACGGACAAAGCCGCGGACCAATGGCTCACGGTTCTCGTTACCACCGTCGTCCTGGATCAATGGGTCCAGTTGCACCTAACCGTGTATTCAAAAACAAACGTCTTGCTGGACGTATGGGCGGAAATCGCATCACGATCCAAAACTTGGAAATCGTACGCGTAGACGCAGAACGCAACGTTATCTTGATCAAAGGTAATGTACCTGGCGCGAAAAAATCATTGATTACAATCAAATCAGCTGTGAAAGCTAAATAAGTAGATAGGAAGAAAGGAGGAACTAAGGAATGCCGAATGTAGCATTATTCAAACAAGATGGAAGCCAAAATGGCGAAATTACATTGAACGAAGAAATCTTCGGAATCGAACCAAATGAATCAGTTGTCTATGATGCAATCATCATGCAACGCGCTTCATTAAGACAAGGAACACACGCTGTGAAAAACCGCAGTGCCGTTCGTGGCGGTGGCCGTAAACCATGGCGCCAAAAAGGAACTGGACGTGCCCGTCAAGGTTCAATCCGTTCACCACAATGGCGTGGAGGTGGCGTAGTCTTCGGACCAACACCACGTTCATACAGCTACAAACTTCCTAAAAAAGTTCGTCGCTTAGCAATGAAATCTGTATTGTCAGAAAAAGTTGCTTCAAATAACTTGGTAGCAGTAGAAGGATTAAGCTTTGATGCTCCAAAAACAAAAGAATTCAAACAAGTTTTAGCTAACTTGACAATTGACTCTAAAGTATTGGTAGTTTTAGAATCTGAAAACGACTTTGCCGCTTTATCTGCGCGCAACTTGCCAAAAGTTTCTGTAGTTACTGCTGATAACATTAGTGTTTTAGACATCGTTTCTAACGACAAAATGTTAGTGACACAAACTGCTCTTACTCAGATCGAGGAGGTGCTTGCATAATGAACTTACTAGACGTTATTAAACGCCCAGTGATCACTGAAAAATCAATGCTTGCCATGGATGACAAGAAATACACTTTTGAAGTGGACACAAAAGCTAACAAAACTTTAGTAAAACAAGCTGTAGAAGCTGCCTTTGACGGAGTGAAAGTGGCAAACGTGAACATCATCAACGTTCGTCCGAAATTCAAACGCATGGGTAAATATGCAGGATATACAAAAAAACGTCGCAAAGCTGTTGTGACTTTAACTGAAGATTCTAAAGAAATCCAAATTTTCGAAGCTGCTGAATAAGCAACTCACGCATAAACTTTACATGGGAGGGAAAAAGACGTGGCGATTAAAAAGTACAAACCTACCACGAACGGCCGTCGTAATATGACAAGTTCTGATTTCGCTGAAATCACAACTTCAACACCAGAAAAAACATTGTTAGCTCCTTTGAAAAACAATGCTGGTCGTAACAACAACGGACGTATCACGGTTCGTCATCAAGGTGGCGGTCACAAACGTCAATACCGTTTGATCGATTTCAAACGTAACAAAGACAACGTCGTTGCTACGGTTAAAACGATTGAATATGATCCAAACCGTTCTGCTAACATTGCGTTAGTACATTACGAGGATGGAGTAAAAGCATACATCTTAGCACCTAAAGGATTAGAAGTTGGCATGACTGTCGTTTCTGGTCCAGATGCAGATATTAAAGTAGGGAATGCATTACCACTAGAAAACATTCCAGTCGGTACTGTTATCCACAACATCGAAATGAAACCTGGTAAAGGTGGACAATTGATTCGTTCAGCTGGAACAAGTGCTCAAGTACTTGGTAAAGAAGGCAAATACGTATTGATCCGTTTGAACTCTGGTGAAGTACGGATGATCTTAGCATCATGTCGTGCAACAATCGGTTCTGTTGGTAATGAACAACACGAATTGATCAACATCGGTAAAGCCGGTCGTTCTCGTTGGATGCGCAAACGCCCAACTGTACGTGGTAGCGTAATGAACCCTAATGATCACCCACACGGTGGTGGTGAAGGTAAAGCACCAATCGGACGTAAAGCACCAGTTTCTCCTTGGGGACAACCTGCACTTGGTTACAAAACACGTAACAAAAAAGCAAAATCAGACAAACTTATCGTTCGTCGTCGTAAAACTAAGTAATATACTTGACCGTGTGTCGCACATTTTGAGAGGAGGTACACCATGGGTCGTAGTTTGAAAAAAGGACCTTTTGTCGATGACCATTTGATGAAAAAGGTCGAAGCACAAGAAGGCGCTGAAAAGAAAAAAGTGATCAAAACTTGGTCACGTCGTTCTACAATTTTCCCTAATTTTATCGGATTTACAATTGCTGTGTATGATGGACGGAAACATGTACCAGTTTACATCCAAGAAGACATGGTAGGACACAAATTAGGTGAATTTGCACCAACAAGAACTTATCGCGGACATGCTGCCGATGATAAGAAAACAAGACGCTAATTTTGAGGGGAGGATATCCAAAAATGGCAGAACAAATCACATCAGCGAAAGCAACTGCTAAAACAGTCCGCGTTTCTCCTCGTAAATCTCGTCTAGTTATTGACTTAATCAGAGGGAAAAGCGTTGCTGAAGCAATCGCGATCTTAAAGTTCACACCAAACAAAGCAGCTGGAATCATCGAGAAAGTCTTGATGTCAGCTATTGCCAATGCAGAAAATAATTTTGACTTAGATGTTGAAAACTTGATTGTTTCTGAAGCATTCGTAAACGAAGGACCAACGATGAAACGTTTCCGTCCACGTGCGAAAGGTTCAGCTTCACCGATCAACAAACGTACAAGTCATATTACTGTAGTCGTATCAGAAAAATAAGGAGGGACAATCAGTGGGTCAAAAAGTACATCCAATTGGAATGCGTGTAGGCATCATCCGTGACTGGGATGCTAAATGGTATGCTGAAAAAGAGTATGCTGAATTTCTACATGAAGATTTGAAAATCCGTAAATTTATCGCATCTAAACTTGCTGATGCCGCTGTGTCTACAGTTGAGATCGAGCGTGCAGCAAACCGCGTGAATATTTCAATCCACACAGCTAAACCAGGTATGGTTATCGGTAAAGGCGGATCTGAAGTCGAAAACCTAAGAAAAGAATTAAATAGCCTAACTGGCAAACGAGTTCACATCAACATCGTTGAAATCAAAAAACCAGATTTAGATGCTAAATTAGTAGGCGAAGGAATCGCACGTCAATTAGAAAACCGTGTTGCTTTCCGTCGTGCTCAAAAACAAGCGATCCAACGCACAATGCGTTCTGGCGCTAAAGGAATCAAAACACAAGTTTCTGGCCGTCTAAATGGTGCGGATATCGCTCGTTCAGAAGGTTACTCAGAAGGAACCGTTCCACTTCATACATTACGTGCGGACATCGATTACGCATGGGAAGAAGCAGATACAACATACGGAAAACTAGGAGTTAAAGTGTGGATTTATCGTGGAGAAGTTCTTCCAACTAAAAAGAACACTGAGAAAGGAGGGAAATAAACATGTTAGTACCTAAACGTGTAAAACACCGTCGTGAGTTCCGCGGAAAAATGCGTGGCGAAGCGAAAGGCGGAAAAGAAGTAGCATTCGGTGAATACGGCTTACAAGCTGTTGAATCACACTGGATCACAAACCGTCAAATCGAAGCTGCCCGTATCGCAATGACTCGTTATATGAAACGTGGCGGGAAAGTATGGATCAAAATTTTCCCTCACAAATCTTATACTGCCAAAGCTATCGGGGTACGTATGGGTTCTGGTAAAGGGGCTCCTGAAGGATGGGTATCACCAGTTAAACGTGGTAAAATCATGTTTGAAATTGCCGGTGTACCTGAAGAAGTTGCGCGCGAAGCGCTACGTCTTGCTTCTCACAAATTACCAGTGAAAACGAAGATCGTAAAACGTGAGGAAATGGGTGGTGAATCGAATGAAGGTTAAAGAAATCAGAGAATTAACCACTGCCGAAATGCTAGATCAAGAAAAACAATTGAAAGAAGAATTGTTCAATCTTAGATTCCAATTAGCAACAGGTCAATTAGAAAACACTGCACGTATCAAAGAAGTACGTAAATCGATTGCACGCATTAAAACAGTATTGCGTGAACAAGTTAAGTAATAGTGGAAGGAGGCCATTTAGCGTATGACTGAAGAAAGAAATCAACGCAAAGTTTACCAAGGTCGCGTGGTATCAGACAAAATGGATAAAACTATCTCTGTTGTCGTTGAAACAAAGAAAAACCACCCTATCTACGGCAAACGTCTGAACTATTCTAAGAAATACAAAGCACACGATGAAAACAACGAAGCAAAAGTTGGCGATATCGTGAAAATTATGGAAACTCGTCCATTATCAGCTACGAAACGTTTCCGTCTAGTAGAGATTGTTGAAAAGGCAGTGATTATCTAATCACACGAGATTTTCCTATATAGATTGTGAATTGCAAAATCTGAAAGGAGGATACACATCGTGATCCAAGCAGAAAGCCGATTAAGAGTGGCGGACAACTCAGGTGCCCGTGAAATTCTAACGATCAAAGTCCTTGGCGGATCTGGTCGTAAAACTGCCAATATTGGTGACGTGATTGTTGCTACGGTTAAACAAGCAACGCCAGGTGGGGTTGTCAAAAAAGGTGACGTCGTTAAAGCCGTTATCGTTCGTACTAAATCAGGAGCTCGTCGTACAGACGGTTCATACATCAAATTCGATGAAAATGCTGCGGTTATTATCCGTGACGATAAGAGCCCTCGTGGAACTCGTATCTTTGGCCCAGTTGCCCGCGAATTGCGTGAAGGCAACTTTATGAAGATCGTTTCCCTAGCACCAGAAGTATTGTAATAGTGATTCTTATCTAAAGGAGGTGCGAAACAAACATGTTTGTTAAAAAAGGCGATAAAGTTAAAGTTATCACTGGTAAAGACAAAAACAAAGAAGGCGTTGTGCTAGCAGCGTTTCCTAAAAATGACAAAGTCGTTGTTGAAGGTGTCAATGTTGTAAAAAAACACCAAAAACCTTCTCAAACTGCTCCTCAAGGCGGAATCGTTGAAATGGAAGCACCAATTCATGTTTCTAACGTGATGGTGGTTGATCCATCGAACGGTGAAGCTACGCGTGTCGGTTACAAAGAAGTTGACGGCAAAAAAGTCCGCGTTTCTAAGAAAACCGGAGAAGTTCTTGATAAATAATCTGATGAAGGAAGGAGGGGCTAACAGATGAACCGCCTTAAAGAAAAATATTCAAAAGAAGTTGTCCCATCATTAATGGACAAATTTAACTACAGCTCAATCATGGAAGCACCAAAAGTTGATAAAATCGTTATCAACATGGGTGTCGGTGACGCTGTTTCTAATGCTAAAAACTTAGACAAAGCTGTTGAAGAATTACAATTGATCTCAGGTCAAAAACCATTGATCACAAAAGCGAAAAAATCTATCGCAGGATTCCGTTTACGTGAAGGAATGCCAATCGGTGCGAAAGTAACTCTACGCGGCGAAAGAATGTATGAATTCTTAGATAAACTAGTAAGTGTGTCATTGCCACGTGTCCGTGACTTCCACGGTGTGAGCAAAAAAGCGTTCGACGGACGCGGAAACTACACTTTAGGTATCAAAGAACAATTGATTTTCCCTGAAGTAGATTATGATTTGATCGACAAAGTACGTGGTATGGATATCGTGATTGTAACAACAGCAAACACAGATGAAGAATCTCGTGAATTGTTGACACAATTAGGCATGCCATTCCAAAAATAAAAAAAGGAGGCGAACTACGTGGCTAAAAAATCAATGATTGCTAAAAACAAACGCCCTGCTAAATTCTCAACGCAAGAATATACTCGTTGTGAACGTTGCGGACGTCCACATTCAGTTTATCGTAAATTTCATCTTTGCCGTATTTGCTTCCGCGAACTTGCCTATAAAGGACAAATTCCCGGCGTGAAGAAAGCTAGCTGGTAAACTATACTCGCATAAAGGAGGTAAATTATCCCATGGTCATGACAGATCCAATTGCAGATTTTCTAACGCGCGTGCGTAACGCAAACATGGTTAAACACGAAAGCCTAGAAGTACCTGCTTCAAAAATCAAACGTGATATCGCTGAAATCTTGAAACGTGAAGGTTTCGTCCGCGATGTTGAATACATTGAAGATGACAAACAAGGCGTGATCCGCGTATTTCTTAAATACGGTAAAAACGGTGAACGTGTTATCACAAACTTAAAACGTATCTCTAAACCAGGCTTGCGTGCTTATGTCAAAGCTGACGAAGTACCAAAAGTATTGAATGGTCTAGGAATCGCGATTATCTCAACTTCTGACGGTGTAATCACTGACAAAGAAGCTAGAGCAAAAAATGTTGGCGGCGAAGTAGTCGCTTATGTATGGTAATTTAAAATATTCCACAAGGAGGTGCCTCTAAGTGAGTCGTATCGGTAATAAGATCGTCGTTCTTCCTGCTGGTGTTGAAATCAAGCAAAACGGAAACGACATTACAGTTAAAGGACCTAAAGGTGAATTAACACGTACTTTCTCTTCTGATATCACAATGAATATCGAAGGAAACGAAGTAACATTCACTCGTCCAAATGATAGTAAAGAAATGAAAACTATCCACGGAACTACCCGTGCAAACTTCAACAACATGGTTGTTGGTGTTTCTGAAGGTTTCCAAAAAGCGTTAGAATTAATCGGGGTTGGGTACCGTGCTCAATTACAAGGAAAAAAACTTGTATTGAACGTTGGTTACTCTCATCCAGTTGAAATCGAAGCGCCAGCTGGAATCGAAATCGAAGTTCCTTCAAACACTTCTGTGATCGTTAAAGGATCAGATAAAGAAGTCGTTGGCGAATTGGCTGCCAATATCCGTGGCGTTCGTCCTCCAGAACCTTATAAAGGCAAAGGAATTCGTTATGTTGGCGAATTTGTACGTCGTAAAGAAGGTAAAACTGGTAAATAGTCGTAATTCTTTACGACTAGCAGCTTAGGCTAGCAAAATTAAAAGAGGTGACAAATTGTGATTACAAAACCAGATAAAAACAAGACACGTCAGAAAAGACATCGTCGTGTACGTAACAAAATCTCTGGTACTGCTGAGTGCCCACGCTTAAACGTATTCCGTTCGAACAAAAACATCTACGCACAAGTAATTGATGACGTAGCGGGTGTGACGCTAGCAAGTGCCTCTGCCTTAGACAAAGAAGTTTCAGGTGCAACAAAAACTGAACAAGCACAAGCTGTCGGTAAATTAGTCGCAGAACGTGCAGCAGCAAAAGGTATTAAAGTAGTAGTCTTTGACCGTGGTGGATACCTTTACCATGGCCGTGTAGCAGCTTTAGCTGAAGCAGCTCGCGAAAATGGACTGGAATTTTAAGAGAAGGAGGAACACCATTCATGGTTTATATTGATCCAAAACATTTGGAATTAGAAGACCGCGTTGTTGCGATCAACCGTGTAACTAAAGTTGTTAAAGGTGGACGTCGTCTACGTTTTGCTGCATTAGTTGTTGTCGGTGACAAAAACGGACACGTAGGTTTCGGTACTGGTAAAGCACAAGAAGTACCAGAAGCAATCCGTAAAGCAATCGAAGACGCGAAGAAAAACTTGGTGGAAGTACCAATGGTTGGTTCTACAATCCCTCACGAAGTTATCGGTGTATTCGGCGGCGGACGCATCCTTATGAAACCTGCTGTAGAAGGTTCTGGGGTAGCTGCTGGTGGACCAGTTCGTGCCGTATTGGAATTAGCTGGGGTAGCTGATATCACATCTAAATCTTTAGGTTCTAACACACCAATCAACGTTGTTCGCGCAACAGTTGAAGGTTTAAAACAATTAAAACGCGCTGAAGAAGTGGCAGCACTTCGCGGCAAATCAGTAGAAGAATTAATCGGTTAAGGAGGACACTATAATGGCTGAATTGAAAATTACTTTAAAACGCAGTATTATCGGACGTCCCCAAAACCAACGTGATACTGTTAAAGCGTTAGGTCTTACAAAGTTGAATTCAACAGTTGTAAAACCTGCTAATGATGCAATCAAAGGCATGGTTAACACTGTTTCTCACTTAGTGGACGTTGAAGAGGTCTAAGGATCAGCAGATCTAGTTTGATTAAGGAGGTGCCAAACCTATGAAACTTCATGAATTAAAACCATCAGAAGGCTCACGCCAAGTACGTAACCGTGTCGGTCGAGGAACTTCATCTGGTAACGGTAAAACAGCTGGACGTGGACAAAAAGGTCAAAAAGCTCGTTCAGGCGGCGGAGTACGTCTAGGATTCGAAGGTGGACAAACACCATTGTTCCGTCGTTTACCAAAACGTGGCTTTACAAATGTGAACCGCAAAGAATATGCAGTCATCAATCTTGATGTCTTGAACCGCTTTGAAGACGGTGCTGAAGTAACACCTGTTGCTTTACACGAAGCTGGAATCGTCAAAGACGAAAAAGCTGGAATCAAAGTATTAGCTAACGGAGAATTAACGAAGAAATTGACTGTGAAAGCAGCTAAATTCTCAAAAGCAGCTGAAGAAGCAATCGTTGCTGCTGGTGGATCAATCGAGGTGATCTAATGATCAGACTATTGAAGGATGCCTTTAAGGTTAAGGATATTAGATCCAGAATATTGTTCACCGTCTTAATCTTGTTTGTCTTTCGTCTGGGAACACATATTACTGTGCCAGGCGTAGACGCAAGTCGCCTAAATACCATCGCGGATCTACCATTTTTAAACATGTTAAACTTGGTAAGTGGTGGCGCCATGCAACAATTTTCGATTTTCTCGATGGGGGTTTCGCCTTACATCACTGCCTCAATTGTTATTCAGTTGTTGCAGATGGATATCGTCCCTAAATTTGTTGAATGGTCGAAGCAAGGTGAAGTGGGTCGTAAGAAACTAAATCAGGCAACACGTTACTTGACGTTGGTATTGGGCTTTGTCCAATCCATGACATTAACGGCTGGATTTAACTATTACACTCAACTCGGGTTTGTAAACAATCCTAATATGGCAACCTATATCGTGATCGGTCTGATTTTAACAGCCGGAACGATGTTAGTCACTTGGTTAGGAGAGCAGATCACCGAGCGTGGTATCGGAAACGGTGTGTCAATGATCATCTTTGCAGGGATCATTTCACGCTTACCAGCAAGCATCAAAGAATTGATTGAAGATTACTTCATTAACGTGGATCAATCGGATATCTGGCTAAATGCTATCTTTATGGCGCTGCTTGTGATCGCTGTGTTGATCGTCATTACTTTAGTAACGTATGTTCAACAAGCAGAACGCAAGATTCCGATCCAATATACAAAACGGGTAGCAGGAGCGCCTACCAGCAGTTACCTTCCTTTGAAAGTAAATGCTGCCGGGGTTATCCCAGTTATCTTTGCCAGTTCTTTTATTACAACACCAAATGCGATCATTCAAGCATTAGGTAGTTCATATAGAGGAGAAACTTGGTACGAAGTGGTGCAAACGATCTTTAGTTACAACACTGTACCGGGTGCGATCATCTATACTGTCTTGATCGTTGCGTTTACTTTCTTCTACGCATTTGTTCAAGTGAACCCTGAGAAATTAGCGGAAAACTTGCAAAAACAAGGAAGTTACATTCCGAGTGTGCGTCCTGGTAAAGGAACCGAAGAATATGTATCACGTTTGTTGATGCGATTAAGCACGGTTGGATCGATCTTTTTAGGATTGGTTGCTTTACTTCCAATCATCGCTCAGATGGCTTGGAATCTACCGCAATCGATCGGTCTAGGTGGAACGAGTCTATTGATCATTATCGGTGTGGCACTTGATACTGCCAAGCAGTTAGAAGGGCTTATGCTGAAACGGAAATATACTGGTTTCATCAATTAAAGTTATTGAAGTGTTGAGGATTTCCTCAACACTATTCAAAAACTTACAGGAGGAATTAGAATGAACTTCATTTTAATGGGATTACCTGGTGCTGGAAAAGGTACTCAGGCAGAACGTATCGTTGCTGAATACGGTCTTCCTCATATTTCAACAGGCGATATGTTTCGGGCTGCGATGGCGAACGAAACAGAACTAGGCCTTAAAGCAAAATCATACATGGATCAAGGCGCATTAGTTCCTGATGAGGTTACAAATGGGATCGTTAAAGAACGTTTAGCTGAACCTGATACCGAGAAAGGTTTCTTATTAGATGGTTTTCCTCGTACATTGGATCAAGCAAAAGCGTTAGATGAGATGCTAGCTGACCTTAACAAAAAACTTGATGCCGTTATTGATATTCATGTTCCTGAAGAAGTTCTTGTAGAACGTTTAGCCGGCCGCTTCATGTGCCGCAATTGTGGGGCAACTTATCATAAATTGTTCAATCCTCCAAAAGAGGAAGGAACATGTGATCGTTGTGGAAGTCATGACTTCTACCAGCGTGAAGATGATAAGCCTGAGACGGTCAAAAATCGTCTAGCTGTCAATATCAAAAGCAGTGAACCAATTTTGACTTATTACAAAGACAAAGGGTTATTGCAATCGATTGATGGGGATCGCGACATCGACGCTGTATTCGAAGATGTTCAAAAGATCATTGACTAATCATAGATTGCCCGAGTCCAACTTGCAGCTTAAAACTTTCTCTTGAAATCTTTGACAGGATATGATAGAATATGTCAGTCCGACTTCTACTTTTTATTAAGTAGGAGCATAGTTTGAGAATATCAGGTGGGAACCGAGTTTCCGCCATTTTATCGTGTGAAAATCACAAGTACAAGGAGGTACTGTGCGTGGCAAAAGAAGATATGATTGAAGTCGAAGGTACAGTCGTCGAAACTTTGCCGAATGCAATGTTTAAAGTAGAATTGGAAAACGGACACCAAGTTCTAGCGACCGTTTCTGGTAAGATCCGGATGCACTACATTCGTATTTTACCTGGAGACAAAGTGACGGTGGAATTATCCCCGTATGATCTGAACCGTGGCCGCATTACTTATCGCTTTAAATAATTGTACTCCGTAAAACCACAGGAGGTATTATCATGAAAGTAAGACCATCAGTAAAACCAATGTGCGAACATTGTAAAGTAATTCGTCGTAAAGGACGCGTTATGGTGATTTGCCCAGCAAATCCAAAACATAAACAACGTCAAGGATAATCGGAGGTGTAACAAATATGGCTCGTATTGCAGGAGTAGATATTCCTCGTGATAAACGTGTGGTCGTTTCACTTACTTATATCTATGGTATTGGTAACACGACTGCAAAACAAATTTTAGCTGACGCTGGCGTGTCTGAAGAAGTTCGCGTTCGTGATTTAACGAATGAACAAACAGATGCTATCCGTGCGGAAGTTGATAAATTAAAAGTTGAAGGTGACCTTCGTCGTGAAGTGAACTTAAACATCAAACGATTGATGGAAATCGGTTCTTACCGTGGAATCCGTCATCGCCGTGGATTGCCAGTTCGTGGACAAAACACGAAAAACAATGCACGTACTCGTAAAGGCCCGTCTAAAACAGTCGCAGGCAAGAAAAAATAATTCCTAAGTGAAGGAGGTTAAAACTTCATGGCAGCAAAAAAAGTGAGTCGTAAACGCCGTGTGAAAAAGAATATTGAAGCGGGTATTGCACATATTCACTCAACATTCAATAATACAATCGTAATGATCACTGATACTCATGGTAATGCATTAGCATGGTCATCAGCTGGTTCATTAGGTTTCAAAGGAAGCAAAAAATCTACTCCTTTTGCCGCTCAAATGGCAGCAGAAACAGCTACCAAAGCAGCAATGGAACACGGATTAAGAACTGTTGAAGTAACAGTTAAAGGACCTGGTTCTGGACGTGAAGCAGCAATTCGTTCATTACAAGCAGCAGGTTTGGAAGTGAGTGCGATCCGTGACGTGACTCCAGTCCCTCATAATGGATGCCGCCCTCCAAAACGCCGTCGTGTTTAATGAGTGCTGCTCATTTTGAGTGTAACAAATACGTCATTGAACAAGACACTTTTCGTTTTGAAAGGGGTAATAGATAAGAATGATTGAATTCGAAAAACCAAGAATCGCAAAGATTGATGAAGACAAAGATTATGGCAAGTTCATCGTGGAACCTCTTGAAAGAGGCTACGGAACTACACTAGGAAATTCCCTACGTCGTATTTTATTATCTTCTTTACCTGGTGCGGCAATCACCAATATTCAAATCGATGGAGTTTTACACGAATTCTCAACTGTTAAGGGTGTTCGGGAAGACGTTGCTCAAATCATCTTGAATATTAAAGGTCTTGCATTGAAAATGTACGGGGATGAAGAAAAGACCCTTGAAATTGATATTTCAGGACCTGCTACAGTAACTGCTGGCGATATCATCGTTGATAGTGATGTAGAAATCCTTAACAAAGATATGTATATCTGTACCGTTTCTGAAGGTGCTACGTTCCATGCTCGCTTAACAGTGAAACCTGGCCGCGGCTACGTTCAAGCGGACGAAAACAAAAAAGAAGACATGCCGATCGGCGTTCTTCCAGTCGATTCAATCTATACACCAGTACGTCGTGTCAACTACCAAGTAGAAAACACACGTGTCGGTCGTCGGGATGATTTCGACAAATTAACGATGGAAATATGGACTGATGGCTCAATCGAACCATTGGAAGCAATGAGTTTGTCTGCGAAGATCATGACTGAACATTTAGACATCTTTGTTAACCTAACGGATGAAGCGAAAAACGCTGAAATCATGGTTGAAAAAGAAGAAACACAAAAAGAAAAAATGTTGGAAATGACGATCGAAGAATTAGACTTATCTGTTCGTTCATACAACTGTCTAAAACGTGCAGGAATCAATACTGTACAAGAATTGACAAACAAATCTGAACCAGAAATGATCAAAGTAAGAAACTTAGGCCGTAAATCTCTTGAAGAGGTCAAAGTGAAATTACATGATTTAGGTTTAGGACTACGTAAAGACGATTAAACCGTTTTCGATTACGTTAGTTCGGTTCGTCTGACCGATACAACATTCGAAAGTGAAGGAGGGAAACCACGTGAGTTATCGTAAACTAGGACGCACATCTAGCCAACGTAAAGCGATGTTGCGTGATTTGACAACTGATTTATTCATTAACGAACGTATCGTTACGACTGAAGCTCGTGCGAAAGAAGTTCGTTCAACTGCAGAAAAAATGATCACTTTAGGTAAACGTGGTGATTTGCATGCACGTCGTCAAGCAGCAGCATTCGTTCGTAATGAAGTTGCAAGTGTACGTGAAGAAAACGAAGAAGTAGTTATTGAATCAGCATTACAAAAATTATTCAATGATATCGCTCCTCGTTACACAGATCGCCAAGGTGGATATACTCGTATCTTGAAAACAGAACCAAGACGCGGAGATGCTGCACCAATGGTTATCCTAGAACTTGTTTAAAATCACACTTATCATCACTTTATAGATGTTTACTAAGAGTGTTATGATGTTGGAAGAAACTTTCCGAGTCTAGCTCAGCGCCTACACCTCGATGTATTTCGAGGTGTACGCACTCATCATAAAGTGCTTTTTTTTTACTTTCGATTACCTGTCAAGACAGGTAATGGCAAGTGAAAAAAAGATCTGGAGACAAATCGTGCGTGAATCATTGAAAAACGTGCGCTTTTTTGGTAGTGTTAGAAAGAATTAATCGCAAATGAAGGAGTCTATCATGAAGCCAATCATTGAATTGAATGCTATTACTGTGCGTTATAGCGAAGAAGAGCGTGCCGCGTTAAATAACGTATCCTTTTCCATCAACAAAGGGGAATGGGTGGCGTTGATCGGCCATAACGGCTCTGGTAAATCAACTTTAGCAAAAACCATCAATGGCTTGATCTTGCCGCAAGAAGGCAGTGTTTCTGTCGGCGGATTGCCTTTGAATGAAGAAAATATCTGGAATATTCGAAAAATGGTCGGTATGGTCTTTCAAAACCCTGACAATCAATTCGTTGGTTCGACGGTGGAAGATGATGTGGCTTTCGGTTTGGAAAATCAAGGAATCCCACGTGAAGAAATGCTGGTTCGTGTCAAAGACGCTCTGGAACAAGTACGGATGAGCGAGTTTGCGACCCGGGAACCCGCGCGTCTTTCTGGTGGTCAAAAACAGCGGGTAGCTATTGCGGGCGTCGTTGCATTGCGCCCAGATATCATCATTCTTGATGAAGCCACTAGTATGCTAGATCCAGAAGGTCGTGAAGAAGTGACCGCAACGATCAAAAAAATCAAAGAGAAAAACAATTTGACCGTGCTTTCGATCACCCATGATATCGATGAAGCAGCCAATGCCAATCGGGTGCTGGTGATGCGTCAAGGAGAGCTCGTCCGCGAAGGGACACCCGCAGAGATTTTTTCTGCAGGTCCAGAACTGATTGAGCTAGGCTTAGATCTGCCATTTCCTGAAAAATTAAAGGCGGCACTAAAACAGCGGGGCGTCACGGTACCGCAAGCGTACTTAACTGAAGAAGGGATGGTGGATTGGCTATGGACATCCGTTTTGAACAAGTAGGATTCACCTACCAACCGCATTCTCCGTTTGAACAACGGGTTTTGTTCGATATTGATTTAGAGATCAAAGAAGGCTCTTATACTGCCTTAGTCGGTCATACAGGGAGCGGAAAATCTACGTTGTTGCAGCACTTGAATGCATTATTAAAACCAACGACCGGCACGGTCACGATCGGTGAGCGAGTCATCAAACCCGAGACAGATAACAAAAATCTAAAACCGTTACGTAAAAAAGTCGGGATCGTTTTTCAATTTCCTGAATCCCAATTATTTGAAGAAACCGTTGCAAGAGATATCGCTTTTGGACCGAAAAACTTTGGGGTCTCCGAAGAAGCAGCCAAAGGTTTAGCCCAAGAATACATTCAATTGGTAGGTTTAGATGAAAGTTTTCTGGAACGTTCACCCTTTGACCTTTCAGGGGGCCAAATGCGCCGTGTAGCGATTGCTGGGGTCTTGGCTATGGAACCAGAAGTTTTGGTCTTAGACGAGCCGACAGCTGGCTTAGATCCACAAGGACGCAAAGAGATGATGGAAATGTTTGATCGCCTGCATCGGGAAAAGAACATGACGATCATTTTAGTGACCCACTTGATGGATGATGTGGCGAACTATGCTGATTATGTCTATGTGTTAGAAAAGGGACGTCTCGTCAAAGCAGGCACGCCGTCCGTTGTGTTTCAAGACACTGCCTGGCTGCAAGAAAAGCAGTTGGGGGTACCGACAGCAACCGCATTTGCGGAGCAACTACAAGCCAGAGGATTGGCATTTGAGCAGTTGCCGCTAACAGCTGATGAGCTGGCAGATGTTTTAGTAGCAAAGGGGGCGACTGCCCATGATGAATAAACTGATTTTCGGTCGTTTTATTCCAGGGGACTCCTTGATCCACCGTTTAGATCCACGAGTCAAATTGATTGCTAGTTTTTATTTTATCGCGATTATCTTTTTGGCGAATAATTGGCAAAGCTATTTATTAGCGGGTGCTTTTACGCTCTTTTGTATCTCCTTTTCAAAAATCGATTTTGGCTTCTTTATTCGAGGCGTGCGTCCTTTGATTTGGCTGATTTTATTTACTGTGGCGTTACAGATTTTATTTACTACCGGCGGCGACGTCTACTGGTCTTGGTGGATCTTTAACATCACAGAATTTGGTGTCCAAAACGGGATTTTTATTTTTTGCCGTTTTGTTTTGATCATTTTCATGTCGACCTTGTTGACGTTAACGACGCCTCCATTAGAGCTTTCAGATGCGATCGAATACATTTTGCGTCCTTTAAAAGCGATCCGTTTCCCTGTCCATGAAATCTCACTGATGCTGTCGATCGCGTTGCGCTTTGTGCCAACCTTGATGGATGAAACAGAAAAAATTATGAATGCTCAGCGTGCCCGCGGGGTCGATTTCGGCGAAGGGGGACTGTTGCAGAAGATGAAGGCGATCGTTCCTTTATTGATTCCTTTATTTGTCAGCAGCTTTAACCGTGCGGAAGATCTAGCTACCGCTATGGAAGCCAGAGGCTATCAAGGCGGCGAAGGGCGTACCAAGTATCGTATTTTGCACTGGCACCAACGGGACACATTGGTTGTCATCGTTTTTGCGCTCTTTACAGTAGCATTAGTGTTCTTAAGAGGATAAACGAAGACCTATGATTGAAGTCAACCCACGAAAGGTTCTTAACGAAGCAACGAGACTGCTGGCAATCCCAGCGGCTGGTTCGAAAAGGCCTGTCGATCGATCAGACTTTTCTCATAGGCCTTTTTTTGAAAAAATAGAAAGAAACAGGTGATTCAATGGTCCGCTATAAAGCGACGATCGCTTATGATGGTACGAATTTTCAAGGATTTCAGCGTCAACCCAATGGACGAACGGTTCAAGAAGAGATTGAAAAGACATTAACGAAGATGAACAATGGGCAACCGATCCAGATTCATGGCTCTGGCCGCACCGATGCGGGGGTCCATGCGCAAGGGCAAGTGATCCACTTCGATTTCCCTCAAAAGCGTCCACTGGAAAAAATGCGCTTTGGATTAGATACCCAAACGCCAGAAGATGTTGCGGTAAAATCGGTGGAGATCGTTGACGATACCTTCCATGCCCGCTACTTAGTCATTGAAAAAACCTACCAGTTTCGGGTAGACATTGGGAAGCCCCGCAGTCCTTTCCGCCGTCATTATGCAAGTTATTATCCGTATCCGCTAGATTTGGAAAAAATCCAACGGGCGTTGCCAGATTTTTTAGGCACCCATGACTTTACCAGTTTTTGTGCGACGGGCAGTTCAGTCGATGACAAGACGCGGACGATCCATGAGGCGTCCATGGCGGTCAATGACGCTGGAGATGAGTTGATTTTTACCTTTCGCGGCGATGGATTTTTGTACAAGATGATCCGGATCATGGTGGGCACATTGCTGAAAATCGGCAATGGACGGATCGCACCTGACAGCATTCCTGCAATCATTGCGCAAAAAGACCGAAATGCGGCAGGTCCCACGGCTCATCCAGAAGGATTGTATTTGGTTCATGTTGCTTATGAATAAGGAAAAACACAAGCTTCGCTGCTCTTACACAACAAGAGATAGCGAAAGCTTGTGTTTTTATTTTTTCTCAGGTAAAACAGAGGTGGTTTCTTGCCAATCTTCAGTCCTTTCCGCAGCGATTTTAGGCGCAGCAGTGGTGGGTGTTTTTTCCAAGGTACCGGCAGCGACTAAGGCGGCGATGGCTACCAAAAATGCGAAAAGCAAGTAAAGCAGCCAGCTCCAAGCAACGTGATAGCGATTGCCGATGCCTAAAAAGACCATTTGTCCGACAGGTCCCCCTAGCATCACAATGGTGGAAAAGATCCCGCTGCTGATGGCGAGATGTTCTTCATCAATCTCACGAATCAGATGTGCCGAAAAACGAGGATTGATTTTTCCAATCAGATAGCCTTCAGCAAAGAGCAGCGCAATCATGAGCCAACGGTTATGCAGGAAGAGAAAATTCAAGGTCAACAGACATAAAACGAAAGAGGTATACGCAATCAAGCGAACCAGACCGGTATTCTTGAACCAGTCGGCAGCAAACAAGGCGCCAGCGACCATACCGATCGAAGTAGCGATGCCTGCCATCGCAACGGTGTTGCCATAAGTGGCAAACCAAAGCGCAAGGTCATCCAACAGCTGGAGATTTAGTAGACCGCTCGTACTAGCAGCTAAGGTATTGATCAGTAAGGCAAAGAGGATCATCTTTTTAAGAAAAGCCGTACCAGTCAATAATTTAAAAGTATCCGAGAAATTCTGAAAGAGTGGTGTTGCTGCTTGATTGATTTTCCCTGGCACCGCATAGAAGAGCGAGCGGTTCAGGAAGATCACGATCGCGGCTAAGAAAAACGTCACGGCATTGATCAAACCAAAAGCCGCAAAGTTATTATTCAGTAAAATGATCCCCCAAGCACCGATGCCTTGAAAGACGATTTGAACGGTGGTTTGACACGCCATTTGAAAGCCCATGGCACTGTCTAAGGCATCAGCAGGCACAAGACGGCGAACATAGGGCAGCTGTAACCCAGAACAATAAGCGCCCAAACAATCAGATACAATGTTGATGCCTAGCAAAAGGAAGAAAGACCATAAACTAGGCGGCAGTTGGATCAAAAAAGCGAGTGCCACGAAAAGGACTCCTTGTAATAGTCGACTGCTGATCATCCATTGCACTTTGTTTTTGGTACGATCGGCTAGATAGCCGGTCAGGATCCGTAAGAGATCAGGGATCAGCAGTGCCATGGAGGCTAAGGAAACAGCAAGGGCATTAAAGGGTAAAGTACTGGCATAAACTACAAAGACGATATTAAATAAACTCATGCCGATACCGCTGAGTAGGGCGGCGTTGACTAAGGCACGATAGCCGTTGTTTTGTTGATATTCTTTCATCGAAATCATCCTTTCACGTTCTACGTTGTAAAATCAGTATAGGATGCTTTATACTAAGAGAAGAAAATAATCCACTATAGTGGAATTTAAATGTACCAGGAGCATACCAGAGGTTACTGTCACGAGTGATTAGCAGTTAAAAGAGTGGCATGTAAATAAGGTGCCGCAGATTTTGCTCCTCAACATTTTATAGGTTTGAATCTAAACTTGAATCTAGAACAGGAAAATTTAATTGCGGAGCTTCATTCGTGAAGTGGGATTGGTTTGGCGTTTGTAGACCGATCGTTGTGAGGAGGATGGTTATGGAAGAAGGAAAACTGTACCGACAATTGCGCAAAGAGCGCGGCTATACGATCGCTCAAGTGGCGGATGAACAAAACAGTCGCTCGTTTATCAGTAAATTTGAGCAAGGTGCTTCAAGTATCAGTATTCATCGATTGGAACGCTTATTAGAAAATATCCATGTCACAGTGGAGGAGTTTTATTATTTGCGTGCGCAGCAAAAGGGCGTAAAAGGGCACGACAACCTGATGAGCTTTCCCAGCTATATGACGAGCGAATTTATGGATTTACTGGATCGAATTTTAGGGATCAACAAAGAAGCTTATTTGAGTAACGCCCACGCCCAGAGAAGCAAAGAAGGGCTGGAGGAAATGCGTAGCGAACTGATCGCCGCTTCCAAACAGCATTCTTTTGTTTTTCTGTACCTTGAGATCACAAAGGAGATACATGAAATCAATCTCTCAGGTCCTAAACTCAATCACTCTTCTGGTGACTATATGGAAAAGCTACGCACCAAAACTCGCCCCGTCATTTCCTACCTTACGAAAGTAGACAACTGGGGCGTTTATGAGATTTTGCTTTTTCGTTATTTTCAATTCTTATTTCCTGTCGAAACCTCCTATCACTTACTGCAGATCGCTATCTCTCGCACAAAAAAAGAACAAGGTTTGTCCTTGATGCGAGAAATTCAAATGGATTTGATTTTTAGTTGTTTTACGACGTTTGTCAATTTTCGCCGCCTGGAGTGGGCAAAAGAGGTGTTGACCATTGCAGAGGAATTATTGGCAGATCGCGGAGACATGCTAAACAGTACGCATCTTCTTTGCTATCAAGGATGGTACTGGTATATTTATGGCGATCAAGAAAAAGGACTGTTGAAAATCGATCAAGGGCTTTCGATCTTTCGCGTCTTAAAACAAACCAAAATGGTTAAATTATGGGAGCGATCGTTGCACTCCATCAAGAAAAATGCGGAAGAACCCAACAGTTATCTTATGTTTCGCTAAACGCTCTAAGGGCTAACGGGCTAGGCATTGCTCCCCGAATCGAAGGGGATCTAGCGGGTAATGGATGCTAAGACCACTAGAGCGAACAACTGCGGAACCTGAGCACAAAAAAGAACCAAACTCACCGATCATTGAGAGACACCCATAAGTCAGCTTTTGCTCTAACTTACGGGGAGCGCCTCAAAGGGACGAGTTGGTTCTTTTTCGATTAGGTTTCTGGTGGTTGATCCATGAGTTGGCGTTGGTTGTCCAAGACTTGCTTTTTGGCTACTTGTTTCTGGTAAAACCAAGCAAACAAGATAAACAATGCGATGCAGCCAAAGAACAAGCAAACACCGATAACAAAGCCTTGCGGTAAGAAGGAGAGTTCCAAGTGATGGGTGCCACTTGGGATCGTCACACTGATAAAGCCATCTTGAAAGGCCGTGATTGGGACTTCTTTGCCGTCAAGCGTAGCAGTCCAGCCCTTGTCATAAGGGATGGTTGTTACAAGCTGCTGCTCTTTTTCAGTCGTGATGTCGGCTTTGGCACTGCGTTTGCCGACAGTCATAGCGACCCCTCGTTCTTGGATCGCATCAATTGCTTGTTGGTAGGCGTTGGTATCCAAGGTCACGACTTGCGGGTTTTGGAATGAGATTTCAGGCGTTCCGTAGAAGCTGACGGTGATTTGAACCGTCGTATCGGTCTCATAATGTCCTAAGTCGTAGTATTGACCGTTGATACTGATTTGCGTTTCTCGCTGCTGACCGTTGACTGTCACGGTGGCAGATGAGCTTTCCAATTCTCCGAAGTTGGCAGGGAAGAGACTCAAGTACGCTTGCGAGTTCGCCGGAACCTCCACTTGCCAAGTCACTTC
This sequence comes from Enterococcus sp. DIV1083b, assembly GCF_051713705.1. Classification (NCBI taxonomy): domain Bacteria; kingdom Bacillati; phylum Bacillota; class Bacilli; order Lactobacillales; family Enterococcaceae; genus Enterococcus; species Enterococcus sp. DIV1083b. The sequence goes on from NZ_JBIOQJ010000001.1 coordinate 309,114, forward strand.
TTTTGCGACATTGCTTTCTTGCTCAGTAAATTTCATATACATGCCGTCATTGGTGATATCTGTATTTTTACTATGGATCACCGTGATCGGCTGAAAGGCAAAATACTCTAAATTTAAATCGGCCAAGCCATTGAAAAGATTTTTCTGGCTCGTCAAGTTGTCGTTTTGCGGCTGTTCAATCGATTCGATGGTCGGTTCAGCCAAGAAACCTAGAGGTAACGCATTTTGATTTTCATAGAGCTTGTATTCACCAGATTCTCCGACTCGTTGAAAGCCGTATTTGGTGAGATTTGGCTTGGAGATATTGTATTTGATTCCTGTAAAAGCATCCATCAGCAAGGTATTATTCGGATAGCGGATATTTAAATTGGTGCCGCGAGACCGAAAGCCCAGCTTATCCAAGTAGCTTGAGGAATTGCGGTTACGAATTGAAGAAAACATGCTGACCCCGCTGTAACCATAATTGATACTATCGTTGGAAGAAACAGGATCAAGGTTTTCTAATCGAAAAAAGGTATCATTGTCTTCGTTGGCTTGAGTGACTAGTTTTTTGATGTCCGGATAAGGTTCTGTATACAAACTGCGAGAAGCATAGTTCCAATCATTCAAAATTCCGCGAACCATGCCGCTCGTATTGACGGCCATTTCTCCGCAGACGAAGATCAGCATCAAGATCGTCACTCGTTTTTGTGTTAAAAGACCTAATTGCCCGAACCCAATACATAACAAGTAAAGAACAAAGAATACGATCGTTAGCGCAAAGGAAGTAGCGGAAACATATTCATAGGTTCCGGCTCCTTTCAATGCGTAGGAGAGGGCAAATACCACGATCGTAGAAAGACCAATAATGAGAAACAATCCGCGATCTTTTTGCTGCAGTTGCTCCCATCCGTATCCCGCCAGCATGATCACTAAGAAGGAGAACAAATAGGCATAGCGGAAAAGGAACATATTTGGGGCATGCATCCCGTGCCAAAAAAGATTCATCGGCACGATATAAAAACTGGCGATCAAAACAGCAAACATGCCAGCGTATAAGAATTTATCTTTCAAGCGGATTTTCTTCGAAACAAAATATAAAATACACAACAGCAACGGCAATAAGCCGATATAGATGAAGGGAATGGAGCCGTATTTTGTCGTATCGTAAACACCGATCATGTTTTTCATCACGAGGTCAAAGACATCGGTGGCTTCGGTTTTAAAGGAAGAAATCGTTGTTAATTCTTCCCCGTTTGAGCGCAAATCCAATAAGGCAGGTAAGATGATCACCATTGAGGCGCCGCCAGCTAACAAGGAGGTGATGCCGTAAGGAATGATCGCCCCCCGAGCTTGCTTCCAGTTGCGCCCCAACTGAACCAAGAAATACATCACGGAAAAGAGACCGATCATAAAGCCCATGTAAAAACTGGATAAAAATAACAGCAGATAACTGATAAATAACACGACTGGTTTTTTCTTTTTCACTAAACGGTCAATACCTAAAATCACTAGCGGTAGATAGATCATGGCATCAAGCCACATGATCAGTTCCGAATGGGCGGTGATGAAGGACATCAAGGCATAACAGACGGCTAAGGTCACATGCTGCCAACGTTGGATCTTAAAGGTTTGGCTGGCATAAAACCAAAACGCCAAGCCCGCACTGCCGATCTTGATCAAGGTCAAGAAGTACAACGCATCTGGCATCAGCTGATTTGGGAAAAACAAGACCAGAGGAGTGAAGATCCCGCCTAAGTAATAGGAGATCAGTGCCAGATAATTCAAGCCTAAAGAGGCATTCCATGTATAAAAGATACTTTGCTTGCCTAAGAGCATATTGCGAAAGCTGGCATGAAAGTTTGAGAATTGCGAAAAGGCATCACTGGCTAAGACACTGCGGCTGCTGCCAGGGTAGATGCCGATGGTCAAATAGATCACTGCCATGATAAGAAACGGCAAGAAGAAACTAGCAAGCATATAAGGCCAATGTTGTTTGGCAAATGTTTTTATTTTCGTCACAAGAAGTCACCTGTTCTTTATCAATTTTTTCTTAGTTTACCACAGGTGAATCGATTAAAAAAACAAAGACCTGTTTTCTTTAATGAAAACCTAAGTGAAAGCGCACCAAAGAAAAAAGGGCACAAAAAAAGCCGTTCAAAACGAACGGCCGAAAAGGTCTAATTATACGCGCTCAACTTTTCCAGATTTCAAAGCACGAGTTGACACCCAAACTTTTTTAGGTTTTCCGTCAATCATAACGCGAACTTTTTGCAAGTTAGGTTTCACAGTACGTTTTGTCGCATTCATTGCGTGAGAACGATTGTTTCCACTTGTAGTTTTACGTCCAGTAAAGTAACAAACTTTAGCCATGTGGTTATTTCCTCCTTTGCCTTGATGTTGGAGCGCTATTTCAGCTCATACCATCTGAATTTATCACAGAAAGGTGAAAAAAGCAAGAGTAATTTTCAAGAAACATTGACTTTTCCCGGTAAACATTGTAAATTAAACAAGGTCGAAATGCAAGACGTTTGGTCAGAAAGCCCCTTTTCATATGTCTCATCCTTTTATTTGCGGTACAGCTATGATAAAATATGTAAGAAGAAAGATGGGTCATGCCCATTGAAGGAGGCTATAAAATGGCTGTAAAAATTCAAACCTCATCAGGTATTATTGAAATCAGCAATGAAGTCATTGCAACAGTGGTCGGAGGCGCAGCAACAGATGTGTTCGGCATTGTTGGTATGGCTAGCAAGAAACAAATCAAAGATAACATCAATGAAATTTTACGAAAAGAAAATTATTCTCGCGGTGTCGTTGTCCGCCAAGAAGAAAACGGCATTGCAGTGGATGTATACACGATCGTCAGCTATGGAACAAAGATTTCCGAAGTTTCCCGCAACGTGCAGGAAAAAGTGAAATACAACTTAGAAACGATGCTAGGTGTATCTGCGAACTCGGTAAATGTATTTGTTCAAGGCGTACGTGTACTGCCAGATTAGGCAAGGGATCCGTTCATGGCGGATGATTTTAAGGAGGACTATCTAAGTGAAGGTAACGAATATCAGCGCAAGTCAGTTTCAAGAAATGGTGCAGGCAGGCGCGGCTCGTCTACAAGTTAATGCAGAGTTTGTCAACTCATTGAATGTGTTTCCTGTTCCAGATGGAGACACTGGGACAAACATGAATCTATCCATGACCAGTGGAGCAAAAGCGGTCGCAGATGCGACTTCAGAAAACGTCGGCGATCTTGCCGCTACACTTTCAAAAGGACTATTGATGGGCGCACGTGGGAATTCTGGCGTCATTTTATCTCAATTATTCCGCGGTTTTTCTAAAGCTATCCCGACCGCAGAAACACTCACTGCACCAGAATTGGCTCAAGCCTTTACTCATGGAGTAGAAACCGCCTATAAAGCAGTCATGAAACCTGTGGAAGGAACCATCTTGACTGTGGCACGCATCGCAGCTGAATATGGCGAGAAAAAAGCACAAACTACCGATGATTGTATCGAAGTGATGAAAGCCGTGGTTCACGGTGCAAAACGTTCATTGGCGAAAACCCCAGATCTATTGCCCGTCTTAAAAGAAGTCGGCGTGGTAGATAGCGGCGGTCAAGGATTGTTGTTCATTTATGAAGGCTTCTTAAATGCGTTGACGGGTGAATACCCAGCCGATGAAATCTTCGAACCTTCCCCAGCGGCTATGGACGAAATGGTCAATGCCGAACATCATCGCAGCGTTCAAGGACACTTAGCGACAGAAGATATCACCTTTGGTTACTGTACAGAAATCATGGTGAAGATCGGTGAAGGTCCGACTGTAGATAGTGAATTTGATTATGAAACATTCCGTAATTACTTAAATGAGTTAGGGGATTCCTTATTAGTGGTCAACGACGATGAGATCATCAAAGTCCATGTCCATACGGAACATCCTGGCGAAGTCATGAATTATGGTCAAAAATTCGGCTCATTGGTGAAAATCAAAGTTGACAACATGCGTCTTCAGCATGAAACGATTTTGGAACACGACCAGCAAGGTGCAAAACCTGAACCAGTGAAACGTCCACGGACACCATTTGCGATCATCGCGATCGCGGCTGGCGAAGGCTTGAAAGAATTGTTCACTAGCCTGGGTGCTTCATATGTCATCAGTGGCGGCCAAACGATGAACCCAAGTACGGAAGACATTTTGTTGGCGATCAATGAAGTTAATGCCGACCAAGTGATCGTTCTACCAAATAACAAAAACATCTTTATGGCTGCACAGCAAGCAGCGGAAGTTTCCGAGATTCCAGTAGCGGTTGTTGAAACACGGACGATCTCACAAGGGATGACAGCGATGCTGGCATTCCACGAGCAATCCACACTAGCTGAAAATCAGCAAGCTATGACCGATGTCTTAGCAAGTGTTGTCAGCGGATCAGTGACTCATGCGATCCGTAATACATCAATTGATGGCATCGAAATTACAGAAGGCGACTTCTTAGGAATGGTCGACGGCAAAATCGTTGTTTCTGTTCCTGATCGTTTCTCTGCTTCCATGACTACCTTAGAAAAAATGATCACAGAAGATACTGAGATCGTCACCATCATTATCGGTGAAGAAGGCAAAGCCAAAGAAGCAGCGAAAATCGAAGAAGCGATCGTTGAACTGCATCCTGAGATCGAAGTAGAGATCCATCAAGGCGATCAGCCAGTTTATCCGTATCTTTTCTCAGCAGAATAAACAAATTAGGCGGCGGGGGCAAAAATCGTAGATGATTTTTGGCTCCGTCTTTTTCTATGAATGCAGGAATCTCTGCAATAAACAAAATCACTTTGGAAAAGGAGGGTACCTATGCTGAATCAGCCACTTACGGTATTAAAGGGTGTCGGAGAAAAACGCGCCCAAGACTTGGCGAGTTTAGGGATCGAAACCATTGAAGACCTGCTGAAGTATTATCCGTTTCGTTATGAAGACATTCAAGAACGGCAATTAGCGGAGATTCAAGACCAAGAAAAAGTAACGATCAAGGGGATCGTCGTTTCCCCGCCGGTCGTCAATCGCTTTGGCTATAAGAAAAGTCGGTTGCAATTTCGCATGATGCAAGACCACGATGTCTTTAATGTCTCCTTTTTCAATCAGCCTTATTTGAAGGATAAAGTAGAGGTCTCAGAAGAGATCGCCGTCTATGGCAAATGGGACGCCAAACGCAAAGGACTGACGGGGATGAAAATTCTCGGCAGCAAGAGCGCAGAAGACTTTGCCCCCATTTATCATGTCAATAAAGCCGTGCGTCAAAGTGTGTTGATCGAACTGATCAAACAGGCATTCCTTGATTTTGGTGATCAGATCACAGAGATCTTGCCTTTGTCATTGATCGAAAAATATCGCTTGTTGGATCGAAAATCCGCGATGTTTGCGATGCACTTTCCTAAAGATCCCCAAGAGAGCCATCAAGCGAAGCGGCGGGTGATTTTTGAAGAGTTCTTTTTGTTCCAAATGCAGATCCAAGGACTGAAGAAAAGCGAAAAAGCCGAGAAAAACGGCTTGGCGATCGATTATGATGTGCAACGCTTGAAAGAGTTTACTCGTAAACTGCCCTTTGAATTGACGAATGCGCAAAAGCGCGTGACCAATGAAATCTGCCATGACCTGAAAAGTCCGCAGCACATGCAGCGACTCTTGCAAGGAGACGTAGGAAGCGGAAAAACAGTCGTGGCGGCGATCGCCCTTTATGCCACGATGACGGCTGGCTTTCAGGGCGCACTGATGGTGCCGACTGAGATTTTGGCTCAGCAGCACCTAGAAAGCTTGAATCAGCTCTTTGACCCCTTAGAAGTGACCACCGCTCTTTTGACAGGCTCGACCAAACCAAAAGAACGGCGAGTCATCTTAGAACAATTAGCAGCCGGGGAGATCGACATCATCGTTGGGACCCATGCGCTGATTCAAGAAGGCGTAGACTTTGCACATCTTGGCTTAGTCATCACCGATGAACAACACCGTTTTGGGGTCAATCAGCGAAAAGTCTTACGGGAAAAAGGCTATCTGCCTGATGTGCTCTTTATGACCGCCACACCAATCCCTCGTACGTTAGCGATCACGGCTTATGGCGAAATGGATGTTTCGGTGATCGATGAAATGCCAGCAGGACGGATTCCTGTAGAGACTCGCTGGGTCCGTCCGCCGCAGTTTGAATCGATCTTAGAGTGGGCGCAAAAAGAATTGGCACGAGGGCATCAGATGTATGTCATCTGTCCTTTGATCGAAGAATCCGAAATGCTGGATGTCAAGAATGCCACGGAGATTTATGAGCAGCTGCAAAGTTACTTTTCTCCTACTTATCAAGTGGGAATGCTGCATGGGAAAATGAAGAATCAAGAAAAAGACAGCATTATGGAAGCTTTCAAAGAAAATCAACTGCAGATCTTGGTTTCCACGACGGTCATCGAAGTAGGGGTCAATGTCCCCAATGCGACAGTGATGCTGATCATTGACGCCGATCGCTTCGGGTTAGCCCAGCTTCATCAATTGCGTGGACGGGTAGGGCGCGGTGCTGATGCTTCTTACTGTATATTGATCGCAAACCCGAAGAATGAGACAGGGGTCGAGCGAATGAAGATCATGACAGAAACCACCAACGGCTTTGTAGTCAGCGAAAAAGATTTGCAGTTGCGAGGACCAGGAGAAGTCTTCGGCAATCGACAATCGGGCTTGCCAGAGTTTGCGGCTGCCGATTTGGTCGCAGATGCCCATATTCTAGAAGTGGCACAAGTCGAAGCTGCCCAGCTTTGGCAAAAAAATGGCTGGCAGCTGTTGCCAGAATTTTCGGCATTGGCGAATTATTTAGCAGCAAAAAAAGCAGACAAACAATTTTTTGATTAAAGAATATGCTATACTGATTGGGAAAATGAAGGGAGTGGCAGCGAGATGCGGATTGCTGTTGATGCAATGGGCGGAGACAACGCCCCAAAAGCGATCGTAGAAGGAGTCATGCTGGCAAAAAAAGACTTTCCAGAGATTGAATTCCTCCTTTACGGAAAAGAAAATGAAATCAAAAAATACATGACGGATGGTAAAAATGTCACCATTATCCACACGGATGAAAAAATCAATAGTGATGATGAACCTGTCAAAGCGATCAGACGAAAAAAAACCGCCTCAATGGTCTTGGCAGCACAAGCGGTCAAAAATGGTGAGGCAGATGCGATTTTTTCAGCTGGAAATACTGGGGCCTTATTAGCGGCTGGTTTGTTTATTGTCGGTCGGATCAAAGGGATCGACCGTCCCGGATTGATGTCCACGATGCCAGTGATCGGCAAAGATGCTGGCTTTGACATGCTGGATCTAGGTGCCAATGCCGACAATAAACCAGAACATTTGGCAAACTATGCCGTTTTAGGGTCCTTTTATGCCCAAAAAGTTCGCGGGATCAATCGACCACGGGTCGGCTTGTTAAATAACGGAACGGAAGAAACCAAAGGCAGTGAATTAACGAAAAAAGCCTTTGAACTGCTTTCGCAAGACCCGACGATCCACTTTATCGGCAATGTCGAGGCTCGGGAATTATTGGATGGTGCAGCTGACGTCGTCGTGACAGATGGCTTTACTGGAAATGCTGTTTTGAAATCGATCGAAGGAACCGCCTTGAATTTGATGGCGCTGTTGAAACAATCGATTCTCGATTCTGGTGCCAAAGGGAAATTAGGCGCATTATTATTAAAAGATGCGTTGCGGAAAGTGAAAAATGAAATGGATTATGCGAAACACGGCGGTGCCGTATTGTTTGGATTGAAAGCCCCAGTCATCAAAACCCATGGTGCGACAGGACCAGAAGCGGTGGCGTACACCATCAAGCAGATCCATACGATGTTAGCGACAGATGTCGTGGCACAATTGGTCGCCCATTTTGAAGAAATGCCGACTGACAAAGACGAAACGCAATCATAATGCAATGATTGTAATGAAATTGCAAAAATATCTAGACAAAAAGCATAGAAAGCAGTACAATGTTTGTTAGCCATTCTATGTTTTGTGCAAACGCGTGGAGGTGAAGCCAGTTGACACGAGATGAAGTATTCAAGAAAGTTGCGGTCGTGATCGCCAATCATTTTGAAATTGACGCAGAGAACGTAACGGATACGATGAGCATTAAAGACGACTTGAACGCTGATTCGATCAGTGTGATGGAATTCGTCCTTGAACTAGAAGATGAATTTGGTACCGAGATTTCTGATGAAGATGCCGAGCAGATCGAAACAGTCGGTGGAGCGGTTGATTATATTTCAAGCCATCTTGCTTAAGACAGACATAAGAGCTAAGTCCTAGATGACTTAGCTCTTTCTTTCTCATAATTGATCCGCTGTGATTTGGGCGGCTTTTCTTTAAAATCAAAATCTAAAAAACGATCGTTAAACCTGACATGACGGCGTTGAAAGCGTAATGTAAATTTTCTGAAAATTCAGTGTATTAACTTTTCTGGGACTTGCATTATTGGTGGCATTTCTATATAATTATTAAGAATATATTATACAATGTTAAGAAAGCTTTTGGAAATGAAATGCATGTTCCTTCTTTTTTTACATTAAATTGCAAGACATCTTAGAAAGTAGAGAGGGGTATTCGATTGTCCAGAGATAATCAATTACTAGATGTTCAAAACCTTCACACAGGTTTTCGTATTAAAGACGATTACTATGACGCAGTAGATGGTATTTCTTTTACACTGGATCGCAATGAGATCTTAGCGATCGTAGGAGAATCTGGTTGCGGCAAGAGTACGTTAGCTACAACGATCATGGGGCTGCATGACCCAAACAACACGAAAATCACCGGAGAAATCTTATATAAAGATTTAAACTTGTCAAACTTAAACGAAACGCTGTACAACAAAATTCGCGGAAATGATATTGGGATGATTTTCCAAGATCCATTGTCTGCACTGAATCCTTTGATGCGGATCGAAGATCAAATCAAAGAAGGGTTATCCTACCATACGGATATGACCGCCGAACAGCGTCAAGCACGAGCATTAGAATTATTAGAACAAGTGGGGATTCCCAATCCGCCGCGAGTAGGACGTCAATACCCTCATGAATTGTCTGGTGGGATGCGTCAGCGGGTCATCATTGCGATCGCGATTGCTTGCAAACCACCAATCATTATTGCCGATGAACCAACGACCGCGTTGGACGTGACGATCCAAGCACAGATCCTTGATCTACTAAAAGATTTGCAAGAAGAAACACAGACGGGGATCATTTTGATCACCCACGATTTAGGTGTCGTAGCAGAGATGGCCGACCGAGTAGCCGTGATGTACGGGGGGCAGTTTGTGGAAGTCGCAACAGCCGAAGAGTTGTTTGCCAATCCGAAACATCCATACACCCGCTCATTGCTTAACTCGATCCCTCAAGAAAATTCACAAGACAGTGAACTGCACGTGATCGAAGGCGTAGTTCCTTCATTGAAAAATATGCCACGGACGGGTTGTCGGTTTGCCGCACGGATTCCTTGGATTCCTGAAAGCGACCACGAAGCAAACCCAGTCTTGCATGAAGTAGCACCTGATCATTTGGTCCGTTGCACATGCTACAAGCATTTTCATTTTAGAGACGAAGAAGGAGAAGTGTAGATGACAGAATTAATTACAATTAAAGATCTGAAAGTCCACTATCCTATTCGCAGCGGATTTTTCAACCGCGTCACGGATCATGTGTATGCCGTTGACGGTGTGGACTTCATCATAGAAAAAGGAAAAACCTACGGATTGGTTGGTGAGTCTGGTTCTGGTAAATCCACGACGGGGAAAGCCATCGTTGGGTTAGAAAAAATCACCAGTGGCGAAATCATTTATGATGGGCAAGACGTGACCAAACGTTCCGTCCGCAAAAAAATGAACTACAACAAAGATGTCCAAATGATTTTCCAAGATTCAATGTCCAGCTTGAATCCTAAAAAACGCGTGGTCGACATTATCGCCGAACCATTACGCAACTTTGAACGCTTAAGCGATCAAGAAGAGAAAAAACGAGTGAAAAGCCTTCTGGATATCGTTGGGATGCCAGAAGATGCCCTATACAAATATCCTCACGAGTTCTCTGGTGGCCAACGTCAGCGGTTAGGGGTTGCCCGCGCGGTAGCATCCAATCCAAAACTGATCGTCGCCGATGAGCCGGTTTCAGCCCTTGACTTATCCGTGCAAGCGCAGGTGCTGAACTTTATGAAACGGATCCAGCAAGAATTTGGCTTAAGTTTCTTATTTATCTCTCATGACTTAGGGGTCGTAAAACACATGTGTGACAATATCGCCATCATGTACAAAGGCCGCTTCGTTGAGATCGGGACACGGGAAGACATCTATCAAGACCCGCGTCACATCTATACAAAACGTTTATTATCAGCGATTCCTCAAATCGACGTAAAAAATCGCGATGCTCACAAAGAAAACCGCCGCAAGGTCGAGTTGGAATATGTGACCCATCAAAAAGATTACTACGACGAATCTGGCAGAGTGTATGACTTGCGTAAAATCACCGAGTCGCACCAAGTCGCATTGAAAAACGGGGGTGCTGAATAATGTGGAAAACAATTCTACGTCGTTTGTTGTTGATGATCCCGCAAGTCATTATTTTGAGTATCTTGATTTTCTTGATCGCACAAGCAATGCCTGGGGATCCATTTACTGGTTTGATCAATCCAAACCAAGATCCAGCTGTTATTGAGCGGATGCGTGAAGCCGCTGGTTTGAATGACCCATGGTATACCCAGTATTTCCGTTGGATCGGAAATGCCTTAAAAGGGGACTTTGGGCAAAGTTTCATCTTTAAATTACCTGTTTCAACGTTATTAGCAGGACGTATCAGCAATACATTGTGGTTATCTTTATTGACGGTCATTTTGACTTACGTGATTGCCATTCCTTTAGGGATGTGGGCAGGACGTTACCAAAATTCATTGCTTGATAAAGTCGTCGTTGTTTACAACTTCTTCAGTTTCGCCGTACCGTTGTTTATCTTTGCGTTGATCGCATTGTTCATCTTCGGTTATCGATTGGCTTGGTTCCCAACGGGTGGTTCCGTTGCACCGGGGGTCAGCGGCATGGCTGAGTTTTGGAGTCGCTTGTATCACCTACTATTACCGGCGATTACTTCTGCATTATTAGGAACAGCAGTGACGATCCAATACTTGCGAAGTGAAGTCATTGATTCGAAATCATTGGATTTCGTTCGTACCGCTCGTTCAAAAGGGGTACCAACGAATAAAGTCTTCTCACGTCACGTTTTCCGTAATGCATCGTTGCCGATCGCATCACAAATGGGCTACGAGATCACATCATTGATCGCAGGTTCTGTGGTCATTGAGAAAATCTTCGCTTACCCAGGTGTCGGAAAACTGTTTATCGATAGTATCGTCCAACGGGACTATGCCGTGATCACTTCACTGACATTGATCTTAGGACTAGCGACCTTGATCGGTACGCTGCTATCAGATATCATCATGAGTATTGTCGATCCAAGAATCAGAATCCAGTAATAGGAGGGGATAAATGTGTCTGAAAAGAAAGAAAAAGTACTAAAACAAGAGAGCATCCCGCCTATGGGATTAAAAATGATTTTTCGCGAATTCTTAAAAGATAAAATGGCGATCTTTTCACTAGTGTTGTTAGTCGCAGTTTTATTGTTCGTGTTTATCGGCTCAGCAGTTATCGACCAATCACAAGTGATGCGTGTCAGCATCCTTGATAAATACGCTGTACCCGGCGCGATTTCGCCAAACGGCGGCACCTACCTTTTAGGGGCGGATGAAGGTGGCCGTGATGTTTGGGGACAATTGATCATCGGTGCGCGTAACTCAATCTTGATTGGTTTTTCAATCACGATCATTACGTCGATCGTTGGGGTCGGACTAGGGATCATCTCAGGTTACTACGGCGGCATCATTGATAATATTTTGATGCGTATCGTTGACTTCGTTATGATTTTACCGATCATGCTGATCATTATCGTTATCGTATCGATCGTACCTCGTTATAACGTTTGGACCTTTATATGGGTCATGAGTGCCTTTTACTGGGTCGGAAAAGCAAGGCTCTTCCGAAGTAAGACCCTTTCAGAAGGCCGTCGCGACTATGTTAGTGCATCGAAAACCCTCGGAACCAATGACTTTGTCATCATGTTCCGCGAAATCATGCCGAACCTTAGCTCATTGATCATCACCAACTTAACAATGAACTTTGCAGCGAATATCGGTATTGAAACGACACTAACATTCTTAGGTTTTGGTCTGCCGACCAATGTTCCAAGTTTGGGAACACTGATCGGATATGCCAGCAGCGGTGATGTGCTGGTCAACAGACAGTGGATCTGGTTACCCGCATCAATTCTAATTTTAGTCTTGATGTTGAGTATCAATTACGTTGGTCAAGCATTTAAGCGTTCAGCGGATGCGCGTCAACGACTAGGATAAACAAGGAGGATACAGGATGAAGAAAAATATTTTTGGTATGGTCACTCTTTTGTCAGTGTTAGCATTGGCAGCTTGTGGCAGCAACGGCGGCGGAACTGATTCTTCTGGTGGCGGCAATGCAGCGACAGAAACAGAAGATATCAGCTCAATGCCAACAGAAGTCAACAATGACGAGGATGCAATCGAAGGCGGAACATTGGACGTTGCAGTAGTGATGGATACGCAGTTCCAAGGGTTGTTCCAAACAGAATTTTATCAAGATAACTATGATTTCCAATTTATGCAACCAAGTAATGAAAGTTTGTTCTTAACAGACGCCGATTTCCGAATCGTTGATGGTGGTGCGGCTAATCTTGAATTAGACGAAGAGAACAACACAGCAACAATCACATTGCGGGACAACTTGAAATGGTCTGACGGTGAAGATGTAACGGCAGATGACGTGATCTTCTCTTATGAAGTAATCGGTCATAAAGATTATACAGGTATCCGTTACGATAATAACTTTACTAACATTGTTGGTATGGAAGATTATCATGATGGCAAATCTGATACAATTTCTGGTATCACCAAAGAAAGTGACAAAGTTGTTAAAATTCAATACAAAGAAGTTCATCCTGGTATGATGCAAGCAGGTGGCGGTATTTGGTCTTCAGCATTACCAAAACACGCCTTTGAAGGAATTGAAGTCAAAGACATGGAATCAAGCGATCCTGTTCGTAAAACACCAATCGTCTTTGGTCCATATGTAATGTCAAATATTGTTGCAGGAGAATCTGTTGAGTATGTACCAAATGAGTACTACTATGGCGGCGCTCCTAAAATGGATAAATTATCATTTAAAGCTGTTCCAACTTCTTCAATCGTAGAAGCTTTGAATGCGAAACAATATGATATTGCATTGTCAATGCCAACAGATACGTACCCAACCTACAAAGATACTGATGGTTACCAAATCTTAGGTCGTCCTGAACAAGCCTATACTTATATCGGCTTCAAAATGGGAACTTGGAATGATGAAGAAGGAAAAGTTAATTACGATCCTGAATCAAAAATGGCAGATAAATCATTGCGTCAAGCAATGGGCTATGCATTAGATAATGATGCTGTCGGAAGCCGTTTCTACAATGGTTTACGTACAAATGCAACGACATTAATCCCACCAGTATTTGGTACATTACACAATACGGAAGTAGAAGGCTACACATTGAACATCGACAAAGCAAATCAATTACTTGATGATGCGGGCTACAAAGATGTCGATGGCGATGGCATGCGTGAAGACAAAAATGGTGAGAAATTAACCATCAACTTTGCTTCAATGTCAGGTGGCGAAACTGCTCAACCATTAGCAGATTACTACATCCAACAATGGAATGAAATCGGACTTGATGTACAATACACAACAGGTCGCTTGATCGATTTCCAAGCATTCTATGACAAGCTGAAAAATGATGATCCTGAAGTTGATGTCTTCCAAGGAGCTTGGGGAACTGGATCAGATCCTTCTCCAACTGGCCTTTACGGACCAAACTCAGCATTCAACTACACTCGTTTTGAATCTGAAGAAAACACGAAGCTTTTAGAAGCAATTGATTCAAAAGATTCATTTGACGAAACAAAACGTAAAGAAGCATTTGATGCATGGCAAGAATATGCTGCTGATGAAGCATTTGTAATCCCAACACTTTATCGTAATGAAGTTTTACCAATTTCAAACCGCGTGAAAGACTTTACATGGGCCTACGATGCAGACCATAACACATGGGCAACAGTCTCAGTTACAGCTGAATCTCGTTAATCAATGATCGATGAAAAGACGTCCTTTCCAGGACGTCTTTTTTTTCTGTTTTTTTGCGAGTATCTGAGGAAAACAGGCTTTTTTATACAGGAGAAGATTAAGTAAATAAAATTTTATTACAGTCTTTCCAAGAATTTGGAGGAAACATTTCATAATTCGGCAAAAACCAGTATAATAGGGAAGTGTCGATAAACTAATGAAGGAATGTGACAAATGAATACACAATTAACGAAAGAACTAAAAGAAAAGTTTGATATTGTGTTCCATGATGTAGATCTGCTTGAACAAGCGTTTACGCATTCATCTTATGTGAATGAGCACCGCAACTTGCACTTGTCAGATAACGAACGTTTAGAGTTTTTGGGCGATGCTGTCTTAGAGTTGATCGTTTCACGGTATTTGTATCGTGAATTGCCAGATCTGCCCGAAGGTAAGCTGACGAAGCTACGGGCGGCAATCGTTCGCGAAGACAGTTTATCCATGTTTGCCAAAGATTGCCGATTCGATGAATACATTCGTCTAGGCAAAGGGGAAGAAAACTCTGGCGGTCGTAAACGACCTTCTTTGCTTTGTGATCTATTTGAAGCCTTTTTAGGTGCGTTATACTTGGACCAAGGACTTGAAAGTGTCAGCGGCTTTTTGACGAAAGTTGTCTTTCCAAAAGTAAAAGCAGGTGCTTTTTCCCATGAGATGGATCACAAGACCCGCTTGCAAGAAGTCTTGCAGCGTGGCGGCGATGTTTCCATCAATTATCGTTTGATCAAAGAAGCAGGCCCCGCCCATGAACGGATTTTTTGGACGGA
Organism: Enterococcus sp. DIV1083b; assembly: GCF_051713705.1. NCBI lineage: Bacteria > Bacillati > Bacillota > Bacilli > Lactobacillales > Enterococcaceae > Enterococcus > Enterococcus sp. DIV1083b. The sequence goes on from NZ_JBIOQJ010000001.1 coordinate 324,153, forward strand.
AGTCTATTGCGATGATACCTTGATCGGAAAAGGACAAGGAAAATCGAAGAAATTATCAGAACAGGACGCCGCTGCGAATGCCTTGGCGGATCTTGAACAGTAAGAGAGGACTGGCGGAGTGTATTTAAAACGAATAGAGATTGCCGGCTTTAAATCCTTTGCCGACCGCACAGTCATTGATTTCGAACATCGAGTGACTGCAGTCGTCGGACCAAATGGCAGCGGCAAGAGCAATATTACCGAAGCGATTCGTTGGGTTTTAGGAGAACAATCTGCCAAAAATCTACGTGGTGGCAAAATGCCTGATGTTATTTTTGCAGGTTCTGACACCCGCAGAGCGCTAAATATAGCGGAAGTGACGATCGTTTTAGACAATAGCGATCATTACTTGCCGATGGATTACAGTGAGATCAGCGTGACTCGCCGCTTGAGAAGAACCGGCGAAAGCGACTTTTTCTTAAATAAACAAGCTTGCCGCTTAAAGGATATCCAAGAGTTATTTATGGACTCTGGGTTGGGGAAAGAATCATTTTCGATCATTTCCCAAGGCAAGGTAGAAGCAATTTTCAGCAGCAAACCAGAAGACCGTCGTGGGATTTTTGAAGAAGCGGCGGGGGTATTGAAATACAAACAGCGGAAAAAGAAAGCCGAGCAAAAATTGTTTGAAACTGAAGACAATTTAAGCCGTCTACAAGATATCATTTATGAACTAGAAGATCAGTTGGTGCCTCTGGCAGCCCAAAGTGATGCAGCCAACCGCTTTTTAGCGTTAAAAGAAAAATTGACGACGGTCGATGTGGCCTATGCGGTCTTAGAGATCACGAAAGCAAAAGAAGCGTGGGAGACAGCCAAAGCTCAACTGAGTACCTTTAACCAAGAACTGGCGCAGATTTCCGAAAAGATCAACCAAGGGGAACTGTCGCTACATTCTTTGCGGCAACAACGTACTGCTTTTGATGAAACGTTGGAGCGTTTGAATCAGCAGCTTTTAGAGGTCACCGAAGGACTGAAGCAAGCCGAAGGGCAAAAAGAAGTCTTGGATGAACGTTCAAAGCATACGCAAAAAAGCTCTGCCGAATACCAAGAAACTTTAGAGGAAGTCACAGAGCGGGTCACACTTTTAAATGAAGAAAAAACGGAACTGATCGGCTTGCTTTCACAAAAGAATCGTAGTGTGCAGGAAGTTGAAGCAGCGATGCTGGCGTGTCAGCAAGAGCAAGAAAAGTACCAACGTTCAGCAAAAGAAATCATTGAAGAGTTGCGTAGCCAATATGTTGAAGCCATGCAGGAGCAGGCAACGATTGGAAACGAATTGAAATACTTGGAGCGTCAATACCAACAAGAAGCCGCGAAAAATCAAACGGCGCTAAGCAAGCAGACGCAAATGAATACGTCGTTGAAAGAAAAGACGACGGAAGCGCAAATCGTGGAAGAGCAGCTGACGCAGGCTAAAGCGATTTTAGAAGAACAACGCAAGCAATACATCCATCTTCAAGAAAAAGCTCAGACCAACAAAAAACGCTTTGATGAAGAACAAAAGAAAATGTATCAGTTAATGAGTCAAGTGCAGCAGGTACGAGCGAAACAGCGCAGTCTGCAAGACATTCAAGAAAATTATAGCGGCTTTTATCAAGGCGTTCGCTTGATTTTGAAAAACAAACAGCAGATCAGCGGTATCGTTGGCGCAGTAGCGGAGTTGATCGATGTGCCGCAAGACTATACCGTGGCGATCGAGACCGCATTAGGCGCCGCTGCACAGCATGTCGTCGTTGAAAATGAACGGGATGCGCGAGCAGCCATCACGTATTTGAAAGAAAATCGAGGGGGGCGTGCAACCTTCCTACCGCTGACGACCATCAAAGCCCGTCATTTGCCAGATTATGCCCGCAATCAAGCCAAGCAAGTATCTGGATTTATCGGCGTTGCCAGCGAATTGGTCCAGTCGCCGGAACACGTCCAAACGATTACGGATAACTTGTTAGGCAGTATCTTGATTGCCGAAGACTTGCAAAGTGCCAATGCGTTAGCACGGGCATTGAACTATAGCTATCGGGTCGTTTCCTTAGAAGGGGATGTCATGAATGCTGGCGGTTCCATGACGGGTGGCGCAACGAAGAAAAATGCCGGTAGTTTGTTTAGCCAAAGCAACGAGCTGCAACAATTGACGGCACAAGCGGCGCAACTGGATGAGCGGCTTTTAAAAACGGAAAAGCAAGTCCAGCATTTTGAAGCAGCGACCAAAGAAGCACAAGCAGCATTAGAAGAATTGCGGACGCAAGGAGAACAGGCTCGCATGACGGAGCATGAGCTGCAAAGCCGCTTACAAAATCTTGAGAATGACCTGAGCCGCTTGAAGCAAGAGCAGCAAGTGTTTGATTTTGAACATCGCGAAGTGCAAGCCTTCTTTGAGGAATATGATGAGAAGAAGACGAGCTTGGAAGAACAGCAAAAGAATATTGCAGCGCAATTGGCGAAAATCGACCAAGATATTCATCAAATGAATGCCGAAGAAGACTTGATCGAGGAAAAACGCCAAACCTTAGCACAAGAAAGTGCGCGCTTGCAGGCAGCTTTCGCAGTTCAAAAAGAACAAGTGGCGCATTTGCAGCAAAAAATTGCCGCTACGAATCAAGCATTAGAAGAAAACGAAGCGCGTCAACTCTCCTTAGAACGGCAGTTAGCTGCCTTGACAAGCAACGTCAGCGATCATGAGTTTTCAGAAGAAAGCATTCTTCAGCGAATTGAAGCCTTCACAAAAACCAAGCAGCAGGTAACAGCGGAATTGACGGTGATTCGTGAACAACGTCAAGTCGTTCAACAAGAAATCGGCGCATTAGACGAAGCCCTGAGTGCTGAAAACTTAACGCAAAAAGAAAAGCTGTCAGAAAAAACCGAAGTTGAGATCGAAAAAAATCGCGCAGAATTGGTGATGGATAATCGTTTGTTGTATTTACAAGAAGAATACAATCTCACCTTTGAAAAGGCAGCGCAAGATTTCCCTGAAATTGAGGATGCAGAACAAGCCAAAGTCGACATTCAGGAACTAAAACAAGCGATCGAGCAAATTGGTCCAGTCAATTTAAATGCGATCGAACAATATGAGCAAGTCAATCAACGGCATTTGTTCTTGACGAGTCAGCGAGACGATCTGCTGTCGGCTAAAGCACAGCTGTTTGATACGATGTCTGAAATGGATGAAGAAGTCAAAACCCGTTTCGGCGAAGTCTTCGATGCGATCCGTTTGCAATTCAAACAAGTATTTCCTAATATGTTTGGCGGCGGTCATGCGGAATTAGTCTTAACAGATCCGAAAGATTTATTGAACACTGGGATCGAGATCGAAGCCCAACCACCGGGCAAGAAATTGCAAAACCTCAGCTTGCTATCAGGGGGCGAACGGGCACTGACTGCGATTGCGTTATTGTTTTCCATTATTCAAGTTCGTCCAGTACCGTTTTGTGTGCTTGACGAAGTGGAAGCAGCATTGGATGAAGCCAATGTCTCTCGTTTCGGTCATTACTTGAGTGCTTTCCAAAATGATACACAGTTTATCGTCGTAACTCACCGTAAAGGAACGATGGAGGCAGCAGATGTGTTGTATGGTGTGACCATGCAAGAATCTGGAGTGTCGAAGACCGTGTCCGTGCGCTTAGAAGAAGTGCGTGAAGGCGGTAGTTTTGCAGCAGATCAAGCATAGAGGAGGAATGATATGATTAAACTGATTGCGATCGATTTAGACGGAACGTTATTGAATGACAAAAAAGAAGTGACTCCTCGCAACAAAGAGGTACTTGCTCGTGCTAAAGCACAAGGCGTGAAAATCGTTATTTGTACCGGACGTCCATTGCGGGCGATCCGTCCCTATTTAGAAGAATTATCGCTGAAAGAACCCGGCGACTACAGTATCACCTTTAACGGCGGTTTGGTTCAAAAAAATGAGACCGGCGAGATCATTGAAAAAGCAGCGATGCAGCTGGCAGATATCCATGAATTGGTTTCAGTGGCGGAAGACTTAAATTTGCCTCTAGACGTGGTATCAGAAGAGATCGTCTTGAGCTTGCCGACTTCAGCAGCGCATCCATCGATTTATGGCTCCTTGAATCCTTTATTGGATTGTCGTCCTTTTGCCGTAGCTGATCTGGATGAATCGATGCTCTATAATAAAGCGGTGATCGCCTACCATCAGGAAGTTTTGGATCCTAAGATCCCTGAGATTTCCTCAGAGATCCGCGAGAAATATGAAATCATCAAAAGCCGGAATAATCTGTTGGAATTTATGCCTAAAGGAATCACCAAAGCCTATGGTATCAGCCTATTGGCGCAAGATTTAGGGATCAAGCAAGAAGAAGTGATGGCGATCGGTGATGAAGAAAATGACTTGCCGATGATTCGCTATGCAGGGATTGGCGTAGCGATGGCCAATGCCGTGCCAATCATTAAAGAGGCAGCTGACGTTGTCACCGTTTCAAACCAAGAAGACGGTGTGGCAGCAGTGATTGAAGAATATGTCTTAAAAGGAGGTGCGTAAGATGGGATTTTTTGACAAAATCAAAAAAGCGCTGATTGGAGAAACCAAAGAAGCAGAGCAAGAAACCGACAAACCGTTAGTCGATGCTGACTCACCAGAGGCACAGCGTTCAGAAGAAAGCCAGCCAGCACAAACTCCTGCTGAACAAGGCGCTTCAGAACCAGTGGCACCTGCAGAAGCCGCCGACTCCAGTGATTTGGAGGCAGAGCAAGAAACTGCTGAAATGTCCCCGCAGCAAGAAGCAACGACAGCGAATAAAGGAGAAGAAGCACCAAGTATTCCAGAAGAAGTGGCTAAGGATACACCATCAGAGGAAGTACCAGCTTCTGAACCAATCCTTCAACCAGCGCCAGAAACGGAAAGTGTGCAGGATAAATACACCAAAGGATTGACGAAATCACGGAAAACCTTTGGGCAACGGATGAACGAATTGTTTGCCAACTTCCGTACGGTGGACGAAGACTTCTTCGAAGAAGTGGAAGAAACGCTGATCGGCGCAGACGTCGGCTTTGATGCGGCGATGAAGATCGCGGATGCATTGAGACAAGAAGTCAAACTACGTAATGTGAAGAAAACGGCAGATGTCCAAAATGTCATCATCGAAAAATTGGTTGACCTATATGGGGAAGCAGGTGTCGGTGAAGTCAACGAGTTGAATATGCAGTCGGGGTTGACCGTCATTTTATTTGTTGGCGTGAACGGTGTTGGAAAAACCACCAGTATCGGGAAATTAGCCCACCAATTCAAAGCCGAAGGCAAGAAAGTCTTATTGGCTGCAGCGGATACTTTCCGTGCCGGTGCCATCGATCAATTAGTGGTCTGGGGTGAACGAGCTGGTGTTGAAGTCGTTCGTGGCAATGCAGGAGGCGATCCAGCAGCAGTCGTGTTTGATGCGATGGAGCGCGCAAAACGAGAAAATGCTGACGTTTTATTAGTAGATACCGCGGGTCGTTTGCAAAACAAAGTCAATTTGATGAACGAACTAGAAAAAATCAAACGGATCATTCAACGAGTGGACCCAACGGCCCCTCATGAAGTCCTGCTCGTGTTGGATGCAACAACAGGTCAAAACGCGATGAATCAAGCAAAACAATTTAAAGAAACGACGGATGTTTCTGGTCTCGTCTTAACCAAACTTGATGGAACGGCTAAAGGGGGGATCGTCTTGGCGATCCGTAACGAGCTGAGGCTGCCAGTCAAATTAGTGGGACTCGGAGAAGGCATCAATGATTTAGAACCATTTGATCCAAATGAATTTGTCGTTGGCTTATTCAAAGGCTTGATCAAAGAATAAAAAAACAGAGCCCTGTGTTAGGTGATACACCTACACATGGCTCTCCTTTATTGTTGCTTTTGTGAGATCAAAGGGAAGAGAAAACGGGTCGTCGTCTCTTTCCACGAGCTTGACTTGTGACGTAAAGCTGAGAACACTTGGCGTGGCAAATGTGGGTACAGCGATGCACGACTTTGCCAAAAATCAGGAAAAGCAGTTTGAAGACTTCGTTTTCTTCTGCACTGTCTAAAAACTTTGGGAAGTATCAGGCAGAATACAACGAGTTCAACGGTAGGGAAAGATTATTTCTTAAGTTCCCCTTGGCGCTCAGTGATCATTTTTTCCAAGTTGTTCAATGTATCGATATCTTTATTGGTTTCGATAAAGTTCGTAATCAAATTCAATAAAGATTGATCAGACAATTCTGCTGCTAAGAAGTCTTCTTGGGTCACATTCGGAGAATACAACCGAGTCAAAACAGTACCGCTGTAGCCGATATCCGCTACTTTCAATAAGTCGTGGTTTTTTAGTTTACGTACGACTGCTTGAATGGTATTCTTGCTTAGATCTTGCTGTTGGACAGCAATGTCATTTGCAGAAAGAGGTTTGTCTGAATTCCAAAAGATATTCATGATTTGACGTTCGCGTTTGGTAAGATTAAGTGGCTTCATTCACTATTCTTCCTTTCAAAAAAGAGTAATATGGACATAATAATTTACTGTTCTATAAGAAGTATACTTTATTTTGAAGGTAAATATCAAATTTATTCAAGTATTTTATAAATTCTTGGTAATTTTAGTAAGAGATATTACAAGTGAGGAGCAAATTTCTGCATTTTTCACCAGTTTTCACTATAATAGATGGAAAGAAATAGCATTTGAGAAAAAATTTAGTAGAAGAACATAGAGGGCAGTCGAATGAAAATAAAAACATTGTTATCACATAAAGAGCTTTTTCCCTATTTATTGAAAGGACGCTACGGGATTGAGCGTGAAGCGCAGCGGGTGCGGCTCGATGGGACGTTTGCAGGTACCGATCATCCTAAAACATTAGGCAATCGGCGCTTCCATCCGTATATCCAAACGGATTTTTCCGAAAACCAACTGGAACTGATTACGCCCGTCGCTGATTCCGTGGATGAATTGTTCCGTTTTTTAGGGGCTATTCATGATGTAGCGTATCGTTCGATGTCAGCAGAAGAAATGCTCTGGCCATTGAGTATGCCACCGGCTTTACCAGAAAAAGAAGAAGACATCGTCATTGCTAAATTAGACCAATTTGAAGATGTGCTCTACCGCCGCTATTTAGCCAAAACATATGGTCGCCGCAAGCAAATGGTCAGTGGGATTCATTTCAATTTCGAATTTGCGGAAGACTTTTTGCAGCAGCTGTATGCTTTGTCTGAAACGAAGGAAAGCTTCCAGACGTTTAAAACGGCACTTTATTTGAAAGTAACTCGCAATTATTTGCACTATCGCTGGTTTTTGACGTATTTCTTTGGGGCGACTCCTGCTTCAGAAGCCAATTATTTTACGACAGAAAACGGACCGCAAGAACCAGTCCGCAGTATTCGCAATAGCCGCTATGGGTACACGAATCACGAAGACGTCAAGGTATCTTACGCTTCGTTAGAGACCTATCTTGCAGATATTGCCAAATTAGTGGAGACGGGAAAGCTTTCAGAAGAAAAAGAATTTTATGCGCCAGTGCGTCTACGTGGGGGAAAACGGGTCGCAGATTTAGCCTCAGCGGGTATCCGTTATATTGAGTTAAGAAATATTGACATCGATCCCTTTGCCCGCTATGGGATTTCCAAAGAGCAAGTCGCATTCTTGCATTTCTTCTTATTGTTTTTAAGTACAAAAGAAGAAGGCAGCGATGCGGATGCGTGGATCGAAGAGGGCAATCAGAGAAATGATCAGGTCGCATTAGAACATCCGCTTGCACCTTTGACTTATCAGCAAGAAGCGCAAGCGCTGATTACTGAAATGATGGACTTTGCCCAAGCCCTTGAGCTGCCGCATCCACCATTTTTGGATCAGCTCTCAGAAATGCTGGCTGAACCAGAAAGAACCTTCGCGGGACGTCTTTTCTCAGCAAGTCAAGCAACCAGTCAAGCCCAGACAGCAACAGTGCTGGGACAAAAGTATCATCAAGCTGCTTGGGAAAAACCGTATCAATTAGCTGGCTTTCGAGCAATGGAATTGTCGACCCAGATTCTCTTGTTCGATGCGATCCAAAAAGGAATCGAAGTGACGGTACTGGATGAAACGGATCAATTCTTGAAATTAGCCGTGAAAGACCACATCGAATATGTTAAAAATGCCAATATGACCAGTAAGGATCAGTACATCGTCCCATTGATCATGGCGAATAAAACGGTCACTAAAAAAATCTTAGCCGAAAATGGCTTTCATGTACCAAGTGGCGCTGAGTTCGCTTCGGCAGAAGAAGCGATCGCGTTTTATCCTCAGATTGCCCACAGCGGGTTTGTGGTAAAACCGAAAACCACCAACTATGGGATCGGTATCTCGATTTTCAAAGAAGGTGCCTCTTTAGCGGATTATCAAGCGGCGGTCGCCATTGCCTTTGCGGAAGATGATTCGATCCTCGTTGAGACTTTTTTGTCAGGGACGGAATATCGGTTCTTCGTGATCGATGGGCGAGTCGATGCGATTTTACTACGTATCCCTGCCAATGTCGTGGGTGACGGCAAGCGCACGATCACGGAACTCGTCGCAGAGAAAAATCTTGATCCATTGCGCGGCACCCATCATCGGACCCCATTAGAGCTGATCCAATTAGGGGAACTGGAACAACTGATGTTAAAAGAGCAAGGGTATCAAGTGGATTCAGTACCCGAAGAGGGGCAGATCGTTTATTTGCGAGAAAACTCGAATATCAGTACTGGCGGTGATTCTATCGATGTGACGGATGACTTCAACGATGATTACAAACAAGTAGCAGTCGATGCGGTAGCCGCATTACAAGCATCTATCAGCGGAATCGATCTGATTATTCCAGATAAAACCAAGCCAGCCAATGAACCGGGGGCTTATGGAATCATTGAAGCCAATTTCAACCCAGCGATGCATATGCACGTTTATCCATACAGCGGGAAAGGCCGACGCTTAACTATGTCTGTTTTACGCCTGTTGTTCCCTGAAGTCTTCGAGAGCTGATGGAAGTACAAAAAGCAAAGAACTGCACACTTTGGAAGGAGAGTTCCTTTCAAAGTGTGCAGTTTTTTTATTAGGATTCAAAAGCAGCGATCTCAATCGTTTGTTTTGTTTCTTCCACCTTGAGACCCGTTCGGGCTTCCCACCATTGTTTCATTTCTTTTTCATACGTGGTAGGAAAACGTTGGATCAAGGTTAATAACGGTACGCCTTGAATCGAGGCGTAGGGAAAGTTTAAAACCAGATTGTACTTCAGTTCCGACAGGAGGCTATAATATTGAAACATCATAAAGTTCATTTCATTCTTATCCTCCAGCAGGAGTACTTTCGGAGCGCGATCCAGCATAAAACCCAAGCTGCGCATCATGAACAATACGCCATCTAGATGGCTGGATTCGATCGTGGGTGCCGTTTTTAACAAATCGATATGCAGATCCAAAGCATCAAGCAGTTCTTTCTTTAATGAAAGGTAGGGCGGTGTTGATTGTTCCATGATAGTTCCTCCTTTTAATGGAAAAGACGTTTCCAAAATGACTTTTTCTCTGGTTGTTCCTGCTCTTTATCCGATGGAGCGGCAGCTGCAGGGAATTTTTTTTCGATATCGATGACGTCTTCATTGACGGCTTCTTTCCCAGCAATCAGCAAGCCGATACTGTCTGGACCGGCATCTTGGGCATCGGAGACGATCCGAAATTCCATCTGTTGCTTGGTCAGTAAAGTGATGTAATCGGTCTGGATCGATTCTGGCAATTTTCCATTAAGCAGCACGAGCGCTCCTTGATAATCTGGTAAGGCGTTCAAGAGCGTTTTCTGGTTGTCCTTCTTCTTCATTTCTGTTACTGTCATACTAAGATAACACCGTTCACGAAACGTGCCTAAATACTTGCGCTGTTCATCTGGGTTGACGCGAGGCGTCCCATACATTCCTGTATCAAGGCGTTTTTCTAATTCGTCTGACATTGAAGTATCCTCCTCAAAGCGTTTACTTATGCTTATTATAGCATATCCAGCAAATAGCAAAAGAGGGGTGCGATCGTGAGAGAGTATTGACAGAAAGTAGGGATCCTATGACAACAAAAGAACGACATTTGCTATTGTTAGCAGAAAATCAACGGTTGGAGACACCGAGGCTGCTCTTGCGTCCTGTTTCCTTGGCGGATGCAGCGGACATGTTTGCCTATGCAAATGATGAAGAAACGACGACCTTCGTCTTTGCTAGACATGGGTCGGTTGAAGAAACAAAACTACGCATCGCCGAGTATTTTGTTGCTGCACCCTTAGGAAAATTTGCGATCGAAGAAAAAGACTCAGGAAAAATGATCGGGACCATCGATTTGCGGGTAGAATCAGAAAAAGAGATCGCTGAGCTCGGTTATACATTGAGTCGCGATTATTGGGGGCAAGGGATTATGCCAGAAGCGGCAATGGCACTGCTGCATTTCGGTTTTGAAACACTCGAATTGATTCGAATTTTTGCTCGACATGATGCCCGAAATCCCAAGTCTGGACGGGTCATGGAGAAAATTGGGATGAAATTGGAAGCAACGATCCCAGCTGCCCGCAAATCGGGTGAAGAAATCATCGATGAAGTCACGCGTGGCATCACCCTTGAGGAATGGAAAAAACGTATCATGTAAAGGAGGGCTCTCGTCATGGAACTGAACATTGAGCCAGCAGCAATTGAAAAAATAACCCCTTATGTGCAGCCAGATGATCGTCTCTACTTGGATTTTGAAGACGGCGTTGGTCCGTTTCCTGCAACGGAGATCACCTGCCGTTTGGACATCCATTTTCGCCTGATCATCGTGCCGCAAAGCTATCCAGAAGAAGGATTGGCGATCTACGACACCCCTTTAACGACACCCTTAGGCACGATTTGGTTGAAGCAAGGGGCTCAGGTGTATTTAGAAGAACAGACTCGGATGCAGGTGGAACCGACCTATCAACGGTTGCAATTGGTGGGAAATAGCGGGATCTTAGCTAACGATGTCCAATTGTTACGGATCGAAAAGCAGACGGCGGGCCGCTGAGATGGGCACGCTGGCGGTTATTAGCGACTTGCACGTCGATATCAACCAATTATTTGATCCCCATCTGCAGCTGATCGCTGATTATTTGCAGCAAAATCAGGTGACCCATCTGCATCTGGCAGGAGATGTGGCGAATAAAAAACAACGGCTATTAGACGTGGTCGCATTTTTTCAAAGTCGACAGGTGCCAACGACCTTTCACTGGGGCAATCATGAAATGGTGGACTTGACGGAACAAGAGATCGAGGCTTTCGATGATCCCGCCTTTCTTAATTTTCAGACGTATCGCTTATCAGAAAAAACACTGCTGTTGGGAATCAATGGCTGGTATGACTACCAATATTCTGATCTGACCAGTGAAGGTGAGATCTTGCGGCTGAAAAATTTGTTTTGGTATGACCGCATGATTCAACGAAAGGGATCGGATAAGGAGATCAGCCAAGCCATCAATGAGCGTTTAGCGGAAACATTGGCCCATTTGCCGCAAGACCAAGAAATTCTTCTTTCTACGCATTTTGTGCCCCAAGAAGCGTTTATTGTGCGGCAGACCGGCAAGTACGCCCGCTGGAACCACCTAAATGCGTTTTTGGGGTCGCCTGATTTTGGCGCAGTGATCGATCAGTACGCCAATGTGCGGGCAGTCGTCTTTGGGCATACCCATCGACGCTTTGAGAAAAAAGAACTTGCGGGAACCAGCTACTATTGCCGTCCCTTCGGCTACTATTATGAATGGCAGTTGACCCGACGCTTCGTTTTGGAAAATCACTTAGCAGAAGCATATTCTCCAACGAAAGTTCGGACGCTGCTGCGAAACCATCATGAGGCATTTGAGGACTATAAAACGGCGCATCTTTTAGAGGAATTGGCGCAAGCGATCACGCTGCTGCCGTATTAGCGCAGCAAACGAGTCCTGCTTGTTTTCGTGATTGAATTTCCAAGCAATTTAAACCATTAGAAGAAACACGCAAAGGAGAAAAATCATGACATTTGAAGAAATCTTACCAGAATTAAAAGCCGGCAAAAAAATCATTCGTGAAGGTTGGGGCGGCTTTGAACTTTATGTGACATTCGTTGAAGGCGAAGTGTACGACAATGCCCCAGTCACCCCTTACTTTTTGATCAAAACAGCAGATGAGGGATTCTCGAGTTTCGCACCGACTGTTTGCGACATTCTTGCGGAAGATTGGAAAATCGTGGAATGACGGCAGCGTGGATCGATGGCAAAACGATTGTGTTTGTCACAGGGGCTGCTTCAGGCATCGGTAAAGCGCAAGCAGAGGCGTTTCTTGCAGAAGGCGCTCAAGTATTTGGTGTTGACTGCCAATCGTTTCCTGATTCGCTTTTAGCCCAGCCCCGCTTTTTCGGCACATGTTGTGACTTAGCGGTGAAAGAAAATTGTCTTGCAGCGGTCCAAGCTTGTGTGACGCACTTTGGCGGTATCACGGTCTTGTTAAATACAGCAGGAAAGCTTGACGGCTATCATACGATCGCTGAGACGACGTCAATGGAGTGGGAGGAGATATTTCAAACCAATGTCTCCAGCATGTTTTATTTAACGAAAGAAATTTTGCCGCTGATGCAAGCCAATGGCGGCGGAACGATCATCAATATGGCGTCGATCGCTGGAATGGTCGCAGGTGGGGGCGGGATCGCCTATACAACCGCAAAACACGCGATCGTCGGGTTTACCAAACAGTTGGCATTGGATGTTGCAGATCAAGGGATCTCGGTGAAGGGCATCGCGCCCGGTGCGATTCAAACGCCGATGAATGCGGCTGATTTTGCCGGTGACGGGAAAATGGCGCAATGGGTGGCAGAGGAGACGCCGGTCAAGCGTTGGGCGCAACCAGAAGAAGTTGCAGCGCTGACTCTTTTTCTTGCCAGTCCGCAAGCTAGTTACTTGCAGGGGACGATCGTGCCCATCGACGGTGGTTGGACCTTGAAATAACTAGCCTGAGCCCATTAGAGGAGGACGCCAATGAAGGAACAAGCGATCCAGAACTTGTTTGCAAAAAATCGTGAATGTCGACAACTGCTTACGATCATTGAAGCGTTGCAGCTGTCGGATTGCTGGCTGTGTGCTGGGTACCTGCGGAATTATTTATGGGGGTTTCTCAGTGGAAAAATAGCGGAGGTGCCAATAACCGATATTGATGTCGTGTTTTATGATCCGACTGTAAGCATAGAAGAAACAGCAGCGATCGAAGCGCAACTGCGCCGCTCGTTTCCCGAATTTCCTTGGGAGGTTCGAAACCAAGCGTTGATGCACCAACATAATTTTGCCGAGGAGCCGCCTTATACAAGTACCTTCGATGCTTTAACGAAGTTTCCAGAGCGTTGTACAGCGGTAGCGGCACGAATGAATCAAGGCAAGCTTGAATTGATGGCGCCTTTTGGTTGGCAGGATATTTGCAGTTTTCGGGTGCGTCCAACACCGCATTTTGCCCAAAATGAACAGTATCTTGCGGTTTATCGACAACGCCAAGCGATGAAGCAGTGGCAGAAAATTTGGCCGCAGCTCTCGATTGAAGAGGGTGAGAAATAAAAAAGAACACTCGCGTGATGCGGCGATTTCCAGAAGTTAGACGAAAAAGCTAACTGATGGGAATCGCTGCATATGACGCGAGTGTTTTTATTAACGTAAAGCCAATGGTTGCGCCAAGCGGTTTCTTAAAAAGATACCTAGATAAGCTGCGGCAACGGCTTTGATGATCCCAGGGATAATAAACAGAACAAAGCCACCGTTAAAGGCAGCCGGCCATGCCATGTCCGTGCTCCATTTCAGCCATAATGTACCAAACAACAAAGTTGCCAGCGCACCGACAATATTGCCGATCACTGCTCCTGTGTAGCGAAACGCTGTTTTTTCTACGATCAATCCAGTAAGCATTCCATTAAAGAGGAAGCCGACTAAATAGCCACCAGTTGGTCCTAACAAAACACCGACACCACTGGAAAAACCAGCGAAAACGGGCAAACCAATCAATCCTAACAGCAAGTAGATGACGATCGCCATCGTTCCAGTTCGCGTGCCGAGGAAAGTCACCGCCAGCCCGATCGCAAAGGTTTGTCCTGTCAATGGGATCAAACCTAATGGAATCGTCAGTTGGGAAAGACCAGCAATAATGATCGCAAATAAAGCGGCATGGATTTGTTCACGTAATGATAATTTCATCGAATCCTTCTCTCTACTAATAATTTCGTTAACCTAAAATTAATTTATTTGGTTAACGAAATTATAAACGGTGGTTTACCAAAAGTAAAGAAGAATCTTGCTTTTTTAGTGTCCTTTTTTTAAAAGGACAATCAAGTTCTTTGAGGAGAGGAAAGGGGCGATCTCTTCCAGCTCATCTGTTGAGAAGGGCAGTGCTTGAACGAGCCGGCAGATCGTTGCTTCTGTTAGAAACGGCAGCAGTTCTTCGATTTCATCATAAGCCAAGCGTTCTGCTGCGGCAACGTTTGGCTGTTCCAGGGCGGTCAGCAGGAGTTCATCCAGATACGGCGCAGGTAAAAAGGGCAGCAGTTCTTCAATCTCAGAAAAGCGGAAGTCAGGATTTTCAAGCCAGCCTTTGATTTCTCCCGCCAAAAAGTTGGAGGGTAAAAAGGGCGCCGCCTCTTCCCAAAAAGCCATGGAATAGTGCTTGCCTTTCAGGAGCTCTTCTACTTGGGGCTTTTTCAAAAACGGCAGGAGTTCTTCCAGTACCTCTTCTGGGATATTCTCGGCACCATTTAGCAGGTGCTGCAAGTCTGCGCTGGTCAAATGAGGTGCTAGCCTAGGCAATAAGTCTAAATCTAAAGAAGTTTCTTGAAACGGTTCTTCTTGAATCAACGCTGACAATTCTTGCGGTTTGATCAGCGGAGCTAGTTCGGCGATTTCTTCTGGCTGTGCGGTTCCCGCTTGATAATGTTGCACCGCAGCTGCTGGCTTTCCTAACAGCTCATCGATGGATAGGTCTAAAATCGCTGCTAGCTGCGGCAATTTTTCAATGTCCGGCAGTGAGTTGCCCCGCTCCCAATTACTGACCGCCTGATAGCTGACAAGTAATTGGTCGGCCAAGTTGCTTTGGGTCAGGTTTTTTTCTTTGCGTTTGGCAGCGATCTGCTGACCGATTTTTCTCATGTTGAATTCACTCATAAATGAATTCCCCCTTTCATGCTCTAAGTATAGTTTCTCAAAAGGTGAAAACGCAATCAAGCTGTGATTGAGCAGGCAAATGCCGACTCAATCACAGCTTGAGTTTACGAATGGATCAACTGAAGGAGGTGTTCGCCAAACGCTTGTGTCGTTAAACAGACCGCTTCTGGCATCAACTGCGCGAAGTCGGCAGTGACGTGCTGACTTTGCAAGGCTTGTTCAATGGCTTGTGTTAGGATTTGGGCTGCTTCTGGCCAGTTCAAATGTTCTAATAGCATGCATGCCGATAGCAGCAGTGAACAGGGATTGGCTTTGCCAAGTCCTGCGATATCCGGTGCTGTTCCGTGGGTAGCTTCAAAGATGGCTGCCCCAGTAGCGTAGTTGATATTGGCGCCGGGGGCGATCCCGATGCCGCCGACTTGTGCAGCAAGTGCATCAGAAATGTAGTCGCCGTTCAAATTACAAGTGGCAATGACGTCGAATTTTTCTGGATACAAAAGGATCTGTTGTAAAAAGTTGTCGGCGATCACGTCGTTAACAACGATTTTCCCAGCCGCTTTTGCCGAGGCAAGAGCGGCTTCGGCTGCCTTTGAGCCGTTTTCTGCTTTGATTTTGTTGTATTGATTCATTGTAAAACACTGGTCGGCGTATGTGGTCTCTGCAAGCTGATAGCCCCAGTTTTTAAAGCCGCCTTCTGTAAATTTCATGATATTGCCTTTATGCACCAGTGTCACCGTGGGCCGCTTTTGAGCGATCGCATACTCAATGGCAGCAGCGATCAAGCGCTGACTGCCTTCTAAAGAGATCGGCTTGATGCCGATAGCGGCAGTTTTAGGAAAACGAATCGCCTTGACAGCAAAGTCTGCTTGCAATGTCTGGATCAGACGCTGCGTTGCGTCGTCGTCTTTGGCAAATTCGATGCCAGCATAAACATCTTCAGTATTTTCTCGAAAGATCACCATATCGGTTTTTTCTGGCTGCTTTAAAGGCGAAGGGACCCCTGTAAAATAGCGAACAGGTCTGACACAGGCATAAAGATCCAGCGTTTGCCGCAAGGTGACATTCAAGGAGCGAAAGCCCTCGCCAATTGGGGTAGTCAACGGTCCTTTTAAGGCGTATTGTTGAGCCTTGATCGTATCGATGGTTGCTTGCGGCAGCCATTCCCCCGTCTGTTCAAAGGCGGCTTCTCCAGCTAAAACTTCCAGCCATTCGATGCGGCGTTGATTGTCATAGGCTTTATTTACAGCGGCATTAATCACAGGTTGCGCAGCCTGCCAAATCTCGGCACCGATGCCGTCTCCTGCAATGTAAGGAATGGTGATCGTCGTTGCTTCATGGGTTGTTTGGTTAGGCATGGGCAGTTCCTCCTAATTCAGCTTTTTTTCGAATGACCATCGGTAAAATTCCTTGATGCTTCCAATAGCGAATATCTGCAGGGGCATCAAAGCGCAGGCGGGTCATAAAGGAGACAGTCCCTCCGTCGATCCGTTGCGCAGTGACTTCGATCAGCTGCTTGACCACTGGCTCTTCTGGCAAAGCGATCGAGAATGTTTCGCTGCCGTCCAAATCAAACGATGCGGCACTTTCACCAGCAAGATATTCAAGCGGAATGATCCCCATCATGACCAAGTTGCTGCGATGGATTCGTTCGAAGCTTTCTGCTAAGACGACTTTAACGCCTAACAATTGTGTTCCTTTGGCGGCCCAGTCGCGAGAAGAACCCATGCCATAATCTTTACCAGCTAAAATGATACAGCTTTGACCAGCTTTTTGGTAATTCATAGCTGCGTCAAATATCGACAGGGTTTCCCCAGTTGGAAAATAATGCGTGACACTGCCAGTACTGCCAGGCACTAGCTGGTTTTGCAGACGGATGTTGCCGAAAGTCCCCCGCATCATAATCTGATGATTACCGCGTCGCGAACCAAAGGAGTTGAATTCACGATACGGAACTTCTTTTTCTTGTAAAAATTTTCCAGCTGCAGAATCCATACTGATGCTGCCAGCAGGAGAAATATGGTCAGTGGTGACGGAATCACCCAATTTTGCCAAGACTTTCAGATCAGCTAAGACATCTGGTTTAGGCAACTCTTTGGTCAATGTTTCAAAGTAGGGCGGATGAGCGATGTAGGTGGATTGTTCCTCCCATTCATAACATGCGCTCGTGGTGGTTTCGATCGCATTCCAGCGTTCATTGGCATCAAAAAGATGCTCATAGGCAGCGCGAAATGCTTCTGGTCCGACGTACTCTTGAACGTAAGCATTGACTTCTTCATTGCTAGGCCAAATATCAGACAAATACACCGGCTCGTCATTGACGATAGCTAACGGTTCTTTTGTGAGATCTTTGCGAATGCTGCCAGCGATGGCATAGGCAACAACTAATGGCGGTGAAGCCAAATAATTGGCTTTGATCTGTGGATGGATTCTTCCTTCAAAATTTCGATTGCCTGACAGAACCGATGCCACCAGTAGATTTTCTGCCTCAATTGCTTCAGCGACCTGCGCTTCTAAAGGACCTGAATTTCCGATACAGGTGGTACAACCGTAGCCCACTAAATAAAAGCCGAGTTGCTCTAAATACGGCAGCAAACCACTGTTTTGCAAATAGGTGGTCACGATCTGGGAGCCAGGTGCAAGGGAGGTTTTGACCGTATGAGAGACGGTCAGACCTTTTTCAATGGCTTTTTTAGCCAATAAGCCTGCCGAGAGCATGACGAAGGGATTGCTAGTATTCGTACAGCTAGTGATCGCCGCCAATACGATATCGCCGGTCACTAATTTGTCAGGTGCAGCATCTGGCCAGGTAACGCTGGCTGCTTTTTGCCATTCGTCCTCTGAAAGACCAAAGCCCTTGGGACCGACGGCAGCCGTGACCGATTGTTCAAAATCCTGACGGACTGCTGGAAGCAAAATCCGATCTTGCGGGCGCTTAGGGCCCGCTAATGCTGGCTGAACTTCTGCTAGATCGATGGTGATCGTCTTAGTATAGGTCGGCACGATCGTTTCATCATAAAAGAAATGGTTGGCTTTGGCGTAAGCGGCAACGAGTTCGATCAGCTCGCTGGAGCGACCGGTCGTTGCTAAGTAGTTCAAGGTCTCTTGATCAATCGGACAAAAACCGCAAGTCGCACCATATTCGGGAGCCATGTTTGCTAACGTTGCTCGATCAGCTAAACTTAAATGACGATAGCCAGGACCGAAGTATTCGACAAATTTTCCGACCACTTTTTCGATCCGCAGCACTTCAGTTACTTTTAGTGCTAAATCGGTGGCGGTGGTACCTGCAGGCATCTCGTTGATAAATTTCACCCCGATGACTTCAGGCGTAGGGAAGAAAGAAGGTTCGCCAAGAATCGCAGCTTCCGCTTCAATACCGCCAACCCCCCAACCGAGAACCCCCAAGCCGTTGATCATCGTGGTGTGAGAATCGGTTCCTTGCAATGTATCAGGAAACAGCAGTCGTTGATCTTCGTGTGTTTTTTGCAAGATTACATCAGATAACGATTCGATGTTGACTTGATGAATGATCCCTGTTTCAGGCGGTACGACTTCGAAATTGTCGAAAGAACCTTGCGCCCATTTCAAGAATTGATAGCGTTCTGCATTGCGTTCAAATTCCCGCTCCGTATTAAAAGCGATCGCCCCAGGAGTACCGGCTTGATCGACTTGCACAGAGTGGTCGACGACGAGTGTGACGGGGATCTCAGGATTGATGTCTTCTGCGGCACCGCCTAAAGCGACCATCGCATCCCGCATGGCAGCCAAATCAACGACTGCGGGTACCCCAGTAAAGTCTTGCAAAACGACCCGCTCTGGTTTGAATGGCACGACACCAGTAGGGGTTTCTGCCTGCCAGTTCGCTAAAAATGGTAAATAATCCTCTGTAATTTCCTCGTCTTGATGACGAGCAACACTTTCCAATAAAACTCGAATGGAGTAGGGTAAGCGAGATAAATCAGCCCCTAAGTCTTGGGTGATTTTCGCTAAGTCAATATACGTGTATTGCGTATCATTGACGGTGAGTTGAGATTGCCACTTCATAAGAATCCTCCTTTTTACGAAGATAAACGTACTTATTAGGAATAATTATACGTTGATAATTTAAAAAATCAATTAAATTTATGAAAAATATTTCATTTTCTCAACATCGTGCTATAATGTGTGAAAGTTTGTTAAAAAGCAACGATTTTATAGGATGACTATTTTAACGATGTTTGTATACGGTTAAATAACATTATAATCGATAGTTTGTAGAAAGATTGGAGGTAACATCACCGTGGAAAGATTAGAAAAGAAAGAGAAGATGTCCTATCTTGCATCGCAATGTCAGAAATACAATTTGATAGATGTGAATCTTTATTCAGAATATGATGTGAAACGTGGACTGAGGGATTTAAATGGCACGGGGGTCTTAGCAGGGCTTACGACGATCTCAACCATTTATCCAGAAAAAATCATTGCTGGCAAGCCAATTGAAGCTTGTGGCGAGCTGCGTTATCGCGGAATTGACATCAACGAGTTAGTTGCAGGGTTCGTCAATGAAAAACGCTTTGGCTTTGAAGAGGTTGCATATTTATTACTTTTCGGCGAACTGCCAAACAAAACAGAACTTGCGGCCTTTCATTGCCTATTAGCAGAAAAACGTACATTGCCGACCAATTTTGTTCGTGACGTCATTATGAAAGCACCTTCTTCTGATATCATGAATAGCTTATCTCGCAGTATCTTGACACTGGCAAGTTACGATCCACAAGCAGATGACATCAGCATTGAAAATGTATTGGAACAAAGTCTGATGCTGATCAGTGTCTTTCCGCTCTTGGCAATCTACGGCTATCATGCCTACAATCATTACAATCAAGGGGAGAGTATGTATATCCACCGTCCGACCGAAGAGTTGAGTACAGCTGAAACGATTTTGACTATGCTACGTCCAACGAAAGAATATAGCTTCCAAGAAGCCCAAACATTGGATATGGCACTGGTTTTGCATATGGAACATGGCGGCGGGAATAATTCGACCTTTACGACACGAGTCGTTACCTCCAGTGGGACGGATACCTATTCAACGATTGCTGCAGCGCTAGGTTCTTTGAAAGGGCCTAAACATGGTGGTGCTAATATCAAAGTGACGGAAATGATGGGAGATTTGAAGCGCAACGTTGCTGACCTTACCGATGAACAGGCGATCCGCAGCTATTTGGAAGCAGTCTTAGATAAAGAAGCGTTTGACCGTAAAGGATTGATTTATGGCATGGGCCACGCGGTATACAGCGACAACGATCCCCGTGCGGCGATTTTTAAAAATTATGTGGCAAAACTGGCCCAAGAAAAAGGATCAGAAGCTTGGCAAGAATATCAATTGTATACGATGGTCGAACGTATTGCTCCTCAAGTCATCAATGAAAAGCGCAAAATCTACAAAGGAGTCAGTGCCAATATCGACTTTTTCAGCGGGTTTGTTTATAACATGTTGGATCTACCAGAAGAACTGTATACACCAATGTTTGCTATCGCGCGGATCGTCGGCTGGTCCGCCCATCGGATCGAAGAGCTGGTCAACGCACAAAAAATCATGCGTCCCGCCTACAAAGAAGTGTCAAATGATCGGGAATATATCGATATAGAGTCAAGATAGATCAAAACAGCAGGGAGGAAGCTCGCTGCTGTTTTTGTTTTGGACACTCGAAAAGAGGAGAATTGAGCCGTTTTTGCGTATTTTTACTAGAGAGCAAATGAATGGCTTGGTTCATTCGTTCATTAGAAAAATCAAGTTTTTCTCGTTTTTCATATAGGAATGCAAAAATTGATTACAAAGTTTCTTGCATTTTTTGTATGATAGAGGGAGGAATAAAGGAGGAAAGTTCACGAATGAAAATAAAAAAATGGATGGCGATTGCCATTATTACCAGTCAATTTTCAACAATGCTGCCAGTATCGGCTGCGGCATCTGTTTTGACGAACGAGTCTACTGCAGGTCAAAATACAGCTGAGTCAACGGTTCCGGGAGTGAACGGGCCAACCATGGGCTTGGTCCCTGAAGATGCCGCAACGGTACCAGGAGAAAACGGCGAAGTAGTTCCAGGAGAGTCAACACCTGCTCCTGAACAGCCAACACCAGAACCTTTGCCAGAACCAGAACCAACCCCGACACCAGAACCAACACCAGAACCAGAAGAGCCGACACCAAATCCTGATCCTGAGCCGAATCCAGAACCAGAACCAACACCTGAGCCGGCGCCAGAACCAGAAGAACCAGAACCAAATCCAGAACCAAATCCAGAACCAGAACCAGAGACAACACCAAATCCCGAGCCAGAATCAACACCAAGCCAGCCTTCGCCTGACATCAAAGAAGTACCGAATGTACCAGAGTTGACGGTAACGCCGCCGCAAGAAGATGAGCCAGCAAAATTTGAAGTCACGCCAGTCAAAGAAACGTGGGACTTTATTATGGAGATTGGAGAAGATGCTCGTAAAGTTGGACAAGAAGAAGATCTTTACGCATCGGTCATGATTGCCCAAGCGATTTTAGAGTCTGGCAGCGGAAGAAGCCGTCTGAGCCAGGAGCCTTTTTATAACTTATTTGGTATTAAGGGACTTTATGAAGGGAATGGGATTTCCTTCCAAACACAAGAAGACGATGGTTCTGGTAATTTATACACAGTTCATGCCACTTTTCGCCAATATGACAGCATCGAATCTTCTTTGAAAGATTATGCGAAATTGTTAAAAGAAGGATTGGACCACAATCCGAATTTTTATAAAGGTGTTTGGAAATCAGAAACGGAATCTTATGAAGACGCCACGGAATATCTGACCGGACGTTATGCATCAGATACACAATACAATGAGAAGCTGAATGCGCTGATCGAAGCGTATGCCCTGACGAGTTATGACAAAGAGAAACCAGAATTACCGACAGGCAGCGAAAAGATGATCTATCCTGTCAGCAATCCAGTTGTCTCCTCTGTCTTTGGTCCGCGAGGCAATGGGTTTCATCGTGGAGTGGACTTCGCCGCACCACAAGGAACGCCAATCATGGCTAGTCTTTCAGGAACGGTGATCCGCTCAGAATATCATTCTTCATGGGGAAATTATGTTGCCATCGAGCACAAAGATGGGCTGACGACATTGTATGCCCACAATCATCGCAATTTAGTGGAAGTCGGTCAAACGGTCGAACAAGGCGAGGTGATTGCTTCTATGGGAAGTACGGGGAACAGTACAGGCCCGCACTTGCATTTTGAAGTCAGTCTTTCACCAAGTTTAGCGCGACACCAACTGATTGATCCGTTGGAAGTTTTGTCAAAATAACACGAAAAAAAGAGAGCGTTGTAGATGCTTTCTTTTTTTTTGTCAAGAAAAACGAATCATTTCAGGAAAATTATGCTTTGAGATTTTTTTAGCGC
Source organism: Enterococcus sp. DIV1083b (assembly GCF_051713705.1). NCBI lineage: Bacteria > Bacillati > Bacillota > Bacilli > Lactobacillales > Enterococcaceae > Enterococcus > Enterococcus sp. DIV1083b. The sequence goes on from NZ_JBIOQJ010000001.1 coordinate 346,713, forward strand.
ATTCATTTTATCTTGCACGATAAATTTATTCCGAAAACAAGTGTTTTTCTTTGTAAAAAAAACAAAAAGAATTTATGCTAGAAAGGTAGGGAAAAAAATTCCCAAGAGGAATGTCCACTTTAGACAAGGTCGTGTATGCGACTTTGCGATGTCTCTAGTATCCTTTCTTATTTAACCAAGGAGTGTGAAAAATGACTGACGATCAGCAAACAACGAATGTGTCTAATGAAGCAGCGCAAGCAAGTCCACTGTCCTTTGAAGAGAAAGTCATTGAAACAATTGTTGGTGTCGCTTTGCAGTCAATTGATGGCTTGATTAGTGTAAATGGCAGATTTCTTTCAGATATGACCGAAAACCTTGAAGAACAGCCGCAAGTCGCTTCTGGCATTGATGTGGAAGTTGGCAAAGAAGAGGTTGCAGTTGATTTGGAAGTAATCGTGGCTTACGGCAAAGATATCCCCAAACTCTTTGCGCAAGTCCAAGAAGTGGTCTTAGAAGAAATTAGCCGCTTGACTTCTTTGAAAGTCAAAGAGATCAATATTCGAATCGCCGATATCGTCAAACAGGAAACGATCGATCAAATCGAAGGTTGAGCACCAGACAAAAAATCGAAGTACATTAAAGAGAAAGGAAGAATGAACAAATGATATCACTATATACAACACCCAGCTGTACGTCATGTCGTAAAGCCCGTGCATGGTTGACCGAAAATGAACTACCATTTAAAGAGAGAAACATTTTTAGCGATCCATTAAATAGTGATGAACTAATGGAGATTCTTTCTTTAACGAAAAATGGAACGGAAGACATTATATCTACTCGTTCGAAAGTGTACCAAAAGCTAGACATTGATTTAGAAGAGTTGAAGCTAGAAGAGTTACTTTCATTGATCGAAAAATACCCGAACTTATTGAAACGACCAATTATCTTAGATGAGAACAAGCTCCAAGTGGGGTACAATGAAGAAGACATTCGTAAATTCGTGCCACGAAACTTACGAAAGATCATTTTCAAACGTCGCCAAACAGAGCTGCTCATGTTTAATTATCGCCAAAAGCAAGAAGAAGGCGAATCTGTTGCGAACTTTATCTAAAATAGGAACAAAACCGGCAAATGAATACAGCGATGTATCATTGTCGGTTTTTTTGGTATTTTTTAAGGGTCTTCTTAAAGGATCCGTAAATCCGTTGAGTCCACAAAAAAACACGATTCCAAAAAGGAATCGTGTCGTTTGAAATCTTAAAGTTTTTGGTTGTAGAATTCAACGACTAGTGCTTCGTCAACTTCTGCAGACAATTCATCACGCTCAGGTAAACGAGTTAATGAACCTTCTAATTTTTCGCTGTCAAAGCTTACAAATGACGCGCGGCCAGCTGTTGCTTCAACTGCTTCTTTGATTGTTGAGATGTTTTGTGATTTTTCACGAACGCTGATGACTTGTCCAACTTCAACGTGGTATGAAGGGATATCAACGCGTTTGCCATCAACTAAAACGTGACCGTGGTTTACTAATTGACGTGCTTGACGACGAGTAGTTGCTAAACCTAGACGGTAAACAACGTTATCTAAGCGTTGTTCTAGCAAGATCATGAAGTTAACACCGTGTTTACCTTCTTTGATTTTGCTTGCTTTGATAAACAATGTACGGAATTGACGTTCGTTCATGCCATACATATGACGCAATTTTTGTTTTTCAGTTAATTGCATACCGTATTCTGATTTTTTGCCACGGCTGTTTGGTCCGTGTTGACCTGGAGCGTAAGGGCGACGTGCCAATTCTTTTCCAGTTTCTGATAAAGAAATTCCTAAACGACGAGAAATTTTCCATGATGGTCCTGTATAACGAGACATAATTTAGTTCCTCCAATAAAATAGTTTGGAGTAAAATAATCCGTTGAAAAACTCACATTCGTGCAGTTCGTTCTTCAATCTTCACCTTTGCAGCCGCGGTTACGCAATTGCACCCGAGGGGCAACGAACTGGTGACGAGCTGTTATTTTCCTGCTGCATTATTTTACACAAGGAATAGTATACGACAAACTAGGGGCAAAAGTCAAGATGGAGCTGGCTTTGGATTTGATGAAAACAAAGCTTGAAATTTTTCATTAATTACTTATATTTTCAAATATCTCTTTACAAATCAGCATTTCGTCATTAGAATATGGAAGTATTGTGCAAATTATAACGAAGTAAAATTTTTCATAAAAGGAGTAGAAAAATGAATCCAGTATCCCCATTATTTGAGAAGATCGATTCATCCATAGAAAAGAAAATCGATTTGATCAAGAGTAGTTATTTGCGTTACGCTGTACGTGCGATGATGGCTTGTTTATTCTTGACCCTCGGAACAGCTATTGCTTTTGCGATCGCTATGAAAGGTGAATCAATGGTTCACGGGTTAGGAAAAATTTTGTATGCATTTATGTTTAGCTGGTCTTTAGTCATGATTCTTTATATGAACGCAGAATTAGGAACATCGAATATGTTGTATATGACTGTTGGGGTTTACCGTAAACGTCTAAGTATTCCTTTGGCATTGAAAATTTTGCTTACGTGTGTCTTGTTCAACTTGATCGGCGGGGTGATCTTCGGCTCGATCGTTGCGCTAACGGGACCTTTTCAAGGGCTGACCGCAGACAACTTTATGCTGACCTCGATCACTGCAAAATTAGAAAAATCCACTATCCAAATTTTAGTGGAAGCGATGTTCGCTAATATCGTGGTAAACACAGCCGTGTTGGTAAGCATGCGGATGAAAGACGATGCTGGAAAAGTCGCAGCAATCATTTTCATCATCTTTATCTTTGCTTTCTTAGGCTTCGAACACGTCATCGCTAACTTCCCAGCGTTTACCTTAGCTTTTTGGGCTTCAGGCGGACACTTGGCAGGCATGACTGTCGGCAGTGTGATCCATAATTTAGTTTTTGCCTTTATCGGTAACTATATCGGCGGTGGCTTGGTCATGGGACTTGGCTATGCATGGTTGAACAACTCAAAATCGACCTATGTCGACTAATCAGAACCTACAAAAAGAAGCAGCGATGCTTCTTTTTTTCTTTTCTCTAACATTTCTCTAGGAAGAAGCTATCATCCCTTAACGGAGCGTTGAAATCAGCGGTCATTTGTGTTAAGAATAAGTATGTACGGTTTTTCTTGCTGTTTTTTGTAAAAATGACCGCAACCAAGACCAAAATCTTAGTTACTTCTTAATAGAAAGCGAGCCTTAACCTTTTATGAATCGGAAATTCTTTGCCTTTGATATTGATGGAACCTTGCTTGACTCGAACAAACAGCCACTAGACAGTACGCTAAAAGCCCTTGATCTTCTGCGAGATGCTGGCCATTTCGTGACCGTTGCCACTGGGCGCAGTCGTTTTCACGCCCAAGACATTATTCGTTCGTTGTCCTTTGATAATTACATTTTATGTAATGGGGCAGCCGCCTTTCTTTCGCATCAGCAGGTGTATAAAAATTTGCTCGATGAAACGCAATTGGCTGCTTTCGTGGCAGAAGCCCAAGAGCTTGGGATCGATACGGCCTTTGTCGGGATGGATACAGCGAAACGAGCGTCTTCGTTGGATATTGCTAAAATGGAAGCAGCGATGCATTCCTTTGGCGCCCAACTTCCTGAGTTGGACATGGACTTTCCTGAAGAAAAAGAAGTCTATCAAGCATTGGCTTTTTACGGAAAAGAGTATGAGCATTTCTTTGACGAGAAATACAGCAAACTGCGTTTTGTACGTTGGCATGAAAACAGTGTGGATGTCGTTCCAAAAGAAGGCTCCAAAGCAGCAACGATCCTGTGTGTCGCAGAACAATTAGGGATAGCGCAAGAAGATGTGATCTGTTTTGGTGATGGCCAAAACGATCGTGAGATGCTGACTGCCGCAGGTGTCGGTGTGGCAATGGGCAATGCGGTCCCTGAGATCCAACAAGTCGCAGATATGGTGACTACTAGCAATGATGAAGATGGCATCTGGTTAGCCTTGAAAGAATTACAACTGATTTAAAAAGGAATCCTTTAGACATAGCACAGTCGATTTGCGGCATCTGTGCTATGTTTTTTTGTTTTTTCTCGGTCGCAAAGAAAATAAATTGGTACAATAGAAAAAAGGGGGAATGCAGCAAATGAAAATCGCATTGATTGCTCATGATCGAAAAAAGGATGTAATGGTAAAATTAGTGACTGCCTATCGAGAAATTTTAGCGCAGCATGAACTTTTCGCAACAGGAACTACGGGGAAGAGGATCGAAGAAGCAACCCAGTTGCCTGTCCACCGCTACAAATCAGGGCCGCTGGGAGGAGACCAGCAAATTGGCGCCATGATTTCGCAAGATGACTTGGACATGGTGATCTTTTTGCGCGATCCTTTAGCCGCACAACCCCATGAACCAGATGTAACGGCATTGATTCGCTTGTCAGACGTGTACGAGATTCCTTTAGCCACCAATATGGGAACGGCAGAGATCTTGCTGCGCGGGTTAGCAGCTGGCTTTGCTGATTTTCGACAAGTGATCCACGAAACGGACAATCGTCCCCTGTCGTTATAAAGATAGTAGAAGAATTGAAGAAAAAGGATGTGCAGAATTGAAAGCAATCTTAAAGGATTTTTTGACCTATGCAAAAATGAATACTCGCTCGGATGCCACGAGTCAGACCATCCCAACGACGCAGGGACAAGTTGAGTTGGCTCTTTTATTGAAAGATCAGTTGATCGAGATGGGATTAGCGGATGTTGCTTACTATGAAAAGAATAGTTTTGTGATCGGACGTCTACCTGGTAATCCTGAAAAAACGGCGATTGGCTTTATTGCCCATGTAGATACGGCAGATTTCGAAGCTGAAAATATTCAACCGCAGATCCATGAAAATTACGATGGCAAGGATGTTTGTTTAAATAAAGAAAAAGCCATTTATATGACAACTGCTGAATTTCCTAATCTCAAAGACTATGTCGGCGAAACGTTGATCACAACGGATGGAACGACCCTGCTGGGTGCAGATGATAAAGCTGGTATCGCAGAGATCATTGATGCGCTGCGGATCTTACAAACGATGGATGCGCATAAGCGTGGCGATGTCTGGGTCGCTTTTGGTCCTGACGAAGAGATCGGGACTGGCGCTGATCGCTTTGATGCGGCGGATTTTCCAGTAGCATTTGCTTACACGATGGACAGTGGTCGCGTGGGCCATATGGAGTATGAAACCTTTAATGCGGCTCGTATCGATATAACGATCGACGGTACGAGTGTGCATCCTGGGACTGCCTATGGTCGTTTGGTCAACGCCTTGAAAATCGCGCATCAAATCGATGATGCCTTACCAGCAGAGGAAGTTCCTGAACGCACCCGCGGGTATGAAGGCTTCTACCTGCTGCACAATTTGACGGGACATATTGGTCGAGCAGAAGTTTCTTATATCATTCGTGATCACGATCATACGCTTTTTGAACAGCGAAAAGCCAACATCGTGGGGATCATTGATGAACTGAACACAGCCTATGGGCAAGAACGTATCACCTATACGCTGTATGACCAATATTACAATATGGGGGATTTGATCAAGAAAGATCCCCGCAGTATCGAAGCTGCCCGAGCAGGGATGCAAGCGATTGGCGTGACGCCGATCGAAGCACCGTTTCGTGGCGGGACCGACGGCTCGAAAATCACCTATAAAGGGATCCCAACACCGAACTTATTTGTCGGCGGTGAAAACTTCCATGGCCAGTATGAATTTATTACCGTGGAAGCGATGGAAAAAGCCCGTGATTTGATCGTGGCGATCGTAGAACACGTAGGACAAGAGGACACCACTGTTTCCTAAGAGAATTAAGCGACACGCTAGACTGATGCGAAAGAGTCTAGCGTGTTTTTTTGTCCTGCTGCAGGGAAGAACCGCAAGTGAAAGAACCTTTTTTTTCTGGACCAAAACCCTTATAATAGAAAAGAAGCTAAAAGAGAAGAGGAAAAATGTGTGCGGGTATTATTCATTGGAGATGTAGTTGGTTCATTAGGAAGAGAAACGATCACGGAGTACCTTCCAAAATTAAAAAAGGCGTATCGACCACAGGTGACGATCGCAAACGGCGAGAATGCGGCGGCGGGTCGTGGGATCACTGGTAAAATCTATAAGAAATTTTTGCAAGATGGTGTCGATGTCGTGACACTAGGCAATCATACATGGGACAACCGTGACATTTTTGAATTTATTGGCGATGCGAAGAAAATGATTCGTCCAGCCAATTTTCCAGAGGGAACACCGGGCGTCGGCATGGTATTTGTGAAAGTCAACACCATTGAATTAGCGGTAATCAACATGCAAGCTCGCTCGTTCATGGTAGACCTTGATGATCCGTTTCGCAAAATGGATGAACTGGTTGCGATTGCCCGCAAACGTACACCGTTTATCTTTGTGGATTTTCATGGGGAGACCACCAGCGAAAAACAAGCGATGGGCTGGTATTTGGATGGCCGTGTTTCGGCAGTCGTCGGCACGCATACCCACGTCCAGACCAATGATGCGCGGATTTTGCCCCAAGGAACAGCTTATTTGTCAGATGTCGGCATGACTGGTCCTTATGATGGGATCTTGGGGATGAAACGCGAACCAGTCATTGAAAAATTTTTGACGGCGTTGCCGCAACGGTTTGAAGTGATTGAAAAAGGCCGCAGTATTTTGTCGGCTTGCTTGCTTGAGATTGATGAAGCCACTGGTAAAGCAAAATCGATCCGTCCGATCCAAATCAGTGAAGATCGCCCGTTTACAGAATAGGAGAAGCATGGAAGAGCAATTAGCCAAGGAACCACACGTTGCCCAAGAGCTGGCTGCTTTGCAAAGGCTCTTGTCTGATCATCCGATCGTTCAAGAATTTCAAGAAATTCAAGCACGAGCCTTGCAAAACCAAGGGCTATTGGAGCTGGAAGAAGCGCTGAAGCAAGCGCAAAAAGAGATCGTTCAATTTGAGCAGTATGAGAAACCCGAAGCAAAAAAAGCTGCCGAGCAGCGTTATGCGTCATTGACAAACGAATACGAGCAGCATCCTTTAGTGGTTGCTTATCGCCAAGCGTTACTGCAAGCAGATGAATTGCTGCAATATGTCACGACGGAGATCCAAAAGAAAATGAATAAAGCCATCGAGGAGGATGAAACCAATGCCTCAAAAAACTAAAAATACCCCGATGATGGAACAGTATTTAAGCATCAAGGCTCAGTACCAAGATGCTTTTTTATTCTATCGTTTAGGGGATTTCTATGAATTATTTAATGAGGATGCTGTCAAGGCAGCACAAATTTTAGAACTGACGTTAACCAGCCGCAACAAAAATGCGGAGGAACCGATCCCTATGTGTGGAGTGCCTTACCACGCTGCCAGCAATTACATCGACACCTTGATCGAGCAAGGCTACAAAGTAGCGATTTGTGAGCAAGTGGAAGATCCAAAAACCACCAAAGGAATGGTCAAACGCGAAGTCGTTCAACTGATCACGCCGGGAACGGTGATGGACAGCAAAGGCCTATCCGCCAAAGAAAACAACTTTTTGACAGCTGTTTTGCAGCAAGGGGAGCGTTTTGGCTTTGCCTATGTCGATCTAAGTACCGGTGAATTAAAAGCAGCGCAATTGGAAGATGAAGAAGCTGTCGTCAATGAGGCCGCCGCTCTGCAAACGAAAGAAGTCGTTTTGTGCAGCGAGATCCCTGAGTCATTGCAAACAACACTGACCAATCGCTTGAATGTCGTGTTTTCTAAGCAAGAAACGTTGGAAGAAAATGCCGAATTTCAATTTTTAACAGAACCTCTCTCTCAAGAGTTAGAAAAAGTAGTCACAGGGAAGTTGCTAAGTTATTTGGCGATCACCCAAAAACGCAGTTTAGCGCATATTCAACAAGCCGTGGAATATCAGCCCGATCATGCCTTGAAAATGGATCATTATTCCAAATTCAACTTAGAATTGACGCAGTCGATTCGAACCGGAAAAAAACAAGGGACTCTTTTATGGTTGTTGGACGAGACAAAAACCGCAATGGGGGGGCGTTTGTTAAAGCAATGGTTGGACCGTCCCTTGATCCAGCCAAAGAAAATCACTGCCCGCCAAGAAATGGTCCAATCGTTACTGGACAGTTTCTTTGAGCGAGCAGATCTGCAAGAAGCGTTGACGAAAGTCTATGACATGGAACGCTTAGTCGGACGGGTCGCCTTCGGAAATGTCAATGGCCGCGATTTGCTGCAGTTGAAATCTTCTTTGGAGCAAGTGCCTCTGATCGCGCAATTGCTGCAAGGCATCAACCGTGGCGAGTGGAATGACTTGCTGCTGGAATTAACGCCCCTAGATGATTTGGTTGCACTGATCGAAGCGGCGATCGATGAAGATGCCCCGTTGCAGATCACGGAAGGCAACATCATCAAAGACGGGTTCCATCAACAATTAGATGAATACCGTACAGCGATGCGTAACGGCAAGCAATGGCTGGCGGAATTAGAAGCCAACGAACGCCAAGCGACGGGGGTCAAAAACCTGAAAGTTGGATTCAACCGCGTCTTTGGCTATTACATTGAGATCACGAAAGCCAATCTAGTGAATTTAGATACCTCTCGCTACGAGCGCAAGCAAACGTTAGCCAATGCGGAACGGTTTATTTCCCCCGAGTTGAAAAAACTGGAGACTTTGATTTTAGAAGCCGAAGAGAAATCGGTGGATTTGGAATACCGCCTGTTTCTTGACGTCCGTGAAGAAGTGAAAAAGAGTATCACACGTCTACAAAAGTTAGCCAAAGCCGTCAGCGCGGTCGATGTCTTACAAAGTTTCGCCACGGTTTCGGAACGCTACCAATACGTGCGGCCGACAGTAGCGAAAAAACGAGCGGTATCGATCATCGACGGCCGTCATCCTGTAGTGGAAAAAGTCCTTGGTCACCAAGAGTACATTCCAAATAGTATCGTGATGGATGAAGAAACAGAGATCTTGTTGATCACAGGCCCAAATATGTCTGGGAAAAGTACGTACATGCGGCAGTTTGCCTTGCTAGTCATTATGGCGCAGATTGGCTGTTTCGTACCGGCACAATCTGCAGAGATGCCGATTTTCGATCGGATCTTTACTCGCATCGGTGCCAGCGATGATCTGATCGCCGGTCAAAGCACGTTTATGGTGGAGATGATGGAAGCCAACCAAGCGCTGCGTCATGCAACGCCTAACAGCTTGATTTTGTTTGATGAGTTAGGGCGTGGGACTGCGACCTATGATGGGATGGCATTGGCACAAGCCATCATTGAATATATCCACAAAGAAGTTCATGCCAAAACACTTTTCTCCACCCATTATCATGAGCTGACGGTTTTAGATGAGGAATTGGCGCACTTGCGCAATGTCCATGTTGGTGCCGTTGAAAAAGAAGGCGAAGTCGTCTTCTTGCATAAGATGATGGAAGGTCCCGCAGATAAAAGCTATGGGATCCATGTAGCCAAAATCGCTGGACTGCCAAGTGCACTCTTACAGCGCGCAGCCACGATCTTAAAAGCGCTGGAAGAACATGAACCGACGGTACAACCAAAACCTGTCGTCGAAGAAAGTCAGCAGTTGTCGTTGTTTAGTGAAGTATCTACGGAAGAAATCGGCGTCATCGATCAATTGAAGAAATTGAATCTGTTGGAAATGACCCCGATGGACGCTCTGAATACATTGTACGAGCTGCAAAAACGAATTTAGAAAGAAGGTCAGCAGATGGGAAAGATCCAAGAGTTATCCGAACGTCTGGCGAACCAAATCGCGGCAGGAGAAGTCGTTGAGCGACCGGCTTCTGTCGTCAAAGAATTAGTTGAAAACGCCGTGGATGCCGGCAGTACCCAAATCGATATTTTTATTGAAGAAGCGGGCTTGCGTAAAATCCAAGTCATCGATAATGGCGAAGGAATTGCAGAAGAAGATGTCTTGACTGCCTTTAAACGCCACGCCACCAGTAAAATCCACAATCGGGATGACTTGTTTCGAATACGTACCCTCGGGTTTCGCGGGGAAGCTTTGCCTAGTATCGCTTCGGTTTCGATCCTCTCGATTGAAACGGCAGTCAAAGGCGCCCAACAAGGCTCCTTTGTGCGCTTAAAAGGCGGCGCTGTTGAAGAGCATCTGCCTGCCAACTTGCGGCAAGGAACCAAGATCACTGTGGAAAACCTCTTTTACAATACACCGGCACGTTTGAAATATGTCAAGACGCTGCAAACGGAACTAGCGAACATCGGCGACATCGTCAATCGGATCGCCCTGAGCCACCCAGAAGTGGCTTTTCGTCTCGTTCATGAAGGCAATAAGATGTTGAGCACCACTGGAAGTGGGCAGTTAAAACAAACCATCGCAGGGATCTACGGGGTGGAAACCGCCAAAAAAATGATCGCGATCGATACTGAGGACCTCGACTTTAAAGTCACTGGCTTTGTGTCACTGCCAGAAGTCACCCGAGCCAGCCGCAACTATTTATCCACGATCATCAATGGTCGTTATATTCGCAACTTCGCTTTGAATAAAGCGATCGTTGCTGGTTACGGATCAAAATTGATGGTCGGTCGTTTTCCATTAGCTGTCCTTGAAATCAAAATGGACCCCTTATTAGTCGATGTCAACGTTCATCCGACTAAGCAAGAAGTTCGTTTGTCAAAAGAAGAAGAATTGACCAAGCTAATCAGTAAAGCCATCAATGAGGCGCTGCGGGAAATCAATTTGATTCCTAACGCGGCTGACAATCTGCGTTTTAAGAAAAAAGTTGCCGATCAGCCAAAAGCCCAGCAGCTTGGCTTGGAACTGGAGTCAGCAGGAAATTCGACTTCTGGGTTGTCTTATAATCGCGAAACAGGGAAATTTGAGGTTCAGGGCAATACTTATCAACAGACTGTGGATAACTCTGTGGAAAAACCTGTGGAGGAAGGTGGAAAACTTCCAGAAATGCCACAGGAATCTAGCGAAAACCTGTTGGAAGAAACTGAGGAAACCTTTCGCAGTTTGGAAGAGACGCTGCCAAATAAGCCTGTCCGAAAACCATTTGTGGAAGACCAGATGGAAACAAAAGCGCCGCTGCCAGAAGCGCCAGCCTTTCTCCCAGATGAGACACCAGAGCTTACGGCGCAAGATCTGCAAAGTCAAGCGACTCTGCACCCTGAAATGCATGGGGATGACCGCAACTACCTGAAAACGGTCGAACGGTTGCTGGAAGAAGAACCAGCGAAGGAGCGTTTTCCCCAATTGGATTATTTTGGGCAGATGCATGGGACCTATTTGTTTGCCCAAAGCGAGGCGGGGCTATATATCGTCGACCAGCATGCGGCGCAAGAACGAATCAAATACGAGTATTACCGCGAAAAAATCGGCGAAGTGACCAATGACCTGCAAGAATTGTTGGTGCCGATCGTTTTGGATTATCCCAACAGTGATGCACTGCAATTACAAGAACAAAGCGACAAGCTGGCAGAAGTCGGGATCCATCTGGAATCTTTTGGGACCAATAGTTTCATCGTCCGAGCGCACCCGACGTGGTACCCTAGCGGTGAAGAAGAAGCCATCATCCGCGAAATGATCGATATGTTATTGACGACAGGAAGTGTCAGTGTCAAAAAGTTTCGTGAAGCAACCGCGATCATGATGAGCTGCAAACGATCCATCAAAGCCAATCACTATTTGAATGAAGCACAAGCTAGGATCTTGTTGCAAGATTTAGCGAAATGCGAGAATCCCTTCAACTGTCCCCATGGTCGTCCGGTGCTGATCCATTTCACCAACAGCGACATGGAGCGGATGTTCAAACGGATTCAAGATCCTCATCGAGCAAGGAGTGGCATGGAATGATTATTTTGGCTTCACAGTCGCCGCGGCGCAAAGAATTATTAGCAGAGTTAGTCTCGGAATTTGCGGTCATACCAGCAGATATCGACGAGTCGGTCCGACCAAACGAAGCGGCGATCCCTTATGTCCAACGGATGGCAGCAGAAAAAGCGGCGGCTATTGCACAAACCAATCCTGAAGATCTGGTGATCGCGAGCGATACGACGGTCGTGGTGGATGAAGAAATCTTAGGAAAGCCAGTCGACCGTAAAGATGCTCGGTCGATGTTGCGAAAAATGAGCGGACGTACCCATTGGGTGCATACCGCCGTCGTTTTGCAAAAAGGCAAACAGCAACGCCAAGCAGTGGTTTCGACGGAAGTTGTGTTTCGTCCTTTGACGGATCAAGAGATCGACAAGTATCTTGCCTTAGATGAGTACCAAGACAAAGCGGGCGCCTATGGGATCCAAGGGGCAGCCAAAATATTTGTCTCATCGATAAACGGTGATTTTTATACAATTGTAGGGTTTCCTGTCACTACGGTCTATCAGTTGTTGCAAGAGTTTATGGAGGAGGAATAAGGATGGATGTTTCTGGTAGTTGTCTTTGCGGCAAAGTCACGATCAACTTGACGGGAGTTGCGAAAGAAATCACGGTTTGTCATTGTAGTCTCTGTCAGAAATTTCACGGCGGCCCGATGTTTGCTCTTGCGCCATGCGCTGAGGACCAGATAGCTCTTCAAGGAGCGAAGTGGCTGCGACGTTACGATTCTTCTGAGTGGGCACAGCGAGGATTTTGCAGTCAATGCGGCTCGAGCCTGTTCTTTTACCTCAAAGAAGCACACACCTATTTTTTTGCGGCTGGGTTGTTTGGCAATTTGCCAGAAGCTGTCTTAACCGAAGAAATCTATACAAAAGATCAACCGCAGTTTTACCATTTTGCGGAACCAACGACTCGTTGGCAAAAGCTGCAAAACCCTTAAGCAATTTGAGCAAGTCATTTTACATTCGCTAAGAAAAAAGGCATGATAGAGCATACAGGATGAGTCTAGAGGAAAAGCAGGTGAAAAAATGACAGATAAAAAAGAATTAAAAGAAAAATTGTCGCCAATCGAATATGCGGTGACCCAAGAAAATGCAACCGAACGCCCCTTTACTGGCGAGTATGATGATTTTTATGAAAAAGGGATCTATGTTGATATCGTCAACGGAGAACCATTGTTTGCTTCTACTGATAAATATGACGCAGGTTGTGGCTGGCCGTCCTTTTCGAAACCGATCAGTCGCCAAGATATTCAAGAAAAAGCCGATTTTTCTCACGGCATGCATCGGGTAGAAGTCCGCAGCAAAGAAGCTGACTCTCATTTAGGACATGTTTTTTCAGACGGTCCTCAGGACAAAGGCGGTTTGCGCTATTGTATCAACTCGGCAGCATTGAAGTTCATCCCTTTAGCAGAAATGGATGAAAAAGGCTATGGCGAATTCAAATCACTCGTTGAGTAAGTATTAGGAACTGTGTGCGAAAAAAAGACGCAGCAGCATGTCTCGTTTGAAAAAATGCGACTGAAACAACGGTTTTTCCTCCGTTTGTTTCCTGCTAAGCCTTTTCCTTCGTTCACAGTCCTTTTTTTGCCCTCTCGTCTGTGCTACAATAAAGGGAACATATGTACAGAAAGGAAAGCACATGTACGAATATATCATAGGAAAAGTAACGGATATCTTTCCGGCGTATATCGTCGTTGAGACCCATGGCATCGGCTATCAGATCGCTTTTGGCAATCCGTATTCATTTAGCGGCAAGTTGAACCAAGAAGTAAAAATCTATCTGCACCAAGTGATTCGTGAAGATGCTCATAGTCTCTACGGCTTTGCCACGATCGAAGGCAAGCAGTTGTTTTTAAAATTGATCAGTGTCTCAGGTATTGGACCAAAGAGTGCGTTAGCAATCATGGCCAATGAAGACCATACAGGGTTGATCACGGCAGTCGAAAATGGGGACGTCAACTATTTGACTAAGTTCCCAGGTGTCGGTAAAAAGACGGCGCAGCAAATGATCCTAGACTTGAAAGGCAAAGTGGCTGAACTGGTTGGAGAAGAAGCGATCGTTCCTCTAAGCGTAGCAACGACTGCTTTAGATGAAGCAATGGAAGCCTTGAAAGCATTGGGTTATAGCGAAAAAGAAGTCAAGAAAGCCGAAAAACAATTAGCGGCGAATACCACAAAATCGACGGATGAGTACTTGCGGGAAGCTCTCCGATTGATGATGAAAAAGTAAGGAGCAAGTAGACGATGGATGAACGAATTGTTTCGCCAGAAAGCACTGAACAAGAAGAGATCATCGAAAAATCCTTGCGTCCGCAAACCCTTGCCCAATATATCGGACAAGACAAAGTCAAGCAGGAGCTTTCGATTTATATCCAAGCGGCGAAAAATCGAGAAGAAGCGTTGGATCATGTCCTCTTATATGGTCCGCCAGGCTTAGGGAAAACAACGATGGCAATGGTGATCGCCAACGAGATGCAGGTCCAAATCAAGACGACCAGCGGTCCTGCGATCGAAAAACCAGGGGATTTGATTGCGATCTTGAATGAGCTGCAGCCGGGGGATGTTCTGTTTATCGATGAGATCCATCGCTTGCCTCGTGTCGCCGAAGAAATGCTTTATTCGGCAATGGAAGATTTTTATGTGGATATCATGGTGGGGCAAGGGACAACGGCTCACCCAGTTCATTTTCCGCTCCCGCCATTTACCTTAGTCGGCGCCACGACGCGGGCGGGGATGCTCTCGGCGCCACTACGGGATCGCTTCGGGATCATTTCTCATATGCAATATTATGAAGACCATGATTTAAAAGAGATCGTGCAGAGGACTGCGTCGATCTTTGAAACGGATATCGTGGAAGAAGGGGCGATCGAAATCGCCCGCAGATCCCGAGGCACTCCACGGATCGCCAACCGGTTGCTTAAACGAGTTCGCGATTATGCGCAAGTGCAAGCAGATGGATTGATCGATCGCACCGTTGCTGACCAGGCATTGGCGCTTTTGGCAGTCGATCACGCTGGCTTGGATTATATCGATCAGAAATTGATCCGCACGATGATCGAATTGTACCAAGGCGGCCCGGTGGGATTAAGTACGATCGCTGTCAATATCGGGGAAGAAACCGAAACAGTGGAAGATATGTACGAACCGTTTTTGATCCAAAAAGGATTTTTGAAACGCACCTCGCGTGGGCGGATCGCAACGCCGTTAGCCTATGACCATTTTGGCTATCCCAAAAGAAGTGAATAGAACGAAGCAGCAATCAGCGATGGTTGCTGCTTTTTTGTGCTTTTGGTGAAACGTTTCTTTTTATTTTTTAATGATTTCTGTGAATTAATCGATGTTGAAAAAATACAATATTTGTGAAATTTGATTAAAAGGAAATGTTTGTAAAAATGATTTCTTCTGAAAAAGCTGATATGAAAGCTTTTTTATTTGTGAGGAACCCAACGAAATTTGTGAAAAAAGAAAAGCTGAAAAAAATAATTGGAAAGGCTTGCATTTTCGATTGGCAGCGGATATAATCTTTTTGTAGAAACGTTTCACCAAAATGTGGAGATATACGTAGTGTTGCGAGGATAGAAAGAAGGAGATTTTGTGTATGAGTAAACTGCAAAAGTTTTATAGTCAACGGCAGCTTCACTGGATGGTTTTTCCCGGCGTGGCATTTATGATCGTATTTAATTATATTCCGATCTACGGAATTATAATCGCTTTCAAAAACTATACGGTGATTGACACGATTTCATCAGCACCATGGGTCGGGTTAGAGAATTTCCGTATCATTATGAATGACAGTTTTTTCTGGGAAGCGGTTAGAAATACGTTAGCCATCAGCTTATTGAAATTAGGTTTAGGTTTTGCGATCCCGATTGTGTTAGCCATTATGATTTTTGAAATGCAAGATGGCCGCTTGAAGAAATTTATTCAAACGGTTTCATACATTCCCCATTTTTTCTCATGGATCGTGCTAGGTGGGATGATGATTTCTTGGCTGTCAACGAACGGCTTTATCAACCAAGTGTTGATGTCCGTAGGATTGATGGACAAAGGGGTCAATCATCTATTGGATCCAAGCAAATATTGGTGGATCGCGGTCCTTTCTGATCTATGGAAAGAAGTCGGCTGGGGAACGATCCTTTACTTGGCAGGTATGTCGCGGATCGATCCAACGTTTTATGAAGCCGCACGAATCGATGGTGCCAGCAAGCTAAGACAGATTCGTTCGATCACATTGCCATTACTGACACCGATCATCTCCTTAAACTTGATTCTGAATGTGAGCGGTATCTTAGGGTCAAACCTAGATCAAACATTAGTTTTAATGAATTCACAGAACCAAAACCGTTCAGAAGTCATCAACTCCTTCGTTTATAAAATGGGGTTGACGCAAGGTGATTTCTCTTATGCAACTGCTGTCGGCTTGGGGATCGCGGTCATTTCTGTCATCTTATTGGTGATCACGGATCGAGTGACCCGCAAGTTGAACAACGGCAATTCAGTTATCTTATAGGAGGAAAAAACATGATCAAAAGAAAAGCAAAAGAAAACACGTGGTTTTACTTCTTCAATACCGTGATCTTGATTTTATTCTCATTGATGATCATCGTACCGATTTGGAATATCTTGGTTTCCTCCGTGTCTTCTAGTTCTGGATTAGCGGGCAACGGCCTCGTGTTATGGCCCAAAGGCTTTACCTGGGAAAACTATCGGAAAGTTTTTTCTGACGCAAGTATCCCCCGTGCCTTCTTGATCTCAGTGTTAAAAACGGTTCTTGGAGCTGCGACCCATACCTTGTTTTGTGCGATCGTGGCTTACGGATTGAGTAAATCACGCTTGGTCGGCCGCAACATCTATACAACGATGGGGGTCATCACCATGTACTTCAGTGGTGGGATGATTCCAACGTACTTGCTGATTCGCTCGCTAGGATTACTGGATTCTTTCTGGGTCTACATTATTCCAGCCTTGTTCAGCTACTATGATGTCGTGATTTTAATGAACTTTTTCCGTGAGATTCCGCCTTCACTCGAAGAATCTGCGAAGATCGACGGTGCAAGTGAATTCCAAATCTTCTATAAAATCTTCTTACCATTAACGAAACCGGCCTTGGCAACCATCATCTTGTTCAACGGGGTTGGCCAATGGAACGATTTTATGACGACAAAACTGTATATCACAAAAGAGTATCTCTATCCGCTGCAAATGAAGATTTATGAAATCATCGTCCAATCCAACTTGAGTACGATGACTGAAAGCGGTAGTACCGACTTTATCGTCCAAGCAACGACCCGTGGGGTTCAGTTGGCTACGATCGTCATCACGACAGTGCCAATTTTAATTATATATCCATTGCTTCAAAAACACTTTATCGGCGGTATGATGGCCGGTGCAGTAAAAGAATAGAAAGAGGGATAGACATGAAAAAAGTAGTAGGCGGTTTATTGGCAGCATCAGCATTACTCAGCTTAGCAGCATGTGGCGGCAGCTCAGACAATGCCAGCAGTTCGGATTTTTCTATCAAAGATCGGTATGAGTTAGATGAAAAGACACCAGCATGGAAACTCGATACCAAAGAAGAACCAACCAAGATCACATGGTACATCAATTCAGACTGGACAGCTTTGCCATTTGGTGAAGATGTGACGACAGCCCAAATCAAAAAAGATTTGAACATTGATATTGAATTTATTTCAGGGGATGATTCGAAATTAAACGCTTTGATTTCAAGTGGTGATATGCCTGATATCGTGACGTTGATGGATAAAACCAGCCAAGCAGCCACAAAAGCTGATAGTTGGGCATACTCATTGAACGATTTAGCGGAACAATACGATCCGTATTTGATGAATGTCGTGACCGAAGATACCTTCAAATGGTTTGCTTTAGATGATGGCAAAACTTATGGCTATCCAAACTATTCCAACACAGCAGCAGACTACGAAAGCGGCAATATTCCCGTCAACGACAACTTTGTGATCCGTGAAGATGTCTATGAAGCATTAGGCAAACCAGATGTTTCGACGCCAGAAAACTATGTGAAAGTCATGAAAGAAATCAGCGAGAAATTCCCTGATTTGACACCAATGGGCTTCACAACGATCGGCGAAACAGCAGGACCATTCTTAGATAAATTGCAAGATTTCTTAGGTGTTCCATTAGAAGATGAAGATGGTGCTTTCTACGACCGTAATTTAGATGAAGAATATATCTCATGGTTGAAAACCTTCAATCAAGTGTATCGTGACGGCAACATCAGTGATGATAGCTTTACCGATGACGGCCCAACCTATGATGAAAAAGTAAAACAAGGGGACTATGCAACGATCTTAGTAGCAGGAACGAGCGGACAAGGTGGGAACTTCACCGAATTCATGAAAAACTCTGACACGCGTTACATCGCAATCGATGGCCCTGCCAGCACGTCTGGTCGTGAAGCAACCTTGAACCAAACAGGAATCTCTGGCTGGTTGATCAACTACATCACAAAAGATGCGGCGGATCCAGCAAAAGTAACCCAACTCTTCACGTACTTGATCGATGAACCAGGACAAATTTTGACAAAATTCGGTGTTGAAGGCGTGACGTATGAATACAACGATGAAGGCAAAATCGATTACTTGCCAGAAATCAAAGAAATGGAACAAACCGACAACGAGGGCTACAACAAAAAATATGGTATCAGCCGTTTCAACTACTTTAACAATGACCGTGTCAATGCACTGAAAGTCAAAACTGAAAATGCGTTGACTCAAATGCAAGAATGGGGCGAAGGCAAATTGTATCCACACTTTGTGATCGAAAATACGGATCCAGATGCTGGAACTGCTGAAGCACGTTCAAACACAGCCATCAAAACCAAAATCAACAGCACGATCATCTCATTGATCCGTTCAAAAGATGAAGGAACATTTGACAGCACACTAACCGACTTTGAAAGCTTCTTAGATTCAAACAACTGGGATGCAATCAAAGACATTAAAACTGAAAAAATGGCCGAAAACCGCGAACGACTAAAATAACCCCCATAGGAGAGGAAAGGAAGCCAAAAAAAAGACCTTTCCTCTCCTTTGCTTTGAAACACAGGTTTTGCGCGCACTTTGCGTAAAATCTGATGTTTCAAAGTACTAGGCGACTGTAAGGAGCGTAGTGACCAACCAAAGAAACACAGGTTTTGCGCGCACTTTGCGCAAAATCTGATGTTTCAAAGTACTAGGCGACCACAGGGAGCGTAGTGTCCATACAAAGAATCACTGCGATTGGCTCACGTAGTGAGACATGCAAGCTGCAACCCAGAAAACTGTACGTTGAGAAACGACCCAAATTCACAAGAAGGCAAGAAACAAGTTTACGTAGCACCCGCAGCACAAATCAGCAAGTTTTGATTGGAGGATCATAATGAATCGACTATTTTCTTATGAAGGATGGTACTATCGGGTCTTTGCTTTTTTAGCAGATATGATCATTGTTAGCTTTCTCTTTATGATTCCAGCAATGACGCTGATTCTCGCAGGACCAGCATTGATCGCGCTGTATCAGACGATCGATCAATTGTACAAGGAACGGGATGTCCCAATTTGGCAACGATACAAGCAAGCATTCTTAAGCAACCTCAAACGTGGGCTCTTCTTAGAAGGTCTTGGTATTGCGTATGTCGCAGTCTTTGCTGGGTTGATCTATTCCTTGATGATGATTACACCTTACTTTGGCGTTTTAGCCGTGATCCTCGTTAGCTTGGCTGCGCTGTATCTCGTCGTGTTCGTTCTCTTGTACAGCTTGTTTGCCCAATCATTGCAAGAAACAGCAAAAGAAACGGCGTATGCGGTTCTTAGCAGTACGGCGAATGCGATCATTTTATTGGTGATCCCCATTCTTGTCTTTGTATTGTGCAGCAAAGTGAACCTATTCTTATTTGTTTGTTTAGGGATCTCAGGCTCAGCCTTTGTCCAAGTGTTGTTTTTCAATAAAGTATTAGCGAAGGGAGAAGAGACAAATGACTGAATCCACAGCGACGGATCGATCCTATTTTTGGGCTTCGGTCCAACAAGAACTTGACACCCTTCCGCTAGCCTTTGAAAGAACCAAACAAGCGCCTTTGCTGAAAGGGATTGATTGTTTTACGATTTCTTTTCAAAGTCTTGGTAATGAAACGATCTATGGGCATCTGCTGCTGCCAGAACAAGCGGCAGATTGTCCAATCGTGATTGATTTTTTAGGCTATATGAATCATGTGCAAGAACCGTTCCAATTTGCTCATTGGTTATTGATCGACTGCGGCTGTCTTGTCATCGACAATCGCGGACAAGGGGGACGCACGCAAGATCAGGTTCCCTATGAAACCACGCAGCATGAAGCACCTTTTGGACGCGGCATCTTGAAAAAAGAAGATTTTTATATGAAGCGATTGGTCGCAGATAGTTTGCGCACACTAGAAGTCCTTCAACAGATACCGGAAATCGATCCGCAGCGCATTATTTTAAGAGGCGGCTCACAAGGAGGCGGCATCGCCTTATTGGTCAACGCATTAACGAACGTCCCGATTTTTGCGACGTTTGCCGATGTGCCAAGCCACTCCAATCTTGTCCATCGGATCGAACAAAAAATAGGAAGTTACCAGGTGATTCAAGAGTATATCGAACAATTTCCAGAAACGCGGGAAACGATCTATCAAGTCATGAGTTATTTTGATTTGAAGTATTTTGCTCATCAGATAACTGGTCCTGTTTATACATCGGTCGGCAGTGCTGATCCCATCTGTCCCATGGAAGATTTCTTCGTTTCCTATAAAAAGATTCCTGGACCGAAAGAATTGCGTATTTACTTAAATAAAGGGCATGGCGGCGGCGAAGCGAAACAAATCCGTCGTGAAATGCAGCAAATCACAAAATTACTCAAAGGAAATGAATGCAGATGAAAGTAGCAACCTACAATCTACGAGTCGATACCGACTATGACCAAGAATGGCAATGGCACTATCGATCGGAGGCGGTCTGTTCCTTGATCGATTACTACGACTGGGATGTTCTGGCGATCCAAGAAGCTCGTCCCAGCCAATTTGCAGATTTAGCAAAGTTAGCGCAGTATGCTTCCGTCACGGCTGAACGTGACGGTGATGGCTTAGGCGAAGGCATCGGACTGTATTATCAAAAAGAGGCTTTCGAGTTATTAGCTTCAGGTTCGTTTTGGTTGTCATTGACACCGACTGAACCAAGTATTCATCCAGAAGCTGCGTATTCACGCTTATGTGTTTGGGCAGTCTTACAGGAAAAAAAAAATCCGCCGTTTCTTGTCATCACGACCCATTTAGATAATATTTCAGAAATGGCCCGTTTTGAAGGGATGAAAGTGATCTTTGAGCAGCTGGCAGATCAGATCGAACGCTACCCTGTATTACTAATGGGCGACTTGAATGCGGAGCCAACCGAGCGGGTGCATCGGTACTTAGAGCAGCATTTTCAAAATGCCAAAGAACATGGACAAAAGCCCCATCATGGGCCAAAAGGCTCCTATCAAAATTTTATTTATACGTTACCATGGCAAGAACTAGAAGAAATTGATTATATCTATACGAAAGGCTTCACGGTGGTCAAAACCGCCTGTCTAACGGATTCTTGTGATCGTCGTTTTCCCTCCGATCATTTCCCTTTAGAAGCAGAAGTCCAATTTGAAGAAAGCAAAGGATGAATAAAAATGGAACAGCAGAAATTAACCGAACTACTTTCAGAAATGACCTTAGATGAAAAAATCGATCAGTTGCTGCAACTGGCAGCGGCTTTTTATTCAGATAAAGCAGAAGAGAAAACCGGCCCGATGGGCGACTTAGGACTGACACAAGAAAACATCAACAATGCGGGAACAACGCTAGGTGTTTCTGGTGCGAAAGAAGCGATCCGCGTCCAAAAAGAGTATATCGCCAATAACCGCTTGAATATCCCGACGATATTGATGGCGGACATCATTCACGGCTTTCGGACGATTTTCCCGATTCCATTAGGATTAGGTAGTTCATGGGATTTGGCAGCAGCGGAGAAAATGGCGGAAGTATCTGCCAAAGAAGCAGCTGTTTCTGGCTTGCATGTGACCTTTTCACCGATGGTGGACTTAGTAAGAGACCCACGCTGGGGCCGTGTCATGGAATCGACGGGGGAAGATCCTTACTTGAACAGTCGCTTCGCTGAAGCCTTTGTCAAAGGCTATCAAGGGGATGATCTGCGAACGGATTTCAACCGCGTGGCTGCGTGTGTCAAACATTTTGCGGCTTACGGTGCGGCTATCGGTGGTCGCGATTACAACACGGTCAATATGTCAGAACGCCAACTGCGAGAAAGTTATTTGCCAGGCTATAAAGCAGCCCTTGATGCTGGTGCTAAGCTGGTGATGACCTCCTTCAATACGGTGGACGGCATTCCAGCCACGGCCAATCGCTGGCTTTTCCGCGATGTTTTGCGAGAAGAATTCGGATTTGAAGGCGTTGTAATCTCTGACTGGGCAGCAATCAAAGAAGTGATCGCTCATGGCGCAGCGGAAGATGAAAAACATGCCGCTGAACTAGCCATCAAAGCTGGGGTCGATATCGAGATGATGACGACTTGCTACACCGATAACTTGAAAGAGTTGATCGCAGAAGGCACCGTTGAGGAAGCCTTAGTCGATGAAGCGGTGCTAAGAATCTTGACCTTAAAAAATGAGCTGGGGCTATTTGAAAATCCATACCGCGGCGCTGATGAAGCCGCTGAAGCAGCCACTGTTTTGTCTCAAGAACACCGAGAGATCGCCAGCGATATCGCAAAGAAATCAATGGTGTTGTTGAAAAATGAAGGTGTTCTGCCGTTGCAGAAAACCGAAAAAGTCGCGATCGTGGGCCCAGGTGCTCACTCCCGTGATCTATTAGGGGCTTGGTCTTGGCAAGGAAAACAAGAAGAAGTAGTGACATTAGTGGAGGGTGCTCAAGCCTTGGGTGCGGATCTGTTGATCGGTCAAGAGCCCTTTGATTATTTTGCACCGTCTGAAGCGGCGATCCAAGAAGCGATCGAATTAGTGAAGGCAGCCGATAAAGTGGTCCTAGCGCTAGGAGAGCAGGAATGGATGAGCGGTGAAGCTGCCAGCCGCAGCGACATTCGTTTGCCGCAAGCCCAATTGTCCTTGGTTGAAACCTTGAAAGAATACAACGAGCAATTGATCGTAACTCTTTATAACGGTCGTCCTCTTGATTTGCAAGGGGTGGATGCAGCCAAAGCGATCGTCGAGGCTTGGTTCCCTGGAACCGAAGGCGGAAACGCACTTGCTCAGATTCTGTGGGGAGAATACAATCCAAGCGGTCGCTTGAGCATGTCATTCCCAGAAACCGTTGGACAAGTTCCTGTGTATTACAACGTTGACAATACCGGTCGTCCTTATGAAAGTGCACCGGATGAAAAATATGTCTCAAAATATTTGGATGTCTCCAATTATGCCAAATATCCATTTGGGTTTGGCTTGAGTTATAGCCCAGTTGCGTATTCTGCGGTGACGTTGGATCAGCCGACTATGACCAAAGATCAAACGGTTACGGCTTCCATCACTGTTACGAACCAAGGAACAGCAGCGGTCTGGGAAACGGTCCAATGCTACATTCGCGATTTAGTCGGTGAAGTGGTTCGCCCAGTGAAAGAACTGAAAGGCTTTAAGAAAATTTGGCTAGAGGCTAGCGAATCAGCAACCGTTCAATTTGAGATCACGGAAGAACTGCTGCGCTATGTCCACAGCAACCAACAAGTAAGCAGTGATCCAGGGAAATTCCACATCATGATTGGTGGGAACAGCCGAGACACCCAACAAACAACCCTGCAATTAGTTAGGTAAGATAGGAAGGTTTCTATGACGAAAAAAATAGTGATGAATAACGCAAATACGACCGTGACGTTTTTACCAAACGGTGATTTATATGAGATCCAAAGTCACGGTGTGATGATCAATCAGTTGAACGGAAATGCGCTAGATGGTAGTTTGAATCAAATCTATCTACGTCTGCGTGAGGCGGGGGAGTTGTCCTTTATTCCCTTGATTGGTTCAAATGCTAACAGTGCCTTTGCCTACTCAGAAAAACAGCTGACTTGGACTGGGACTTACCAGTCCATCGATTACCAAGTTGATTTCCAATTGGCACAAGATTGCTGGTTCTGGCGGGTTCAATTGAGTGGTTCTGGGGAAGCGGAACTGGTTTACGGACAAGATCTTGGCAATGCCGCCAAAGGGGCTGTTCAATCCAATGAAGCCTATGTTTCGCAATATATCGACCATCATGTTAGCCATGATAAGGATCGCATCGTGCTTTCTTCGCGCCAAAATCAACCACAAAATGGTCAATTTCCATTAGTGGAACAGGGCAGCTTCCAAGCCTTAAAAGGCTTCTCAACGGATGGCTATCAATTTTTCGGTCGCAGCTACAAAGAAACGAATCAACCAGCTGCACTTAGCCAAGAAACGTTAGCCAATGAAGTGTATCAATACGAATTTGCCTATACGGCACTGCAAACGCAATGGTTGATGGTAAGTGAGACGCCTACAGAAATCGTTTTTTACGCAGCGGTCAAAGCCAATCAAGCGACGGCAGTCAATGAACCGCAGTTTGCACTTGAAACGCTGAAAGAAACGTATCAAGCCTTGTCCTTTGACTCGTTGCAAGCAACGGCGCAGCCACGAAAAAACTTCGGTCGACCACTCACAGGGCTGACATTTTCCACAGAAGAAATCAACGAGCGGTTCCCGCAGCAAGAAGCAGTGGAAATCGTTGATAAGCAGCTTTATTCCTTTTTTACCCCTGACTATCACCATGTCGTGTTGAAGGAAAAAGAAGCACAGATGGAACGCTCCCATGGGCATATTTTGATGAGCGGACAAGAGTTGATCGTTGATCAACCCATTTTGAGCACGACCGTTTACATGACGGGGATGTTTAACTCCCAAATCGTATTAGGCAATACGAACATGAACAAATTGTTGAGTAATAGCCGCAACTCATTGAATCTGGTCAAACGTTCTGGTCAGCGGATCTACCTGAAAGACGGCGATCAATGGCGGATTTTAACGATGCCATCTGCTTTTGAAATGGGCTTGAATTCGGCGACGTGGTACTACAAAACAGCGGATGATGTCATTCAAGTAACGACCTTCACGAAAGCAAAGGGACGCACGATCGCAACCACCATCACCAGTGAAACAGGACGTGCCTACACCTGGGCCATCACTAATCAATTTGTGATGGGGATCGATGAAGCCGCACCAACTGCTACTGTTACGCGAGACCAACAATTGCTCACCATAAAAGGAACAGCGGATTCACCGATTGCGGAAACTTATCCAGAATTGACGTATTATCTCCATGCAGCTCAACCTTTTGAACTGACCGATGAAGCAATCTTCAATGTGGCCGCTGCTGATAGCACGACCGTATTGACCTTTGCAGAACAGGCGACGGTTTCCTTCGTGATCCAAGGCACACTGACTGGTGAACCCTTTGTTTCCGAAACGTTAGATCGCCAGCAAGAAGACACTGCCTATACGGCCTTTGTCGATGATTTGTTGAATCAGTTTGAATTGAAACATTCGCAGGCGGACGTTACATCCTTCAATCACTTGGCACGTTGGTACACCCACAATATGCTTGTTCATTACCTGTCTCCTCATGGTCTTGAACAGTACGGTGGTGCTGCTTGGGGGACTCGAGACGTTTCCCAAGGACCGACTGAGTATTTCTTAGCACTTAATCGTCCTGAAATGGTGGCGTCCATCATCGAGCATTTGTTTGAAAATCAATTTGCAGATGACGGCAACTGGCCACAATGGTTTATGTTTGACCGCTATGAGAAACAAAAAGCCGATGAGAGCCACGGAGATGTGATCGTCTGGCCAATGAAAGTCGTTAGTGACTATCTCGAAAAAACCAAAGATTTCGCGATTTTGGAAAAAGAACTGCCTTATACGGATCGCGCGACCTTCTTGAAAACCAAGACCAAAGCTTCATTGTTTGATCATTTGAAAAAAGAAGTGGCGTATATCGAAGCGAACTTCTTGGAAGGAACGTATCTGTCTTGTTATGGCGATGGCGATTGGGATGACACCTTGCAGCCAAATAACAGTAAGTTGAAGAAACAAATGGCCAGCAGCTGGACCGTTGCCTTGACCTATGAAGTATTGAAAAAATTAGCCAGCCAGTTGCAGGCATTTGACCCAGAGTATGCCAAACATTTAACAAAACTGTCTAAGGGCATCAAACACGACTTTGAAAAATACATGTTAGCTGATGGCACGTTGCCAGGATTTGTCTATATGGAAGATAGCGAGCACGTGGAACTGATGGTCCATCCGACTGACAAGAAAACTGGTATCCAATACCGCTTGCTGCCGATGCAACAAAGCATGATCGGTGAGCTGTTATCTCCCGAACAAGCCGATCATCATGTGGCGATCATCAAGGAGCATTTGCAATTTCCAGATGGGGTGCGCTTGATGAATCGTCCAGCGACTTATGCGGGTGGTGTCAGCACCAATTTCAAGCGAGCAGAACAAGCAGCCAACTTTGGACGAGAAATCGGTTTGCAGTACGTTCACGCCCACATCCGCTTTACCGAAGCGATGGCGAAATTAGGTCGAGAAGAAGAGACTTGGCAAGCGCTTGGGGTCATCAATCCGATCCAGATCGCTCAACGGGTCGAAAACGCGGAGATTCGTCAAGCAAATGCGTATTTCAGCAGTTCTGATGGCGATTTCAAAACAAGGGTTGAAGCCCAAGAAAATTTTGGTAAACTTAAGGAGGCAGCAGTCGGCGTCAAAGGCGGCTGGCGCATCTATTCTAGTGGTCCAGGGATCTATATGAATCAGTTGATCAGCAATGTGTTAGGCATTCGGACCTTTGTTGATCACGTTGAACTTGATCCTGTCTTGCCAGCGGAGCTAGCAGGATTGACACTGACGTATCGACTCTTTGATCGGCCGGTCGAAATCGTCTATCATTCGGCAAGTACGCCGAAAGTATTGATCAACGGGGAAGAAATGTCCACTGAGTTTGCGGAAAATCGCTACCGTCAAGGTGCGCTTGTCCTGAAGAAAGCAGCACTCTGCGCCAAATTAAACGAAAACCAAACCAATACGATCGATATTTATCGTTAAGAAAGGAGAAGCCATGGTAGGAATCAAAGATATTGCCCAAAAAGCGGGTGTCTCCATATCCACCGTTTCGTATGCATTGAATGGCAGTCCAAAAGTGACCGAGGAAACCCGCGCGCGGATTCAAGCGATCGCAAACGAATTGAACTATGTTCCGAACATGGCTGCTCGCACACTGAAACGCAGACAAACCAACATCATCGGTGTTTATCTCGCCGATTATGCCGGAAGTTTTTATGGGGAATTGCTAGATGGCATCAAGAAAGGGTTGGAACTTTTCGGCTATGAAATGATCGTCTGCAGCGGCAAGAAATCACACTTGTTTATTCCTGAGCGGATGGTGGACGGTGCCATCATTTTGGATTGGACGTTTCCAGCAAAGGAAATCGAGCAATACGCCCAACGAGGACATCAAATCGTCGTGTTAGACCGTGTCTTGTCTCATGAAAATATCCATCAAGTCTTGTTAGACAATAAAGGAGGGGCGGCGCTGGCGATCGATCGCTTGATCGCTGGACAAAGCCAAAAAGTCTTCCTCTTAGCAGGGCCAGAAAAAGGCTACGACAGTCGGGAGCGCTTGGAAGCCAGTACGAAAGAATTGACGCGCTTTGGTATTCCTTATGAAGTCATTCCTGGTGACTTCACGGAACCTTCTGGTTATCGAGCGGCAAAACAGCTCTTAGCAAATAATCCCCAGTTTCCCATTGATATCTTTGCCTTCAATGATGAGATGGCGATCGGTGTCTACAAATATGTCCGCGAGACCGACTATCGCATCGGAAAAGAGATCCGCATCATCGGGTTTGATAACACGGAATTAGGCGCTTTTGTGCAGCCGCGCTTAGCGACGATCTCCTATTCGAAACATCGATGGGGCATGGTGGCAGCTGAGAAAATCGTACAATCGATCCAAGGGGATCCAGTGGCGGACGAGCATATTTATACCACTTTTGTGGATGGCGGATCATTTATTTAATTGATCCATTAAAGAAAAAAGAGTTGAAAAAGCCTCAAACAGAGAACGCTGTTTGAGGCTTTTTTTGCGTTATTTCAAAAATAACTTTACTTATTTTATCAAAATCAGTGATTTATAAAAAAAATAATAATTTTTATTTTGTTATTTTATGTGCAATGGGATTTTTAAATAACGTTTTTTATTCATTTTTGATTATAACATTATCATTATCTACAGTCAGAAGATAGGAAGCGTTCTTTTAACTTATTATTTTAGGTCGTTAGAAAAGAGTTTTGTGCCGCTGAATTTTGTCAAATATTCTAACTTTTTATTTATTTTTCTCATCTTAATTTAATTATGAGTGTTGATTTATCCCTCGTTTTTTGTATGATTTATGAAAGAGAAAAGCAGTTTTTTGAAAACAATCGATGGTTCATCCTGATAATTTGCGCTTTTTTTCAATCGATGAGTCACAGATAGCTCTAAGATGTGGAAGTTACAAAAATCAGAATTATGAAAAATCAATTATAATCATAATTTTGAATGGAAGAAAAAAAGAATTATAATTCTCTTTCGCCAACTCGCTAAACTAAGAGTTGTAACACAGGGCGTGCACTGCGCGATACGTTTATTTTTTTTAGATAGGAGGGATAAAGTGAAACGGTTTTTAACAACTTTACTTGTTTTTCTACTAACATCAGGTCCGTGTTTTTCATATGCAATGGTAGTGGCACAAGCCGAAAGTGTTACAAAAACAAGTGAAGAACAAAGTATGTCTTCTTCTGACCCTGTCGTTTCATCGATCGACAGTCTGGAAGAGACGAACGAAACTGAAGTGCAAGCATCTAGTGAACCTGCTTCGACAGATTCGTCTACAGGAGCCACTGACACAGCTTCATCTGAAACAGAAGCTTCATCGGAAGCTGCAGAAGAAGTACAGGTGACCTTTCTGACAGACACGGAGCATCTATTTGCTACCGGGGAAACCCGCACTCAGATCAGCAAAAACAAAGGGGAAGCACTAAAAGAAAGTGAGTTGCCAGTTTTCGAAGATGATACTGCTTTTGAAGGCTGGTCGTTAGATGGCACGGTCTATACAAGTCAAGCGTTGACCGAATTGATTCTCACGGAGAACCAAACCTTAACTGCTGTTTTTAAACCGACGGTTAAGGCAAGAGCGGCGGACATCTCGTTGGCAGAGCAATCGATCAAAGAGATCATTGCAGAAGCCGATAAAACGAAAGTGATCGCTGTACCAAGCCCAGCTGGAGATGGATCAGCATATGCGGAATACACCAATAGTGCTGAAGGCATTCGTCAAGCGTTGTTTGATATGTATCAAAACGGCAATGGCCAAGAATTTGCTTTGTATGTTGGCTCGGGTGGATCGCTATCACTGCCAACGAATCTGACTTCAAAGACGATTCCAGCCACAGTCGATAATACGAACATGACTTTTTATGCGCTACAAGGAAAAGTCAGCCGCTTGATCATCACAGGGCATAGTGATGATCCCATCACAGATGCAACAACGTTGACCACTGGGAGTCGCACAGTTGCACTTGGCACGGACATTTACTTCGGTTCTGATGTAGTGATTCGAAACCTCAACTATAGTGGTACGAGGATGTACATGAATGGGTATAGCCTTTCATTGAACGGTGGGTCCACCGGGAATGGTCTTGCGATTTATGGGGGAAGCAACAATGGCGACCTTTCGGGAAACCCAACAATCACATTGAATGCGACAGGTTCAGGAACTTGGAACATTTATGGGGGGAATCAAAACGGTGGTACGTTGACCGGGAATACAGCGATTGTCGTAAATAATACAGTAGGTAATATCAGTACGATCGCTGGAGGTGCCAATATCGGTACGATTGATGGGAATACCAGTGTCACGATCAATCGTTTGAATGGGACCTTAGGTAGTTATTATGGCGGTGGTTTTGGAACAAACGCTTCCAATACAGCCAATGTGACAGGCAATGTTGAAACGACGATTCAAACCACCAATGCAAGCTTCCGTTTAAGTACTTTTGCTGGTGGCGTTCAATATGGCAACATCAATGGAACGATCCGCAGTACGATCTCGGGTGCTGGCGGTTGGTCAGGTATATCCAATCGGTTTGTAGGCGGTTCATTTTATGGCAACATCGGCTCTGACCGTTCTAAGGATGCCATCGTGACCAACCTTGATGCCAGCAGCTATTCCACTGGACGGAGTGAATTTGAAGGTGGCAACCGGAATACTGGTACCATCACAGGAAACATCGTCAACACCGTGAAAGCGGGACCGAGTGCCAGCGTTGGCGGAATTGGTGATTTTAACGGCGGTGGGGGAAACAACGTTAGTACCTTGACTCAAAGTTCAATGGGGGCTTCGAATACGACGACGTATGACAATTATACTCCTGAGCAACGAGCAGCACTGGCAGAAGCAGCGGCAAGTTTTAAAGTTTATGGCGATATCACTTCTCATCTAGTCAGCGGGTCCTTTTCAAACGGTGCGATTTATTCGACGGCAGCTGGTCGAGGCGGCTATGTTGAGGGAAATACGACGATTGAAGTTGGTACGATCACTTCGGATGGTAGTCCTGGGGGAGATGGGATTGCTTACACAGGCACCAGACCGACAAATCTAGATTACTCAACGAGCAATAAAACGAGAGGTTATTCATCTGGATGGGATATCGTTGGTGGCGGCGGTTATCCAGGAACAGCTTGGGATATCTATATTAAAGGGAATACCAAAACGATCTTGAATAACACGGTTGCTCGCTGGACCTACGGTGGTTCCTTCTCAGGTGTCATTGAGGGAAATTCTTCCAATACTTTGAACTCTGGGATCGTCGATACGCTAGAAGGAACAGGCTATACTGGACGCCGTGTTTACGGAGATGGACGAACGACAGTAAATAATGGGCAAGTAGACTGGTTTTTATCTGGTGGCGGCTGGGATGACTTATTAGTGACCGGCAATGTCGCAGTAACGGTTTATGATGGGGTGATCAATGCCTCACTCGGTGCCTCTTATGGTGTCGCTTCTTCCCACACCATTAACGGAAACTCAGATAATCGAGTGTTTGGCGGAAACTTCTCAGGTACTCCACGTACAGGGTCTAATGGTTTTTCAGGCGGTGTTACGAACAATGGACGGTTATTAGGAAATGCCAGTTTGACATTGGATTTGAGAAATTACGATGGTGAGTTTGCCCTTCCTTCTGGAACGAACATCTCAGGCGGTAATCCGTTTAACAGTACAAATATCGTTGGGACCGACAGCTCCAATACGATTACATTGAACATTTACACAAAGCCGGGGTCAGATGCGCTGAATGGGGCAACGATCTATGGTGATGGCGGACGGACTGCTAGCAATACGAGAAGTGGCAAAATTTATATGAATATCCAGGCGGAAGGATCAAGTATCGGGAATTTATACACCACGTATTATTCCAATATTTCTTCCAATCAAATTTTAAGAGATGTCGAGATGCGACTTCAAGGAGCCAAAAGTATCAATGGGATCTCAGGCGGAAACGCGTCAGATAACTTTACGAACACGATCGTAGCCAACAGCAGTAATCAAGTGAAGATGAACTTTGGTGAAAATGTCGATGGGACAGCTTCTTATCAAACTGATCCAATCGCTGTGACGGGTCTGGGGATCGTCAACTTTACCGAATTGAATGTGACAAACGGCATCAAGCTGATGGCCAATGGGGGAGACATCAAAAATGGCCGTTCAGCGACTGCTGCCAATCACGCAACGACCTATCATCAGTTCGGTGACATCCATCTTTCCAAGGATGCTGGTATCGGGATTTCTTCCGCAACGAATTTGATTTCTGGGGCGAAGTTAACGGTAGAAGACAAAGGGACAATCGAGTCGCCGCCGGGAACGGGGCGAATCAATCTGTCAGATTTCGCCACACCAGATACGGACAAAGATCACTTAACGTGGCTGAAAACGACGACCAATGATGCAGGTTCTCGAGTCAACAGTCAAGGAACTTGGTTTGGGGCGGTTAGTGCCTATCAAGTACTGACCATAAATCCAACTGCTGCTAATGCTGCAGCAATCACACCAATCAATTTCAGCGGGATCGAAAAAGCGACTGGGAAAACCTTTATCGGGGACAACGATGTGACCAATGCAGCCAACGGGTACGGTATCGCGATACCAGGTTCGATCATTAACTACGAAGTCGAAACACCCGGAGTCGCGAATGGGATCGGTGCCATTAGTCACAATGTAACGGCAGTCAAAGAGAACAATACGCCGCTGACTTTGCAAGCATGGGGAACTGAGCAGGCGGGGACGCAGGTGCAAAAAGGGCGTTTATTGATTCCCTACACGGTAACGGAATTGCCAACATTGACGTTCACACCAGAAACTCAAACGTCCGGTTCATGGGTCTATGGGGGTCAAATCAAATCCAGCAAGCTGGATAGCACGGATCAGCAGTTGACGGAACAACCAGATTCAGAGCCAGTTGATTGGACGAGTCCTGATGGGGAGTATAGTTACGATATCAGTGTCCGCTACTCAAATAAGGCGGAAGTCCAAGCCCGCAATGTGATCCTTACAGAGCAGGAGGCACAATCGCTGACAAAAGAACAAGCCGTGACTTATCTCGAAGCCAGCGGGCGTCCTTTCTTTAAGGATACGCTGACAGATGAGGTCTTAGATGCGATTCAAGAACCGTTAGAAACAGCGGTCTATCGCAAACAAGCGATCACTTTCTCAGTAGGTGAAAACGATCAGAATCAGGCAGAAACTACCGTGAATCTGGTGGTGGTCAAAAATGAAAGTGTCATTTCTGACGACCGGCAATTTGCCGTCTATGCAAAAGATGTCCGTTTGACCTTACCGGAAGCAACGGCGCTGGCCGATGAAGCCGCTTTGGCAGACTATACCCAAGCAACCACGATTTTTGCAGATAATCGGGCAAATGTACCACCGACTGTCGATCCACAAGCTTTTGCCGCGATCCAGCAAGCAACGGAAGCTGAGCTGTTGAAAAATGTGTCAACGGCTTACCATTATGAAGCAGGCAGTCAACGGGCAGAAAAAGTCGTCAATGTCGCAGTTGCCGGCGAGCTTATTTTAAGCAGTGTGCCAACAGACTTTGATTTTGGGCAGCAGAAAGTTGCCACAGAAACACAAGATTATTGGCCAACGATCACAGGCGAGCTAGCAGTGAAAGATACGAGAGGGTCCGAACGGAGTCCATGGCGCTTGACGGTCAAAGAGCAACAGCCATTAACGGATGGGACAGATCAATTAACCGATGTCTTCCGCTTTGTGATAAACGGTCAAGAACAGATGATAACCAGTGGGGAAATGATCATCGAGGAAACGGAATTGACAGAAAATGGCACATACGTCGTGAACCAGCACTGGGGCGAAAGTCAGAATGAAGGAATCAAGCTTACCGTTCCAGTCGAACAGCAAAAAGTCGGGGACTATCAAGGAACCTTGAGCTGGCAGCTAGTTTCGGCACCTGGCAACCCATAAAGGCAGGAAAATAAATGAAAAAAATCATGATCGGTATTATTGCTGGCTGTCTATTAATGTTTCCTCAGCTCGTTTCAGCAGCCGAAGCAGGTGCCTATGACAGCAATGGCATTACTTCCTTTTTCGGTGTCTATGAAGAACCAGTTGAGGAGCCAGAAGAGCCCGTAAAAGAACAGCAAGGGAATAAACAAGTAAATCAAAAAGGCAACAACATTCTGCCGGCAACAGGGTCGGATCACTTTAATAGCTATCAAAGCAGTGGTCTTGTCGTTTTGTTGGCAGCAGGAATCATTTTAATCAAAAGGAGAACAAAAAATGAAAAAACTTTTCTTGACGGCAGGCATTCTATTGATGAGCACTGCTCTGTTACCAACAACCGTTAATGCCGCTGAATACACCTCAAATGGAGCAATCACTTTTGAAGCGGACCCGAATCCAACCAATCCAGTTGATCCGACCGATCCAGAAAAACCGGTGGATCCCGTCGATCCAACCGATCCAGATGGACCAAACCCTGGAACAGCTGGACCATTATCGATCGATTTTGCTTCAAGCTTTCAATTTGGCAACCAACTGATCACTTCCGAAACAAAAGATTATTACGCACAGCTGCAAGAGTTCACAGCTGGCGCTGCTGGACCAAACTATGTGCAAGTAACAGATAAACGAGGAACGCAAGAAGGCTGGTCATTGAGCGTTGTGCAAAACGGACAATTCAAAACGGCTGATGACGAAGAACTAGTCGGGGCTTCATTATCGATCGCCTCAGGTGCAGCAACTTCGGTCACCGATATGCAGTATGCACCAACGGTTACGGCAAATCATACCTTTGTACCCGATAGTGAAATCACATTGGTCAACGCACCTGTCGGAAAAGGAATGGGCACTTGGATCTACAAGTTTGGGAACGATGCAACGGAAGGGTCAACGGCAGTAAAATTAAATGTACCAGGCAGTTCCGTAAAATTAGCCAAAGAGTATCGGACGACATTGACTTGGAATTTAAAGAATGTCCCTGAAAGCAATTAAAATCACTGATTTTCAGTAAAACAGATAAAGGAGTGTCAAATAGAAATGAAAAAAACAGCATGGGTCTTTTTAAGTCTTGCCGTATTGGCAGCAGCGAGTGCAGCAACTGAGGTTTCAGCAGCTGAAGCGGCTTCTTACACCTCAAATGGGGCGGTTGATTTTATTCCAAATACCGATCCGACGAACCCAGTCAATCCAGAAAATCCAGATCCAGAAAACCCAGTCAATCCTGTGGATCCAACCGATCCAGATGGACCAAACCCTGGAACGAATGGACCATTATCGATCGATTATGCCTCTAGCTTAGATTTTGGCGTCAATAAAATCTCCAATAAAAACGAAGTCTATTATGCACGAGCACAAGGGTACTTGAATGACGATGACACAGTTTCTACATTAAAAACTGCCAATTATGTTCAAGTAACGGATAATCGCGGTAGTAATGCTGGTTGGCGGTTGTCTGTGAAGCAAAATGGTCAATTCAAAAACGAATCGACGTTGAATCAAGAATTGACTGGTTCTGTCATTACCCTAACAAGTCCTGCCGTTAAATCAAATGCGATCGGCGTTACTGCTCCAGTGGCAGAAGCGACGATCACATTGGATGCAGCAGGTGCTGAATCAGTGGTGATGACCGCAGCAAATCAAACGGGTGCTGGAACATGGGTCAACGCTTGGGGAAGCGTTGAGACGGTCACTGAAATAGATAAGGATGGCCAAGAAGTACAAGCAGATGTTACCAAAGCAGTCGCACTTTCTGTACCCGGCAGCACACCAAAAGATGCCGTTAGCTACACGACTACACTAACTTGGGTATTATCAGATACACCAGGAACGGAAGGATAAGGAGTATAGACATGAAAAAAACACTAGCATTTCTCTCAGTATTAGGGCTAAGCTTCGCTGCTCCTGTGCTGGCACAAGCAGCGGACAGCGCAGAATACAATTCAAACGGACAGATCACTTTTGAACCAAATACAGACCCAACCAATCCAATCAGTCCAACAGACCCAGATCCAGAAAATCCGATCAAACCAGTTGACCCAACGGACCCAGATGGACCAAATCCAGGAACCAACGGACCGTTATCGATTGATTTTGCTTCAAGCCTTTACTTTGGTACGCAAAAAATCACCTCAAAAACAGAGATCTACCATGCGGAAACCCAAAAATATGTGGATTCAGTTGGTGATAATCAAGAAGGACCAAATTTTGTCCAAGTGACAGACAATCGGGGAACAGAGAGCGG
The DNA here is from genome assembly GCF_051713705.1 of Enterococcus sp. DIV1083b. Classification (NCBI taxonomy): domain Bacteria; kingdom Bacillati; phylum Bacillota; class Bacilli; order Lactobacillales; family Enterococcaceae; genus Enterococcus; species Enterococcus sp. DIV1083b. The sequence goes on from NZ_JBIOQJ010000001.1 coordinate 382,460, forward strand.
TTGGACATTGAATGTTCGCCAAAATGGTCAGTTCAAAACAGCAGAAGATCAAGAATTGTCCGCCGCGCAAATTCGCTTGACGAAGGGAACTGTAGTAACACCTTCCTTGTCACCAAAACCATCAAATGTGAGTTCAACGATCACATTGAATCCAAATGGTGCCCAATCCTTAGTGATGAGTGCCCAAGATGGCGAAGGGGCAGGGACCTATCTAATGAGCTGGGGCGATAGTTTAGCTGCAGCTATGGATAGCATTGAGTTGGAAGTTCCAGGCTCAACGACAAAATATGCCAGCCAATACAACACCACGTTTACTTGGTTACTGACAGACACACCAACAAACCCATAAGTACCAGCTTTCTCCTTGAACCCTTTCGTGGTTTAAGGAGAATACATAGAAAGAAGGGACATCCATCATGAAAAAAATCAACCAGCTTTTGGCGCTCCTATTTGCAAGTATTTTCTTTTTTGTACCAACGATAGGAACCGCTTCTGAATTTAACTTTGCCGTCAATCCCGTAATTCCAGAAAATCAAATCGATAAAGAAAAAACTTATTTTGACTTGAAAATGGCGCCGGGTACGGTACAAACCGTTGAAGTTCAATTGCGTAATGACACCGATCAAGAGGTCGTCATCGCGCCAGTGATCGCTTCAGCTACCACAAACTTAAACGGAGTCGTGGAATATGGCGAAAATGACATCGAAGCGGACGAAACCTTGCCTTATGATATGGCTGATTTGATTGAAGTGGATGAAGAGATCACGATCCCCAAACAATCCCAAATCACCTTGCCCTTAAAGATCACCATGCCTTCAGAATCCTTTGAAGGGGTCATCGCAGGCGGATTGACCTTAAAAGAGACGACAGAGGAAGCCGATACTGCTGACAGTGAAGAAGAGCAAGGGTTAGCTATCAAGAATGAGTATGCCTATGTCGTTGCGATTTTACTGCGACAAAACACAACAGAAGTTTCACCGGATCTAAAACTGCTGGATGTTGGACCAGGTCAAGTCAACGCCCGAAATACTATCAATGTCACCCTTCAAAATCCTGAAGCAGCTTACTTGAATTCATTACGCCTGATCAATGAAGTGAAGAAAAAAGGTGATAGCGACGTCATGTATTCTTCGGATACCTCACGAATGCAAATGGCACCTAATTCCAACTTCTCGTACCCAATCTCTTTAGAAGGACAACGTTTAGAAGCAGGGACCTACGTGTTGACTTCCGTTGCTTATGGTGGAAAAAGCGATGAAGGGCAATACAAAATTGAAAATGAAGAAGGCGAAGAAGAAAGCTATCTCTATAAATGGACCTTCGAAAAAGAATTTACAGTGACTGGAGAGGTCGCACGTGATCTTAATAAGAAGGATGTGACGATCGAAACAGATTACACATGGCTTTATTTCTTGATCGGCGGACTGTTGCTACTACTCGCCTTGCTGCTGCTTTTATGGTACCGACGAAAGAAAAAAAATGAAACGGATGAAGCGTGAGCACTTTGAGAAATGCTTGATCGATGGGTTGATCATCGTAGGTATTCTTTTGCTGGCACTGCCTTTTCTAAAAGAAAGCATCGTCAGTTGGCAATTACGCACCACGCAATTGACGATAGCCACGCAGCTGCCGGCAACGATTCCAGAAGAAGAAACGATCCAAATGCCAGCTCTGTCAGATGTATTGGCGCCTCAGCCGACAACGATCACTGGGTACGGCTTTGTCGCAATCGAGGCGATCGATTTCCAGCAGCCGCCGTTGGTGGGACTAACGAATCAACAGCTGCTGAGAGGCGGCGTCGTGATGTTTCCCGAACGTTCGTTGAAAAATAGCAATTTTGTGGTTTTAGGGCATCATCTTGGCAGACAAAGTTTGTTATTTGGTCAGTTGCTAGAAGCACAGGTGGGGATGGAAGTATCAGTGACCTATCTCGAGGAGAGCCAACAGTATATCATCACGGATAAAAAAATCGTAGACGAGTCGGACTTGTCGGTGCTAGAGGAAGAACAGACACCAAAATTGACCTTGATCACTTGTCCTACGCCTACTCGAACAGAAGAACGGTACGTGCTGACAGCAATTCCTGTTGAGCAGGCAACTGCCGATCACCCACAAAAACCAGCGGCGACAATCAGCACGCCGAAAGCAGCAAAAGTGATGGTTGAAAAACAAGAAACGGTATGGAAACAACAATCAATGAAAAATTGGTTTCTTTTATTTGTTATTTTATTTATAATTAGTGGATGTCTGCTGGGCGCCCATAAGTTGTTGGACCGTTCAGCGTCGTAGAAACATCATCAGAAGATGCGCTGATGATAAGGAGGGTGAATAAAATGAAACGCAGATTTGGCTTTGTCATTGGTGCGTGCATGATTATCGGAATGATCGATCTTGTTACAGAACAAGTCGTTTTTGCGACCATTTATAATCCGCTGGACCCCTCAGAAGAAATCGTCCCCACGGACCCACCAGAAGAAATACCAGAAAAAGTGGAGGAACCGCCAACTGAAATGGAAGAATCCAAAGAACAACCCGCGCCTGAACCAGAAACCGTTCCGAAAAAAGAGCCGGAGCGATCCTCACTGTCAGAAAGCAGTTTTTTGGAAAAGCAAAAACATTTTGCCCAACGAGTCATGCTGGAGGATGTCTTTGCGCCGGATCGTTTGAACGTCGATCTAGCACTGCCAGGAAATAATACAGATGGTGATGGCGATGATAAGCCTTCTTATCTTGCCAGCTTGTGCTACTTATTTTCAGGAAACGTCCTTTATGGCCAAAAAAACAATGGAGGCTTGAAAACGCATGTTTGTGACATTTTTGAATAAGGCGGACAAACGAAAACTGGTGATGCTGCAATATTTGGAAAACGCAGTCGCTCTTTCGGAAACGAAGGAAACATTGATGGATCAATTGACCATGTCGGAATTTTTGATCAACAAAACCGTTCAAGAATTGAATCTTGATTTTTATGAACTTGGATTGAACGAGGAATTTGAGATCGTGACCGATGGGACGGTCATTAAACTGAATGCCTCGGGGCTGGCAACTTCCGATACACTGCTGACCTATTATTTGGATCAAGCGTTGAAATTTTCCATGTTGAAAGAATGTTTTTTTGAGCAATTGTCTTCTTTATACGAATTTGCCACCAATCACTATTTAAGCCATAATCCCGTCTATAAAGAATTTAAACAGTTCAAACTGATCTTGAAAGAATATGATATTGAAGTGACGAAAGAATTTCAGCTGGTTGGGGAGGAAAGTGAGATCAGGGAATTTATTTTTCTCTTTTTTATGAAGGAATACTATCTGAATCATTCGCCTTTTCCAAAAGAAATCCTAGAAAAAGAAAAGACCTTTGATCGTTTTAATGAAAGCACCTGGCTTAAACCAGAACAGTCTGCTCGCATGCGGATTCGCAAGAAACATTATCTAGGAATCGTTTTGGCACGGATGACGAATGGTCATTACCTGCAAAACAGCGTGGAAAATGATTTAGTCTTGCCCAAACATCTCGTGATCATTGAGGAATTGAAACGCTGGCTGCAGGAGATTTTGACGATCACCGATCAAGAAGTGCTAGAGCGTGAAGCTCGAGATATTTTGCGCTTTTTGATCGTTGAGGGCTGGCTGATCGACAACAATAGCTACATCGATCAAGAACAAACCTATATCCAACAATTAAACGAGCATTTTATTCAAGCCGTCCAACAGCAGTTTTCCTTAACCGCGGACACGTTGGCACTTCTTCATGCTGAAACGACAACGATCCATTATCAGCTTTTGTCGTTTTCCTTTAGTTCTCGCTATGAATACCAATATATGGATGTGACGTATTTTCTTGAAACCTATCCAGAATATGCTGCCTTTTGCCGTAACTATCTGGAAGAAAGCCGCAACCGGCCGATCTTATGGAACAATAAAGAGTTTTTGTTTTTCAGGTATCTGATTCTGTTGATTTCCACGATTCCGCTAAAAGAGATTTTGGTTCCCTTGTATGTCTGCGTGGACTTTTCATTTGGCGATTCCTACAATCAGATGATCCAAAAGAATATCGAAAAAATCCTCGATTTAAATGTCCAATTCCAAAGTTACCCAGATGATCATACGCATCTGATTCTTTCAAACTTACCCTTTTATGGTGCATTGGGGATCGACCATATCTTATGGCTGGCACCACCTAGACCCATCGACTGGGCCAATTTCACTGAAAAAGTCAGTGTGATTCGAAGAGAACAGTTTCAAACCAAAATGGCACAATGAGCAACCTGCCGTTTAACTATCGAAAGCAACGTCTGCCTCAAATGGAGGCAGACGTTTTTTGTAGAAACCTGTCCTATTTTAAAAAGCGCCCAGGAATCTATTGCTCTGATGAAGGTTTCGGGGAAGGTCTGTGAAAAAGGACCATTTGATAGGATTTTTTTTTGCAGGAAAATTTGGTATGATAGAAAGAGAAGAAAAAGAGGTGCCCTATGATGGATGGGAAACAAACGAAGGCTGTGATTGGCCAGACATTGATCACCCTTTGTGAGACCAAAGAAGTGAATAAAATCAGCGTACAGGAGATCGCCGAAAAGGCGCAAGTCAATCGGCAGACGTTTTACTACCATTTTCCTGATAAAAAAGCTTTGATCCAATGGATCTATCGGCAAGATGCCCTGATTTTTTTGACGACAGAAGATGTCTCCCTTGATAACTGGGAAGAAGCCGCCTTGCGCATGTTGAAAGCAATGAAACAAGCGCCGGCCTTTTACCGCAAATCACTGGCTTATGACCGCGAAATCTTAATGAATGGATTTCTACAGATCACAGAACCGCTTTTTCAGCGCTTGTTCTTGGAGGTCGATCAAGAGCAACAATTGACGAAACAAGACATTCTATTTTATAGCCGGTTCTTTTCCTACGGCTGCGGAGGCATTTTGGAAAATTGGATTCACAACGACTTTCCAGAGACCCCTTTAGAGATTGCAACGCAATTGTTTCGTTTGGCGAAGGATGTGGAATTTTTTGGCCACCAAATCTATGAAAAAGAGGAGCAGTGAGCGATGACGAAAGTTTTATTTGTTTGTTTAGGTAATATTTGCCGTTCCCCCATGGCAGAAGCTATTTATAAAGCAGAAATAGCAAAACGCAAATTGGATTGGCAGATCGATTCGGCAGCGACCAGCTCATGGGAAGTCGGACATTCTGCTCATCCCGGAACCAAAAAAAGATTGCGTCAAGCAGGCTTATCCAGCGAGGGACTCATTTCACGGCAGATCACAGAAGCAGACTTTGCCAAATTTGACTGGATCATCGGTATGGATCAAAGCAATGTTGAAACACTTCAAGCGCTGGCACCTGCCGATACCACCGCAAAGATTCGTTCGTATTTGAGTGTTGTTCCTGGCAAAGAAACCGCGGAAGTACCAGATCCTTATTATACAGGAGATTTCGAAGAGACCTATCAACTGCTACAAGAAGGAATTCCTTTTTGGCTAGAGGTTATTTCTTCTGAAAAATAAGGCGTGTTCGCTTGTATTTTACCAAAAATTTGCTAAAATAGAACCATGGAAATGCGAACGTATGTGTGGTTTTTATAAACTGCTGCAACGCGCAGAAAGGAATGTCCAATGGAAAAGAAACCATCGCCCATCAAACAATTGGGCAAACTCATTGTGATGACATCCACAACGTTGCTGGATACCTTTTTCAGTGATGATGCTGACAAGAAGAATCAGTCTGAAAAAGTCAAAGAAATCCAGCGAACGCTGCAAGAGGCAGCCGCTGCCAAGCACCTGGTCGTGCTGCAAGTAAAAACAGAGAAATTGGGTGGTTTTGAAACCGTTACCGGCTGGATCGTCGGCAAAACGGTAGCAAAAGAACAAGTTGTCTTGAAATTACAAAGCGACCGTCAGCAGCTGCGGATTATTCCCCTGCATCATGTGCTGAAAGTTAGCACCTTGAATACAAAACCTGGCTTGTAGACAAGCCTGTGCATAGCAAAAAAACCGCTGCGTCATTAGACACAGCGGTTTTTTTATTGCTGGTTAAGCGTGCTTGTTTTTGACTTCTGCGAGTCGCCAAGCGGTCATCACAGCGATCAGTTCGTAAGGGATCGGCTGTGCAAAAGGAAACTGAACCGCCCCTTTACTGGTTTTGTAGGGGTGTAGGTCTTCTTGGAAGGCCGTGATCGCAGAAGGCGTGGGATAAAAGCCAAGATGCTGTTTGGCGCAGGCAAAATGCACGATAGTTTCTCCCTGATGATAGGTAGGCATTTGATAACTGATTTTTTCAACCGCTTCAGGTAAAACGGCTTTGATGGTTTGACGGACCTTTTTTAAAGTCGCTTGTCGTTCTGCTGGAGCTGTTGCAATGTATTGGTCAACTGTCGTAATGGCTTTTGTCATAGGACACCTCCTGGCTTTAGTATACGGCAAACCCCGTAAGAAAAAAAGGAGCCTGTCAGTGGGTAGCTGACAGGCAAGGAGTAAAAATGAAAAGTGTTAGTTAGGGTTGTTTGTTGGGTTATGTATACTATACTGTCCAAATATGAATTTTTTGTGGAGAAAAGATTGGAAAGTGTTTAAGTTTGCTGGCTGCGAAAAGAAGCAAAAAAAGACCCGTCGGTGGGTGGCCGACGGGAAGGAGTTAAAAATGAAAAAGTGTTAGTTAGGGTTGTTTGTTGGTATACATAGAGTATACGAGATAAATATGAATATTTTGTGACAAATCTTTTCGGAAGTTCTTAAGAAACCGTAACGGTTTGATTACAGAGAAAGGTTCTTTTCATCAAAACGGTTTTTCAAGGTACGATACAAATCAATGTATTGCCGATCATCTGCCGCATAATCCCAAATATAACTCATTTTTTCTGGTTTGAGTTTTTTCATCAACTGATTGGAACTAACGATGACATCATAGTTTTCTTGCTGGTTTAGATCATAAGGTTCTGCTGCTACGAAGGTCAAGTCATGTAAGAATTGATTCAATCCTTGAACGACTAAGAAATTGTCTTCTAACGCAACCCCTACCCGTAAACGATTCGAATAACGGATTTGATCATAAAACGGCAGCAGGGCGTGGGTATACATCGTTGCCATCTGCTCTTGGTTTTCATCGTTGATATAGTCCACCGCGGATTCTTCGCGATAACTCGTTAAGAATTCATCGATTTTTTGCTGCAGCTGCTCTTCAGCAGACCCGCGATTGATCGATGGCGTCAGCAAGCGATAGATATTTGGAAACGGCTGACGGAAAACGTAGTTGCCGAAAGTCACATTGATTAAATTACCCACGACCAATGGCTCATCTAACAGGCCAGGTTGTGAAGCAAAGAAGGTTGCTTTCATCTCTGCTAACAAGTCTGCGACTAATGGATAAACTGGGTTTTGTTTGCTTGAAAAGAATTGCAAGGTTTGTTGCAACGCTTCTTCTTCAGGACTCAAATAGAATGGGAAGATTTGCGCCATCAAGTAAATAAACCCTGATTCGCCTTTTAATTGTTTGTCTGTCATTGAAACTTCAGGATCAACGACTTGTGTCAAACGCTCAAAATCGAAATATGGATTATTTTTCATTAGGAAATTGTACCGCTTGTCGTATTTGGCAAAATTTCCTTTTTTGATTCGTAAAAGAATCAAGGCGGCGAAATATTTCAACTCTAATCGGCCAAGATAAGAATGAGTCATTGGGAAGTACTCCGTGAATCGATCCACCATTTTTTCTGTCTCACTCTCAGCGATCGCAAATGGCCATTCTATTCCACGAGTACCTAACCAAATGATATTGAATAGGGAGAGCCGCACAAGACGCTCATCGCCCACCAAGTTTGATTCAGTGTACGTAAAGCGAAGCTGAAATTGCTTCAAATGTTTTTTTAGATGTTCAAATTTGCGAGACACCGTTGAACGACTGACATCGTATTTTGCACAAAAATCCGTGATCGTAGGATGGTCTTCATTCAGCATGTAAAGAACATATAAGAACGGAACGCTTTTATTCAATAAATAGAAGCGGTATTCATCGATCGTTACCGCGATATTCTGAGGCTGTAATTTACCGCCACGACCGAGTATCGACATATGATCCGGAGTTAACTCAGTTAGATCTTGGTCGATCTCAGTCAACTCTATAAAAGCTTGTTGGTAGCTTAACTCCATTTCCTTTGCCAATTGTGCGATTGGGTGGCTAGGGTTTTGCAGAGTCAGCATACGCCGGAATATTTTAAATTTAATTAATGTTTGCGGGTCCATCATAAGTTCTTCATAAAACATAGGTATCCTCCTTTGTGGCTCTATTGTATCTTTTTTTTACGAAACTGTCAGTCTTTTTAATCAAAAAAATAGCCTACCCTTTAAAAAAAGGTAGGTTATTTTCATCTTTTTAACTAATTTAGGCTGAAACAGGGTCTTTTTTGAACCACGACCATAGCAAACCGATCAAAAATCCGATCGCAGCCGGTACGACCCACCCCATCCCGATTTGGAAGAAAGGCAGATAATCTGATGCAAAAGACAAGATTCCTTGCACGAAAGCATTGTTGGTAATCACTGCAGGACTTGCATTTAAGCCGTCGATGATTGCAGCGATCAATGTGAAGTATGTCGTCATTCGATAGACACTGGCACGATGATGAAACAAGGGACTGATGATCGCCAACAAAATCAACGTGATCGCCAGTGGATAGATAAACATCAAGACTGGAATAGAAAACTCGATGATATTGGTCAAGCCGACATTGGCGAAGATCGCTGGCAAGATACTTGTCAAAGCGATAAAGAACCCGTAGCTTTGCTTGGGAAACAATCCAGCAAAGGTTTCGGAAAAAGCCGTGATCAAACCAATGGCAGTTTTTAAACAAGCGGAGATAACGATCAAAGCCAACAGCAGACTGCCAACAGTGCCAAGGTAGTGGTTGGCGATTTGTGCCAAAGCGATCCCACCGTTTTCGCTGATAGGAAATTGCCCTAGACTTTTGGTTCCCATATAAGAAAGTAAGGTATAGATGATCCCCATCAACACGATGCTGACAGACCCAGAAAGGATCGTGTCTTTTGCGACTGTCGTGGGTTTTTCAACCCCCATATTACGAATCGTCGAGACGATGATGATCCCGAAGGCTAAAGATGCCAGCGCATCAAGGGTATTGTAACCGTTGGTGAAACCAGTAAAGAAAGCATCGCTTTGATAGCTAGGATAGATCGGCGCATCGCTGATGGTTCCTAGAGGTTGCCAAAAAGCAAAAAACAGCAAAACGCCTAGTAAGACCAGAAATAATGGATTCAAAAATTTCCCTACATAATCTAAGATTTTGCTTGGTTTACGAGAAAACCACCAGGCAGCGCCAAAGAAGAGGGCAGAAAACAACGCCAATAACCAAGTTTGCATGTCAGACGAAACATGGGGAGCGATCCCGATCTCATAAGAAGTGGTAGCCAAACGGGGCAAAGCAAAGAATGGCCCAATCACTAAATAAAGCAAAATCGTAAATATCATTGCATAGCGGCGATTGATCCGAGAAGCTAATTCAAAAACACCGCTGCTTTGGGAAACGCCAATAGCAATGACCCCTAAAAATGGCAAGCCGATCCCTGTAACTAAAAAGCCAAGGTTGGCTAAGCCGACATTCGCGCCAGCTTCTTGTCCCATGTGAACGGGGAAAATCAGATTTCCGGCACCAAAGAAAAGACCGAAAAGCATTGATCCAACATACATATAATCCTTAAACTGTAACTTTTTTTCCATAAATGAAAGCTCCTATAATTCCTTAGTTTTAAAAAAAATAACAAAGTTTCTAACAAATAGCAATGGTTTTTTGTGATTTTTTGATAAATTCTGACAATTCCTCCTCCTGCAATAAAAAAACACTTAGCATTGAGTTCTTCCAAGCGTACTGAAAAAGGACGAAAAAGCTCGGAAGAAGATCGCTAAGTGTTTCAAGACAGAAAATTAATTCAACACACGGGAAAGGAATTCTTTGGTGCGTTGCTCTTTTGGATGAATAAAGATATCTTCAGGCGTCCCTTGTTCGGCAATGACACCTTGATCCATAAAGATGACCCGATCAGACACTTCTTTGGCAAAGCCCATTTCGTGGGTAACGATCACCATCGTCAAGCCAGTATGAGCTAACGTATTCATGGTCTTCAACACTTCACCGACCATTTCTGGATCCAGCGCAGAAGTCGGCTCATCAAACAACATGACATCTGGATTCATCGATAAGGCGCGGGCAATGGCTACCCGTTGTTTTTGTCCGCCTGAAAGCTGGGAAGGCTTGGCGTTGGCATATTGAGCCATACCGACTTGCTCCAGATTTTCTTTGGCAGTCGCTTCTGCTTCTTTGCGATCACGTTTCAAAACAGTGACTTGTCCCGTCACGCAGTTTTCTAATACATTCATATTGTTGAATAGGTTAAAGGATTGGAAAACCATTCCTAGATGCGTACGGTATTTCGGCAAGTCATAGCCTTTTTCCAGCACATTTTCACCTAAGTAGATGATTTGCCCACTGGTTGGTTTTTCTAACAAGTTGATGCAGCGAAGAAGTGTGGATTTTCCTGAACCAGAAGAACCGATGATCGTGACAACTTCTCCTTTATTAACAGACAAACTGATGTCTTTTAAGACTTCGTTGTCGCCAAAACTCTTTTTTAAATGGTCAATTTCAATGATTGCTGACATGTTCTTCCTCCTTATTCGTTCGGGTTGATGTCTTCTAATTTGACATACGCACTGGGACCGTCCATTTTGCGTTCAACAAAGCGCAAGATCTGGGTGGCACTGATGGTCAAGACTAAGTAGATCACACCGATGATCGCAAATGTTTGGAAGTATTGGAAGTTCGTTCCAGCAGCTGATGTACCTTGGAAGAAGAGGTCCGCAACACTGATGACACTTAAGACGGCAGTATCTTTGATATTGATAATGATCTCATTTCCGGTAGCTGGTAAAATATTGCGCATTACTTGCGGCAACACGACTTTGATCATGGTTTGCCAATGGGTCATTCCGATGGCTTGAGCTGCTTCAAATTGGCCGTCATCTACAGCAAAAATCCCTCCACGAACGATTTCAGACATGTAGGCACCCGTATTGATAGAAACGATCAGCACAGCTGCCAGCGTGCGATTCATGGAGACACCAAAGGCTAGAGCCGTTCCGTAGAAAATAACCATTGCCTGAACCATCATTGGGGTACCGCGGAAAACTTCGATATAGATGGTCAGCAGGCCGTTGACGATTCGTTGGAAGAAACGTCCTACTGGATTTTCTGAAAGCGGCAGTGTCCGGAAGATACCGACTAAAAGACCGATGATTAATCCGATGATCGTTGAAAGGATCGCGATGAATAAGGTCAAGCCAGCGCCTCGTAAAAAGAGCATGCCGTAATCATCAATGATTTTTTTGAAATCAGCGATCAGACCTTGATCCGCCGTTTCTCCGCTGGCATCTGCAGGCTGATCTAAGACTGCTTGATCCATCAGGGAAACCCGTTCTTCTTCAGAGATTCCTGCAAGGATCTCATTGACTTTTTCAACATCGGGATCGCCTTTGCGCATCCCGACTGCTACTTGGACGTCTTCTGGATTGGTTTCAAAACCGGCCCCTTCATCGAACTCGACCATCTTCAGATCAGGATTTGCCCCGACGGCAGTGACGCCTTCTGGACGTTCGCTGACGTAGCCGTCAATGATGCCCGAAGCTAAAGCAACGCGCATGGAGGAGAAGTCCCGCATGGCTTGTTCTTTTTGGACCTCAGGGATTTGATCAATGACCGTATAATGGAAGGTATTCAGCTGAGCAGTGATTTTTGCCCCCGAAAGATCGGCGAGGCTTTTGGCATCGGCGAATGCTCCATCTTTACGTACTACGACCACCAAGTCGGATTCATAGTAAGGATCGGTAAAATCAATTTGCTCGCGGCGTTCGGCCGTTGGTGACATACCAGCGATGACGGCATCGATAGTCCCCGCCTGTAAAGCTGGCGGCAGACCGTCCCATTGGGTTTTAACGATCACTAATTCCTTGCCTAAACCTTCAGCGATTCGTTTGGCGATCTGGACATCGTAACCGCCGGCAAACGCCGAGCCTTCTTCCCCAGAAATCGGCACGGCACCATTGGCGTCCGTCGTTTGCGTCCAGTTGAAGGGGGCATAGCCTGCCTCCATACCGACACGGAATTGTTCCGCAGGCGTTTGGTCATCCGCTTGCACGGTTAGGGGCAGCTGAATGAGGGTTAGACAGAGGGCGAAGACCGCCCAGATCCAATTATTTTTTTTCATTTTATCTCTTTCCTTTCACGAGTTGGACAAGCAGGTAAGGATGAAAAAGCAAAAAAACAGCCGTACTCCATGATTGGAAAACGGCTGTTGACAGGTCATCGTCGACAAACCTTTCACAAAACATAGCGCAACTTAGACAAGCTAAGACAGTCCGCAAATTGTTCATTTGCGGCCCAACAAAATCGATGCAAGCAAAACCGATCTTGTTTCGGCGATGTTCCCTAGCTCTGCTGTAAACGTGTTGCTTCACTCAGCAGGATTAATGAACCTCGCGACCTCTACCTAAATGTTAAAGGGTACTCGTATTTAATTTGATTCTTCTCAGAGTTTAGAAGAAAAGCACCCAAATGTCAATTCTTTTTAACAAAAAAACGACCATTTCCCTATTTTTATCAAAGAGAAAGCGGATCGTTTTTACGAGTGTCTATTGGAACCCTTAAGCGACTTTCGCTTTTGGTTCACGGCCTAAAACAGCTTGGATGACTGTCAAGCCAAGCAATAAGCCAAGTGCTAGATAGATGAGGCTTGAGTATTGTGTAACGCCCCAATCTTGTCCTAAGGTACGGTAAACCACAAGGACGATGGCTTGAATGATTGCTGTGATGACATTTAAAAAGCCAAATGCCCATAAATTGCCATTTTCTTTACGTGCTAAATAGAAGATAGAGAAATATAAGCTGACTGCCAACCAACCGAAACTGATAATGATCATTGCCCAATAAATAATAGCTGCTACCAATGTATTTCACCTCACTTTGATTCGTGACTAGTTTACCACGTTTTTTGTTCCTTGTCATGAAGGAATCTCTTTCTTTGTGAGGCAAAAAACAAAGCGCAAAAGCTGCAGCAAAATGATCGTTTGCTATATTTATTGCTAGAGGGGTTGCTGCCAAAGAGGGATTTTCTTCAAAAGGTGCATTTTCAGCTGTGTATAATAGAAATAAGTTGTTTTTTTTGCAAAAAACTACGAGTTAAGAATCAATTAATAATTAGTTAATAGCTGATTTAGATCTGCTTGCTAGAATGATCACAGAAGCAAGCAAGGAGGAAGTAGAAATGGAAAATGTTCTTAAAATCAAAGGATTAAACAAGCGTTACGGCAAACAGCTGGCGCTGCATGATGTCGATCTAACGATCGCCAAAGGAGATATTTATGGATTGGTAGGGAGAAATGGTGCTGGGAAGACGACCTTACTAAAAGCGATCGTGCAGTTGATCCAACCCACCAGTGGCAGTCTGCAATTGTTTGGTGTTGAAGGCGGCAAATCCTACATCCAGATGCTGAAACGGGTCGGTAATGTGATTGAGACCCCAGTTGCTTACGACCAATTGACCGCAGAACAAAATTTGAACTATTATTGCAAAATCAGCGGGGTGGTGGAACCTGATGCCGTTAGTAAAGCACTGGCGTTTGTTGGTTTGACCAATGTCGGCAACAAGAAATACCGTGATTTTTCTTTAGGGATGAAACAAAAACTGGGCTTAGCGATTGCTTTATTGAATCAGCCAGATTTTCTAATTTTAGATGAACCGATCAATGGCTTGGATCCTGTCGCGATCGTTGAATTTCGAGAGCTGCTTTTACGATTGAATCAAGAACGCGGCATGACGATTTTGATCTCCAGCCATATTTTAGAAGAGCTGTACTTAGTGGCTACACGCTTTGGAGTCATTAGTGAGGGGCGTCTGATCAAAGAGATGACCAAACACGAATTCGATCTGATGGCGAAACGGTTTATTCAATTAGAAGTCGATGATGTAGCCACAGCTAGCCGCTTACTGGACAGTCAGCTGATTTCTGAATATAAAGTTGTCAGTGACCACAAGATCCACATCTACCAAGAAAATGTATTGATTCGTGATCTAATCCGTCAATTGGTTTATGAAGGGATCGCTATCGACCAGATTTCTTTTGAAGGGGAAAACCTAGAGTCGTATTTCAAAGAGTTAGTGACAAGTGAAGGGGGAAATTAAGATGTTGAATTTTATTCGGGCAGATTTGTATCGTTTATCTAAAAGTAAAAGTTTTTGGATCACAGAAGGAATTATTTTATTGTTGGTGATTTTAGCGGTTGTTTCAAATGGTGACGTGGGAGTCACCCTGGGAGATAGTACGCAAACCACAGGCAGCCTTGCCGAAATGACGGGCTTTCTTGCGATCCAGACCAGCCTGTCTTCCATGTTATTGTATTATTCACTGCCGTTAGTGATGCAAGTTTTAGGGAGTGAGTACACGAAAGGGACGATGAAGAATATCATTACCGTCGGTGTTTCTAAACCCGCCTATCTTTTTGGAAAATTCTTAGTGTATGCGTTGGTACTTGTCTTGCAAATTTTGGCTATATGCTTAGTGAGCTTTGTTACGGGGACGATCATTGGTGGTGTCGGCTTTGAAGACATCTCTCAGCTAGAAAACTTAGTGTATTATTTCGCTGGCTTTGTATTGATCTTACTGGCTACCTCATCCTTTGCCTTGTTGGTGTTGTATTTGACCAAAAATACAGCAGTCAGCGTGTTGGCGACGATCTTTATTCCGATGGGCTTTGCGATTGCACGTTTTTCTTTGCCAACCTGGAAATTCTTAGAATACTTGGATTTCCAAGGCGGATTAGAAATGGTGACTATGACCACTTTCAAAACGTGGGAAATGGTTCAACCAATTTTTGTCGGGAGTCTGATCAGTTTGTTGCTTTGTCTTTTGGCTGCACATCTGGTGTTTAAGAGACAAGAATTATAAAGAAAAGAAAAACGTCCAACAGGACCGACCGCAAAAGGTCAGACTGTTGGGCGTTTTTGTCCGTGTAGCCAGTGATTAACGGGACTTAGCAGACTGCTGCCAAGACAAAGTCAAACGAAACGTCTCTTCGGTTGTATCCAGTTGAATCTCGCCAGCTAATGCATGAGTCAATGCCGCGATGATATACAGACCAAGTCCAGCTTGCTGTTTGTGCCGTGAAAGGTCTTCCGTATAAAAGCGGTGAGTCAATTTTTCTGGGTGCTGGATCGGTGTCCTCAGCTGATTTTCCTGTTGGAAAACGATGCGATCTCCTTGTTGTTTCAAGCGGATCGTTCCCGTTTCATTGCCATGTTCCAGCAGATTACCAAGGACATTTTGAAAAATACGCTGCCAACTTTTTTTATCTGAAATGATCATGATATTGGGTTGGATCGCAACCGTCAGTGATAAATGGTTTTCCTCAAAAGAAGGATAGAGTTGGAGCAGTTCCTCCTCCAGCAAACGAGAAAGATCGAATTCTTCTAAGGTCAAAGCCAGTTGATTGTCTTTGAGGCGCTGATAGGTCAATAACTGTTCCAGATGATTTTCGACTTTTTCTAGGTTACTGCTGACTTTTTCCAACAGCTGCAGCTGTTGGTTGTTGAGGGTCTTATCGGCTTGCAGCAGTTGTGTGTAGCCGCTGGCGACCGTTAAAGGTGTGCGCAAGTCGTGAGAGATATTTTGAATGGCTTGTTCCAACTGCTGGTTTTCTTGCAGTATTTGATAGTGCTGCTGCTTATTTTTTCTAAGTATCTGATTGTTTAACAAGGCGATCGCTTTTAAAGCGGGCACTCGGGTCTGCAAATGGATCTCTTGATTTGTTTCGATTTCGCTGATTCTTGCTAATTGCTGGTGGTACTTTTTCAGATCATAGAGTAAGAAAAACCAATAGCCCAACAATAACACAACGATCAGAGCGGCGAAAAACTGAAGTATATGCATGAGGTTCCTCCTTTTTAAGCTAGCTTGACGCCGATGCCCCAGACAGTATCGATATACGCTTCCTCTGGATCGAGTGTTTTGATTTTGCTGCGTAAATGGCTGATATGGACATTGATCGTGTTTTCTTCACCGTAGTAAGGTTCTTGCCAAACAGCTTCATAGAGCATTTCTTTGGTATAAACTTTTTTTGGGTTGGCTAAGAGCAGGGAAAAAATCTCAAACTCCTTTTTCTTTAACTGAACCGTTGCCTCTCCTCGTTGCAGCTGAAACGAGTCAGGCAACAGTTGAATGTTTTTATACGAGAGGCTGCTGGCAACAGGAGAGGCTTGTTTATTTGTGCGCAACTGAACAATGATACGGGCTTTTAATTCTTCGACATTGAAGGGTTTGGTCAAGTAATCATTGGCACCCGCCAGCAAAAGGGTGGAAACATCGGCTGGTTCATCTAAGGCAGTCAAGATAATGACGGGGACCGTGGAGGTTTGGCGAATCTCTTGCAAGACTTGTGTCCCATCTTTACCAGGGAGCATTCGATCTAGCAAAATCAAGTCGAAAGCATCTTGCTGAAAAAGTAGCAGACCTTCCGTGCCTGAATAGGCTTGATGGACAGTATAGTCAGCTGCTAAAATAGTAGCCAACATTTCGCTGATCTCATTGTTGTCTTCGATAATCAAAATTTTCATTTGGTTTTCCCATTCTCCTTGCATTTGTTGCATCTATTATAAGCAATTCCGCACGAAAAAGCATTAGTTGCTTTTAAAAAAGAAAATGGCTGATTTTTCGCAAAAACGGTTCTTTTTCGGTTAGAATAAGAGAAAAGCCATAAAGGAAGTTAGAACGATGAAGGTATCTATTGAGCAAGCAATCGCAGCGGTCACCGCCGCATCATCCGTGACCTTTTTGACGGGTGCCGGTGTTTCGACCCCATCTGGCATTCCTGATTACCGCTCCTTAAAAGGGGTCTATCAAGGAGTGGCCCAGCCAGAGTATTTGTTAAGCCATGACTGTTTAGAAAACGAACCGGAAACATTTTATCAGTTCGTCAAGCACCTCTACCATCCTCAAGCACAGCCTAATATCATTCATCAGAAAATGGCTGAGCTGCAAGCGAAGAAAACCGTCTGGGTCGTTTCGCAAAACATCGATGGCTTGCATGAAAAAGCAGGCAGTCACCAAAGAATCGATTTTCACGGCTCCTTGTACAACTGTTATTGCCGAAAATGCGGCAATTCGGTACCTTGGCAATCGTATTTGCAAGATTGGCACCATGCAGGGTGCGGTGGTCAGATTCGGCCAGCGATCGTGCTTTACGGGGAAGGATTTACGGATGAAACCATTGAGGGAGCCATTCAAGCCGTTGCTCAAGCCGACCTGACGGTGGTCGTGGGGACTTCGCTGCAAGTCTATCCTTTTGCAGGGCTAGTCGATTACAGCCAGCAGGTGTTGGTCATCAATAAGGAACCATTGGCGATCCCGAATGAATATGGCATGTTGACCGCAGCAGCCGAAACGTTTTTCCAGAAAATTGAATGAAGGAGTTTATGATATGACACAACGTACCGAAAAAGAGAAAATGATTGCTGGCGAATTGTACTTTTCCCCAGATCCAGAATTGGTGGCAGATCGAAAATATGCCCGTGAACAAATGAACCTGATCAACCAAGAAACTGATACAAAAATCAAAGAGCAGTTACTAAAAGAAACTTTCGGCTCTGTGACTGGTCGAATCTATATCGAACCGAATGTCCGCTTTGATTATGGCTACAATATTTCTGTCGGCAAAAACTTCTATGCTAACTACGACTGTGTGCTATTAGATGTTTGCCCGATTACCTTTGGCGACAATTGTATGCTGGCACCCAATGTTCGGTTGTTTACGGCGACTCATCCATTGCATCCGGTCAAACGAAACAGCGGCTTAGAATTAGGGGCACCGATCGTGATTGGCGATAACGCGTGGATTGGTGGCGCGGCCACGATTTTGCCAGGGGTCCGCTTAGGCAACAATGTCGTGGTAGGCGCTGGCAGTGTCGTTACCAAATCATTCCCAGACAATGTTGTGTTGGCGGGAAATCCAGCACGGGTCATCAAGACGATCGATTTAGAAGAAGAAAACAACCAGCAAGATCCCTTGGCTGTTCAGCGGGCAGCGATCGATGACATTGATTGGCAACTCACGCATCTTTTGGAAAAACGTATGAGCACGGTCAACGAAATCGTACAATTGAAGAAAAGCAGTCAATTGCCAGTATTAGATGAAAATCGTGAAGAGAAAGTGCTGGAAAACATTCGGCAGGCGATTTCTAATCAAGCCTATGAAGAAACGATTTTGGCTATGTTTCAATCAATTATGAAACACTCAAAAACCTATCAAGAGAATCAATTGGAGGAATGAGTATGGATGGAGGAACACGTCGAGAAAACATTTTAGCGGCATTGAAGCAAGCGGACAAAGCGATCAGTGCCAGCAAACTGGCAGAATCCCTCGGAGTCAGCCGTCAAATCATCGTTGGGGACATTGCCTTATTGCGAGCAGCTGGTGAAGCGATTGTGGCTACGGCTCGCGGCTATCGGCTGCAAGCGCTGTTGGATGAGGCAGGACATGTCAGCAAGCTCGCAGTGCAGCATCGACCTGAACAAACGGAAGAAGAATTGCGCATCTTTGTCGCTTGTGGTGTGGAAGTGGTCGATGTCATCGTTGAGCATGAGATCTATGGAGAGATCACTGGCAATTTGCAGATCCAAACAGACCAAGACGTGACTGATTTCATCAACAAAACCAAACATGCAGAAGCCCGCTTGCTCTCAGATTTAACCAATGGGGTACACTTGCATACGTTGCGCTACACCGATCCTGCGGCTCTGGAAAAAGCCAAACAACAGTTAGCAGAAAAAGGCATGCTCTACCAAAATTGAGGAGTGAAGTGATGCAAGATGTCTTATTGATCATTGACTTGCAAAATGGGGTCTGTCAAACAAATGACCAAACAATTGACCATTTGTCGGAATTATTGCTGTTCGTCAACCAACGAATCCAACGATATCGTAAAGAAGAAAAACCAGTTATTTTTGTTCAGCATGAAGAGGAGACGTTGCCCTACGGTAGCAAAGCATGGCAACTGCACCCAGCATTGGCCTATGAACCAACGGATCGTTTGATTCGAAAAAAACACGCCAATAGTTTTTTTCAAACAGATCTACAAGCGGTCTTACAGACAAACCAAGTGCGTAGTATCGAATTTGCTGGTGCTCAGACGGAATATTGCCTTGATGGCACGATCAAATTCGCGCATGGTCTGGGTTATCAAAACGTCGTGTATGCCCAAGCCACAACGACGTATCCAAGCCGAGGACGATCAGCAGCTGAAATCATTGATTGGTACGAAATGATCTGGCAAGGACGCTTTGCGGAAGTCTTGGCAAATCCTCAGATGAAAAAATTGTGATTTTTTGTTGACAAGGCGTTCATTTTCGAGTAAAGTACTCTTCAACAAGAATAATGAATCTGTTGAGAAGGAAAGTAACCGCGGATACTTCAAAGAGAGACTCTGGTTGGTGGAAAGAGTCAAGTCAGAAGCGATGAAAAATGGCCTTGGAGGATTGATTGTCGATAAGTAGGCAATCACGGATGCGCACTACCGTTACAAAGTGCACCAATCTCTAGCACGACTAGACGTTGGGTTGAGGGAAGGGAAACCTTCTAAACAAAAGGTGGTAACACGAGTATTCGTCCTTTTACTAGCAAACGCTGGTAAAAGGACTTTTTTTATACCCAAAATCAAATAGCACCACACACGAAGAATTGGTAAGTACAAAAGCACGTTTTTTCAACAGAGAGCTTCGGTAGCTGAAAAGAAGCATCAAACGACTTTTAGAAAATGGCCAAGGAGTGATTCGTTCCGAGCAGTAGTTTGCAAGGCGACGACGGTAGCGACCGTTATCTGGCTAGAGTATGATCGTACTCGAAAAGGAGCTGTATGCGAGTGCAGCTTAAACTGAGGTGGTAACACGCAAAAAGGCGTCCTCAAACAAGTCACAGGTGACTTGTTTGAGGATGCCTTTTTTTATTGAAAAAGACAAGAACTAGGGGGAAGACGATGATTTCATTAAAAGACATATCAGTAACATTCAATCAACCAAAGAAACCCGCGATCCAAGCGGTC
This sequence comes from Enterococcus sp. DIV1083b, assembly GCF_051713705.1. Taxonomy (NCBI): domain Bacteria; kingdom Bacillati; phylum Bacillota; class Bacilli; order Lactobacillales; family Enterococcaceae; genus Enterococcus; species Enterococcus sp. DIV1083b. The sequence goes on from NZ_JBIOQJ010000001.1 coordinate 402,607, forward strand.
AAAAACGTATCGATCGAGATCGACAAAGGGGACGTGTACGGCATCGTGGGTTACTCAGGCGCCGGGAAAAGTACGCTCGTCCGTGTAATCAACTTATTGCAGCGCCCAAGTAGCGGCAGCGTCGTCGTCAATGGCACGGAGCTGACCACGCTTTCGGCGAAAGCTCTGCGAGAAAAACGGAAAACGATCGGAATGATCTTTCAGCACTTCAACTTGATGGACAGTCGCAATGTTTTTGATAACGTGGATTTTTCCTTGAAATATGGGGGACGGTCCAAACAGGAACGTCATCAAAAAGTTACCGAGCTGTTAGCATTGGTGGGATTGGAAGAAAAAGCCCAAGCGTTTCCTAGCCAACTATCTGGAGGACAAAAACAGCGGGTCGCCATTGCCAGAGCTTTGGCAAATGATCCAGAGATCTTGCTGTGTGATGAGGCAACCAGCGCCCTTGATCCAAAAACGACCTTACAGATATTGGCTTTGTTGAAAAAATTAAATCGGACTCTCGGTTTGACCATCGTGATCATTACCCATGAAATGCAGGTCGTCAAAGAAATCTGCAACAAAGTGGCAGTGATGGAAGACGGTGAAGTTATTGAGCAAGGTTCAAGCGTTCAGATTTTCAGTCAACCAGAAAAACCATTGACCAAAGATTTCATCCGAACGGCGACGCACATCGACCAAGCCTTAGAAACGATCCTTGGCAGTTCGAAGTTTTCTTCCTTGGCACCAAATGAATGGCTGGTGGAGCTGTCCTACGTTGGCGATCAAACCAATGAACCACTGATCGCCCAATTGTACAGCCGCTACAAAGTGACCACCAATATTCTTTACGGCAACGTGGAGATCTTGCAAGAAGTGCCGATCGGCAGCTTAGTCGTTAGCTTATCTGGCGAATACCATCAGCGTAAACATGCCTTAGAATACTTGAAGGCGCAAGGAGTTTACACCAATATTTTAAAAGAAAATCATGCAGAACCATTAAACAATGTGATTAAAGGAGGATTTTAGATGGCTGCCTTATTAGAAAGATATTTTCCCAATGTTGTTGCGATCCAAGATGAATTTGTGACAGCAACGATCCAAACCTTGTATATGGTTTTTTGGACCTCTTTGATTGCGGGCATCTTAGGTATCTTGTTAGGGATCGTCTTGGTAGTAACTCGACCGAATGGGATTTTAGAAAATCGACCGCTCTTTGAATTTCTCGATAAAGTCATCAATGTGGTCCGCTCGATCCCCTTTATTATCTTATTGACGTTACTAGGAACCTTTACCCGATTCCTTGTTGGAACGACCATCGGCGAAACAGCAGCATTGGTTCCTCTGATTGCTGGGATCATCCCCTTCTTTGCTCGGCAGATCGAGATCGCCTTGCTAGAAGTTGACCCCGGTGTCGTAGAAGCAGCTGAAGCGATGGGCACCAGTCCTTTCGGTATCATTTTTCGAGTCTATTTACCAGAAGGCGTGGCGGGAATCATTCGGGTCTCTGCATTGACCGTGATCAATGTGATCGGATTGACCGCCATGGCAGGAGCTGTTGGCGCTGGTGGTTTAGGCAACTTAGCCATCACCCGCGGGTACAACCGATTCCAGACCGATGTCACGATCATGGCGACCTTGATCATCTTGGTATTCGTTTTTATCAGTCAATTTGTCAGCAACCTACTCATTAAACGAGTATCACACTGACCACCACTTACGTACAAATAAAAAATCAAGCAAGTCTATGGAGGAAGCAAAAATGAAAAAAATCGTACAATCAATCGTCTTAGGGGCAGCATTATTATTTATTACAGGATGCGGAAACAATGGCAGTGCCGCAGCCAATGACCAAGAAGAAGTGACGGTGAAATTAGGGGTGATCGGGGCGGACACCGACGTTTGGGATGATGTCAAGGATCGTTTGAAAGACGAAGGCATCAATTTAGAATATGTCCAATTCTCTGATTACAATCAACCCAATGCAGCTTTAGCTGATGGTTCCATCGACCTTAATTCATTCCAACACCAATTTTTCTTGGACAACTATAATGAAGAATTTGGTACTGATCTCGTATCGATCGGCAATACAGTCAATGCGCCATTAGGCATTTATTCCGACAAAGTGACGGATGTCAACGATTTGGCGGAAGGAGCTAAAGTTGCGATCCCTAATGATGTGACCAATGGTGGTCGGGCATTGCTTTTATTACAATCAGCTGGATTGATCAAAGTGGATGAAGCAGCCGGACAAACACCAACGGTCGCGGATATTACAGAAAACCGTTTGAACTTAGAAATTTCAGAACTTGATGCAGCGCAAACCGCCCGGGCACTTTCGGATGTCGATGTTTCGGTCATCAATAGCGGCATGGCGGTGGATGCAGGATTTGTACCAACCGAAGATGCGATCTTTTTAGAGCCTGTTGATGAAACGGCCCGTCCTTACGTCAACATCATTGCCGCCCGTAAAGAAGAGGAAGACAATGAAGTTTACCAAAAAGTGGTCGCTGCTTACCAAACAGAGGATACGAAAAAAGTCATCGAGGAAACGTCAAAAGGATCAAGCGTTCCTGCTTGGGAAACCTTTGGGGCAAAATAAGCACCATGTAATTTGATAAAAAAACTGAAAAAGCATGTATAAAAAGGAGAGATTTGATTATGACAACAGCAACTATTACGAAAGCAGCCATCAAACCATTTATCCAAGAGCGTTTAGCCGCTTATCAAGCCTTGGCATTAGATATCCACAATCACCCAGAAGTCAGCAACTATGAGTTTTATTCAGCCGATGCCCTGATCGCCCAATTAGAAAAAGAAGGCTTTGCTGTTAAAAAGGATGTGGCAGGCCATCGCACCGGCTTTGATGCCCGCTATGTCAGTGGAAAACCGGGCCCAACGATTGCCTTTTTAGCCGAGTATGATGCGTTACCTGGCATCGGTCATGCCTGCGGACACAATCTCTTCGGGACTTATTCCGTCTTAGCTGCCAGTGCTCTGCAACCTTTCATCGATGAGCTAGGCGGGGAGATTCGAGTCTATGGGACGCCAGGAGAAGAAGGTGGAGAAAATGGTTCCGCTAAAGGCAGTTTTGTCCGTGAAGGGTTCTTCGATGATGTCGATGCCGCTCTTTGTGTCCATCCAGCCCATCGCTATGGCAAAACGACGGCTTCATTAGCCAATGATCCAGTGGATATCAAGTTCTATGGTCGGGCTTCCCATGCGGCAGCTGCACCAGAAAAAGGCATCAACGCGTTAGAAGCATTGCTGCAAGTCTTTAACGGGATCAATGGGTTGCGCCTGCATTTACCAAAAGATGTCAATATTCATGGTGTGATCACCGATGGCGGCGTGGCAGCCAATGTCGTGCCAGAATATGCAGCCGGTCGTTTTTATTTACGAGCTGCCAATCGAGCAACCTTGAATGATGTCTACGAGAAAGTCGAAAACATCGTAAAAGGAGCCGCTTTAGCTACGGGAGCGACCTATGAATTTGGTTTGTTCCAAAACTCCGTCGACGATGTGATCGTGACACCAAGTTTTGATGAGATCTTCTTCGCCCATGCCCAAGAAGCGGGCGTACCTGCCGATGAGATCGATACGGAAGCCAAAACAAGCCTTGGTTCGTCTGATGTCGGCAATGTCAGTCAAGTGATCCCGACGATCCAACCCACCGTTTCGATTTCAGATGACTACATTGCGGGTCATTCGGAAGAATTCAAAGCCGCTGCCAAGAGTGAAAAAGGCTTGCAATCGATCGCCATCGCGGCGGAACTTTTAGCGCTGACGGCATTAGACCTTTTTGAGCAGCCAGCGTTATTAGAAAAAATCAAAGCCGATCATCAAGAAAGCCTAGCGAAAGGCAATTAATGCCAAAACCGTGAAGGAAGATAGTCAATAGTATAGAAAAAAAGTCTCTGCCGCAAAATGTCGGTAGAGACTTTTTAGTTAGTCGATGACTAAAATGCCTTCTTTCAATGAAAAAGGATTTTGTTGATTGATATGATCGTAGAACATGACCCCGTTCAAATGATCGATCTCATGCTGAACGACGATCGCAGGATAGTTCTTCAAACGAACTTTTTTCTTTTTGCCGTTGATGTCGTAATAGCTGATCGTAATCCGGGCATGGCGCACCACGTAGCCAGGGACTTCACGGTCCACGGACAGACAGCCCTCGCCTTCACCCAAACAAGCTTCTTGCACGGAATGACTTAGAATTTTAGGATTGTAAAGAACATCTTTAAAATCAGGTTCTGCTTTTTCTGGGTCGCTGCTAGGGACGAGGACCGCTGTGATTCGTTTTGAAATATCTAATTGAGGAGCTGCTAGACCAACACCACCTCTTAATTCGAGTTCTTCTGCCTTGACTGGGTCTTGGCTGTTTTCTAAAAAGGTCATCATTTCTTTTCCTAGTGCGATATCTTCTTCGCTCAAAGGAAAAGGTACTTCTTTTGCTACTTCACGCAAGGTTGGATTGCCTTCGCGAATAATATCATCCATTGTAATCATTGATGATGTGATTCCTCCTACTATGTAAAAATGACGAAAGCAAGTTTCGTTCCTAATAAAGTGTACCATAAGTGTAGAAAGAAGGGCATAAGAAAGTTTAAACGGTAAAGCTTTCTTATTAAATGAAACGATATTTCTATATTAATGATTTAATTATGAAATATAGTTGCGAATAGAGGAAGAATCAGTTATAATGCTTTTATAGAAAACGGTATCACGAAAGTGACCCACCAAGGAGGCAAAGAGATGTTCGGCTTTTCTGTATTTATGAACGAAGACTTGACGGTAGCAGAACTTGAGCAGATGACTGCGATGGCATCAGGCTTTAAAGGGATTTTCACCTCCATGCACATACCAGAAGATGATCGCAGTACTTATCGGCAGCGTTTGACGGACTTGGGAGGTTTCGCAAAAGACCATCAGCTGTCTTTAATGGTAGATATTTCTGGAAACGCATTAGCAGAAGCGGGCTTTTCCATCGACAATCTGGCGGAACTAAGGGAGATCGGTGTCACTGGTTTACGAATGGATTATGCGATCGACAATCAGCAAATCGCAGCTTTTTCAAAAGAAATGACCATCAGTTTGAATGCCAGTACATTGACGGAAAAAGACATTCGAGAGCTGCAGGCGTATGGAGCCGATTTTACTCGTTTGGAAGCTTGGCACAATTATTACCCCCGAACAGAAACGGGACTGGATGTTGGCTGGTTTCAGGAGAAGAACCGCTGGTTGAAAGCACAAGGCTTTTTCGTCCAAGCCTTTGTTCCAGGGGATGCCAAGAAACGCGGACCGTTATTTCAAGGATTACCCACACTGGAAAGACACCGCAACTGGTCGCCTTTTGCCGCAGCGATCGACTTATTGGCAACTGGCTCAGTCGATGCTGTTTACATTGGCGATGGCATGGTTTCTGAAAAAAGTGCCCAGCAGTTTGCGACGTATCTGGAAGAAGCACGGATCGTTTTGCGGGTCAAAGATCTTGGTTCCACTTACTTTGAACACGTCTTAGGGAATCACCAAAATCGTTACGATGAAGCTCGAGATGTCTTGCGCAGCGCCGATGCCCGTTTCAATGCGATTCCAGAAGTCAAACCTGAACTGAGTCAAGAGCGGCCAGTGGGTGCTGTGACGATCGATAACCAAGAGTACTTGCGCTATATGGGAGAGATCCAGGTGTGCAAACGACCTTTGCCGGCAGACCCAAAAGTCAACCTCGCCGCTCAGGTGATACCAGCCGATCTGCCGTTGATCCAACAAATCAAAGCAGGGATGCGATTTAAATTAGAAAGAGATGATTCCGATGAATAAAATCAATTTAGACAAATTAACGACCGAACGACGCAATAGTGAAACGAGCAATTTAGATGAAATGACGATTTTAGAAGCGTGTCAAAAAATGAACCAAGAAGATCAAAAAGTTGCCTATGCGGTGGAAAAAGAAATTCCTAGTATTGAAAAAGTGATTGAACAAACCATCGTCGCTTTTAAAAAGGGCGGACGCTTGATTTATCTTGGCGCTGGGACGAGTGGTCGATTAGGCGTCTTGGATGCGGCCGAATGTGTCCCAACCTTTGGGGTATCACCTGAGATGGTGGTCGGTCTGATCGCCGGTGGCGAAGAAGCGATGACGGTCGCTGTCGAAGGAGCAGAAGACTCCTTAACGCTAGGCAAACAAGACCTTGTCGATTTGAAGTTGAACCAAAATGATATGGTGATCGGGATCGCTGCCAGTGGCAGAACCCCTTACGTGATCGGGGCGCTTGACTATGCCAATGAGCTCGGTGCCACAACGGCTACGATCGCTTGTAATAAAGACGCGGAGATCTCTCAGCATGCCAGCTTTCCAATCGAGGTCGATTGTGGACCAGAATTTCTGACAGGTTCGACTCGTTTGAAATCTGGGACTGCCCAAAAACTGATCTTGAATATGATCTCGACGTTATCGATGGTAGGGATCGGCAAAGTCTACAATAATTTGATGGTCGACGTGAAAGCGACCAACGAAAAATTGGTGGAACGCTCAAAACGGATCATCATGCAGGCAACTGAAGCTGATTATGAAACAGCCGCCGCGGCATTTGAAGAAGCAGATCAGAATGTCAAATTGGCGATCGTGATGCTGTTGACTGATAGTACGAAAGACGAAGCACAAGCAAAACTTGCCACGGCACAAGGGTTTGTCAAAACGGCGTTAGGAGGAGAAAAGTAATGGCAAAAGAAACACTGACGGTAGAAGAGTTAGCGGAGAAGATTTTTCAAGAAGCCGGCGGAATGGACAACGTAGAAACAGTCAATCACTGTATGACTCGCGTACGAATGACCGTCCGCGACCACGATAAGGTCGATCAACAAGGGTTAAAAGAGATTCCCGGTGTGATGGGTGTCGTCAATGACGAGCAGCTGCAAGTCATTATCGGACCAGGGAAAGTCAACAAAGTAGCCAATGCAATGGTGGCAAAAGCTGGTGTTGATTTAGGGCAAGAGATCCCACAGCAAAAATCAGGCAAAGAGGCGTTATCAGAAAAAACGGCAGAGATGAAAGCAGCCCAAAAAGCCAAACAAAAATCATCACCATTAAAGTCGCTGCTGAAAGATATTTCTAATATCTTTGTTCCAATGATTCCAGCCTTCGTTGGTGCAGGACTCGTCGCAGGGATCGCTTCTGTCCTGACCAATATGATCACGGCTGGCCGATTAGATGGAGATACTTGGAATTATTATGTCATGATTTTAAACGTCCTCAGAAATGGGATGTTCACCTATTTAGCGATCTTTACTGGGGTCAATGCAGCGCAGGTCTTTAAAGCCAATCCAACCCTTGGTGGCGTGATCGGTTCGATCATCTTGCTGACAGGTATGAACCCAGAAGCCCCGATCCAAAACTTGTTCACTGGCGAAGCTTTAGCTGCCAACCAAGGAGGGATCATCGGTGTGATCTTCGCAGTATGGCTTTTGGCGAAATTAGAGGCAGTGCTGCATCGAGTGATTCCTGAAGCGATCGATATTATCGTGACCCCGACGTTGTGTTTGCTGATCATCGGTTTGACGGAGATTTTCTTGATCATGCCATTGGCAGGTCTGATCTCTGACAGCTTAGTCGGTTCGATCACTTGGGTCTTGAACGTGGGCGGTGCTTTCTCTGGGTTTGTCTTAGGGGCGGCCTTCCTACCAATGGTCATGTTTGGTTTGCATCAAATTTTGACCCCGATCCACATTCAAATGATCGAAGCAACAGGCAGCACACAATTATTACCGATCTTAGCCATGGCTGGTGCTGGTCAAGTCGGTGCAGCTTTAGCCTTATGGGTACGACTACGTAAAGACAAAGAGCTTTCTGAAATGATCAAAGGTGCATTGCCAGTTGGGATCTTGGGCATCGGCGAACCATTGATCTATGGAGTGACGTTGCCATTAGGTCGACCATTTATCACTGCTTGTATTGGTGGTGGGATCGGTGGTGCGGTCATTGGCGCTTTGACAAATATCGGCGCAACGGCGATTGGACCATCAGGGCTAGCTTTGATCCCCTTGATTGCCAACGGCCGTTGGATGGGCTATATTTTCGGCTTGTTAGCAGGCTATGCTGGCGGCTTCGTTGCCACCTACTTCTTTGGGATTCCGAAAGATCGCTTAGAAGCAGTCAAAGAAAGCGAGGCAGAAGAAGCAAAAACAGCTACAACCGTTACTGTGCAACCGCAACCAAAACAAACGAGTGAAACGGCTGCAAAGGAAACGACAGCAAATTCATCAGCAACAACGATCGATACACCCTTATACGCAGTAGCAACAGGCACGACAAAATCGATCAGTGCATCAAGTGATCCGGTATTTTCGCAAAAAATGATGGGCGACGGGTATTTCGTCTTGCCAGACAATGGTGCGATCTTTGCACCAGCAGCAGGAACCGTCACGACGATTTTTCCCACGAAACATGCATTGGGGATCAAGACTGCCAGCGGGCTAGAGATTCTGCTGCACATGGGTGTTGACACCGTCGAATTGCAAGGAGCACCTTTTGAGATCCTGGTGGAGGAAGGCCAAGCCGTGACACCAGCTACCCAAGTTGCCCAAGTCGATTTGGCACAGTTGACGGCTAAAGGCAAAGCTTCTGAGATGCTCGTGATCATTACCAATATGGAGCAAGTAGCCAATGTCGAAGGGTTACCAGGAACAGAAACAAAAGCGGGTCAAGCCGTCATGCACGTGGCAACGATAAAATAATGGTAAAACCTCTATCGGATAAAGATAGAGGTTTTTTTTAAGAAGTTACTAAATAGATTGCGAAAAATTTTCCTTTATGTTACAGTTTCGTTACAAAGGGAGTGATCCCATTCGAGGAGGCAATGAGGATGAAAAAAATAATTTGGTTCGGACTAATGACGCTGGCTTTTTCACCACTGATGGTTCATGCAGATGAAACAGCTACGAGTGAAAATGGCAATCAGGCTACCGTTAGCGAGACGCTTTCATCAGAGGCGCAATCAGGAACGGATCAGACACAAGCTGCTGTCCAAGAAAGTACAGTAGAAAATCAAGAGACGGATCAATCCGCTGCTTCAGAAACTACGACTACCGAGAATCAAGAACCAGTCGATTCCCAAGCCGTTATTGCCTCGATCCAAGCAGAGACGGGGACGCAAGATGTCAATGGGATCAACACGTTAGCCGATGAACCTAGTTCGCTGCGTAGCGCCTTAACCCAAGGGATCACTGAAGGAAGTGTGACCGCATTTACCCAAGAACAGTTGGACCAGTTGACAGATGAAGAATTGACCAATGGCAATCGTCTGGCGCTACGTTATTCCAGTGATGCGATGGGCTTTGATATTGCTTACTTAGCAAAAATCATCGGTGCCTTGTTTGTCGATCAGACGTTATCCTGGGAAGCCATTGAGCCGCAACTGGCTTTTGATGCGAATAGCTACGCCAGTTTTGCTGACTTGATTCCTGTTGTGGATCAGCTGCAGGAATATTTGCGGGTCGTCTATCCAGTAGACGGAGTCTTTTTACATTTGAATCAAGCCGTTTCCAACGAATGGATGATCTCAATTTTGACCAATTTAAATCAGATGGAACAAGAGATGCAAGTCGATCCAGGTGCCTTTGTCCCAGGACGGATCTCTTATATCATTCAAGCGGCAAATGATTCCATGTATCTGCCTACAGGCACGCAAACGAGTACGACTGAAGAAGCGACCGCAACATCGACGAGTGCTCAAGAAACAGCGACAACGACTTCTTCGAAAGAGGGCAACACTACTGCCGATGGTGAAAAAACATTACCTAAAACCAATGAAGCGCCAAGCTATACCTTACTGATCGCAGGTGTTATCCTGCTGCTGATCGTTTTCTTGATTCTATGGCGCCGCAAGAAAAAATGATTGTTATTTATAATCGTCAGAATGAAAAAATAGCAACCTTCGTTTTCCATCAGGGAAACGAAGGTTTTTTGTTTTCAGAAATTTCATTGGTTATTTCTTTTCAAATAACGCCCTTTATAAAAAGACCAGAATCGATTCCTTCATAAAAAAGTCAAATTTAAATTCTTGCATTCTCTGGTGAGGGGTGTATAATGACACAGTGTCATATGACAACGTGTCATATCGAGAGCTGTGATTTATTTTAAATTAGAAAGGAGTTGCTTGTGATGCCGACCGATACATTTTTTCACTTGCCGCCAGAAAAACAAAAGCGCATCTTAAATGCGGCGAAAAAAGAATTCTCAAGACTGCCGCTGAAAGACGCCTCGATCGCCAACATCATCAAAGATGCCGAGATTCCTCGCGGGAGTTTTTACCAATACTTCGAAAACAAAGAAGATCTTTATTACTATTATTTCCATACGTTGAAAAAAAATAGTCAGCGAGATCTGCTGAAATCGATCCAACATGAAAACGGGGATCTGTTTGCGGGGTTCGAATGGTACTTTTCACGGATGATCGCCGAGGTTTTCAAAGGCAAAAACGCAAACTTTTACCGCAATTTATTTATGAGTATGGATTATCGTTCCTTCCATAAAGTCGTGCCAGAGATGCAGCACAAGATGCATCAAGAAAACAAAGCCGATCGGCAGAAGCAGCAAGCCATCTTTTTGTCAGAGGTCGACAAAGATTTATTGAAAGTCAAAGACGACCATGAGTTGAAAATGCTGATCCAGCTGCTGATGCATACCGTCTTTTCGACGATTGCCGAAGCCTATCGCCAATCAGCGTTTGATCCAGACTATGATCCTGCCGAAGCGATCGCTGATTTCAACAGTAAAGTCCGCTGGTTAAGAGAGGGCGCAAAAAAAGAAAGAGGGGAAACCTATGATTAAGCTGATAAAACGCGTATCCGTCATTTCCATAATCATGGCAGTGGTGTTTATGGTGATCCAAGTCGTTTCTGATTTGTATCTACCGACATTGACTTCCAATATTATCAACAATGGGGTGGCGACAGGCGACATTGATTACATTTGGAAAACCGGCTTTTACATGATCGGCTTTTCATTGATCAGTATCATCGCCGCTTTAGGAAATACGTATTTCGCAACAAGAGAATCACAAAAATTAGGACAAAAACTACGTTCGGACATTTACCAAAAAGTTGAGAATTTTTCTTCTCGATCTTTTGATAAATTTGGGACCGCATCATTGATTACAAGAACCACCAACGACGTCAACCAAATTCAAATGGTGACGCAAATGTTTTTACGTATGATGATCAATGCACCGATCACACTGATTGGGGCGAGTTTCTTGGCCTATCAAAAAGATGCCCAATTAACCCGAATCTTTTTAGTCGTTATTCCTATCATGCTAGTATTGGTCGGCGGTATTATGTATTTTGCCGTTCCTTTATTCAAAAGTATGCAAAAGAAAACCGACCGTTTGAACTTAGTCTTTCGTGAAGGCTTGACGGGGGTCCGCGTTATTCGGGCATTTGACAAGACGGATTATGAAGCGAATCGCTTTGATGAAGCCAACAAAGATTACACCCACACCGCGATTAAAGTAAATACCATCGTGGCATTGATGATGCCATTGATGACGTTGATCATGAGTGGGACGAACATTGCCATCACATGGTTTGGTGGTCATTATATTGCCGAAATGACCTTAGAAGTCGGGAACTTGATTGCGTTTATGACCTATGCAATGCAAATTTTGATCAGCTTTATGATGCTGTCCATGATCTTCGTGATGGTGCCAAGAGCCCAAGCATCAGCTGATCGGATCAACGAAGTCTTAAATGAAGAAGATGAAATTCTCGATCCAAAAACACCAGCGACATTGAGCTTACAAGGGGACCAAGCAACCTTGGCCTTTGACCATGTGGCGTATCGCTACCAAGGCGCTGAGAAATTGGCGTTGGAAGATATCGATTTTCAAGCAAAATCTGGTGATTTTGTTGCCATCATCGGTGGGACGGGCTCAGGGAAAACGACCTTAGTCAATCTCTTGCCTCGTTTGTACGATGTGGAGTCTGGTGCAATCAAAATCAATGGGGTCAATATTGCAGAAGTCACCCAGCACAATCTACGAGAAGTCGTGGGCTTTGTTCCGCAAAAAGCGGTACTGTTTTCTGGTACCATTCGTGAAAATATGAAATACGGAAAACCCGATGCATCAGATGAAGAAATCTGGCAAGCCTTAGAGATCGCCCAAGCCAAAGATTTTGTCTCCGAACTGGCAGATGGCTTAGATAGCCGTGTAGAACAAGGCGGCGGCAACTTCTCTGGTGGACAACGTCAACGTTTAGCGATCGCTCGTGCGTTAGTGAAACAAGCAGATGTCTATGTCTTTGATGATTCCTTCTCCGCACTGGACTTCAAAACCGATGCCAACTTACGAGCAGCGCTGAAACGCGACATGCAAGACAGCATTATGGTCGTGGTTGCCCAACGGGTCAGCACCGTCATGGATGCCGATACGATCTTAGTATTGGATGAAGGAAAACTCGTAGGAAAAGGAACCCATGAATCATTAATGGCAGACAATGAAACCTACCAAGAAATCGTTTCTTCACAATTGAGAGAGGAGGATCTTGCATGAGTGAAAAGAAAACAACAACACAACACCGTGGCGGACCAATGGGCGGCGGTCCAGGCCGTAACATCGGTGCCAAAGGACCAAAACCAAAAAACTTTTTGGGGACGGTCAAACGGCTTTTCGGGTACATGTCGAAACGCTCCATCGCTATCATTGCCGTCTTCGTTTTAGCGATCGCAGCCGTGATCTTCCAAATCCAAACACCGAAAATTTTAGGGGAAGCGACCACTGAAATTTTTAAAGGTGTCATGATCGGTGCGCAGCAGATGCAAGCCGGCCAACAGGTAACAGAATTTCCTATCGATTTTGAGAAAGTTGGTCAAATCATTTTGATCGCGATCGGCATGTATGTGATTTCAGCCGTCTTCAACTTTCTACAACAGTTTATTATGACCCGTGTCTCGCAACGGACGGTTTATGAGCTGCGTCGTGACTTAGATGAAAAAATGAACCGCTTGCCGATCTCTTACTATGATACTCACTCAAATGGGGATATCATGTCACGGGCGATCAATGATATGGATAATATCGCAAGTACCCTGCAACAAAACTTGACCCAATTTATTACGAGTGTCGTGACCTTTATCGGGGTTTTGTGGATGATGCTGACGATCAGTTGGCAACTGACTTTGGTTGCTTTAGCAACGGTTCCTTTAAGCTTGATCGTCGTGATGATCGTCGCACCAAAATCGCAAAAATTCTTTGCGGCACAACAAAAAAGTTTAGGATTGCTCAATGACCAAGTCGAAGAAACTTACGGCGGTCATACCGTTGTCAAAACCTTCAACCATGAAGCCGCCGATCAAGTCGTTTTTGAAGAAGAAAATGACCGTCTGTATTCCGCTGGTTGGAAAGCCCAATTTATTTCAGCGATCATTATGCCTTTGATGAACTTCATTAAAAACTTAGGCTATGTCTTCGTGGCTGTCCTTGGTGGGATCAAAGTGGCGAATGGGAACATGACGTTAGGGGATGTGCAAGCATTCTTGCAATACACCAATCAATTCTCTCAACCGATCACTCAAATCGCTAGCTTGCTGAACACCATCCAATCAACCGTTGCATCTGCTGAACGGGTCTTTGAAGTCTTGGATGAAGAAGAAATGACTGATGAGCCTTCTGGATTGCCAGTGGAAGACAGTGAATACAAAGTTCGTTTCGATCATGTTCAATTTGGTTATACCCCAGACAAATTATTGATGACCGATTTTAATCTGGATGTCAAAGCTGGTGAGATGGTGGCTATCGTAGGACCTACCGGCGCTGGGAAAACCACGCTGATCAATCTCTTGGAACGTTTTTATGATGTTTCTGGCGGTAGCATTCGTTACGATGGCAAAGATACCCGAGACTTGACTCGTGATGAGTTGCGTAGTAATATCTCGATGGTGCTGCAAGATACGTGGTTGTTTACTGGTTCCATCTATGACAACATTCATTATGGAAATGAAAAAGCAACCAAAGAGCAAGTGATCGCTGCGGCGAAAGCTGCCCATGTGGATGATTTTGTTCGCAAATTGCCAGAAGGCTATGATACGGTCTTGAATGAAGAAGCCAGCAACATCTCCCAAGGTCAACGTCAGCTGATCACGATCGCCCGCGCCTTCTTAGCGGATCCCGACGTTTTGATTTTGGATGAAGCAACTTCTAGTGTCGATACGCGGACGGAAATCTTGATCCAAAAAGCAATGGGTCGTTTGTTAGAAAATCGGACCAGCTTTGTGGTTGCTCACCGTCTCTCTACAATTCGTGATGCTGACAATATCATCGTGATGAATCACGGGTCCATTGTTGAGACTGGAAATCATGAGGAATTGATGGCACAAAACGGTTTCTATGCAGACCTGTATAACAGTCAATTTTCAGAAGAAGTGGCGTGATCCACTGTTTGTAATGAAAGAAATTCTTCCCCAAATGATGATAAACAGACCGCCAAAGGTTGACTGAAAGAAAGCAGTGATTGTCACTGCTTTCTTTTTTTTATGAATTTTTATCGCTTTAATTTAAATATTTATTGCAATTAACTGGGTTAAAATGTATATTAATACATAATTTCGAATAATCTAAGACAAGGAGTGAAACCAATGAGTCATCTTTTTCCTAATTACAGCCGTTTACCCATCGATATCCAGAAAGGCAACGGCAGCTATGTGGTAGATTCGCAAGGCAACCAATATTTAGATTTAACAAGCGGCATCGGGGTCGTTAATCTCGGTTATGGGCATCCCAAAGTGCAAGCCGCATTGATGACACAAGCAGAGCAGATTTGGCATGTGCCGAATTTGTATGACAGCCAGTTGCAAGAAGAAGTTGCCCAAAAACTGACCCAAAATCAAAAGAGCGCCTCAGACGAACCGTATCTGGCTTATTTTTGCAATAGTGGCGCTGAGGCGAACGAAGCTGCTTTAAAGCTGGCTCGCAAAGCGACTGGCCGCAGCAAAGTCATTAGTTTTGAACAATCTTTTCATGGTCGAACCTTTGGGGCGATGTCTTTGACTGGGCAAAGTAGTATCCATGATGGGTTTGGACCGTTAGTACCAGAGATGGTGTATGTACCCTTTAATGACCTTGAGGCATTGCAAGCCGTTTTAGATGAGCAGACGGCAGCCGTGTTTTTAGAATTGATCCAAGGCGAAGGCGGTGTGATCCCTGCTGAGGTGGCGTGGGTCCAAGCGGTGGCAGCCCTTTGTCAGGAGTTGGGGGTACTACTGGTGGTGGATGAGATCCAAACCGGGATGGGACGGACAGGAACACTGTTTGCTTTTGAAGGATATGGCATTGAACCTGATCTTTTTACCGTAGCAAAAGGGCTTGGTAACGGGATCCCTGTCGGAGCGATGCTAGGCAAAAGCCATTTGCAAACGGCTTTTGGACCCGGTAGTCACGGTTCGACCTTTGGTGGCAATAAATTAGCGATGGCCGCTGCTAGTGCCGTTTGCAGTGTGTTGCAAGAAGGGGACATTCAAGTCAATGTTCAATTGCGCCAGCAGCAGTTTCTCGACGGATTGCAAGGACTATCTAAGGTGCAGGCGATTCGTGGGAAAGGATTGATGATCGGTATCGAATTAGCCGATTCGGAAAGCTTGCAATCCGTGTTGACCCAACTGCGGAACCAAGGCCTCCTCGCATTAAAAGCGGGAACCAAGGTTTTGCGCTTGCTGCCACCTTTAACGATCTCGCAAGAGGAAACGACAGCAGCCTTGGCGATTTTGCAAGCTGTCTTAGCATAATTGCATAAAAATAGATTTTTCGGGCTTTTTTTCTTATAAAAACCGAATAATAGCGAATTTATTTTGAATAGTTTTATAAATAATCATTGACAGAGCGATGGGAGTTTCTTATAATCTTAAGTAAATTCTTTTGAGGAGTGACGTATTTGAAGGCAGCAATCGTTGGTGTAACAGGGTATACCGGAATTGAATTGATTCGTTTGATCCAGCAACATCCCCAATTGGAGGTGGGCACCTTGCATAGTCATTCTATGCATGAAAATTCATCAGTTTTGTATCCTCATTTAATTGGACTGACGGAGCGGCTGATCGAACCTTTTGATGCAGAAAAAATCCAAAAGGAAAATCAACTCGTGTTTTTTGCGACTCCTGCTGGAATCAGCAAAGAACTCGCAGCGACTTTTGTCGCAAATGACTTTCCAGTGATTGACCTTTCTGGTGATCTGCGATTGAAGGATCGGGATAGCTATCAAAAATGGTATCACCAAGAAGCTGCACCTGCCGAATTGTTGGCACAAGCGACCTATTCGCTGCCTGAGTTTGCAACGACTCCTGGCAATTTGATCGCCAATCCAGGCTGTTATGCGACTGCTGCCATTTTAGCTGCTGCGCCGTTGGTTCAGCAAAAACTATTCAGCGGTACGTTGATTTTTGATGGCAAGTCGGGTTTGTCGGGTGCTGGTAAGAAATTGACGGACAGCAGTCACTTTGCAACCGCTGCGGATAACATGACGATGTATAAGCCAAATCAGCATCAGCATATTCCTGAGATCATGCAGCAGTTTCAGCAATGGGATCAGGCAATGCCGCCGATCCAATTTTCTACCAGCTTACTGCCTGTCAAAAGAGGGATCTTTATGACGCTTTATGCGCCTATCAAAGACGCGATTTCGCAAGAGGACATCTATGAGCAGTACGTAAAAACGTATCAAGACCATCCGTTTGTCCGAGTGCAACCGTTAGGAAAGCTGCCCGAGCTGCGGCAAGTGACGGGAACGAATTTTTGTGACATTGGCATATGTTTCAATCCGCTGACCAAAGTGTTGACCGTTGTCGCAGTGATCGATAATTTAGGCAAAGGGGCTGCTGGCCAAGCGATCCAAAACTTCAATCGATGGGCAAAGATACCAGAAACGACTGGTCTTATGCAAGCACCGTTATATCCATAAAATAGCCAACAGACGCGTGAGGATACTCGTGTCAGCCAGTGGACAATCCGCAAAAAGGTGGCAGTAGGAGGAAAGAAAATGAAAGAAATCGAAGGAACGATCGCAACCCCCAAAGGTTTTTTTGCCGACGGTCTGCATTGCGGTCTGAAGAAAGAGAAAGTCGATCTTGGTTGGATCGTCTCTGAAGTGCCAGCCAGTGCTGCGGCAGTCTTTACCACCAATCAAGTACAAGCGGCACCCATTCTCGTTACAAAGGAAAAAATGCAAGCAGGCACCTTGCAAGGCGTGATCGTCAATGCGGGCAATGCCAATGCTTGTACCGGGGAGCAAGGTTTAAAAGATGCACAAGAGATGGCAGAATTGGCAGCAGCCCAGCTGCATACGAGTCCCGAAGCCTTTGCGGTAGCCTCCACCGGGATCATTGGTAAGAGCTTACCGATGGAAAAAATCACTGCAGGGATTCAGCAACTAAACAGGCAAGGGGATGCCCACCGATTTCAAAGAGCGATTTTGACGACGGATCTGACTGAAAAAAGCAGTGTCATCCAATCAACGATCGCTGACAAAACGGTGACTATTGCGGGCTGTGCCAAAGGGTCTGGTATGATCCATCCCAATATGGCTACGATGCTGGCCTTTGTTACGACGGATGCGGCGATCGCTCCAGCACTCTTGCAAGCACTGCTGAAAGAATTAACCGACGTTACCTTCAATCAAATCACGGTCGATGGCGATACATCCACCAATGATATGGTGTTAGTTTTAGCCAACGGGTTAGCCAAAAATCCAACGATTGAAGCTGACACGCCAGCTTATCATGAGTTTAAAGGGATGCTCAAAGCAGTTCTGACCGCACTAGCCAAAGCAGTTGCAAAGGACGGAGAAGGCGCCAGCAAATTGATCGAAGCTCACACGAGTGGAGCTGTGACCGATGAAGCAGCCCGAATGATCAGCAAAACCATCGTTGGTTCGCCACTGGTCAAAACAGCCCTCTTTGGCAAAGACCCGAACTGGGGGCGTATCTTATGTGCAGTGGGCTATAGTGGGCAGCCGATCGATCCAGCAACAATATCGATTGCATTAGCCGACATTCCCGTCTTTGTCCAAGGGACACCGGTAGCTTTTGACGAAACCATCATGCAAGAACAGTTGGCGGAAAATGAAGTCAAAGTCGCTGTCGAGCTGAAAGAAGGGACAGGCGTTGGCACCGCTTGGGGCTGTGATCTGACGTATGACTATGTGAAAATCAACGCACTATATCATACCTGAAAGAAATCAGGTACTAGACAAAAAGGAGCGAGTAGATGGAAACGATCGTAGTAAAAATCGGCGGTGTCGCCTCAGACAATTTAACCCCGTCATTCTTTGAGACGATAGCAGATTGGCAAGCTGCGGGCAAAAAAGTAGTCATCGTCCATGGCGGCGGTCACTACATCTCAGAAATGATGGAGAAAATGGCGTTGACAGTCACGATCAAAGACGGCCTGCGGGTGACCGACCCCCAGACGCTTGAAGTAACTAGAATGGTCCTTTTGGGACAAGTTCAACCGCTGATCACGACCGCTTTCCAGCAAGCTGGGTTCCATGCCGTAGGACTGAATGCTGGCTGTGATCAACTGATTCAAGGAGAAGTCATTAATGAAGAAAAATTAGGACAGGTGGGGAAGGTTCAACAAATCAACGCTGCTTTCCTGCAGCTCTTGACAGAGAAAAAACATGTCCCGATCCTAGCACCGCTAGGAATTACCCCAGAGGGGCAATGGCTGAACATCAATGCCGATGAAGTAGCGTGTCAGGTTGCTGCTAGTTTACAAGCCGAAAAACTATATTTGTTGACGGATGTCCCTGGGATCAAGCAAGAAAGCCAGTGGTTATCAGCTGTTTCTTTTGAAGAGATCCCCCGTTTGATCACCGAAGAAGTAGTCACAGGCGGCATGCTGCCAAAATTAAAAAGTGCGCAGAAAGCCTTGAAAGCAGGGGTAGCTGCCGTTTGTATCACCGATCGAATCGATCGTTTAGGAACCCAGATCCTCGCGGCAAGTCCAGCCGCAGCTGTCTGTAGCTGAAGCCATCAGCAACACCCAAATGCCTCTTCTCTACTCATAAAAATGCAAAATTCTGACTTTTCTGTGCTTTTCTTCTTATTTTCTCTAAAAAAAGAATAAAATAGGTAGGGATTTCATTTGCTAGAATTTCGTTTTATCAGTACAATGAGTACATATGTAAGTAGGGGGAGAAACAATGACAGATTTCTTATTGGGGAGCAGTACGAAGTTGCTGACTGTTGCAATCCGGGTAAAAGACCGTGATCAAGCGATTGCCTTTTATCGGGATGTACTTGGTTTTGAGTTGAAAAGAGAAGAAAATGAATTGGCCATCTTTGGTCTAAAAGGATTAGATAGAGAAGTTTTATGGTTGGAAGAAAGCCCGCGTGCCAACGATCACTTCGGCGAGATCAAAAAAATGCAGCGCATCGTCTTAGCCGTATCCTCATTAGAAGAAGCGGCAACTATCGCGAGCAATGCCCAACAAAAAGCGATTGCTTTCGAAGAAGCTCGTTATGAAGCGAATCAATTAGGCTTTATTATAGCTGATCCAGAAGGGAACAAAATTGAAGTCTTATTTACAGCACCCGCAGGAACTGCGGTACCAAAAGACGAAGCAGAATTGATCAAAGCGGCACCTGCAAAAGCGGCTGGCTTATCAAAAGAAGCTCATTTTGGCAAGCTGTATTTAAACGTCAGTGATCTAGCCAAAGAGCAGCTTTTCTTAGAAGAAAGCTTAGGCTTGAAAACAAAAGAAGCCGAAACGAAGGAATTTATCCTCAATGATGGTGACTTCCAAGTCGGCTTGACTGAAGCACAAGGTGGTACGATCGATTTGCCGACCCATGAGGTGCTTGGCTTAGACTTCTTGAAAATCTCCATCAGTCAAGAAGATATCGATACATTGGAAAAGCACTTGTCTGAGAAGAACCAAGAGTTCTTCATCGACAAAAAACGGAAGTTGTTGACGACCTACGATGCGATCGGTATCGAATGGTGGTTTATCGTTAAAAAATAATAGCTTATGAAAGAAAAAGCAGAGAGGGCGATTCTCTGCTTTTTCTTTTTTTTTGTCAAAAAAAGAAACTTTTGTTTTTATTTCGCACGAAAGAGTGCAAAAACCTGTTACATCGATTTGAAGACCAATCATTGAAAAAACGGTAGTTTATCTGTATTAGCAGAGCAGGTCCAATCTATTTGGCTTTTCTTGTTTTGTTATTTAATAGTTTGGGTGCTTGTTTTAAAACTTAATATAATAGCTATTATGATTCAAAAAACCTAAACATTATATTGAATTATGGTTATTCTTAATTTATAATAAAAAAGAATCGAGATTCGATGGCTCTGGACGCAGAGATTGTTCGTTGTTTATTTTGTATGCGGTTTCTATTGTGGGTGCGACAAGGTGGAATTGGGAAGACAAGGAGTAGATGTGATGGAAAAAAAGTGGATACAGCGATATTTTGCTCAGTGGGATCTGCAGATGATGGTACTGCCTGCGATCTTACTGGTAGGCATTTTTAGTTATATCCCAATGTACGGGATTTTGATGGCGTTTCAACAGTACAATATTTTTGAAGGTATGACAGGCAGTCCATGGATCGGCTTTGATAATTTTCGGCGCTTTTTTAGTGAACCACGTTTTTGGGAAATTTTACGGAATACCATTATGATCAGTGTGCTAAAGATTGCTATTTGTTTTCCAGCACCGATTTTGTTGGCATTGATGCTTAACGAGGTCAAGAACGTTGCCTTCAAGCGTGTGGTGCAGACGATTACTTATCTCCCACACTTTTTATCATGGGTGATCGTGGCGGGGTTTACGATGTCGATTTTATCGATGGATAACGGTAGCTTAAATATTGCTTTGGAGAGTTTAAACCTAATCGATGAACCAATCAACTTTTTATCGATCCCTCGCTATTTCTGGACGATCATCGTTACGACAAATCTTTGGAAATCGATTGGCTTTGGCTCGATCGTCTATATGGCAGCCATTGCTGGGATCGATCCGCAACTGTACGAAGCAGCATCACTAGATGGCGCAACGAAATTTCAGCAAGTCTTTTTGATCACTCTGCCTTCGATCGTTCCAATCATTACGATTTTTCTCATTTTGGAGATCGGTAACTTATTGAATGCGGGCTTTGAAGATTTGCTTTTACTGGGGAGCAATCCAGCTCTTAGAAATGTGGCGGATGTCATTGATACCTATGTGTATCGGGTAGGGATCAGCAACTCTCAATATTCATACGCAACAGCTGTTGGTTTGTTCAAAGCAGTCATTAGTGTCACTCTTTTGAGCGGAGCAAACTTTTTCGCATGCAAAGTGGGTCACAGCTTATGGTAATCAGCAGAGGAGGAAATGAACAATGAAGAAAAATTGGGGCGACCAAGCGATGATGATTTTTATTTACCTCTTCTTGATAACGCTTGCATTCTTGACGTTTTATCCCTTCTGGAATTCGCTGGTGATTTCCTTTAATTCTGGACGTGACACGGTGACTGGTGGGATCACGTTTTGGCCAAGAGAATTCACGTTGGAAAACTATCAGATCGTCTTTCAAGATCAGCGCTTGATGAATGCCTTTTTCATCAGTGTCTTACGGACAGTGATCGGGACGTTTTCATCGATCATGCTGACAGCGATGGCAGCATATGGAATGTCAAAAAGAGAACTGATGGGGCGAAAATTTATTACGATTTTTTTCATCCTCACGATGTTCTTCAGCGGCGGCTTGATTCCAACCTTTTTAGTGGTACGTTCACTTGGACTGATGGATTCTTTTTGGGTAATGATCATTCCTGGTCTGATCAGTGTTTGGAATATGATCATCTTCCGTACGTTCTTTCAGCAACTGCCGAAAGGATTGGAGGATTCAGCGAAAATTGATGGTTGTGGGTATTGGGGCACGTTTTTCCGAATCATTTTGCCGTTATCAGGTCCAGTCATTGCCACTTTGTCGCTATTTACCGCCGTTGGGCATTGGAATGATTGGTTTATGCCAAGCATCTACATTACTTCAGATCATCTCATTCCCTTGCAGACCTTTTTGCAGCGAGTCTTGAATTCGAATACGGTGAGTTCGCAAATGAGTCAAATCGATTCTGGCTCAGCAGCACGTTTGGCGGAAATGACTGGTGTCACTGGCAAGTCCTTATCAATGGCAATTATGATGGTGGCGACTTTGCCGATTGTAATGGTTTATCCGTTTGTCCAAAAGTATTTTGTAAAAGGTGTATTGATTGGTTCGTTGAAAGATTAGCAGAGCAGGAGGAACTCTCTTGATTAGAGGGGAGAAGGAACGAAACGTTGAAAGGGGATAAAAGAATGAAAGCAAAGGTATTAAAAAGCGTGCTGTCAGTGACTGCGATGAGTCTCTTACTGGCTGCTTGCGGCAGTGAGTCAGGGACAAAAGAAAGTGATGGGGCGGCAGCGAATGACCGTGACAGTTCGGAGGTCTTTGAATTAGGTAGTGAACCGTTGGAGATCACGATGTTTGGTAATTATGATTGGTACACGATGGATCGTTGGGGAGATGATCCAGCAACTGCTGCTATCAAAGAACTGACCAAGGTAGATATTCGCGCAATCGATGGTGGCGGGAATGCAGCACAGCGGCTAAGCACAATGATCGCTGGCGATGATCTACCTGATTTTATTTGGCTTGATCGAGGGTCGGATGTGGAACGGCTGCGAGAAGCGGGTGCCTTAGTGCCATTTGATGATTACTTGGATAAGTATCCAAACTTGAAAGAATGGGCGGGAGAAGACATCCTGAACATGCTTCGTTCAGAAGACGGCAAACTTTATCAGTTTCCCAACTGGTATAGCTCGGAGCCTTTCGGGAATGCCGGTTATGTCGTCAATAAAGAGATCCATGATGCTTTAGGGGCGCCAGAATTGAAAACAACAGAGGATCTTTATGAGTATTTGAAAGAAGTTCAAACAGAGTTTCCTGATGTCATTCCATTTGAAACAGATGTCAGCGGACAAGGGATCAATGTCTTGTACTCCGCATTTGCAGAAGGGCGTTCACCCGCAGATATCCGCATTCGCGCTGTTCCTGAAGGCGACGTATTGACCTCGATCTTTGCCAATGAAAACTACGTAGAATCGATTGAATATGCGTCAAGACTGTACCGTGAGCGCTTGATGACCCAAGATACCTTGACCCAAGATGCAGATATGGTGGCAGAAAAAGTAACCAGTGGTCGTGTAGCTGTCTATGCGGCTGCCAGCCCGTCCAACTATGCTCGCGATGCCCATTACATCTTGCAAGAACAAAATCCAGATGCGGGGTATTTCTATATCGAGCCGATTGCAAAACCAGGACTAGATCCTGACAATATTTTCCCAGGTTCCTATGAAATGCTAGGGTGGAATGTCAGTGTCATTACTAGAAATGCAGAAGACCCAGAAAAAGTCTTTGCCTTCTTAGACTGGTTGACAGGACCGTTGGGCCAATCGATCTTGATGTTTGGTCCAGAAGGCCAGTATTGGGATGGCTTTGACGAAGAAGGCTATACGCAATTTACGGATGCCTATGCAGAAGACAGTGCAGGCGTTTCGGAGATTGAGCAAGCAACATCAAGTTTCCAATGGAACGGCAACTCCGCCTTTTTAGACAATACCAAAACAAAATTTGAGTTAAATCTTCCAGAAGATCAAATGAACTGGGCAACGAAATGGCAGCATGCCATCACTTGGGACACGCAAAAAGACGACACGGAATTTGCGGCGATCAACCCGATGCCAGACTCACCAGAAGGAATTATTCAGCAACGGATCAACGATATTTTTGAAGAAGCCAATGCTTCAGCGATCTTTGCTGACAGCGATGAAGAAGTGCGTGACATCTTTGCTGAGGCGGAAGCCCAAGCACAAGCAGCGGGCTATCAAGAGTTGCTGGATTATCAAACAGAGAAATGGCAGCAAAATCTACAAAACTTAGCCCGCTAGAGGGTAAATCAGCTGATTAGAGAAAGGAGGCGGACTGATGGGAAATGAACGATGGTATCGTTGGTATGGTGCCAGTCAAGCGATAGCTAGTATGTTGCTTTTGAATGGCTACTGGTTACTGTTCGATCTGCCCGTTCTATTGCTAGCTTTGGGGCTGATTTTCCCCAGCTCTCCTCGTCAGTTTCTTTTCTCTTTGGTTGGTTTGATCATTAGTTTTCCTAGCATTCTTTTGCCAGCGACCTTTGCTTTATTTGGGGTCATGCGGCGCTGGTTGTACTATCAAGAACCACGACAGGCCATCGGAGGGACCTTTTGGCGGCTCTATCGGGAAAATTATCGGCGCAGTTTTGCCGCAGGCCTCTTTTTCGGTAGTCTCGCTTTGCTGCTGTTAGGCTCTTATCGCCAAATCGATTCCTTTCAGCTGCCCTTATTGGCTGTCGGTTATTTGTTTTTAAGTATCATTTTACTCGTGTGGCTGCTGTATTTTATCTGCGACAGTGTGCATTTGGCGGCACCCATGCGGCTCGCCTTGATCAAAAGCTTTTTCATCATCTTTTGGGCACCGTTGCAGACACTGATGTTGCTAGGGCTGTTGAGTGGCCTCGCTTTACTGCTCGTCTTGATCCATCCCTTACTCGCGGGATTGATCGTAGGGGGACTAGGTAGCCAATGTGCCTGTTACAGTTATTTGAGAATCATCCAAAAGGCGCAAGCAAAAGCTGCACCAGCTGACGAGTAATCTATGTAACACTGATTAGAAAAAAATCTGAAAACTATCCTTAATGGGTAGTTTTTTTCATTGGCGAAAAGTGCTAAAGTTAGAAGCAAGACAAGCCTGAAAGGAGCGAGTATGGAACGATGACAATGTACCCAAAAACAATACAGCTCATTCAAGAAAAAATGCCGACCGTTTTCCCAGGAGCGGTGCTGCGTTTTATCGCTGGTGAAACCCAAGAGACCCATGTATTCGGACAGGCAGCGCTTCTTCCGAAAACCGAACCTATGACGAAAGATCATTTGTTTGATTTAGCCTCATTGACGAAAGTCGTTTGTACAACGAGTGTTCTGTTAAAATTGTGGGATCAAGGAAAAATCGAGATGGAGGCGCCGCTTACTCGTTGGCTGCCAGCGTTTAAAGACGATCGGGTAACGATCAAGCACTTGCTGACGCATACGGCAGCCATCAACACGTGGATTCCTCATCGAGACCAGTTGGATGCTGCTGCCTTGCGCGAGGCGTATTTGCAGCTTGAAAGCAGTGATACGATCGGTCAAACGGTCAACTATACGGATACTGGGACGATTTTGCTGGGCTTTTTATTGGAGGAGCTGTATCAAAAACCAGTGACCGAGATTTTTCAAGAAGAAGTCTTGACGCCTTTAGGCATGAAGAACAGCGGCTTTCCGCCTTTTCCTCCCTCACAGCTGCCAATGATCGTGCCTACCCAGCAGCAGCCAGACGGCAGCATCCTTAGAGGAATCACCCACGATCCTAAGGCACGGGTGTTGGGAAACCATGCCGGCAACGCAGGGTTGTTTTCTACCGTGGATGACTTGACGCTTTTCGTTCAACTGTTACTGGTAAATGGTCAGCAGCAAGGAGCGCCGTTTTTCTCAGAAAAAGTCATGCAGGCGCTGGCTCAGCGGCAGACGCCTGAAAGCACAAAGCCTCGCACCTATGGTTGGGACTTGTTAGGTGCACCGTATCAATTATTTCATACAGGCTATACAGGCACGTTTCTCGCAGTAGATATCCCTAACAAAAAAGCGTTTATTTTCTTATCGAATCGGGTCCATCCAGTGGATCATCGAGAAAGCTATTTGGGTCATCGTGACGAAATCCTGCAATGTTACTTAAAAGAAACTGCCGAATAAGCGGATTCATGCTATAATATGCACGAACAACTAGAGAGGGGAACAATTATGGAACCATTGTTTATGAAACCTGTTTTTCAAGAAAAAATTTGGGGCGGCAGTCGCCTGCATTCTGTTTTTGGTTTTGATTTACCGAGCGACAAGATCGGTGAAGATTGGGCGATCAGTGCGCATCCTCATGGGGTGAGCGTCATTGAAAATGGGCCGTTTAAAGGCAAAACATTGGCGGATCTTTGGCAAGACCATCAAGAACTATTTGGTCATTCAGACGAACCAGTCTTTCCATTATTAATTAAAATTTTAGACGCAGAAGATGATCTATCCGTTCAAGTCCATCCTGATGACACGTATGGGTTAGCCCATGAAGGGGAATTAGGGAAAACGGAATGCTGGTACATCATTGATGCCGAACCAGGTGCGGAAATTATTTATGGCCACCATGCACAAACCAAAGAAGAACTTGCGGAAATGATCGAAGCGGGTCGTTGGGATGATTTGTTAACAAAAGTCCCTGTGAAAAAAGGCGATTTCTTCTATGTGCCAAGTGGAACGATCCATGCCATTGGAAAAGGGATCATGATCTTGGAAACCCAACAGAGTTCGGATACGACTTATCGGGTGTACGACTATGATCGTACCGATGATCAAGGACAAACTCGGGAGCTGCATATCCAACAATCGATCGATGTGACGACGATTCCTGCACGGACGCCAGAATTATCGATCCGTGAGGTCAAACAAGGACAATCAGCAGTCGTTACCTATCTTGAAACGCCATTTTTCAATGTGTATGAGTGGGAAGTACGTGGAAAATTATCGTTGGCACAAAAGGCCGATTATACCTTGATGACCGTGATCGATGGGTATGGGCATTTGATGATCGACGGTCATTCCTATGAACTAAAAATGGGCACGAGCTGCATTTTGCCAAACCCGATCAAGAAATGGGAATTGGTTGGTGAATTGACTGTCATTGCCTCTGAACCTGGAAAAAAATAAAACGATCAGTAAGTGACGTGAGCCGCACAAGCAAAACAGCACACGTTCCTGATTTTTCGTAAGGCTGAACTCGTTCAGCTGCCTGTCATCATTGGCGATTTTTCCGCATTTGACTGACAGGTTTTTTCGTATGGACACTCACGATAGACGTCTGAGGAAGATTTGTTATAATGGCAGTAATGAAGGATAGGTGAAAAGAATGGTTTACTTAGATCATGCAGCAACGACACCGCTGCATCCAGAAGTGATCAAAGTGATGAGTGAAACGATGCAGACATTTTTTGGCAATCCATCAAGCATTCATCATTATGGTCGAGACGCCCACACCCAATTAGAATTGGCTCGTCAAGCGATCGCTCAGCAGCTAGGAGTCAAAGAACATGAGATCATTTTTAATAGTGGTGGTACCGAAAGTGATAATACAGCAATCATCGGTACAGCCCTTAGCAAACAAGCACATGGCAAACATATCATTACGACCCAGATCGAACATCCGGCGGTCATTGAGAGTATGCGCTATTTAGAAGGCTTAGGCTTTGAGGTGACCTATTTGCCCGTAGATCAAAAGGGGCAATTGGCCGTCAGTGAAGTTGAGGCTGCCTTACGTCCCGATACGATTTTAGTATCCATAATGACGGCAAACAATGAAACGGGCAATTTGCTGCCGATTGCAGAAATTGGGGCCCTTTTACGGGAGCATCCCGCCGTGTTTCATACCGATGCCGTGCAAGCTTATGGCAAGATCCCGCTTGAAATCAATGAAAACAGTATTGATCTTCTAAGCATTTCTGCTCACAAAATCAACGGACCAAAAGGGATCGGCTTTTTGTATAAACGAGATGGCTTGTCGCTGCCTGCGCTACTCCATGGCGGCGAGCAAGAAGAAAAACGGCGAGCAGGGACGGAAAACTTAGCAGCCATCATGGGAATGGCCAAAGCAGCTTCTTTGCATACCCCCGAAGCGCAGCAAGCAGCGGCGGAACAATATCAAACGTTTGCCGATGTACTGATGGAGACCTTAGCAGCACAAGGCGTCGATGTTCAGTTGAATGGTGATCCAGCACACAAATTGCCGCATATTTTGAATCTGCGTTTCCCAGGTGTCAGCAGTGACTTGCTGCTGATGAAATTGGACTTAAAAGGGGCTGCGATCTCGACAGGCAGCGCTTGTACGGCGGGCAATGTGGAGCCCTCCCATGTGCTCGAAGCGATGGTGGGCAAAGAGCATCCAGCTATTCGGGAATCGGTCAGAGTCAGCTTTGGCTATGGCAACACATTGGCGGAAATCGAAGCATTTGCTCTGCTATTAGCAGAAACTGTCTTAGCAACGAAAAAGTAGGAGAACAGCTAGCAATCTCGCTGAAAACTATTTATAATGAAAGAAATGATGTTAAAGAGGTGAAGAACATGGCATTTGAAACAACAGCAACCGTTTTAGGCGCAGCAACCCAATACCGCATTGCTCCTGAAGCAAAAAAATATACGTTGCGGGACAATGGCTTTACAGAAACGAACGGCGGCAACTTCCAATTGATTCGCGGCCTTGAAGCAACACCCCAAAGCAAAGAAGGCTTTAAATTAAAAATCACTGTTGCAAAAGATCTGCAAACCTTCAAGATGTCCATCACGACAGCCAATGGGTTAAAAGCAGTCAACATTTTCAAAGATGAACAGCACAAAATGCTGCAAGAAAAATTTTACTTTTTAATGGATGGTTTTATCAGCCGCGGGTTGTTTGTCAAAGCGTAAGCTTTTGCCAAAAGCAGCTATATCATTCAAAGGGCAAGAAGTGTGTCACTCCGCCAAGCAGGCATGGGATTGATACACTTCTTTTGTATCTTTGGCGGTTTCTTTTTATACTATAGAAAACAAACCCTAGGTGTTCGCAGGAACAGGATGAGTTAAGACGAGAAAGAGGGAATCAAGATGAAACGAACCTTAAACAAGCAATCAGTGCTAGCCGTCGGCATGGGGACTTGGCATATGGGGGATGACCCAGCCAAGGAAAAAGCCGAGATCGATGCGTTGCAAGCGGGCATCAAAGCTGGAGCGGCTGTCATCGATACCGCAGAAATGTACGGCGAGGGAAACGCAGAAACGCTAGTTGGCAAGGCGATCCAGCCCTTTACACGAGGGGATCTTTATTTGATTTCAAAAGTCTATCCCTGGAATGCCTCCGCAGATGAATTGCCGAAAGCTTTAGACCGCAGCTTAGCGCGTTTAGGCACCGACTATCTTGATCTGTATCTGCTCCACTGGCGAGGAGATGTGCCGTTAGCAGAAACAGTTGACGCACTAGAAGCTGCCAAAGCCTCTGGAAAAATTCGCGCATGGGGCGTCTCTAATTTTGACGTGGCAGATATGGAGGAGCTGTTGCGGTTAGAAAACGGCGATCAATGTGCCACCAACCAAGTACTCTATAATTTAGGTGCCCGGGGGATCGAATACGATCTTTTGCCTTGGCAGGCAGAGGCTGAGATTCCTGTGATTGCCTACTCACCCATTGCTCAAGGCGATCGGCTAGGGCACCACTTCAAAAATGATGAAGTGTTGAAAGAGCTGGCAGAAGCCAAAGGCTGCACGATCTTTCAGCTGCTTTTGGCATGGACCCTTCGACAACCCCACGTCTTAGCGATCCCCCAAACCAGTGACTCGCTGCATATGCTGCAGAACATTGAAGCTTGCAAAATCGTTTTTTCCCAAAGCGAATTGGCAGCAATCGATGCGCGGTTTCCTGCACCGACGAAAAAGCAGCCGCTAGCGATGATTTAAAGACGCTGATCACAGAAAAAGCACCAAGGTAAGGAGCGACTATGAAATTTTTTACGTCTGATACCCACTATTTTCATGCAGCCTTGCTCGGGGACAATGACTTTGCCCCACGCCCCTTTGAGACAGTGACGCAAATGCATGAAACGATGATCGCCAGCTGGAATGAGGTCGTTGCGGATAAAGATGTCGTCTATCATTTAGGGGATGTCGCGATGCACCCTGATTACGAAGCGGGCTTTCCAGAAATTGCTGCGCTGTTAGCACAGCTGCAGGGCAAAATCGTTTTTATCAAAGGCAATCATGATACCCGAGCTTTCTTTGCGTACTTGCGCAAGCATGATCCTGGTTGTTTGGGAGCCGAAAAGTATGCGTTTGAAGATGTCGGTGTCTTGCTGAAGTTTGCTCATCAGCAATTTATACTGACCCATTATCCTATGCTGCTGGGGATCACCAAAAACAGCCGTAATCTGCATGGGCATATTCATCATCACAGTGTACCGATCGCTGAGAATCTCAACGTAGGAGTCGATGCACCAGAATTGGCGTTTCTGCCACAGCCGCGTCCTTTTGGTCGACCAGTTTCCGAAAATGAACTGGCGGTGTTGTATCATGCAAAACAACAAGAACTTACTAAGCTGGCTCGTTAACAGATAACAAAAAAAGCAAGCGTCCAAACAGATTTGGGCGGCTTGCTTTTTTTGTGATGACTTTGACAGCAAGCTTTGATTAAGGAAATTTTTTTGATAAAAATAAACTTTATATGTAAAAAATAATCGATTCCAAGAGTTATTATTTGATGGATATTTAAGAAATGTGTATGCTTTAAGTAGAAAGCAGTAAAGGAGGTTGCCAATGCGTAAGATTTCTAAAGTGATTTTTATCATCGGATTGCTTTTACTCTTACTTGTCTTTTATTTTGGGATCATCGCCAATCAGCAAGCGGCTTCATTGCCTGTTTACTTGATTCCTTTGGATGAATATCCTTGGGTCGGATCTTCCATGAGTATGCTGCTCTTTTGGTTATCTGTTGGCTTTGCCATTTTTACCGTGATCGCGCTCTTTGTCGTTTTGTTTTATCCAAAACGTTCGGACCGCTTGATCATTTCCCATAAGACAGGCGATTTAGTGATTCAGAAGAAGGCGTTAGAGCATTTTGTGCTTGAACGGGTGAAACAAGCAGATTTCATCCATCAGCCATCCGTAAAAATCAAAATCGTCAAGAATAAAGTATCCGTAAAAATCGATGGAGAAATGAAACAAACAGCAGCCATCCCGCAAAAACAAGAAGCATTGGTTGGTGAGATCAGCAGCAGTCTGCAGCAGCTTTTCGGTATCGAAAGCAATATCCAAACGGAAGTTGTCTTAAAAGATACGCAAGAAACGCCAGCAGCCCATGACCAGCCGCGTGTAGTTTAGGAGGAACAGGTATGAGTGAATGGTTCTACCACTATAAGATCCCGCTTATCTTTGCAGGTTTCGGTTTGATCCTAGCGATCCTGTTTCTAACGATCGGCTTTTTGAAAACCATACTGCTGGTGCTGTTTACGGCACTAGGTATGTATCTGGGATTTTATCTCAAAGAAGTCGGATTCTTTGAACAATTTCAAAGACCGCGCCGTTAACTTTGGTAACATTATTAGTTTAATTTATATCAAGATTATAGTAGGAGGAATGTACGATGGAAAACCAAACAAAACCAACAACAGGTGTTAAAGGAGAATTAACTTACGAAGATAAAGTGATTCAAAAAATCGTAGGCATTGCATTAGAATCTGTAGACGGACTCTTAACAGTCGATGGCGGTTTCTTCTCAAATATTGCAGGTAAATTAGTCAACACCGATGATGTGACTTCAGGGATCAACGTTGAAGTTGGGAAAAAACAAGTGGCAGTCGATCTTGATATCGTTGCAGAATACGGTAGCGACATGACCACGATCTACGACCAAATCAAAGAGGTTGTTTCAACACAAGTCAACAAAATGACGAATTTAGACGTCATCGAAGTAAACGTGAACGTAGCAGATGTCAAAACACGTGAACAATTCGAAAAAGACTCTGAAACAGTTCAAGACAAAGTAAGCAGTGCGGCAGAAACAACTGGCGACTTTGCGTCAAAACAAACACGTAAAGCCAAAGGTGCCTTCAACCGAACAACGACGCGTATTCAAGAAAACAACGAACCACGCGTTCAATAATAGTAAGATAAGCAAAAGACTAGCTTCGGCTAGTCTTTTTTTGTCGCAAAACTGGCGTGTTTTTGCAGTTTCAGCCGATCAGAACATCAAAGCCAAAAGCTCCAATAATGGATTCCTTCTGCTTGAAAGACATCGTTAGGATAGCTTTTCTCATAATGGGCTTTTTCGAGGGAATCATTAGGATCGAATACTTGAACATTTCCTTCTTTGTTCAAAGCCAATACCATGATATGTCCTGAGGTCGTAAAGGTTCCTGCTTGAACCGAGACCACAACGGGGATGCCTTGTGTCATTTTCTCATAGGCAGCCGCAAAGGAACTTCCTAAATCGGCAAATTGGTAACCAAAAGCTTCGGCAAACTGAGGAAAGATTTGCCAACTCGTTCCTTGTTTGGGAAGATAAAATTGATCGCCAGCCCACTTTAATAGTTTGTCAGGATTCGACGGATGATCCGTCCAAAAAGAATCGATCATCGCTAAAGAAGCAATAGCGCACCCGTTTGCTGCAAACGTATTTTGCGTTTCTCCATATCCATATGTGTCATTGCCCCAGCGTTGATCGGCTTGTACAATCAACGGCACTTGCTGCGTGTCTGCCATCGCTTGTTGAATCGCTTGATTGGCTTGGTGAGTGAACTCTTTTGAGACAAGCGCTGTCTGATCAAACGCAGCATCCCTGACCTGATCAATCACGTAATGAATGACAAAAATACCACCGATGAGAAAAAGTAGTAGCGCAAGGCTTTTTCTTTTCTTTCCGTCGTTTCTCCTAGTTTTCGATATCCCTGTGTGTGATCTCATGAAATGCCCCTCCTCGTAAAGTAGTATCTAAGAGAAGTATAGTCTTTTTCTGATAGCGGCATTTCTACATTTCCTGAAGAATTCCATACGATTTTATGACAAACGACCGTTTAAAAGGTAAAATGCGGCTTCTTAGCATTCGCTTATCTAGTTGTCTTTGAACAATGGGAGTCGTTTGGACGGCTATCGATAAGATACACAAAAAGCAGCGCTTCTTCTATTGGTCTGAATGGGGGGAAGAACGGACAGCGGGTATCCTCCAGATGACTTTTCTAAAAAAGGAATTTATAAGAAAAGACAGCAAACAGTGAACTTTTTTGTGTTTTGTTGTATAATGCAAATTACTGAAAAGTTGCGACCTTCAAATCGTAGATGATTTCAGAATCTATAATTGAAATGATGGTGAAACGATCATGTCTAACGAAAACACCCGTGTGGTGGTTGGAATGAGTGGCGGGGTAGACTCGTCAGTAACAGCACTTTTGCTGAAAGAACAAGGGTATGATGTTGTCGGGATCTTTATGAAAAATTGGGATGATACCGATGAAAACGGTGTTTGTACCGCAACAGAAGACTACAAAGACGTAGCCAAAGTGGCTGCGCAAATCGGGATTCCTTATTATTCAGTGAATTTCGAAAAAGAATATTGGGACCGTGTATTTGAATATTTTCTTGCAGAATACCGTGCCGGACGGACGCCAAATCCAGATGTCATGTGTAACAAGGAAATCAAGTTCAAAGCCTTTTTGGATTATGCGATGGATCTTGGTGCCGATTATGTAGCAACTGGCCATTATGCGCAAGTGACCGTTGATGAAAACGGCGTGACTCATATGTTGCGAGGCGTGGATAACAACAAAGATCAAACGTATTTCTTAAGCCAATTGTCACAAGAACAATTGAGCAAAACCATGTTCCCACTAGGCGGCATGGAAAAATCAGAAGTACGAGCGATCGCTGAACGGGCAGGTCTAGCAACAGCTAAGAAAAAAGATTCCACGGGTGTCTGCTTTATCGGAGAAAAGAATTTCAAACAATTTTTGAGTAATTACTTGCCAGCGAAAAAAGGCAATATGGTTACATTAGATGGCGAAGTCAAAGGACAACACGATGGCTTGATGTACTACACCATCGGACAACGTCAAGGCTTAGGCATTGGCGGCGGTGGTGCCACTCAAGAACCATGGTTTGTAGTAGGCAAAGACTTGGCGACCAACACTTTGTATGTGGGGCAAGGATTCCATCACCCCGCATTGTATGCAGATCGCTTGGAAGCAAGCCAAATCCACTTTACTACAGAACAAGACCGCGGAACGGAATTTTCATGCACAGCAAAATTCCGCTACCGTCAACAAGATGTACCGGTAACGGTGCGTCTATTAGATGGAGATCGAGCAGAAGTGATTTTTGACGAACCAGTACGCGCCATCACTCCTGGACAAGCAGTCGTTTTTTATGACGGGATGGAATGCTTGGGCGGCGGTTTGATCGATGCAGCCTACAAAGAAGCCAAAGAATTACAATATGTTTAACCACTAACACAATCAGCCCTAGCTAAGAACACTGAACCAATCAGTTGCACTTAGCTAGGGCTTTTTATAAATCAATTCGAAAATCCGATTAGAGCGAGCGCTTTCCATTTTAAAAAAATAGTCAAATTATGCTATAATTTAGATAGAAAATGAATGTTTTTGATGTATTGGCATTTTTAAAAGAAAGGAGGGAGGAGCATGAATCGTACAAAAGCCAATCTCATGAAATCGGGGTTTGTCGTTAGTATCGTAGGGGTGGTGATGCTTCATCAGACTCAGGTCATTTCAAGTCAAATCAACCATCTTGCCTTAGCCGTACTATGGGGTTTAGCCGGGTATTTGATTGTTTTTAAAAAGTTCTACTTTTTGTCCTCTCAGATTGCGGGGCATTCCGATCAGTATAATCAAGCAGAAGTCAAGTGGGGCAAAATTGCGGGAGTTGTCGCCTTCTTTATTGCTCTGATCAATTTGATTTTAGTCTTTGTGTGAGTGTGGCGGAAAAAAAAGCCGCCAAAAGAAATCTTTGACGGAAACTGGGTTGCTTGGCTCATGATCGATCATCAAATTCGGCTTGGTGTGCTTGAAAAAAGCGGTAATACTGCTGGACACTAGCTAACTGGGTCCACTTCCGAACATCGACGGGCGTTTGATCCAAATCATAGATTTTGGCTTCCTTTAAAGATAAAACGAAAGGACTATGGGTAGCAATAATGAATTGACACTGTTCATAGCGGACAAAATCTTCCAGTAACTGCACCAGTTCCAACTGACGCTCAGCAGAAAGAGAATTTTCTGGTTCATCTAATAAGTAAAGGCTGTTGGGACGAATCTTTTCTTGAAAGAAGCGAAAGGCACTTTCACCATTGGAATATTCTCGGACATTGTCGATCAAGTGCTTGCGGGTGAATTTGGACTGTGTGTTGGATCGTGCAAGATTGATTTTCTTCAATTTATGGTAGTCGTCAAAACCTGTGAAACGAAAGTCCGCATACTTTGCTTGGTAGTATTCTTGGAATACTTCTTCTCGGCGATGATCGATCCCTTGATTCAAGTTTCGAATAGCCAGCATGTAATCAAAGACATCATCGCTGGTCAAAAGTACTTTTTCTTGCGGTTCGTCGATGCTGCCAGTAGTACAGTAGGCTAAGTAGTCCTCGAAAAAATTCGAGCGATTATACGCAGCAAAGCGCTGCGCGTGGATCTTTTCGGCAATCACGTTCAATGCGGTGGTTTTGCCAGAACCATTGCCGCCATATAAAATCGTGACCGGTTCAAAATCGATCTGCTGAAAAAGGCGGGCACTGAGAATCTGAAAAGGGTAGTAAGAATCATAAACGGTTCGTTTGATGGAAAGGAAAAAATCAAACTCGGTCTCTTGATCGGGAAAAGTGATTTGTTCGAGATACATGGGGCACCTCCTGGCAATTTCGTGGTTGTCATTATTGTAGCATATCCATCGCAGTCAAATTTTTTTTACGAGGTTAAAATAAATCTTGTTTGATATTTTTTTAATCTTTTGATGTTATATTCACAACAGGAAACATCTGTGCTAGACTATAGGGGCATAGAAATGATGTAATCTTAAACAACCGATAAATCGTACAAAAAAACGAGGGTTTAATGAATTTTTAAAGCAATGTTTAAATGCTGAAACTTATTCCTTGCAAGTTTAAGTAAAAGTGACTAATATGAGGAAGGAATCGTGAAAGGAGCAATGGAATGTATCAAGTAGTAGTCATGTATGGGGACAATGAACCGTGGTGGTTTTTTGAGGGATGGCAGTCAGATATTCAAGAGGCGTTCACATTTGCAACTTTCAGCGAGGCGCAGTCATTTTATGAACAAAAATGGCAAGAAATCAGAGAAGAGTATTCGTACATAAATGCAAAATCAAACTTTATGACGGCTTTTTGGAATGAAGAAGACGAACGCTGGTGCGAAGAATGCGACGATTACCTCCAACAATATATTGGACTGGCATTGCTTAAAGAATATCAGCAAGTCGTCGATGAAAGCAGGAAAGATTTTTATGAAACAACTAATTCTAGCGGAAAAGCCAAGCGTTGCCAAAGACCTCAGCAAAGTTTTGGGCTGTGAGCAAAAACATAAAAATTATTACGAAGGACCCAAGGCGATCGTTACTTGGGCCCTTGGTCATTTATTGGGCTTGAAAATGCCTGAAGATTTAAACAAAGACTGGGCATCATGGCAGATGGAAACGTTACCGATGATCCCTAAGTCCATCGGGATCAAGCCGTTACCAAAAACCGGTCATCAACTAAAAGCCATCAAACAACTGGCTCAAAGAAAAGATGTCGGGGAAGTCGTGATCGCCACCGATGCGGGAAGAGAAGGGGAGCTAGTCGCTCGCTGGATTTTGGAGTGGGTTCGTTTTGACAAACCAGTCAAACGTTTGTGGATTTCTTCGCAAACCCCTAAAGCCATCAGAGAAGGCTTTGCAAAATTGCAGTCAGCCAAGCACTACGATAATCTTTACTACTCCGCCCTTGCGCGGGCAAAAGCCGACTGGCTGGTAGGGTTGAATGTCACCCGGGCATTGACGGTCAAATATCAAGACAATCTTAGTGCGGGTCGGGTCCAAACCCCTACCTTAGCTTTGGTGCGCAGTCAGGAAATGCAGATCGAGAGTTTCCGTCCGCAAACCTATCACGTGATTACCCTAAACGTAGGCGATGCCAAGGCCCGCCTGCAGCAAAAAAATCCCTATCAACTAAAAGAACGCAGCGACGCCGAAGCATTGGTCAAGCAAATGAGTCAACAAAATGGTCGCGTGACAGCGATCGAAGAGAAGGTCAAAACAGAAAGCGCGCCATTGCCTTATGATTTGACCGAGATCCAACGAGAAGCCAATCAGCGTTATGGGTTTTCAGCCAAGAAGACCTTGTCGCTTGTTCAAAGCTTGTATGAAACCCATAAAATCGTCACTTACCCAAGGACGGATTCCAAGTATTTGACCAATGATATGAAGGCAACCATGAAGGAACGCCTGCAGGCAGTTGCGGATTTTGCCCCAGAAGTCAAAGGATACTTGAAAAATGGCGGACAAGTGGTGCAGCAAGCTGTCTTCAATGATAAAAAAGTTACCGATCACCATGCCCTATTGCCAACGGAACAGCGGGCACGTTATGAAAAATTAACTACCGATGAACAACGGATCTATCAAATGATCGTTAGTCGTTTCTTAATGCTCTTTGCGAAACCCCATAAAAAGCAGCAGCAGAAAGTGACCGTGACCTTTGGTTCAGAAACCTTTGTATTCAACCGCAATACCGTGTTAGAAGCGGGATGGAAAACGACTTCTGAAGAAGAAACCAGTAATGTGGCTTGGCAAAAAGGCAGTACCGTCAAGCCTGAGTTTACCATCCAGAAAGAGTTGACTACACCACCGAAACCGTTGAATGAAGGAACTCTTTTAGGCAAAATGGAAAAACACAGTCTTGGTACGCCGGCAACCCGTGCGGAGATCATTGAAAAGCTGATCAAATCTGAGCTGATGGAGCGGACCCCAAGCGGCTTGCAAGTATCGCCAAAAGGCAAGCAGCTGTTAGTCTTAGTCAATCCATCTTTGGTGACACCAGAATTGACGGAAAAATGGGAGAAGGAACTGGAAGCCATTGCGAAAGGCACCTATTCTGCCCAAACCTTCCTCGCACAAATCGAAGCAGACACAAAACAACTGGTCAAAGAAATCAAGCAAAGCGAAAGCAAGTACCAAGATTTCTCATTGACCCAAAAACGTTGTCCCGAATGCGGCGAACCCTTGCGGGAGAAAAATACCCGTGATGGCAAGATCTATGTTTGCTCCAGTGGCACCTGCAAGTACCGTCGTCGGAAAGACCCGAAAGTTTCAAACCGACGCTGCCCGCAATGCCACCGAAAGATGGAGATCATTGAAGGCAAAAACGGCGCCTATTTCCGCTGTAAATTCGATGGGACCACCGAAAAAATGGCGGATAAAAAAGAGCGCGGCAAAAAGCTGTCGAAACACGAAGAACGCCGCTTGATGAATAAAATCAATCAAGAAGAACCGCAAGAAAGCCCATTAGCAGCTGCTTTAAAAGCTGCTATGGAGAAGAAATAACTGCATGAAGTAGAAAATGAAAAAGAGTGAGGACGATTTTGCTGTCCCTCACTCTTTTTTTTTGCATCCCTTCACTCATCTAGGCATTTTTTTGACGGTATTCTTTCGGTGAGATTTTTTCTTTCTTCTTGAACAAAAAGGAAAAATAATTTGGGTCATTGTAGCCAACATCAAAGGCGATCTCAGATAGCCGCAGATTGGTCGTTAACAGCAGTTCCTTAGCTAAGGTCAACCGTTGCTCGGTCAAGTATTCGATAAACGTAGAATCAGTGGCTTGCGAGAAGATGGTGCTGAAATGTGCTGGACTCAAATGAACTTTTTCAGCAACTACATTTAAGGAAATATTGGGATCAGAAAAGTGCTCACTGATAAAGGTTTTGGCTTGATTGATGACGCTTTGATATTTCGCCATTGCAGGATTGATTGGTTGTTTGGTTAATAATGGCAACAGTTCTGCCAGAGTCGTTTGATAGTTCTCTGGCTCATGGGTCAATGCCGCTAGATAGTCTAAGTCATGGGCGTGCTGAATGATCTGGGGCAGCGAATGACTGTCTTTTTTCTTCAACAATGCCAACAGTTCGACTAAGACGAACAAACGGTACATTTGTGTTCGCTCAACGGTTCCTTGAGGCGCCATCAATTCAGCGATCAGCTCAGGGATCGTCTGATTCCCAGCATTTGCCAGCCGTGAAGCAAGGTCGGTTTTGAAGGGATTGGTGGGGGACAGTTCCCCTTCGCGAATGTCGTCTTCATAGCTGATGATTTTTTCCTTGCGGATGCTACCATAGGTTTTTAGCATATCACGAGCTTTCTGATAAGAAAGAGAGATACCCGAGAAGCGATCTGCTACCGGTCCGATCGCCACTGCTACTTCTTCCCCAGAACCATGAACGAGGCTTTGAGCGATCTGATAGGCTTTTTCTAAAACTTGTTCTCGGTCATGGTCAAAAAGCAAAAACTTGATGAAGCGGCTAGACACACTGGAGAACAAGACGGCATCATCTTGTTCATAGGCTTTGGTCAGCTGCTGGCTAAAGCGAGTGTAGTCAGAAAAGCTTTGATTGAAGGGGGTTTTTGCTAACAGCACACAAAACTGTTTGCCTGAAAAGCGCCGGCCCAGTTCTTCTGCTTGCAAAAAGGCTTCTGAGATCGTGATCTTTTGTTTAAAGAGGTGATTCAGAAAGTGATTTTTTTTGATTTCCATTTCGAATAAATCGTCTTCTTTGGATAATTGCTGATGAGTGGCTTGTTGTTCATCTAAGTGTTGAACGACGGTTTTGATGGCTTGTTCTAATTCTTCGTTTTTGATGGGCTTGAGCAAGTAATCGTCTGCTTGCAGCTGCAGTGCCGTTTTTGCATAGTCAAAATCATCAAAGCCGCTAACGAAAATAATGCGAACTTGCGGCAATAATTTCTTGGCTTCTTTCGCAAAGACCAAGCCGTCCATAAACGGCATTTTGATATCACTGATAATAATATCAGGACGCAGATCAAGGATCGAAGCCAGCGCCAATTCGCCATCTGCTGCTTCATCGCTATAAACGATCGGGTATTGTTTGGCGAGAGTCATGATTTGGTGGCGCAAACTATCGCGAATCAGATGTTCATCTTCAACTATGAACACTTTGTACATGGTTGGGTTCCTCCCTTTTTGGTACTGTGACGTTAATCGTGGTACCTTCTTGGTATTGACTGTGGATCGTCAGTTGCGCTTCGCTGCCGTAGTTCAGCTGGAGACGGCGATAGACGTTATATAGGCCATAGCCGCTCTCAGAGGCGGGATCAGTGGTTTCTTTAAGGTTACGACGAATCTCCTGCAAACGCTCAGGGTCGATCCCAACACCGTTGTCACTGATGGTCATTTGAATCTGCTGAGGCAATTCTGACACTGTGATTCGAATCATGCCGACACGACGGACAAACTTGGTGCCATGATATACGGCGTTTTCAACAAGGGGCTGCAGGACCATTTTCAAAACCTGTAGTTCTGGACTGACAGTTTGATCTTCAATGGTGTAAGACAGCATCCTGCCATAGCGGATCTGCAAAATCTTCAAGTAATCGTCCACATGCCGCAATTCTTTTTCCAGCGGAATCCAGTCTTGCCCTTTGCTTAAGGAGATGCGGAAAAAATCTGACAGCGCATAAGTCATTTCGGTTGCTTGCTCGTAACGGGCAGCTTCAATCAAAGAAACGATCGCATCTAAACTATTATAGATGAAATGTGGAGTGATCTGGGCTTGTAAGACCCGCACCTCACTTTGGGCTAAGTGATACTGCTTCAAGGCATTTTCTTCCAAGAGCCGAGTCAAGTCATCTGCCATTCGATTCAAGCTACTCGTCAGAGTCCGCAGCTCTGGGGTTTCGGGCAGTTCTGCTCGGTAGCTCAAATGTCCTTGGGATAGTTCATTGGAAAGGTCTAACAACCGATCCAGCGGGTATTGCAGATTGTCACGAACAAAGCGGCGGTTTTTATTGATGATCGCAAAGATGATCAAAAGCAACACGACCTGAAAAAGGATCAGCAGCAACACGGATTGGACCAATTCGTGATTGGTTTGGCTGGCTAAGCTGATCTCTACCCCGACAAACTGCTGCAAAATATCGGATAGCAAATCGATCACCGAATCCACTTGGATCATGACGTATTGGTTTTGTTCCACCGGTTCATCGTTGAGAATATTATCGATCAACTGTTGCTGATAGGTTTCTAAAGAATCGAGCGTCCGAAAGGCGACTGCTAAAATATTGAGCTCTTTGGCAGTGCTGGTATTTTCTTGAATGTGCTGCAGATCGCTCCTTAGTTCATCGATCACATTGGTTTCTTGGACTTGTGCGACGGTTTTTTGACCAAAGACTAAATCCCACATTTCTTCCAAGACAATGGCATCGACTTTTTCCGATAATTGATTGGCTTCTTCAATATTGTTGATGGTGTTTTGGTAAATAAAAATCTGCCGCGAGTAAAAGACACTGCTTACTACGAGGGGGATAAAGGCGACGAGGATCATCAGTTTGTTGGTCTGCTGGAAGATGCCCTTGATACTTTTTGTTTTCATCTTCATCTCCTCAATAATTTCTCGGTGGAATCTGATCAAAGTCCATATCACTGGAAAAAACTGTTTCATGGACATAGATTTCACGAGGAATGGCATCGGCGCCGCGAGCCAAGTAGCGCGAGATGGCATTTTTGACGAACACACCAGCATCTGGGTTGCATTCAACGACACAATTGACGATCCCTTGCTTCAATTTGTCGATCATTTCTTTTTGGGCATCGATCGATACGATCACCAAATCCTTCCCTGGCTCAATATCGGTTTTTTCGAGGGCTTCAAGAGCGCCAAGAGTCATCTCGTCATTGTGACTGAACAAGACATCGATCTGCTCCATTTTGCCTTCTGCGATGTATTGTTCAATGACTTCT
Source organism: Enterococcus sp. DIV1083b (assembly GCF_051713705.1). NCBI lineage: Bacteria > Bacillati > Bacillota > Bacilli > Lactobacillales > Enterococcaceae > Enterococcus > Enterococcus sp. DIV1083b. The sequence goes on from NZ_JBIOQJ010000001.1 coordinate 444,248, forward strand.
TTGCCTTTGCGGCGAATGAAGTCACCATTTAGCTCATCTTTGACTTGGATCGTTACATTGTTGTGGGCATAATCACGCTTGATGGTTTCTCGGAACCCTTCTGAGCGCAAATACGTCGGAGAAGTAGCATCCAGTCCCGTCAATTCTAAAACATTGATCGTTTCATTTTGATGTTCTTTATAATAATTGCTGACGTAGAGACCTGCACGATTGCCCTCGGCTTTGAAGCTTGGCCCGATATGAGTCAGAAACAAGGAGGGATCGCTGACGTTGACATGACGGTCCACCACGAAAACGGGAATCCCCGCTTGCGCAGCTTCTTCCAAAATCGGTTCCCAATTGTTTTCCTGAATCGGGGTAAAGACGATGGCATCGACTTGATACACGATAAAACTGCGGATATCTTGAATCTGACGTTCTTGATTCATATAGCCGTTACGATAGAGCACTTCATAGCCTTCCTTCTCTAATTCAGTGCGAATCGATTCGGTGTGGCGCTTGCGCCAGCTGCTTTCCGTTCCCGATTGAGAAAAACCGATCACGATACTTTCTTCCGATGTTTCAGCGGTCGTTTCTTTGACTGCTTGGCAACCAGCCAAGAAAGACAAACACAACCAAAGGAGTAACCCAATTTTTATATTCCTCATTTTTTTCACCTCTATGGTCTATTCTACTAAAAAATACGGAAGCGCTTTACACAAAATATCAAATCAAATAAAAACCAAGGGAATCTTAAAAAATCCAAGATTACGAAAAGAAAAGGGGGCAACTGAGTCGTTTTTTCTCAAGAAATCCAAGAAACCTCGAAAAAATCTAAATGTAAGCGATTCCTTAACTGGCTATACTGAGAATGTAAGAAAAAGACATGGAGGGATCACAATGAAAGGTACTTTTGGTAAATTGGTCGTCCTAGCATCCACCTTATTGGTTGGCGGATTGTTAGCAGCTTGTGGGAATGGATCAGACAGCGGGGCAAACGGTGACGGAAACAAAGGATTTGTTGGGATCGCGATGCCGACCAAATCGGCAGAACGGTGGATCGCAGATGGCGACAACATGGTAGAAGAATTAGAGAAGCTCGGCTATAAAACTGACTTGCAATATGGAGAAGACAAAGTAGAAAACCAAGTGGCACAAATTGAGAATATGATCACCAAAGGCGTTGATACTTTAGTGATCGCCTCGATCGATGGTTCGGCACTGACAGACGTGTTGGAAAAAGCCCATAACGAAGATATCACAGTCATCGCCTATGACCGTTTACTGATGAACTCGGAATACGTCGATTATTATGCCACCTTTGATAATTTTGGAGTCGGCGTGCTGCAAGCGTCTTATATTGAAGACAAATTGGGTCTCAAAGACGGTGAAGGACCATTTAACATTGAATTATTCGGCGGCTCTCCAGATGATAACAATGCACTGATCAATTATAATGGGGTCCTTTCGGTCTTCCAACAATACTTTGACAGCGGACAGCTAGTCGTTCCTTCTGGTCAAACCAACTTCAACCAAATCGCTACTTTGCGTTGGGATGGTTCAACTGCGCAAGCTCGGATGGACAACTTGTTGAGTGCCAACTATACGGATCAAACATTGGATGCCGTTCTTTCACCTTATGATCCAATCAGCCTAGGAATCATTTCATCGCTTAAAGGCGTTGGCTATGGTTCTTCCGATAAACCACTACCTGTGATTACCGGTCAAGATGCGACGGTGGCAGGGGTGAAATCGATCATCGCGGGCGAACAGACCCAAACGATTTTCAAAGATACACGGGTGTTGGCGAAAAACACGATCGAAATGATCGAAGCCATCACCAATGGCGAGGAAGTGCCAGTCAACGATACGGAAACCTATGACAATGGCGTCAAAGTCGTACCAACCTACTTGTCAAATCCCGTTTCTGTGGATAGCGACAACTACAAAGAAGAACTGATCGATACCGATTACTATACAGAAGAAGAGCTAGGCATTTAAGCAAGAAGCGCTGATCCAGCGAGAAAAGATACTAGTTTCCCCGAAAGCAGTAGGGAAGAACGAATCATCCCCACTATTCGTTCTTTTCGCTTTTCTTACAAAGGCAGCGCACCACTTTTACATAAAAAGGAAAAGGGTGAAAGAACATGGCAGATAATATTTTGATGATGAAAGGCATCGTCAAAGAGTTTTCAGGGGTTCGCGCCCTTGATAACGTCAACCTCTCGATCGAGCGAGGAGAGATCCACGCACTGTGTGGAGAAAATGGCGCTGGCAAGTCCACGCTGATGAATGTCTTAAGCGGACTCTATCCTTACGGCAGCTATGACGGAGAGATCTATTATGAAGGGGAGTTATGCAAGTTCAAAGATTTGCGGGACAGTGAGGACAAAGGAATCGTTATTATTCATCAAGAGTTAGCATTAAGTCCTTACCTGTCGATCAAAGAAAATATCTTTCTAGGAAACGAACAAGCCAAACACGGCATCATTGATTGGGATCTGACCGAAAAAAAAACAGACAACCTCTTAAAGATCGTTGGCTTGAAATTAGACCCGAATACGCTGGTTTCACAAATCGGTGTCGGGCATCAACAGCTGGTGGAAATTGCCAAAGCATTTTCAAAATCCGTCCGATTGTTGATTTTAGATGAGCCAACCGCGGCGTTGAATGAAGAAGAAAGTGCCAATCTGTTAGAGCTGATCAAAGAGTTCCGCAACCAAGGGATCACCTCGATCATCATCTCTCACAAGTTGAATGAAATCGTCAATGTGGCGGATCGCATCACGATTTTACGTGACGGGCAAACGATCGAGACGCTGAGTGGTGCCGAAATCTCTGAAGAGCGCATCATTCGCGGCATGGTTGGGCGAGATTTGACCAATCGCTACCCAGAGCGGAACCCTACTATTGGTGAACCGTTTTTTGAAGTCAAAAATTGGACGGTCCATCATCCAATCGACCATACCCGTGTGGTGAATGAGAATTTGAACTTGATGATCCGCAAAGGAGAGATCATCGGCATCGCCGGTTTGATGGGTGCGGGACGGACAGAGTTTGCCATGAGTGTCTTCGGTCATTCCTACGGCAGTTCGATTTCGGGGGAAGTCTATAAAGACGGCCAACCGATTTCTGTCAAAGACGTGCCAACCGCCATCAAAAATGGGTTAGCCTATGTGTCGGAAGATCGAAAAGCGCTGGGTTTGAATCTGCTGATGGATATTCGCGAGAATACCACCATTGCTAGTCTTGCCAAAATCAGCCGCCAAGGGGTCATCGATAAAGAAAAAGAAGTCACGATGGCTGAAGAATTCCGCAAAAAAATGCGGACGAAAACCAATTCGATCTATCAAAACGTCGGCAGCTTGAGCGGCGGGAATCAGCAAAAAGTCGTTTTGGCAAAATGGCTGATGACCACACCAGACATCTTATTTTTAGATGAACCGACCCGTGGGATCGATGTCGGGGCGAAATACGAAATCTATACGATCATCGAAGAGATGGCAGCAGCTGGCAAAGCCATTTGCATCATCTCCTCGGAGCTGCCAGAACTATTAGGCATGTGTGACCGAATCTATACGATGAACGAAGGCCGCTTCACGGGCGAAGTGTTACGGGAAGAGGCGGACCAAGAACGATTGATGAATCTAATGACATTAGAAGAGAGTGGGGTTTGAGATGGAAACAACCAATAAATTAAAAAAAGAACGCAGCCATTCGCTGAAAGAAAAGGCACTGGAAATCTTTAGCAAATACAGTATGATCATTATCTTAGCAGTGCTGCTGGTGGCCTTTCAGCTCATGACCGACGGGATTTTCTGGCGGCCGCTGAATATCACCAACCTCGTGTTGCAAAACAGTCATATTCTCGTTTTGGCAGCTGGTATGCTCTTGGTCGTCTTGTTAGGACATGTTGATTTATCCGTAGGGTCCGTGATGGCGTTTGTCGGTGCGATTGCAGGCGTCTTAATGGTCAATAACGGCATCAGTCCTTGGCTGGCAGTGCCTCTTTGCTTACTGATGGGCGCAGTGATCGGTGCCTGGCAAGGCTTCTGGGTCGCGTATGTCGGTATCCCAGCATTTATCGTGACCTTGTCTGGTTTACTGATGTTTCGAGGACTGACCCAAGTCGTCTTAGGGGGTCAATCATTGGCGCCGTTTCCCAAGGCATTCCAACAAATTTCTACTGGGTATTTGCCAGATATTGCAGGCGGTCAGATCCATTTACTTTCCATGATTTTAGGTGTAGTGATCACGGGCATCCTGATTTTAGGCCAATGGCGGACCCGTGAGCGTCGCAAAAAAAATCTTTTTGAAGTGGAATCAATGGCAGCCTTTGCCTTTAAAGCCGTCTTTACTGCGGTCGTATTTCTCGGCGCTACCTATATCTTTGCCTCTTATCAAGGGTATCCGATCATTTTGATCGTCTTAGGGGTGATCGTGGCTGCTTATGGCTTTTTGACTAACAAAACCGTTGCTGGTCGTCAAATCTATGCAACCGGCGGCAACAAAAAAGCAGCCGAACTTTCTGGGATCAAGACGAAGAAAATCACCTTCTGGGTCTTCGTGAACATGGGGATGATGGCAGCTTTGGCGGGCTTGGTTTTAGCCGCTCGGTTGAACGCAGCCACCCCGCAAGCAGGAACGTCAATGGAATTAGATGCAATGGCCGCAGTGTATTTCGGCGGTGCTTCCACCTCAGGCGGTATTGGTACTGTGATGGGTGCGATCGTTGGTGGGCTCGTGATGGGTGTCTTAAACAATGGGATGTCGATCTTAGGAGTCGGTGTCGATTGGCAGCAAGCCATCAAAGGGTTGATTTTGCTGCTGGCGGTCGTGTTGGATATCTACAATAAGAAAAAGAAAATATCGTAGGAGGGCCTGTTTATGGAGGAACAAGCACAAAAGACGATTTTATTGATTTGTACCGCAGGTATCACTACGGGTCTCTTAGTGAAAAATATGCAGCGAGCTGCAGATGAAAAAGGATTAGCCGTGCATATCTATTCGGCACCAGCCATCATTGCTGAACAGATCCTGCAGCAGCAGACTGTCGATGCCTTGCTGATCGGTCCGCAGTCGAAGTACGAAGTCAATCGATTGAAAGACTTTCTCATGGTCAAAGCGGTGCCTTATAAATTGATCAAAGAAACAGATTACGAGTTGTTAGATGGCGAAGCTGTCCTTGCAGACAGCCTGACCCTCTTGCAAAACGATCGCTAACCAGCAGCTTGGCAAAAAGCTAGGTGGTCAGCAGTTGAATAGGCTCCCCAGAGTAGTGCTTGTCATCCCCCACAAGCACTACTCTTTTTGCGGTGCTTTTCTGCCTACACTAGCCAAGAAAGCCCCTCTTAAGCAGCAATGCGTGGCAAGCCCGTTGGTTCGTTTTCTCGTGTTTAGGACATCGCATCATAGACAAACAAAAGAGAAGTTGAGGGGGAAGAGGACGAAGCTGACACCACGCGTATGCTGTCTAAAGGCAAGTGATGGACGAGTGTTTCATGTACTTAAAGCATCGTGGCTGTGGGCGGTAGGAGGGGGAAATGAGCTGCTTACACCGCTTCTGGTTTCTCGTTCGTAACTAAGCGTTTCGTAGGAAACACAACGAAACCCAAAAACAGACAGTCTGCTGACTGTCTGTTTTTAGGGGATACAAATAAGGAATAAAAGTGGATATTAGTTAAATGCGACTGCCTAGGGGGCAAATCCGAGAACAGTGCATGGTAACTACAAATTAAGGAAGTGTGATGACATTTTCTGAATCTTTGTCGAAGAAGTGTGCTTTGTTGATGTTGAAAGCCAAATCAACCGTTTCACCTGGACGGTGGAAGTCACGAGCATCAACTTTCGAGATAAATTCAGTCGCACCTACGCGTGTATAAAGCATCGTTTCTGCACCTAATAATTCAGATACGACTACTTCGGCACGTACAGTTGCTTCAGGAGAAGCTTCCAATGCGATTTGTTCACTGTGAATATCTTCTGGACGAATACCAAAGACTAATTGTTTGCCTTCGTACCCTTTTTCCACAAGAATCTTGTTCTTGCCTTCAGGAATACGTAAGTTCAAGCTTTGTCCATCAGAGATCATACCGTTTTTCAACGTAACATTGAAGAAGTTCATTGCTGGTGAACCGATAAAGCCGGCAACGAAAATGTTTTTCGGTGTGTTGTAGACTTCTTTTGGTGAACCGATTTGTTGAATGAAGCCATCTTTCATGATAACGATCCGGTCAGCCATGGTCATCGCTTCTGTTTGGTCATGGGTTACATAGATCGTCGTTGTTTCTAAACGTTGGTGTAACTTTGCGATTTCCGCACGCATGGCAACCCGCAATTTCGCATCTAAGTTTGACAACGGCTCATCCATCAAGAAGACTTTGGCATCACGGACGATGGCACGGCCTAGGGCAACCCGTTGACGCTGACCACCTGAAAGGGCAGCTGGTTTACGATCTAAGTATTCTGTCAATCCTAAGATCTCAGCGGCATTTTCTACCCGTTTTTTAATTTCTTCTTTGTCGTATTTACGCAATTTCAAACCAAATGCCATGTTGTTGAAAACAGTCATATGGGGATACAATGCGTAGTTCTGGAAAACCATCGCGATGTCGCGGTCTTTTGGTGCCACATCGTTCATTACTTTTCCACCGATGCTCAATTCGCCTTCAGAAATATCTTCTAAACCAGCGATCATTCGAAGCGTTGTTGATTTTCCGCAACCAGAAGGTCCAACGAAAACGATGAATTCGCGATCCGCGATATCTAAATTAAAATCAGTTACCGAATACGCATCATTATTATCATATTTTTTGTGGATATTTTTTAAGGCCATTTCTACCATTGGGATTACCTCTTTCCATTTAGTTTACATGAACATCATAAATGAAAACGCTTCGAAGGTGCAACGGAAACATGCACAAGAAAAAAACGTTTTCTTGTGCATGTTGTTTAATTGCTCTGATGGGTGAACTGATCGATCAATAGATAGCAAAGCAGCAGATCATCCATATTTTTTAAATTTAAGCGCGTCAGTGTTTGAAACTTATCGATCTTATATAGGAGAGAATTCCGATGCATGAACAGTTCTTTGGCTGTGGAGCTTGCATTGCCTTGATTGCGCCACAGGGATTGAATGATCGTTTCGGTCTCTTCTTCAAACCAATCTAGATACAAGGTACGAAACAAGGAAATATACTCGGAAAAGCCGTTGCGAAAAAGAGAGAAGACCACTTTGGGCAGATCCATACTTTTACTGGTGGTTTTCGTTTTTAACTCATTTTTGAACAGGCTAGACTCACTTGCCCATAAGGTAGTGAAATCGTGGCGCGGATGATGGAAGGGACCGACGAACAGCTGAGAATAGCAGTCGAAATCCATATCCAAAGCGACGAATAAGCCGTCGAGATCTTCGATGGGCAAATTGGCACCATCTTGTTTTTCTACGATCACTGCATGGTCTTCGGTGAGGAAAAAAAGATCCACCACGCTAGGGAGCATTTGCTGGATCTCTGCGAGCCATTCGGATTGCAAAGAGTCGATGGTTCGGGTGAAATGAACTTGCAGCAAGCGAATCCACTCTGGCTCTTGAACGGGCTGATGTTCAAATAAAATCGGATACCATGGATGGTTTCGGTTATCGATTTCTGGTTGCAAAGAGCCGTTTCCCAGTTGGATCAGCAATTTTTCACTGTCACTTAATTGGTCAGTTGGCAGCCAAATATATTTTTTGCCGAAGGCGATGGATTCGATATCCTTCGTTGTGGCAACTTTGTCATGCAACGTTGCCTGGGGGAAACGTGCTTTGATGTCATTAAAAGAAAAAATGAGAAAGACCTCCTTTGAGATACTCTACGTATTCTTCAATTAGTATAGCATGTTCTAAAAAAACCGTTCAAAATTTTCCCAGGAAAAAAGCACAGCCCTTCACCGAAAGCTCTGCCTTCTCATGGCAGGAGGACTGCTTTTTTCTCCGAAGCGATTGCTTCTATAATCCTAACAGTTGTTTTTTCTTGAAGGCAAATTCTTCTTCAGTCAAAATTCCTTCGTCGACCAACACTTTTAGTTCACGTAGTTCAGCAATGAGCGCTTCCGTCGGCTTCGCAGCTGGCGGCGGCGATGGGTTCGTTAACGGGACCGACCGCTCCCGAGGGAAGTTGGTGAGGTAGCGCTGTATGATCCGAGCAATCACCAAGTCTTTTTCGGCAAAGCAAAGGGAGTGATTCGGTTCCATTCGTCTGAAGGAATGGGTTTCTCTGATCGCTCCGCCGCCAATATACAATTCTAAAAAGCCATTGCCTTTCCAAAGTCCTGATTCAGCAACTTCTTTCAGATTGACACTGGTGATTTGGGGAATCTGCAGAACCTGTTTCGCTTTCTTCTTGTAATCGATGATCGTGAGGGTATCTTCTGAAATGACCCAAGCATCACGATAATGATAGGAAAGTAATTTGATTTTTCCAGCCTCTTCATCCACGTAACTTTTGGCTGATTGCCCACCAAGTGCTGCCAAATGATCCGTTAAAAATTCATAGGCTTTTTGGGCATCGATTCGATTGGTGAAATAGAGCAATTGAGAATTACCTGGTACCTGCAGTCGGAGGTAGTCCACTAAGAGACCTTTGCCTATATGTAATTCCACATCGGCAATTTTTGCCATGGGGATCTTTTCATCCGGGATTTTTGGATGGGTGTTGTTTATCCAGACGCCTTTTTTCGTAATAAGCCAACGACAGCTGGCATCATGTCTGCGATTTTCTCGATATTTTTTTGAATACAAAATAATGGGTTCCTCGTAGGTTTCATTAGGTGTTCTCGTCAAAATACTTACCTCCTTAAACGTAATAAGCAACATTTTATTCAATTATACAACAAATAGTGTTTTGATTCGTTTTATTCTGATTAAAATAAGGGGAATTTATCATTTGCCTTCTTTTCGTTAGGTTTTTTTAGAAAAAAAGTCATAGCAGCAATTGACACGGAAGCGGTTTCTTGGTATCTTAGATGTACGGACAACTTTTGAAAGATGGGATTAAAATGGCGAATAAGTACGAACAACTTGCGGATATCTTAAGAGAAAAGATCCGCTTAGGCACCTATCAAGAAGGCGATGCGATCCCTTCAGAAGCAACCTTACAGGAAGAATTTCATTATAGCCGTCACACGGTGCGCCAAGCGATCGCTGTTTTGGTCAATGAAGGCTATTTAAGAAAAGAACGGGGCTCAGGCACCTACGTTTCAAAACCTGAGACTGTCAATCATAAAAACCGCAAAACGATTGGGATCATCATGACCTATTTGTCTGATTATATTTTCCCTTCGATCATGCGCGGCGTGGAGCAGACATTGCGGGAGCAAGGCTATTCACTGCTTCTAGGATCAACCAACAATGACCATGAGCAAGAAAGAGCGTGCTTGCAGCAAATGATGGATCAAGGGGTAGACGGGTTGATCGTTGAGCCAACGAAGAGCAGCCAGTACAACCCGAATCTTGCCTATTATGTCGCCCTCCAAGAAGCTGGGATTCCTCTCGTCATGATCAATGCCTATTACGAAGAACTAGACTTGCCGCATATTTGTGTCAACGATACACGTTCTGGGTTTTTAGCAACCAATTATTTATTAGAACAACAGCATCAGCAGTTGATGATGATCACGAAAATCGATGACTTACAAGGGAAATATCGGATGAAAGGGTTTGTCAAAGCATTGACCCAAGCCAAGCGGACGTTTGCAGCAGAAGACGTCTTGACGTATACGACGGAGACGAAAGAAGCCGTTATTGAACAAGCGATCCAGCGCTTGACGGCTGCCGATAATCAAGTCACAGGCATCGTTTGTTACAACGATGAGATCGCGCATCGCTTGATTCAAGCATTGACGGCTGCTGGGAAGAACGTTCCTACTGATTTTTCGATCGTGGGTAACGATGACTCGCCTCTTAGCACCTTGTCCACACCGACGATCACCACACTGACTCACCCGAAAGAAGCGATGGGGGAATTGGCGGCACAATGGATCACTACAGGTAAGGCAACAGAAGCGCAACGCTTTTATTTTGAACCGGAGCTGATCGTTCGCGGTTCAGTCAATAACCAAAAAGGAGAATAAGAAGATGACGCAACAAGTAAGGCAAGCAATTATTGACGGGCGCACGTCTCTTGGGATCGAGCTAGGCTCGACACGGATCAAAGCTGTCTTGATCGATGAGCAGTTTCAGACGATCGCTTCGGGTAGCTTTGAATGGGAAAATCAATTGGAGCAAGGAATTTGGACCTACTCACTAGAGGCGATTTGGCAAGGACTGCAAGCCAGCTACCAAGAGTTGGCGCACAACATCCAACAGCAATTCGAGGTACCTTTGACGACGATCGGCAGTATCGGTTTTTCTGCAATGATGCACGGCTATATGGCTTTTGATCAGCAAGGCACGCTGTTGGTACCTTTTCGGACATGGCGCAATGCGATCACGGAAGAAGCAGAAAAAGCCTTGACGGCATTGTTCCAATACAACATCCCGCAGCGTTGGAGTATCGCGCATTTGTATCAAGCGATTTTGAATCAAGAAGCCCACGTCCCAGAGGTTGCTTTTTTCACTACCTTAGCCGGCTACGTCCATTGGCAGCTGACAGGGGAAAAAGTTATCGGAATCGGCGATGCATCAGGGATGTTCCCAATCGACAGTACGACAAAAAACTATGATGCGAATATGCTGCAGCAATTTGATGCACAAATCAGCAGTCAAGGCTATCCTTGGCAGATCAAAGACCTTTTGCCGCAAGTGTTGACAGCAGGCGAACCAGCCGGCACATTGACGGCAGAAGGGGCAAAAAAACTCGACCCAACTGGTACTTTGCAAGCTGGCATCCCGTTATGCCCGCCAGAAGGCGATGCGGGCACTGGCATGGTTGCCACGAATAGTGTGGCACAGCGAAGCGGGAATGTTTCAGCCGGGACGTCTGCTTTTGCCATGATCGTCTTAGAAGAACCCTTAACTAAAGTGTATCCAGAGATCGATTTGGTCACGACGCCTTCTGGTGATTTGGTGGGGATGGTCCATACGAATAACTGTACCTCGGAGATCAATGCCTGGGTCAAACTTTTCCGCGAATTTGCCGACGCAGCTGGAATGAAACTTTCAACGGAAGAATTGTTTGCGACCTTATTCAACGAAGCATTGAAAGGGGATTCAGACTGTGGCGGGATGCTTTCTTATGGCTATTATTCTGGTGAAAATATCACTAAGATCCCTGAAGGACGGCCACTTTTCGTCCGATCGCCAGAGAGTTCTTTTACTTTAGCAAATTTCATGCGCTTACATCTGTTTAGTGCCTTTGGTGCGATGAAGATCGGGATGAAGATTCTGGAAGCCGAAGACGTCGCTATTGATCGAATCGTTGGTCACGGTGGGATCTTCAAAACACCAGAAGTTGCCCAGCGTGTCTTGGCAGCTGTCATGGAAGCCCCAGTCACGGTCATGGAGACAGCTGGTGAAGGCGGCGCCTGGGGGATCGCCCTTTTAGCAGCGTACCTTCGCCGTCATACGCCAGAACAATCCTTGGCCGCATTCTTAGCAGATCAAGTGTTTAAAAATGACCACGGCGTGACGTTAGCCCCAACGGAAGCCGACATTCAGGGGTTCACCGTCTTTACCCAACGTTACCAAGCAGGGTTGCCGATCGAGCAAGCGGCAATCGATGCGTTGATTTAAAAAGAAAGAAGGGAATTTTGTGTTAGAAGGATTAAAAGAAGAAGTCTTTCAGGCCAATTTGGCATTGCCTAAGCAAGGATTGATCAAATACACTTGGGGCAATGTGTCAGCAGTGGATCGCCAACAGCAGTTGTTTGTCATCAAACCAAGCGGTGTTGACTATGAAACCATGCAAGCCAGTGATATGGTGGTTTGTGATTTTGAGGGCAACGTAGTGGAAGGAGCGAAAAATCCTTCCTCCGATACGCCAACGCATGCCGTTTTATACAAAGCATTTCCAGAAATTGGTGGGATCGTCCATACCCATTCTACTTGGGCGACGAGCTGGGCTCAGGCAGGAATCGATTTGCCAGCGATGGGCACGACCCATGCCGATACGTTTTATGGAGCAGTCCCCTGTGCCCGCTTTTTGACGCAAACCGAGATCGATGAAGGCTATGAAGCACAAACAGGACAGGTGATCGTCGAAACCTTTAAGGAACGCGGCATCACGCCAGAAGAAATTCCTGGTGTCTTGCTTCACGGTCATGGACCGTTTACCTGGGGCAAAACGGCGGATGCGGCGGTGATGAACGCAGTGGTCTTAGAAGAAGTTGCTAAGATGAATTTTATCACGCGCCAGCTGAACAGTTACGCACCCGAATTGCCGCAGCGGGTCTTAGACAAGCATTATTTACGCAAACATGGAGAAAATGCCTATTACGGGCAAAAATAACGAAAAAGGAGCAAGTAGAATGTTAGAAATCGGGAAAAAAGAATTTTGGTTCGTCGTAGGATCACAGCACTTATACGGAGAAGAAGCATTACAAGAAGTACGGGACCATGCAGAAGAAATGGTCAAAAGCTTAAATGACAGCTCAAAGCTGCCTTATCCAGTCGTTTTACAAGAACTCGCTGTTACTGCCGATACGATTACGAAAATCATGAAAGAAGTCAACTATCGGGATGAAGTCGCTGGGGTGATCACCTGGATGCATACCTTCTCACCAGCAAAAATGTGGATTCGCGGCACGAAATTATTACAAAAACCATTGCTGCACCTTGCCACTCAATACAATGAACAAATTCCATGGGAAACCATCGATATGGACTTTATGAACTTGAACCAAGCGGCTCATGGTGACCGAGAATATGGATTTATCAATGCCCGTTTGAAAAAGCAAAACAAAATCGTTGTCGGCTATTGGAAAAATGAAGCCATCCAAAAAGAAATCGCTGCTTGGATGGACGTGGCAGTCGGCTACAATGAAAGCTTCCAAATCAAAGTCGCTCGTTTTGGCGACAACATGCGTAACGTTGGGGTGACCGAAGGCGATAAAGTCGAAGCACAGATCCAATTTGGCTGGACCGTTGATTATTTTGGGATCGGCGATTTGGTTCAAGTCGTCGATGCGGTGACTGACGAAGAAGTCGATGCACTCTTTGAAGAATACAGCCAGCTGTATGATTTCGATTATGGCGATTACGACAAAGAAGAATGGGCACGTCATGTCAAAGCCCAAGCCAAACAAGAAATCGGTCTGCGCCGCTTCCTTGAAGCAGGCGGCTATACGGCATTTACCACGAACTTTGAAGACCTATATGGTATGCAGCAGTTGCCTGGTTTAGCTGTACAACGTTTGATGGCAGAAGGCTATGGGTTTGCTGGTGAAGGGGACTGGAAAACCGCCGCTATTGACCGCTTGATGAAAATCATGGCCCACAATAAAGCGACTGGCTTTATGGAAGACTATACCTATGAGCTGACACCAGGAAAAGAAGCCATCTTGCAATCCCACATGATGGAAGTCGATCCAGTATTAGCAGCCAACAAACCAAAAATCGTGGTTTCGCCATTGTCGATGGGGGATCGTGAAGACCCAGCCCGACTCGTCTTTGACGGCCAAGGCGGCGAAGGTGTCGTGGTTTCGATGGCCGACTTTGGCACCCACTACAAATTATTGATCAATGAAGTCGATGCCTTTGAGCCAACTGAAGAAGCACCAAAACTACCGGTTGCACGAGTAATGTGGACACCAAAACCAAATTTCCACGATGGCGTCAAACAGTGGATCGAAACAGGCGGTGGCCATCACACCGTTGTCTCACTTGTCCTAAATTCTGATCAGATCGAAACATGGGCGAAGCTTGTGGGATTAGAATACGTAACGATCAAATAAGTACCCAATCACAAAAGAAACCGTTGGCGATGGTCGGCGGTTTCTTTGCGTTTTTCTTAAGCTTTCTTGCCTTCTAGCTGCAAAGTGCGGATAAGCAGACCCCTGAAAGCACCAGCAATCAGCAAAATTGACTTTTAAATATAGGGGGCATAGACTTTTATGTAAGAGTGGAACAATGGACTAAAAGGAGGAGCACAATGAAGACAACCTACGATACACCAGAGTATTATCAGAAAATGAACGCTTGGTGGCGAGCAGCCAACTACCTTTCCGTTGGTCAGATTTATTTGAAAGACAATCCCTTATTGCGCCGCCCCATCGAAGAAAAAGATTTGAAAGTGAATCCGATTGGTCACTGGGGAACGATCGCAGGGCAAAATTTTATTTACACCCATCTCAATCGCGTCATCAATAAGTACGACTTAAACATGTTTTATATCGAAGGACCAGGCCATGGCGGACAAGTCATGGTTGCGAATGCTTATTTAGACGGCAGCTACAGCGAGATCTATCCAAAAGCCACCCAAGACGAAGCAGGGATGAAACATCTATTCAAAACCTTCTCTTTCCCAGGTGGGATCGCTTCTCATGCGGCACCTGAAACGCCAGGTTCGATCCATGAAGGCGGCGAGCTAGGCTATTCCATCGCCCACGCTACCGGAGCTATTTTAGACAATCCCGATGTCATTGCAGCAGTAGTGGTCGGTGATGGCGAAGCCGAAACTGGACCATTAGCGGGCAGCTGGTTTTCAAATACCTTTATCAATCCAGTCAATGATGGCGCAATTTTGCCTATCTTGCATTTAAATGGCGCCAAAATTGCCAATCCAACGATCTTGGCTCGTAAAAGTGACCAAGATCTCACGAAATATTTTGAAGGCATGGGTTGGACCCCTTATTTCGTAGAAGGGGACGATCCAGAAGCCGTTCATCCGCAATTGGCACAGAAAATGGATCAAGCCATTGAACAGATCCACGCGATCCAAGCAGAAGCCCGCAAAGGTTCTGCGGAAGAAGCCGCTATGCCTCATTGGCCTGTTTTGATCGTTCGCACACCGAAAGGGTGGACTGGACCGAAAGTCTGGGATGGCGAGCCGATTGAAGGGGGCTTCCGTGCCCACCAAGTACCGATCCCTGTCAATGCGAAACATATGGAACACGTGGATGCTTTGACGGATTGGCTGCAGTCATATCGTCCAGAAGAGCTTTTTGACGAAAACGGCCGCATCAAAGCTGAGATTCAAGAATTGGCACCAAAAGGAGAGCAGCGGATGGCGGTCAACCCAATCACCAATGGGGGGATCGATCCGCAACCGCTACGCTTGCCAGATTGGCAAGCACATGCCATTGCGATTGAGACACCAGGGGAAACGACTGCCCAAGACATGATGGTCTTTGGGAAATTTGCCCGTGACATCATCAAAGAAAATCCCGACAACTTCCGCATCTTTGGCCCAGATGAAGCCAAATCCAATCGGTTGAACCATGTGTTTGAAGTCACGGACCGCCAATGGTTGGAGCCAAAACATCCTGATTATGATGAATGGCTGTCTTCAGTGGGCCGTGTGATTGATTCACAATTATCAGAACATCAAGCAGAAGGCTTCTTGGAAGGCTATGTGCTGACGGGTCGTCATGGCTTCTTTGCCAGCTACGAGTCATTCTTAAGAGTCGTTGATTCTATGATCACGCAACACTTCAAATGGTTACGAAAAGCCCATGATCTTGACTGGCGCAACCCGTACCCCTCATTGAATTTGATTGCTTCATCAACGGTCTTCCAACAAGACCATAATGGGTACACCCACCAAGATCCAGGGATCATGACCCATATTGCAGAGAAAAAAGCCGACTTTGTGCGGGTCTACTTGCCAGCCGATGCCAATAGCTTGATGGCTGTCATGGCAGAAACGCTCGCTTCTGAAGAAAAGATCAATCTAGTGGTCTCTTCAAAACACCCACGTCCGCAGTTTTATTCGGCGGATGAAGCGAAAGTGCTTGTCAAAGATGGCTTGAAAGTCATCGACTGGGCATCGACAGATGAAGGACAAGAACCCGATATTGTGATCGCAGCTGCTGGGACGGAACCGAATTTGGAAGCTTTAGCTGCTGTTTCGTTGCTGATTGAAGCCTTCCCAGAGTTGAAAGTCCGCTTCATCAATGTGGTCGATCTATTGAAATTGCGTCGTCCAGAAGTCGATCCTCGTGGGTTAAGCGATGAAGCATTCGAAGCCTACTTTACGAAAGACAAACCGATCGTGTTTGCTTTCCACGGGTATGAAGGACTGATTCGCGATATCTTCTTTGGCCGTCGCAACCAACAGCTTCATATTCATGGGTACCGAGAAAATGGCGACATCACGACACCGTTTGATATGCGGATCCTTTCTGAATTGGATCGCTTCCACTTAGCCAAAGACGCCGCCGAATGGGTCTATGGAGAAAAAGCAACGGACTTTGCCCAAAAAATGGCAGACACCGTTGCGTATCACCATGACTTTATTCGAGAAAACGGCTATGATATCGCCGAAGTCGAAGAGTGGGAATGGAAACCATTGCGTTGATTTATTCTCCACAACGCCAACGTAAGACAGTTTAAGAACAAAAAAGCACAAAAGAAACAAAACGATCCGCAACAGGGTTGGGACACCTTACTAAGGTAGCCCGACCGACTGTCTGCGGATCGTTTTTTTTAAAAGACGTCGAAACCGTAGTTTTTGATATGCTGCTTCAACAAGGCGAGATAGTCCAAAGCCATCTCACTCAGTTCCATTTTCTTGTGTTTTAGGTAACCTAGTGTCATCGCATCATCGACCTCCAAAGGGATCGCAACGATTTTTTCATCATTCAGCTCACTGCTGATGATCCCAGAGCTGATGGTATAGCCGTTGAGACCCACCATCAAATTGAAGATCGTGGCACGATCGCTGATGCGGATGTGTTTTTTGCGCTGTAAAGTGCTTAAGATCTCTTCAGAAAAGTAGAAGGAATTGGTTTCCCCTTGTTCGTACGACAAATAGGTATATGGTTCCAAATCAGCTAATGTGATGCTTTTTTTCTGAGTCAGGGGATTTTCTCGGCCGATGAAGACGTGGGGTTTGGCTTCAAATAAAGGAATGAATTGCAGGTCTTTTTCGTGGATCAAACGGGTCAAGACTGTCGTGTTGAAATCATTCAGATAAATGACCCCCAATTCGCTCTTAAACGTCTGGATATCATCCAGTACATTTTGTGTTTGGGTCTCTCGCAAGGTGAATTGAAATTCATCTTCCCCTAACTGTTTGACCAGCTCCACGAAGGCGTGGACGACGAAGGCATAGTGTTGTGCGGAAACACTGAAAACATGCTTGCGATGGCTGTCTTTGCGAAAGCGTTCGTCCAAGAGATTGACTTGGTCTAAAACATTTCGAGCATAGTTGAGAAAGGAACGGCCATCATCGGTCAAGGTCACCCCTAATTTACTGCGGTAAAACAGCTGCAGATCATACTCTTTTTCCAACTCTTTCATGGCTTGAGAGAGGGAGGGCTGACTGATGAAAAGCTGTTTAGCGGCTTCATTGAAAGAGCCAGTTTCTACGATTTTTTCCAAATATTCAAGCTGCTGGATACGCATGGGATGCAACCTCCTTTTTATGTTATAGGTATTGCCTATGGAATATATAAGTTTATAAGTATTATCTATAGTATAAGATGTTTGCTAGAATAAATCTAACAATTTTGAAAACTTTGTATAGGAGGAATGGATATGGCAACAGACAAATTTCAGCTTGTGGGGTCATTGTTACGACCACAAGATTTATTGGACTACAAAAATCAAATCGAGCATCGGGAGGACATCCGCTACCCGTTTTATGATGCGTTTCCTGGCTACCAAGAAACGGAAGCAAAAGCGATCGCTGAAATCATTGCAGCGCAAAAAGAACACGGCATCACAGTCATCACAGACGGCGAACACGGCCGCTCAATGTGGCACCTGGATTTTCTCTGGGGATTAAAAGGCGTTGAGCGCTATATTTCCGATCATGGGTATGCCTTTGAAGATTTGGACGGTGGACATTTTGAAACGCGTAAAGACATCGGCATCCGAATCACAGAACCATTATCTGGCAAAAACCATCATTACTTGACATTGTTTAAAGAAACCAAACGCCAAGCTGGCGACCTGCCAGTCAAAATCACCGTCTGGGGGGCTGCCCACGCCTTTACCGAGCTGACTGTCTTTAACGACCTCGTTGGTGAAGGTCAGGTGTATCCAACGAAAGAAGCCTTGCGGGAAGGGCTGCTTAACGCCTACAAAGAATTCTTGCAGGAATACCGAGAAGCCGGTGGTGAGATCGTTCAGTTCGATGATTGTTTATGGGAATTATTTGCCGAAGACAATGACAAGAGCTTCTTTACCCAAGGCAATGACGGCTTAGAAGCGTTAGCCGATGAATTCGTGGCGATCAACAACGAAGTCGCTGACTACGCCCACGAATTAGGATTAAAAGTCTGGACCCACAACTGCCGCGGCAATTACCAAAGCCGCGCGGCCGCCAGCGGTACCTACAAAGCGATCGCCGAAAAATTCTTGCGTGATCAGCATTATGACCGCTTTTTCCTAGAGTGGGACGATGACCGTGCTGGTGATATCTCGGCTTTAGAAGTGCTGAAAGATCGTCCAGAAGTGGAGGTTGTCTTAGGCTTATTATCCAGCAAAACCGCCACATTAGACGATGAAGAGCGAGTGATCGCTTTATTAGACAAAGCCAGCCAAATCATTCCTAAGGAGCGGCTTTATCTTTCTCATCAATGCGGCTTTGCCTCTTGTGACTGCGGCAATGAGCTTTCGACTGAACAGCAATGGGCAAAAATCAAGCAAGGACAAGCCTTAGCTGAAGCGTACTTCGGTTAAGCAGCTGCGTCTTCTTTTCCCTGAATCTTCCCCTCGAAATCGGTGCATGCGACAAAGTTTCGAAAATTTCAGAAAAAATGTTTGACATTTTCTTTAAGAGCGAGTAAAGTAAGACACAACTTAATGAAACAGACATCGAAAAGAAGAGTAGCAAGGCTTGCTGTTTGAAGAGAGTCTCTGGTTGGTGCAAAGAGATAACGCATGGTTGTGAAACACATCTTGGAGTCGTTTTTCCGAAAGAAAAGTAGGAGAGACCGGGTTTGCCCGTTACAGCAGCAGTCATTGATTGATGACTTTCTGAGTTCAGTTGCTGTGAAGCACTGATAAACAAAGGTGGAACCGCGTTGATAACGTCCTTTAGCTGTAATGGCTAGGGGACGTTTTTTTTTCTCTTTTTTTTGCATCTCACCGAAAACAGAAAGTGGAAGGATCACAAGGACTGCACGAGGCCTTTTCCTGTGAAGGAAAGGCAAATTGAGGTGGAACCACGTATCAAGCGTCCTCTGGCAAATGCCAGTGTGCGCTTTTTTTGTTTTTCTTTTTTAGAAAAATGAAACTTGCCAGTTGCCCCTCACCAGCCAACGCCCAGCGTCACATAAGCGTCGGAGCAAACCGTCGCTAAGCTGTATCGCTGCTAATCGAAATTGAAACCTATCAAGGAGGAAGTCACCATGTTTGAGTATTTAGTCAATGTTATGCCCCAACTGATTTCAGGAACTGGAATCACCGTTAAATTGTTCGCACTGACCTTAATCGGGTCCATTCCCTTAGGCATCTTGTTGGCCTTTGTTTTAGCCAGTCGCCTGCGTATTTTGAAATTGATCGTGCAAGTCTACGTTTGGTTGATGCGAGGAACGCCTTTATTGCTGCAGTTGATCTTCGTATTCTACGGTCTGCCGATCTTAGGGATCGTCTTTGACCGCTTTGAGGCAGCCTTGATCGCCTTTATTATCAATTACGCTGCTTATTTTGCTGAGATTTTCCGTGGAGGGATCCAATCGATTCCAGCTGGACAATACGAAGCCGCGAAAGTCTTGCGTTTGTCCCCGATCCAAACGATCCAAAAAATTATCATCCCACAAGTCGTCAAGATCACCCTGCCATCTGTCGGCAATGAAGTCATCAATCTTGTCAAAGACACATCCCTCGTCTACATCTTAGGATTGTCAGACGTGATGCGAATCGGGAAAATCGCCATGGAGCGAGACAGTACCTTGCTTCCGTTAGTTGGGGTCGGCTTGATCTACTTGGTGATGACAGGCGTCTTTACGTTATTGTTAAAACAAATCGAGACCAAACTGGACTATTACCGTTAGGAGGAACCACATATGTTAGAACTAAAACAAGTATCAAAATCATTTGGCGCCAAAAAAGTCATCGATCAGCTAGACTTGACGATCGAAGACGGCAGTATCTTAGCAGTGGTCGGTCCTTCCGGTGGCGGGAAAACCACCTTGCTTCGGACACTAGCAGGGTTAGAAACGATCGATTCTGGAAGCTTTTTACTGGATGGCAAAGCCTTTGATCCCACCGACACAAAAGAACAAGAACAAGTCGTCGGTGTCGTCTTCCAAGACTTCCAATTGTTTCCGCACTTGTCAGTTTTTGAAAACATCACTTTGGCGCCAAAAATGGTGCTAAAACAAGACAAGGCCGCGTATACAGCAAAAGCCGAACAGTTGGCAGAAAAACTAGGGTTAAGTGACCTACTAGCCCAATATCCCTTCCAATTGTCCGGGGGGCAGCGGCAACGGGTGGCTATCGCACGAGCGATGGCGATGAATCCCAAAGTGTTGGCCTATGACGAGCCTACCAGCGCCTTAGATCCAGGCTTGAGACAGCAAGTCGAACAGCTGATCTTGGATCTGAAAAAAGAAGGAGTGACCCAGATCGTGGTGACCCATGATTTGGTTTTTGCCGAAAATATCGGCGATCAATTATTAAAAGTAGCAGGAGAATAAGGGGGAGAACAAAATGAAAAAATTACTATTAACGGGAATCGCAGTAGCAAGTGTATTTTTATTAGGGGCGTGCGGCAGCAGCAATGACACCACAACAAGTGCCGCTGACAAAGAAGAAGTGATCGTCGGCCTAGACGATACCTTCGTACCGATGGGCTTTAAAGACGACCAAGGCAACATCGTTGGGTTTGATGTGGATTTAGCCACAGCGATTTTGGATCTAACAGGAACCAAAGTCAAATTTCAACCAATCGATTGGTCCATGAAAGAAACCGAACTAAGCAATGGCACCATCGATATGATCTGGAACGGGTATACCAAAACCGCAGCTCGTGAAGAAAAAGTATTGTTTACAGATACTTATATGGAAAACAAACAAGTCTTGGTCACAGCAAAAGCCAGCGGCATTACTAGCTTTGATGATATGGCGGGCAAAGTCTTAGGCGCCCAAGAAGGTTCTTCTGGTTATGAGACCTTCAACAACCAACCGAAAGTTTTGAAGGATCTCGTAGACGGCAATGACGCAACCTTGTATGCCAGCTTTAATGAAGCCTTTATCGATCTAGAAAACGGTCGGATCGACGGTCTTTTGATCGACCGCGTCTACGCAGAATATTATTTGACTCAAACAGGCAAAACCGATGACTTCAACGAAATCGAAAGCCCCTTTGAAGCAGAAGATTTTGCTGTAGGTGTGCGTAAAGACGATCAAGCCATGGCAGATAAAATCAATGATGGCTTGAAAGAATTGCAAGACAATGGCACCTTTGCTGAAATCTCTGAAAAGTGGTTTGGCGAAGACGTCACACCAAACTAAAAACAAGTCAACAAGATACACTGGCTGCTTAGCAGCTGGTGTTTTTTTATACATTCATTTCTTTTGCGTATTTAAGGAAAGAAGGAACGATTGAAGTATATACTTGTGTATACATATACGTGCTCATGTTATAATGATAGGTAGTAAGGAAAATCCGATAAAGAGGGGGGAGCCGAGTGGAACATTATAAAGAGACCGCTCATTTGATTAAGTGGGGCAACGGACAGGGGGTTCGTTTGTCTAAGAGAATGATTCGGAAATTGGATCTCCAGGTAGGTTCTGAACTAGAAATGGAACTGGCAGAAGAAGTCAATGGCAAAAAACAGTTAGTTATTACAGAAAAGCAGTCAGTAGGAGCGTTGTCCCCAGAGGAGAAACTTCGTTTAGTCGATTCTTTGCAAGGCATTTTAGCAGATTCATTTGAAACACCTGACGTTGTGGACATCAAAAAAGTAAGAAACGAACGGCGTAGGAAAAAATATCTGGGAGAATAAAATAAGCATGACCAAATACAAAGCCAAACGAGTCGTGATTGACACCAATGTGATCCTTGACTATTTATTAGGAAGAGGGTCTAAAAGCCATCAAGAAGCCATCAAACAGATATACAACAGTTCCATTTATGGACTTTGCGAGGGCGTGATTACGGCAAGTACCTTAACGGATCTTTTCTATATTCTCGATGGAGCAGCAGGAGTCGATGCTCGGAGGGAAGTCAAAAAACTGATCCAAGTGCATACCGTCTTAACCGTTACGGAAGCAGATTGCCTTCAGGCGCTTGATTCAACAATGACAGATTTTGAGGATGCTGTTTTAGCAGCTTGTGCGAAGCGAAATCAAATCGACAGTCTAGTAACGACCAATACAGCTGATTTTGAATCATCGGGACTGATTGTCTATACAGTCGCTGAATTTGTTGACCAGCTAGAAAGAGGATGATCACTGCTATATCTGGCAGACATCCTCTTTTTTCCTTAAATTCCAACAGCTAACCAAAATTTCTCACAGGAAAACTTTTGTTCGCCTTCTTTTTTCGTTATAATAGGGAAAGATGAAAAGAGGGATAGAAATGGCGCAAAAAAAACGCGCAAAGAAACGCAAAACAAAAAAACAACAAAAACAGCAAGAGAAATTAATGCTGGTCGGCGTCGGCCTGCTCTTTGTCTTGTTTTCGATATTTGGCTTTTTCCATTTAGGTTTTTTAGGAACCTTGATTGCCAACGGGTTTCGGATCGTTGGCGGAAACACGTACCAATTTTTGAGTGTTGCCCTAGCCGCTTATGGTGTCTGGTTAGCGATCAAAACGACCGATGCTCGCTTTAAGAGTATTCGGCGAGTGATTGGCTGTGTATTGGTGTATTTTGGTTTACTGATCATCCTCCATGCGCAAATCTTTAGTAATGTGGTGGGAGAACAAGCCAATATCTTCCAAACGACGTGGATGACGCTGTTAGGCGATATTCGGCGCAGCCAAGTGACCCAAAATGTCGGGGGCGGAATGATTGGCGCCATGCTCTATGGGGCGACCTATTTTCTTGTTTCCCAGATCGGCAGCTACATCATCGCTGTTTTACTCATGATGATTGGGGCGTTCTTGTTCAGCCAAATGAGCAGCCACGAGTTAGTCGAGCACCTGCAAGCAGCTGGTGACAAGCTGCAGCGGTTGTTAGAAGGCTCTCCAGAAAAGCAAGCCGAACGAGAAGCCCGCAAAGCGGAACGAGCAGCAGAGAAACAAGCTGCGAAAGAAGCCAAAAAAGAAGCCGAACGAGCAGCAGTCATGGCGGAGATCAAAGAAAAGAATCAAGTCCGACCAATGACAGAAGACGAAAAATCAGCAAAAGAACAACAGATGCAAGCGCCAGCTGATTTTGAACCAGAGCAGCTGAGCTTTGTACCCATCGACCACTTCCAGGAATTGCCGCAAGCGGCGGGACCAGAGGCCGCTCAAGCACCACATCCAGCAGGAAACAAACCGGGACCAAGCAAAAAGGTCAATGAAGACGGAGAGATCCTTGATGATGATGGTGAAGTGTTGGAATTTGAGATTTCCGAAGAAGCTGAAAATCGTGATTATGAATTGCCTTCAGCGCAATTACTCGATTCGATCCCTTCAACGGATCAAAGCAGTGAGTACAAAAAGATCGAACAAAATATCGGTGTGTTAGAAACCACCTTCCAAAGCTTCGGTGTTGACGCAAAAGTCGTCAAAGCCAGCTTAGGACCAGCAGTAACCAAATTCGAAGTTCAACCAGCAGTAGGGGTCAAAGTCAGCAAAATCGTCGGGTTGACCGACGATATCGCCTTGGCCTTAGCTGCCAAAGATGTGCGGATGGAAGCGCCGATCCCAGGGAAATCATTGATTGGGATCGAAGTTCCGAACAGTGCAGTTAGCATGGTTTCATTCCGAGAAGTGATCGAAGCCCAACCGGATCATCCAGATAAACTATTAGAAGTACCTTTAGGACGCGATATTTCTGGCCGTGTCCAAACGGCAGACTTAACGAAAATGCCCCATCTCTTGATTGCCGGATCGACCGGGAGCGGGAAGTCCGTAGCCATCAACGGCATCATCACCAGTATTTTGATGCGGGCAAAACCCCATGAAGTCAAACTGATGATGATCGACCCGAAAATGGTTGAATTAAATGTTTATAATGGGATTCCCCATCTCTTGACACCTGTCGTGACCAATCCCCGCAAAGCGGCGCAAGCGTTGCAAAAAGTTGTCAAGGAAATGGAAGAGCGCTACGAAAAATTTGCGGCAACTGGGGTCCGAAACATTACTGGCTACAACGATTTAGTGATCAATAAGAATTTAGAAGACGGCGAAAATCGTCCGATCTTGCCATTCATTGTAGTGATCGTCGATGAGTTAGCCGACTTGATGATGGTTGCCAGCAACGAAGTCGAAGATGCCATCATTCGTTTGGCGCAAATGGCACGGGCAGCAGGTATCCATATGATCCTGGCAACGCAACGACCAAGTGTGGATGTCATTACAGGGATCATCAAAGCCAATGTTCCATCACGGATGGCCTTTGCGGTTTCCAGCGGTGTCGATTCGCGGACCATCATTGATGGGAACGGAGCCGAAAAACTGCTGGGACGCGGCGACATGCTGTATCTGCCGATGGGTGAGAACAAACCGATTCGGGTCCAAGGGGCCTTTATCTCCGACCAAGAAGTCGAACGAGTGGTTGAATTCGTGACCGATCAGCAAGAAGCCAATTATGAAGAAAAAATGATGGTCACTGAGGAAGAAACGAGTACCGGCAGCAGCGGACAACCGCAAGATGAGCTATTCGAAGATGCCAAAGCCCTTGTGGTGGAAATGCAGACCGCCAGCGTTTCTCTCTTGCAGCGACGTTTTCGCATCGGCTATAACCGAGCGGCTCGGTTAGTGGATGAATTAGAAGATCAAGGTGTTGTTGGCCCTTCTGAAGGCAGCAAGCCGCGGAAAGTCTTGATCGAGCCGCAACCAGAAGACATTCCTACCTTTGATGAATAGGGAGAACAAGACCAATCCAATGAGAGAAAGGCGAGATAGCAATGAAACGCAAACACATTCTTTACCGTGATGTTGCCGATAAGCTCAAAGAAGACATCATGTCGGGTCGCTACCCGATTGGTTCATTTTTACCGACGGAAACAGAATTGGAAGCCACCTTCAATGTCAGCAAGATCACTGTCCGCAAAGCCATCGAATTGTTAGCGGCAGATGAGTATGTGGAAAAACGCAGCGGACGTGGGACGACGGTTTTAAGCAATCGCCCTTATAACAAGCTGTCAAAAGGCACGACGTTTAGCCAATTGCTTGAAAAGACTGGCAAGGAATACACGAAGAAAAACCTCAGCTATGAATTAGTCGAACTTGCGCCTGAGCACCCCGCGTATTCTTTGATGGGCAAAGAAGTCATGCGTTTACGTCGTATGTATTATTTTGACCACCAACCCTTTATTTACTATGAGTACCATTTGCCAAAGCAGCTAAAGGGTACCTCCATCGAGGTCTTTGAAGAAAAATCATTGTATCGCCTATTGGATGAACATCGAATGATCATCGATCGCTTTCAAGATGCGTTCGTGGCAACGACCTTGACCGAAGAGCAACAGAAGTTTATGATCACGCCAGAGGTCGCTGCCTTGAAACGAACCCGTTATTCGTATGATCTACAAGGAGAAGTGGTAGAATATACAGAAGGGATCTATAACACCGCCTTGCATCCGTATATGATCGAGTTTGAAGCCTAGTCATTGATTAGGCTTTTTTAGCAAAAAGTGGTACCAAAATCAGAAGTGGAGCGTGAAAACTATGAGAAAAATCGCCTTTTTAGGAGCCGGTAACATGGCAAAAGCCATCATCAACGGCTTGATTGCAGCAAACCTGTATGAAGCAGCAGAGATCTTGGTTTATAACCATCGCTACGAGCCGACTTTGGCACAATTAGAAAAAGAAACCGGGATCACTGGGACAACTAAGCTGGCAGATGTCGCCGAAAAAGCAGAGATCCTTGTCTTAGCAGTCAAACCTTTTGTCTTTCCCCGCTTGCTTGCTGATTTAAAAGACGGCTTGACCAAGGAGCATTTACTAGTGTCTATTGCCGCGGGTGTGACGATCGCGCAAATGGAAGAAATCATCGGTGCGCACAAAATCGTGCGGGTCATGCCAAATACCCCTGCACTGGTGGGGGAAGGGATGTCTTCTATCAGTCCCAACGGTCAAGTGACGGAAGCCGAAGCCAACGAAGTCAAACAGCTTTTTGAAAGCCTGGGCAAAGCCGAGCAAGTACCAGAAAGCATGATCGATGCAGTCATTGGTGTCAGCGGTTCTTCACCAGCCTACACGTATTTGTTCATCGAAGCTTTGGCAGATGGAGCAGTGGCAGAAGGAATGCCGCGTCCGATGGCGTATGAATTTGCTGCTCAAGCGGTATTAGGCGCAGCGAAGATGGTACTAGAGACGAAGGAACACCCAGGCGTCTTAAAGGATCGTGTCAGCTCGCCAGGGGGCACAACGATCCAAGCAGTCAAAACCTTAGAGGAAAATGGCTTTCGGGCGGCTGTCATCAAAGCAGTGCAAGCAGCTGCTGACAAAAGTCGGGAGATGTCTTGATCCCCAGTGAGTGAGGAAAAAATCTTAGCAAAACGAAGGAGCGTTTATGAAAGAACTTTTGATTTTTGATTTTGATGGATTGTTAGTCGATACTGAAAAAGTCTATTTTGATGGGTGGTTGGCGCTATTTAAAAAGTATGAGCTTCCGATTACAGCCGCTGATATTTTTGGTTGGCGTGGTCAAAGTTGGCAACAGACTGCCACTAAATTAGCCGACCTCGTAGGCGGTCAGCAGCGGGTGCAGGAATTACGAGCAGAACGGGAAGTCTATATTGCCCAGCAAATAACCGATGGCACCTTCAAAACCAAACCCTATGCGAAAGAAACCATCGCCTTGGCTCGTGAGAAAGGCTTCCAAACGGCATTAGCCACCTCGACGATGAAAAAAAGAGCCTCTGAATTGTTGGCGCATTTCGATTTGTTGCAGGCCTTTGACTATCAGACCTTTGGCGATGACGTCTCCGCCCATAAGCCTGATCCAGCACCTTACTTGCTGACTTTAGAAAAAGCGCAAGTCGCAGCGGAAAAAGCTTTAGTCATGGAAGATTCTCTTGTGGGAGCAACAGCCGCGACGCGTGCGGGCATCGATGTCGTGCTGATTCCCGATCAAAGCTTTGATCAAGTCTATTCCCCAGAGGAAAAAGCAGATCTTCAGTTATATGGCGAAGCTACCTCATTGAAGTATGTGTATGAGTTATTGGCACAGGATCAACTGAAATAATACTTAAAAAAGCTTCCTTTTTCGTTGCAGAAAAAGGAAACTTTTTTTGTATAGGAAAGACCTGTAAAAAAACAGATCAAAGGATATGAGTGGTGTGTTTTTCGCCATCATGGTAAAGTTAAAGAAAGTTTAACAATAAGCGAAAAAAAACAAAAAGTAAAGGGGTTTCATTTTGACAAAAACGTCCATTTGTCAAAAGGACTTTTCTTGGTCGATCCTAGCCGTTGGCGGCAGGGGAAAAACATGGTAAATTATCCTTCGACGAAGAACTAGTGGGGGAAGAAAAAATGAATAAACTAAAGAATGTTTTCTATTTATATAAACTGGACTGGAAACGAATTTTCAGCAATCCAATCTCTGCATTTTTGATCATTGCCTTAATGATTTTACCCTCGCTTTATGCGTGGTTCAATATCAAAGCCCTCTGGGACCCATACGGCAACACCAGTGAATTGCCGATCGCCGTTTACAGTGCGGATAAAGGGGCAGAATTTCAAGACAAGCACATCGATATCGGTGATGAAGTCATCGACACCCTCCATAAAAACAAGCAGTTGGGCTGGCGCTTCTTGGATTCAAAAGAGGACTTAGTAGAAGGGGTCAAGTCAGGAAAATATTACGCGGGTATTTACCTACCAGCGGATTTTTCAGATGATCTGATCAGCTTTACCAGTGGAAAAATCGAAAAACCGACCATCGAGTATTATAGCAACCAAAAAATCAACGCCATCGCACCAAAAATCACCGATAAAGGAGCCAGCAGCCTTCAAGAAGAGATCTCACAAAACTTTATTGAAACCGCCAGCTCCACGTTGATAAAAGTCTTCAATGAAATCGGCTATGACATTGATTCCAACTTAGTTAGCATCAACAAAGTCAAATCGATGATCTTAGACACCGATGACAATTTGGCTACGATCGATGGCTATACGAAAGAGATCGTCACCTTGCACGATAAGTTTCCAGAAATCAAAGAAAAGATCGCAAAAGCCGAAGAATTCACCGATTATATCCCACAAGTGGATGCCATGGGGGAAAAACTGATCGGTTTAAACGATAAGCTGCCTGCATTGAAGAAAGAAGCCAGCATCATTTTGACCTTGCAAGAAAAGATCCCAGAGATCCAAAATGCTGGTAAACAATTGAAGATGATCGACGATGATTTCGATGACATTGCCAGCACTATGACGGATGGCATCGACACCGCCAAGCAAGGACTGCAAGTCATTGAACAAGTGCAAGCCGCGTTACCACAGATCGAACAACTAGGCGACCAAGCCGCCAGCTTCGCCACCGCGACCAAAGATGGGGCGCAACAGTTACAAGATGCCCTGCCAAGTATTTCTAGCAGTGTGAAGGTAACGATTGAGTCGATCAGTCAAGTGGCAACCACCACAGCAAAGTGGTCGCAAGCACTGAATGATTCAATCGATCAAGATCAGTTGGACCAAGATCGAGAATCAATTTTACAAACGATTGATGGGTTGCAGCAAAGTATTCAGCAACAACAAAGTATGCTAGATGCCTTAATTGCATTTTTAGGAAATATTGAAGGCTCAGCTGAAAATGCCCAAATTCAAGGCGTTATCGGTCAGTTAACTGACGTAAAAGGGCGCTTGACGAATGTATCTGGATTGTTAACTAAGGTTAGAAGCGCTGTGCAAAGCGGTGATGTTAAGGCAGCTAAGCAATATCTTAGTGAAGTTACCGCAGCTGCTCAAAATGTTGCCAATCTCATGAACAGCATCAATGTTGATTCAATCACCACCACCATCAACGATATTCTAACCAAACTAATCGAAACCATCACCACCGCCGAAGATGTCTTGAAAAAAGCCCAAGAGATCGATTTTGACTCGTTGCTGTCTTCCACCAAATCAGTGGTCAGCAATGCCGTGACGATTTTGGAAAAATACCAAAAAGAATTGCCTGCCATCAAGCAAGAATTGCACGATGCCAATACGATGCTGAATGGTCACATGGATGAAATCGTCAATGCCATCAACAAAGGAGCCGACCTGTACAACAACGAATTGCCAGTTGTCGAAGAAAAATTAGGGTTGGCCGTAGACTTCTTGCAAAACGATTGGCCAACCATCAAATCAGAAATCAGTTCTACGATGGCGATGGTGGATGAAAAACTGCCAGAAGTTGAAAAAGCCTTGGATGCGGCTGTTGATTTAATCAATAACGATTGGCCAAGTATCAAAGCAGGCATCCACAAAGCCGCTGATGCGATCCGAGTAGGAGAAAATGAAGTCGATCTTGGGGAGGTCATCAAATTATTGAAACTTGATGCCACGGATGAAGCCGACTTCTTCAAACAACCAGTGGAATTAAAAAGCAATGAAATCTACCCAATCGCCAACAATGGTTCAGCTAGCACACCATTTTATACCGCATTGTGTTTGTGGGTAGGGGCATTATTGTTGTCAAGTGTCGCTACAACGGAGTATCATTTAGAGAAGAAAGACAAAAAACGCTTTACACAACGTGAAACCTTTGTGGCACGGATGCTGACGTTCTTGACGATGGCAGTCGCCCAAAGTTTGATCGTGACCCTAGGAAATATGTTTTTATTAGGCGTCGATGTCCACAACCCTGTGTACAGTGTCTTCTTCGCATTACTCGTCGGACTCGCCTTTATGATGATCGTCTACGTACTGGCGGGACTGTTCGGCAACCTCGGGAAAGGGATCGCCATCATCATTTTGGTTCTCTCCATCTCAGGTGGGGGAGGAAACTACCCGATCCAAGTTTCTGGGAAGTTCTTCCAATTCATTAATCCGCTGCTGCCATTTACCCATGCAGTCAATCTGTTAAGAGAATCAGCTGGCGGGATCTATTGGCCAAATGCCGTGCCACAATTGGTTATTTTAACGATTTTGTTCCTGGTCTTTGGGATCGTCGGTACCTACGCGTATCCTTATCTAGTCAACTCTACGAAGAAATTAAGCGACATTTCCAAAGAAAGTCATTTCTTCCACTAACATCGAAAAGCAGAAAGAGCATTTGTTCTTTCTGCTTTTGTGCCATCACGTGAAATTTCTAATAATCAAAAGAGGGAAAAAGGGTCGTTTTTTCATCTGATTTTCATTGACTTTTCGCGGTTACAAGAGTAGCATACAGTCTTGATAATTCAATATTTGTGAGGATATCGTTACAAGTTTAACGAAGGATTTTTTCATGAAAAGGAGTGTAGAAAAAGTGGAGTATTTGAAACGTTTGTTGGTCGGACGTCCATTGAAATCCGCAGAGAATGATGAACAAAAACTGAGCCGGACGGCGGCCCTTGCGTTGCTATCTTCTGATGCTTTGTCTTCGATTGCTTATGGGACAGAGCAGATCGTTGTCGTATTAGTGGCACTTTCCGCTGCTGCTATCTGGTATTCATTACCGATCGCTGCTTTTGTTATTATTCTTTTGATTTCATTGACCTTGTCTTACCGTCAGATCATTCATGCATACCCTCACGGTGGTGGGGCGTATGTAGTAAGTAGTGAAAATTTAGGGAAAAATGCGGGCCTGATTGCCGGCGGCTCACTGTTGATCGATTATATGCTGACAGTAGCAGTATCCGTCTCAGCAGGGGCAGAAGCCATCACTTCTGCTGTGCCAGCGTTGTTCGGCCATCAAGTGGCCATTTCTGTCGTGATCGTACTCTTGATCATGATGATGAATCTGCGAGGGCTGCGAGAATCAGCTAGCTTCTTGATGATTCCTGTCTACACCTTTATCGCAGTGATCACAGTCTTGATCGTGGTCGGCTTGTACAACATCGTAACTGGTGCGCAACCGTTGAATGCAACCGCACTGCCGGGAGCTGTGGTGCCTGGGGTATCCGTAGCCTTGATCTTACGGGCTTTCTCATCAGGTTCCTCTTCTTTGACGGGGGTCGAAGCGATCAGTAACGCGGTGCCATTTTTCAAAAAACCACGGGCGAAAAATGCAGCTGCGACCTTGACGATCATGGCTGCGATCTTAGGGTTCTTCTTCGTCGGTATCACTTTTATCAACTATTGGTACGGTATCGTACCAGAAGCAGAAGTGACCGTCCTATCTCAAATCGGCTCTGCTGTTTTTGGTCATGGGTTTATGTACTACGTTTTGCAATTTGCCACAGCGCTGATTTTAGCAGTTGCCGCAAATACTGGATTTTCCGCCTTCCCCGTGTTGGCGTATAACTTAGCCAAAGACAAATATATGCCACACATGTATCAAGACCGTGGGGATCGTCTCGGCTACTCAAACGGGATCATCACCTTAGCTGCTGGTTCCATCGTCCTATTGTTTATCTTCCAAGGATCGACCGAGCGTTTGATTCCGTTGTATTCCATCGGGGTATTCATTCCTTTTGCACTATCCCAAAGCGGAATGGTCGTCAAATGGAAAAAAGAAGGCAAAGGCTGGTTCTTTAAATCGATCGCCAACATCATTGGGGCTTTGATTTCTTTTGCGATCATTGCCATCTTGTTCATGTATCGCTTAGGCGATATTTGGCCATTTTTCATTATCATGCCGATCCTCTTGTATATCTTTTACAAGATCCATGATCATTATAAAAAAGTCGCAGAACAGCTGCGATTGGAAAAACAAGAAGCACTGCATGTCTATGAAGGAAATACCGTGATCGTTCTCGTCGGAAATGTTACCCGAGTAAATATCGGCGCATTGAACTATGCCCAATCGATTGGTGATTATGTCGTGGCGATGCACGTCTCGTTGGATGAAGATGTGAAGAAAGAAAAAGAGATCGAACAAGAATTTAAGCAAAAATTCCCAGACGTGCGTTTCTCCGTCGTTCATTCTTCGTATCGTTCGATTGAAAATCCCATCTTGCGTTATGTGGATCTAGTCAGCCGCAATGCAGCCAAACACAATTACACAACGACCGTCATCATTCCACAGTTTGTCCCAAGACGTCGCTGGCAAAATATTTTGCACAACCAAACAAGCCTGCGCTTGCGTTTCAGACTCTCTTGGCGTGAGAACATCATTGTAAGTACGTACAGTTACCATTTGAAGAAATAACAAAAACGCTAGTTTAGCGACCTGATTCCCAAAAGAAATGTTTGGATCAGCCGCTAAGACTAGCGTTTTTTTTTAGCTATAAAACATTTTCAGTTTGATATCCTGATCGTAATTCCCAAACCCTTTGCCAAAGAGGGTACAACCACCGACATGCTCGGCATCTTCTTTGACTTCCACTTTTAAGTGCCACGTATCTTCGTAGGCAGGTATATCCTTGATCGTAATGTCGGAAAGAGGAACACCTTCCATGTAAGTTCCGTGATCCATGATGCGGATCGTCTTCAATAACCCGTACTGATTGAGATTGTCTGGATACCAATCCGGTGTATACTTGCCGCGAATATCTGCAAAATCCCCTGGGCTAGTCCATGTACCAAGCTCCACACCATTTAAGCTGAAGGTGATGTCTGACGGCCAGTTGTTATTGGAAAAAGGAAATTCAGACGAAACTTCCATTGAAATCTCCATCATTTCCAGTTTTTCTTCTCTTGCTAAGAAGTTTGGCGATTGGTATTCAACAAATCCTTTCGTAAACCACAAGATGCGGGCATCCATTCGTCGAGGATCCATGAAAAACTTCGGTTCATCCACCATTCCCACAAAATCAGCTGAAGTAGCAAGCCCGCACGTTGGTTCTACCGAATAATTTGTATAATGACCGATCGGTATCGCCGTTTCTTTCGTATCAAAGGCATTAAAGATTTTCTCAGGAAAGTTGATATCGATATGATCCACTCTCAAACTGGAAATCTTTTTTTGCCCCACACGCTCTGTTTTGATGATTTTGGCTTCTTCTAATTTTTTGATGTGCATCGTAATGATGGCGCTGCTTAAGCCCAACTCCTGTGCCAACTCTTTGACATTCATCTTGTTTTTAGCCAGCAATTGAATGATTTTGATTCGCACGTTACTGGCAAGTGCCTCATAGACAGGCAATGCTTCTTGATTGATTTCTAATTGCATCGTGTCACCTCCGCTTAAACTGTTTGATTTACTTGAATGTTAACATATTTGCTAATTTGTGTAAATAGCGTTGTTTATTTCGCTAGTTATTAATATATTTATTAATTAATATAGATATTATCCTAAATAAATTAATCAAAATATTGTTGACAGCGATTACAAATCAAGTTATGATTTATTTGTAAATTGAAAGTGTTTGCAAACGCTAGAAATGAATAATGCAATTATAAATGCTGGGATAGCAAATAAGAGAAGGAGGATAGGCGTGTTCGGCTTCAAAGACCAAAATTCAATTTCTATGAAAGAGGGAAAAACATGAAGAAGAAACTTATTATTATTGGTGCTTTAGTTGCAGTCGTTGCAGTTGCCCTTATTGGTTTTAATCGTTATCAGGCAGCGGAAAAAGAAAAATACACGATTAATTTTTGGTCACCCCTTACTGGTGATGATGGCGCTTATATGGATCAGATCGTAAATGAATTCAATGAACAATCAGGTTCCGATTATACAATCAATCATGTGATCACGTCTGATATGTACACTAAATTAAGTACGGTTGTAAGTTCTAAAAGTGGGATTCCAGATTTGACTTTGATGCATTCTTATAAAGTAGAGGAATTTGTCAATTCCGATATTATTGATCCGGTTGATCGTCTGGTTTCTTATCAACCTGAGTTAGAAGAAAGCAATTATTTAGATACGGCGTGGAATGCAGGGAAAATCGGCGATACTCAATATACGATCCCATTAGATATCCATGCCAGTGCCATGTATTACAATCAAGATCTTTTAGAAAAATACAATGTCACTTCTTGGTTAGACGATAACATCGTGACGTTTGATGAAATGATGTCATTAGCAGGGCAGATGGAAGAAGGCGATTATGTCGTAAATAATGCGTTACTTTCTTGGGTTATCTTAGCGCAAATCCGTAACTTAGGCGGCGCGATTTCAGACGATGCTGGGAACCCGACGGTGAATACGCCAGAAATGAAAGAAGCGTTAGAAAGAATTAAAGCGTTAACAGATGCAGGCCTGATGACACCTTATGGAGAAGATGGGTATTTGATGTTCCAAGGCGGAAACGTACTCTTATCAACAGATGGTACTTGGACTTCTACCGCTCATGATGCGGTTGAGGGCTTGAATTGGGGCGTAACAAATATTTATTCGACTTCAGATGACATCGCAACCAACCGAGCAGCTTCTCATATGTTTGGCATGTTGAAGAGTGAAAGCAGAACAGAAGAAAAAGAAGAAGTAATCGCACAATTTTTAGAATTCGTTCGTACAAACTCGATCGAATGGGCAAAAGCCGGTCAAATCGTTGCAAGTAAAGATATTTTAGAAAGTGATGATTACCAACAATACCCACAATCATTCTTTACTTCTACACCAGAGGAAGAAGAAACACTTTACATCTTTGACTACGTTTATTTCTCTTATGTCTTAGAAGCATTAGATGTTTATAGTACAGATATCGCTTACGGTGAATTAGATATGGATGAAGGATTAGAAACGATGCAACAATATGTCGAAGATAAGATTGCAGAAGTAGCTAGATAAGTGAAGGGGGGATAATTCTATCCCCTTTTCCAATTTTTAGAAGGGAATGAAAGGAATGAAAAAAAAGAGCATTAACTGGGCATCGATCGCATTCATTGGACCACACATGGTACTCTTTATTATTTTTGTATGTATTCCAACGATCTATGGTATTTATGCTTCATTTACGCAATGGAATTTGATCTCTGATCCAGTCTGGGTCGGTTTTAACAACTATAAAACATTATTGTTTGATAGTTCCTCGACGTTTTATACCCAATTTTGGAATGGTTTGAAAAATACCTTTATTTTCGTTTTGATCATGGTGCCGTTACAAATCATCATTCCACTGATGATTGCAGCTGCATTGCAACATAAAAAAGTGAAGCTGAAAGGACTTTTTCAAGCAATTCTATATATTCCAGGTCTTATCTCTGTTTCAGCAGGTTCTTTGATTTGGTCATTGATTTTCCACTCTCGATTAGGTGCCGTCAATAATATTTTTGGGTTCGATTTCTCTTGGGCTTCGCGACAACCCTATGCTTGGATCTTAATTTTTGTTGTCAGCATTTGGGGAGCGATCGGTGGTAACATGATCATTTATCGCTCAGCTTTAGCGGGTGTCAATGAAGACCTTTATGAAGCGGCAGAGATCGACGGAGCGGGAGCATTCCAAAAATTCTTGAATGTGACCTTGCCATCTATTCGCTTTCCACTATTATATACGATCGTGATGACAACTGCTGGAGCATTTAATGTCTTTGCACAGCCTTTGATGATGACAGGTGGAGGTCCAAACCAAAGCACGACTGTATTGATGATGTATATCCGCTCACTGGCTTTTAGTCAAGGAGAATCAATTGCAGGAATGGCTTCGGCAATGGCAGTCATCTTAGGATTGATCATTATGTGTGTGTCCGTATTTCAATATTTTCTTTTAGATAGAAGCAATACTTAAGGGGGCAAAAAAATGAATACACAAAAGAAACATATACCTAGTATGGTCATCGCATATTTGTTTCTGATCGTTTTATGTATCATCTGGGTTATTCCATTGATTTTTAGCTTCGCCACTTCTTTTCGTTCTCAAACCGAAATCGTCTCCACTGGGTTTCGTTTATTACCCGTAAACTGGATATTAGATAACTATGTAGCGATTTTGACTAATACGTCTACTGCACCAATTATGCAGTGGTTATGGAATTCAATGTTTATCGCAGTCACGCACACTGTTTTAGTTGTGATCGTTGTTTCAGTGACCGCTTATGGCTATGGCAGAATGCGGTTTAAATACCGTGATCGTATCTTTTATCTTTTGATGGGGATCTCGATGTTTCCCGGTGTAGTGAATTTGATCCCGTCTTACAAAATCATTGAAACCTTCGGCTGGGTCAACTCTTCTCTTGCCATGATCATTCCAGGCTTAGCAGGAATGGGAAATATCTTTCTTGTGCGACAGTTTATGAAAGGTATCCCGCTTGAATTTGACGAGTCAGCACGAATGGATGGTGCAGATGAATTTACAATTTTTGCAGAGATCATCGTTCCTTTGATCAAACCTGTGTTGATCGTTGCAGGCCTCTTTTCTTTCACAGGTTCATGGAATGATTTCTTGTGGCCAGTGATCGTGTATACGGATGTTAGTAAAATGCCGATCACAGCCGGTTTGCTATTACTACAAGACATTTATGGCAACTACCGAATGATTGGTCAATTGATGGGCTCGGCATTGATTGCGATCATTCCCACCGTCATGCTGTTTCTATTTGCTCAAAAATACTTCATTGAATCTATGAACTTAAATGCAGGAATAAAAGGATAGTGAAGATCATGAATCGAAAATTGGAAAGAAATTTACTACGTGCCAGTGCGGTCTGGGATGTCTGTATTGGTCTTGTAACGATGTTTGGGTATTATCCTTGGTTTGAAGAACAAGGGATCGCAGCATTTCAAAATCAAAATCAGTATGAATACTTGCAGTCAAGTCTGGTAGGAATGATATCGAAGGTAGTTATGATCGTTGCGTTAGCGACGATTTTGATGGGCGTTATCAGTTGGATCAACGCGAAGAATATGCGAGACAAACAAATAAACAAAGGAACGATACGTTGGATGATCGCCTGTGTCATCATCCATTTGATCATCTATGATGTGATCGGTGTTGTCCTCTATTTACTAGCTACGACGATGTATATGTCTAAAAACAAAGCAATAAAAATACTAAAAACGGAAAACGGAATTATTTAAGAAGGTGTAGAATTTATGGCAGAAAATTATTTGGAACCGATTGTATTAGAACGAGCAGACCCATGGATATACAAGCATACCGATGGATATTATTACTTCACTGGATCAAAACCAGGGTATCAGGAAATCGAATTAAGACGCGCAAAAACCTTGAAAGGACTGGCTGACGGTGAAGTAAAAGTCATCTGGACGGCTCATGCCGAAGGCCCCATGAGTGAACTGATTTGGGCACCAGAGATTCATTTTATTCAAGGAAAATGGTACATCTATTTTGCTGCTGCAGATCATGGAGAAGTCAGAAATGATCAGCATCATCATCGGATGTTTGCGATCGAAAATGCGAATGAAGATCCCTTTGCAGGCGAGTGGGTAGAAAAAGGACAGATCAAGACGCAATTTGAGAGTTTCAGTTTAGATGCTACGGTATTTGAACACAGGAACCGATTGTATTATGTCTGGGCACAAGCAGATCCAAACATTCCAGGCAATTCCAATCTTTATTTATCAGAGATGGAAAATCCTTGGACATTGAAAGGAAAGCAGATTCTGCTGAGCATTCCTTATTATGAATGGGAAAAAATTGGCTTCAAAGTGAACGAGGCACCAGCTGCTTTGATTAGAAATGGAAAAGTGATCATTACTTATTCAGCCAGTGCGACGGATGAAAACTACGCGATGGGACTGTTGTGGGCAGATGAGGATAGTGATTTATTGAATGGGTATTCTTGGCATAAGTTGAAGGAACCAGTCTTTTCAAGTTCTGAACAAAATTCCCTATACGGACCAGGACATAACTCCTTTACAGTCGATGAGGAGGGGGAACAAGAGATCTTAGTGTATCATGCAAGACCAGAAAAAAATGATTACAGTAATCCTTTAGAAAATCCCAATCGACATGCGTATGTCCAACCGTTTACTTGGAAAAAAAATGGATTACCTGATTTTGGCGAACCCGGTGTAGTCAAAGGATAGATAAAAGAGAGGGAAAAAATGAATACAAAAAGAAAAATGCTCTGTTTAACCATGTCCGTTTTTTTTACTAGTTTATTTCTTGCTGGCTGTCAAACAGGAGATGCTGCTGAGCAACTTTCACAAAAGGAGTGGGAAACAACGACAAAAAATCGAGTGTCGATTCATGACCCATCGATTACTTCTATTCATGTTGGTGACCAAGAGCTGTTTTACGTATTTGGTTCGCATCTCGCCCAAGCGAAAACAGAAGATTTACAAACTTGGGAAGTGCCTTTCACTCACGAATATGAATCAATGGAAGACAATATGATCTATGGTAACACAAAAGAAAATCTAGCTGAGACTTTTGAATGGGCAGGCTATGATGATGCCGATTCACAAGGTGGTTACAGCCTTTGGGCACCAGATGTCATTTGGAATGCTGATTATGAATGGTCAAATGGAGACAAAGGAGCCTACATGCTCTACTACTCAGCTAGTTCTACTTGGCGGCGTTCAGCGATTGGATTGGCCGTAGCTAAAACGATCGAAGGACCCTATAGCTATGCGGATACCGTGATCTATTCTGGCTTTACAGAAAAAGATTCGACAGATGGTAGTGAACGCAATACCAACTATCAAAATACCCATTTGGCCAAATTGATCAAAGAGGGGAAAATCAGTGGGTTCAGTGAAAACTGGGCGATCGAAGATGGTCTGACGTATAACACCGATTATGCACCAAACGCCATTGATCCAGCGTTGTTTTATGATGAAGAAGGGAAACTATGGATGACCTATGGTTCTTGGTCTGGCGGTATCTTTTTATTGGAAGTTGATCCAGCCACTGGAAAACC
Source organism: Enterococcus sp. DIV1083b (assembly GCF_051713705.1). NCBI lineage: Bacteria > Bacillati > Bacillota > Bacilli > Lactobacillales > Enterococcaceae > Enterococcus > Enterococcus sp. DIV1083b. Next base: position 483,196 of record NZ_JBIOQJ010000001.1, read on the forward strand.
AATGTATCCTGGGGAAGATAGCACGACGGAAGATGGGCGTATCATTGATCGCTATTTCGGGATCAAGCTTTTTGGCGGCTATCATCAATCAGGAGAAGGTCCCTATATTGTATATGATGAGGAAACCGATTATTATTACCTATTCGTCACTTACGGTGGTTTAGCAGCAAAAGGTGGTTACAATATGCGACTGTTTCGCGCTGAAAAACCAGAAGGACCTTACCTTGATGCCCAAGGAAATAGCCCAATCTTAGAACAAGGGGACCAAAATTCAAACTACGGCATCAAATTGATTGGAAACTACCAATTCTCGTTTCAACAAATGGGGTATCGAGCAGCGGGACACAATTCGGCGATCATCGATGAGAATGGTCAGTGGTCCTTGGTGTACCATACGCGCTTTAACAATGGAACCGAAGCCCATGAAGTGCGGGTCAACAGAATGTATATGAATGAGGAAGGCTGGCCAGTTCCAGCACCCTACGAGTATCGAGGCAATGAACAAGTAGCGGATGCTTTGACAGAAGATGACATTATCGGGCGCTATGAAATCATTAACCATGGTACCGACAATGGAACGACCATGCTAAAAACGCAGACAATCGAGCTTCAAAAAGATGGAAGCGTTACTGGTGACCTGACCGGAACTTGGACGTACGATGCGGGATACTTGGCATTGACTTTTGAAGAAGCGACCTTCAAAGGAATTTTATTAACTCAGGAAATAACAGAGTTTGAGCAGCAAAAATTAACGTTCTCAACGATTGGCGATAATAATGAGTCCATTTGGGGAATCAAAGAATAGGAGTATAACAATGACGATTAATATTCAAAACACAAAATCAGGAACAACGATTAGCAAATATATCTACGGTCATTTTGCAGAGCATCTAGGCCGTTGTATCTATGAAGGATTATACGTTGGAGAAGATTCGCAGATCCCAAATAAAAATGGGATGCGGATCGATGTGGTTGAAGCACTGAAAAACATTCAAATCCCTGTGCTGCGTTGGCCTGGCGGCTGCTTCGCCGATGAATACCACTGGAAAGACGGGATTGGTCCTAAAGAAAACCGCAAAACGATGGTCAACACTCACTGGGGCGGCGTGACTGAAAACAATCATTTCGGGACCCATGAATTTTTTGAATTGATCAAGCAGCTGGAATGTGACGCGTATGTCAACGGCAATGTCGGCAGCGGAACGGTGCAAGAAATGTCGGAATGGGTGGAATACATCACGATGGATGGCATTTCTCCGATGGCTGATCTTCGCAGAGAAAATGGCCATGAAGATGCGTGGGAAATGAAATTCTTTGGTGTAGGAAACGAAAACTGGGGCTGCGGCGGCAATATGCGGCCAGAGTACTATGCGGATCTGTATCGCCGCTATCAAACCTATGTCCGCCAATACGGTGACAAAAAAATCTACAAAGTTGCTGGCGGAGCGAATGTCGCAGACTATCATTGGACAGAAACGCTGATGAAAAACGCCCATTGGTTGATGGACGGCCTAAGCTTGCACTACTACGTTCATCCGCAGGGCTGGGAAGAAAAAGGGAGCGCCTTGGAATTTGATGAGGCAGAGTGGCAAGTGACCTGTGAAAAAGCAGCCTACATGGATGAATTATTGACCCGCCACAGCGCGATCATGGACCAGTATGACCCAGAACAGCGTGTGGGAATCATTGTTGATGAATGGGGCACTTGGTTCTCAGCAGAACCTGGGACGAATCCAGGCTTCTTATACCAACAAAATACGATTCGTGATGCCATGGTCGCAGCGATCACCTTGAATATTTTCCATAAACATGCCAAGCGAGTGCATATGGCAAATATCGCACAAACCGTCAACGTCCTGCAAGCGATGATTTTGACAGATGGCGAACAAATGGTGAAAACCCCAAGCTATCATGTCTTTGATTTGTACAAAGTCCATCAAGATGCTGAAACCATTGATAGCCATGGAACTAGCAGTGATACCATTACGTATACGATTTCGAAAAAAGAGGATACGATCCATCTATCGGTTTGTAATTTTGCTACCCAAGGCACGGAAGAATTAACCTTCTCCCTGGAAACAGCGATCAATGAAGTGAAAGAAGCTCGTTATATCGTGGGGGACAAAATGAACGCACACAATGATTTTGATCATCCTGAAGATGTGGTGATCCAAGACTTCACCGCTTACGATGTTGAAGAGAACAAAGTCAGCTTGCGGGTGCCAGCAATGAGTGTTCTAACGATCTCATTGACAGTCTGATCCCATGACTTGTAAAGGATGCGAAGTGAAAGATGCTGCTGCAGCAGCACAGGAAGACATTGAATCCTTGATTGCAGAACAACTTTCTTTAGAAAGCGACTTGGCTTCGCCGGAGATCGTCAGTAGGAGAATCGCTGTTTGTGAGACTTGTCCATTGCGATTGAATCATACCTGTACCAAATGCGGCTGCTTTTATCGGTTTCGCGCAAATTTAGCTAAGAAAAACTGTCCTGCAGGAATGTGGGAACAAGTTTGATGATTAATAATACTGGCAGATGCGCATTCTATGCTGAAACTAAACGTTTTTTTATCGTCTAAAAGAAATAAAATCACAAAAGAGCTTCCCAAAAAGGAGGCTCTTTTTTTTTCTAAACTCAACCTTCTTGGATTTGTTGCATGATTTCTTTAATTTGTTCCTATATTCCTATCTTTGAAAGCGTTATCGTTTTAGTGTAGGAATGTTGGCGGATTTATGTAAAACAAGGAGGAAGAAGTGTGACAAGGAAAATCAGTAAAGTTGGCGCATCTTTGTTGGTATTAGCAGCGGCAACGGCAATCGGCGGCTGCACCCAAAGTGAGGCGAAGACAACTGGAAAAGTCGTTTACCAAGAAACAGCCAAAAGTACGTTGGAAAAAGCGATGGACAATCAACCGGAGTCGTCTTATTGGTTCCCAGAGGATTTGTTGGCATGGTCTTTTGAAAAAGATCCAGATGCGAAATACAATACCAGCGTTGTTCCATTAGCGCAGCGGGCAGCTAAAGAGACGTTGCCGAAGATGAATGACACGCAAACGGCAGAAACCAAAGTCGTGGCGCTTTCGATCATGAATAGCAGTACGAGCGGCAATGCACCACGTGGGATCAATACCTTTGATGCCAATGTCTTTTCTTATTGGCAATACATCGATCAATTGGTTTATTGGGGCGGCTCTTCTGGCGAAGGGATCATCGTACCACCAAGTCCTGATGTGACAGATGCTGCTCATAGGAATGGCGTGCCGGTTTTAGGAACGATCTTCTTTCCACAAACTGCCCATGGTGGGAAGTTGGAATGGCTAGATACGTTTTTAGCTAAGGATGAGGACGGCAACTTTCCGATCGTAGAAAAAATGATCGAAGTTGCCAATACGTATGGCTTTGATGGCTGGTTCATCAATCAAGAAACCGATACGGCGGTCACTAGTTTTGATGATGCAGCGGAAGGTGTCGAACAATCGGGGGCTGATGGTAAAGGACTAAATGAAAGCCACGCCAAAGCGATGCAAGAACTGATCGCCCAATTCAAAGAACAAGCCGACGAGCATTTAGAGATCATGTGGTATGATTCCATGACGAGTGATGGGAAAATGGATTGGCAAAACGCTTTGACGGATAAGAACAAAGCCTATTTGGTGGATGCAGAGATGAACCCATTGGCAGATAGTATGTTCTTGAATTTCTGGTGGACCACTGACAAACTGGCGGACAAAGAGCTGTTGAAGGCCTCCAATGAAAAAGCCCGTGAAATCGGTGTCGATCCTTACGATCTTTTTGCTGGGATCGATGTGCAAGAAAATGGTTATTCAACGCCTGTACGCTGGGATCTGTTTACGGATGAAAAAGGCATTCCTTATACCTCATTAGGCCTGTATGTGCCAAGCTGGACCTATTCTTCTGCTAGTACGCCGGATGATTTCCAAAGCAAAGAGAATGCTTTTTGGGTCAATAACACAGGCGATCCTCGGGAAAGCCAGCTGCCAGAAGCGACAGAGTGGCCTGGGATCTCCACCTATGCCCTGGAACAGACCGCTATCACAGAGCTGCCTTTTGTGACGAATTTTAGTCTGGGGAATGGCTACAACTATTTTATCGAGGGAGAAAAAGTGTCCAGCCGCAATTGGAACAACCGAAGCTTGCAAGCTGTTTTGCCGACCTATCGTTGGGTCTTTGACCATGGAAAAGACAATGATCTGGCTGTATCAATCAATTATGCGGATGCCTATAATGGCGGAAATGCATTGAAACTACGTGGACAGATGACAAAAGGCAGTACCAGTCACATGGCATTGTATCAGACAGCATTTCCTGTGACGAAAAAGACGAAGCTGACGACGACTGTCAAAGCAACGGTACCGACAGCTCTTGATTTGGTCGTGACTTTAGCTGATGGTTCAACACAAACGATCAAAGGAGACAAAGAGGTCGCAACAGACTGGACGACGATCACTTACTCATTGAAAGACATCAAAGGGGAAGTGACAGCGATCGGTTATGACATAACCACGAAAGAAACCAGTGATGTCTATGAATTGAATTTAGGGCAATTAACGATCGGAGATCAGAAAGCGGAGAAATTCGCTGCCGAAGCATTGACGGTTGAGGATGTGCTCTTTGATGAAGAAGAGGGCAACTATGCGGGTGTCCGTTTAACGTGGGAAGCTGCCAAGGACAAGACAGCTGCCGTTTATGAGGTCTACCAATTGAACGATGACGGCTCACGCTCTTTCTTAGCAGCTACGCCAGCAACCAACCACTATTTGAATGCCGTTGAACGACCAAAAGGGACGAAAACCAAGTTCGCGGTGGTGGCAGTGGATCGCTATGGCAATCGCGGCAAGCTATCCGATACGGTGGAGATCACTTGGCCGAACAATCAGCTGCCAAAAGCAGCCTTTACAGCCTCTAAAACCTTAGCGGCACCGGGGGAAACGATCACCTTCACGAATACCTCATCTGCGAATACCGAAGCATTTGAATGGACGTTTGAAGGCGGCGATATCACCAGCAGTACAGAAGAAAATCCCCAAGTGACCTATTCGGAACCAGGTACCTACAAAGTCACGCTTGTTGCCAAAAACGAAGCAGGAGAGACCCCTCTGGAAATGGCGGGATTGATCACGATTTCTGCTGATGCGCCAAAAGAGTTGCTGCTGCTTTCAAAAGATACCGAAGCAACTGCTTCATCGTTTGTCAATGATGCCGAAGCACCAGCTTTTGCCCTGGATGGTGATTTGAGTACGAAGTGGTGTGCGACAGGCAATGCGCCTCATGAGTTGATGATCGATCTCGGTCGACCACAAACGGTCAGTGAAGTACGCCTCGCCCATGCGGAAGCTGGTGGAGAAGGCCCAGACATGAATACGCGGGCGTATACGGTGCTCGTCAGTGAAGATGGCAAAGACTATGAGCCAGTTTCACGAACGTTGAAAAATGAAGCGGGCAATAGCACCAATACGTTTGCCGTCAAGAAGGTGCAATATGTAAAAATCAGTATCGATAAACCAACACAAGGAGCAGACTCAGCAGCCCGAATCTATGAAGTCGAAGTATACGGAATGGATAAATAGCAAAAAAGAGCAGGGCGTTAACCCTAAGAAGGGAAGCGGCTGAAGCGATACTTTCCTGAAAAATGACCGAACCAAAAAAGCCGTTGCGACCAATAAATGGTCACAACGGTTTTTGCTTTTTCCCAATAAGTTTAGCGTGAAGTACGGCTGGCTGGATCTAAGCGGCGTTCAATAAAGCTTAACCCAAGATCCGTAATGATCGCCATCAAGGCAGTTGGTAAAGCACCGGCTAAGATGATCGATGCACCATCCGTCGCATTGGTTCCACGGATGATGATGTCCCCCAGTCCACCAGCACCAACGAAAGCGCCAATAGCGGTGATACCGATCGCCACGACTAAGGCGTTTCGAATCCCTGCCATGATCACCGAAACAGACAATGGCAATTCGATCATATACAATCGCTGCCAGCTAGTCATCCCCATCCCTTTGCCGACATCTAACGTATTGCGGTCGACTTGGCGCATGCCGGTATAGGTATTTTTGATGATCGGTAACAAAGAATAAAGGAAAATCGTTAAAATCACGACATTCACACCTAAGCCCATGCCGATCATTAAAATCGAGATCATCGCTAAAGATGGAATCGTCTGGATGATATTGGCGAAACGAATCACCCAATCTGCCAAACGCATTTTTTTAGAAATCAAGATCCCGATTGGAATCCCGACGATCGAGGCAAAAAGTACCCCGTAGATTGAAATCAAGAAGTGACGAATGAACTGGGCAAAAACATAGCCGCCATTTTCTTGAAAATAGAAAAGAAATTGTTGGAATAAATTCATGTCTGCCATTTCGTCACTCTCCTTCGAAGTAATTATTTTCTTCTAAGAAACGTTCGGCAACTACCGTTGGTTCTAGAAGGTCATTATCCACTTGGTAATTCAATTCTTGCATTTTTTCGGTATCAATTTTGCCTGCTAATTTGTTCAGGGCATCGCCGATTTCAGGTGTTTCTTTCAATAATTTGTCATCGACGATCGGTGCGGCATCATAAGGCGGGAAGAAGTTTAGATCGTCTTCTAGCATCACGAGATCGTAACTGCCGATCCGGCCGTCGGTTGAGTACCCTAAAACGATATCCATTTTTCCGTTATCAACAGCATCATAGACGAGACCGATCTGCATCGGTAGGATGTTTTGGAAAGAGAATCCATAGGCTTTCTGGAAGCCATCGTACCCATCGCCGACCCGTGTGATCCACGCGGTATCGACCCCTGCAACCAATTGATCTGCGACATCTTTCAAGTCACTGACTTTTTCCAATCCGTATTCTTCGGCAGTATCTTTTCTGACAAGAAAGACATACGTGTTATCAAAGCCGTAAGAAGGGAACCAAGTCTGTTGGTACCGTTGCTCAAATTCTGATTTGACTTTGTCAAAGGCGGCTTGCGGATCAGATTCTGGTTCCAACCCTAACGTCGTGGTCAAGTCAGTTCCTGTGTAGCGGGCAGCTGAGATCGACGCATCGCCATTCATCATCGCTTGGTGATTGATGGTCGTTGTTGCTAAGTTGTTAATGACGGTTGTGTTTTTATCCGTATAGTGTTCGACCATACCTGCAACCACTGCGCCAAGAATTTGGGCTTCGGAAGTGATCCCACCTGTGATCGCCACGGTATTCTCATCAGAAGTCGAGGCTAAACCGGGAAAAGAACAGCCGGACAGTAAAGCGACACTTAAGGAAAACAACAGCGCTAATTTTGAAGTTTTTTTCATTACGCATCCCCCCTTAAGGCAGCTGGTGTCAGTTTGTTTTCTAACAAACCCAATAACCAGTCAGCTAATAAAGCAAAGATCGTCACTGGAATCGTTCCAGCAAAAATCAAAGGCGGTTGGTAATTGTTTAGTCCGCTAAAGATCAAATCACCAAGCCCACCGGCACCAATGTAAGAAGCCAAGGTAGCCCAAGCTAAAACATACACGGCCGATAAGCGGATCCCTGCCATGATCGTCGGGATCGCTAGAGGTAATTCCACACTGATGATCGACTGTAAGTTGGTCATCCCCATCCCTTTGGCAACATCGCGGTAATTCCAATCGACTTTTTTCATTCCAATGTAGGTATTTCGCAAAATCGGCAACAAGGAATAAATGAAAAGAGCGACGATAGCAGGGACTTTTCCGACACCTAAAATCGGGATCATCAATGCCAATAGCGCCAAAGAAGGCACGGTTTGCAACGCACTGGTGATGCCGATCACGACCGTTGCTGCTTTGGGGAAACGGGTCAAGATCACACCGATCGGTACAGCAACAAGAATCCCTAAGAGCAAAGCCGCAAAGGAGATATACAAATGTTCGAGACTTTTGGTGACCAATTGGCCGCCATATTCATTAAAGAAGCTTTGCATGCGCTAGACCTCCTCAGTTTCTTCAGGTTTCGCCGACTCAATGGCTTCCATGATCGATGGCTCATCGCCCCAAATCACGTCATAAACGATATCAACTAAGGAAGCACGGGTCAAAATCCCGACTAAATGTTTGTCGGCATCTACTACCGGCACATATTTTAAGCCGCGTTTTAAAATGCGTTGCAAGGTATCCCGCAACAAGGCGGTTTCACGAACGAAAAAGACATCTTTGTTCAAGATATCGCCGACACTAGTAACTTTGCCACGGTTGCGGTCGATGGATTCGACATCGATGTAGCCTTTTAGCACGTTGCTATTGTCGGTAACCAGCAAGGTATCGACCCGTTTTTCCCGCATCAAGTGAATCGCTTCTTGTAAGGATTTTTCTGGTGTGATAGCGATCGGGGTATTCAACATCACGTCTTTGACTGGCGTCGTGTCAGGTTTTGCTTGCAACAAGCGGTCTTCACCGATCAATTCTTCCACAAACGGTGTTGCTGGGTGTTGCAGAATATTTTCTGGTGTATCAAATTGAATGACTTTTCCTTCACTCATGATCACGATGCGGCTAGCAAGTTTCAATGCTTCATCCATATCATGGGTAACGAAGACGACGGTTTTTCCAAGCCGTTCTTGCAAGTCTTTGACCAAATCTTGTAGGGAATCACGAGTGATTGGGTCTAGTGCGCCAAAAGGCTCATCCATTAAAATGACATCTTGGTCAGCTGCCAAGGCACGGACAACACCGATCCGTTGCTGTTGTCCCCCAGACAATTCGTTGGGGTAACGGTCGAGCATTTCTCGCGGCAATTCCACCAAGTCGATCATGCGCTCGGCAGTTTTGTTGCGTTCTTCTTGGCTGACTTTTAACAATTTTTGAACCAATGTGATGTTTTCCCGAATCGTCATGTGTGGCATCAAACCGATGCTTTGGATCACATAGCCGATTTGACGGCGTAATTCCACTGGGTTGATCTCTGTAACGCTTTTTCCATTGATCAAGATTTTTCCTTTAGAAGGATCCGTCATACGGTTGATCATCCGCATACAAGTCGTCTTTCCGCTACCACTTGTCCCGATGAAGCAAATGAATTCGCCTTTTTCAAAGGAAAGATTCACATCTTCAACAGCGACTTTACCACCTTTGTAAATTTTGGATACCTGCTGAAACTCAATCATGATGTCACCTCTATTTTTATTTAAGCAATCTGAATAATGGCTTAGAATCTGTACTAAGTATGCCGAAAAGTCCCTTGTTATTCAAATAATCTGCCCATTTTTTTCATAATTGTATAGACAAAACTAAAAATAGCGCCATAAGCAAGTCCAAATTAAGGAGCGATGCATAGAGAAAAGAAACGGCAAAGATCCCCCGTTATTTTTCATTGGGAAAAAGGGGGCTTTTTTGCAGAACGCCTTGGCAGCAGTCTCTTTATTTTTTTCTAAGAAAGGGCAGAATAAAAAGCTGTTTTTTCAATTTTTATAAAAACATGCTAGAATAGAGAAGAATTTAGGGAAAGAGAGGAACAACATGCTTACAACTGAAGATTTTGATTTTGAATTACCGGAAGAACTGATCGCCCAAACGCCATTAAGCGATCGCTCAAGTTCCCGTTTATTAGTGGTTGACCGTGAGACTGGCAAATTTGAGGACAAGCACTTCTATAACATCATTGATGAATTGGCACCAGGGGATGCTTTGGTGATGAATGATACGCGGGTATTACCAGCTCGTATCTATGGCGAAAAACAAGAAACAGGTGCCCATTTAGAAATCCTTTTACTGAATAATATTGAAGGGGATACGTGGGAAACCTTGATCAAGCCAGCCAAAAGAGCCAAAGTCGGCACGAAGATCACCTTTGGCGACGGACGATTAGAGGCAGTGGTGGAAGAAGAGCTCGATCACGGCGGCCGGATCATTCGTTTTCAATACAAAGGGATCTTTTTAGAGATTCTGGAATCACTTGGCGAAATGCCGTTACCGCCTTACATCAAAGAACGGTTAGAAGACCCAGACCGCTATCAAACGGTTTATGCCAAAGAAAACGGCTCGGCTGCTGCACCAACTGCCGGCTTGCATTTTACCCCAGAATTGCTAGAGCAGATCGCAGCAAAAGGTGTCAAGCTGGTTTATCTGACTTTGCACGTTGGTTTAGGAACGTTTCGTCCAGTGAGTGTCGATAATATCGCTGATCATGAGATGCACAGCGAATTTTACCGTTTGACAGAAGAAGCTGCCGCGCAATTGAACGAGGTTCGGGCAAATGGCGGCAAGATCGTTGCAGTCGGAACGACTTCGATCCGTACGCTAGAAACCATTGGGACTAAGTTTGATGGGCAAATCAAAGCCGATAGTGGGTGGACGAGTATTTTTATCACGCCAGGCTATCAGTTTAAAATCGTGGAAGCTTTTTCTACCAACTTCCATTTACCAAAATCAACCTTAGTGATGTTAGTCAGTGCCTTTGCAGGACGCGACCTAACACTTTCTGCCTACCAACATGCCATCGATGAGCGGTATCGCTTCTTTAGCTTTGGCGATGCGATGTTCTTAAAATAAACAAAAAAAACTGAGCGACGTAAGCGGCTCTTTAAGTTGAAACAATTTCTCAACTTTTAGAACTGCTTTTTTGTCGCCCAGCTTACTACTAGAGGAAGGTATAAGTGGTGGTCGCTTTTTGTGGTCCATGCAAAGCAATGTTTCTCGAAAATTTGTTTTCATTTACAAACTTACACATGTTTCGTGTATTCCGATACAAAATGAGACGTATCATTTTTCGATATGGAAATGTTCGATCCTTGTTACGTTTTTCTTCTTGTTACTTTACACGTTTGGTACTAGGTGAAACTTGTACGTTCAACAACTTTTAGTAGATTGAGTTTGCGATATTTACGAAAACCACCAACAGAGTTGCTACCTTCCTTACACGTATACTATAACACGAAAAGGAAGCGTTTGCAAAAGAAAAAGGTCGTTTTCCTCAAAAAAAAAGACCGGCGAACCGATCTTTTAAGCAAGTGCTCGTTTAGGCAGATTGTCATAAAACGCTGCTTTGGTTGCACTGATGTAAGGTGTCAGCCATAAGTAGCCGATTCCTGCAGTCATGATGGCCAAAATGTGCCAGCCGATGAAGCTCAGATCAAGGATGAACAGTTGCCCTTTGTAGCCTCTCATTAAATGACGGCTACCTGTGATGCAGCTGAGAAAATCTGGCCGCATGCCCGTTTCTTCATAGGTATCATAAAAGACAAAATATGCTTGAGAATAAGAATAAGCTTTGATGATCCCAGGAATGATAAACAGGAACGTCCACAACGTCGTGAAAATAGTCGACAAAATATAAATGACGATGATCCCTAACACGAAAGCACCACTGAAGCCACGAAAGACATCAGAAAAGGGTTGGATCGACTGTTTTTTACCGCGTAAAAGATCAAGGAAAGTCCAAGAGATCCCAGCACCGAATAGGGCAGAAAATAGACCGCTGATCAAACCGCCGCCACTGCCACCACTGCCGCTAGCGGAATTGACTGCATCGGTAGAACCAAGATCATTGAACATACCGCTTTGATACAATGGAATAACAGTAAGGACGATAATGACGAATGCGATAGCGATCGAGATCAAAGTCGGTACAATACACATCAAAACACTGTCTTTCCAGCGTCCTCGCAGCATTGCTTTTGCTTCTGCTTTTAGTTCTCTATTTGATTTCATTTCAAAAAACCTCCCTTCAATATAAATAACATGATAGCAAACTTTCGCTAAATCTTCAAAAAAAAGTAATAGATGTTTCGCATGACTAGGAGAAAATACTCTTAGTTTCTTTAAACTTCCTTGCAAAATGTAAGGGCAACCCTTATCATAGATAGCGTTGCACAGTTAATCGAGTATAGAGAGAAAGTAGGGAAATGAATGACGGAACCAGCCATTCGTTATCGTCTGATAAAGAAAGAAAAGCATACCGGTGCCCGTTTAGGCGAACTGATCACGCCTCACGGAACCTTTCCAACGCCAATGTTCATGCCAGTCGGCACATTAGCAACGGTCAAAACCCTTGCCCCTGAAGAGTTGAAAGAAATGGGTGCAGGTGTCATTTTAAGCAATACCTATCACTTGTGGTTACGTCCAGGAGAAGACATTGTTGCAGAAGCAGGCGGCTTACATAAATTTATGAATTGGGATCAACCAATCTTAACAGATTCTGGTGGTTTCCAAGTCTTTTCATTAGCCGAAATGCGTAACATCGTCGAAGAAGGTGTCCATTTCAAAAACCATTTGAATGGATCGAAAATGTTTTTATCTCCTGAAAAAGCGATCGATATCCAAAACAAATTAGGGTCAGATATCATGATGAGTTTTGATGAGTGTCCGCCATTTGATGAAAGCTATGACTACGTCAAAAAATCGGTGGAACGGACGTCTCGCTGGGCGGAGCGTGGCTTGAAAGCCCATGCCAATCCAGATCGGCAAGGCTTGTTTGGGATCATTCAAGGTGCAGGCTTTGAAGACTTGCGCAAGCAAAGTGCCCAAGACTTGATCAGTATGGACTTCCCAGGGTATTCCATTGGCGGCCTGTCAGTTGGCGAACCAAAAGCGGAAATGAATCGCGTGTTGGAATTTACGACCCCTTGGATTCCAGAAAACAAACCACGTTACCTGATGGGCGTTGGGGCAGCCGACTCCTTGATCGATGGCGTGATTCGCGGAGTCGATATGTTCGACTGCGTTTTACCAACACGGATCGCAAGAAACGGTACCTGTATGACTTCAAAAGGTCGTTTAGTCGTGAAAAATGCGCAATATGCCCGTGACTTTCGACCAATTGACGAGAAATGTGATTGCTATACATGTAAAAACTATTCTCGTGCGTACATCCGCCACTTGATCAAATGTGATGAAACCTTTGGTATGCGTTTGACGTCTTACCACAATGTCTACTTCTTATTGAATCTGATGAAAAATGTCCGTCAAGCCATCATGGATGACAACTTGTTGGAGTTCCGTGAGCATTTTATTGAAGAGTATGGGTTCAACAAGGAAAATGCGAGGAATTTCTAACATTCTCTACTAAAATGGTGGGAATAATAGAGGAATTCTGATAAAGTATCTTATAGGAAAGAAAATAAATCGAGGTGAAAAAAATGGCACAATCTTTACCAATGCTCTTTATGCTGGTTGCTTTAGTGGCAATGTGGTTCTTTATGAGTCGTTCACAAAAGAAACAACAGCAAGAGCGTAAAAATCTTTTAGAAAATATGAAAGCTGGCGATGAAGTCGTAACCATCGGCGGACTCCACGGCGTTCTTTCTGAAGTCAACACAGAAAAAAGCACCGTGATCATCGACTGTGAAGGAATTTTCTTAGAGTTTGATCGTTCAGCGATCCGCACAGTGAAACCTGGAACTGTTGCATCCGTTGAAACACAAATCGAACCAGCTGATGTCGAAGACGCAACGAGCATCCAAGACGAAACCAAAGAATAAGCACAAACGCACCGTCGCTTTCTCAGAAGCGATGGTGCATTTTTTTAGTAGTCGGACAGTTTCTAAAATAAAACAAACACCGCAGCAAAACAGAGATCGCTCGTTTTGCTGCGGTGCTTTGATTACCTTGGTTACTCGATCGGAATCAGTTTCTTTGACGCTTGTTTGCCTTGGTCTTTTGGCAACGTCAATTTCAAAATTCCTTCAGCGTAAGAGGCTTTGATTTCATCCTCTTTGACGTTTTCTAACAGGTATTGCCGCCGAACGCTTGTCAAGCTGCGCTCGCTGCGAACCAGACGTCCTTTTTCATCTTCGGTCGCATGATCCGTCTGGTGTTGTCCCGTAATCGTTAAAACCCCATTTTCATAGGTTACTTGAATATTTTCTTTAGGGATGCCAGGCAGTTCTGCTTCAACGAGAAATTCCTTGTCATTCTCGTGAATATCGGTTTTGATCAGGTTCGATGGAAACCCATCAAAAAAACTGCGGCCAAAATCTTCAAAGAAATCAAAAGGTGTCATACTGTATGAATCTGAGCGGCGTGGCACAATCTCATGTGTCATAAGAATCATCCTTTCTTTATTCTTTTGTTTTTACACTTTTTATTTTATTCATTTTTTAGCGAATTTCAAGTGATTTACTCGCTTTAAAAAAATCTTAAAAAACCTTTGATACCAACGTTTTACTCCTTGATTTTGGCGTATTTTTACATTGCTTCGTTCCTGTTTTTCCCCTCATTTCGCCTGCTTTTTCTGCGTGACAGTATATACTTAATGATATATACTAAAAGCGAAGTGGAGGAGGAAAAACATGGCACGTTATAGAAAACGAATGCTTGTTGCTTTGATCTATGCATTGCTGTCGTCGATTGCCCTAAATCTCTTTTGGCTGCCGGGAAATATTTATGCGAGTGGGATCACTGGTTTGTCGCAATTGTTGTCGCAGCTTTTAGATGAGCAGTTGAATCTGCAGCTTTCGATCCCGCTTTTGGTGCTTTTTTTTAATGCGCCATTGTTAGCGGTTGCTTGGGTCAAAATCGATCGAGAATTTACCATCATGACGGTTTGTACCGTCGTCCTGTCTTCTGTTATGATGAAGGTAGTACCGGTCATTGCTTTAACGACCGATCCGGTGATCTGTGCCGTGTTTGGCGGATTGCTGCACGGGGTGTCGGTGGGCTTGACATTGAACGACGATTTTTCAACGGGTGGGCTTGACATTTTAGGGATTTTAGTGAAAAAAGCCACTGGTAGAAGTATCGGCAGTTTCTTTATCGGCTTCAATGTCAGTTTGCAGCTAGCAGCTGGGCTGATCTTTGGTTGGCCTTATGCTTTTTATAGTGCCATTTCCTTCTTCATCAGTGGGCGGATGGTCGACTACGTCAACCTGAAGCAGCGGCGTGTACAGCTGCTGGTCGTTACAGAAAAAGCAGAACCCGTCATTACGACGTTGCAATGTGCCTTGCAGCGAGGCATCACGGTCATCAACGATGTCGAAGGTGGATTTGATCATCAACAGAAAAAACTATTATTACTGGTCATTTCCCATAGAGAACTCAAGACTGTCGAAGGCATGATCCAAGGAATCGATGAACAAGCATTTGTCAGTGTTTCTTCTGGCGTCAGTGCCAATCGATCGTTTTATGAATGGTAGCAAAGTGAAAGAAAGTAGGAGAGACGTTGAAAAAACAAGCAGTATTTCAAGAAGTTGCCCAGCAGATTGCGCAACGGGTTCATGAAGGTACGTACGTGACGAGCCAAAAGCTTCCTTCCGATTATGATTTAGCAGAGGAATTTCAGTGTAGCCGTTTAACGGTGCGCAAAGCCATCGATCTATTGATTGGCCAGAATTTGTTAGTGAAAGAAAAAGGCAAAGGAACCTATGTCATGAAACAGCCCAAGATCCAAAGCGGCTCTGGCGGGCTCCAAAGTTTTACCGAGACCGCCAAAATCCAAGGGAAAAAGACCCGTACGGAAGTTTTGCATATCGAAACCGTCAAAGAGCTCCCGATAGAGATTGGTCAGCTGTTTGGCGATTACGCCAAGGAACCGATCGTTTATTTGGTGCGCTTGCGTTACTTTGATGATGAGCCGATGACGGTGGAAAATCTTTACGTACTGAAACGCTATCTGCAAAAAGACACCGCAGAACTCACGAAAGCTCAATTAGAGTCGTCTTTGTATCAAGTCATTGAAGCCAACATCGAGATTGGTTATTCCCATCAAGAGGTGGAAGCTGTGAAAAGTCCTGCCGATATTGCGAAACTTTTACAGGTGCCTCAAGAGGAACCGATGCTTTTGGTCCATTCGATGACCTATTCCGCATCAGCCAAACCGATCTTATACGATACATCCTATTACCGAGCAGACAAATATACCTTCAAAAATACATTAGTGCGTCAAAAATAAAATCAATCCTTTAGAGGTGAAGACAATGGATCCACTCACAGCAAGTATTGAAGCCAATTGGTCAGAATTTCTCACGCTTTTGAGCGAAGTGATGCAGATCGCAAGCGTCAAAGGTGAGCCGGCACCCCATGCGCCTTATGGCACAGGACCACGAGAAGTGTTAGCATACGTCATGGAAAAAAGCGCAGCATACGGGTTTCAAACAACGGTCATCGATGATGCGATCGGCTATGCCCATTGGGGACCAACGGATACCGACTATATCGGTGTGTTAGGACACTTGGATGTCGTCTCGGCAGGTTCTGGCTGGAGCTACCCACCGTTTGCACTAACTGAAAAAGACGGCAACTTTTATGGCCGAGGGATCTTAGATAACAAAGGGCCGATCATCAGCTGTTTGTTTGCCATGAAATTATTGAAAGACCTTGGTCATCAACCGCAATTACCGTTGCGGATCATTTTCGGTACAGATGAAGAAAGCGGCATGTCGGATATCCCGCATTATCTAGCGGTTGAGCAGCCACCGCGTTTTGGTTTTACGCCAGACTGCAAGTATCCAGTGGTTTACGGCGAACGGGGTGTCGTCAATGTGCAACTTGATTTTCCATTGCCCGTCCAAGAACAGCAGCTGTTAGCTGCGTTTTCTGGCGATCAATTCCGCGATCATGTGCCAGACCACCTATCGGTAACCGTAGGCAGCCAGTCCTTTGAAGCACTAGGCAAACGCTCCCCTAGCAATGCCCCTGAGCTAGGGGACAATGCCATTACAAAACTTGCGCAGCAAGCAGCACCGCAACTAGCGGAGACACCGTCATTGCAAGCAGCTTTGCAGTGGATCACCCAAAGTTTTCACCAGCAGCACTATGGCGAAGGCCTTGATTTAGTACTAGAAGATGCCGACTCAGGAAAATTGATCTTGACCCCTGTGGTTCTCCAAAAATCCGCCAGTGGACTAGCGTTAGAAGTGGCCTTTCGCTATCCTGTATCGGTAACGGAGGAACAAGTGCTCGCTGGGGTGCAAAAGGCATTGCCAAAAGGGGCAAGACTTACGATCCTTCGCAGCATTCCAGGGTTCTGCCGATCAAAAGATGTTCCCGAAATCCAAAAGCTATCGACGATCTATCACCAAGTAACGGGCAATGATCCAACCCCCGTGACGACTACAGGAGCAACCTATGCCCGCAAGATGCCAAACATCCTTGCTTTTGGTCCGTCTTTTCCAGGGCAAAAAGGGATCGCTCATAACCAAGATGAGTACATGGCGGTTGCCGATCTACGGACGAATCTTGAAATTTATTTGCGCAGTTTACAAGCACTGACAAAATAAGCGAAGACACGAACGAAGAAGAGTTTTTCCAATTTTTTTGAGAAACTCTTTTTTTTAGTATAGACATACTAGTATATACCGTATAGAATATACTTGAAAGCGCTATGAAAAATGGAGGGATAGTTATGTGGGGAATGATTGCTACATGGCGGATGGCACACGATGGCGTGCTCGCTGCTAAAGCAATATTAGAGCAACAGGGCTCCTGCCAAGATGCAGTAGAAACAGCCATTAAAGCAGTGGAAGATTATCCATTTTATAAATCGGTGGGGTATGGCGGACTGCCAAACGAAGAAGGCGTGTTGGAAATGGACGCTGCCTTCATGGATGGTGATACCTTCAAAATTGGTGCCGTCGCTGGGATCGTCGATGTGGAAAATCCTATTTCCGTGGCACGCAGCCTAAGTGAGGAAAAATTCAATAGTTTTCGGATCGGCCAAGGAGCGGTCGCTTATGCGCTTGCCGAAGGATTCCAGCCCAAAGAGATGCTGACACCGCGAGCCAAAACCATTTGGGAAAAGCGCAAAGCAGAGATCGCTGCCAACAACCTCGATCCCTATGACGGCCACGATACAGTGGGAGTAGTTGCGCTGGATGAACACCAAAGCATGGCAGCAGGAACCTCTAGTTCTGGTTTATTTATGAAAAAAAGCGGTCGTGTTGGCGATTCACCTTTATCTGGATCTGGTTTTTATGTGGATAGTGAAATCGGCGGTGCCGCTGCCACAGGGTTAGGGGAAGACTTGATGAAAGGCTGCCTTTCCTACGAAATCGTCCGTTTGATGGGAGAAGGGCTAGCACCGCAAGAAGCATGTGATCAAGCCGTTTACGACTTTGAAGCGCGATTGAAGAAGCGCTACGGCAAAGCCGGCGCCTTCTCGCTGATCGCCTTAGATAAACAGGGTCGCTGGGGGGTGGCAACCAATGTAGAATTTACCTTTAGTGTCGCAACCACCAATCAAGAGCCTGCTATTTTTATGGCAACACCAGGACCTGAGCAGACAACCGTGATCGAACCCATCACGAAAGAATGGTTGGAGGCGTATGAAGAACGGATCAAAGCGCCAGTTTGATCAAGGAATCAACCAGCTTTACCATGAAAGACACAAGATGAAAGGAAGAATGGAATGTTCAATAAAATTGAAAATATTTTGATGCCTCTGGCAGTCAAACTCGGACAAAATAAAGTCTTGATCGCTGTACGCGATGGTTTTTTAATCACAACGCCGCTGGTAATCGTTGGCTCGATCTTCTTGCTGTTTGCCAATTTCCCGATACCAGGATGGTCAGAATTTTGGGCAGGACTTTTTGGCAGCGGGTGGGAATCATGGGTGACTAGAGTTTCCGGTTCTGTCTTTAATACGGTCGGTTTTTTCTCTTGCTTAGGAACAGCCTATGCCTACGGAAGAGAAAAGAAGACCGACCCAATCCAAGCAGCTGCCGTTGCCGTCATCGCCTTTTTGATCTTAACGCCGAATAAATTGGTAGTTGAAGGCGTTGCGGACCCAATAAGCGGGCTTTCTTTCAATCATTTAGGAACAAACGGTATTTTTGTCGGCTTGCTGACAGCGATCCTTTCTGTTGAAATCTATGCCTATACAACGAAAAAAGGGTGGACGATCAAAATGCCAGATGGGGTTCCGCCTGCTGTTACAAAATCATTTGCCGCATTGATTCCGAGTGCCCTCGTTATGCTTTTATTCTTTATTATCAACATTTTATTTGGATTGACCGCGTATGGTACCGTACATGACTTTATTTTTAATGTCTTGCAAATGCCTCTCAAGGGAGCGGGCAATACCTTGACTGCCCAATTGATTTACAGTCTGGCATGTACGATTTTCTGGTTCTTCGGCATCAATGGTCCAGCAGTCGCCAATTCCGTCTTTTCACCGATTTTGCGTATTTTAACGATGGAAAATCTAGATGCATTTCAAGCGGGACAAGCGTTACCGAATATCTTTACCGATCCATTTTCAAACTTCTTTACCAATTTTGGCGGCGGCGGTTCGACGTTGTCACTAGTCATCATCATGGTGCTGTTTTGTAAATCAAAACGAATCAAAGAATTAGGGAAACTATCACTAGTGCCGGGGATTTTCGGGATCAATGAACCAATCATTTTCGGCTTGCCGGTCGTATTGAACCCAATTATCATTATTCCCTTTATTGCCGTGCCGATGATCAATCTTTTGCTGTCGACTCTCGTAACGAATCTTGGATTGATTCCTTATACAACAGGGATATCTTTACCATGGACAACTCCGATCGGTTTTTCCGGCTACTTGAGTACCGGTAGTCTGGTAGCTTCAATCTGGCAGTTTGTTTTGTTAGCCATTGGATGCTTGATCTATTATCCGTTTATTATGACGCTGGACAAACAATATCTGAAGGAAGAACGTGAAGCAGAAAAAGCCAAAAATGACGCTTTGGAATTATCTTTTGATGATCTTTCCATCGATCATTTGCTTTAGAAAGGATGCAACCATGAAAATTATTTTTCTATTAGATCAGATTCAAGCAGGATTAGGCGGCAAGGAGCATGGTGATCAGCCGCTTGGCGGACAAAAAACGGCGATCGGATCAGTCAAAATGTTTGAGAAATTGCTGAAACAAAAGGAAATCGATGTTCTCGCCACTATTTATTGCGGAGATGACTATTATTTACAAAATCCGAAAGAATCGTCACTAAAAATTGCTGCTATGGCTCAAAAACTCGGAGCAGATGCGGTCTTATGTGGACCTTGTTTCAACTATGAAAAGTATGGCGAGATGGCTGCCCAAACAGCGCAGATCATTGAAGAAAAAGTACAGATCCCAGCAGTTGCCGCCATGTCGCCAGAGTGCCAGCAGGCAATTGAAACATATAAAGACCAAGTCACTATCGTGAAGATGCCGAAAAAAGGCGGTACTGGATTGACCGAGGCAATGAATGATATGCTGACGCTTTGCCAAATGAAAGCAGCACACCAAGAGATCACTGCCTTCGCTGAACAGCACTGCTATTAGAAAGGGCGAGAATATGGAAGAATTAATGCGTCAGTTAGAAGAAGTCGTTTATACACCTGGTGTTTCCGGACGAGAAAAGCCGATAGCCGCATTACTGGCAAAAAAGTATGCGCCTTATTGCGATGAAATCATCTACGATAATCTAGGATCTATTTATGCCGTCATTCGATCAGAAAGACCGGCGGCTCCTAAAGTGCTGGTGAGCGCTCATATGGATGAAGCAGGCTTTTTCGTGAAAAAAATCGAAGCAAATGGACTGATCCGCGGACTCATCATGGGAAAAATCGAAGCCAACAGCTTGCTAGGGCAAGAAGTTCGGCTAATCACCCGTAGCGGTGAAAAGTATTTTGGGGTGGTTTTAGGCATCGATAAAGACAATCATGGCAAAAGTCAAAAAGATGAAGTACTGTTGGATTTTGGTTTTTCATCAAAAGATGCGGTTTTAGCGGAGGAAATCACTTTAGGTGACATGGTGACCTTTGCGCCGAAAATGAAAGAAACCAGCAATGGACAAGCATGGATTGCGTCCAATTGGAACGGGCGCATCAATGTTAGTCAAACCATTGATTTAGTCAAAACAATGGCAGCTGCTAGTGTCAAATTGCCCTACGATCTGATGATCGGCTGTACGGTGCAGGAACAAGTCGGTACCAGAGGAGCTCAGACAGCAGCCAATGTAACAGCACCGGATTTTACGATCGTTCTTGATACTGCCCAGGCAATGGATTACCAAAACGAACAAGAAGATCAGCAAGGTTTTTTTGGTAAAGGCCTTCTGCTGACGTATTACAATCCGACCGTTCTGCCAAATCGCTTGCCGCTGGAGCGCTTGAAAGCAGTTTGTCAAACTGCGAATCTACCCTGTCAGAGTTATTTTTCCTTTGAAGCATCAGATGGGGCTTGGTTCAACAAATTGCGTACCGGATGTCCTATTTTGTTAGCGAGTTTGTCTGTGCGGAACAAGAACACTGCTTCTCAAGTCGTTGCCCGCCGCGACTATGAAACAGCACTGCAAGCATTGGCGCGTTTTTTGACTGAGCTTGACGAAGAAGCAATCCGTTCTTTCAAAGAAGAAAACCGCTAGGAGACGATTTTAATGACAAATCAAACAATAGATATTCAGCTTCTGAAAGCCCTAAGTGAAGCTGATGGGATAGGCGGGCGGGAAAAAGAAGTGTCTCGTATCGTCAAAGCATATACACAGCCATATGTTGATGACTTGTTCTATGATGCCTTAGGTTCGCTGATCCTCGTCAAAAAAAGCACACAGAAAAATGCACCGAAAGTCATGCTTTCTGCTCACATGGATGAGGTAGGTTTTATGGTAAAAGAAATCACAGATGCGGGCTATCTAAAACTTCTGCCGGTAGGCGGATGGTGGGGACACGTCATGCCGGCACAGGAAATGCGTGTCACCACAGTATCTGGAGAGAAATTTGTGGGCGTCATCGGAAGCCGTGCGCCTCATGGTATGCCGACAGGCGAGAAAAACAAAGTCATTCCGGCAAATCGTTTTTACTTAGACCTCGGTGTGGCCTCGGCAGAAGCTGTAAAAGATCTGGGGATCGCCATTGGGGATATGGTCACGCCGCATACGATGTTTCGTGAAATGAATGATCCTGATTTTTTGCTGGGTAAAGCTTGGGATGATCGCGTTTGCGTAGCAGCTTGTATCGAAGTAATGAAAAACTTAGCTTCTTCAGAATTGGCAGTGGATGTTTATTTTGCTGCTACAACTCAAGAAGAAGTCGGTATTCGCGGTGCACGCACGGCCGCACACCAAATCAAACCGGATTTAGCGATCGCATTGGATGTGACGACAGCTGAAGATACCTTGTTTGATCAGGGCGGATTGACATTAGGCGGAGGGACCGTGCTTTCCGTACTTGATTCATTGACGATCGGCAATCCCGGTCTTGTGGCAAAAATGGAAGAACTCGCTTTTGAGCAGCAGCTATCTTTCCGACACGATTTTATGACTGTTGGCGGCACCGATGCCTGCAATATCCATAAAGCAATGAAAGGCATCCCAGCAATGACCCTGTCGATCCCCACCCGCTATATGCATTCTTCCCGCTTGGTAATTCATAAAGAAGATTATCGTCAAACCATTCACTTGCTATGCGCCTTCTTGAATGTACTTTCAGCTTCCGATATTCGTGAATTTAAAGAATCGGCGGGGGTTTTTCCTTCAGGCGATTAGGCAATTAATAGAAGACTGCTGGCGATAGAGGATTGGTCAGCAGTCTTTTTGGTTCATCGATTAGGAATGCAAAAGCAGCGGATTAAGCCAAACTTGGCAATCTGTTGCTTCTTGCTTCTGGAAGATATATGATCAATAAAAGGAGTTGAGAAGATGTACCATACCGCATTTGGAGTATATGGAATTTTGTTTCAAGGCAACTACTTGGCCGTCATCAAAAAGAAGGCGGGACCTTATCAAAACCGCTATGATTTACCAGGCGGCAGCATGGAGGCAGGTGAATTGCTGGAAGACACGCTGTGCCGAGAATTTAAAGAAGAAACCGGCATGACCGTCACTAGCTATCATCAATTAGGAACAATTAATTTTCTCTATCCTTGGCGATACAAAGAGACAACAATGAACAATCATATCTGTGTTTTTTATCAAATCGAAGAAACAGCAGGAACACCAATTTCACATGCCCCGCAGTTTGATGGACAAGATTCGTTAGGCTGTGTCTTTTTGCCGCTGGAACAATTTCACGCCGCCAATGCCTCACCGCTAGTGTTGAAGGCTTGTGAGTACGGACGTAAAAAACAATTCATTGAGAAAGGGCAGCGGATTGCGGAATGGTCCGTTTTAAGTAAGCCACATGTTCACGAATCTTTATAAATAATTTAGATATTGTTCAATATAACACATTCATTTTTCTTACTGCCTAGGATAGTTTTTTCAAGGAATATTGCGGTGCAAAACGATGAAAACGCTTAATTTAAAGGGAGTTTAATAAAACTGTGAAAAAAATCACAAAAACTATTTACAAACGGAAAAAGATGTTGTATGATCTGTATGTGAAGTAGTTAACAAACAAAACATGTTTAAAAACTAGGAGGACATACAATGGCTAAGACATTGGAAAAAGAAGTGACAATCGACGTACAAGCAATGATCGACGATTTAGCAACGAAGGCAAATGTGGCGTTAAAGGAAATGGAAAGCTTTGATCAAGAAAAAGTGGACCACATTGTTCATGAAATGGCAATGGCAGCATTAGACAAACATATGCCTTTAGCTAAAATGGCAGTAGAAGAAACTGGCCGTGGTATCTATGAAGATAAAGCGATCAAAAACATGTACGCTTCAGAATATATTTGGAACAGTATCAAACATGACAAAACAGTCGGCGTGATCAATGAAGACAAACAAAAAGGCTTGATCGAAATCGCTGAACCAGTTGGTGTCGTTTGTGGGGTAACACCAACAACCAACCCAACATCTACAACGATCTTTAAAGCAATGATCGCTTTGAAAACACGTAACCCGATCGTTTTTGCTTTCCACCCATCTGCACAAAAATGTTCAGCAGAAGCTGCACGTATCGTTCGTGATGCAGCCATCGCTGCTGGGGCACCTGAAAACTGTGTGCAATGGATCGAACATCCATCAATCGAAGCGACTGGCTTATTGATGAACCACCCAGGAATTGCGATCGTATTAGCAACTGGTGGCGCTGGCATGGTCAAAGCAGCATACTCAACTGGTAAACCTGCATTAGGTGTTGGACCAGGGAACGTACCTGCATATATCGAAAAAACAGCGAAAGTGAAACGAGCAGTCAATGACTTGATCGTATCAAAAACTTTTGATAACGGAATGATCTGTGCCTCTGAACAAGCAGTGATCGTTGATAAAGAAGTCTATGCCTCTGTGAAAGCAGAATTTGAAGCACATCAAGTATATGTTGTAAAAGCAAAAGAATTACAAAAACTTGAAGATGCCGTGATGAACGAAGGAAAATATGCCGTAAATCCAGCAATCGTTGGACATTCAGCAATGGAAATCGCGAAATTAGCAGGCATCAACGTACCAGAAGGAACAAAATTATTGATCGCTGAACTTGACGGTGTCGGTGCTGATTACCCACTATCAAGAGAAAAACTTTCTCCAGTTTTAGCAATGATCAAAGCAAACAACACAGAAGACGCGTTCGAAAAATGTGAAGCAATGCTTGATTTAGGCGGATTAGGCCATACAGCTGTGATCCACACTGAAAACGAAGACTTGCAATTAGCCTTCGGCCTACGCATGAAAGCTTGCCGTATCTTAGTTAACACACCATCTGCAGAAGGTGGTATCGGAAATATCTACAACGAAATGATTCCATCATTGACACTTGGTTGTGGTTCATACGGGAAAAACTCTGTATCACGAAATGTTTCTGCTGTGAACTTGATCAACGTGAAAACTGTAGCGAAACGGAGAAATAATATGCAATGGTTTAAATTGCCACCAAAAATCTTCTTTGAAAAGAACTCTCTAATGTACTTGGAGAAAATGGAAAACGTTGAACGTGTCATGATCGTTTGTGACCCTGGTATGGTTCAATTCGGCTATTGCGATACGGTTCGTGAAGTACTTGCTCGTCGTAAAAATGACGTGAAAATCGAAGTCTTCTCTGACGTAGAACCAAACCCATCAACAAACACCGTTTACGCTGGAACAAAAATGATGGTTGATTTCAAACCAGATACAGTGATCGCCCTTGGTGGTGGATCAGCAATGGATGCTGCCAAAGGCATGTGGATGTTCTATGAGCACCCAGATACTTCATTCTTCGGCGCGAAACAAAAATTCTTAGATATCCGTAAACGGACATACAAGATCGACAAACCAGAAAAAACGCAATTCGTTTGTATCCCAACAACGTCTGGTACTGGTTCTGAAGTAACCCCATTTGCGGTTATCACTGACAGTGAAACACACGTGAAGTACCCATTAGCTGATTACGCATTGACACCAGATGTAGCAATCGTTGACCCTCAATTCGTAATGTCAGTACCTGCTTCTGTTACAGCAGACACTGGAATGGACGTTTTGACTCATGCGATCGAATCTTATGTGTCAGTAATGGCATCTGATTACACTCGTGGATTGAGCTTACAAGCAATCAAGTTAGTCTTTGACTACTTAGAAAAATCAGTGAAAACACCTGATATGGAATCTCGCGAAAAAATGCATAATGCCTCAACAATGGCAGGTATGGCCTTCGCCAATGCATTCCTAGGTATTTGTCACTCAGTAGCCCACAAAATCGGTGGTGAATATGGTATTCCTCACGGACGTACAAATGCGATTCTTTTACCGCACATCATCCGTTACAATGCCAAAGACCCACAAAAACATGCAATGTTCCCTAAATATGACTTCTTCCGTGCCGATACAGATTACGCAGACATTGCGAAATTCTTAGGCCTTAAAGGCAAAACAACGGCTGAATTGGTTGAAGCATTGGCAACAGCTGTTTACGAATTAGGACAATCTGTGGGTATCGACATGAGCTTGAAAGCGCAAGGCGTCACTCAACAAACACTAGATACAACAGTTGATCGCATGGCTGAATTGGCTTATGAAGACCAATGTACAACAGCAAATCCAAAAGAACCACTAATCTCTGAATTGAAACAAATCATCGTTGATGCCTATAACGGCTAAACAATGAATCAAGAACACCCTGCGGTATCTTAGCTGCCGCAGGGTGTTCTTTTGTCGTCTCTTTTTTTGGAAAACAAGCTGGCAGTTGCCGCCTTTTTGCCCAGATCAGTTAAGAATGCGAAAAATAGCAAGTGAACAGGGGGATCATAAAAAAGGAGTGGATTTCTCCACTCCGTAAAAGTCTCTTTTTTTCAGGATGTCACCAAGGCTGCTGCTTTTTTTGGCTAAAACAGATACGCTCGTTACTTGCTGACGTTTTTCTTCAAGCGTAGCATCTGGAAGCTTTGTTTTTCCAAGACGACACGCAAAATGCCGTCATTCAATTCCGCTGTTTTTCCATTGACGGGCACAACGTTGTTCGGGGTTGCTTCGGTATTGACGGCATGCAAGTCTGGGTGGTGCAAGACTTGATGGGTAGCGATTTGCAATGAATCATATTGACGCAAGTCGCAAGTGAATTCATTGGCATCCTGCAAATCCTTATTTACTAAGAAAAAGGTCAAATAGTCATCTTCATTTTCGATCGCAATGGCATCCACATAAGAAGCTTTTCCGTGGCTGCTATCGAAATCAGCTCCTCGAAGGATACTATGCAACACGTGACCGCGACCATAGTTGCTGATCATTTCATAGGGATAAAAAATCGTTTGTTTCCAAGCGGCAGTATCGGAAGTCATGATCGGTGCGATCACGTTGACCAGCTGTGCCATGCAGGCGATTTTAACGCGATCTGCGTGATGAAGCATCGTGATCATCATGCTTGCGACGAGTAACGCATCTTCAAAGTGATAGACATCTTCTAATTGTGGTGGGTGTTGACTCCAAGGTTCAATTTTTTGATCCTGTTCATTTGAGTGATACCAGACGTTCCATTCGTCGAAGGAAATATTGATCGTCTTCTTGCTTCGGCGTTTGGCTTTCACTGCATCACAGATTGCTGCGACTTGACTGATGAACTGATCCATTGCGACATTGCTTGCTAGATAATCTTGGCTATCGCCGTTACGGTTGCCATAATATTGGTGCATGGAAATGTAGTCGACTTGATCGTAACAATGACTTAATACTGTATCTTCCCACATGCCAAAGGTCGGCATCGTGAGAGAAGAACTACCACAAGCGACGGTTTCGATCGTTGGGTCCACCAAACGCATCGCTTTGCCAGCTTCTTCTGCGAGCCGGCCATATTCATCGGCTGTCTTATGTCCTTCTTGCCAAGGACCGTCCATTTCATTGCCTAGACACCAAAGTTTGATGTCATGAGGATCGGCCACCCCATGGGCACGACGGAGGTCACTATAATAGCTGCCGCCTTTTAAATTGGTGTATTCGATCAAGTTTTTCGCTGCTTCGATTCCTCGTGTCCCAAGATTGATCGCCATCATCGGTGCCGTATTGACTTGTTTGGTCCAATCCATAAATTCGTTTAAGCCGAACTGATTGCTTTCGATCACCCGCCAGGCCAAATCGATTTTTGCTGGCCGTTGCTCTTTAGGGCCGACGCTATCTTCCCATTTATACCCAGAGACGAAATTGCCTCCTGGGTAACGGACGATCGGCACATTCAACTGCTTGATCAAGGCAGCGACATCTTGACGAAAGCCTTGCTCATCGGCAAAAGGACTTTCTGGTTGATAGATCCCTTCGTACACACAGCGCCCTAAGTGCTCCACAAAAGAGCCGTAGATCCGTTCGTCGACTGGTGCCAAAATAAAGTGTTTGTCTAAATACATCGTAGTTTTCTTCAATTTTGCAACCCCTTTCTTTTCTTTCATTTTAGCGATAGTCCATGAAAATAAACACTACATTCTGTCTTATTCTATTGACGTTTTGTCCGTTTTCTTTATACTAAAGACAAGTAGGAAGGAGTGAGAAGTTGAACGTAACCTATTCAGGATTTCAAATGCACAATGCTGTTTCCGATCATATTTATCGCCCCTCTGGCTTAAAGCATTATCT
The DNA here is from genome assembly GCF_051713705.1 of Enterococcus sp. DIV1083b. NCBI lineage: Bacteria > Bacillati > Bacillota > Bacilli > Lactobacillales > Enterococcaceae > Enterococcus > Enterococcus sp. DIV1083b. The sequence continues at coordinate 511,008 of NZ_JBIOQJ010000001.1, forward strand.
TTTCGTGTTGACGTTGTCTCCAATGGTTTTCACTTTTGAAGATGGTCATCAAGAAACTAGTGAAAAAGGTAGCTGCATTCTTTTTCCTCCAACCGTCTATCAAGATTATCGTGGCAAAGAAGATTTTTTTAATAGCTTTGTTGAGTTTCAAACGGATCAGGTGATCGAAGAAACCTATGCGATCCCTTGTAATCAACTGTTCCAGCCGAAAAATATTCAACAAATCAACAAATTGATCCAAAAGATCAATCATGAATCCTTGTTGCCACAACGGCACACGGAAGAATTGATCGCGGCGTATATGACAAACCTATTGGTCTTACTTGAACGCAATTTTGAAGAAAGCATCCCGCAACCACAAAACGAACACTATCAACTGTTTCAAGCGATGCGGTTGAAAATGTTAGTCAATTGCGAACAGCAATGGGATTTTTACCAGTTTAGCCGAGAGCTTTCCATCGGTAAAAGCCAATTCTATAAGCTCTATCAACAATTTTTTCATACCACGCCCAAAGAAGATTTATTGCAAGCTCGGTTTCAAAAGTTTTTTTATTTACGCAGCAACGAAACACTAACGATTCGAGAGGCGGCGTTTCAATCAGGGTTCCAAAACATCAACCATTTTAATCGGCTCTTTGCGAAGCGCTATGGCTGTGCACCGACAAAGTACCAACAGGAGCAATAGGCAGGTCTGATCGGTAAAAACGCAGAAAAAAGTCCGACGAATTCTTGACGGATGAAAGAGAAAACGGGACAATGTCATTAGGAGGTGGCGTATGGATACAGAAACGATCGTAAGCGAACTTTCTAAACGTTCAAACGAATTGGAAGCGCTACAAAGTAAGTTGAGTCAAAGCCAATTAATGAACAATGAAGCGGCACAAACGTTCATTTTTGACTTAAAGGATTATTTAGATAGCTTAAAGCTCGTAACGGATTTAGTACCGTCAGCGGCCACTACAACAGTGGAAGTTGACCAGTTGTCGTACGTCTTAGGTGAACAAAATCAAAGCATCCAACAGCTGCTGGTTATTTTGGAAGAAGCCGAAGCAAATGACGACCAGCGCTTTTTCGGTAAAAGTGCGGGAGAGGTGCGGCGGATGATTGGCAGTCTGTCTGGGATCCTGGAACTAAACGGTCTGTTGCTGCAAGACAATCGTGGCTTTCAGCAAGTCGTGAAGGAAACTGGACCGCTTCAGGTGACTGAAACAAAGGAAGCCCCTGAGAAAAAAGGGTTTCTCCAAAAGCTTTTTGGGAAATAAGCACTGATCGTCGATCAAAACATGAATCACTTGTACCAAAAAAACGGCACTTCACAATACGTGAAGCACCGTTTTGTGGTACAAGTATTTTTTTGCTTTTTGCCAATAGAAACGGAGAGATCAGAATGTTCCGACGCTGAAACCTTAGACTGAAATCGAACTTCTGGGGGGGACATTCTTCAATCCCGTAAATCAGAAAGGTGTTTTCGGTAGCTTTTCTACTAGCATTTGCCAGTAATTTTTTTGCTAGTAGCTAAGCTGAATGGTTTTTCTCTGATCCCCTTGGCTCATTGCTACTTTGTCCGCTGTGATAGTGACATCAAAAGATGGAATCTGATCAGAAAAGGCATTGCCTAAACACGCAACGAGCCATTCCTGTTGTCCGGCGAGAACGGTTTTGCTTATTTGAGGGATGACTGTTCGACTATAAAGTAGATTCGTGTTGGGTTCTGGCATCAAGAGGGTACCTTCTTGATGCGTCGGGAAGCTTTTGATACCGGCACAGCCAACCGAGCTTTGATAAAAGGTGCCTTCTTTGCTAGAAAGCGCAGCACCATCAGCTGGTGCTGCAAAGCTGCCATTGACCAGTTGCAACCTTCGATCCGTTTGAATCCGATGGTAACGCAGATGCCAAGGATACATCGGAATCACAAAGGTTTCGATGACGACCTGCTCGTAGGGGCGCCAGCGACTATAGACGTAGTCATCTTCAATCGCAAAGGCTTCGTAACCAAAAGCTGTTTTAAAATCCGTCTGCCCCTCTGAGATCGCCAATGTATTATCATAGGCACCTTGTTTCAATAAAACGGTTGCTTTCGGTACGCTAAACCCAAACGTTGTCGAATAGACAAACTTTTCGTATTTGGCATTGCCGTGAGCATGTTCGTGGGAATGTTGCCCCGCAGTGAAAGCTTGCAATTCTGTGCCTTCTTGGTTATGCACCAAGAGCATCCGACTATGCGGATTGCGCACCGGTGTGGTAAAGGTTGGCACCTGCTCCTCAAGCGTCCAAAATTCAGCATCCGCTGGGATTGCCAATACACAGAAATTTTTGAAAGCCCAATAAGGCGATCCTGGTGCGTTATAGCCTTCAGCCATATTTAGGTTGGGGTAGGCATAGCCAATACTTAAAAAGCCTTCTTGCGTAAAGATTGGTTGGCGAAACCAGTAACGCATGTTTTGTAACAGTAAATATTTTCCTTCATTTTTTGTGAAGCCTTCATATTCTATATCGGCGAAAGCACCGACAGCAAAGAAACTTGATTGCGCAAACCGATACGTTAGACTACGACCAAAAGGCAATGCTGCACCAGTTTTCGTGAACCACTGCTTAAAGGATTGAGCAAACGTAGCAGCTCTTTGACGATAGCTAAACTGATACGGGCATTGGGAACGACAGGTAAGAACACTGTAAAGGAGTCCGTAGTATTGCATCCCAAAAGGAATATAATAGTCGATTTGGTTTTCATAGCCATCAAAATACCAGCCGTCTGCTAAGTAATACCTCTCGATCTCTTCTTGATCAGCCAAAAGGGTGGTTTCTACAAAAGGCAATGCTGCCATTTCAAAGAAGGTATTAACTAAAATCCGAAAGAAGAGCCAATTGGTTTTAGGGATGGTGTGCTGATTGATCTGATTGAGCCAATCAAAGAGATTTGTTTGCTCTCTTGGTGTGAGGAGATCCCAAAAGACGGGTTTGGTAAAAATCAAATAGCTAGCAAGGGCACCCATTTCCACAAACAATTGGTCGTAGTCATGCAGTTTTCCCCAGTACTCCTGAGAGGTCGGGGTGGTGCCTGCAACGATCCCGGCATTGGCTTGTTGAAAAAGTTTTGGGTAACGAAGGCACGCTTCTTCTTGGCTGAACAATGGGCCCAATCCCCAGAGTGTCCGTAAAAAGCCTTCGACGTCACTCTTTTCCTGGGTGTACACTGCTCCTGAATTTCCTAGGTGGACCCTCCCGGGAGTTCCTTGTCGTGCCATACATTCGTATACGGGAGTGACCAGATCAACAAGGGCCTCTTCTAGATCGGTTTTGGTTCGAAGAGGGTTCTTACTTAATGCTTCTTGGAAGTTTCTCATGTAAACAGCTCCTTTTATTTGTTATTTTACTTTATTTAGTAAAATAAAGAAATGGAAACTGTTACATTTCTCGATTTTAAGTAAAAAAATAGTAAAAAACCGCTGGAAACAGTTACATTTTTTTGTCGACATCGCTATAATGGAGAAAATACGAGAGGAGCTACATGCAATGACCCAGATTTCCTTAACGATTTATGACCAGAAGCATCAAGTAAAAAAAGGCAAACGAACACCTGAAAGTGAACCTACCCTTCTTCAAGCGTCGGCGGAAGACTTTGTCACGTTGGCATCCCAAGCGTATTGTTACGAGGACGGAGATAAAATCGTTGTCTCGCTCTCACGCAGTGGACAATTTGTGTGGGTCACACTCGATGAAACGCTGGCGACTACTTTGGTGTACATCAAAGGCAACGAGTGGATCTACCCCGTACATCTTAGTGAAAATGCCAAAGAAGCCGCGCCAGAAGGCCGTTTTGCTGGGAAAAGCCATTATTTGAGTGTGCGGGTAGCAACAAAAGAAGAACTAGCGGCTTACCGCAACGTCGCCTTAAACCCTCATGATCAAAAAGAATTCTTGGGTGCCTATCCGCATGCCCATGCCAATGTTGAAACAAGAGATGATGCGACGTTTTTCGCTTGTAACGCCATTGATGGTATTTTTGCCAATACGTCTCATGGCAATTATCCCTATGGCTCATGGGGGATCAATCAACAAGCAGATGCCGCTTTGACGATCGACTTTGGTCATGAGGTCCGCATCGACCAATGTGCGCTTACGTTACGGGCGGATTTTCCCCATGATAGCTATTGGCAACAAGTCACGTTGGCGTTTTCCGATGGCAGTCAAGAAATCTTGCAGACGGTCAAAAGCAGCCAGCCTCAACGGTTTTCTTTCCAGCCGCGAACGGTCACTTGGGTGAAATTGCATGAGCTGATCCAAAATGACGATCCCTCACCATTTCCAGCGTTGACCCAAATCGAAGTCTTCGGACGCTCCATTCAGGAGGAAAACGCGTGAATCCAGCAGATGTAAAAGAAGAAATTTTACAGGCGGCACAGGCTTATCTTGAGACTGGTGAGATTCCCTATTTGCCTTATCAAGGCTATCAAGAGTATCTCGAATCGGGGAATCGTGTTGCCTTCGAATCCCATTATTTTGCCCGCCGACGGATGTTGGTGGTTTTAGGACTTGCTTATGAAATGGAGCGTAAGGCAGCGATCAAAGTGCTGTTGGAGCAAGTGATTTGGGAAATCTGCAATGAATATACATGGTGTCTGCCAGCGCATCTGCCGATTGTCGATGGCCAGTTTTCTTCGCAAGCGCGCCACACAGTCGATCTTTTTGCAGCTGAAACTGGGCAATCCTTAGCAGAGTTGTTTATGTTGGTTGGAGGAGACCTTTCACCAGTCATCACAGAACGAGTGTTGTATGAGATCGATCAACGGCTTTTTTTACCCTTCGAGGAGCAAACCTGGGAGTGGGAGACAAAAGAGAACAATTGGTCCGCAGTTATTGGTGGCTGTCTTGGAATGACGGCGCTCTATGTATTGCCGAAAAAAAGCAAGCGACAATTGCGGATGATCAAACGATTGGATACTGCAATGCAAAGCTATCTCAACAGCTTTGGCGAAGATGGTGCTTGTGTAGAAGGCGTCGGTTACTGGGCGTATGGGTTTGGTTATTTTCTGTATTATGCGCAATTGTTGGCAGAAGTATTGCAAGAAGACACCTACCTAAAGCAGCCTAAAACCAGAAAAATTGCCGCTTTTCCTTACTACACGATGATTTCTCCAGGGCATTACATTCCTTTTTCTGATTATTCGGCGATCGAACTGCCTAGTGGCTTGGTCAGTTATTGCTACGAGCATTTGGGCGTGGCGGTTCCTCAATTATCGGGGGTCAGTCCGTTAGATTTTGATCCTTGCTACCGGTTTGCCCACAGCTATCGAAATTTGTATTGGCATAACGAAGCGATCACACGAGAAACGAATGCCTCATTTCATCACTATTTTGAACAAGCACAGTGGTTCATGGCAAAAGATGTGCAGCAGGATCTCTTTTTTGCTGCCAAAGGGGGGAGCAATCAAGAAAGCCACAATCATCTCGATGTCGGTCATTTTGTTTTAGGAACGACGGAGGAGTTATTTCTGACGGACCTTGGTGCAGGGGAGTACACCAAAGAGTATTTTGACGAGAACACGCGCTATCACTACTTTCCCGCAGCCGCAATCAGTCATTCGCTGCCGATCATCAACCAGCACACCCAACGCACAACAGCCGAGGAAGCGACAGTGCTACAGGTCAATGACCAGCAATTTGACTTAGACCTCAGTGCGTTCTATCCGAAAGCAGCGGTCACTGAATACCAGCGGCGCTTCGTGGTCTCGCAGCAACAAGTAACGATCGAAGACCATTTTGTCTTTGACGAGCACCAACCAAAGAATCTGGTGGTGGAAAACTTTATTACGAACATACCACCAATGGTGCAAGATAAGACCGTTCAACTAATGACAAAAAAAGCACGCTGTGTTCTTGGTTTTACCAGTGATAAGATCCAAATACAGCCAGTCACTTATCAAGACCACCATGGTGTACAGGCACAAGCGTATTTGATCCAAGCCGAATACGCGCTTGAGCAGACAGGGGAAATCAAAACGACCATTAAAATAAAAAAAGGGTGAGAAGGATGCGGTGCTTCCTTGCAATGACGTTGATCAATGCAAGAAGACACCGCAGCTTCTCAGCCTTCTTTTGGTTTTGCGGTAGATTGACGAATCACCAGCTGTGTACTTAAAAAGATGCGTCTGGCGATCCCAGGATTTTCGATGCGGTTATAGAGTAGCTCTAACCCCGTTTCACCCATCTCTTCAGTAAATGCTTGGACTGAAGAAAGGGGTGGAGAGACATAGCGGGACACCGAAATATCGTTGATGCCCATAACACTGATGTCTTCAGGAATCTTGATTCCATGAGCCGTTAACGTATGGATGACCCCGATCGCAAAGGCATCATTGGCTGCCAAAATCGCAGTCGGCAAGCGGTCTTGCCACAAAGCCAAAGCCTGCTCCGTTAATTCTTCCCCCGTTTGGACATCCAACCGACTATTTTCTTTCACGATGAAATAATCCTCATCAAACAGCTGATAATGCTGCATCATATCGACATAGGTGTTGACCGTTGGCGTTTTGTACCGCCGATACCCATACATATTTTGACTTTCCTCGGCGCCGATAAAGGCGATTTTTTGATGACCAAGTCCCATCAAGTGAGAAAGAGCCAACTCCGTTGCTTGCGTAAAATCGGTATTGACAGAATCGTAGTCATCCAGCGGAAAGTTACTGCCAATCACACAGAGGTTGGGGTGTAGCTCATGGAGTTTCTTGACCCGCTCTTCTGTGAACTTGCCGATCGCCAGTAAGCCGTCGACGGACTGGATCACTGACTCATCAAGGTTGGAGATTTTTAACAGATCACAACCCAGTTCGGCGGCGCGTTTTTCCACACCCAAACGAATCGACATATAGTAAATGTCTTCCAATTCTTCATCATCCATCCGCCACTGAACGATCCCGATCGATTTGTTGTGTTTTTTTGGTACATCCACTGGTAGTTCACGCTGCTTTTGCTTGTTTTTGTATTTCGTATAATTTAGTTTTTCAGCTGCCTCGAAAATCTTTCGTTTGGTTTCTTCGGTCACTGAAAGACTAGGATCGTAGTTCAGAACCCGTGATACGGTTGATATTGATACCTCAGCTATGGTCGCTATGTCGGTAATCGTAGCCATAGAATCCCTCCTCCAATGCTTCTCCTCTTCAGTATATTTCTTTTTAGTAAAAAAACCAAGAGAGAAATTGCTCGCAAGTAAAAATTTTACTTTTTTTAGGAAAAACTATTGATTATTTTCCTAAAAAAAAGTATGATTTGAAATGAAGAAAGCGTTTTAAAAATGAGGGTGGCATAAATGAAGTGGATTAATTCGTTATTTATCCTGGGTCTACTTATGGGGTTGACTGCTTGTTCTCCAAATGAAGCAACGCAGACGCAAGCATTTTCTCAAAGCAGCGAAAAGCAATTAAAAGAACGAGCGCTTTGTTATTCTGACGAAGATTTTTCGCAAGGTGTCGTCCCGGTGCATGAATTCGTGAAGCTATCTGGCACCATCGTAAAGAGTGATGCGAAAACAGCAGACATTGAGAAAGGGGATCGATTTATTCTAGAAACAGTGGCTGGACAGTACCAAGTATTCAATGAACAAAGTCAACAACTGAAACTGCAAGATGTGGTGACGGTCTACGGAGAATATTATGGTTTTATTAAAGCGACATTGATTGAAAGGAAGGATGCGGATGCAATCACAGAAGCTGCAGCAATTGAAAAAGAATAAATTTGAAAGTTATGAAGATGTAGCAGCCGGCTTCAAAACGATCATGGATCAACTCAAACCCGCTTTTGCAAGCAGTCGTCCCGGTCATTTGGCTTTAGGCAGCCATGGGACTGTCTATGAGAAAGAGGTACAGGAACTTGAAGCGTTCTTGCGACCGCTTTGGGGACTCGCGCCTTATCTAACCCAGCAAGAAGATTCATTCATGGAAACCTATCTCTCAGGAATTATTGCTGGTACAGATCCAGAGAGTCCCGATTATTGGGGTGTTGTGGAAGACTTCGACCAACGAATCGTGGAAATGGCTTCGCTAAGTACCTTTTTATTATTAAACAAGGAAAAAACGTGGGATGTTTTCTCCCAACGCCAAAAAGATAATCTCCATGCGTGGCTGATCCAAGTCAATCAACGAGAAATTCCCGCAAACAATTGGCATTTCTTTCGGGTTCTCGTCAATGTAGCCATGAAGCGTTGTGGCAGCAGCTTTTCCCAAGAAAAGATCGATGCTGACTTGGCATTGATCGAGACCTTTTATTTAGGGGAAGGATGGTACTGTGACGGAGTAGCCACTCAAATCGATTACTATGTATCTTTTGCGATCCACTACTATAGTCTTCTGTACTGTCGATTTGTCCCTGAGGATCTTGAAAGGGGAAGGAAGTTCAAACAACGAGCCACCGAGTTTGCTCAAACCTTCAAGCATTGGTTTGCAGCAGGTGGAGCTGCCGTTCCTTTTGGTCGAAGTTTGACGTATCGCTTTGCGCAAGTTTCTTTCTTCAGCGCATTGGTTTTTGCGGATGTTGAAGCATTGCCATGGGGAGAGATCAAAGGGTTGATCAGTCGTCACCTGCATCAGTGGATGCAGCAAGACATTTTTACTTCCGAAGGGATACTGACGGTCGGCTATTCGTACCAGAATCTGATCTTTGCCGAAGGCTACAATGCACCAGGTTCACCTTATTGGGCGTTAAAAATCTTTCTTTTGTTAGCGGTACCAAAGGAGCATCCCTATTGGCAAGCCACCCCAGCGCCATTAGTGATCACTGAAAGAACACTGGCTCATCCCATCAGTAAGAACTTTTATCAACACAATCAAGACTTGACCCATGCCTTGATGTTTCCTGCAGGACAATGTATCAACTATCAAAGTCATGCCAGCAGCAAATATAGCAAATTTGTCTACTCAACGACGTTTGGCAATAGCGTGCCCAAGAGCAATTATTGGTTTTATGAAGGAAATTATGACAACACATTGGCTTTATCAGAAGATGACCATTACTTTCGCACCAAAGGATTGGATCGCCAGTATCAGCTTTTACCTGATCGGATCATTCATGAATGGAATCCATGGGAAGACGTCCAGATAAAAACAACAATCATTCCACTGATAGGCAGTCACCTTCGCATTCATGAGATCAATTCTCAGCGCGCCCTTTCTTTCTATGAGGGTGGGTTTTCATCACCGAAAGAGGCAACTGCCATCACTGAAAAAACCGCAAGCAGCGCTGCGGTACGAACATCGATCGGCTATTCGAAAATCGAGGCGATCGCTGGCTATGAAACGAGCGATGTCATACGAACGGAGCCAAATACGAACCTCTTGTATCCTGCAACGTGGCTGCCGTATTTAACTGCTCAACGACAAGCAGGAAAGCACCTGTTCGTTTCCCTCGTCACCGGCTTGCTTCCACAAGAACAAGAACAAGCAGTGACCGTCGAAGTGACAACAAACAACATTACGATCAATCAATCCGGACATATGATCCAGGTTGAGCGAATAGGAGGAAAAAATGGAAACCAGCTATGACGTACAGCTATCACAATGGGTAGCCGAGCAAATCGACTTCACCGTTAATCAAGTAAGAAAGAATACTAAGACCTTTGACACGTTGGTCCCACCTGCAGCAAGTGAACAGCTTGTCTATCGACCAGAAGCCAACCATGATTGGACGGCGAGTTTTTGGACTGGCATGTTGTTTTTGAGTAAAGAACTGACGGGATCAACAGAATTTGATGAAACCATCGAAAAACAACTGCACTCTTTCCAAGAACGATTGGACCAAAGAATTGGACTAGAAACCCATGATATCGGGTTTTTGTATAGTTTGACTGCGATTGCCGACTATCGAGTGAACGGACGGGAATCTTCGAAAAAACTCGCGATTGCCGCCGCCGATCTATTGATGGCCCGTTACTCACCCAAAGCCCAGATCATTCAAGCGTGGGGCAATCTCGATGATCCGCAACAACGAGGGCGCATCATTATTGATTGCTTGATGAATTTGCCGCTATTGTATTTTGCTTCCCAAATGACGGGGGATGAATCCTACAAACAAGCAGCCTATGCTCATGCCAAGCAGACCCAGAAATACATCGTGCGAGACAACGCCACGACGTACCACACCTATTACTTCGACGTTGAAACTGGAGCGGCGATCGGCGGCAATACCCAACAAGGCTATGCCGATGATTCCTGCTGGGCGAGAGGGCAAGCGTGGGGAATCTACGGATTTACGCTGAGTTACCTTTACACCGGTGATACCAGTTTCTTGAAGACTGCTCAAGACCTTGCGGATTACTTTATTGCTGAATTACCGGCGGACAAGGTCAGTTATTGGGATTTAGTGTTTAACGATGGTAGTCAGGAAGAAAGGGATAGTTCGGCCGCCGCCATCGCAGTCTGTGGCTTGCTAGAACTGGCGAAACATTTACCGATCACGCAGCCAAACCAAGCCGCCTATCAGGAAAACGCCTTGGCGATCTTGGCGTCGTTAGCCCAAAACTATACAACGATCGACCATCCCGAATCAAACGGACTATTGATGCATGGGGTTTATGACAAGAATTCCCTCAAAGGGGTCGATGAATGCATGATCTGGGGCGATTACTATTACATGGAAGCGCTGATGCGGGTGTCACAAAGTTGGTATTCCTATTGGTAGTTTTAGGGGCGACCCTTTAAAAAAATGTTTAATGGAGGAATGAACATGCACTTTTTGAAAAAAGGTTTATTAGCAGTAACGATGTTTGGGACAATCGCAGCCTTGGCAGCGTGTGGAGGCGGAGCGACAGATGATTCCGCTGCTTCTGAAGATGGCGACATCAAATTGACCGTAACCACTTGGAATTACGATACGACACCTGAATTCGAAAAACTATTCCGTGCCTTTGAAGAAGCGAATCCAGGCATTACCGTTGAACCTGTCGATATTGCTTCAGATGATTATGATACCAAGCTAACGACGATGCTCTCTTCAGGAGATACGACAGATATTTTGACCATGAAAAATTTACTTTCTTACTCTAATTATGCGTTGCGGGACCAATTGGTGGATCTCACCGACCATATCGGATCATTGGATATTGCCCCAGCGCAAGAAAGCTATGACATGTATGACGTAGAAGGCAAAACCTATGCACAACCGTATCGGACGGATTTTTGGGTCTTGTATTATAACAAAAAAATGTTCGATGAAGCAGGCTTAGACTACCCATCAAACATCACCTGGGACGAATATGAGGAGCTTGCCAAGCAGCTAACAAAACCAGACGAACAAATTTATGGTGCGTATCAACACACGTGGCGTTCCACTACCCAAGCGATTGCAGCTGCCCAAAATGGCGCCAACTTGATCGATCCTCAATACGACTATTTAGAAGAATATTATGATCGTGCATTGCGGATGCAAGACGAAAAGGCGCAAATGGACTTTGGGACAGCAAAATCAACGAAAGTTACGTACCAATCACAATTTGAAAATGAAAAAGCAGCCATGATGTACATGGGAACTTGGTATATGGGTGCATTGATGACCAATATCGACGATGGCAAGACAGATGTCGAGTGGGGTATTGCGGAAATGCCGCAAAATGAAAAAGGGGAAGTAACGACATTTGGTTCTCCGACTGCTTTTGCCATCAATAAAAATTCAAAACATCAAGAAGCCGCGCAAAAGTTCTTAGACTTTTGTTCTGGTGAAGAAGGCGCCAAAGTATTAGCAGAAGTCGGTGTCGTTCCTTCGTATAAGACTGACGCCATTGATGAACTTTACTTCTCCCGTGAAGGCATGCCCGCCGATGAAGTATCGAAAAAAGCCTTCAATCCAGAAACCGTCGCGATCGAGTTTCCTGTCGATGAAAATGGACCAGCGATCGACAAAATCTTGCAAGAAGAACATGACTTGATTCTTGTAGGGGACGAAACACCAAAAGAAGGCATTGCGAATATGGAAAAAAGGGTGAAATCTGAAACCGAATAGTCCTAACGAGAGAAGGGACTTGGGCAAAAAAGTTCCTTCTCTTTATTAATGAAAGGGGGCCTGCTGGCAAGCAGCAGGAGACAAATATGGAAATAACCTCAAAATCAAAAGCAGCCAATAAGTTGAAACGCAAAAATACGCTAACCGCGCTGTCTTTTATTGCACCGAACTTTATCGGCTTTTTCTTATTTACCTTAGTGCCCGTTGTGTTCTCATTGATTCTGGCTTTCATGGAATGGGATTCCTTTAGTTCGCCTGAATTTGTGGGAATGAAAAATTTCAGCAAAATGCTAGGGGACGACACCTTTTGGATCTCGTTAAAGAACACCTTTCTCTATACGATTGGCGTCGTTCCATTGACGTTAGTATGTTCCTTAGGCTTAGCGATTTTATTAAATAAAAAAGTACGTGGAATGAAGTTTTTCCGTACGGCCTTCTTCTTTCCTTATGTCACCTCGTTAGTTGCGATCGCTGTCGTGTGGAACATGTTGTTTCACCCAACGATGGGACCAATCAATCAGTTTTTGAAATTTTTTATTGAAAATCCTCCTGGTTGGACCTCCAGCTCTGATTGGGCTTTGACGGCGATCATCATAGTCAGCGTCTGGCGTGGCATGGGGTATTACATGATCTTATACTTGGCAGGGTTACAAAGTGTGCCAAAGGAATTGTATGAAGCGGCTTCGATCGATGGCGCCAACAAGTGGCAGCAGTTTCGCAACGTGACGTTGCCGTCCTTGCGACCTACGACCTTCTTTGTTTCGATCATGCTGGTCATCAACTGTTTCAAGATCTTCGATTTGGTCCAAGTCATGACTGCCGGCGGACCCGGTCGAGCCACCAATGTCTTGGTGTATCAAATTTACAACGAAGCGTTTGTGAAATTTAATTTTGGTTACGCATCTGCGATCGCCATGGTCTTGTTTGTGATCGTTTGGGGCATCACGGTGATCCAGTTTAAGTGGAACCAAAGACAAGAACGGGTGTAAGGAGGGAGTACAGATGGAAAATACACTGAGTAAAAAGAATGTTCAAGCCAAACCAAAACAAAAAGCCAAGCTGTCGGTCGGCAGTGTCTCCTTGATTCTTTTATTAACATTTCTCGCGTTAGTGACACTGATCCCGTTTCTCTGGATGATTTCTGCTTCTTTTAAGACCAATAACGATGTTTTTAGCGTACCGATCCAATGGATTCCAAAAAGTTGGCACCCAGAAAACTATACGGTGATCTGGGATCGCATTCCTTTGCTGACTTTTTTCAAGAACACAGCATTTTTGAGCGTCATCATTACCTTGATTCAACTGTTTACCTCTAGCTTTGCGGCTTATGGGTTTTCGAAGATGCATTTCAAAGGACGCGACCTGTTGTTTCTGACATACATCGGTACGATTGCGATTCCTTGGCAATCCTATATGATTCCTCAGTTCATCATGATGCGCCAGTTCGGGCTGACAGACACGCTTTGGTCTTTGGTCCTCTTACAAGCCTTCAGTGCCTTTGGCGTCTTTTTGTTGAAACAATACTATAGTAGTATTCCTGACTCATTGTGTGAAAGTGCGCGGATCGACGGCCTGAGTGAGTGGGGGATCTATCGAAAAATCATTCTACCACTGACGAAGCCCGCTTTAGCGAGTCTGACCATCATCACCTTCGTCAATACATGGAACGATTATATGGGACCATTTATCTACCTCTCCTCAACCGAAAACAAAACCATTCAGTTAGGGTTGAAAATGTTTGTCGGCTTATATGATGCCGAGTACGCCCTGATCATGGCAGCATCTGTGGTCTCCATTTTGCCAGTAGCGATCGTCTTTTTAGCAATGCAAAAATACTTCGTAGAAGGAATCGCTACTTCGGGAATGAAAAATTGAGGTGATCAATCATGTTTACCAAACCTACCTTTGAAAACAATCTTTACATGCGGATCTTCCGCTGGCTATATATTGGCTTTGCCCTGAATATCAGTTTTTGGGTCGTGAATACACCCTACACCCTCACGGCAATGTTCTTGGCAGTCGATCCTAGAAACCTCCTTTGGTTTGCATTGGCACTCTTGCTGATTGGTCCAAGCATGATCAGCCTCCTGGCTGCGATCGATCGCTTTGCAGAACACAAAGACATCGATCCAGTAAAAGATTTCTGCTACTTTTTACGAACCTTTGCCGTGCGCGGGTTTCTCTATTGGCTCATCGGCTGGCTGGGAAGTGTCATTGCGATCGTGGATATTCTGTTTGCGGTTCAATTTGAAAGTGGCAAATGGCTCGTTCCTTTCTTTCTTTTGTTAGGGATGCTTTCCATAGCTCTAAGTATCAACGCTTGGTACTTCCAAGTGCGTAATCCAAAAGCCGCTAAGAAAGATGTCCTGCGTACCGCACTTTTCTTCACTTTGAAAAAATGGCCTGTTAGTTTGTTAGCAACCTTTTTGTTTGTTGCCGTTTTTGTCGCCTTGATTTTGAAGCCGCAATTTGGCTTTACTCTTTTTCCAGTCCTTTTTTTCGGACTCCTTTATTTAAACTTACGGAAATTTCAGATAAAATAGAAAGAAAGTCGTCTACGAATAAAGGAGACGACTTTTTTTAGGAGAAAGGGGGGCTTGAAGATGGCAGAAACAGTCACACTTCAACCGATTACGGAAGAAATGATTGCTGAACTTTGGTCGATCAGCTATGGGCCTAAGGCAGATTTAGAATGGAAAAAATGGGACGGACCGTATTTCCAAGACCCCGTGTTGACGTGGGAAGAATTTCGAACGGGGTTTGGTGCTAGCTGCATCGACAACCCGTTACGTAAAGCGATCAGCTATCAAGGAAGAATCGTGGGGATCGCGACCGCTTACTGGGAAGACAATACCTTGCAGCAGTGGTTGGAATTCGGGATAGCCATCTATGATGCTTCCCTTTGGAATCAAGGGATTGGCAGCCAAGCAATTCGCCAGTGGATCAATGAGTTGTTTGAATCACAGCCTCATATCCAGCGTGTCGGTTATACCACGTGGTCGGGCAATCACCGCATGATGAAACTAGGAGAAAAGCTAGGGATGACCAAAGAAGCCCAGATCCGCAAAGTCCGTTTCTGGGAAGGCACCTATTATGATTCCATCAAGTATGGCATCTTGCGAGAAGAATGGGCACAGCAGAAGTGAAGGTAGGGGATGCGACAGCCAATGTCGTATTCCTTTTTCTTTTTTACAACAAATCAAAAAAATTTCTAGCATTACAGACAATAACCATGTACTATCTCTATGTAATACTTTATAATAATTCCAATGTACAGATTAGAAATATTTTAAAAAAGTCGGGAATAGCGTTTGAAGTTCATTCTCAATTAGTCTAAAATAGTGAGAAAGAAAAGATACTGGAGGGAAAGAAATGTCAGTTTTAGAAATCAAAAATCTACACGTCCAAATCGAAGATAAAAAGATCTTAAAAGGCGTTGACTTAGTGTTAAAAACTGGAGAGATTCATGCCATCATGGGACCAAACGGTACAGGGAAATCAACCTTGTCCGCTGCCATCATGGGCAACCCGAATTATGAAGTGACAGAAGGGGAAATTTTGTTCGACGGCGAAAACGTCTTGGAAATGGAAGTGGATGAGCGAGCTCGTTTAGGTCTGTTCTTGGCGATGCAATACCCAAGCGAAATTCCAGGCATCACCAATGCAGAATTCATGCGGGCAGCGATCAATGCCAAACGTGACGAAGACGACAAAATCTCTGTCATGGATTTCTTGAAAAAATTAGATGAAAAAATGGATTTATTGAATATGCCCGAAGAAATGGCGGAACGCTATTTGAATGAAGGCTTCTCTGGTGGAGAAAAGAAACGAAATGAAATCTTACAATTGTTGATGCTAGAGCCAACCTTTGCGGTTTTGGATGAGATCGACTCTGGTCTAGATATCGATGCCTTGAAAGTCGTAGCAAAAGGCGTCAATGAAATGCGCGGCGAAGGCTTTGGCGCTTTAATCATCACCCATTACCAACGTCTGTTAAACTACATCACACCAGACGTGGTTCATATCATGATGGAAGGCCGTGTCGTGATGACCGGTTCGGCAGATTTAGCCAAACGCCTAGAAGCAGAAGGCTATGCTGGGATCAGTAAAGAGTTAGGGATCGACTACAAAGAAGAAGAAGCGTAAGGAGGCAAGGTAAATGGCAAAATTACAGGATTATCTTGAACAAGTCAACGTTTTTTCAGCGTTAAAAGAAGAGCCTGAATGGATGTTGGAATTACGCCAAGCAGCCCTTGCGAAAGTGGATGAACTTGCGTTTCCAAAAATCGAGCGGGTGCGTTACGAGCGTTGGCCATTGTTCAATATCGACGAACAAGCACTTGCTGGTGAGTACGCTTTGTCAGAAGAAGAAGTGGCAGGCGCAGTTCCCGCCTTTGACGCGATGGATAACCATCCGACCCTCGTTCAGTTTGATGACACCACCATCTTTGAGCAATTACCGCAAGAGTTGATCGACAAAGGCGTGATCTTCACTGACTTGTTTACAGCAATGAAAGAAGTACCAGAGTTGGTCAATCAATACTACATGACCAAAGCAGTGCCAATGGATGAAGACAAAATGACTGCAGCACATGCGGCGTTTATGAATAGCGGCATGTTCTTGTATGTACCAAAAAACGTGGTGATCGAAGAACCCCTTGAAGCGATTTTCTATCACAATGGCAATAGTCAAGCGCATTTCTTCAAACACATTTTGATCGTTGCTGATGAGCACAGTGAGTTTAGCTACTTGGAACGTTTCCAAACCAAAGGCGACCAAGCGAAAAAACTGTCTGGCAATATCGTAGTGGAAGTGATCGCCAAAGCAGGTGCGAAGGTCAAATTCTCTGCGATTGATCAGTTAGGTGTCAACATCACTACGTACATGAATCGTCGCGGCTACGTATTACGAGATGCGATGGTAGATTGGGCAATTGGAGTCATGAATGACGGCGACGTCGTGGCGGACTTTGATTCTGATCTTGTAGGCGAAGGCGCGCATTCGGAAGTCAAAGCGGTCGCCATCAGTGCTGGGCGTCAAACACAAGGAATCGACACTCGCGTCACCAACAAAGCACCGCATTCCATTGGCCATATCCTGCAACACGGCGTCATTAGAGAACGCGGCGTCTTAACCTTTAACGGTATCGGACACATTTTAAAAGGAGCCAAAGGGGCGGACGCGCAACAAGAAAGTCGGGTCTTGATGCTTTCTGACCAAGCCCGGGGCGATGCCAACCCAATCCTTTTGATCGATGAGCACGAAGTAACCGCCGGACACGCAGCCAGTGTGGGACGGGTCGATCCAGAAGAAATGTACTACTTGATGAGTCGTGGGCTGCGCAAAGCAGAAGCGGAACGTTTGGTGATTCGTGGCTTCTTAGGCTCCGTCTTGACCGCGATCCCAGTCAAAGAAGTGCAACAAGAATTGGTTGCCGTTATCGAAGGGAAGTTACTCGCATGATCGATGCCCAAAAAGTGAAACAAGCGTTTCCCATCTTGGATCAGCTCGTAAATGACGAACCATTGATCTACCTCGACAATGCCGCCACTACGCAAAAGCCAGAGGCGGTGCTGCAGGCGATCACCGATTATTACCATCAAGACAATGCCAATGTTCATCGTGGGGTCCATACCCTCGCAGAACGGGCGACCCATTCCTATGAAGGCGCACGGGAAAAAGTGCGCCGCTTTATCCATGCGAATGAAACGGCGGAAGTGCTGTTTACTCGAGGGACGACCACTGGTTTAAATTGGGTCTCCCGCAGCTACGGCGACTGTTTTGTCAATGAAGGCGATGAAATCGTGATTTCCTATATGGAACATCACTCCAATATCATCCCTTGGCAACAATTAGCAGCCCGAAAAAAAGCTACCTTGAAATATATCCAGCTGACGCCAGAAGGCACCTTGGACATGGAAGATGCCAAGAAACAGATCACAGAAAAAACCGCTATCGTTTCGATCGCTCACGTTTCCAATGTTTTAGGCGTGATCAATCCGATTGCGGAGCTAACCAAATTGGCGCATCAGCACCAAGCCGTCATGGTGGTGGATGGTGCTCAGGCTGTTCCACATATGACAGTTGATGTCCAAGCACTGGATTGTGATTTCTATGCCTTTTCTGGCCATAAAATGTGCGGACCAACTGGTATCGGTGTCTTATACGGCAAGCGGCAATGGCTGGATCAGATGGAGCCCGTCGAATTTGGCGGGGAAATGATCGATTTTGTCCATCTGCAAGAAAGCACGTGGAAAGAGCTGCCGTGGAAATTTGAAGCTGGTACACCAAATATTGCCGGTGCGATCGGTTTAGGTGCAGCGGTGGATTACTTAACAGAAACCGGCTTAGAAAACATCCACGCCCATGAAGCAGACTTAGCTGCTTACGTTTTGCCAAAACTGCAAGCCATTGAAGGCTTGACCATCTATGGCCCCCAAGAAGCAGCAAAACGCACGGGAGTGATCGCCTTTAATCTAGCTGGCATCCATCCTCATGATGTTGCCACCGCTTTAGACATGGAAGGCATCGCGGTACGGGCAGGTCATCATTGTGCCCAACCCCTCTTGACCTATTTGCAAGTCCCAGCGACTGCACGGGCCAGCTTTTACCTGTATAATACAAGAGAGGACGCCGATCGACTGGTTGACGCCATCAAGCTGACGAAGGAGTTTTTCCAACATGGCACTAACGAAATTAGATAATTTGTATCGACAAGTCATTCTGGATCATTCCAGCCACCCACATCATCGGGGCACCTTGGATGATTCAACGTACAAAGTCGAATTGAATAACCCTACCTGTGGCGACGTGATCCACTTGGAGCTCGCTGTCGAAGGAGACACCATCAAAGACATCGCGTTTACTGGCGAAGGCTGTTCCATCAGTACCGCCAGTGCATCCATGATGGGGGATGCGATTATCGGTAAGACACTAGCAGAAGCTGGTGAACTATCAGGCTTGTTTTCTGAGCTCGTCCAAGGAAACGACATTTCCCAAAGCGATCGCTTAGGCGATGCTTCCATGCTTGGGGGGGTGGCGAAGTTTCCTGCACGCATCAAGTGTGCGACTTTAGCTTGGAAAGCATTAGAAAAAGCCATTGCTGCCGACAGTACACAAGCATCTGTCAGTCACAGCCAAGCCAATGAATCTGACACTGAAGAAACCAGCGAATAGACAACCGCACTACAAAAGGAGTGAGAACCATGGGTGTACCCGAATTAGAAGAATATAAATTTGGCTTCCACGATGACGTGCAGCCTGTTTTTAGTACCGGCGAAGGATTGACCGAAGACATCGTCCGTGAAATCTCACGGGTCAAGCAAGAGCCAGAATGGATGCTTGAGTTCCGCTTGAAGTCTCTTGAAGCCTTCAACAAGATGCCCATGCAAAACTGGGGCCCAGACCTGTCTGACATCGATTTTGATGCCATCAAATATTACCAAAAACCAAGTGATCGTCCTGCCCGTGATTGGGATGACGTACCAGAAAAAATCAAAGAGACCTTTGAGCGCATTGGTATTCCAGAAGCCGAGCGGGCATACCTGGCCGGCGCTTCTGCCCAATACGAATCAGAAGTCGTTTACCACAACATGAAAGAAGAGTTTGAAAAACTTGGCATCGTCTTTACCGATACCGATTCAGCCTTGAAGGAATACCCTGAGCTGTTCAAACAATACTTCTCAAAATTAGTCCCACCAACCGATAACAAGCTTGCTGCTTTAAACTCAGCCGTTTGGTCAGGTGGTACCTTTATCTATGTACCAAAAGGCGTTCGTGTCGATGTGCCATTACAAACCTATTTCCGAATCAATGCCGAAAATACTGGTCAGTTCGAACGCACATTGATCATCGTTGACGAAGGCGCCAGCGTCCATTACGTCGAAGGCTGTACCGCCCCAACCTATTCAAGCAATAGTTTGCACGCAGCCATCGTTGAAATTTTTACCCTAAAAGACGCTTACTGCCGCTACACCACCATTCAAAACTGGTCAGACAACGTCTACAACCTAGTAACCAAAAGGGCCAAAGCCTTAGAAGGTGCTACCGTTGAATGGATCGATGGCAACCTAGGTGCCAAAACAACCATGAAATACCCAAGTGTGTATCTTGATGGCAAAGGCGCACGAGGCACGATGCTTTCCATTGCCTTTGCAGGTGCCAACCAAATCCAAGATACTGGTGCAAAAATGATCCATAACGCACCAAATACCTCCAGCTCCATCGTCTCAAAATCAATTTCTAAAGACGGCGGTGCAGTAAACTATCGTGGACAAGTCACCTTCGGCAAGAAGAGCGCAGGCTCTATCTCCCATATCGAGTGTGACACTATCATCATGGATGACCTATCGAAATCCGATACCATCCCATTCAATGAGATTCACAACAGCCAAGTGTCCCTAGAACACGAAGCCAAAGTCTCCAAAATCTCAGAAGAACAACTATACTACCTAATGAGTCGCGGCCTCTCCGAAAGCGAAGCAACCGAAATGATCGTCATGGGATTCGTCGAACCATTCACCAAAGAATTACCGATGGAATACGCAGTCGAATTGAACCGGTTGATTAGTTATGAGATGGAAGGGTCTGTGGGTTAATAACTATTTCATTGCTCGAAACGTTGATATTAAAGCGTTTCGAGCGTTTTTTTATTTGTATTTTAATGGTTGGCTACGTTTTTGGCTACGTTTGGAATTATTCGCCCATAAATTTTGCAAATCGGTCACCAGTTTTCTTAACAGATTGTGGTGTGACATGAGCATAGATATTCATGGTAGTTTTAATATCTTTATGACCTAATCGTTCCTGTACTTCTTTTATCGACGCACCACTTTCAAACAATAAGCTACAGTGGGTATGCCTAAATCCATGTGGAGTAATTTGAGGCTCCATCGGTGTCTTTTTGTAAATCCAGTCTAACCAATCGTTTACTACTTGGGGGTAGTACAACTTGTTTGTGTTTGTAGTGAAAAGAAACTGTTTTGGTGAATTCGTGTTATAGCCATATAAGATCATTATTTTCATTTGTTCTTGTTGCCAAATACGCAGTTGTTTAAGTGTAAAATCATCAAGCTGAATCGTTCTTGATGAATTTTTAGTTTTAGGTACTTGTAGAACTACTTGATTAAACTCGTCTTGAGCGATAGTTTTACCAATTGTTATTGTTTTATTGAAATAGTCTATATCTTCCCATTGAAGCGCCAATGCTTCGCTTTTACGCATTCCTGTATAAGCTAATAAACGGAAAAAAGTGTACAGTTTAACTGAATTATTTTCTTTAGTATTCTGTAAAAACAGTTGTAATTGATCTTTCGTGTAAAACTTCAAGGGTTGTTCTTCTTCAATTTTTCTTGGAAGCAATGTTTTAGACATAGGATTATCCTTACAGACTTCCATTGCTACTCCAAATTTAAATATTTGAGCAGTTGTTTTTCTCAAGAAACCATATTGTTTTAATGTTTTGTGCCACTCATTCACCTGTTTTTGACAATAACTAACACTTATTTTATCCAATCGTAATTCCCCAAAAGCAGGTAATATATGGTTCTTGCAAAAACGTTGAGCAACGGCAACAGAAGACGGTTTTACTCTTGTTCTGTAGTTATCAATCCATAATTCATACAACTCTTGAAAAGTTGTAACATTTATTTTAAACTCTTGTTTTTCTTTAAAGTCTACAAGTAGTCTATTAAGTGCTGTTTGCGCCTCAGCTTTTGACTTGAATCTTCTACGCTTTGTACGTATATCTTTTCCAGTCTTGGGATCTTTTCCTAAATAAGTTTCAAATCCCCAATATTTTTCGCCATTTTGTAATTTATAACAAAAAAATGTTGCCATTTGATTCTCTCCTTACTTCATGATTGCAGGTAGAGAAGTTATTTGAAGAATCAATTGTTTTTAAATTTATCGTGATTATTAGTTAGAAATGTTGCGATTATACTATTTTTCTCATATGGAAAATTGTATTTTTTGCTAAGATCAGAAATGAATTTTTCTGTTTCAAATTGGTTTTTAGTAATTTTATAAAAGAAATCCTCGACAGATGAATACTCTGAAATATCTTGATAGGCTAAGTCCATTTCGTCTAATAGCTGTTTTAAAGAATCAATCAGTGTTTCTTTTTCACCGTATTTGAAATCACCATTTCTTATTTTGTCTTGAAGTTTACTGTTGGCTCTTTTGAAAAATAACTCTTTAGAGATAGAGTGTTTCTGACTAGCGTACTCTTCGATAAGAGGATTGATATTATTAGCAAGTATCTCATTTAGATAAATTTCAAAATCTTTTGAGTAATATTTTGTAAATATATTTTTTATTATAGGATTCAACAACTCATAGTCTTTATTTAGCGAAAACGTATTACTATATCTTTCTTGAATGTCATTAAAGACTTTGTGAGGTATCTCTGGGAAGTCTTTAATATATAGTTCATACCCTGAATCTTTAAGGTATGAAGCTATGTATTCTTCCAAAGTTCCCCATTTAATCCAGTCGATAGTTTTGTTACTTAATTCAGCAATTTTAATTAATCTTTCTTTGTTGGGAAGGGAGAATCCTCGTTCCCAATTGTTAATATTTCCTTTTTGAGCATTTCCAATTAAATCTGCAAATTGTTCCATAGTCATTCCAAAATTAGAACGAATTGATTTAATTCTTTTACCTGTTTCAACAGGATTTGGTTTCATACAATCACCTCTCTTATGGAATTTGGTTTCATTATATATCAAGTAACAAAAAAAGACAAAAAAACAATTGACATTAATAGGAGACGATAGTATATTAATGATGTAAATTGTTACTTTTTGTTACTTCACGATATTTTGTAACAAAAAGTAATAATTTGTTAGGTAGAGAAGTTATAGAACAATCAAAAAGGAGAGGTTTTTGTGGAAGCAATAAAATTAATGATCTCAGAAGAGCAGGAGGAAATGTTTCTAAAGCAGTTTTATCAGATTGCTACAAAAGCGATTGAGAAGGCTCAAGAAAATGCGGGTATGACAAGAGAATATCTAAATCAAAAGGAAATGGCAGAATACTTAAATGTGAGCGAAAACTTTTTAAAAAATGCTGTGAGAAATGAGGGATTGCCCGTCGTTGAATTAGGGGCAAGAAAATTTTATTCGAAAAAGGCAGTTAATGAGTTTATGTTTGCTCGAATGAAGAGAGGTGAAAGTTTTGAGAGAAGATGAAATAGCAAATTTAGTATTGAAAAGAATTGAAAAAAATATATAAAAGAGTGCTCCCGATAGTTTGGCGACCACAGGAAGCACTCGACAATAAAGTTCTGAGAAAACTTTATTTATAGCTATTATATCAAAAAGAAGGTGAAAAGGTGTTTTCTTCTGGAAATGTTGTAGTTGACAAACTTAGAGAAATAAATTTTGACGGAAATGTAATTCCACATTCGTGGTACGGTCAATTAAGAAAAAAAACGAAAAAAGGCGTTGAGAAGCCCTATTTGAATGCAATAGTTATCTTAGCAGAAATTACTTACTGGTACAGACCTCAAAAAATTTTTAACGATGAGGGCCAGTTAATTGGATATAAAAAGAAATTTATTGAAGATATTTTGCAAAAATCATATAAGCAATTAAGCAAAAAAACAGGACTATCAGAAAGAGCTATAAAAGATGCAATTGTGTACTTAGAGAAAAAGGGAATTATCAAAAGAGTTTTTAGAAATATTTATTATGAGCAAAGAGCAGTTACATTATCAAATGTTATGTACATTGTTTTAAATGTACATAAATTGATAGAAATTACTTTTCCTGCTTTAGATCGTGAAAAAAAGGAGTATGTGTCGAAAATCCGTCAGAGGGTTATCGAAAAAAAGAGATATGTCTCTTTAAAAAAAGGTAGAGGTATGTACAAATTCGTATATACGTATACAAAGACTACTTCACAGAACACATCAAAGACTACTCCCGTTATGGAAGAAGAGGATATTAATATAAAGAGGATTTACAGTAAGATTAGTGTTCTTTATGAAGCAAATAACGAAGATGGTCGAAAATTATTTCAAGTGTATCACTATTTGAAAAACGCTAATGTAGACATAAAAGATATCAGAAAAATCATTGAATTTTTATATGAAAATACTCAGTATCTTAACGCTCAATGCATTATAACACAACATAAAGCATGCGTTTTTCAAGCAAAAACAGATCAAGGACTATTCGATTACACAAAGTTTTTTCTAAAGGGACTTCAAATTAGATATAAAAATCAGCTTCTAGAAAATATAGAAACTACAGATCAATTCAATAAAGCCTTCGGAATTAAAGAGTTACCTAAAATCCCTATGCATAATTGGTTAGAAGGAGAAAAAACATGATTAAAAATCGTCTAATAGATCA
Source organism: Enterococcus sp. DIV1083b (assembly GCF_051713705.1). Classification (NCBI taxonomy): domain Bacteria; kingdom Bacillati; phylum Bacillota; class Bacilli; order Lactobacillales; family Enterococcaceae; genus Enterococcus; species Enterococcus sp. DIV1083b. Next base: position 535,350 of record NZ_JBIOQJ010000001.1, read on the forward strand.
AATATGGTGTCTTGATCAAAACACAGATACTCTCGAACTAATCGAGAGTATCTGCTTCAATACTGTAGTTCTCGATTTAAGATCTGAAAATGACAAATGTGTAACTCACATCATAATTGACAGAAAAACAGCTCAGAAGCTTTCTGAGAGCCTAAAAAAATGGGCTGAGGGAGGTAACAATGAAGGTAATTAAGAGTAAAATTAATTGGTTGTCGATTAGTTTTCTTATTCTAACAGCTATGATTATTTTTACGAGTAACGTTGCAGAAGGCAGTATTTTCAACTGGTTTGATGATACTGAGAGTCAAACTGAGTTTTTAACTAATCCACTTTATCAGAATTATTTGAAAAAATATAACGGAAATTTTTACAGCCAGTTCGGTATGTGGATAGGCTGGTCTGTTATAAAATCAATGTTCGCTGTTGTCGATGGCATTCAAAATATGATTCCCGAGGTTTTAGATTTGTTTAGCTTTGTAGAAAGTACCGGATTGAACAAAGTCTATCAGTCAGTTTTAAATACAATTGTTATTGGATTGATGGTACTCTCACTAATGATTATTGGATATAAAATGGTGACTGGAAAAGGGACTTTAGACTTAAAATCGGTTGGAATGAACGTAGTTATGTCGATTGCATTGATTCTTTTAATGCCGACTTTGATTCACAGTGGAATAGAGTTTTCTAAAACATTTTATAATGATACGACTACGATTACAAATTCGGACGAAGGCGTGGCGTGGTCGCTGATTGAACAAGGGGTCACTGATTTAGCTTATATCAATAAAACAGATCAGTATTCAATGATTAACAAAACGAATGACCGGAATAATCTAACAAAAGAAAATTTTTGGAAAACGGATCTTACGCAAGTATTGACAGATAATGTAATTGATAAAATGGAAAAAGAGAACTCAACAGCTGATAACCTGCGTTATGAATTAGTTGAAAATTCTGATAATGAATTTGTTGCTACTAAATTTTCAGATAATTTTTTGTCAACCTTTGTTGATGGTATCAAATCAGGATATTATCGCTATCAAGCGAACCTGTGGGGAATTTCATTTGGATTGATTGCTTTAGCGGTAGCGTATGTTTTTAGTGCTTTCATTATAATTACAGCAATACTCGAGCTAGCATTCAAACGTGTACTCGGAGTTTTAGTATTTGCTACTGACTTAGAAACAGGACAACGATCAAAACAAGTTTTGTCAGATATTTTACAGTGCTATTTGACAGTCGGATTTCAAGGATTCGGATTGTCTATGTTTGCAATGTTCATAAATTATCTAAACGCTGGCGAAGGTATCTCAACAAATATTTTTATAAAAACAATTGCTTATATCTGTGCCGTGTTCGTTCTAATAAAGGGTAGTGGAACAGTCATGCGTTACTTTGGCGTGGATATTGGTTTAAAAGAAGGCTATGGCCAGCTTGCTTCAGCATTCGGCATGGGTGCAATGCTGTTTAGAAAAGGATCAAATGGATTTAATCGTGCTAAAGGAAGCGGAAATGGAAATGGATCAGACAGCGGAGAAGGAGAAGATCGAAAACCAGAAAAGAATTTCGGCGAAACTTTATCAAAGAAAGCTGGCAAAACTGGAAGAGCTTTGGGATATGCCCATGAACGTGGATTATCAGGTTTAGCTTCAGATGGAGCTACAATGGCTAGTGAAAGAGCAACAAAACCATTTAAGAGTATGCGTGATATGGCTAATGATACTAAGAATAAGTTCAAAGAAGGTTTAGATGATGGTACAGTGTCCGCTATTAATAAAAATAGCAAACCTATGTTAGCTAAAAATAAAGAAGATGAAACTGGAAAATATGCTGATTCCATGCCAACACGTCTTTCGGATAGAAAAGATGGTGCTAAGGTTGAAAATGCCGATAGAATTATGTCTAGTTCTGAACGTATGCGTGAAGCAATGAAAAATAATGCTGAATCGAATAATAATCCTGTAAGTGCAATTCAGCAAAAAGTTCAACAAGATATTGAAGAACGTAAAAATGCTATGCACGGTCAAGCTAAGTCTGCTGAAGAATTAATTAATCAGAAGCGACAAGAAGCTAAATACACGCCTGAAGCAATGAATCGTGAGGAAATGTTAAGGAAACGTGTAGAAGGGCGTACAGGCGCTAATATGGACGAAAAAGAAGCGTTGACCAAAGAAAGAATCCAAGAAACTAAAAATTCAAATACCGGATTAGAAAAATTGGTCAAAGAAAATCTACAAAATTCTACAAGTAGTCAAGGTGGCCGATCAGTAAATGTCCGAGAAAATATTCAAGGTTCATTGAATGGTCATGTCGGACGGAATGTTGATGTAAGAGAGAATTTACAAAGTTCTTCAAATGGTCAAGGTACTAAGACAATTGATGTTCGAGAAAATCTGCAAAGTAGCAGTACAAGTCAACCAAAAACAGTAGATGTTCGAGAAAATGTACAAAATTCTACAAGTAGTCAAGGGTTTAAATCAGTGGATGTCCGAGAGAATGTGCAAGGTAGCAGTGCAGGTCAACCAAAAACAGTAGATGTCCGAGAAAATGTAAAAAGTTCTACAAGTAGTCAAGGATTCAAAACAGTAGATGTTTGGGAGAACGTTCAAAAAGATAGTGGAGAAATGAAAGAAAAAACACAAAAAATCAATATCGTTGAAGACAGAAAGTCAGCGAAAAAATTTGATTCAAATCATGAAACAGTGATTATTGATAGTGAAATTCGTGAAAATGATAAGGGATCAAAACCAAGACGAAGATTCACTTATGAAGATAACGAATTATTCAGAGATACACTTAATGATCCTAATCCGCTTTTCGATAATCTATTAAAAAAATAAAAGGGGGGATTGTCATGCAATTAATTCTAAAGATTAGTACGCATGATTTCTTAGAACTTGACGAATTATGTGAATCAGTAAAGAATGCAACAAATGAAAAAATCACGGTCACTAATTATCTTGAACTGATGATTCAAGAAGAATTAAATATGAAAAATGAAATAGAGAGCAATTTCAAATGTTGCTCTTTAGAAAAAAATGTGAGGGGATAATCAATGGATGATAAACAAAAAATGTACGAAAAAAATCGCAAACATAGTGAGGCCTTAAATTTTCGTGTTGATAAAAAGACTTATCTTGAACTGACATTGATTGCAAAACAAAGAGGAATTTCTAGAGCAGACGTTTGTCGTGAGCGGTTAAAGGGACTCAAATATGAACCGCCGTTGTTAGATGAAGATGATAGGGTAGCTTTAATCAAACAGTTAAATCAAATTGGAAACAATTTGAATCAAGCGGTAAAAGCATTAAATATCATTGCTAAATATTTTAGAGAACAATCTGAAAATAAGAAAGAAAAGAGCCTACATTTTAGTTTTGACGCTAGCCGTTACAACATTTTTAAAGATGAACTTGCGAATAGCATAGCAAAAAAGTTGATGATTAGTTATCCAGATGACATTTTTTTGGAGTCCAATCGGAATGCTCCCTCTTTTTTTAAATTATCAGAGGTAGAAAAAGAATATTTCGAATATTGGGTAGAAAAGCAAACTAGACCAGATTCGAAAGAAGAGTATTCCCGAAAAGTTGATCGAAATTTAATTCATTCGATTCAGACTATTGCAAGTTTAAAACATGAGGTGAAACAACTTTGGGAGCTACTATAACATCGAAAGGACGCAAGAAAAATTTATCCTCGCTATTACAATATGCAGCTAATCCTTCAAAAAAAGAAAAATGTGTTGCAGTCTCAGGAATAAATTGTAGTGATGATAGTGAGGAAGCACTGCAAGAAATGAATTTAGTACGTACCAAGATGAATAAATCTAAAGATATAGCACAAGCGTTTCATGTTATTCATTCGTTTGATAAGAGTACTTCTAAAGAGTTAAGTATTAATAAAATGCACGAAATAGCTGTCGAATTTGCAGAGAAAGCTTTTCCAAATACACAAATCATTGTTGCAAGTCACAATGATAAAGATCATTTTCATAGTCATCTTGTCATTAATAATATTAACATGGAAACATGTAAAAGGTTGCGTATTGACCCTAAAGATTTAGAACGAATGCGAAAAATTAACGATCAAGTCCTCAATGAACATGGTCTTGAATCAGTGAATAATGAGTACTATGAAAACTTAGAAAAGAGAACCAATCTTTATTCAAACGATCCTTCTAAGATGAAATATGGAAAAATTAATTATCAAGAGTTTGTGCAAAATGCGATCGAAGCAACGTTGGAAAAATGCAAAGTGAATTCTTTTGAAGATTTTTCGGATCATTTGGCAAAAGAATATAACATTGAAGTTTATCAATTTTCAAAAACAAATAACAAACTTGGCTATGTTCTTTACAAACAAGATGTAAATTTCTATGAGCGTAGAGATGAGTTAATTACTTTAGGAAGAGATAAACAATCTAGAAAAGAAAAAAGTCAGTATGTCGAACGTACTTTTAGTGCAAGAAAGTTAGGGAAAAGATATTCATTTGAATCTGTTTCTGAACAACTTGAAAAGAATTTAGAAGAATCACATATAAAAAATTTTTTTAATATGGAAAGAGAGCAAGTTATGTCGCTAATTAGTGGAGTAAATTACAAAACTGGTGAGTTAAATGTACCGTTTGTGGAATTAGATTCCATCGCACAAAAGCAATTTAGCGACCGTGAAGGCGATGAAAAATTCATTAAATATGATGACTTCTTGCGAGAGGTAGACAAGCATTTTGTAAATACAATGTATTTAGAAGATGATCAAGAATACACGATTAAACTTCATACGGATGTGAATCCTCAAACTTTACGTAGTGCGAAAAGTAAAACAATTTCTATTAAAAAGACTGATCAGAAAGAGTTAATTCTACCGGCAGAGGGTTTTAAAAATTGTTCTCATACACCTTCTGCTAAACAGATTCACTATCAAATCAGTCGCATAATGAATGACGATGTAAAAATGTATCGTGCTAAAAAGGATTATGAATTCACACAACAAATGATTGAAAATCAGCAAAAGAGGCAACAAAATTTTGAAATGGAATTCTGAATGGGCTTGTTAGTGGACTTTCCAGTTTTTTGCCTATGAAGAGTTGCTTGGAAAGAAGCAGTTTTTAGGACATACGCCAGCTACCCATTTACTTGCCAGTCAATCCGCCCCGCTCACGCTAGGCTACTCTCTGGCAAGTTAGATGGTGGGTAAATCTCTGAGGGAGCAAGCTCCCTACAGACTCCCTTCCAAAAAAGAAAGGTGGAAGAAAAAAATGAACTATCCATATTTTAAAGTCTCGGCTTCAGATGAAACTAAAGAAATATTCAACAATTTTTACAACCAAAACAAAGGATTTTTTGGTTCCAAGGCAAATATGTTTCGTGTTATGGTTTCAAATTTACCAGTGTTAGCTAGTCTATCAAATAATAAATTTAATGATCCTGAAAGCATTAAATTTGAACAAAAAATTTCAGAATTAGAATCAATGATAAGTAATGAAGTAATTGAAAAGCTGGATGATATTGATCAAAAGTTATCGTATTCTCTACAAAATAAATACAAAACGGAGGAGAAAAAAGATGTTTAAAGTTTACTTCCCGTTTCAGTGGCTCGTTAAAGGAATCCTTTTAGTGTTACTAGGATTGATTCTTTTTGGAAGTTATTTAACAATTAAAGCAAAATATTTTCCAGAAGAAAAGCCAATAAAAATTGTAACAAAAGATTTAAAAATAGGTGAAACTTATCAGGCAGATGGGGTTGAATTAACATTTAAAAATATTGAATTGACCGAAAAAAGAAATGAATTTGCACAACATGATCGTGTATTACAAGTGACCTATACACTTAAAAATGATACAGAAAATCCGATATGTCCGCAACAATGGTCGATTGAAAATAAGGATGGTGAAGAGCTTTATGAGTATGCTATGATATTAGATAATCCAGAGTATATTGAAAGTGGCAGAGCAGAAACAATAAATTACTATTATGAATTACCAAGTGAAAGGCAGGATTACCAAATCGTAGTACGTAGAGCAAATGGTTATTTTGTTGGCTTACCCTTCACTTTGTAAGTCTTATTTTATTAGTGGCTTTTAAGTTAATATCATTTTTGTGATTTTTGAAAATGAAAGTGAGGAAATTGGAAGAATGGCTGAAGAAAATAAAGTTGATCCGCTTGAAACACTAGTGATAAATAAGGAAGAGTTTGAGCAACTTTTTCTTGATTTTTTTGTTCAATATGACAGGATTTATGATTTTAGTTCGTCACTAGATTTATTTGAATTAGAAGCAGAAATAAAAGAAAACAGCCAAGAGGAAGATGGTAACATTATCATTTCAGTAGAAAAGTTCCTTGAATTGTTTTCGGAAATATTTGAAATAGATACAGACTATTATCAACCACAAGAAGTTTTTCGAGAGTTTAGAAATCAGATTATTCGCTCAGGTAGGACTGTAAACTAAATCAAAAAAAGAAGCGTTGAAGAAAAGTTCCGTCTTTCAACGCTTCTTTTTTTGAAGATTTTACAGATGTCTAAGGTTTGTTTAAGTGACTACTTGTCGTCTTTAGAATAAATAATAACCTATTGTTACATCCACATGTGCTACAAGAGAATTATTGGGGTAAAAAAGAGGTATATAATTATGAGGTATATCTTGTGTTATGATCGCACAGATCGTATTTATTTCGAAATAATAGTCTAAAATTCTTGATATGTCTTCCTTATTAAGTTAAGATAACGTATAATGTATGGGACAGGAAAATGGAGTATTTAAAAGCTTTTATATCAATGATATTTTGTTTTTTTGTCCCTTTTTTAATTTATTTTAGTGTTTAGGGACAGGCTAGGAAGGAGTATTTCATGAAAAAAAATATAATAAATTATCTTCCAGACCTTGTAGAGGCAAGTTTTAGTAATGATAATAGTTCGTTCGAAGCTATTTTACTATCAATTATCAGATTACTTGCTAAAGAGGAGGATACGAAGAAGATTTCAGAAAAGTTGTCTGAGCTTCTTTCAAAGCATCAAGCAGGTTTATATCCAGATCAAAAACTGACTCGATTTTATCAAGAAAATAAAGATTTTGAGGGTATTGAGTCTTATGTTTATCGAAAAAGACCAACAAAAAGTTTATCAGATTTAATTTTAAATAGGGAAACATTTACTCAGATTGATGACATTATCGTATCTTATCGTAATAGAGAAAAGTTAAATGAATTAGAAATAAAGTTGAGCCAAAAAATCATTTTGAACGGACCACCTGGAACTGGAAAATCATCAATAGGTGAAGCGTTAGCATATGAATTAGGACTAGATTTTCTTTTAGTTAATATACCTACTCTTTTTTCAAGTTATTTGGGAGATTCAGGAAAAACTATTACCAAGCTATTTAAATCTTTGAGTTCAAAAAAAGCGATAATAGTCTTTGATGAATTTGATAGTATTGCAGTGGGTAGATATTCAATGAATGATGTAGGGGAAATGAGACGAATTGTCAATTCCGTATTAACTGGTTTGGATAATTGGGAAGGTGAAGGCTTAATTATTGCTACAACAAACGACAAAGAAAATCTTGATAATGCGGTATGGCGGAGATTTGATGAGAAAATTAAGGTTGGTTTACCAGATAAAGAGAATCGTCTAAAGCTTTGGGATATGTATTCAAAAAGTCAACTAACAAGAGATGAATTACATATTTTAGCAGAAGTAAGTAATGGCTTTTCTCCTGCAGAAATAGAAATATATTCTCAACAAGGTTTGCGTCTCAAGGTTATTAAGGGCAAAAATCCATTTTTAACAATTATGAACCAGTTAGAAGTCCCAAAACTAAGTCTCGAAAAAAAAGTTTTTTTGGTTAAATATTTGAAATCCAATTATCCCAACCTGACTACAAGGGATATTGGTGAATTAATGAATATTTCAAAAAGTTCTGTGCAAAGATATTTGAAGGGGGTATCTGAAGTTGAATGAAAAGAAACACTTATTAGTTATTAATGGGAAAGCTCTTGCAGAAACAGGAGTGATACCACCCCCAACAGGAGACTCAAGGATTGAGGAACGGAAGTACAAAAGAAATTTAGCTCAAGCTAAGGAATATTTGTTACCTCAAATCAACCAATTAAGATTAGATGTAGAAGAATTGCCACAAGAAAACATTTTGAAGAACATTTATTTTAGAATTAGTTACCCAAATGGTTTTCTTGCAAAATCTTATCAGGTATCTTCAATATATCGAGACTCAGGACTTACATTGATAGGTTCATCTTCTTGGAAAGATGATGAAGGAAAAGAAGGAAAATCAGACTATCTTTTTGGCACTAAAGATAATATTGAAGCTCTTTCTTTGGCGATAAGTGATTCTTCTGTACAAATACAGCAAAAAGAAATTCGTAGAATGGAAGAAATTTCGTTATTAAAACCGCTCATTTTTGACGATAGTGAAAGTAAATCATATGAATTAGTTTTTCATTCAGTAGAGAATATTGAAGAGCTACTTTCAAAATTTCAGGCAATAACAGGATTAAATAGCAATGAATATAGTTTTATTCACACTGTTAACAATGTGGTATTTATAGTATGCAAATTGACAAATGAAAAATTAATTAATTTGAGGAATTTTAATCCATTGAGAGCTGCTTATTCTTCAGAAAACAGAGAATTTTCAGCTGATAATTTTTTTCCTGAACAGATACTTAATAAATATACTGATATAAGTTTGGATAGTGAATCTGTAAAGCAATTACCTTGGATTGGTTTAATTGATGGAGGAGTTTCAAAATCGAATAACTTCTTTTTGCCCGTAGAGCAAATTCATGAATCAACAGCTCCTGCTAGTTCGCGGTTTATAGAACATGGATCATCGGTAGCTAGTGTGCTTCTTTATGGAGAGTTAGACGGTCAGAATGGCGGAGGAGAGCTAGTGCCCTCTTTCAGAGTTCAGAGCATTCGTGCATTACCGTCAGAGGAAGATATGGAGTTTAACCTTTTAACTTTGGATAAGATGATAATGGAAATAGTTCCTAAGTATTCTAATATTCGGGTTTGGAATCTTTCGATTGGACCAGTTGGACCTATACAAGATGAGGTTGTTTCTTCATTAACTAGGATTTTGGATCAAATAGCTTATGAAAATGATATTATTTTTGTTATTGCGGCAGGCAATACGGGTGAACATACCGGTATTGCTAAAAGAATTCAAATACCTGGTGATGCTGTTAATAATCTTACAGTTTCTGCTTACTATAAACATCATGAAAACAAAATTACGAGTCCGTACAGTTCTATTGGATTAGGTAGGGAAGGTGCTAAACTCAAACCTGACTTAATTGATCATGGGGGGTTACTTCCTATTGATCCAATATACACAATTTCTTCGTCCAATTACTTTTTAAATAAAGTACAAGGCACCTCTTTTTCTGCTCCGAATGTAGCAAGAAAGTTAGCTTTAATTTTGAATGAATATCCGGATTTTAATGTTTGGGAAGCTCGTGCCCTGTTAGAACACTCTCTGGCTTTACGGATATCTTCTGCTAAAGATATTCAATTTGAAGGGAAGGGCGAGTTTGACAAAGGATCGGTTCAATTGATTGCTTCTGAAGAGGATGAGATTAGAATTATGTATTCTGGAATTATTTCTGCAAAAGGATATGTAATATTACCTATTCCGATACCAGAAGAGACAATTGCTAAGACAGCGGAGTTCACTTGGACTCTTGTGACTAAAACAAAAATCAACCCTGATAATACTGATAAGTATACAGAATATGGAATAGAAGATGATTTCTACCCAAACGCTGACAAGTACCCTTTTCGTAAAGGAGATAAGACAATCTATGTTGATTTATCATCTGAGGAAGGCAAAGCTTCAGCAGAAGTATTATTAGAGGAAGGCTTTAAAAAAAGTTCTTATCCCCAAAAGCAGCCTTCAAAATATTTAGATGAAACTGAAAGAAGAAATAAATTTTTAAAGTGGGATACATCAAAAACTCAAAGAATACGAAAACGAGTACATGGATTGAAAAGGCCCTTTATTCGTCTACATGGTCTATCTAGATCAGAAAATCGAGATAGAATTGAATATGTATTAGTAGTGACTGTTAGATTTGTAAAAGATACAAGTATTTACGACAATGTGATGTCCAAGTATCCTATATTACAATCAATTCAGGTGAGATCCGAGGGAAGACAACAAGTGTAATAATTAACATGTTGCTTTTCGAAAGCTTGATACAGTATGTTAAAATAAGTTTGGTTACCAACCGAAACTATTTTACAAAACTGGATTACAAATAGTAAATCAATCTCTGTATTGATGTGAAATAATTGATTCTCCAAATAACTTCTCTACCTGCTGTTTTGGCTACGATATTGGCTACGTTCTCGATGATATTACCTGATAATATACACTGTCAGTCTATGGAAATTTGTTAAATGAAATCTTTATTTAAAGCCTGTTCCGTTCCATTGCTTCCCAAAAGAGTCATTGGAAGGGTCTGTGGGGTAATCATATAGTATGAACTTCAAATGTTGATATACCAGCATTTGAAGTTTTTTTATTTTACTTTAAGAGTGATTCTAAAGATATATTTTTTTATGTTTCAATGATTTGTTTTTTTTTTGAATTTTAATATTATTGAAAGATACCTATAAAGAATATTTCTAATTCTTACTGTTTTATCCTTTTGAACCATGGCAATGTATGAGAAATATTATTTATTCTCCACTCTTTTTAAACTAACATCAAAATTTTAGCTGCGCTATCACTTTTGCAGGTGTCGTACGAAAACTTGCTTCGATGGTTACTTGTAGCTATTCATTTAAAATTGTTGTGTTACCCCCTTATATGTTACAAAGAGATACTGGTATAATAATGAATGAGATATGTAACTTAAGGGTATGCCCTTAAGTTACATGAAATTCTTATCAAATGTGTGAGGTGAACAATGTCTGATTTATTTGGAAATAATTATTTTTTTCTATATATATTCGCGTGCATAACTATCTTCAATTATTCCTCTTTCAGAGAAAATCAAAAAATCATTATTTTATATCTTACTACATTTGGAATAGGTTTTTTGAAAATATTTAATATTATTACTACAATTCTATTTTTGATAATTAGTACTTTTCTTTTTTTGGAAGTACTAACGCCTGACGACTCTAAAATGAAAATAATAACTAAAATCAGGTATAAGGTGTTGGATTACCTTTTTGTTATCAATTTTCAATATGGAATTGTATATATTATTTCATCCATTTTATTGACTAGCTTTAAGTTAAGTAATTATCTGTCAACAAGAATAGATTGTCCTTTTGAGGATGTGAAGCTTTTCTTCCAATGTATTTCTGTCTTATTGTTTGTAACTGGAATCGTTAAAATAACTTCTGAAAAATTTAAAATCAAGAATATAAATGATCTTTTGGTGGCGTTTAAACCTTCAATTAATATGGTGCCATTCAATAAAATTGATTCTGAGATATTCAATATGCTTGTTGATATGGAAGACAGAACATATAGGATTAGAGAAAACACCTATAATTTTTTTTCATTCGAATTCTTAAAATACAAAATAAGTCAATTTAGGAAAATCAATACTATGTCTCAGAAATATCAAAAGGCAAAGGTTTATGTAAAAACTACTAAACATATCAGAGGCTATTCTACTTTAGAAATGCAATTAATTCGCTCTGTTGGAATAACTTATGGATATAATTTGATTATCATTCGGAAAATTTACGAATTTATATATACTACCATCTTTTTGAAAAGCCTTAAAAACTATTATTTTAAAAATACTTACGCAAACCAAAATAGATACAAGGATTTTTTACTATATACGTATTTAAAAAACGTTAACACGAAAGTTGGTAAAAAATATTATCCTAAAATCACGGATTTTATTGGCAATGATGAAGAATTATGGACAAAGGAGAGATGCTATATCGCGTTTTCTGGATTGCCACACAGAACTATCAATTCACAAAATATACTCGATATACACCCTAATATTATAGAAAAATATCAATTGGATAGGCAAAAAATATTAGATATAATCAAGGAAGGGGAAAGTACACTATAACTATAAGCAGTAGGAGAGGATTGGAAATTAAATGGGATTAATTGAATTTATTTTAAAAGTATATGAGGGTATTTCATTTCCTGTTGTTGTTTTATTATTCCTCATCTTATTTAAATCACAATTGAAATCTATTTTAGACAGAATCACAAAAGCAACATCAGTTAAGTATAAAGAGATAGAAATTAATTTAGCGATAAAGGATATTGATGAAAAATTATCACCTATCTTTTTAAAGATTCCAGTGGGTGCTGATTTTGGCTTTGATCTGTTACCTAAAGGGAAAAAAAGTTTTCTAAATAGTGAAAGTTTTATTGAGACTGATCCCGTCCGATCAATTTCTGTTTCGTTCGGTATTATAGAAGATTTTGCTACTGGATTAGCATACATTTTCCTTGAACAGTATTTAAAAAAAGATGATATCACCTATGGTTTAGCTATTGATTTCTTATATGGCATAAATATTTTTAATAATAATATTTATGAAGGATTGAAGGCGTTTGGTGATATTACAAAAGAATTAGCGGATTCTGAAGTCAGAAAACAAATATCTGTAGAAAATGCGAAATCCTTTCTCAATCTAGCAAAACAGACAGTCGCTATTTTAGCGAGTATAAACCCTCAAGGAGGGCCTGAGCAAAAGTATTATAGTGACTCAATGACTGATGCTGAATTTTATACTAAAGCTCAGTATTTACCGAAAACAATCTTTGAATATAGAAAGAAAATAATGTCAAAAGATTTTGATATGAATGATTTAGAGATAGTTTTTAAATCTACAGACAATTATTTTGAGAGAAATATGATTATCAGCTTATTAGCCACAAAATTAAATAAGAATGAACAGTCCTGAAAGCTGGTAAATTAAAAAACTTAGACCTGAGAAGTTTTTAATTATTTCTGGAAATATATTAATCAGTTAACCATCAGTTAATAATTAAAGGAAAAGTATAGTTTTTAATCAAAGCACCCACATAGTTGGTATACGTTCAACTGTTCTATCTATCATAATTATTAACTAAATATTAATTTCACTGATTAAAGAAACGTTGAATAACAAATATCTTCATCTATTCATAATTGAGACAACCTAATGACTGAAGTGTAGCATCTTCAATTCCTTAAATAACTTATCTACTTGTTTTTTTTGGATACGATATTGGATAAGTTCTGGACGATACCATGTGCCATGATAAGGTATCAGTAATACATCCCTGACCGAAAGAAGTGCTTCTATGACACGACTCATATACCTACGTTATTCAATATAGTCATTGGAAGGGTTTGGGATACACCATTACTATCAGAGCTCCGTTGATCTGATTAGTATCTTACTGTTTTCCATTAAATAATGAAAAAGGAGTACTCTTAGGAGTGCTCCTTTTTGTCATTTTTTATTGGTAAAAAAGTGTGACCATAGTGGAAATCTGCATAGAAAAACCGCACCATGACTATCTTTCGCAGCTCACAGGAAGATTACAATTTTTTTTGGTTACTACGACTTCGACACTTATACTAATTCTTCAGCATATACGGTCATTTCATTCAACTTGTTTATTCGTTATTCTACTATCAATTTTCTTACAAAAAAGCTTCGTGATTAATTTAAAACGCAAACGAGTTAAAAATACGATTGTCTAATTTATGTGTATAAACGGAAAAACATTCCTCATCACTTGCTGGTAATTCAGGTGAGTGAATTGAGTTAATCGTTTTGTTAATAGAAGAATAGTGGAATTGATTGAAATAAAAAGCGACCAATATGGATCAGTCGCCCTCATTACAAACTATTAAATGTAAAGTCACTTCTGAATTTAGTAGGAACAAATTCGATAATAGAATAAGTAGCAATACCATGAATTAAAAATGGATCTTCTTTGATAATAGATTGTGCCTCGTCTTTGGAGGAAAAACTTGCTAATATGATTCCTCCTGTTCTAGGATTTTTACGTCCAGAGCAGATAAAATGACCTGAATCATAGTTTTTTTGTAGATATTGATTATGTGGGGGAAGAAATTTTTCTACTTGGCTTAAATCTTTTTGATAGGTCAATTCTAAAATAAATAAATTCTTCATGTTGGGGAATCCTCCATATTTTACTTTATGCCTGTTTTGCTTTTTCAGACAATAGTTTTTACTGAATGCTATCACTTATATTCAAAGATGTTGAGTTAATTACCCTGCTCTTTAAGTATATGATCAACAAATGACATGTTTTTTTACATATCGGGCCTAACAAGAAGATTATACCAAAAGAATTTTAAACGAGTTATCGATATTTTGAATAATGTACAGAAGGGTTCGATCAGCTATTCACCCAATTTGTTGAAACAAAAAATAGCTAAAAGAGTAGTAAGTAAAAGGCAGTATGCTAATGCGAGGTCATGATCATCCATGTGATACCGTATTTATCTTCAACCATACCATAGAGCGAGGACCAGAACACTGGTGCAAGGGGATCAATTATTTTTCCATCTATCGAGAGGCTATTGAAAATAGTAGTAACTTCATCAGCGGATTCTTTTACAAGACAAAAGGAGAAAAAATCATTTGCTGGTCTATTTAGTCTGCCGTCTGTCATCATGATTCTCTGACCGTCGATGATGATTTCTGAGTCCATAATGAAATCATCAGGCATCTCAGGATCTAAGCCTGAATCTATCGGTGCTTCACTCGCATAAACGATGGACTTAATTTGAGCGTCTAACGCCTCTTGATAAAATTTTATTGCATTTTCACAATTTCCTTGAAAACTTATAGCTGGGATAAGCATACAAAAATTCTCCTTTTTATTGATAGTATCACAAAGAAGTTGCTCGCTTCTTTCATTTTTTTCGTAGGGATCGGAAAATTTTGAATTAGCTATCTGCCAAATAGTCAACTAAAACATATATGGTAGGAATCTATATCTATTAAAGAACACAAAAATAGATTACTTCGCCGTTTTCATCAACGTATTGAGGAATAAAACCTTGGTTTTGCCAAAATCGCTGATTATGTTCATTGGAGGCATTTAAAGCGATATATAGAGCGTTCTTTGCTTTAAGGTAATTCTTTAATTCAGAAACAATGCGGCTACCTACTCCTTGGTTCCTAAAAGGTTTATCGATACAAAAATCGAGAATAAATGCTTTTGAATCTTCCGAGAAGTAGATTTTATAAGTAGTAAATCCAATATATTCTTGTTGATTATTGTATATGAATACAAATTCCAGCCGAGAATCTTCCTCTATTGGAGAATTATGAAGATCCATGATTAGTTCGTAATATTCGGAAGAGCGAAACCACTCTACGATTTCATCTAATTCGGCACCGCTTTCTGGAAGATTGGGGAAAATGTCACTTTCTTCATATTGTCTTTTCTTCTCCCAAAACTGGCTAATCTCTGAGTTAGACTTTAATTCTTTGAAATAGAAATCCATGTATATCTCCTTATATTTTTAAGTTAAGTGTACAAAATATCTGATTATTAGTCCATTACCCGACGAAAAAACTGATTGATAACGGTATCAATCAGTAAGGGCGTAAAACGATCGAGGATAGTATTACTTATCCGCGTTTTCTTTAAAGTAGTCATCAATGTAATCCTTAATTTTTTCAAAGTCTTTAGTCAGAAAAAATTTTGAAGGAACTTTTATGATAGGGAGGTTATTTTCATTATCAAAAGGAGCAAATGGCTCAGGAAGGACCAAGTAATCAACAGTATCTTTATCTCTCAGATAATTGATTGAAACGTCGTAAAACGGTGAAAAATAGTCTTTGAGGCTTGTGTCTCTTTGATAAAGAACACCTGGAGTTAATGGTGTGTAAGATAATCCATTGCTCAAAACTAAGACAAAACAAATTCTTTTCATAAAAAATCACCTTTCCTTTCGACTAGATACTAGCGTCATCTCAACAGTGAAGGATTCGTTATTTATTTGGTAAATCTAATTTAATAAGCAAATGGATAAAAAGTAGTGAGCAATAGAAAAAGGATTCAGTCGTTGGCTAAAAGGGAACCAGCAATCACAAGTTGTTCCTTTAATTTAAAAAACAAGCGATAAAAAAACACCAAGAACAATTATGATTAAGATTTCCAATGCTCTTTCTAGAAACAAATTGTTGCTTTTTAAAAATATTGTTTTCTTTTTATAAGGGAACCAAAATGACTGGCTTGCGTAGTCTGGCGGGTATACGGAATCTAAAAATCCACTGATAAAAAGTAATGGAATAGCTTTGAAAATATTGTCATGGAAGGCTAAATAAATATAGTATGTTAACAAAGAAATTTGAGCGATCCGCAGATGTCTTAGGTTGGTAACTGTATAGTTCATCAAATCATCCTTTCGTAAATGATTATCTCATATTAAATAATTTGGTCAAATTAAAATTATAAAATATTTATTTATTTTAATGTTGAAAAATAAATTCTTTTAATTTAATAAACAATTTATAAATATCCTAAACAGAGGATGTTTGATGAATTAGCAAATGGGATTTTCAGCTATTTATATTAGAACGTTTTAGAGAGGATTCGTTTGAAAAGAGTTTCAGGATAATAGGTTAGTCTATTAAATCATTAGCAAAGTATGCACGTTGGACAAAATTAGTAGATTAATCAACAGTGATTTTTTTAGATAATGGTTATTTTGCTAAAACAAAAAATTACCAATTTGTCTTTAATGCTTTAAGAGAAAAATATGCAATGATATACTAAAATAAATAACCTTAATGGAATAGACACTAAACGGAGACTCTAAAATATGACCAACCAACTAATCATAGAAGATCATCATTTCAAGAAAGGTGAGCTATCTAGCATAACGACGGCTTATATCGATCAGTACCCAGTCGTTTACATACTCTACAACCGAAATGAAAAGAAAAGACCTGTTGCGTACATTGGTCAAACGGTTCAAGTGAACAAACGATTGAAGCAGCACTTGAATAACTCTAAGCGCAGAGAAATTAAAGAAGTCTTGCTGATTGGACATGAAAAATTCAATCAATCAGCGACCTACAATATCGAAACCAATTTGATCAATCACTTCATTGGGGATGAGCAGTTTCAGTTACAAAACGTCAGTCAAACAAGACAGGTGCAGATGCATCAGTATTATGAAAAAGAGTATTATGATGAAGTGGTCTTCCAAGAGTTATGGGAAGAATTGCAAAGGCGTCAGTTGGCGAAGCACTCAATCGATACGATTCGCAACAAAGATGTATATAAATTGTCCCCTTTTAAAGAACTGACGCCAGAACAGTTAGATATAAAACTTGAAATCATTGAGTACTGTAAACAAGCGATTCAGCAGGATGAAACACAAAAAGTCTTAATGATTGAAGGAGAAGCTGGAACGGGAAAGAGCGTCCTATTGGCATCTCTCTATAACACCCTTCAAGACTATACAAAGTCAGAGTCTGTATTAAGAGACACCGATAACTATTTGCTGGTCAACCATTCAGAGATGTTAAAAACCTATCATACAATGGCAGAAAGTTTGCCAAATTTAAAAAAGAATCATATGTTAAAGCCAACTTCTTTTATTAATAAAACAGATAATCAGAAGTTGCACCCAGACATCGTTATTGTGGATGAAGCCCATTTGCTTTTAACGAAGAAAGACAGTTATAACAGTTTTCACTATGAAAACCAACTAGAAGAGATTATCAAGCGAGCAAAAATCACGATTTGCATTTTTGATCCGAAGCAAGTATTGAAAATCAAAAGTTACTGGAATCAGGACAAACTGGATCAGTTTCAGAAAAGGTACAATGCTTCTCGCTTTAAGCTAAAAGATCAATTAAGAATGAAAAGTAGTCCACAAATAATTCAATGGATCGATGATATCGTAGAAAAACGTGTAACACCGATTCCAGAATCAACAGCATCTTTTGAGCTTCAGATTATGGAAACCCATGATGCGTTGAAGAATAAAATCTTTTCTCTCGATAAAAAGGAAGGTCTGTCACGGATCATCTCAACATTCGATTATGTTCATAAAAAAGACGGAGCTTCTTATCTTGTAGATCCTGGTGGGATCAACCTGCCATGGAATACGACCGACACGAAGCGAACATGGGCGGAGCGACCAGATACAATCAGTGAAGTCGGATCAATCTACACCGTTCAAGGGTTTGATTTAAACAATGTAGGAGTCGTCATTGGTCCTTCCGTTGATTACGATCCAGAGACCGACCAGCTTGTCATCGATATCGATAAATATGAGGACAAAGGGGCGTTTACGGGACGTGACGATATGAACCAAGAATTGACGAAGAAAGCCAAAGAAACGATCATCCTTAATTCATTGAATGTATTAATGAAGCGAGCAATCAAAGGGCTTTACATCTATGCAATCAATCCCAATCTGCGTCAAAAACTCATAACCCTACAAAACGAAAGGAGCCAGTCCTACCATGCAAAACCAACCCTCTTCAATGGAACGGATCAATAAATTCCGAGATGATCGCAATTGGCGACAATTCCATAATGAAAAAGATCTAGCTATTTCTATCTCCATCGAAGCCGCCGAATTGTTGGAGATTTTTCAATGGAAAACACCTGAAGAAGCCACTCAAGATTTCGAACATCTAAAAGAAGAAATTGCCGATGTTCTGATTTATTCTTATATGTTGGCAGACAATTTGGGTCTTGATATTGATGAGATCATCAAAGAAAAGCTGGAAAAAAACAACATGAAGTATCCGATGAAAGAAAGCAAAGATTCGAAAAAGAAGTATAATGAATTGTAACAAAAAAGAAGCAAGGACGTTGCAAGTTCTTGCTTCTTTTTTTTGATGGAACAGGAGCAACAACGGCTTTCTGAATTCATCAGTGATTGGATACGAACGTCAAAAATCTGTCATAATTGAGAAAGTTGAAGATAACTTCAAATTGGTTACAATTTTTCGGAAATTTGAAGTTAACTTCAAATAAGCGCAATTTTTTATAAAAATGAAGTTAGACCTACTGTCTGCAAGAGCAAAAACAAGATTATCCTATCCGAAAATGAAGACAAGATTATCGGGAAAAAATCGGCAACAATGAAGGTCATTTTCTATCAAAAATATTTCTCCCCAAAAACCTAAAAAACCTATTGCCCCCCGAGCCCACTTACTGTATAGTAAACAAGAATATTTCATGAAAATAACCAAAAATAACTAATTACAAAGACTTTGTTATTGAAAATTGCGCTTAAACGATGCCGCAAACGGAATGTAAGAAGGAGAAAACAATGACGTATCTAACAAACAATCTTGTGAATTGCATGATCACTTTAGGGTTTATCTTCATCCATCTATCTTCAAATGTTATCTCATCCAGAAAACTAAACGTGCAATACATGAGCTCCTTTGCCGCTGGGGTAGGGATCTCCTATGCGATCGTTCATCTATTGCCCCATTTGGCGTATTTTCAAACGGTGTTGATCGATGAATTTGGCTGGAATTCGGGGATTTTTTATAGTCATGGGGTCTATGGCATCGTTTTGTTTGGCTTGGTCTTCAGTTATGTGATCTACAAAATCGATGAGCGGACGTTTATGGTGTTAGAAAAGAAAGACATCACCAGTGCCAAAAACGCCTTTTTTTGGTCGGATATCGCTTTTCATGTGATCTACAATATTATGATCGGCTATATCGTGATTGCCAATACGTTATCAGAGCGTTTTTACATTTTGACCTACTTTATTGCCTTTGGTTTGCACTTTCTCATGAACGATTGGTTGCTCTATCACCATCATGGTGCCCTCTATAACAAATATGGCCGCTTTGTGCTTTCCTTCAGTATTTTCGCGGGAGCGGCGTTCTCCCTCTTTGTTTCATTGCCCTACTATTTGGTGGTCATCATTGAAGCCTTGATCACCGGCGCTTTGCTGGTGAATATCATCAAATTTGAGTTACCTAATGAAGGGGAAGGCAGTATTCGTGGGCTATTGGTAGGCACGATCTGCTCTGGAATTTTGTTTGTATTTGTCTAGCGCGAAAAGGAGGACTGAATCATGGATGATTCGGTCCTCCTTTTTTTATAAATACGAAAAGCAATTACTATTTTCTGTTTCAATCGAACAAATCACAATAGTTTTTTATTTTTTTGACCATTATTTACAATTTTGTTACGATGTTCGCTTGCTTTTCCCAAAAACATTCTATAAAATGTAAGCGAATAGAAACCAAAAAAATAGGCACCCCGTAATTCTGTTGGCGCAGACTTACGAGGCCCTGATCAGTCACACCCTTAAGACGGATGACCAATCAAGTTGCCATAGTTGATCGCCAAAGGCATCAACGTGTTTATTGTACCCGATTTCCTTGTCGATTTCTAGTAGATTCAGGCAGGTTTTTGGGCAAAAACCGTGGGATGCTGGACGCTTATTTTGCTATGCCAAAGGCATTGGACAATCTTGTCCAATGCCTTTTTTGTCGTTTGAAACGGTTCATGCGCAGGATCGTTTGCGGCAAATAACAGGTGTGAAGATCAGTTGAGGACAGTTGCATGGAAAATAGGCAGTCATAGTTGAGAAATCCAATGCCATGCGTTCTTACTGTGTTTATAGAAATAGCGTTCTGGCGATCAGCACTTCAATCCTAGGTTCTTGAAGGTGGCAAGCCTTGGTTTCTATTCACACTTCGAAAAGATACCTGAAAGCAATCTTTCAGCGTTCTTTTAAGGTTAAGGAGGAAGCTTATGAAGGATTCGTTAAAGAAATTTATGGAAGAAAAAATGCTGCCATGGGGAATGAAAATTGGCGGTGAAAAGCATCTAGTTGCCATCCGTGATGGACTTGTCACCACGATGCCTTTGATTATTATCGGTTCCATTTTTGTTATTTTATCTAACGTTCCATGGGAAGACTTTAACCTATTTGTTACGAGTATTTTTGGCGGGGAATGGCGCAGCAAATTAGACTTTGTCGTTCAAGTGACCTTTGGTGTGATGGCGCTGTTCAATTCCTTTGCTATTGCGTATAGTTTAGCAACCACTTACCGCGTCAGCGGTTTATCTGCCGGTGTATTGGCAGCCTCGGTTTTTCTTTTAGTCACTCCGATTGAAGATGGCGGCATTCAAATGTCGTATCTTGGTAGCCGCGGGCTGATCGTAGCAATCATCACTAGTCTAATCACGGCGGAGATCTTCCGATTATTCGTACAAAAGAATATCGTGATTCGCATGCCAGAAAACGTTCCCCCGGCGGTCAGTCGCTCCTTTATTGCATTGATCCCCTCATTCTTTTGCCTCTCGCTTTTCTGGGTGATTCGTTTATTAGTGGAATCATTCGGCAACACGAATGTTCATGATCTGCTGTATAGCCTTGTGGGACAACCTTTATCGATCATTGGCGGAGGCTTTATAGGCGGTCTGTTTGCCATTATGTTTACGTCATTGTTTTGGTCAGTGGGCATCCACGGTTGGGACTTGGTCCTGAGCGTCCTGCAGCCGACATGGATTCAAATGATCGATGAGAATCGGATCGCTTTTCAAAACGGCGAAACGATTCCGCATATCATCAATTATACCTTTATGAATACCTTTGTCTGGATTGGCGGTAGTGGGGTGATTTTGGGCTTGGCGATCTTGCTTTTAGTCAGAAGTAAAAGTAAGTATTTAAAAGAGTTGGGGAAACTCGGATTTCCATCAACGGTTTTTAATGTCAATGAACCCATCATGTTTGGGTTGCCCGTTGTCATGAATCCATTGATTTTGTTCCCATATATTCTGACACCGGTCGTTTGCTATATTATCTCTTATACGACAGTTGCCATGGGGATCGTCCGACCTGCCGTCGTTTTGGTTCCCTGGTCGATGCCGCCAATCATCGGTGGTTATCTAGCCACAGGCGGACATATTTCGGGGGCAATCTTACAGCTGGTGAATCTGACGGTTTCTATCGCCATCTATTATCCATTCTTCAAAATGCTGGATAATCGGACATTAGCCAGTGAACTCGGTTCAGAAAGTGGGGCGTAAAATGAAGACAAAACGATTTTTGAATTGCACGGCAGCTGATTTTAAATCATTTGATAAAGACCAACTATTGGAAAGTATTCGAGGAAGTGCAGGTCGGACGATCGTAGCAGAAAATGACGTCCAGATCGATCCGATGTCTAGAGGAATCACCAATGCTGAATTCGTCGCTGCATTTGGGGCGGATTTGATTTTGCTGAACCTATTTGATTTCGAAAACGGCGCTATCAAAGGATTACCGACAACGGATGACCCCATTCGCTTTTTGCAGTGCTTAACGGGGCGGCCTGTTGGGGTCAATCTTGAGCCTGTCGACGATTGTGCGGAGCAGATGGAACAGTTGACAACTATCGCTACTGGACGTTTGGCAACAAAGAAAAACATGGCTCGTGCAGAAGCACTTGGATTTGATTTTATCTGTCTGACAGGAAATCCTTCCACTGGCGTTTCAAATAAAGAGATCACAGCGGCAATCAAACAAGCAAGAGCCGTTTTCTCTGGGATCATTATTGCTGGAAAAATGCACGGAGCTGGTGTCAATGAACCCGTGTTAGATGAAGAAATTGCGTCTGCGTTCATTCAAGCGGGAGCCGATGTTATTCTTGTACCCATCGCGGGCACGATTCCTGGGCTGAGTGAACAACATATGAGTGATCTAGTGGCCTTTATCCACCAAAAAGAGAAGTTGGTCATGGGCACCATTGGCACTACACAGGAAGGTGCAGATAAAGGTACGATCCGTGCCTTGGCATTGACTAGCAAACGTGCCGGCTGCGACCTTCATCATATCGGAGATGCAGGTTTCTCTGGGACCGCTGATCCCGAGAACATCTTGCAACTATCCATCGCCATCAGAGGCAAGCGCCATACCTATCACCGAATGGCCGTCTCAGTGAACCGATAGGTGGAACAAATCGGCACATGCCTATGAAATGCAAGAAGTGTTAGAAGAATTTTTCGTTGAATGTTGAATAATGAAGCAAGACCGAAACAGAGAGTGAGTTCTTTGTTTCGGTTTTTTATAGTGAGTAGCATTGAAGTGTGGATAAAGTGTTTTTATAATAAATCTATCGGAGGTGCGTATGTTTAAGATAGGTGAATTTTCAAAGCTCTCTCAAGTGAGTATCAGAATGTTGCGTTACTATGATGAGATGGGTCTATTAAAGCCCGATAGGATTGATACGTTTACTGGTTATCGACTGTATTCGGCTGTTCAATTGCCTGAACTCAATAAAATACTCTATTTGCGCGATAGCGGCTTTAGTGTAGCAGAAATTGCGGTGTTGCTGAAAAACCAAGAGCAGGACTTCCTTGCAGAACAATTAGAAAGAAAAAAAGATGAAATTGAGACAACTATAGAGGCGGAAAAACAAAAATTAATCAAACTAGAAGTAGCTAAATTAGAATTGACGAAGGAACGAACAGAGCGCCATTATCAGGTCACAATGAAAGCAGTCCCGAGTTATCATGTGCTCTCCCTTCGCAAAGTCATACCAAATTATTTTGCTGAAGAGGAACTGTGGAGAGAACTAGCCACTTTTATGGAGCTTCATAAAATAAAGAATTTCGGACAATCATTTTCGATTTATCACGACCAAGAGTTTAAAGAAAAAAATGTCGATGTTGAATTGTGTGTGCAAGTGAAAGCAGGCCTGCAAGTAGATTCCAAAGTATTTTCTATCTACGAAACGGAGGCAGTGCCAATTATGGCGTGCACGATGGTGTACGGTGCATTCTCCAACATAGCCAACGTCTATTTGTCCTTGGCTGAGTGGCTACAAGAACATCCTTATTACCAAATGGACGGACCAGACAGGCAAATCGTGCATCGCGGTCCTTGGAATGAGCAGGAGGAAAGCAATTATTTGACTGAAATACAAATACCACTCATAAAACGATGAGTAGCAGATTTTTTCTATTTTCTCTTGACTCTCACATTGTGTCAGGCACTATTCTAAGAGCACAAAGAGGAAATGGAGGAAAGAAAATGACAGAATATAAACTACAACCGATCGGAATCATTCAAAACAATGAGGACGGATGCTTGCTCAAGCTAAAGAAAGAATATGTTCCAGCTTTGGCAGGGATTGAAGGATTTAGTCACTTTCAATTAGTATGGTGGTTCAGTGATTTTGCGGATGCAAAGTATCGAATGATTTTGGATGCTGAGCAACCCTATAAATATGCGCCTGAAAAAATGGGAATATTTGCTACGAGATCACCCATTCGACCAAATCCAATTGCATTAAGTGTTGTTCAAGTGTTATCAGTCGATGTTGAGAAAGGAATTCTTTCTATTCCTTATATTGATGCAAACGACCAAACGCCGCTAATAGATATCAAACCTTACACACCAAGTTTAGATCGAGTAGAAGCGCCTAGAGTTCCTTCATGGTGCCATCATTGGCCGAACAGCTTGGAAGAATCTGCTGATTTTAATTGGGAAAATGAGTTTAATTTTTAGAGGATGAAAAAATAGAGGAATCAATCGGAAGATTATTGGCGCAACAATGAGTAGTTAAGAAATGTCGATGTTCGATTCAAGTAAAGAAAAAAAGTGGTTTGTTTTTAAGGGACATCATCCGCTATAATTGGGGTAAACATTAGGAAGAGCGAAAGGAGTGTGCTACATGCTAACAGGCAACAAAGTCACTTTAACCCCTGCGGAAATCAAAGATAAAGAAGCGGTCTATCAATGGTGTTTTCACTCTGAAACCACAAAGTATCATTCCGGACCACCTTCTTATCCTAATGCACCGATCGCCACTGAAGCAGAGTTTTTTGAGGACTATCAAGAGTATTACTTTACTGGTGCCCAACCGCAAGATGGCAGAGGCTTTTTGATTCTACATGCAGGTGAACCTATTGGCTTTATTAGCTACTCCTCATTTCATCTAAAAGACGGCATAGCAGAACTGGATATCTGGTTGAATCGGGAAATTCATTGCGGCAAAGGATTTGGCACCGATGCGATCGTCACCCTCGGTGATCATTTACATGAAGCATTCGGCATTCAAAAATTGATGATGCGACCATCGAGAAAAAATATTGCTGCAGTCAAATCTTACGAAAAGGCTGGTTTTACGCAATCTTCCCAAGACCTTGCTGACTATTTGTTGGAAGAGTATCTTGATTTATATGCCGAAGGGGATTATGGGGCAGAAGAAACGGTGACATTGATCAAAACGTTTCCGTCAACTGCATTGAGCTGATCTATAACAGTCGGCTTCAAACGGTTAAAGGTTATTTCATGAAAACAGTCCATTTCACTTTGTAAGCAAGGGGAAATAGACTGTTTTTTTACCTTTTAGCAATTTAAGGTCATTCAAAATACTCGTTCTTCGCTCTGTCTTCTAACTTCGTTCGCACGCTAAATTCCTTTCTATGCAACAGTTATCGAAAAATCGCATAAGCCCCCACCATTGCTATTCCAACATTTAAAACAAAACATAAAATAAACATAGTTTTTTTTCAAAATTCCGAGAAACAGCGAGAATGTTTGTGCTATAATGTTCGCTCACTGTAAAAATTCAATAGAATCTGGGAGGTATAGCATGCAGGAATACATTACAATCCACAACGCCAGGCAGAACAATTTGAAGGGCTTTGGCTTGAAGATTCCCAAAAGAAAAATCACGATTTTCACGGGTGTCTCTGGTTCAGGCAAGTCATCGATCGTCTTTGACACGATCGCACAAGAAGCTGGCCGACAGCTGAATGAGAACTTTTCGAAATTTGTCCGCAACTTTTTGCCAAAATACAGCCAGCCCGATGCGGATGCCATCGACAATCTTTCGATGGCGGTAGTGGTCGATCAAAGCCGTTTAGGCGGCAATTCCCGCTCCACATTAGGGACGATCACAGACATCAATCCCTTGATCCGCTTGCTTTTTTCTCGTCTTGGTCAACCGTATTTAGGTCCTGCATGGAATTTCTCCTTCAATGATCCTCATGGGATGTGTCCCACTTGTGAAGGGATTGGGCGCATCGTCGGCTTAGATTTAGAAAAAGCACTGGATCTTGAAAAGTCCTTGAACGAAGGGGCGATCCTGCTTCCTGGCTACAAAGTCGGCTCTTGGTTGCTGAAGTCCTTCACCAATACGGGCTTTTTTGACAATGACAAGCCGTTGAAAGAATATAGCGAAGAGGAAATGAACCGCTTTTTGTATGCCCAAGGAGAAAAAATCGATTCCTTGTATATGGAAGGCATGAGTTCCACGTATGAAGGCTTAGTCGCTCGTTTTAATCGCTCCAATATCAAAGGTGGCAATGAAAGCTCCGCTACTACGCAGAAGAAAATCGCTTCTTTCATGAATGAGCAGAAGTGTCCTGACTGTCAGGGAAAACGATTCAATCCACAAGTACTCGCGTGTAAAATCGCGGGCTATTCGATTGCGGACGTTTTGGCGATGCAAGTGGATGAACTATTGACGGTTCTTCAAGAAATCTCGGAGGAGAGTGTCCAACCGCTGCTTCAAAACATCCAAGCGAGAATCACTGATCTAATCAATATCGGGTTGGATTATGTTTCCTTAGACCGTGAAACAACGACCCTTTCTGGTGGGGAAAGTCAGCGGGTAAAAATGGTCAAACACTTGTCTTCTAGCTTGAACGATGTGATCTACATTTTTGATGAACCGAGTATTGGGCTGCATCCAAGGGATGTCCATCGATTGAATGAATTGTTAGTCAAACTACGGGACAAAGGGAACACTGTCATCGTAGTGGAGCATGATCCAGACGTCATTAAAGCAGCTGACCATATTATCGATGTTGGTCCTAAAGCTGGGAAAAATGGCGGCTATATTACCTACGAAGGAACCTTTGAAGGATTGCTGCGCTCAGATACACTGACTGGCAAAGCATTTGGACAGATGGTGGACTTTAAAGAAGCACCTCGCCAGAGTCAGCAGGTTATCGAAACGAAAAAATCGACGCTGCATAACTTGAAAAATACAGCACTGCGGGTGCCATTAGGAGTATTTACAGTGGTGACCGGTGTCGCTGGTTCTGGAAAGAGCAGTTTAGTGAATGGGGTTTTTGCTAAAGAATACCCCGAAGCCATTACGATCGATCAATCAGCGGTGGCGGGAAATATTCGCTCCAATCCAGCGACCTATTCAGGGATCATGAATGACATTCGGAAGTTATTTTCCCAAGAAAACAAGGTCTCAGCAGGTCTTTTTTCCTACAATTCCGAAGGCGCCTGTGAAACGTGTAAGGGCCACGGGACCATCAAGATGGAGCTGTCCTTTATGGATTCCGTTGAGGTTTTGTGTCAGGCATGCGGCGGCAAACGGTTTAAAGAAGAAGTCTACCAGTATCGCTTGAAAGGCAAGTCGATCGATGAAGTCCTTGCCATGAGCATCACAGAAGCGGTGGAATTCTTTGAGGAAAAAGCGATCCAAAGAAAATTAAAACAGATTTTGGCTGTGGGACTAGGATACATGACCCTCGGACAGCCATTGAATACCTTGTCTGGTGGTGAATGCCAGCGACTGAAGTTAGCAAAAGAATTAAGCAAAAAAGGCAATATCTACATTATGGATGAACCAACAACCGGATTGCACATGGCAGACATCAAGAGCATTTTGGCGATCATCGAACGACTAGTGGAAAAAGGCAACACGGTGATCGTGATCGAACACAACCTTGAGGTCATGAAAGCAGCGGATTGGCTGATCGATGTCGGTGTTGATGGCGGGATTCGCGGTGGCGAAGTGTTGTACGAAGGGATTCCAGAAAAACTGATCGAGTGCCAGTCCTCGATTACAGCCCAGTATTTATTTTAATTTGAAAACCAAAAAAGCCGCAAGCAGCTCTTTCATCGAGCGCTGCTTGCGGCTTTTTTTCTTTTTCCTCCAGCAAAAAAGAATATGATAAGTCTAAAAAGTGAATTTCTCCTCGTTATTTTTTTCATTTTTAGTAGGTTTTTTGATTAAAAATATATAAATTTGAGTATATAATTACCAAATAGTGTGCTATTTATGTAATAGTATAGAAAAGAATTTCTTGAAAAAAGGAGTGGGATGAATGAGAGAGTTGCAATTGGCCTTCATCAGCAACCGTACGACTGCGCGCTTGTTTCGGCTGCTGAGTACGATTGAGCGAGACCGTGTGTTCACGATTGGCGACTTAGCAGAGCGCAATCAGGTGACGCAACGAACGATTGCCAATGATATCAAATACATGAAAGAATATTTTGGGGACAGTATTGCCCTCGTTTCGGGCAATAGCGGGTTTGTTTTCGAAGAGAAAAAGCCAGCAGACTATCAAAAAAGAAAGCAAAGCTTGTTAAAAAATGAATGCTTATTTGAAATTATCGGGAATATTTTCCATGGCAAACTATCTAAGGTGGATGAGCTGGCACATCATTATCATTTTTCAGAGAGTACGTTTCGGCGTCTACTCAATCAGCGAAACCCTATTTTAAAAAGCTATGGCTTGCAGTGGGCATCTAATCCCTTAACGATTGAAGGAAGTGAAGCCAACTTGCGTAAGTTTTTCAAAGATTTTTATTACGAAGGTGTGGAAACGATCTATACGTTGGTTCCAGATCAAGCCTTGCATGACTTGATCTTAGGTCAATTGGAGGACAAGTTCGGCTATTATGAAATCGGATCTGGGGCGACTCCCGCAGCGTTTTACTACACATTTTATATTGCCATCAAGCGTGCGAGCCTCGGCTATCGTATCACTATGCCGAAAGAACTCGTTAGACAGGCGTATAAAGGGAACAGTTTTTCCAAGCTATACGCACTGAAGGAAGGCATTGAAAAAATCTATCAGGTTCAGCTGCCTAAAGAAGAATTCGCTTGGATCTACTTAGTCACCTTGTGCAAGCGAACCTTGGATCAAGAAGAACGAGAGGAAAAGTTTTACCAACAATTTCATCAAGGCGAAGCCATCACAACTGTGACGGACTTGTTTCTTCAAAACCATGAGGTGCCCCAAGCACAAGCCAAAACGGTTGCGACTTTTTTACGTTCTTTCTTTTTATCGAGAAAAATTAACCATGCGATTGCGCCGGTTTTGAACAAGGAAATGGATGATATCAAAGAGGTGATCATGCGTTCCAACAGTGAGAGTTACCAAAAGAACTTACAATTTCTTAAGGAGCAGAGCAAAAAACTCTCTTTGTCTACTGCCTACTTAGAAGACATCTGTGTCAGTTTAACGATTTATAGCGAGCTGATTTTCGATTATTATGCACCAGCAAAAACCATTTATTTCCTCTTAGAAGGGGATCATTTTGTGTGCCAGCATATCCAAACCCGAGCGATCCAGCGATTTGGCAGCAAGCATAAATTGACGTTTGTTCAACTGCAATATTTAACAAAACATACGCTTCATGCTGCCCATATCGATTTGATCGTGACCAATTACAATCGCTACCTCGTTGATTATAAAGTCAAAACAGATTACTTATTGTTGAAATCTCTCCCGGATGATCGCGATTGGGAACACCTCGAAAGGAAAATAAATCCCCATCAAAAACCGCTCTTTTAAACCAATTGCTGTGCTGGTCACGCGTTCAAACAGGTATGTTATTTATTCATCTATTTCAGGTGTTTATGAAAATAATGATTTTCCTTTGAGAAACGACCACGCTATTCTTAGTTTAGTAAGGAACACGCGTGTCATACTTACAAATAATTTGTCCCAATAACCTTCGTTTTTGAGAATCCAGAACTCGTATGTAGTTATTATTTTATGAAAACTTAATCTAACAACTTTCTCCAGACATTTGATTCATCAAAATGTCTTTTTTTGTCGTTCCCTCAAAAACGAAGAATATTGAGACAGCTTTGCGTGAAAAAGCAAGAAGCTATTCCCTAGGTTTCAGCTTTCTTAACGCAACAAAGACTTGAAGAAAGGAGGATATGATGAAATTACTTACATTGTTTTCGGCCGTATTACTACTGAGCAGCACGGGCGTCAACACGACGATGGCGTTCCAGCAAGTTGCTTATGCAGAAACAGAGTCACTTTCTGAAGGGACGCAACAATCTTCTGGGGAGGAAACCAATAATTCTGCTGATCAATCGGAAACGCAAGAGTCAACCGAGCAAAGCAGCGAGGAACAAACAACCTCATCGGAAGCCACCGATGATTCAACGACCGCTAGCCAAGAAGAAGTAGAAGAAACTGAAGCACTGCCCGAAGCAGAAACGCCAGACAGCTCAGAAGATGAAGAGGAGTCTGAATCTGAAAACGAGCAAGTCGAAGGGTTCGATGCAGAAGCTGCAACCATCCAACTGACTGTAGCAAGTGAGGCGCAATTGCGGGCAATTTTACTTGGGGAATCCTTCACCGATGAAGAGGGCACGGAGTATCGTTACGAAGAAATCGCCAATGAGCAATCGCTAGTGCTTACTTTTGCCAGCAACTTGGCATTAACTGAGCCAATCAGTGGGATCCAACGGACGAACGTTACTTTTCGTAGTCAAGAGATGCCTGTGATCGTTTCACAGACGGCAGCCGAGAACCTGATGCAGTTTGCAGCACCTGTTCAACTGACTTGGCAAGGGGTGCAGCAACAAGGCATCCAGTCAGCGCAAGGGCTGGCTCAAACAACTGGGGCATCAACGATTACTTTTGAAGATACCCAACTGGAGCTGACCACTACCGCAGGACGCGTGGTGAATAACAACCAAGCACAACTTCATTTCAAAGGAACCAATGTGGTGACGACAGCGACGTCTTCTATTCCAACCTTGTTCACGGCGGAAAGGCTTTTGGTTGAAGGACAATTGACGATCAATCATCGCTCCTCAAATGCCACACCGATTTTTGAAATGAACCAAGTAGCAGTCGCTAGCCAAGCTGAAATTTCTGTCACTCGCAGTACCAACAGCAATACTGGCACCGTCTTTCACATGACGGGTACCGCAGCAAGCCTTGATTTTGGTCAAGGAAGTGTGACGACGATTCGCCAATCTGGTGCGATGGTCTCCTTGCCAAATGCCAATCAAGATAGCCGATTGACGTTAGCCACAGGGGCAACTCTGGATGTTGGTACAGGACAAGGACTTTCTGGGAACTCCACCAGTACGTTAGGAGAGATACGGTTACAAGCAGGTAGTCAGTTAAAGCTATCTGAATACGGGACGGTCAGCGGAACGCCTGCCATCAATGTCGGACGCCGCTTCATCGTTGAAAATAGTACCGCAGACCAACCTACCATCATCGAGGGAACGCGGACGGGCACAACGACCGGGGCATTTATTCAACTTCGAAGTGCGAATTCTGCCATCGATTTGGGGGAGCACACACAAACCAAGGTCTCGCAGCATGGACCAATGTTTACAGGGGTGGCGAGTTCCACGATCGTGATCCAAGACCATGTGAAAATGAACAATCAGCATAGCAACGGGTTTAATGGCAACATAGCCGTTGACAGTATTTCGATTGGTGATCAGGTGGAAATAGCCATCAGTGAACCTAGTAATGCCACTGTTGGTCAAGCGTATCGCACCTTTTTCGCAACGTCTTCGGTTCAAGTCGGCAGTCATACAACAATTGACGTACCGAGAACGCGAACGACCTCTTCAGCGAGTACATCGAATGTCGTCATCGGTTTAGCCTCGAGCAACGGAAAAATCACCATTGGTGACTATTCAGAAATAGCTGTGAATCAGCGTGGGGCGTTCGTCAATGCAAGCTTGGCTCAGGTAACTTTAGGGAAATATGCGAAACTTACTGGTGTGTTAGGTCATGGCTTCACCGCTGGAACGATGGTCGATCAATTTGAGCTGCTTGAAGGGGCTGAAATCACGATTGCTGAGCATTCAACGAGTGCAGCAGCTAATGCATTTTCCGTGCAACGACGCTTCTTTCTAGGAGAAAAAGCGACGATCAACTATTCTCGCACGTCATCAGCCGCCAATCCTTTCATTGCATTGGGTTCAACGTCGGCGGCATCCCAATTTCTATCAGAAGCAAATGCAACCATCTCCCTCAATCAAGTAGGACCATTGGTTACTGGTCGCAGCACAACAGATATCTATATTGGTGAAGCAAATACGATCAGCCTACAAACCGCACAAGGCTTTACTGGCGGTACCTCATCTGCTGCTTCTTCAACCATTCGCAGGTTGCATGTGGGCGATCACTCTGAGATCACCGTTTCTGGACGAAGCAATGCAAATGTTGATTTTTTCCGCTTTAGAGAAGAAATCAAACTCGGACGTGAAGCGAAAGTAACGGTCAATCATACTACGCGACAAGCAGCACGAGCGGTCTTTCGTTTAACCTTGGCGAACTCGAAATTTACGATGGAAGAAGCAAGTAAAGTCGAAGTTGATACGGGGGGACGATTTTTACAAGGAGTCGGAACGACGGATCTGCTATTTGGCGAAAATTCCTATACGAGAATCAACGCAGCGAGGGGAATGACAGGAAACACCACTGTTCGTTCCGTTACGCTTGGACAACATGCTGAAGTTCATTTGACAGAGCCAACAACGACGGCGATTCAAAATTCAGCAACAAGTCAAAACTACTCCAGAATCCAAGTGTCGCAAAGAGTGGAATTGCAAGACAATGCCACCATGACGTCAAGAAGAGATCGAACGACTTCAGATTCCCGCTTTATATGGTTGACGGCTAGTAATTCATTTGTTCGGATTGGCAAAGGAGCTACCCTTGACGTGGATCAATCTGGAGGAATCTTTAGAGTCACGACTTCCTCTAATTTCATTCTCAATGATGACGCGACCTTTAAAGGGGTTGCGAGAGGGCTAAATACGCAAGGAGGCGGAAACTGGTCATCTAGTCACTCGAATTCGTTCGCAAACATTACCGTTGGTAAACGAGCGGAATTTTCCCTTACTGATAACCGAACAGGGATGGGGACATCAGCAGAATTTATCAATCGACCACTAGTCAATGTGCGTAATTCATTTTCGGCAGAAGAAGACGCTACGGTTGCATTAGAAACCATAAGAAATAAATCTGAAGTTCTTTATTTCAGACTAGCCAATGCACGATTGAATATAAACAATGTGAATTTGTTTGAAATTAGTCACCCTACGACAAGAACTGGTCAAGCCAATGCGCAATTGCAGCGTTTGATCCGCTCCGCACAAAATACGGTTGCGAATGGTTTGCGAATCAATGTGGCAAGTCAAAAACTAGCAGTTTGGGAAAATGCTTCTTTAGAGGCACCAACGGAAGAATTTATCAATATATCAGGAACGATGCGAATCAATCGAAATGGTGGGAATACCTTCCCCTATGGAGGCACAGGAAATGGCGAAGCACGTTCCAGATTGCTGAGTGGCGAACAATTCGATGGTTCCTTAGAAAGTCTTGAAACACAAACAGATATTTATCAAGTGATTGCGAAAAATAATTACAATAAAATTCGTTTTTCAGAACCAGAAGGCCTCGTTGCCCGAATCGATGCATTGAGTGATCAGTCGACTGAAATCACTGGTTCTATGTACGAGGATACCGATATCACAGTGATCTCCTATACCAATACTGACGGAGAACTCGTCGAATTAGACAAAAACTCTGAACGAATCGAATGGGGCGACTATCGTGATGAAAATCAGCTGTATCGCTATTTCCGTATTCCACTAAGAGAAAATGAACGATTGGAAACCGAGACAGAAGTGTCGATTTTCTTATCAAAACCGTCGATTGAGACCTATGTCGATGTGACGGCTCGTCAAACCGTGATTAAAGGTGTGAACTTTGAAGCATACAATATCACCTTAGATCGCTATAAAATTAATGAATTAAGCACGCAAGAAGAATTAGATACCTTGATCCTTCAAGAAAGTCGTGCGCAAGCCGCAAACGTCTTGACGGAAGCGGATATGACGGATGACTTTCGCATCGTAGAAACGGATCTTACACGAGAAGTGGACGAAGACGGCAGCTACTTTGCTGTTCTTGAGGTGGGGAATAAAGCCTACCAGATGGCTATCGGTATCGATGTGACATCGAAACTGGAGCATATGCGAGTGACGATCCCGACCAAAATGGTCTTCGAATCCTTGTACAACACAGCGGAATCGAATCGTAATTTTGAAAGCCAAACGTATGAGATCCGCAATCAATCGCCACTTGCCGTGGATACCTACGTCAATCAACTGGCGATCGATGATAGTGCCAGTATTGTCTTATTAGAAGCGGGAGAAGATCCTCTCGACTATGCCGAAAGTGAAAGTGAAGAAGAAGACCCAACCCTGACCTATGACGACATCTCAACCCCGCTGTTGCGATTGAATCTAAAAACGGAAGAAACACAGATCCAACTCTATGAAGCGATGGAGGAACAACACTTGGTTCGCCTAGAAGAAAGAAGCCGCGTGCCGATTTCCTTAACGGGGGACTTCTATGGAGAC
Organism: Enterococcus sp. DIV1083b; assembly: GCF_051713705.1. NCBI lineage: Bacteria > Bacillati > Bacillota > Bacilli > Lactobacillales > Enterococcaceae > Enterococcus > Enterococcus sp. DIV1083b. The sequence goes on from NZ_JBIOQJ010000001.1 coordinate 569,723, forward strand.
TATCCCCAATGGATCGTTGATACAGAAGCCGACCAAGGTGGGTACTATGAAGACTTGCTCGTACCGAAGTATCGCATCGTCTTACGCTTTGTCCCACGAGATTAAAGAAAAAAGATCGTACCAAACGTGAAGGAGGTGAATCCATTGGAGCGAACGAATCAAACCGAAACGAAGGATCGACGGAAATGGATCTTGTGGTTGTTGCTGTTGCTAGTACTTATCGGTGGGATCGGGTACTACTTTTACCAATCAAAAACAGCAGTCCCTTTGATCAGTGCCGACCTGTTGCCAGAATCTGGCGATGCCACCGATCAGCGGGTTTCTGAACGAGCGCAGGAGATTGCGGATGCGAATTATTTCACGCTGCAAATCAATCCAGAAGCCATTTTTGAAGATGGTCAAAGCACAGGATCCATCGAGATCGTCAATCCGGGCACCAATGTGTACCCAATCGCCGTGGATATCTCTTTACTGTCGAGCGGGGAAGTCATCTACTCTTCCGGTGCGATCTATCCAAACCAATTTGTTGAAAATGTCGCCTTGGCGACACCGTTGGCAAAAGGGGAATATCCCGCGAAAGCCACGATCAATATTTACGACCCTGAAAGCAAAGAAAAACAAGGGGTCACTGAAGCTGAATTAACGATTATCGTTAAGAATTAAAAAAAAAGGAAAAGTGAGGAAATAAAAATGAAAAAATTTGTAGCAGCCATTCTAAGTACAGCAACAATCGCAGGAGTAATCACCAGCGGCACCACCGCTTTTGCGACACAAACCATTGACGGACGTGAAGGCGATACGTCAGGAGATGTCCAAGTAAACGGGATCATCGGATCATTCGATAACACAACCCCTGGACCAAATCCCGACGATTTGAACCAATGGATCAATGTGACGATTCCAACGACTGCTTTGTTCTATACAACAGAAGAGTCAAGCCACAAAGAGATCGTTTCACCTAGCTACACTGTGACAAATAACTCAGCAGTTGGTGTGATCGCTTCTGTTGCGGGTGTCGATACACCATTGAATATGGATGAAGTAGACTTGTTAAACGTAAATGGTATCGAGTTGTTTGAAAACGGCACACCAACCGTAGCAGAAATAGAATTATTTACCCTTGAAGGCAACCAAGGTACGAATGAAGGCACGTTTGCGTTCACTGGTGAAGCAACACCGACCGATGCATCAGAAGAATCAAATCCAAGTTTCAAATTGGTCTTGAGCTTTGCGCCGAATGTAGAGGAAGACTAAGAATTGAAATCCCAGTAAAGAAGGGATCTATCGTATGAAAAAACGAAAACGAATCGTTCTTTTCGTCGCTGTGTTACTGACTCTGACTGTCTGGGATCTATCGGAAACCAGCGTCGCAGAGGCGACGACAGGGCAAGTCTCTGTGACCGGTCGAATCGGTGAAACGGTGACGCAAGAGGAAGAAGCAGACGATGACAATAAGAAAACGATCGTAGCAGATGGTTCTCAAATCGGACAAGGAAAATTACCACAAACAGGTTCATCAAACACAAGCAGTTTGATCATTCTTGGGTATACACTCCTAGTACTGTTTGTCGTCGCAGTAACAAGAAAAAAGAAACACGGTGAAAGCGTCGCTCCTTAACTATAGGCATCGCTAGAAGCGTATAGGAGAAACTGTGGGGAAAACTTGCAGTTTCTCTTTTTTTGATGAAAGATTTAACAAAAAATGGACCAAAAGAAGAAACAGTACTTAGTGATACCACAAACGCTGCATAAGTGAGATCAGTGATAGTTTTGAAAGAAGGATACAGAAGATGAAAATCAAGAAAGAAGCGTTTGAAAGAACCATCATAAATAGTGAATACATCGGGTACTATACCCATCTGCTGAGTGCAGATACTTGCCCGTATCACCAAGGAAAGCAACTCGATACCATGCGTTACTTACTAGAAAACGATCGTATAGAAGAAATAAAAGCCAGTGCTCGCTATTTATTTCCTTTACGTAAATATAAATTACCCAGCAACCTGCAAAAAGAGTATCAATTATTGGAAGAAAGTGTTTCCTTTATCTCAAGCTTAAACACCCATCTGCTGATTCCTCAAGCAGCCATTGAGCAAAGTCTTTCAATCAAGGCAGAAAATGGAGCAAAAGATCAAAAAGAGCATTACAAGCAGCTGGTTAGAGGATTGCTGGATATTCTGCATTGACGCCTGTGCCTGGGGGCTTTTTCAGCAACTAGAAAAAATAGTGAATGAATAACTAGAAGAACAAGCTGAGCTTAGGAAGAAAATAACGGGGCTTGTTCCCCTAAAAGAAAGGAGTAAAAAAGCATGACGGTATTTACTTCAAAAACAGAATACCTTGATGGATTTCAAAAGAAATTTGCGGAGTCACGCCGCGCCAATGGCGCTTTAGCGGCGTATGTTGAAAAGCAATTGGCCCTCCTTGATGAATTGGTAGCAGCCATTTCACCAGAAACATTTTGGGCGATCACCCCAGATATTTTGGGCATCGACGCCAAACTGGTCTTAGTCACAGAAATGATGCGATTCGACGATTTTTCCGACAATGAGATCATTCGAATCGTTGAAAATGATTACCGCTTTTATCTAAAAGAACTGTGTGGTTACAATCTAGGAACAAAAGCGAAACATTCTCTGGTTTTCAATGTGAGATGAATCAAAGAGGGAATGGTAGGCATCACTTCTAGCAAGACGAGTAGGTAAGAAGTGATGACTATTTTTAATACTTTTGCAATTAGGGAAGGTGAGCGATTGAAATAGAAGGGGTGTATCGAAAAAAGAGTGAATAGACAAAAAGCATTCAGGAATTGACTTCTTGAATGCTTTTTGTCTATTCACCTATCAAAAAAAGGTCTTTTCTTTGATTTCTACTTTCTCTCATGTGAAATTACCGTTAAAACGATGCCGAATCAGCAAAAATTCTGCAAATAAAATTATTTGTGTTATATTTGAAGGGCATCTGTTCATTTTTTTAATAATCGTTTATTTTTGATCGCGTATAGTGAGAAAAATAAACGATGCGAGGGCTATTTTTTTCGCTTTAATTGATCAGCTGGGGCAGGTTTGTCCAAATAAAACCCTTGTTGAAGAAAAATCTCTTCTTCAAGCAGGTACTCATGGATATCCGAGGTTTCGACCCCTTCGACAATAAATTGGATTTTACGATTGCTGGCGATATTTCGCCAGAAGTCGATCAAAAAGAAAATTTCCTTTTGGGAAAGCACTCGCAACGAGATAGGCGAAAATTTGATCACATCGATTTTATCCAGCATCGGTGCAATATTTGTCAGTGAATGAATGCCTGTCCCTACATCATCCAATGCGACAGAAAAGCGCATCTTTTTTATTTGGTTGATTTTGTTCATAAGAAAGGACTTGGGATCACAGGCGATAGAAGGTTCTGTATCGTCTTCGGTGATCTCGATCAAAATACGATCATGGTAGGGAGCTAAATCAGCTAACATCAAAAAGGTTTCTGGGTAGCTGAGTTGTTGCGGGTGGATATTGAGACTGATTTTTGTTTCTTCGTTCGGATGAAGCAAGCTGAAAATTTCATTTCGATACCACTGCAGTAATCGAGTATGTAATTTTTTGTATTTGATCACTTGCTGGAAGAAGGAAAGGGGAAACCTATTTCTTTCGGTACTTCTCAATAATAATTCGTAGCCAATCACTTTCTGACTATCTGCTTTCATTTGAAAGATAGGCTGGGCATCAAAATATAATTGGGGAAATATCGATAAGAGTTCTTGTTCTATTTTCTCAGACATTGGTTTCTGCTCCTTTCTGGGGTCGCTTTATTTTTGGTTTCATGAAGTGCAGGAAAAAAAGCTTATTTCGTGCACTTCATCGTTAAAGAATCGAGCCTTTCAAAATCATGGGCGAACGATTTTAAAGAAAAATCTATGAAAGAAAGAAGGAGTAGTGTGTTTGTCCATCTGATTTATGCTGCGATCTATTCTGTTTTAGTCGTGAGCTTGCTCATTTCGTATGATTTGTTTATCAAGAACTTCAAAGAATTGAATTTACGCCTGTCGTTTAAAATTCTTATTGGTATTGTTTTGTTTATTTCGCAAGTCTACTTTATTATATCATTTTCTTTGAACAGTATCGGTTATGTTGCGTATGAATATACGATTCCAATCTTTATTTATTATTTTGGCATTCTCAAAGAAAAAATCTATCTGGTTGGGTTAGTACCCGTCATTTTGCTGACCTTTTTTGCATTGATCAATAAATTTGAATGGGAAGCCATGCTCTTTATTATCGGATTAAATTACATCATTTTAATCGTTACGGGCTTATTAAAGAAAAGATTTTATGGACAACCAAATCACACGGCATTTTACCTATTTTCGATTTTCGTTACGGTTGTCTCGCCGATGCTCAACGCCTTGCTTTTTTATCGCCGCGAAATTAACGTTTGGGATGTAGTGTCTTTAGGCATTGGATCTGTGGGGATCGTTTCTTTATGGAAGTATTATTTGCAGAATCAAAAAAATTTCCTGGAAAAAATTAACACAAAAATCATTGAACGCAATTATGATGAGTTGACCAAGGTGAAAAATTTCCGCAGTCTGAACGAGGATATTTCAAAGCTGGCGCTACTTGAGAAGGACCAGCTCGTCGTGGTGATGATGGATTTAGATCATTTTAAGCGCATCAATGATCACCATGGACATCAAATCGGCAATCAAGCCCTATCCTTCTTTTCGGAAAAACTGATGACGTTTCTCTACCAGAAAAGTCCTTCCCATTTAGTCGAAGTCTATCGATATGGCGGCGAAGAATTTTTAGTCCTATTTAAAGAGAATACTTCTGATGCTGTGAAAAAAATTATTGAAGAATTCCATTTGTTTTTAAGCAATGAACAGTTGAAATTAGAAACCGCCCAACTGACCCTTTACTTTTCGGCAGGGATTTCAGAAGCAGCCTCTGCGTTAGACATTTCAGAAACCTTTTACCAAGCAGATCAAGCATTGTACGAAGCCAAAAGGAAGGGCAGAAACCGCACGATTATTTTTTCTTGAGACGTTTGCTTTTCTAAAGAAGGTTTCGCAGTCTTTTCTCAAGTAGATCGGGTGTTGTAGGAAACCAAAAGGAAAGACAAGGTCGTATGATTTTTTTAGACGAATATTTTTCAGAAGAAGTTTTAATAAAGAGACAAGGTTCGCAGGCTTCTTTTTCCAGCGTCGTGTCTTTTTCAAAGGGAAGAGAGGAAGCAATCTGGTAAGTATAACGGTTTACTAAACGGTTTGCCGATTATCTTGAGAGGTTAAGCGAGTATAGAAAGGCAAGTAGAGTGCTTTTTAAGAAGTGGGAAGAAACCACTTCTTTTTTTGCACCAAGCATTGGGCAGTCGCGCTTGGCAGCATCGACTTGGTTTTCTGGCGTGTTTACAGTCTTTAAAAGCAATGGTATATTTATTTGATAAGTAAATAAAATTATTTTGTACCTGTGCGTAACGATTACTGACTAAGGAGACTTCCCTATGAAACCAATTCGACGAATACTGTACCAAAGTGTTTTGTACGTAGCTATTCCTTTGATCGTGAGTCTACTGATTGGCTACCTAGCCAAATGCTCACTCCTGATTCCTGCATCCATTATTTATGGCGTTCTGTTGGTGTTTATGATCCCTTCCGACAGCTTTTTATCAAGCAGCGTGGACTACCAAACGAAACGTATGAATCCAAGTTTTCGTCCTCCGCCATTACAGAGAAGGATTGAAGGTGCGCCAGAGATGATCAATTTCCTCTTCGTTTTAACGGCACTGGTTTTGTGTTTGCTGCTCTTGTTGGTTGGGTAAAGGGAATTCATAGAAATCATGTACTAAGAAGAATGACAAAAAGAAGAGGAGAACAGCGATGAAATTACTCAAACAAATTAATTTAATGGATGATAAAAAAACAATAAAGAGATTGAATCTCGCGGCGATCCCTAGTTTTATTTTTTTCTATGTGTTCTTTACACTCTTTGTCTTAGGTGGTCATGGGTCAAATGCTGAAACTTCGTTTATTTTCGATCTTTTGATCTTAATGGTTGCGTATTTTATTCTCATCATTATTCATGAATTGATCCATGGTGCCTTCTTCAAGCTTTTTGACCCTAAAGGGAAGGTAATGTTTGGGTTCAAAAATGGCGTAGCATATGCCACGAGTCCCCATTCCTTTTATTCAAAAGAGAAATTTGCCATCATTTTATTGGCGCCATTCCTTGGCATTTCTGTGGGTCTCTTTCTATTTTATTTATTTGGCTGGTTGACGGCATCTCTTTTTATCTTGATTGCTGCCGCACATGCCGCTTCTTGTGTGGGAGACTTTTACTTTCTTTTTCTCATTGTAAAAGCACCAGTGAACAGTTGTGTGGAAGATACTGAAGTGGGGTTGAATATTTATCAAGGAGAGTAGTTTATTTTTCAATTGATCTTGGCAAAATCAAAGAGCAAGAAAATGTATGCTAGAAAATCTCTTACAAAAAAACAAACACCTTAAAAGTGTTTGTTTTTTTGTAGGACTTTTTATAAAAAACGTATATAGCAAGAAGACTGTTCGGTCGACAAAAAGAAAACTTATTTTAAACGATCGTTTTCTTACTAGCGCTTTACCGATACAACGGCAAGCTGCCAGCGACTTTATTGATACTCTTTTTCTTGCCTTTTAAACAAAGACCAAAATAAGCCAGTGTTTCTGTGGGAATTGTCTCAAGCGTCTGACGGTATTGCTCGTAAGAATTGGTGGTCTGAGCAACGTCGGAAAAATCAATGATGGTTACTTCTGGATCCGCTTGTTGACTGATTGATTCACGTATGGTCTGCAACTGCTCCTTGTTCGTTTTTAAGATAGGAATGGGAAAGTTGACAATGCCAAGGTGTTTTCTGCCTGTCGAATCGTAAATATCTTCTCCGATTCCTTCGGGAAACAATTTGCCCAAGGTTGCGCCTAAAATTGCAGCAGTATTTGCAACTAAGCCAATCGGTAATTGTTCATCGATAATCATGACACATTTTTCTTGGTTATTCATACGTTCTCACTCCATCTTCTTGGTAAATTGTTTGGTAAGCTTTCGGGGTGACCCCAATCAAGCTTTTAAAGATACGGGTAAAATGACTTTGGTCACTAAAACCTGTCAGAAAAGCGACTTCTGCAATTGCTTCTTGTGCTTCCAGTCTTTTCTTGGCAGCACTGATGCGCACCGTACTTAAATATTGAAACGGCGACAGCCCATACGCTTTGGTAAATTGCCGAATCAAGACGTACTGATTCATTCCAAGAACGTCACTTAATTCACTCAAGGACAATTTTTCGGCATAATGTTGATCGATATAGGCTTTTGCCGCTGCGGCTTTATTTGAAACCGGATCTGTTTGTTCGTGGGTGAAATCCGCATACTGAACAAGCAGGTCGTGAAGGAGACAAGTAAAGCGTTCTTGCTTTTCAAACTCATCGCCGCGATCCGACAGCAACAGCTGGTGCACTGCATGAAATTCCTCTTTTTCTTTCACTTGGCGAATGACCGGTTCAGGAAAGTGCGGCGTCAATTGAGTGTTAAAAATTTTTTGTACTTGTACCGCCATGTTCTCCGGGGTTAAGTGGATATTGCGGTAAACCAGCTTTTCCTCCGTGAGTTGCTGGCAGCGGTGGGCAGCCTTTGGCGGAATCAAAATCAAGTCGCCTGCTTCAACGATATAGCAGGTATTTTGACAGGTGAATTGACGCGTCCCAGCTTCCATCAAGCCAATCACATAATATTCGTGCCAATGGTTAGGAAACTCCTGCTGGATGCCGTTAAATAATAAAGCCTCTACACCAAGGGTGCTATCTTGAATGATTTTTCGTTCATTTCTCATCTGCATTCTCCTTTTTGTTACTATAACAAAAGTGGTTTTTGGTGAATAGAATGATATTGACTTTTGACTATTTTTCTTGATGGAGGCCCTTGATTGGGACTGAGAAAAGGGACTGGAGAATGTCGGGAAAGAGCGGATCAGCCTTGAAGAAAGAACAGCAGGTTATTTTGACGATTCTATGGAATGAATCAAAGCAAATAGACCATGCACCGTGAAAAAAATAACGATAAATCCTTGGCATTTGAAAGTTTTATTGATGGAAGTATGGTACCATTTGACTGCAGTAAAGTTTGTGACGGTGGCTATCTTTGAAAGGTGGTGGTGCTTATGAATGTAAGTACTAACTCTTCAGAAAGGAGAAGCCTTTTTGTCCACAGCGGAAGCAATCGGGCTAATGATCAGTTTTGGTACATTTACCGCCATGCTGATCTTTGGTATCCTAGCCGCAGTGAAAAATGACAAAAAAAAATAACCGTCAACTTTAGCAGGAAAACGGTTATTTTTTAAGTTAATAAACCTGTCGCCGTCTTAAATGGCGCTGCAGAGGGGTTGTGGCCACAACTCCTCTTTACATAGTTAGTATAGCAAGAAGAGAGTGATTTTTCAACTTTAACAAGGATATTTTCAAACAAAATCGATAAGCGACATAGGCAAAACCTTATTCTCAATTGGAATAAGGTGTTCGATGTAGTCATTTTGGAAAAGTGTTCGAACATTTAAAAACGAATGCAATGTTTAAAGAAAAGGGAAGCATGATTATCGAAACTAGCGGCTAATAAGTTCCAGATAAATTCTGGTACATTTATTGCCATGCTGCTCTTTCGTATCCTAGCCACAGTGAAAAATGACAAAAAAATAACCGTCGACTTTAGCAAGGAAACGGTTATTTTTTTACTAATAAAACCCTGTCGCCTTCTTAAAAGGTGCGAAAGAGGAGTTGTGGCAACAGGTTTCTTCTATACAGATCACTATCGATCATATTCGTGAATGCTAATCTACCAGTCGCTCGAGATCGTAGGAAAAACCGTTTTGCTTACTTAGTTCCTTGTAAAACAAGCCGCTTTTCTTTATTGTACGTTTCTGTGTGGCTAAATCTAAAGAAACTAAGCCGTAGCGGTTTTTATATGCATTGATCCATGACCAACAATCAATGAATGTCCATAGATAGTATCCTTTTATATTACAGCCATCTTGAATTGCTTTCCATAAATAGGCGAGATGGTCTTGGATAAATTCAATGCGATAGTCATCAATCACCTGTCCATTTTCATCCATGAACCGTTCTTCATTAGCAACACCCATACCGTTTTCTGAGATAAAGGATTCAATATTTCCGTAGTTATTTTTGATGTCCATACATAAATCATAAATTCCTTTTTCATAGATTTCCCATCCACGATATTCATTCATTCGACGGCCAGGCATAATATGCGGTTCAAAGAACCATTCTGGTAAGAATGGACTTTCTAGATTAACGGCAGAAGTTCTTGCTTTGACACGGCGTGGTTCATAGTAGTTTAGACCAAGTATCTGTGCGGTATTCTCTTCAATAATTTTTAGGTCTGTGTCATTGAAATCAACGGGTAATTGGTCATATTCCTCCAGCAACGAGACTAGTTTTTCTGGAAATACTCCTTTGACCATGGGATCTAAGAAACTACGAGTATAAAAAAGATCCGCAATTTCTGCTGCTTTTTTATCTGCTGAATTTTGGCTTCTTGGGAAAGTCGGACTCAAATTGAGAATTACTCCGATTTTGCTAGATAGCTGGTATTTTTTAAAAGTTTGAATGGCTTTTGCATGGGCTAATATGGTAAAGAACGCTGCTTGAGCACCACGCTTAAAATCAATGAGATTTGGATAGTGAAAATCTTCTAAATAAGAGCCCAAGATTGGCCCCAAAGGTTCGTTAAAGGTGAACCAATGATAAACTAAGTCGCCAAACGCTAGAAAACAGGTATCAGCAAAATTTACATAAGCATCAACAACTTCACGTGATTCCCATCCCCCTTTATCTTGTAATTTTGCGGGCATATCAAAATGATAGAGATTCGCAAAAACTTTGATATTATTATTTTTCATTTCGGTAAAAAGATCTCGATAATAGGCTATCGCTTTCTCGTTTGGTTTACCAACCCCATCATTTGGAAACATTCGTGCCCATGAGATAGACACACGAAATGAATTGTGCCCCGTTTGTTTCATCAATTGAATATCTTCGTGGTAACGATGGATATGGTCTGTCGTAATACTAGGTCCAATTCGTTTATAAAAACGATGAGGTTCTTCGTGAAACCACCGATCCCATACGGTCTCTGCTTTTCCTGTTTCTCCACGCCCTTCAGATTGTTCTGCTGACCAAGCGGAGCCCCACCAAAAGTCATCTGGAAATGTTAACTGAGTTTGTCTTGACATTATCGTTTCCTCCTGTTCGTTTTTAATAGTGTAACATTGCTTTTAGTATAAATAAATACTTTTTATTAAAAATATATATCTTTTCGTGATGGGTATGTTTTTAGCTGTAAAAAGACAATTTTTTATGTTAAAGTATAAGTAATAGAGATGAGTATGAGGGAGTAAGTTATGAAGAAACAGCCAAAATATATGGAGGTTTATACGGAGGTAAAGAAAAAAATTGCCAATGGAACCTATCAAATCGGCGAAAAATTACCTACAGGCGATGAACTTGCGCATGAGTATCAAACAAGTAAGCTCACTGTGAAGAAAGGTATTGATATGCTAGTATCAGAGGGAGTTTTACGAACACGTAGTGGATTCGGAACGGAAGTTCTACGCAGACCAATTGATAATTCGAAAGTGTTTGGACCAAATGAAGGTCTTTTTGATTTAGTAGGGGAAGAACATGTGACTTCTGAAATCCATACGTTCTCAATTGAGTTGCCATCGAATGAAGTGGCAGAAATTTTAGAAATAAATCAAAAAGAGTATGTCTATAATATTATTAGAAGTCGTTTTATTGATGAACAACCGTATTCTATTGAGCAAACGTTTATGCCACTTTCTGTTATACCGGGGTTAGAACCAAAGCATTTGAAACGTTCTGTATATGGCTACATTACAAATGAGCTTGGTCTAGAGATTAAATCTTCCCATATTTGGATCAAAGGTGATGTGGCAAATGACTTCGATGCGGAAATTCTTTCTGTAAAACCAGGCGAGTTTATGATAGAGGTAGACAAAGTGGTGTCATTGTCATCTGGTGTACCGTTTGAATATTCTCTTTCGAGACATTTATACAAAGATTTTATTTTTGAAGCAGTTTTTGTTGAGAAGTGAAGACCAACGAATTTCGTTGGTCTTTTTTTGACTTTTGAAAAAGATATATAATTTTAAATAAAGATATTTACTTTTTTAAAAAGCTGGTGTATGATCATCCCATAAGCAATCGCTTACAACTAAAAAAGGAGACTGATCGGGATTATGAGTAAAAAAGATGCTATTTTTGAAAAGTTCGGAGTAATAGCCACAAGGCTAGGGAACCAGATTCATCTTCGAACACTAAGGGATGCTTTCGCCACTTTTATGCCTTTTATGATGTTGGCGGGATTTGTTACATTGATCAACTATGTTATTTTAGAGCCAACAGGATTTATGGGAAATATCATTGATCCAGCAACATTAACGACGATTCAAGAAATCGGGACTTCCATCAGTAATGGAACGCTAAGTATAACGACGCTATTAGTTGTTGCGGCAGTTTCTTATCATATGTGTGTTAGCAGAAATTATACAAATCATATTGCTGCTGTTCTAGTCGCTATTTCAACGTTTATTGTTCTCACCCCTATGATGACGATGTTTACACCAGAAGGAAGTCAAGAAGCGCTGGAAGTAGGTGGGGTTATTCCTGTCACTCATACTGGTGCGTCAGGAATGTTCGTTGGAATTTTTGTGGGCTTAGCTGCTACGGAACTCTTTATTAAGTTATCTAATAATAAAAAGTTACAAATTCAATTGTCAGGAAATATCCCTCCAGCTGTGTTGAAGTCTTTTAACGTCCTTATTCCAATCATGATTACCGTGACTACCTTCGCAATTGGTTCATTTGCTGTCAATCAATTATTCAATATGGATGTTAATTCGTTGATTACTACTCTAATCACTGGGCCTTTAAGTAGGGTAACGACAGGTTTACCAGGGTTCCTCTTAATTACCTCAATTGCAAATCTCTTTTTTGGGTTTGGAATTCATCAAGCAGTGATATCAGGTTCACTTCTCGATCCGTTCTTGATTCAAAATATGCAAGAGAATATGGCTGCTTATGCGAATAGAGAAGATATTCCACATATCATAAACATGGCATTTAAAGATACGTTTGCTGTTATGGGAGGATCAGGAAATACTATTGCTTTGCTAATTGCTATTTTTATCTTTAGTCGTCGTAAAGATTACAAAGACTTTGCAAAATTATCCGTAACTCCAGCACTTTTTAATATCAGTGAACCAATCATTTTTGGTTTACCAATTGTTTTCAATATTAGTTTGATTATTCCATTTGTATTGGCGCCGATTTTTTCCCTAACAGTTGCATATTTTGCGACAGCTGTTGGTTTGATCAATCATGTAGTCGTGCAGATACCTTGGACCACTCCTCCCGTCATATCTGGATTTTTAGCAACTGGTGGCGATTGGCGAGCATCAGTCTTGCAAATTGCGATCATTGCTGTGAGTGTTTTTATCTACTTACCATTTTTACGTATCGATGAAAAAGTTACCTCAACAATAGGAAATGAAGAGGCAAATGATTGAGAAGAGGAAACTTCACAAGATTTTTTGAAGTCTTCTCAAACCAAAGGGAAGAGAAACAAATAAATTGAACAAATTTGTATATCAAAAAGAGACCACATAGATACATGTGAGTCTCTTTTTTTTGTGGAAATATCAATCAGTGAACTTGTGAATAGAGGGAAAGAATTACCTGAAGAATTTTTTTTACAAATCTATTGAGTTTCCATTCTTTTTCTCACGGTTTTGGCTAACTTTTCAATAATATACATTGCCGGTATCTGTGTTGTAATATCAGCTTCATTAATTTTTTCTAGCGAAATATTATAGGTTATTGCAATATCAGCTAATTTAGAAAGTGTTGAATTAGAGCTGCTGGTAATTCCTATTACTGAGCTTTCTGATAGATTCAAATGATTTAAATATTGAATGATTTCTGTGGTCTCGCCCGAAACGGATAAAGCGACGATACACATTTTTTTTGCTAACTCAGTGGATAGGTAATTAATAGGGTAATTACTAGGATCTTCAATGCGAATCGCCATGTTAAATAGTGACGAGAAATAAAGAGAACCATATTCAGCAACAACATTTGAGGAGCCTACGCCAATAAAAATAATCAGCTCTTTTTCCATCAATAAGTGAACTGCCTCATCAAATTTATCTTCAAAGAATTTGTCTTGTGTCCGTGCTAAAAAATTCAAGAGTTCACTCTCAAAATCAAGTGTTTTTACCTCTTTTTCTTCTTTAAGAGATTCGAGATACGCACTGAGGTAAATTTTAAATTCAGAAAAACCGGTACAGCGAAATTTTTTACAAAAGCGTAGTACGCTGGCAGTACTCGTATGACTTTTCTCAGCTAATTCACGAATACTCATGGAAGCAACTGCATTTACGTCTGAAATTATTGCTTTATATACTTCAATATCCGTTTCATTTAAGTCTGGTTGATAGTCAAGAAACAACATAGTAATCCCCTCCTGTTACAAATTGTAACAGGATTGTAACCGGTGTCAATCTTTTGCTTTTGTAACCGTTTACTTAAAGGCGGTATTTATGGAGATAAAAATAATCTATACTGACCATGTAGTTAAGTTAAAGGAGTGTTTCAGGATGGATAAAGGAATAAAAATTGCAACAATTGGCGGTGGATCAAGTTATACACCAGAATTGATAGAAGGATTTATTAAACGATATGCTGAATTACCGATTTCAGAATTATGGCTTGTGGATATTGAACAAGGAAGAGAGAAATTAGAAATTGTTGGGGAACTTGCTAAACGTATGGTAAAAAAAGCGGAACTTCCAATGAAAATTTATATGACTCTTGATCGTGAAGCGGCATTAAAGGATGCGGACTTCGTTACGACCCAATTTCGTGTAGGTCTTTTGGAAGCGCGAGCGAAAGACGAGAGAATCCCTTTAACATATGACACGATTGGACAAGAAACGAATGGTCCAGGAGGGCTTTTTAAAGGATTACGCACGATTCCCGTTATCTTAGAAATAGTGAAAGACATGGAGCGTCTTTGCCCAGAAGCATGGCTGATCAACTTTACTAATCCAGCTGGCATGGTGACAGAAGCTGTCTTACGCCATAGCAATATGCGTAGAGTAGTAGGTTTGTGTAATGGACCAATTGGAATAGAACGTGGCATTGCAGAAACATTAAAAGTACCCAAAGAAGAATTATATGTTGAATTTACTGGACTAAATCATATGGTTTTTGCGAAAAAGATTTATCATAAAGGGATTGATGTGACCCAAAAAGTACTTACATTGATGACGCAAGATGCTGGTGATGCAGTTGGTCTGAAAAATATTGCTGATTTAGAATGGGAACCAGATTTTTTCCGAACACTTGGCATGATTCCCATCGGCTATTTAAGGTATTACTATCAAACAGCCACTATGTTGTCTGAGCAAAAACAATCAGCAGAAAAAGAAGGAACTCGTGCAGAAGTTGTGCAGAAAATCGAACATGAATTGTTTGAACTTTATAAAGATGAACATCTAGCAATCAAACCACCTCAATTATCAGAACGTGGGGGCGCTTATTATAGTGAAGCAGCATGTAATTTAATTAATTCCATCTATAATGACAAACGTGATATTCAAACGGTCAATACAAGAAATAATGGAGCCATCAGTGATATCGATTGTGATTCAGCGGTTGAAGTAAATTGTTTGATTACAAAACAAGGACCGATCCCTTTGACTACAGGTGAATTACCTATTCCTATCAAAGGGCTAGTTCAACAAATTAAGTCTTTTGAACGTATAGCGGCCCAAGCAGCTGTTACGGGAGACTATAACACTGCTTTATTAGCGATGACGATCAATCCCTTAGTTCCAAGTGATAGGACAGCAAAGCAACTACTTGATGAAATGCTTTTGGCACACAAAGAATATCTGCCGAATTTTTTTAAAGGAGAATGACAATGAATATAAAATACTATGTTGAGGCAAATTACCAGGAAGTCAGTAAGATCTGTGCAAAACTCATTTTAGATGTCTTGAAAGAAAAGCCAAATGGGTTATATTGCTTTGCAGGTGGTGATACACCCGTAGGAACGCTTAACATCATTGCAGAAGCAGCAATCAATAAAGAAATAGATTTATCCCAGGCAAAGTTTATTGAACTAGATGAATGGGTTGGAATCGATCCGAAAAATGAAGGCAGTTGTATATCCTATTTGAAAAGAAACTTATTCAATCGGGTTCCTATTGACCTAAAGCAACTTCACACATTTGATCCTTTAGCCGATGATTTAAATGAGGAATGCAAAAAAGCTGATAAATTTATCGAGGAGAATGGAGGATTAACACTGAGTTTGCTTGGGGTTGGAGTAAATGGTCACTTAGGTTTTAATGAGCCTGGTTCGTCCTTCGAAGATAAAGCTCATATAGTGATCTTAGACGAATCAACCCAAAGTGTTGGGAAAAAATATTTTTCAGACGAGAAAGTTGATCGTACGAAAGGAATTACGTTAGGGATAGGACAATTATTACAATCTGGAACAATGATCGTACAAGCTAGTGGAGCAAAAAAGAAATCTGCGATACAACAATTTCTAAGCGGTACGATTACAAAAGAGTGTCCAGTTACTTCTCTATGGTTGCACAAAGATCCTGTGTTGGTGGTTGATAAGGAAGTCGTGAACTAAAAGGAGGAAAAACGATGCAGGTCATTGAGAACAAGGTATTGCCTATATTGCTGAAAATAGGCAATAGTAAACACTTAGTTGCTATAAGAAATGGGATTTCCATGACGATTCCTTTTACTATTGTTGGAAGTATCTTCCTAATCATTGGTAACTTTCCAATACAGTCATGGATGGATTTTGTGTCAAATTGGGGGCCGCAGTTGAATGCACCAGTCAATGTTACGTTCGGAATCCTTGGACTGATATCTGCAATTGGCATAGGCTATCATTTAGGAAAAGAGTTTGGTGTTGATGCTATTTCTAATTCGATGCTCACAACTATCGGCTTTCTTCTAGCAACATTAAACGATGACTGGACGATAAATTTGGCTAATTTTGGTGCTAGTGGTATGTTTACCGCGATCATTGTTGGGGTATTTGTCACTCATGCTTTTAAATGGTTTGTCACTCATAATATTGTAATAAAAATGCCAGAAGGTGTGCCGCCCACTGTAGCAACTTCTTTTGCAACGTTAATCCCAGGAGCATTTATTCTGACCGTTATATGGATCGTCAGAACTTTATTAGGGGTTGATATCAATGAAATCATTACTATTGTTTTCCAACCTTTAATGCAAGGGATGGGAACACTCCCAGGCATGCTGCTATACACACTTCTCGTTTGTTTGCTATGGATATGTGGAATCCACGGAGACAATGTTTTGTCTGGAATTGCGACCCCTGTTTTCCTAAGTTATCTTGCTGATAATACGGCAGCTTTTCAAAGTGGTGTAGAAGTTCCTCATGTTTTTGCCGATGGATTTTGGATTGTCTTTATGTGTTTAGGCGGAACTGGAGCAACACTAGGTCTAGTGTTAAATATGCTCCATTCCAGAAGTAAGATGTATAAGTCGATTGGACGATTATCATTGCCGTCAGCTATTTTTTGTATCAATGAACCGGTTATTTTTGGTTTGCCTATTGTGATGAATCCTGTAATGCTTATTCCCTTTATAGCAACGCCTATGGTCCTATGTATCGGTACGTATATCCTAATGAATATTGGTATAGTAGGACCGATTGTTATTCAAGTTCCATGGACTATTCCTCCTATTATTGGTCCTTATTTAGCTACTAATGGTAGTATTGGAGCAGCCGTTTGGTCTTTTGTATCAATTGCTATCTCATATTTTATTTATATGCCATTTTTCAAAATATTGGAAAAGCAGCAAGTGAAAAATGAAACCGCAGAGGCGCAAGAAACGGAAACAACGATTCCTGTGAGTATAAGTGAGTAGATAGAAAAAGCTTATTTTCCATCATTCATTAAGATAAGTCTTTTAGGTATCAGAAAATAACTTTAAAAAAGTATATTGGAAAAATGACGATTGCTTTTAATGATTCTGATAGTTTCAATAATAAAACAACAAATAGCATCAGTATCTAAGCGAATCAGTAAATGATTCGCTTTTTTTAATGTTGTATTTTTTATCCATTTGTTTCTATCAACAAAACCTTCTCGGATACTATATTGGATGTTATGGTAATCCTTGAAATCACCTCTTCGGTCCATCGTTAAAAAAAAACGAAGTTTCAGTTGTACCGAGAAATGATGGCGATTTCATTTTGTGCAAGCTATAGTTTAGGTGGGGGTAGCAAATATGATTCATTTCAAATTGACGTATCTGTTTTCAGAACCAAATGTTGAGGCGTTTCTTGATTTGACGAAGTGGAGGGATGAGGATTTTTTGGCGGAGATTGCCAAAATCAATCAAATCACTGAACAGCGGTTGAATCAACGAATCATGATTCATGAGGGAGAAGTTTTGATTCCTTCACTGATTCAACGAAAATGGCCGGAAATTCTTTTCGATGTCCAGAAGAATACGTTGTTTTTTTCGGAAGAAGAGCGGCGGTCCATGATTTATCTTCTGACTTTTTCAGCAGTGAAAGATTTATCCGTCTATCAGTTTCAAGAGCTGTTCTATGTCAGTAAAAATACGATTTTGAAGGATGTAAAGGGGATCAGAGAGGAACTTGCAGCTTTCAAGATTCAACTATTGTACTCTCGAAAATATGGCTTTTATCTAGAGGGAGAGGAATATCAGATTCGCGCTCTTGCCTTTCGAAAGGTCAGCACGTTATCCAATACGAAAAACGGGAACTTGCTCTTATTTGAGGGAATCTATGAGCAGGATAAAACGATATATGTTCAAATCAGAGATCGTTTGTCCGCAATACTGACTGCCTTCAATCTGGTGATCGTTCCGAGTCGCTTCGAAGAAATGCTTTATTTTCTTAATTATCTCTCCTTTCGGATGGCAGAAACGGCTGTTTCTTTAGCGGAGACAGAAATACCGCTGCTCCAGTCGCTGCATGTCCATCAAGTCAGTCAGCAGTTTTTAGCAGAATTTCCTGACATCAAAGATCGGAAAACAGAAGAACTTTATGTAACGATCCTGTTGAAAACGATTCTGCAAGGAGATATCGAAGATACTTCATTAGAGTTTTTATTGGAATGTGCCAGTAAGATCATTCATGAAATGGAACGGCTGGCAGCTATCGAGTTTGTGGACTATCGCACCCTTTTGATGAACACATTCTATCATCTTGTCCCAGCGTATTTTCGAATCCGCTACGGTTTTCCACTGGAGAATGTACTGATTGAAGAAATCAAGCTGCAATACAATGAGTTGTTTGAACTGACGAGACGAGCACTGGGTTCTTTAGAAGACCTCGTCGGCACGATCCCTGATGAAGAAATCGGTTATTTTACGATTTTGTTTGGTGGAGAAATCAGTAAACAAAAGGCCAAACGTGATTACTTCCAACTGAATGCATTAGTCGTTTGTCCCAGTGGCATCAGTTCATCCTTGATTTTGGAATCAGAATTAAAGGAACTGTTTCCCCAGATCCATTTTTTGCCGGCTCGTTCGATCGAAGAGTATGAAAATGTTCGGTTTAATGAAGAGATTGATCTGATTTTTTCCAGTGCGCCGATCAAAACCAAACGACCCTGTTATGTGATCAATCCGATTATGACACCCATTGAGAAGGATGAACTGGTTAAAAAAGTACAAGCGGCATTTTTCCCTTCAAAAACTGGATTGCATTCCATTGACGATGTGTTAGAAGTGATTTTACCCTATGTTGATTTAAAAGCAGGAATCAGTAAGCAAAAGCTGAGAAAAATTTTGCAAAGAAAAATCAATCGAGAATTGAATAGAAGGGAAGACCAACGTCCGATGTTATCAGATTTATTAACAGCAGAAACCATCCAATTTACCGAGGTGCCGCTGACTTGGCAAGAAGCCATTCGAGCAGCTGCTGCGCCATTAAAAAAGACCAATAAAATTGAGGAGCAGTATATTACCGCCATGATCAATAAAGTGGTGGATCACGGTCCCTTTATCCATATTGGAAAAGGCATCGCTTTGCCTCATGCACGTCCAGAAGATGGGGTCAATGCCATCGGGATGTCGTTATTAAAAGTCAAAGAACCAGTGCTTTTGAATGATGATCCGCAACACCCCATTCACGTGTTTATATGTTTGGCGGCGGTTGACAATGAACTCCATCTAAAAGCGTTAGCGAGTTTAACTAAAATTTTGTCGAATAATGAAAAACTAACTGCGTTACTTTCCGCAACCAATGCGGATCAAATAATTGAAGTGATTAGAGAAGGAGAAGATGAAAAATGAAATTTGCAGCAGTGTGTGGGTCAGGATTAGGATCAAGTTTTATGGTGGAGATGAATATCAATTCTGTATTAAATGAACTGGGTGTCTCAGGCGTGGAAGTGTCCCATTATGATTTAGGAAGTGCTGCACCCGATATGGCGGATGTTTTCTTCGTTGGCGGCGATTTAGCCGATAGTGCGCAGCATCTAGGTGAGATCGTAGTTTTAGACAGTATTATCGATCTCGATGAATTGAAGCAAAAGGTTCAAGCCGTTTGTCAGGAAAAAGGATTACTATAAAAAGGAGTAGACAGTCATGAACGAATTTTTAGATATTCTTGTTGATATCGCGAGTACCCCAGCGATCTTAGTTGCGCTGATCGCCGTTTTGGGGAATGTGCTGCAGAAAAAAGACATTGCCACGATCGTCAAAGGGGGCATCAAAACCTTTGTTGGGTTTCTCGTGGTCACTGCCGGGGCTGGAGTGATCGAAAGCTCTCTGGCGCCATTTGGGGAGATGTTCCAAGCAGCCTTTAACATGCAAGGGGTCGTACCAAATAACGAAGCGATCGTTGCGCTAGCGTTGACAACTTACGGCACCTATACCGCACTTATTATGTTAGCCGGAATGGCCTTCAATATTTTGATTGCCCGTATCACTCGCTTTAAATACATTTATTTGACTGGGCATGCCACGTTGTATATGGCGTGTATGATTGCGGTTATTTTGAGCGTTACTGGAATGAATACTTTTAATCTAGTTTTATTTGGGGGCTTAGCGTTAGGGATCTGTAACACGATTTTCCCAGCGATCGCACAACCGTTTACCCGAGAAATTACTAAAAATGATTCCGTCGCATTGGGGCATACGGGGAACTTCGGCTACGCATTGAGCGGGTTGATTGGGAAATACGTCGGCAATAAGGAAAAATCTACCGAAGACATCAATTTTCCGAAAGGCCTGTCTTTCTTGCGGGATTCTACTGTTAGTATCACGATTACGATGGCGGTTGTATACGTGATCGTAGCAATTTTTGCTGGGAGTGAATTTATTACGGAAAATCTTAGCAATGGCACGAACTCGATCATTTATTCGTTGCAGCAAGCAGGTTCGTTTGCCGCTGGTGTCTTTGTGATTTTAGCTGGTGTCCGTCTGATTTTGGCAGAAATCGTACCAGCCTTTAAAGGGATTTCTGAAAAGCTTGTTCCTAATGCGATTCCTGCATTGGATTGTCCAATCGTCTTTCCTTATGCGCCAAATGCTGTTCTGATTGGTTTTCTAACCAGTTTTGTCGGAGGGATCGTTAGTTTGATCATCATGGTCTTCACAGGAACAACCGTTATTATTCCAGGTGTCGTGCCCCATTTCTTCTGCGGCGCAACAGCAGGTGTTTACGGCAATGCAACGGGTGGTGTGCGAGGCGCTGTCATTGGTTCCTTTATTCATGGGATCATTATCAGCTTCATGCCGATCTTGTTGATGCCAGTCATGGGGGATCTTGGGTTCCAAGGATCAACTTTCTCTGATACCGACTATGGGGTTGCAGGGATCTTCCTAGGAAACCTAGCCAATATGGGCGGTCAAATCGCCATCTTCTCAGGGATAATTGCGGTAGTCGCGGTCTTGATCGGATTGACGATTTTCAAGAAAAACAGTCGGGCAAAATCTGTTTCTGAATAAATAGAGGATGGAGGGATAAATAGTGGCAATCAGTGAACAAAAATACCACGAGCTTGAAGAATTAGCGGCAAAGATTCGTTTAGATACCCTTTGCAGCATCAAGAAAATGGGGCAAGGCCATCTGGGCGGCTCCTTTTCAATTGTTGAATTATTGGCCGTTTTGTACGGCAAACAGCTGCGAATCAATCCACAAGATCCACAGTGGGCGGATCGTGACCGACTCGTCTTGTCAAAAGGGCATGCTGGCGCCGCCTTGTATAGTGCATTAGCAAATACGGGCTATTTTGATCGGTCGTGGTTATGGACGATCAATGAGGGCGGCACGAGACTGCCTTCCCATCCGGATCGCTGGAAAACGCCAGGGGTTGATGCCACCACAGGTTCACTGGGACAGGGGACTTCCATGGCTGCTGGGATCGCGACAGGCCTGCGCTTGGCAGGCAAGGACAATTTTGTTTATTTGATCGTTGGAGATGGCGAACTAAATGAAGGACAGTGCTGGGAAGCCTTCCAATACATTGCCCACTTTAAACTGAATCACTGTATCGTCATTATTGATGACAACAAAAAACAGCTAGATGGGCCAACCAAAGACATTCTTGATCCCTTTGACATCCAGCAGAAGATGACTGCTTTTGGCTTTTATACAGAAAAAGTTCCAGGGGCAGACATGCAAGCCATTGATGAGGCAATCGAGCGCTGCAAAGCAATCGAAGACCAAGCGGTTTGCATTGTCTTGGACAGCGTGAAAGGACAAGGCGTTCCTTTCTTTGAAGAACTAGATGCCAATCACTCCGTGAAGTTTACCACGGATGAGATCAATCAAGCGGCAGAAGCGGCAATCAAAGAATTGACGATAAAAATCGAAGGAGGACGCTAAGGCATGTTTACATTAAGCAAAACCACTGCTGCTGGTAAAGAGCTGCGTACTTGTGTCGTTGACACATTGGTGGAACTCATGGATGAAAATAACCAGCTAGTTGCGTTAGATGCCGACCTTGGTTCTGCCAGCGGCTGGACCACGATTGCCAACAAACATCCCCAACGCTTTATCAACATGGGGATCGCGGAAGCCAATATGGTTGGTGTCGCAGCTGGCTTGAGTTTAACTGGTTATACACCTTTTATCCACACCTTTGGGCCATTTGCAACGCGTCGGGTATTCGATCAGCTGTTTATTTCTGGCGGCTATGGCGGCAATACGATCAATATTTACGGTTCTGATCCAGGGTTTGCAGTCGGGCACAACGGCGGCACCCATACGACATGGGAAGATGTGGCTTTGATGCGAATGATTCCCCAATCGGTCGTCTGCGATGCAGCGGATGAAGTCCAAATGGCGTGGATCATAAAAACCTTTAGCCAATTATCAGGCATTCATTACGTACGAGGCAATCGGAAAGCGGTTCCGATGATTTATGAAAAAGGCTCGACCTTTAAACTAGGAAAAGGCAATATTTTAAGACCAGGCGATGAACTGTTGTTGATTGCTAGCGGACAATTGGTTTCTGAAACACTGCAAGTGGCAGAAGAATTAGCAGAAATAGGAATTAGCTGCGAAGTGATCGACATGTTTACCATCAAACCAATCGATAAAGAATTGATCCTCCGCGAAGTTCAGGGGAAACGGCAAGTCATCACCATCGAAAATCATTCTATTACCGGTGGACTAGGAAGTGCCGTCGCCGAAGTGCTTGCTGAAACAGGCAGTGCTGTCCCCTTAAAACGTATTGGTGTCAACGAACGATTCGGTCAAGTCGGCACACCCGATTTTTTGCAAAAAGAATATGGCTTAGATGCTGCTTCAATCAAGCAGCAAATAGTCGAGTGGAAGGTCAAGGGATAGAAAAAGGAAGCATCAGCGAATCAATGGTTGATGCTTCCTTTTCATTCCTTTCAGATCTTGTATAAAAAGCGTCAAACAGCGTGTCAGTCCTGCTGTTTGACGCTTTTTTATGAACTAAGACAAAAACCAGCGCCGTAAGTTTTCTGCTTCGGTTAATGGAAAGTAGAACAGCTTACTTTCGGTGAGAGTATCTTCGGTTTTGATGGTTAGCTGTGACTTGCCAAGCCCTCTTTTGTGCTGCCAATGCGTGGTGGTGACAGTGAAATCTTGGATTTTATTTTTCTTCAGATAAGCGGTCACCTTCGTAAGACCGCGGATCGTTTGGCACAACAATACGTGGTTATCTAAAAATTGATAGCCTTGTATTTTGCCTCGCCAGATGCTTGATAACACGAAGGAGCCAAAGAACACGAAGAAAATCAGCGCTAACCACCAGAAAAAGAAGGCAGAGATTCCTACAGCAAGCAGTCCGATCAGCAGCGGCCAACGGCAGAAGTACCAAAAGTTGGGTCGTGGATTTTTCACTAGAGCGGTTTGTTGAAACGACCATTCGGGTAAAAAGCGGGTCAATGTTTCGGTCAGCTGCGCCTCTTTCAAAATGGGGAACAGATAGACCGTATCGTCGCTTTCTGACGAACTGCCAGCAGCCAGCAGTAATTTGACGGAGCTTAGATGAAAGATTCTTCGATAAAGGTTTTGTTCGACACTCAGCCCTTGGATCCTAGCGAGGGGAATCGTTTGGTGACGTTTAGAAAACAAGCCTTGCGTGATCAACAACTGTTGCTGGTTCGTTTTCACCGTAAAGCCATAATAGCGGAAAAGATTCCTGGCGATCGCAAGGAAGAAAAACAAAATCAGCAGCCCGAGTAAAATTGCAGCACCTAATAAAAGGCCAATTTGCTGCAATTCCGATGCATAGGCAAAGAAATTGGGAATGTTGTCGATCACGTTGTAGCCGATGACTAGAACCAAGGTGAAAACAGAAAAATCAGTGAGAGAAAACAAGAAAATCTCCTTGAATTTCAAAGTGAATGTTTCTAGCGGCGGCTTGGCTGACTTCTCAGCCGAAAACGCAGCGTAATCGTCGGTTGGTTCTTCTCCAATAGCTGCTTGGGCATTCGGCTGTTGTGGTGTCGCCGCCTTTTTTGACGCTTCGATGGAGGCAATGAGAGCCAGCGGCAATGCGGGGAAAAGAATTTCGGCTTCGCCACTCGAACTTGCGGCGCTTTCCAACTTCACTTCAGCTAGTTTAAACGGACGTAAATAAAAGTAATGATTCTCTTGAATCGTTTGTATGCGTTCAAATGGCAAAATCGTTTGTTTTTGGATAAAGAGTCCTTTGTTGACTAGTACACTCGTTTGATCGATTTGAAAGGTAAAGCGAGCGTAAGACAGTACCGCAAAAAGGAGACAGACCAGTGAAAATAGCAGAATGCCGCCCAGAATCATCGGAAAAGAAGGGGCGTCGTTGAATAATTTGAATACAAGCAAAAATGCTAGTACCAGAAAATTTTTGCAATTTTTGAACCAATAAAGACCGATACACAGCAACGGCAGTCGTTGTTTTTCATAGATCATCTTTGACCACCTCGACTAAATTCATGATGGTTTCTCGCAAGCGTTCGGCTTGCGCCACTGGCAAGCCTTCAATGGTGTGGTTGGTGGCAGCCGTATGGATCTGTAAGGAGACTAAAGCGTATTTTCGCAAAAAGATCCCTTGGTCCGTTTCGATGTGCTGGATTCGACGGATCGGAATATACGTGGTGCTGCGAAATAGATAGCCACGTTGAATAGCGATATCCTTTTCTTGGATCTCGTAGCGATGGAATTTGTAACGGTAGCTCATCAACACAAAAGAAAGCAGATGACTGATCAAAGTCAGTGCCAATAGGCTTGACCAAAGGGCGAACACCCAGAAATGAAGCCAGTTTTGCATGGATAAAAACCAAAAAGAAGCAGCGAAAAGTAAACTGAAAATGATCAGTGAAGTAATTGTCCGCAACCGCCAAACACGGATGATGGTCTGAGGCATTTGTTCATTTAATAAGGGATAATTCAAGGGAAACGTCCTCTCTATAAAAAAATGTCTAATAAGTATAAATATAATGGTGCAGTGTAAGAAAAACAAGAGGCAAGGGAGAATTCAGAAAGGACAGCTGGCTCGATTGCGAAAAGATATGTGAGAAATCTTCTTATAAAACAAGGAAGAACTGTCGTCTAATAACCTAAAAAAAAAACCGTCTTAGATGACGGTCCTAGGGGGATCACATTCAGATGTTTTCGTTTAAAACAACCAATCATTGGTTAAAAAAACTTGGATTACAGTGATCGCTTAGAAATACCTTATGAGTAAAACGAGAAATTCTCTCTTTATCTCAGTCTTTATTTATCGAATAGTACGAACGATTTTTTCGGACTTCATTGAAAATGAAGAGAACAAAAAGCAAGGTAAGGATGGCACATACTATCCTAATTATTGACGGATTACCGATTTCTTCAAGCAGCAGATAGAGCACAAGACCCAAAGCCAAAACATAAACACCTGTCCAAAAGGCGCATTTGCTCATTGACTTTGAGATTGCCTGACTATCTGCTTGTGCTTTTTGGTTTTCAGTCAAATCATTGTATCCAGCTATCAAGAAGCCCCATTTTTGTTTGCGAAACTGAACACTACACAAAAAGCATCCGAGAGCAAATGCAACGACCAAAAGGTAAATCAACCAATACAAGTTTTCTCACTCCTTTCTTATCGTTCAAGAACGATCGTTAGGTTTCGTGTTTCAACACCACTCATTCAGCGAAACGTCGAACCATCGTAATATCTGTTTCCAAATAGCCCATTTTTTTGTATAGCTGATACGCAGATTGATTATGGGCAAAAACGTGCAAGCCGATCTCAGTGATGCCTTGCTGGATCGCCCACTTTTCCAAAGCTTGTAACGCTTTGGTGCCATAGCCTTTTCCTCGCTGGTCTTCCTCGATGATAAAGTCATAGATGAAGGCTTTCTGGGCAGCTGTGTTGATCCAAATCACCCCGATCGGTTCACTAAAATCAGCTGCAAATAAAGAAAACAAGTGATTGTTTTCAGTGGCAGTCCCTTGAGGAAGTAAAGAAGCAAAGCTTTCTTTGGCGAGGGAGAGGGCCTCGTCTTTGGCCCATGTGCCTGCTTGGACTTTGTCATTGGCGTATTCGAAAACAGCATTGGCTAAGTAGGCAGCGTAGTAGCTGTCTTTCATTGGTATTAAGTTCATCTATTTCTCCTTTCGTCCTTTTGGATTCTCCCTATCTTGCAGAATGATTGCAGTAAGGGGAAATGGGGACGCTTGATTGGTAACTATTTGTTCCCCCTTCAGTTGAAGGTCTCTGGCAGCGGGTCTCGTCGTTGAAACAAAAACAGGTCATCCGGTGCAAACTGGTGGCGTGCATCGCAAGTATAGCCTCGTAGCCAGTCAACCCCATCGATGCGGCGAACGTAGAATCCTTTGGGGAAATCGTCGGTTTTTTCCAAAGGCACAGAAGCGATCGTGATTGCGGCAGCTGGCGCTTTTCCTTGGGATTCCAGTCCGGTACTATTTGCCAGTTGGCGATAGCTAAGACGAAAGTGTAAGGCCATTTCCAAGGTACAACAAGTCAATCCATAAGAAGGCGCAGCTGCAAAAATCTCCGTCAAAGAGCCGCCTTGGGGGAGTCCCAGTTCTTTAAGGGGAACAATCACACAAGCAGCACGCTGTTTATCGGCACTGAAGGAGAGCTGGGGATGGCGCAAGAGCTGGTTGGCATACGCGTTTAAGTGAATCTGATTTTCTTCCAACTGCTGGCAAAGGCGGTTTAGCGAAACTCCGCCATACTGTACGATCACTTCCTTCAAATCAAACACTCCTTTCAATAGGGAACCTTTTCCTAAAAAAATCAGTTTGCGCCCTCGTTCTCGGACAAATTGGCATAAATCGCAGCAACTTCTTCTTGGTAACGATTCTTTAGTCGAGGGGGACTTAAAATGCGTAGGCTTTTTCCAAAAGAGAACAAATAGGGCACTACCCAGCTTTCCTCGGGCAAATCAACGGTAACCACAGCAGTGCCTTCCTCCGTCAAAGTAATATCCTGATGATCGAACTCATCATATACCCGATAAAGAACGTCGGCTTGAAAGAATAGACGCGCAGGATAGGTGTCAACAGTCAACTCAATGGCAGAATCAGGTGCAGTGACTGGGAAAAAATGCTGGTCAGTGACGTGGACTTGACTCATGCGGCTGATTTTAAATGTCCGAAAGGCATTCTTTTGCTGGTCGAAGGCTTGCAGATACCAAGCTTGCGAGCGAAAAAGCAGTTTATAAGGCTGGCAGATGCGTTTTTGCAGTCCCTGTTTACTGATATAGTCAAAGGTGATCACGTGGTTTGTTAAAATACTCTTTTTTAATAAATCAAACGTGTCGTTGCCGTTTTCTCGCCGATGCCAAGTGGAAAAATCCACTTCTAGCCAATCAGCACCGGGCTGCTTAAACAAGGATTGCAGTTTTGCCAGCGATTGCCCACTGATCTGTGGCGTCAGCTGGCGAATCCCTTTCAACGCCAAAAGCAGGTTTTTCCGTTCTTCCTCTGATAATAACACTTTATCCAACACAAAACTGCTTAACAAATAAACGCCGCCATTTCGACCCGTTTCGGTATAGATGGGCACGCCAATACTGCTTAGGGTATTGATATCTCTGGTGATGGTGCGAGTCGAGACTTCAAATTGTTTGGCTAATTCAGAAGTGGTTGCTTTTTCATGATTCAACAGGTGGTAGATAAGGCCGAATAGGCGTGTCGTGCTCACTTGGTTTACTCCTTTTATAAAAAGATGATAAAACACTGACACAAGGTGTCTAGGTTTCTATCGTATCATAAAGACAAAGAAGGAGGAACTCCAATGAAATTTTCGATAATGGCAACGGAAAGAACCAATAATTTTACTGATCCAGCGATTCAAGCAAAAATCACTGGCTTATGGGAGAAAAACAGCGAGGCGGTCAAGAAAGCCGCAGAAAAAGGAACGGTCATCGCTTGCGTTTACCACGAGTATGAGTCAAACTATAAAGGAGACTATGCCGTTTCGCTTTGTTTCGAAGAAACGGAGCAAGCAGACTTTGATACAGAAAAATATACTTGGAAAAAGTATCCGATCGATCGGCGCGATGCGCAGGGCATTTTGACTACTTGGCGTCAAATCTGGTCTGAGGAAGAAAACCAGCAGCTGCAGCGCAAGTATTCCTTTGATTTTGAACAATATGCGCCAGACGGCGAAGTAACGATTTTTATCGCCATTGCTGAAAGCGACAAAGAGCAGCTATTTTCCTGAATAGGAGGCCAAACAATGAGACAGTACGAAAGCAAAGCAGACTTGATCCAAGAGATCACAGAACGTTACCAAAAATTTCGCCAAGAATTTGATGAAATTCCTGAAGCCCTGCGAAATCAACGGATAGCAAGTGTCGACAAGACCCCTTCAGAAAACTTGTCTTACCAAATCGGCTGGGTCAGTTTGTTATTGTCATGGGAAGCACAGGAACAGCAAGGGATGAGCGTTCACACACCTGCTGAAGGGTACAAATGGAACAACCTTGGCGGATTGTATCAATCTTTTTATCAGACATACGGCAGTTTGACCTTAGCACAGCAGCAGGAGCTCTTAGACCAAAAAGTGACGGCCCTTTGCCAGTGGATCGAAGGCTTATCCGATCAGGAATTGTTTGAAGCAGGGCAGCGGGATTGGGCAACCACCAAAGCACAGTGGCCAGTCTATAAATGGATCCATATCAATACAGTAGCACCCTTTACCAATTTCCGAACGAAAATCCGAAAATGGAAAAAGGAAGCACTGCATTGATCAATAAAAGAAGCAAGCGGGTTGAGCGTTTTTTAGCAACTGAGGAACAGCTAACTTAAAGAATTGTTAAACAGTTGATCTGTGAAGATCAGCTGTTTTTTTTGTTTTGTGTCATCGCAAGAAACCACCTGGAAAGCCTATACTAGCTTATTGTCTAGTCGGTTTAGGTTAAGGAATAAACTGTTATTTTAATTCCTAAAGTGACGCGAAGGTGACAAAAATGAAACGCCAATTCGTAAAAGGGTATGCTATATTTTAAACAGTACTTGTTTTTTTACAGAAAAAAAGCGGGGAGTCGATGGCCTATCTTACGCAATCGCCGCCAATTGGTTTTATAGAAAACACACAAAACCATTCCCAAGTCTGATGCAAGTTTGCTGAATATTCAGCAAAATAAAAGTAAATGACTAAGAATAGAAAGGGTGAGGATCATCGAAAACAACCAAACCATTGGCTTGGCGTCAGGAGAAGTCAAGGCGCGGGTGCAGCGCGGTCAAGTCAATAAGACAAAAAAGGATACGACGAATACGTACCCGAAAATCCTTTTTACCAATATCTTTACCTTTTTCAATTTGATCAACTGTGTCCTATTCTTTCTCGTCTGTTTGACGGGTTCTTATCAAAACGGTTTGTTCGTCTTTGTTGTCTTCAGCAATGTGATCATCAATCTCTTTCAAGAAGTTCGTTCCAAACGAACGCTGGATAAGCTGGCACTGCTAAAAGTTGCCAAAGCCGATGTTTATCGGGATGGCAAGCTGGAGAACTTGCCGATACACAAACTCGTAATGGATGATGTGTTACGACTGAAAAGCGGGGATCAAGTGCCGACGGATGCCAAAGTCATTCAAGGATCTTTAGAAGTCAATGAATCCTTGCTGACTGGTGAAATGGATACGATCTACAAGCAGCCAGCAGACGAGTTGTTTTCTGGCAGTTTTATCACTGCTGGCGAAGCGTTATGCCAAGTGATCCACGTAGGCGCTGACAACTATATCGCAAAAATCAACAAAGAAGCCAAAACCATCAAACGACAAAAATACTTGATCCAAGGCAGTTTAAACAAAATCATTCGTTGGATCAGCCTGATTTTGGTCCCATTATGTACCCTCTTGTTCGTCAAACAGTTCTATTTTTCTCATGCAACTTTCAACACCGCCATCTTACGGACGGTGGCGGCAGCTGTGGGAATGTTCCCCGAAGGTTTGTTTTTATTGACCAGTGTCACATTGACCATCAGTGCCGTCTATCTGGCGCGCAAAAAAGTGATGGTGCAGGAATTGAACTGCATTGATGCCTTGGCACGGGTCGATGTTCTTTGCTTAGATAAAACGGGCACGATCACCGAAGGCAAGATGACGGTGGAAAAGACGATTTCCTTTCAATCGGACACACCGTTGGCAGAAATCACTGGTAACTTAATGGCGCAGCTACCCGATCAGAACCCAACGGCAATGGCGCTGCGAACCTTTTTCCCAGAAAAAACGACGTACCAGATGCAGCAAGTCGTCCCTTTTTCATCAGATCGTAAATTCAGTTGCGTCACGTTTGAAGGACAAGGCACTTATTTCATCGGAGCTGCGTCGATTTTACTAGGAACCAACCATGAAGCTGTCTTAAAACAGGAAAGGCAGCTGGCAGAAGAAGGCTACCGAGTGATCGTTTTGGCCCACAGTACGCAAGGCTATGAGGAGGCAGGACTGCCGACGGATATTGAACCGTTAGGATTTTATTTACTGTCAGACACGATCCGTGAAGATGCCAAAGAGACCTTGGAGTATTTTCGTTCACAGGCAATCCAATGCAAGATCATCTCTGGCGATGATCCAGTGACAGTCAGTCAAATCGCGAAAAAAGTCAATCTACCAGGAGCAGCTGATTTTATCGATGTGTCAAAATTAACTGCGACCGAATTAAAAGAAGCTGTCAGCAACTATCAGATTTTTGGTCGAGTGACGCCGCAACAAAAGAAAGAAATGGTGCTCTACTTGAAAGAACAAGGGCATACCGTCGCGATGACTGGCGATGGCGTCAACGATGTTTTGGCGCTAAAAGAAGCCGACTGCTCCATCGCAATGGCTTCTGGTGTTGATGCTGCGCGTCAAGTGTCAAATCTGGTTCTTTTGGAAAATCAATTTGATGCTTTGCCATCGGTCATGGATGAAGGCCGCCGAGTGATCAATAACATTACCCGCTCAGGTTCATTGGTGCTAGTGCAAGTCTTATTCTCCATCATGATCACCATGGGGACGTTGTTATCAGGAACGACCTATCCTTTTGAGCCGATCCAATTAACGATCATCAATGCCTGCTTTGTCGGCATTCCGACCTTCTTTTTAAACTTTGAACCAGACTTCAATCGGATCAAAGGGGACTTTATGACGACGATTTTCAAAAATGCTTTTCCAACAGCCTTGACGATTACGGTAGGAACTTTGCTGATCATCAACTTTGGCTATTGGTTCAACAGCAGCAGTAAAGCTCTATCGATCATGAGCATTATTTTTACTGCTTGGAACTATCGCTTGATCCAGAAAAAAGTCTATCCAGCGATCAACAGCTATCGAACGATGATTTTTTTCAGCACTCAGATCTTGTACTTTGCTGCTTTGATCGTCGGTCGCGACCTCTTTAACCTAGGCAATACCAGCTATCTCAACCTCATTCTCTTGATTGCCTTGTTGAATTTTTCCGCCTACATGCAACGCTTTGCGGATAAGGGCATCGAGCTGCTGATGCGAAGATATACGAAGAAACGAGCGCTGCAGAAAGTGCAAAACTAATAGAACAAGCCTAAATCAACCCGAAATGGTCGGTTTAGGCTTGTTTTGGTGTTAAAACAATTACTCGTACATGAGATGTTTAAATTTGATTCTGGGATAGTGATTTTTCATTTACAGGTTCTTGACTTAACGCACGTTTTCCAATACGAGTTATTAAAGTTATTATGCTGATGCTTATGCAGACAATTCCACCAAATAGAAAAGCTTGCTCTCCCGGATCAATCTGCAACCAGCCGAGGACCATCGGTGTAAAAATTCCTCCCAATGAACTAAGGAATTGAAATACTGACATAGCGACAGCAATTTCAAATGGGCGAGCTTTCAATGAAATATAAAACGGAATTGAAGCCATAACCATTGCCATAGCAAATCCAGATAAAATTGCACCAATTGACATGCCAAAGATTGTAGAAGAAAAACGACTAACTAAGAAAGTAAGTCCCATTGCTAAGAAGCCTAAAGCTAGTGTTTTATCTTTGGTTACACGGTTAATGTATTTTAAGGCGAACCCAACGAAAAATCCTCCGACTGTACCAACAGCATTAATCACTCCTGTTGTGCTTGTTCCCCCAATACCCTTAGAATAAGCCAAAATAGATAGGTTGCTTGGATAGACTATATAAATGAACGTCATTAAGAATGATAAAATGGCAAGAACGTAAATAAGCTTACTCATTGATTTCAAAACGTTGAAAGGATTTGTTTCTTTGTCAACGGCTTTAGTAGAATCCTTGGTTTTTACCTTATCCATCGGTAGATTTACTGCTATTAGAAAGAAAATTAATATAGTGATTAGAAAAATGTAATACGTATTTTGCCATTCATTGGCACCGAGGAAGCTTCCACCTAACATCATGACAACCGATCCGAGAGAACCAATAGATGTACCTATACCCATCAAACTTGCTCGGTCTTCACCCTCAAAGTACTCGGATAGTAGCATTGGACTAAGTGTATTCGTGAAGCCAAGTCCGATCCCTAAAACAAAAGCAAATACTAGTAATATATTGATGCTAGAGTGAAAGAAAACAGGCACTAATCCACCAATTCCTGTTAATAAAACCCCTAAAAGAGCTAGAACTTTCTTTGGACATTTCATGGCTAAGATACCGACAAGTAACGTTGTGATCATTGATCCTAACCTTGGAATCGTACCTATCATTTGGATTTTTGCCACTGATTCATTGGGGAAATCTAAAATAATCGCACTGTAAGCATTTGTGATGACCAGAGAACTCATGCCTAAAAAGCTCAAACAGAGAACTCCTATTTTTAGTCTTGTTTTATTCATCTATTTTCTCTCCTTTAATCGTTAAATGGTGTTCGCCAGATGTTAACACTCTTGAGGTCTCTCCATATTGGAAGGTTGCTTTCGTATTTTGTGGCACTCTTAAATGGAATTGGTCATTGCTTCGTTCGATCTCAATGTCACCATATGCCGTTGTATAGTTCAAGTGATAACTTGGGATCACGTTTTGCTCAAGCGGTGAAATTGTAAAAGAAGCGAAACCAGGTTCTGTTACTTGCAATCCTGCCAAACGTCTCACTAGCCAATCCCCAACGCAACCAAATGCATAGTGGTTGAAAGAAAAATCACAGACTGTACCATCAGGTTGAATCGATGCCCATGACTCCCAAATCGTGGTTGCCCCATGATTGACTTCGTAAAGCCAAGAAGGGCATTCTTCTTGTAGTAAGAGCTTCAATGCCAATTCTTGATAGCCATAATCACAAAGAACGTCAAGGAGATAAGGGATGGATAAAAAGCCAGTGTCTAAGCAATAATTGTTTGCAATAATCAGTTCGGATAGTCTTGCTGCTGCAGCTTTTGACGCTGTTTCATCTAAAAGATCAAACGCGAGTGCGATCACATAGCTTCCTTGAAAATCAGCGGTAAGGTGATCATCGCGCCAGTAATATTTCTGAAAAGCAGCTTTTACCTTATGACTAAAATCATTCCAATCTTCTTCCTCTTCATCCAGTAGCTGGCTGATTTGAGCAAAAAGTTGAGACGAGTGTGCTAGAAAAGCCGTACCGAAAAGGTCTTTCGTGACGAGTGCCGTTTCCATCGGACCTTTCGCATCTTCTCCGATCATAAAGCTAGGAAACATCCAGTCACCAAAATGAAACTTTGTATCCCATAAATATTGTTTGTCATCCGTCTTGTTCCCAGCGGCGCTTTTTCGACTAAAGGAGAGCCAACGCTTCATTGCTTGATAATTTCGGCTAAAATTTCTAACTTGCCATACCGTTGATACAATGTCCAAGGAAGTAAGACGATTGCGTCGCCCCAACCAGCAGAAGACAAAGAACCAGTAAGTGACTCCCCTTCAAAATAATCTCGTGGGGCAGGGGTATAATCGACAACTTGTCCATCTGCTTGTTGCTCCAAGCGGACATTGTCTAGCCAACGACCTAAGAAGTCATAAACATCCATAAAGAAAGTTGCTGTTGGACCGAACACTTGAATGTCACCTGTCCAGCCGACCCGTTCCCGTTGCGGACAATCTGTTGGAATCGATAGCATATTCCCTTTTTGACTCCATTGAATATTCTCAATCAGCTGATTTAATTTTTGATTGGATGTAGTAAAAGAGCCGGTTGCTTTCATATCAGAATAAATCGCATATGCCCAAACAGACTGTTTATCAGGCAGTACGTCAAGCCCGTCAATTTTGATGTAGCGAAATCCGTGAAAGGTAAAATCAGGCTCTAGGCAGGCTTCACGTCCGTTGCCAATAAATACATCTTTTTGGTTTTTGTTTCTTCCAACGATATTATTGAAAAAATGCCCCTCCCGATCGAGCACTTCGCTATGCTCAATGGTGATTTCCTGTCCATCTGCCAATGGAATCTGCAACTGGACACGACCTGCGATCACTTGGCCGAAGTCTACGATCACAGCGTCCTTTTCCCACCAAACACTCTTTGCTGCAAGCTTTTCTTGGCGTTTGACTTGCGGTCCTCTTTGAGGAGTCAACTGATCGAAGCCATAATCTGCTTTTGATACTTTCGTAAATCCAGTTAGGTCAAAATCGGTTTCCCAGTTTTCCTTTTCTAAACGCAAATCTTGTTTTTCACCAATAAAAAGATCACTGTAGACATATTTGCCATGGCTGCTAACAAAATCTTCGTCTGTCACAATGATTTCATACGTACCGTCGGTATAGTAGATTTCGATTTCTCCTAAAATACCTAGTCGATCACCGAATTGAGCACTGCCTCCACTGACACTGACCCTGCCGGCGTACCAGCCGTCAGCTAACGTTACCGACCAAACATTTTTTTCTTTTAACATGTGGGTCACATCATATGTCTGGTATTGAAGATACTGCGTGTAAGAGGTATAATCTGGCGCAAATAAGGCTTCTGATACAGCTTGTCCATTGATTTTTGCTTGGTAGATGCCGTGTGTCGTCATCGTAAGGGATGCTTGTTTGATAGACTTGTTTTCAACAGTGAATATCTTTTTCAAATAATGTGGTGGGAGTAACCTTTCTTCGGGAGGATCCTGCACAACTTTTTTTCCTGAAAACATATCCGCCAAACTGAATGGTGGTTCTTTTCGAGTTGGCTCTTGCTGCGGTTCGATCCAAGTTGCTTGCCAAGTTTTTGTCATAAATTTTCCTTCCTTTTTTCAACATTTGCCAAAAATGAAGCTTGCAATTCTTTTAATGGCTTGCTAGTATTACTACTAAGTTTTTGATACCTAAATTGTAAGCGGTATTCTTTTTTGTGTCTTAGCTATTATTGCCAACCCGATTAGTAAAAAAAGACATTGGAGGATTTCACAATGGCGACACTAACGATTCTTGAAAAAGCATTAAAAGAAGTTTATTTGGCTTGCCCAGAATTAGAACTCCAGGTACCGTTTCATGACAAAGTAATTCCCAAAAATTTAGCATCAAGCAAACGGTTGATCCTAGAACAAATTTTCTCGGAATTCAGACCAGAACTCTCGGAGCACTACTTGATCGAAGAAGATGCTGACATTCAAGTGATTAGACACATTCGCTATTTACCGGCAAATTACCATGCACATGAATTTTTTGAAATGATTTATGTATTAAATGGTAGCTGTTATAATTTTTTTGAAAATCAGACCTATGAATTGAAAAAAGGGGATGTTGTGATTATTGCACCGAGGACTACCCATGCTATTAGTGGATTTACCGATG
The DNA here is from genome assembly GCF_051713705.1 of Enterococcus sp. DIV1083b. Classification (NCBI taxonomy): domain Bacteria; kingdom Bacillati; phylum Bacillota; class Bacilli; order Lactobacillales; family Enterococcaceae; genus Enterococcus; species Enterococcus sp. DIV1083b. The sequence continues at coordinate 605,499 of NZ_JBIOQJ010000001.1, forward strand.
ATTTAGAAGCTTTCAATATTTTGATTCGTAAAAGTACATTCAATGCTTCTTTTTTCGGTTTATTAGAGGATAAGGATATTTTATCGCACTTCTTTTTAAATGCACTTTACGAAAACAGCAAGCGATTTCTTTATTTTCATACGAAGCCAGCTGCTGATTTATCAGAAGGAATTTTATTGATGACAGAAGAAATCAATAAAACAGATGGTTATTCTCAAAGAATGTTGAAGAATATTCTTGATACTTTTTTTATCAGGCTTTTAAGGGGATTACAAACCAATCAAGTCAGCCTAGATACTGAAGCGGGAGAGGAGTCAGAAATAATCGATATGCTTCAATATTTGCAGAATCATTTTGCAGAAGTATCAATTGCCGACTTATCTAAGAAGTTCAACTATAGCCAGCGACAAATTGCACGTATTCTAAAAAATAAAACTGGTAAAACTTTTTCACAATTGATATTGGAAATGAAAATCAGCAAAGCCAAAGTCTATTTAAAACAAACCAACTTACCGATCCAAGAAATTGCTGAACTCGTCGGTTATGGCGATTTGAGTAATTTTTATCGCTATTTTTTTTAAAGTAACAGGTTGTTCGCCAAAGCAGTTTAGAGAAATGAATTGAGCGCTTATCAAAGAGAACTGCTCTTCTAGAGATGTTGAGCAGTTTTTTCGTATGCTAGGTAGAAGTTAAAGAAAAATTATGTGGGCAATAGTCTTGCTATGAAACTCGTTTCATACCGTACAATCAACTAAGGGACCTTTTCAGAAAATTGTCGAAAGTGGAACAACTAATTTTCTATGGTAGACTTAGGTCACGAGCAAAACAATCAGATAGGAATGAAAGAAATGGCAACGATTCGCGATATAGCAAAAATTACTGGTTTTTCGATCACGACGGTCTCTCGTGTGATCAATGGACATCCTTATGTTGATGAGCAAAAGCGAGCAGCGATTTTGGCGGTGATGGAAGAACTGGATTACAAACCGAATAAAATCGCCCAAAAACTTAGCTCGGGGAAAACCTATAATATTGGAGTCATCGTACCGTTTGTCAATCACGCCTTCTTTGATGGAATTTTAAATGGCATCATGGAAGAAGCCTTTGCCCAAAAATACAAGGTGACGTTGCTGCCGACCAATTTTGATCGGAAGCTGGAGCTAGAATATCTAGAAGAATTCGCTGCAAAGGGATTTGATGGCTTGATCGTCATCACTCGCGCAAATCATATCGAGACATTTTATCCCTACATGGAAAAAGGACCGATTGTTTTTTGTGAAAATTCGACCGGTACTGCCGTTCCTTTCGTTGCGATCGACTTGGTCGGCTCTGTGACAGCCAGTATCAATTATTTGAAAGAACAAGGTGTAAAATGCTTGGGACTGACGCTAGGGCGCAGCAAACGCCTCAGCTGCAATTCAGTCAACACGATCGCAAAAGCCAAGGAGCTGTTTCCTAATTTTTCTGAAGCAGATATTTATTGGGATTGTATCAAAGCACAAGATGGGATTCCCGCAGCTGCATTTTTTAAGGAACGAGGAATCGATGGGGTGATCACAAATGGGGACGAGATCGCAGCGATGATCTTAAATCAATACTCCCACGGGACAGCACCCATCGTGATTGGGCAAGAAAACCTGCTCATCAGTCATATGCTGCACTTTTCTTCCGTTGAGTTTCATCTGGATCAATGCGGCAAAGAAGCCTTTCGCTTGTTTCAAGAAAGAAAACAAGAGCAGATCATTCTGCCTTACGAACTTATTATTCGTGAATAATCATCGTTATAAAAAAACACACCTTTTCGTCGAGAGGTGTGTTTTTGCCTGCTTTTTAAAGGGAATTTGAGGAAGGAAAATAAAAAAATAAATAAAAAATCAATTTTGAATGCTTGCTTTTCACAGAGTAAAGGGCTACCATTGGTCTGTGGCTTTTTCGCCACAAAAATAGGAAACGTATCAGACAAGAGTACTTGGGGAAGATTCTCTTGGGGGAAGCCTGATACGTTTCCTTTTGTTCATTCTAACACTATTTATATATAAAGTAGAGAGATATTGAGTAGATAAATAAAAATACTGCTGTAATTGATGAATAGGAAAAAGGCAATCTCACAGACGAGTATCTCTGGAGCGATTTCCTACAACATGCTGGATGGCAAATTGCTCCATCATGTTTTGATTAATTACAAAGCATCAACTAACTAATTGTGTTGCACCCACTAGAAAATTACATAATTTCGCAACACCTGTTTCAGCTGTTTCTTTGATTAGAACAGTCGCAGTATTTTCGTAAACATGAATCACACTAACTTCTTGTAAACCGGTAAAGCCAATAACATTTGCCTGATAGTTTTGACCAGGGAACACTTGGTATTTTTCCATGTTTTTATCTCCTTCATTAATCTTATTTCAAAAGAATAATAATTAAAATTTAAGAAAAAGTAAAGTGAAACGATTTTTCATTCAAAAACTCGTCCTTTCGGCTGTTTATTCGAGTGGAAATCAACCTTTTCTGTAATTTTTCATTTGGTTTTTCAATAAATATACGATGGCTAGTTGAATATTATTCAAAGGATCATACCAATTTAGCGAGCGATCGATTACAAAGTTGAGGGAAAGAAAGCCAGAAATCCCCAGCTATATTGTTTGTTTTGTCCCGTCTTCACGCTTATAATAAAGGTAGGAAGAACGATCGGCGTCACCACTTCCTAATTCAATTGAAAAGGGCGTGCAAGTTATGGAAAACGTATACCGAAATAACTTTGTCAAAAGAACGGTTCAACTGATGTTTGCACCAAAAAAAATCAGAAAACGTCCACCCGAACAATGGATCAAAATGCCTACCGACCGAGGTATTCGGAGAAAGGACGCGTGATCCAGCATCTCGCAGCTATGCGTGAAATAGTATTTAAAGAAACGAAACTCAGGAAGTCCCGTCATGGGACTTCCTTTTTTATGTCATTTTTATCACATTCTTCATTGAGAAAATTATTAGTATAGGCGCTCTTTTGCAGACGCAAGGTCAAGAATACGATGGAATAAGAAATCACAAACTACAAAGAAACGAATGTCAGAACTCAATGGATCATTGGATGAAAGACTACAATCCTTCTTTTCATTGAGGGATTTCCCTGTTTCTTTTGATCGATTTTAAATTGGATATTGCCAGGAAAAATGCGCGCCAACGAACGATCACTTTCTATTGGTACAGGAGACCAACGTTTAAGGAACGTAAAAGCAATCAAAAAAGCGCTTTTTTCGTGCGAAGATTCTGTTAAAATGATGATATGGATAAAAAAATAGCAATTGCTGCAAATCAATCATTTAAAGAAGGTGAAAGCATGGACTACCAAGAAATCGCGCGTCATTTTCAGACAACATCGTTTGATCCCCAACCGTTTGTGCAAACGGCGATCGATGATCGAAAGGTAAGGGAGAAGCTAGTGGAGAATGTCGTTGATGGTCAAAATCATATCAATGAGTATTTTAATAGTTATTTGATTATTAAAGAAGTAGCCACTAAAAACCCTGAGCTGATTTATGATGAGTGGGAACGGATCTGGGCACTGCATACCCACAAAAATTCCTATCATCGGTGGATCGCCCATGATCTGATCACGCAACTTCTGGTGATCGATCATGAAGACAAGTTTGAAGCAATCAAGCGAGAATATGTACTGCTGCCCAAAGAAGAAAAAATCAGTAATTACAAGAAGATGTCTGAAAATATCCAAAAGGCTATGAAGCTCAAAGACCTCAGCAAAGAAATTTCACTGTTATGGAAAATTAAGTACATGTGATGAATGAACGGATAATCAGGTTGATGGTATTGCTTTCTATTAGCTAAATCATAGAAAAAACAGGCTATCTTTTTGTGATTCAAAAAAGAGCAGATGTATCAGTAGCAAGCAGCGATTATGACGTTGAAAAAATTGATATCTCTGCTTTTTTTAGCCTGTAGTTGACTCATTATCTGATACTGAGCGCGCGTATTTCAACATGTCGCTGTATGAAATAACAGGGAAATCTCCCTTAAGTCCTTGTAAGAAGCCAAGTGAAACTTTATACTAGAATGTAATACTTATTCAAAAAAAGGACAAATAAAATGAGGACATGAGCTTTTATGAAGAAATATTGTAAGGAAAATGTGCTAGAAGCGGCGATGACGCGTTTGGAATATATTTTTGATACGTTTCCCCATGTGTATTTCTCTTTCAGTGGTGGAAAAGATAGCGGGGCCATGATCCAGTTGGCTGACCAAGTCGCACAGAAAAAAAAGAAAACCTTTGATCTGCTGATTTTAGATATCGAGGCAAATTATGATGCTACGAGAACGTTCATGGAAAAAATCAAAGCGTTACCAAGTATCAATCAAACCTTCCACTTCTGTTTGCCCTTTTACGAGGACAACAATACCAGCGTCTTTCAGCCACAATGGCTGATGTGGGATGAACAAGAACGTGAGAAGTGGGTACAACTGATGCCCAAAGATGCGATTTCACTTGCTGATTTGGATGAATCATTGATGGAAATCTATCAGAGTGCAAATATGAACCCTGATAAGTTTTTACGAAACTTTGCTCATTGGTACGCAAGCTATCATCAGTTTGAGCCGGTTGCTTGTGGCGTGGGGATACGAACCCAGGAAAGTCTGTATCGGTATCGATCGATCACATCGCCAAAGTATAACTTTCGGAAGCAATGCTGGATCAAACGGCAAGTAGCAGATTCAATGGTCGTCAATTTTTACCCCATCTATGATTGGAAGACCGAAGATGTGTGGGGAGCCTATGCCCATTTTGACTGGCCGATCAATGGCTTTTATGAAAAGTTGTATGATCATGGCGTTCCGATCCATCAAATGCGGATCTGTCAGCCTTATGGCATGCAGCAACGAAAAGGCTTGTACCAATATGCTTTGGTGGAACCGGAAACGTGGGAACGCGTCGTCAACCGTGTGTCAGGAGCCAATTTTGGTCGCTTGTATGCCCAGACAGGATTGCTGGCGCATTACAATACGAGAAAGCCCAGTCATATGACTTGGCAAGAGTATGCGGTCTTTTTACTGGAATCAATTGGACTTTATTCAAAGAAATTACAGGATCATTATTACCGCAAAATCACGATTTTGATTGATCATTATCGAGAAAAGCACGGGATCGAAGTGGAAGATATACCCGATGTGACCAAACGTAAGGACTGGCTGAAAGACGAAGTACTCTGGCATGACTGGAAAGGGATCGCTCGTGCGTTAGAAAAAAATGATTTTTCTTTGAGTACGCGACAATATAGTTTGACGAAAAAAGATGAGACGGAATTGTATGAGTTGGCGGTCGATTTTGGGGCGGCTTTGGGGATCGAGTATTTACCCAAGTATCAGTTAAAAAAATTGAATGCCAAATACGAGTATTTAACGAAAAAAATCACCTAACGATGGACGAGTGCGTCCTTAGAGAGGAAGGGTTTTGTGAACGAACGATTGGTTTTATTTTTTCCACCGTATAAGAAAAGCCAATTCTATCAATTGATGGGGGTTTTTTTTGCGGAACGGGTGTATCAGCAGCAATTTCCGTACTTAGTCAATGATGAGAACTGCTACTGGTACGTGATTCTTGATGACGAAAAAAGGGTGACTGCTTTTTCTTATTATGAAAAAGGCGCCAACAAAGTGGAGCTAGGGGAATTTTATGAAAAAGATCCAGCCGCTCAATTTAAAAAGTTTCTTTTACGGAAAATGCTGGTGGATATCAGCCGCAACTACCCAGAAGCAGAGATTCTCGCTTCTAGTAACCAGCCTAGTGAAATTGCACTTTTGGAGTCAAAAGGGTTTGCGGTCTATCGACAAACAAAAAATTATTCATTTCTAAAAAGGAGTGTAGTACCTCATGAGCGATATCGATTTTCCAGTGTTAGCGGCGAAGCTGATCCCAGTCAGCAAGATTCACGCGAATACGTATAACCCCAACACCGTGGCTGCTCCAGAAATGGATTTACTGGAACTGTCGATTCGAGAAGATGGCTTTACGCAGCCATTGGTTTGTTACCACGATAAGGAGCAGGACAAGTATATTTTGATCGATGGGTTTCATCGGTATGTCGTAGCAAAAGACCGCCTGGCGTTGCCAAGCGTTCCGGTCACAGTGATCGATAAGCCTTTTGAGAATCGCATCGCTTCAACGATTCGCCACAATCGAGCACGTGGTACCCATGGCATCGAGAAGATGGGAAACATCGTGCAGCAGTTGGTCGCTAACGAGTGGTCGGATGAACGAATTGCCAAGGAATTGGGGATGGACCGCGAAGAGGTCTTTCGCTTTAAGCAGCGTTCAGGTTTGAAAAGTGCCTTTTCTAACCATGAATTCAGCAAGTCTTGGATTGAGTTTGAAAAAAGATATTACAAAGGCAAAAAAGAGACCTGAGAGGTTGAAAAAACCATTGAAAAAACGATCTAAAAAAGCTATCTATTAGAAGATAGCGATTCGTTAATAATTCTTTTTAAATTTTGAATAGGTGTTTTTTACAACGATAACGATCAAATTGACCACCATCGACAAGCAAAGCGTCCCTAAGAGAATAGCTAGGATCACACCTAATGCGTCTCTTAGAAAGCTGAAGATCGCTTCAATGATAAACATGGTTTTTCCTCCTTTTCTCATCGTCTATTTTTTCTGACAATTGCAAAAACAGCTTCCTTGAGCAATAACTACCCAAAGACTTTGCCCTGCGGGGTACAAGCCTCAGTTTCTTGAGAACTCGTCGCTTCAAAATTGAGTATACTTTATAAATGATGAAAAAACGTTTCTATTTTTTACAATCGGAGAAAAAATCGGAAATGTTAAGAATAACGACATCTTTTCTGATTTTTCTTCGATTTACATGAATAATCGTATCAGGTTGCATAAAAAAAGTAAAATAGTAACAAAAAATCGAAACGTGAGAAAAGATACTATCTTGTAACTTTATAACCGTAAGCGAATTCAAAAACCTTGCTGCACCAAGTCTTTAAAACGTAAAGACTTGGTGCAGCTCTTTTGTTTCCCGCTGTAACGAGGTTTGCAAAATGACTGTCATCATTTTCTAGCAAAAGCATAGTTGCATAAAAATCAATGTAGTTTAAAACCGTTTTATAACAAGGATAGTAAGCGCACTTTTAGTTCGAAGACAAAATTCTTTGTGATGCTGGGAGAAAGCATCAGTGGATGTTTTGACAATAAGCCGATCGACATGTGGGGATCAGGCAAAGGAAGCGAGACGATTTTTACTCGAGCATGAGTTTGCTCAATGATGGAACGAGGGATCAGACTGCAGTATCCAGTTCGTTCGATCAAGTAAGGAATCGTACTGATGTTGCTGACAGACTCCCAATGGATCGAAGGAACCTGATTGTCAAGATAGCTTTCAATTTTTGTGCGAGCTGGACAATCAGACTTGGAACGATAGAGATGGCTCCCTTCAAGGTCGGCTAGCTCATTGATGATTAATGGGTTTGAGATTGAGGTAATGCAGCAAAGCTCTTCTTGAAACAATTCCTCGTAGGCAAAATGTTTCTCGTGAGGAAGTGAGCATAAGGCGAAATCAATTCGGTTTTCATTTAGTGCATTGGCTAATTCCAGTGTTGAGCCCACGACGATCTCGAAGTTTATTTTTGGATAGTGCTGCGAAAAATCGTGAAGCAGTGCAGGCAAAACCAAAATGTCATAGGGTTGAAGGATACCCATCCGCAACGAATACTCGACCGTATGGGAAGCATTGATCAACTGTTCTTTGACCCGCTCCCAGTGGGCAATCAGTTCGGGTACTTCCTGTTTCAACAATTCGCCTTCCAAGGTCAATACATTGCTTTTTCCTTCCAAAAATAACGCTACTTCTAATTCGTCTTCTAACTTTTTGATATGGTTCGTAACGGTCGACTGGGCATAGTTTAGTTTGGCGGCAGCTCTAGTAAACGTACCTTCCTCGACGATTGTTTTGAAGGATTGCAGCTCCTTGATAAAATCCACGTTTGTTCCCCTCTCTTTTTACCTATTATACAAAAAAGGAGCGGGGAGAAAATTTCTTTTTTTTCTAGTAAATAAAAAAAATAGATACAAAAGTTATTTAAAACATGCAGTCTGTTATGACCGTATGTTTCTTTGCTTTTAAAATAACGAATTTCACATTTGTGGCTAAGGATATCCGCTAAAATTTCATTTATTAAAAAATCCACGAAGCAGGCCAACTTTTCAGGGATTACGAACAGCACATAAAAACAAGACAGGGGCTTTCTCCGCTGCGCTTGAATGGAAAAGCGTTTATTAGGAGAGGAATCTTGCAAAAAAGGTCTGATTTTTTTCTGATGTGAAAAAAATAGACACGCTAAGAGAAAAGAAAAATGGATACTTAGGAAAGGGTCAAAATAGCAAACCGCGCAATGAAAAACTGGCGGCGCTTCCTTCAAGAAGGCCGTCAGTTTCCTTAGGTCAACGAATCGGTGTGATTCTTGGCTGAATCAGCTGTTCAATCGTTTTGTGGATGATCGTCCAGTCCGAAAGGGTGGGGACATTGGAAATGCGCAGTTGCTGAAATTTGGTGTTGCTTTTCAGATGCAAGTCAAAATTGCTGACGATCAAATCTATTTCCCGATGGATCAATTCTTGTTCATCAGGAGCCACTTCAAAAAAGTAACTGATTTCTGTATGGTCGTTTTTAAATAATTCCGTTGATGCGGCTAAGAAAGCATCTAATCCAGCACCGCCTTGAAAAGCAAAGGCTACTTTGAGGTGTTTTTTCAGCTGGGGATTAGGCGCTAACTCGCTTAACAAAGTCAATGTGACTGAGATATGCTCCAAGTGAGTAAAGGAAAAGAAGCGGCTTTGATCGTTGAAGGGTTTCAACCACTCATTCCAAGTAAGGTAATCCGTCTTGAATGTTGTTTCAACAAAGGCTTTGATCTGCGGATCAGCAAACTCATAATTGGCAGAAATCATCGTCAGCAGGCGAAGATTTACGAGATAAGCGATGATCTTGTGGGCAGCTGCAGGTGGAATAGCGACGCCAGATTTCTCTAAAAAGGCAGCCGCTTCTGCAATAATTTCTGGTCTTTCTGTATGGTGAAAAATGTAATCCGCATCGCTTTCGCCGTTGATGTCCATCGTACTATAGGAAAGACAGTGGAGCGCATTGACAAAGATCCAAAGCAGCTCTTGTTGCGGCAAGTGGATGATTCGGTATTTTTTCAAGTAATGTTCGTTTAATATTTCTGAGAAAATAGCGAAGCGTTCTTTCTCCAATAGATTGCGTTCTAAAGACGGCGGCAAGGTCAAAAAGTAAGAATAGCGCCACCTACGCTTGGCGATACTTAACCACAGAGCAAGTCGGTAATGGCTGTAATGCAAATCTTTCGTGTTGGCTTCCTTGGCTTTTTGGACCAGCAGGCGGGCATCCGCTGGACTATCCTTATCTAAAATCGTGCTATCGCCATAAGCAGAAAAAAAGACGAACAGACAAAATCGGATGTCCGCTTCGGTACCAATAAAGTCAAGATGATTCGTGGCAATAGTTACAGAATAGGTTTGCAACGACTTGTTCATGTAGCTGATCGTCCGTAAAAGATGACTGCGAGAATAACCGAATTCAATCGTTGCTCGGTGAATAGAGTATTTTTTATTATCAATAATACTCGTCATGATTTTAAACTCCAGCGTTTCCATCCCCAGGTATTGAATGGCAGAATTGATGGAAGCGTTCGGCGCATAAGCGATCGAGACGATGTTCGTTTCTGAGAGTGTGATCTTGACCAGGTCTTTTGGCAAACTGTCACTTAAAATACTCAGCTCTTTGGTAACTGTAGGCAAAGATAGCCCTAGTAATGTCGCCAATTCTTGTGGATGATACCCTGTCGGTGCAGCATTTAGCACTTGCAAGATTTTTACTTGTCGAGAAAATGCTTTGTCCCGATGCAAGTTGATAGATAAATTTTCTAACATTGAGGTCACCACCTATCCATTGAAATTACGCTCATTTTAAGTAAATTATATAATACTCTGCACCAATCAAGAAGTCTTATCCCTTGAAAATTGGCGGATTTCATGTTAATGGTGCGCCGCATGTTTCATCGAGTGTGAAACAGTCATTGAAAACAGCTTTTTAGAAAAAACAACCTTGCCAGTTGCAGACCTAAAACGCTTGGATAGATTGGTACAAAGATAAGTGTGAATAACGTTGGGGAAAAGAAAAAGGAGAAAAAATGAAAATGAAAAAACGCGTAGTTATAAGTAAGAGCGCTTTAGTAGGGATGCTGATTTTAGGGACAACCTTTCCAAGCACATGGCCGATCGCTCAGGCAACAGAAACACAACAAACAGAGCAGCAAACACCATCAATAGACTCCACCGTTCCCTTGCTGACAGCTTCAACAGGAAGCATGGACACAGGAGAAAAGACAGATTCCCAAGAAGGAAATGCTGACGTCGTATCTTCCGAAACAACCGCAAGTGAAGTGGTGACCACCACTTCAAACCCAGAAACAAATCAATCTAACGCAGCTGATACTGCAGAAAAAATTCAAATTTCAGCTACTGCCCCATCTGCTGAAACCAATGTAGAATCTACGGATAGTCAACCTTTCGCTGCAGAATCAACGAAGAGTATCGAGAGTTTCAACTACGATCTGACTGTAGAATATGATCCGATCAAGTATAAAGCACTGGTTTTGGATTTGCCAATCCCGGAAAAATACGCACACCAAACACTATACCAAGACCCGCAGTTGACAGAAGATTTTTATGTCTACAAAACGGATAAGGTATACATGCTGGTGGGGCTATGGTATACAAGTGAAGTGACTGGTACCAATCAATTAAATATATCTTGGACAAGCTTCACAGGTTTTACGATCAACTATTACGGTCTAACAGCGGTTGTAGAATATACCGATGTTAACGGAAACCTTTTGTTTACGGCGACATATAATGTTCGCTTTACAAATAGCCATCTGACCATTAAGTATGTGGATGAATCTCGGATGGAAATCTATCCTTCTCAAACCATCCATAATAGTACCAATGAACCCTATAATGTCTCTACAAGTGCGTTTATTCCAGAAATTCCAGGGTACGTTCTTGATACCAATCAACTACCGACGAATGCAAAAGGGAATTTTCCTCGAGGCGAAGCGACAGTGACCTACGTCTATCAAAAAGCACCAACGGATTTCACAGCGCTATCCGTGAAAGATACCACGGTTTATGAACGAGATACATGGAAAGCCGCGGATAATTTTGAACAAGCAGTCTCAAAAGAAGGAAAAATACTGACTTACGAGGAATTCCTCGCTGAGGGCGGCAGTGTGTCTGGGCAAGTCGATACTAGTCAAGCGGGTACTTATACAATCAGCTACCACTTAAACAATGTAAGCAAAGAAGCAACGGTCCTCGTCAAACCTCGATTCACTGCGATTACTGTTCACGATTCTTCGTTGTACGTCGGCGAAAATTGGTCCCCAGAAGATAACTTCGACCAAGCCGTCGATCGGGACAACCATCCAGTTGCTTTTGCCGATGTGAGCGTTGACGGAAGCGTGGATACCAAGAAAGCGGGGACCTATGAGGTAGTGTATCGTTATGATGGGATAGAAAGCAAAGCCATTATCACCGTCAAAGCCGATCAAACGACAGTTAAAGTTCACGATAGCGAGTTGTACACAGGGGAACAATGGGAAGCCAAGGACAACTTCGATAGTGCAACAGATAGAGACGGTTCATCTGTTGATTTTGGGGATATCACTGTCACGGGGACTGTCGATACAACGCAAGCAGGCAAGTATGAAGTCATTTACGGCTATCATGGCGTAGAAAGCAAAGCCATTATCACCGTCAAAGCCGATCAAACGACAGTTAAAGTTCACGATAGCGAGTTGTACACAGGGGAACACTGGGAAGCCAAGGACAACTTCGACAGCGCAACGGATCGGGATGGTAAACCTGTTGATTTTGGGGATATCACTGTTACAGGCAAAGCAGATACAACAAAAGCTGGCGAATACGTGGTCATTTACAGCTATCACGGTTTAAAAAGCAAAGCCACTATCACCGTAAAAGCGGATCAAACGTCCCTGAAAGTTCACGATTCAACGATCAAGCAAGGCGATGAATGGCTACCAGAAACAAACATTGATTCTGCCATCGATCGTGATGGCAAAGAAGTAGCCTTTTCAGAAGTAGAAGTCAACGGCACAGTGAACAACAACATAGTCGGTCAGTACACGGTCTCCTACCATTACGGAGCAGTGATTGCCTATGCCGTGATTACTGTACAAGCAAAAGTCAGCGAAGCGCCTAACGAAACACCTGAAGAAACGCCAACAGAAGTACCAGAAGAAAATCGTCCGGAAAGTGAGTCGCCTGTGACTGAAATCCCTGAAACTGAAGCGTCTGATCCAATAATAGAAGAACCGATCAAGACACGTCCTGAGACAGAGACGTCAGAAACAAACGATCAAGAGAGAAACGGAAAACGGCCATCAGAACAATCAGACAAACCCTCAGCAACGGAACAGAAAGCACGGATCAAAGCAAGCAAACAATCCACTGCTAAGCAACTGCCAAAAACAGGAGAAACAAGCAGTGTCTTGCTAAGTGTGACAGGTATCCTATTCTTAATCGGCGGACTGGTGTTCTTGTTCCGTAAGAAATCATGGAGAAAACAACAATAGGATCAACAGAAGAGCTAGCAGAATAAAACATACAGGACGAACAAGCTGGATGAATCGCTTATAAGAGAGAAAAAAATCGATCTTTAAGCCATCACAAACATCAGCAATGTTCGTCCTGTTTTTTATATAGTGAGCAGCCGAAAGTACGAAGTTCAACCAGCACGTGTATTTATGAAATGACCTCATCCTTCTCCAGACTAAGATAGCGATAAAAAGTCGAGTGCTTTAAGCCTTTTTGGGCACAGATATCCACAACGGCTTTTCCTTCCTTTTGATAAAGGTGCAATGCGTGTTGGATCAGTGCGGGATCGATTCGTGGACGACCGCCAATATTTCCTCTAGCACGCGCGGATTCTAAGCCTTCTTTGGTCCTCTCAACGATGATGTCTCGTTCGAATTGGCTAAAGGCTTGGAAAACAGTCATCATTAATTTTCCTTGAGGGGTTTGTGTATCAAAATTTTCTTTGATACTGATGACTTTTACCCCTTTCTTTTCAAAAAAGTAGACGAGATCAATCAGGTCTTTGGTACTTCTTCCTAGCCGCGAGAAACTTTCAATAATGATTTTATCGTTTTCTTTCACTCGTTTTTTTAGTTTATTTAATTCAGGACGATTTGCGCGTACACCACTGATCTTTTTAGTATAAATTTTGTTGCATTCATACCGGTCAAGTAAATCCAATTGACGAGAGAGATCCTGTTGTCTTGTGGATACACGGGCGTATCCATAAACCATATTTGTCATACAAATTCCTCCAGTTGCACAAAAAGAGTCTACATAGAGAATACCTTGTTTGTTCACTTAAGTACATATTCTAACACCAACTTAAGTAAATTTGGGAAATAGGAAGGTTTTTTTATAGACGCAAATATTGTACTATAGAAAAGAAACCAGTCGGTGAAGGAGAAACACGGAGGGCAAAATGAGAGAATTGCAGTTAAATTTTATGCTAAACAAAACGACCGTTCGATGGCTTCAAATGTTAAATACCTTTGAGCGAGAACGGACTTGTTCCATCGCAAGTTTAGCCAACAAGCTTGATGTGACCCAACGGACGATCAGCTCTGACATCAAGGAATTGAAAACCTATCTGCAGGAGGCAGCGGAATTTACTCTTGAAGCCAATGGCTATCATTTTAGGGAAACTGATCCGAAAAGATACTTGTCTCAAAAAAAGGAGCTTGTTGCAGAAGAAGGCATGTATCAAATCGTGGAAGCCATTTTCCACGGGGAATTCTGTTCGGTTGAAGAGTGGGCGCAGCGCTTATATGTATCAGAAAGTACGATGCGTCGTTATTTGAATACCGCTTCTGCGACGTTACGAAAGTATCATTTAGAGTGGATCTTGCAACCGGTGAATTTGAGTGGATCAGAAGCCAATATTCGCAAGTTTTTTAAAGATTTTTATTATGAATCAGATGTCACGCCGCATACGCTCTTGCCCCCCAAAGAACTGATCGCGTTAGTCAGTGATGCCTTCTCAAAAATTCCCACAGCGCTGGTGAATACAGGCGTTTCTCCGAGTGATTTTTATTATAGTTTGTATATTGCGATCAAGCGCTATCAACTGGGAAAGACTGTTCAGATTCCTCGATCGTTGGCAGCAATCGTCGAAACGCATGAGGCGTTTGCGATAATGAAGAACTTAGCGCCTAAAATCGAAGCGCTATACCGAGTAAGACTACCGCAACAAGAAATGATGTGGCTTTATTTAGTGACCGTGATGAAACGAACTTTGACCGAGCCTGAAAAAGAGCAGCAATTCGTTGCAGCGTTTGGGCTGTATCCTGAACTCGAAGAACTGAGTCAGCGCTTCGTGCAAGAATGGGGCATTTCCTTTCAAGAGCCTCAACAGGTCCAGACGATGATCCACGCCTTTTTCCTGTCAAAGAAAATCAATGAGCAGCTGGCGCCCGTTTTAAATCACTTGCTAACAGAAGTAAAAACTGAAGCGCAAAAGCATGGTTCTGCTGCTTATCAAAAAAATCTGGCATTTATGAAGCAGCACCAAGCGATTCTAGGGGTCAAACAGGAGTATCTGTCAGATGTTTGTGCGGCACTGACCCTTTACAGTGAAGCAATCAGGGAGCTTTATGCTCAAAAAGTTAAACGGATCGCGTTGATAATAGAAGGTGATCTCTATGCCTGTCACACGATTCGTGCGCGCTTCTTGCGTTATGTCGGCAATGATCATCGGGTATTTTTTCCAAAAATCAATGAATTGACGAGCGATTATTTGAAGGAAAACGCCATTGATCTTGTGGTCACGAATTATAGTGAATATTTATCAGAGTTCATCTTATCGACTGATTCTCTTTTACTAAAAGCAATCCCCGATCATCAAGATTGGCTAAGAGTGATTGAAAAAATCGATCCTCAGTTAGGGCAAGCGTTAAGCGTTCCCACAGCCTAATCCACGTGTTGCAACACAGCATGACGAGGACATGGGTGGATAGATCAAAGAGAAAAGCCGCAACCGTTACGATCGACGGGTGCGGCTTTTATTCGTTTGTCTAATAAAAAAGGGAGTTATCTGAAAATATGCCCACTATTCCTGAATACCAAAAGATTGGGTTATTTTGGTGAAAGAACAGCCTACGCGAAAATAATTAGTTGGCATTTACTAGTTTATCAAAAATCGCTTCAAAGGTTTTGAACGTATCACTGTCTAACTGACACAGCCATAAAAGGTAGCTTTTTTCTTTGAATGTCCATTCGATTGAAGGGTAAGAGGCAATCAAGGCTTGGTATTTCTCTCGTTGTTCACTGGTAGCTAATAACCAGCGCTTCTCAAAAATCTTTTTCTCTTCCATTTTTTATCTATCCCCCATAAAGAAACGTTGCCTGAAACTTCACTAACGGGCAACGTAAATCTAATGATATGCAGATCTACGTTTAGTATACCAAAGAAAAATGAATTTTTTTAGAAGATGTGTAAAATTACATATAATTTCTTTTATTTTGCTTTTTTCTGACATTTTTTATAGAAAAGAAGCATTCTGTTGAAGATAACTGTTGATAAAAATGTTTCAGACAATGCTAAGAATGAGTAGGCAAAAACAATGTATCCATCGTATTGAGTCAAGTGGTTACAGGTAATAACAAAAATGGACGATCCTTTTTAAATCATAAGGAATCGTCTTTTTTTATAACGCTTTTTTTTGCACAAACTTTCAAAATGCCTTATTTGAAAAGAAAATGAAAATCAATTTATTCACACAGGTTTGCAAATCTTGATTTATTGCTCGATGAGCAACCGTGTTAAATTTAACCTCGATTAAAACAATAAAATTTCGTCAAAAAAACATCTTTTTTTAGAGCTCATCTATGATATTTAGTGAGTTTCTATCGAATAGGTTGTTCCAATAAGGTCTAAGACAGATTTTTTTTAAGGGAGTAAGAAAGGACGCGTGATAAAAGTGAAATGAATCTTTAACGTACGAAAGAATAGAGAAGCAGGGGTGACTTATGAATAACTAATTTAGTGATGAAGTCACAGGTTTGTTAATGATCAGTCATCGGACAATGTTCTCCATTCTAGCAGCGGTGATTGGCTCAGAAGAAAATGCGAAGTCATTCTATGACAAACTACCTGATGAGGAAGGATGAATTCGTACAAGCATCATTAACCGGAGAACATGAAGAAATACAACGATAGAAAGATATATAGGTTGAGTTGGAAGGGAAAATAAAATGAAAAACAATTTTAAATTGAAAGCAACAGGTTTATTACTCGTTTGCCAAATGACTTTATCATCATTACCAGTGGTAGCGATGGCACAAGAGCACGAGGATTTGGAAGAAAATTATAACATAGAAAAACTAGTGGATGGGTTAGAAGAGAAGCAGCCAGAGGCAGCAAAACAAGCTGAAAATGAACCAGTCGATCCACAAGAACAACATTTAGCACCAGATGATACCCAAAAGTCAGAAGCTAGGGATATGACGGACACAAACGCATTATCTGAACAAGTACTACAGATGAATACTCAAGGAAGCCCCATCTATTCTTTGAAGGGTCTTAACAAAAGAGAAACACTCAATACAACTGGAAGTAGTGCTTATATTTTTAATGTATGGATAGAGGAAGATGCGAATGGGTTACCTGTATTCAATCATGATATCAGTAAGCATTTCATAAATTATGGCGCGAGGGTTACATTTAGCAATGGACAGTCGGCTCAGACATTTAAAAATGCTGCGACAGGCTCCCATATGATTTGGCAAGTAAATTTAAATGACCAATTGAGACCGAGACGTGGTGATACTTATACGATCAGAGATCTTAATCCATCAGGTAATCCGATCCATGCGGCAGCTACCGGCGTCTTGATGGAAGATCGCTATTATGAAGATGATCGCCAATTCGGGCAAAGTGTCTATGATCTTTTTGTAGGGGATACTTTTGAGCAACTACAAGAAGGTGTAACACAGCAAACAATTGCATCAACAAGAAGTAACTTAGAGGAACAAATGTTTCCTAGTGAAGAGAAGCAAAGATTGATTGAGGGGCTGGATTTCTTGGAAGAGTTCATCTGCCAAGACGATCTTTTTTAATTGTTCGGAGACAACGACAGTTTCTCCCGCTTGATGACGCTCAAGGATAATATACAACCAATAACTGATATACCAAAATGAAGCTGTATTATTGGTTTTGCCGCGTATATTGCGAAAAAAATCTAAGACGATATTTTGCACAGCAATGGTTGGACGTACCGTATGAGGCGTAGCATCCGACTCATAATAAAAGGCATGGAAAAATTTGCGAATATCCGCTTCTGATCCGATCAGACGGAAATTCTTATGATCAACAGATAACTGAAAGGGCTTCAGGGCTTTTTCAAAAAGTGTCAAATAGCGTAAAAGGGAACTCTCAGAAAGATAAAAATAGTCTGCCCATTCGGAAACTGTCCGATATTCTCCCTTAAACAGATGCTCAAGAATAACGAATAACGGTTCATTCTGAAGGAGCGCTCGTTTTCGTTCCAGATATTCTTTCGGTAGTAATTCATGAAGAGAATAGCCATTCGACGTGGATTCGATCATTAGCGTACTTCCAAAGTAGTTCCGTAGCCCCTCCATATCATAAATGATCGTGCGCCGCGAACTCTGGACAGCTTTTGACAACTCACGATTCGAAAGGGTCTTATGCCGTTCCAAAAGATTCAATAGTTTCAACCAACGATTGGTGGTCGTAGAAGTAATAAACGTCATCTGAAAATTTTTCATTCGTAACACTCCCATACGGTCTGTTTGATGGATCATCGCTCACGTCTGATTATGGAATATGGATACGGGCAAGGCAAGGGAAAGGTTTTTAGATTTAAATTATCGAAATGGGCGCAGAGTATAAGGAGAATTTCACCAATTCAACTTTGCTTTCCCTAGCTTTCATTGTATATTTAGGTGAAAGCGTATTTAGGAGGTAGCACGAATGGAAAATAAAGGAACCTCAGTCAGAAGTCTTTTGTTGCGCTATTTAAATAATCAGAAAAAACAAGACAATAATTACTTTATTGCACAGGCGATTCTAAGAAGTTTTTCGAAAATCCCTAAGATGACCATTTATGAACTCGCAGAAGAATGCTTTGTGTCGACTGCAGCGATTTCGCGATTCATTCGAATTTTGGCTTTTTCATCTTATACGGAATTCAAACAAGCGGTTGAAAAAGAGATCGATATCGTCAGCGATTATTCCAAAAAAGTGATCCAGCCCGTGGAACAAAGGGAGAAATTTCTGGACGAATTCACCTCAAATCTTTTGATCAATTTGAGGTACGCCAAAGAACATCTCTCGATTTCAGAACTTGAAACAGTGGTCTCTGCGATCTATGAAACAGAAAACGTTGCTGTGTTTGGCTTAGAATTTGCTGCTTTTATGGGACAGCATTTGCAAAGCAAATTAGCAAGCATGGATAAAATTATTCGGATTGGTTTTACAGTGGAAGAGCAATTAAAAATTGTGGAAGAAAGCTCGCCAGATAGCTTGGTTTTGATTTTTTCGATGGAGGGTGGTTTCTTTTACTTTAGTGAAAAAGTGATTGCAGCATTGAAGAAAAAGGGAATCAAAATTATCGTCTTTACGTTTAAGCATTCTCCAATCATTGAGCGAAGTGCAGACCAAATTATCCTCTGTGGAGAGATCAACGAAAACACCGAAGGACGGATTGCTATTCTATACACGATGGAGTTACTGATTTATATGTATATGAAAAAGTTCTATTTGCCTCAATAGTTTCATATTTTGAAACAAGACCTTTGGATTTGAAACCAGAGGTCTTGTTTTGTTGTCGTTAGAATTAATTCTGAATGGTATCGTTTTCTTATAAGGGAAAGGTGGAAGGAACAATGGTTAAAAAAGATTTTTATTGGGGGGCATCAACCTCAGCATTTCAAGTAGAAGGAGGCTTTGGTGAAGGTGGAAAAGGGATTGCAACAACAGATGTGCGTCACGTACCGGAGGGAATTGCAGATTCGAAGATCGCGTCCGATCACTATCATCATCTAAGCGAAGACATTGAATTAATGGCAGACTTAGGGATCGATCTCTATCGTTTTTCGTTCAATTGGACACGTGTCATGGGTGATGGTGATCAGCCGAATCAAGAAGGCATCGATTTTTATAATCGTTTGATTGATGGGTGTCTTGAAAAAGGAATCACACCTTTTCCTACCCTCTATCATTTTGAAATGCCGCAAGCATTGGTAACCAAATTTGGCGGATGGAAATCAAGAAAATGTATTGATTACTTTGTTGCTTATGCAAAAGTTTGCTTTCAGCATTTCGGTGATCGAGTCAAGTTGTGGGGAACGATCAACGAGCAATTGATCGTCACAGCAGCTTCTGATTTAAATGGCAATCACGAAACGGATGCAGATGAAAAAATGAAGCAGATGTATCAAATGAGTTACAATATGTCGCTAGCTGAGAAAAAGACAATTCAAGTTTTTCGAAAAATCGTAAGAGATGGGAAAATTGGACCGGTGTGCTCTATGCAAGTTGTTTATCCTGAAACACCTTCGCCAAGGAACATCTTAGCAGCTAAGAACGCCGAAGACTTTTTACAAAATTGTTTTCTCGACATGTCAGTATTCGGCGAGTACCCGAAAAGCTACTGCAATTATTTGAATGAGAAAGGTTGGTATCCAGAAACGGAACCAGCTGATCAAGAAATTTTGAAGAAGAATAAACCAGATCTTATAGGGATAAACTATTACTGTAGTACCT
Source organism: Enterococcus sp. DIV1083b (assembly GCF_051713705.1). NCBI lineage: Bacteria > Bacillati > Bacillota > Bacilli > Lactobacillales > Enterococcaceae > Enterococcus > Enterococcus sp. DIV1083b. Next base: position 625,415 of record NZ_JBIOQJ010000001.1, read on the forward strand.
GTATACGTGCCGTTGAACCGGGAGAAGATACAAGCAAACTACCACCATTTTATCGAAATGAGCGATTTACCTTAGGGAACAATCCTTATTTAACGAAGACGAAATGGATGGAATTTGGTATTGACCCTGAAGGATTATATATAGGTATGCGGTCGATTTATGAAAAATACCATTTACCAATGATGGTGACTGAAAACGGTTTAGCGTATTCTGATCGTATTGAAGATGGGCAAATTCACGATGTCTATCGTATTGATTACTTAGAACAGCATATTAAGCAATGTGAGCGTTTTATGGAGGAAGGATATCCTTTATTGGGTTATAGTCCTTGGTCACTACTTGATCTGGTTAGTTCACACCAAGGGTTTAAAAAGCGATATGGTTTGATTTTTGTTGATCGCACAGATGAAGATCCAAAAGAATGTCGACGAATTCCCAAAGACAGTTACTATTGGTACCAAAATAAAATAAAAAACACTAAAAAGGGGTAAGAAAAATGAATGCATTTATCCACTTTATGGAAAAAAGATTTATTCCCGTTGCGAATAAAATTTCTTCGAATCGCTATTTAAAAAGTGTGAGTACAGGTTCGATGTCATTACTAGGCGTTATTATGTTAGGTGCCATCTTTACAGTTATTTCTAGTTTAAGCTGGGAACCGTATCAAAACTTTCTATCAGTGACCAACATTGGTACAGTAATGAATTATATTCCAGCTTACACAATTGATTTATTAGGTTTGTATATGGCATTTAGTATTGCCTACTGTGGAGCAGGAATATTCGGGATCAAAGAACAAGCCTTGGGGACGGGGTTCATCTCATTGGTATGTTTCCTGTTATTAACGCCACTCACTGAAAATCCCGAAGCAAGAGCTTCATTTTTAAGTACCAATTATTTAGGCGCGCGCGGGGTCTTCGTGGCAATTTTCGTTTCACTGATCACGATTCAACTGATGAAATTGTTTGTGGAAAAAAATATTACGATCAAAATGCCCGATGGGGTGCCAGAAATGGTGACCAAGTCATTTACTTCTTTAATTCCAGCAGTTGTGATTGCGTCACTTTTTGGAATTGTTAAATTTGGTTTTAGCGTAACTAGTTATAATTCAGCGACAGATTTTGTTTATACATTGCTTCAAGAACCATTGCAGCGATTGACGGGTTCCTTAACTGCCTTTTTGATTCTTATTTTGATCTCGAATCTCTTATGGTTTTTCGGGATTCATGGTTCAATGACCGTATTGCCGATTCTCATGCCGATTTTCTTGGGTTATCTTGCAGACAATAGTGCTGCTGTGGCGGCGGGAGAAGCAGTCCCTCATGCCATTAATTTTGGGTTATACGATTTGGCATGTTTAGGGGGGAGCGGTGCAACGATTGGTTTAGTGACTGACATGTTTTTATTTTCCAAGAGTAAGCGCTACAAATCATTTTCAAAAATCGTATTTCCAAGCGGTCTTTTTGGTGTAAATGAACCAGTTGTCTTTGGAATGCCGGTAATGTTGAATGTGATGCTTTTGATTCCGTTCTTATTGACGCCATTAGTGATCACTTCTCTTGGGTACGCATTGATTTCTATGGGAATCATTACCGCACCGATTGGCATCCTAGGGGCGGGCTCGTTACCTCCGCTGATCCACGGCATCGTTCAAGGGAGTCTCTCTTTTGGTATCTATCAACTATTTGCAGTTGCTATTTCTATGGCTATCTATTACCCGTTCTTTAAAACCTTAGATAATCAAGCAGTTCAAGAAGAACGTTTAGCACAAGAACAAGCTGGATAAGAAACTCGCACAGGATTTACAGTTAACCATAATAACAACAAACGAGCGCAAGAGTGAAGTGATTCTTGCGCTCGTCGTCTGTGAAACTATCGATTGGAGGACAACTCAGTGAGAGAGACAAGAGAAACACTTTTCAAATTTACAGAGACAAGGAAAAAACAAATTCAGAAGATCGTAGAAAACATGTCAGTTATGGAAAAAATTGGTCAGCTTTTTTTCGTGATTGGACAATCAGGTTCTGTAAAGGAATTGACGGCTTTTATTAAGAAATACCAACCGGGTGGAATGATGTATCGCCCCGACAATGCTGAAAAATTGAAGGATCAGCTAAGAGCAGTCCAAGATGCTAGCACAATACCGTTATTTCTTTCAGCAAATTTAGAGTCAGGTGGGAATGGTATTCTTACGGAAGGGACATGGGTCGGTAATCCTATGCAGATCGCCGCTACAGATTGCACCGAAAATGCCTATTACTTAGGAAAAATTGCTGGGCTGGAAGCGGCTCGAATTGGTATTAATATGGCTTTTTCACCGATTGTCGATATTGATTATAACTTCAAGAACCCAATCACGAATACTCGCACATTTGGAAGTGATCAAAAACGAATTATTCGCATGGCTCAAGCGCAGATAGACGGTTTTTCTGAGAGTAACATCATTCCAGTGATCAAGCATTTTCCTGGGGACGGTGTTGATGAAAGGGATCAACATTTACTGAGTTCGATCAATTCACTCTCCGCGAATGAGTGGATGGAATCGTATGGGACTATTTATCGCCAGTTTATTGAAAAAAACGTCAGCTGTATCATGGTGGGACACATTTATCAGCCTGCGTGGGAGCGAAAACTTTCACCAACTATCAGAGAAACCGAATTGATGCCTGCTTCTTGCTCGAAACTTCTAGTTAACGGGTTACTAAGAGATACACTGGGCTTCAATGGTTTGGCTATCACTGATGCAACACCAATGGTCGGTTACATGACGATCATGCCTCATAGAGAGCGACTCGTTGCTTCAATCAATGCAGGAATCGATATGTTGCTTTTTAATAAAAATATTGATGAAGATTATGAAGTGATCGCATCTGCTGTAAAAGAGGGAAGCATTCGTATGGAACGTTTGGATGAAGCAGTCGCACGAATTTTAGCAGTCAAGATGTACCATGGTTTATTTACTGAAGTAAGGGAAGAGACAGTCAATAGTACTCCTAAAAGTGTCATCGATCGTACTGAATATCAGTGGGTAACGAAAAAAATTGCTGATGAGTCGATTACATTGGTCAAAGACAGAGAAAAACACTTACCACTCACCCCACAACGATACCCTCGAATCCGTCTCGTTATTTTGGGTGATTCTGACGACGGTGGATTTAAAGAGGGAGGACGAGTGGGTCCGCTTTTTAAAGCTGGATTAGAAGCTGCTGGATTTGAAGTCAACCTTTTCGATAATCAACAATTGGATTTCCAAGAGGTTTTCGAGGCAGGGGTTGAGGATCTTGGAAATAAATTTGATTTGGCATTGTATGTTGCTAATGTTGAGACCGCCAGCAATCAGACAACAGTTCGTTTGGATTGGAATCATTTGATGGCCGCAAATGCTCCCTGGTATGAAAAGGATCTCCCTACCATTTTTGTTTCTACTGCCAATCCCTATCACTTATTTGACATCCCTTATGTTTCAACTTTTATCAATGCGTATACAGGAAATCCAGAAACAGTGGAGGCTGTAATCCAGAAATTGCTAGGGAAAGAACCGTTTAAAGGTAAGAGCCCGATCGATCCATTTTGTGGGGACTTTTTAGCTAGAGCAAAATAACTTTTATAAGAAGGAGGAGAAAAAATGAGACAAAATCGATTACTGAATGATGGCTGGCAATTTCACTTAGGTGAGATAGAAGAGCCAATGAAAACAGTCAGAAAAGCCGCAGCTATCGGTGGCTTGGCAGCTCCGCTTGAAAATGAAGCGGGGGATACTGTTTTGATAGGTGCTGGTGGAGAACATTTTCTACGGCTGATTGCTCAAGGTGATCGTGAAAAAGGCTTGAGAATGTTGGCGAACACTGCTTTGGAAAGTGAACTTGACGAAGATTGGGTATCTGTTGATCTCCCTCATGATTGGAAAAATGAACTTCCGTATGTTAATGATCCCGATTTACTGATGAGTGGATCAAAGCCAGATGGCATTGCCTATTACCGTAAGACTTTTGCGTTAACTCTAGATGAAGTGAACGAAAAGCAAGTGACTCTCCACTTTATGGGCGTCATGCGTATGGCATCTGTCTGGTTTAATGGTGTATTTCTAGGTGATCATTACAGTGGATACTCTGATTTTTCTTTTGATGTCTCTGAACTGATACGCATCGGCTCAGAGGGAGTGAATGTGGTGTTGATCAAAGTGGATACGACGAAAGGCGCGGAAGGCTGGTGGTATGAGGGAGCAGGTATATATAAGGATGTATATTTAGAAATAAAACCAAAGCTTCAGATTGTGGCAGAAGCATCGTTTATCGAAACAACTGAAATAAACCAGCAGGAAGCGCTCCTTAAAATCACCATTGGTCTTGCTAACCATCATTTTGAGAAAAAACAAAAGATAACGATCAAAAGTCAGGTGGCTGATCAACAAAATATCCATGAGTGTAACGTAGATCCTTTGGCGACAACAGAATGGAGTTATTGCCAAAAAATCTGCGCGCCTCAGCTATGGTCTCTCGAGAATCCACATCTATACCAAGCTACTTTTCAACTATTTGATGGCGAGAACCAAATCGATGACTATCAGCTTTGTTTTGGTATTAGGACAGTCGCATATACTACGAAAGGTTTTCTGCTTAATGGGGAACGTAAAGAATTAAGAGGGGTCTGTGAGCATCAAGACTTTGGTGGTCTAGGTGTCGCATTACCAAAAGATATTTTACGGTATAAGCTGTTGAAAATGAAAGAAATGGGGGTAAACGCCTATCGCAGTGCACATCACTTTGCTTCCAAAGATCTCCTTGAATTATGTGATGAATTAGGTATCATCGTTATGAACGAGAACCGCATCTTGGAATCTAGTGAGTGGCGGACAAATGAGCTGGTAAAAATGGTGAAGCAAACACGTAATCATCCTTCTCTTTGTTTTTGGTCCCTTTGTAATGAAGAGGTGATTGGTCATACGCCGCTTGCTTACCGAATGGCACAAAAATTAGCAGCTGTGATCCGAACCCATACTTCGCAAAGTCTCATTGTTTCAGCGGAATTACTTAATCCTGCTGGTCAGGTGGATGCTTCTTATATGCGTATTTTTGATGTGAACGGGGTCAATTATCCTGAGTCTGCTGTAAATGGGACAGGTTTAGTTGCTGTAAAGGAAAAGTATCCGCTATTTTCATATCTTAGTACGGAAAGTGCTTCTTACTTTTCGACAAGAGGGGTCTATCAAGATAACAGCGAAAAATGTCATACTTCAAACTTTGGTTCTCTTTATTCTATGGTCTTACCTGGGAAACGAAAGCCTGAAGAGCCAGGAACCGGTGGTACGGCTAAACCGAAAGAAGTACTGCGTTACTTAGAAGAACATGCCTATATGGGAGGTGTCTTCTTGTGGACATTTATGGATTACTACGGTGAGCCAGCACCGTTTCACTGGCCTGGAATCAGTTCTCAATTTGGAATTACAGATACGGTCGGATTTGAAAAGGATTCTTTTTATTATTATCAATCAAGGTGGACTGAAACACCAATGGTTCATGTGTTTCCTCACTGGAACAAAGAAGGGTTAACAATTGACCAAGGGGTTACGGAGGTGAGGACTTTTTCTAATTGTCATACTGTTGAGTTGTTTCTGAACGGGAAGAGTTTTGGAAAGAAAAAAAATGATAAAGATGGCCTATCTTGGCATATTCCTTATGAACCAGGTTGTTTAAAAGCCATTGGTGTCAAAGAGGAACAAACAATTGAAGCAACTCGAAAAACAAGCGGTCCGACTGATTCTGTCACAGTTAAAGAACGATTCTGTGGAGCGGACTACTCTCTATTTGAGATCCAAGGAATCGATTCAGAAGGGATCGAGGTGCCAACTGCAGACGAACTTGTAGCGGTTTTGGTAAAAAATGGAACAATCCTCGGACTTGCTAATGGCGATCCCGCAGATCTAGACGGGTATAATTGCCAAGAGAAAAAACTTTTTTCAGGAAAATTAATGGCAATCATAAAAAAAGAACCAGGAAAAGTACCGCTTATCCAAGCAGCACTAAAAAAAGTTGAGTAAAAGAGAAGCAATTGAAGGTAATAGTAGTTAGCCTTGGTGCTCACAGATTTTTACGGAAAAAGAAAAAAGCCGACCCACAACCTCGACAGTTTATAAAGTCATTGGTTGGTGGTTCGGCTTTTTCATCAAGCTGTTGCAAACTGGCTGTTATATAGTTGGGCGTAAAGGGAATCTTGTGCCAGCAATTGAGTATGGGAGCCTTTTTCGACGACGGAGCCGTCTTTCATCACTAGAATCAAGTCAGCGTTTTTGATGGTAGAAAGACGATGGGCGATGATAAAGCTGGTTCGTCCTTGGGTCAAACGATCCATCGCCGTTTGGATCATTTGTTCCGTCCGCGTGTCGACACTGGAGGTGGCTTCATCAAGGATCAGGATCGTTGGGTCTGCTAAAATCGCCCGAGCGATCGTCAATAATTGTTGTTGTCCTTGTGACAGTTCGCTTTCGGAACCAATGACGGTATCGTAACCGTTGGGCAGGGTCCGCACAAAGTGGTCGCATTGGGCGGCTTTCGCGGCAGCCAAGATGTCTTCCCGAGTGGCATCGGGATTGCCATAAGCGATATTTTCAGCAATGGTTCCTTGGAACAGCCATGTATCTTGCAGCACCATACCGAATTTTTTCCGTACTGCCGGTGCCGAAAAGGACATCATGTCTTGATCGTCCAGCAAGATCTTCCCACCATTCAATGGATAAAAGCGCATCAAAAGATTGATCATGGTGGTTTTTCCAGCACCTGTTGGTCCGACGATCGCGACCGTTTGTTTTGGTTTGACGGAAAATTCGACGTTTTCCATCAAGAGTTTTTCCTTGCTGTAGCCAAAGGAGACGTGTTGAAAATCGATTTTTCCTTTGATGTTTTGTGGAACTGGCAGTTGTTGGGTCGCAGTTTCTTCTTCAGGATAATCAAGGATCTCAAAAATTCGTTCGAGAGATGCTAAGGCACTTTGCAAGGTGTTCATAATATAAGAGGCTTGCGTGATCGGTTCAGACACTTGGTTGATGTATTGCAGATAGGCTTGTACGAGACCAATGGATAATTGCCCTTGCAACACCATTAGACCACCAACGACGGCGCTTAAGATAAAGCCGATTTGATTGATAAAGCGCACGAATGGATTGATAGCTGCACTGACGAACTGTGCTTTCCGAAAGGCTTTAAATTGGGCTTCACTCAATTCCGCCATTTCCGCTTCAACGGCAACTTGTTGGTTGTAGGATTTGATCAGCGGATTTGCGGTATAAAACTCTTCCGCACGACTGCTAACTGCACCTAATGTTTCTTGGTTTTTGGTAAAGTAGCTCAAGTTTTTTCGTGCGAGAACGGTGGTCACAAAAGCACTCAAAAGCAAAATCAGAACCACGCCGATCGTCAGTAATGGGCTGAGATAAAGCATAGCGATCAAGCCGAAGGTAATGCTGATGGTTGCGGTGATCAACTGCATCAAACCGACTTGTAAGACTTCGGATACTTTATCTAAATCGAGAATCACTCGGCTTAAAATATCGCCAGTATGATGTTTGTCGTAAAAACTGATAGGCAGGCGATTGAATTTGTCACTGATTTGTTTGCGTAAAGTCAAGGTCAGGGTTTCACTGACACTGGCCATCGTATACTCTTGCAGCAAGGAAAAGAGACTAATCAAAAGCCACGTTCCCGCTAAAAGGACGACTGGACCTAAAATACTTTGCCAAAAATCATTGATCTGCCAGCCTTCTTGTTGAAACAAGGCAATCAGATTATCCAGTCCACGCCCCAAGATCAAAGGGGCGATGGACATTAGTAAGGAAAAGAACAAGGCGGAAGCGATAATCAGTAGAAAGCGGGCTTTTTGTTCCATCAGCAAACGCAGCAAGCGTCGGCTTGTATGTTTCATGTTTTTTGGGGTATCCATTGTTTGTTTACTCATCCTTCATTCCTCCCATTCCTTGAGATGAGGCAAACTCTTGATAAGTTTGGCAATTGCGTAATAATTCTTCGTGGGTTCCTTTACCGACCATCTTGCCGTTATCCAAGACAATGATTTGATCGGCATTTTTGACGGTCGATACCCGCTGAGCCACGATAATGACGGCGGCATCTTTCGTGTATTCTTTCAATGCACGCCGCAAGTTGGCGTCTGTTTGATAATCCAAAGCAGAAAAGCTGTCGTCAAAGAAGTAGATTTCTGCTGGCTTTGTCAGCGCTCGGGCAATACTCAATCGTTGCTTTTGACCGCCAGAGAAATTGCTGCCTTTTTGAGCAACTGGACTTTCATAACCTTCAGGCAAGCCTTCAATAAATGACTTGGCTTGAGCAACTTCAGCGGCTTTTGCCATCGCCTCATGGGTTGCTGGACGATTGCCGAAACGCAAGGTTTCTTGAATCGTGCCGCTAAGCAAGAGCGCTTTTTGCGGGACATAACTAATTTGGTCCCGTAATTCGGCTTGTGAGATCTCTTTGATGTTGCGGCCAAAAAGCGTGATCGAACCAGCAGTCACATCTTTGAAACGCAACAGCGCTTTGGCGATGGTGCTTTTGCCAGAACCAGTTCCACCAACGATCGCTGTCGTTTTGCCTCGATGGATCTCGAAGCTGATATCTTCTAAGACAGGTTCTTCGGCACCTTCATACGTAAACTGCACGTGATTGAAAGCTGCGATCGTTTCTGACACGGCGGTCTTGTTTAAGGTTTGGTCACCGTCGATCAAATCAATTGGTTCTTCCAAAACTTCTGTGATCCGTTGCAAGGAAGTCAAGCCTTTAGGCACCATCACGATCACCATCGCTGCCATAGTCAAAAACCAGAGACTCAGGATCGTGTATTCGATGATGGCAGTAATACTACCAATAGCAAGGTGGCCCTGCAGACTTTGATAGCCGCCGTAGACAAGGATAGTCGAAATCGAGAGTCCCATTACTAAATTGACGGTCGGATTCAAGACAGCAAAGAGGCGATTGACTTGGATCATGGTTTTCGCATATTCCGTCAGTGTTTGATCTGTCCGTTCTTTTTCGTAAGCAGCTTTGTCGAATGCTCGAATCACCCGAGCGCCAGTAAAGGTTTCTCGTAAGATCCGCATCATGTTATCGACTAGTTTTTGCGTGATTTGTGATAATGGGATCGCTTTGCGAATCACTCCATAAGCGATCATTGAAAAACATAGGATCGCTACGATTGGGACCCAAATCATCCGTAAAGAGACGGTGCCGGTTAGAAAAATTGAAGCAGCGACGATCATTGGGGCTGGCAAAATCATTTGCAGCGCCATCATCAAAATTTGTTGGATGTTGTTGATGTCGCTGGTGGTACGTGCCAGCAAAGTGGGCGTACCATAGCCATCAACGGCGGATACAGAGAGTTCTTGTGTTTTTTTGAAAAGGCGCATCCGCAAAAAATGCCCGAATTTTCCTGAGAGGTGGGCAGATAAATAACTACCGCCTACAGAGACGATCACGGTGCCGATGGCAATGGCAAACATCCACCAGCCATTGTGCCAAATGGCTGTCGTGTCGACTTTCAAGATCCCTTCATCAATGATTTTTGCCAAAAAATACGGCAACAAGAGTGTGCCGAAGGATTGGACCAGCATCAAAAGAAATAAACTGAAAAAGAAGCGTCGTTCTTCTTTATAAAATAACTGTAATTGTTTCATGATTTCCCTCCAAAAATGTCGTTCTATGGTAGAATAAACTGTAACGTTACGTTACAGTCAAGCAAGGAGTGAAATTTTTTTGAAAAAACAATTGACCATCAGTGAGATGTCCGCTTATGCTGGCGTGAGTCGGCGCACATTGATTTATTACGATCAGATCGATTTGTTCAAACCGCAATCGATTGGTGAAAACGGCTATCGCTACTACGGCTTTGAACAATGCCTTGAGTTAGACGTGATTCTGCTCTTGCGTTCTTTAGACATGCCCTTGCAAGACATTCGACAATTTTTGAAAAACCGCAACCCTGAATACACGCAAAAGGAACTTGTGGAACGGCGAGGAGAAGTTCGTACCAAAATCGCTGCGCTGCAAGAATTGGAACGAACCTTCGATCGCTACATCCAGCGCTATGAAAAAGTACAGAAAGCCGATTTTGAGACCTTTACGATAGCGCACCACGAAGCAGAGGCGTTTATCGTTTCCGAAGAGATCGCTGGCGATGATCCAGAATCTGCTTATCAAGTGTACGCCCGTTTTTATCCGCTAGTGGATTATAAAGATGCTTTCAGTGGCTACCCCATCGGCTTTTTAAGTGCTGGAACGACATTAGAGGATCAGACCTTTCACGCATCGCCTTATCGGGCACTGATCTTGATTCCACAAGATCGGCTGCATCTCTATCCTGAAAAGCTGATCATCACGCGTCCTACTGGCACGTATGTGTCTGGGTTTGTCAGTGAGGGAGAGGAACAAATTGCTGCTTTTACCCATCGCATCCAATCCTTTCTAAAAGAGAATCATTTAAAGATCGATGGCGATGTTTGGGAATTGTTATGGCAAGATGAAGTCTTTACCGCCCAAAAAGAATTGCAGATATTTGAAGTGATGGTTCCAGCGAAGCCCGAGTAATGGACGAGGCACGCGTATCTGTAGGAACCGAAAATCAAGATACGCAATCGCAATGGTTGTTGCGGGCTTTTCAATGGAAGCAAAATAGAAGCAAAGGAGATGGACGAAGCCAGATCTTATCCCTACAAAGAGCCCTGGGAAGCGTTGAAATTCCCATTTTCCTTTTTTCTCGTTATACTTGAAAGAACAGATGAGAAAAAAGGGGAAATTTTAATGAAAAAAGAAACAGGATTACGCTCGCTTTATGCGTTGATTGGTGTCGCCATTTTAGGATTCGGGGCGGCATTGCTGCGGGTCGGCGGAGTAGGGCTAGACCCATACACAGCTGCCAATATCGGTGTCGGCGAGCTACTAGGGTTATCCCTTGGGGTCTATCAATTGATGATCAATATCGCTGTCCTAGTATTGATTTTTATCTTTGGCCGTCGCCATATCGGCATCGGGACGGTCATCAATATGGTGCTGACAGGATTTTTCATCGACTTTTATACCAATGTTTTTGATTGGTTATCCGTCGGTCCCAATAACTGGTGGCAGCAAGGCTTGTTCTTGTTGATCGGTATTATCTTCTTTACCTTCGGTGCTTCGTTTTATATGTCAGCGAATTTGGGCAGCGCCCCCTATGACGCGATCGCCCCAACCATCGTCGATCAGACGAAAGCCAACTATCGAGTGGTGCGGGTGATTCAAGACGTTGCCTTTGCCTTGATTGGGCTCTTCACAGGCGGGCCTATTGGAATCGGAACCTTCATCAGTGCCTTTTTAGTGGGCCCACTGATCAAATTCTGGGACAACCGTGTCTCTCAGCCATTCATCGAAAGCAGTGTCAAAAAAGCGATTTTTAAATAAAAAAGGTCTGCAGCAAAGAGAAGTCGAAGCGATTTAGTCGCCCACTTCACTCAGCTGCAGTTTTTTTGCCATTTGATCAAGGAATTCTTGCATAATTGCTTCTCAGTCGCTAGAATAAAAAAGCCGAGGAGGGGTAAGTATGCAATTACCAACACCATTTATTGAAAAATACCAACGGTTGCTAGGAGAAGAAGCACCAGCTTTTTTTACCGCTTTAACCGATAATCAGCCAGTCAAAGGCTTTCGCTTGAATGTTGCTAAGCCGCACGCACAAGCGATGCTGGCAAAATATGGGCCAGCCGCTGTACCTGCCCCCTATGCAGAAGCTGCTTATATTGGCGAAGTCAAAGGCCGTTCGCTGCTCCATCAAGCTGGCTATGTCTATAGCCAAGAACCTAGTGCGATGATCGTAGCAACGATCGCAGCCGCTCAACCAGGGGAGCTGGTCTTAGATTTATGTGCGGCACCAGGGGGCAAAACAACGCAGCTGGCAAGCCAGTTACAAGGAAAAGGACTGCTTGTAGCAAATGAGATTTTCCCCAAGCGTGCCAAAATCCTATCAGAAAATGTGGAGCGTTGGGGCTTTGCGAATGTAGTCGTCACCAATCAGGCACCGCAAGAATTGAGCCGCCATTTTCCTCAGTTTTTTGACAAGATCGTGGTGGACGCCCCATGTTCTGGTGAAGGGATGTTTCGTAAAGATCCCGTCGCCTTAGAAGAATGGCAAGCAGAAACACCTGATCAGTGTGCGATCAGACAAAAAGACATTTTGGCACAAGCCGTTACGATGCTAAAACCGGGGGGGCAGCTGATCTATTCCACCTGTACCTTTGCCCCAGAAGAAAACGAAGCGATGATGGCTTGGTTAATGGAGGAGTACCCCTTCACGATCGAAGCGATCGACTTGGACAATGTATCTCATGGGCGCAGGGAGTGGGGAGCTGCACCTGGGATTGAGAAAACCATCCGCTTATGGCCGCATTTAAACCAAGGAGAAGGTCATTTCGCTGCGAAATTGACCTCGCTAGCAGAAGCAGCGCCAGTGAAAAAGAAGAAAAAAGGCAAAGGAGCGACAGCCAAGAGTCCATTGGATGCAGCGACTCAAAAGTTGTGGCAAGCCTTTCGCAAGGAGTTTCCTTTTTTACAGGCACTGAATGCGACGCCTCAGCTGCTAGGAGAAAACCTCTGGCTCGTTCCTGAAGAAATGCCTTCTTTAAAAGGGATCAAGTTTATGCGCCCAGGTTTGCACGTCGGCGTCGTTAAGAAGAATCGGATCGAGCCAAGTTATGCGTTGGCATTGGCGATCCATGCAGAAGAAGGGGCACCGACAGTGCCAATCACTTTGCCGCAATGGCAGCATTATGTGGCAGGTGAAACCTTGAGCGTGCCAGGAAATGCTGGATGGGTGATTTTGACAGTCGATGAGATCCCAGTCGGTTTTGGAAAACAAGTCCAAGGAACCGTGAAAAACTTCTTTCCTAAAGGATTAAGATTCAAAGCGATTTAAACGAAATAGTGTTTTTATTTCAGTCCTCGTGCTATGATGGAAGTAGCAAAATAAGGGAGCTGATCGATATGAAAACATCATCAAAAGTAACGATTGGATTAAGCATTGCAGCGATCGCTGGGATCACTACTGCCGTCGTTGTATCAGACAAAGTATTCAATAAAGTACGCTTCGCTTGCAACCGACACAAAGTAAAGAAATTTGTCGATGACAAATTCAACGGCAATGAAAAATTGCTGGATGTCGTAGACGGCTTGTCCGACAATGAATTGGATTCGTTGTTAGGTGTGATGAAAAAAGTCAATGAGGGCCGCAACAAAATCTCTGTTTACGGAGACAACATCAAAGATTCGACAGAACATGTCAAAGACAAGTTGACGAGCTTTGTTGATTCCGTCTTTTAAGCCAATCATTCCATTTGAAACTCGCAGGGACATCGGTCTTTGCGAGTTTTTCTCGTCTTTCTAAGCGTTTTTCGTTATACTAACAAGGAAATGCACGAAATGGTGCGAGGTAGAGGAGTGAGAGTGAAGTCGTGGAAAAAACAAGTACCTTGACTGCCGAGGAAAAAGCCTTCTTTATGGAAGAAGCAATCAAAGAAGCCCGAAAAGCAGAAGGGTTGGCAGAAGTACCGATCGGTGCTGTCGTCGTCTTGGATGATAAAATCATTGGTCGTGGACACAATCTACGAGAAACGCAGCAGCAAGCTGCAGCGCATGCGGAGATGTTTGCGATCGAAGAAGCCTGTCGCACTGTTGGAAGTTGGCGCTTAGAACAAGCGCAGCTGTTTGTGACCTTGGAACCATGCCCGATGTGTAGTGGGGCGATGTTATTGGCACGGGTGGAAGAAGTGTATTTTGGTGCCTACGATCCCAAAGGCGGCACTGCTGGTACATTGATGAATTTATTGGAAGATGAGCGCTTCAACCATTGGTCCTATGTGGAAGGCGGCATTTTAGAAGAAGCATGCGGCCAGCTGCTAACAGATTTTTTCCGAGCATTACGAGAAAAGAAAAAACAAAAAAGGGCTGGCAATCTCTAACGAAATACGTTATACTAAGTTTTGCCGAAAGGCTAGGACAATGGAGGTCTTGTGAAGCGTGTCAGATCCGGAAGGAAGCAGCACTAAGCAGGATTCTCCATGTGTCTGATTGAAAAACTGCCTGCTATTGAAGAAAGCAGTAGTACTAATTGAATCGATGATCATTCAAACCTGAGACAGACTGTCTTAGGTTTTTTTATTTTTGAAATTCTTTGTGACACCAAGGACTATTCTAATTGTATTCTGCTTTAAATCTAGGCAATCGATAGCAGCTCTCAGAGGGTTAAGTTGTATTTTTGATACAAAGGCTTTATTCCTGTTTAGAACCTTACTCTGATAACTTTTGCGTTGGCGATTTTTATACTCTCAAAAAATCAGTAGTTCTGACGAACTGAAACATGGATTACCTGCTCTCGATATTCGATAGAATCTTCGTTTCAAGAACTCTTTATTTTCGCTTCAACGAATTGCCACCGTCATGTTATCGATAGAACTTTCCAAAAATAACCAGAAAAAATCACTTTCCTTTTTACAGTCAGAAAAGTGATTTTTTCTTTTGAACAACTGTCACTGCAGCTGGTTCTTTTTTACAAAAAGTCACCATTCTTTTCCAAGCATTCCAATGGTTTCCCAGAGATTTTATGCTATGCTTATTTTGTAGAGACTTCCGTCGTCTTTCTACTGGCAACCCTTGATGCCAATAGAAATGGATAGTGATTTCAGGCGACGTATTTGAAAAGAGGCGCACAATGGAAAAAATTACGATTATCCATACCAACGATCTGCATTCCCACCTAGAACATTGGCCGAAGATGCGGCGTTATTTGGATCAAAGAAAACGAGAAGCGGATACGACCGAAGAGACAGTGATCGCAGTCGACTTAGGCGACTTTGTCGATCGCTGGCATCCTTTGACAGAAGCAACTGACGGCAAGGCGAATGTCGATTTGATGAATCAAGGACATTACGATGCGGTGACGATTGGGAACAATGAAGGGGTCGGCAATCCCAAAGAGGTCTTGCAGCATTTATATGACCAAGCAGAATTTCCTGTCATTTTAGGCAATTTATTTGATAAACAGGATTTACGTCCGCCGAAGTGGGCACAAGAATACAAAATCATGGAAAGCAATCAAGGCGCCAAAATCGGCCTGATCGCTTTTACAGCACCGTTTCCGCTGACATATGCCCCAAACGGCTGGGACATTCGCGAACCCTTGGAGATTTTGCCTTCATTGGTGCAGCATTTGCGCCCCGAGGTCGATCTGTTGGTCTTGATGAGCCATCTAGGCATCAATGCTGATCGCCAGATTGCGAGGGACTTTCCAGAACTAGATGTTATATTAGGTTCCCACACGCACCATTTGTTTGAAAAGGGCGAAGTCATCAATGGGGTTCAAATTGGGGCAGCTGGCAAGTTTGGTTTTAACATTGGCGAAGTCGAAGTGGTCTTAGATGATCACCACCGACCGATCAAGCATCGCGCCCGTGTGATTCCGACGGATTCGTTGGTGGCTTTTCCGCAAGATGAGGAAGAGATCGCCGAATATCTATCGATCGGCCATCGCTTGCTGCGGGCAAATCAGGTGGCAGAAATTCCAGCAGCGTTTACGAGGGATTGGCAAAGTGAACATTCCTTGGTTCGGGAGGCGCTTTTGGCATTATGTGCCAAAGGACAGACGGATGCCGCCATCTTAAATACGGGGCTATTCTTAGATGATTTGCCACAAGGGCGGGTCGATCAAGATCAGCTGCACACGATTTTACCCCATCCGATGCATTTGATACGGGTGACGCTGCAAGGCGCGGATGTCATTCGATTGGTCTTAGAGATGGAAAAAAATCGCAACTTTTTGCGCAATTTCCCAATTATGGGAATGGGTTTTCGAGGGAAGATTTTTGGCGAACTGGTTTATGAAGGCATCCGCTTTGATGAAAAAAACCACCAAGTATTGTGGAAACAAGAGCCCGTCGATCCTGCTCAAAGCTACACGTTGACCCTTGTGGATCACTACTTGTTTATTCCGTTTTTCCCGACGATCGAGATTGCTGGAACCGTTGAGTTTCTTTTTCCAGACTTTATTCGCACAGTGGTCGGTGATTACCTGAGTCAGAAATACCCCATCCAGTAGTTCGTCACTCCTCCAGCTGGATTTTGCGAGAAAACCGCGACTATCATTGGGGAATAAAACAAGGTATAATAAACAACAGGTGGTGAAAAAATGACCGAAAAACAAACGATCACAGATGAAATGACATCTGTACTAGAAGAAATTATTGAAGAACCAGCGAAACAACCGCAAAAAGGCGAGTTGGTGACTTTGTTAAATGATGAAGAATTAATGATTGGCAATCGACAATACAAATTGGTCATGGATTATCGTGAAGGCTTCAATCCAGAAAAGCTTGGCGAGCGTTACAGTGAAGTGTTGGCACGTTATGATTATATCGTAGGCGATTGGGGTTATGAGCAGCTGCGTTTGAAAGGTTTTTTTGAAAAAGATAACCGCAAAGCATTACCTGATCAGCGCATCGACATGTTGGAAGACTATTTGTATGAGTATTGCAACTTCGGTTGTGCCTATTTCGTGATCCAACGAGTTGGCGGCAAAAAAGAAAAAAGTACCTCCCGCCGACGCAAGAAAAAGCCAACCCAAAACAATCAAAATCAAAACGCACAACAAAACGCCCATATAGAAGAAAAGCGTGACACCGTACCGCAGAAAAAAAGCAAACCAACGATCAAAAATCGTAAACCAAAAGAAAAGAACGTCAAAAAAACCGAGACAACCACGGTGAAAAAAGGCAAAAAAGAGTTTACGATTCGACAAAGGGAAGAATAAGATGAAATATAAAGGCTATTTGATTGATTTAGACGGCACGATTTATTTAGGAAAAGCGCCGATCCCTGCTGGGAAACGCTTCGTAGAGTCCTTACAAGAAAAAGGACTGCCCTATTTATTTGTGACCAATAATACGACCCGCAGTCCTGAAGTCGTGGCGCAGCGATTAGCGGATGAATTTTCGATCCATGTGGCACCAGAAACGATCTATACCGCAAGCTTGGCGACAATCGATTTTATGAAAGACCATGGCAAAGGCCGCAAAGTATTTGTGATCGGCGAAGCGGGGTTGATCGATTTGATTTTAGCTGCTGGGTTTGAGTGGGAGGAAACCAACCCAGATTATGTCGTGGTTGGCTTAGACAACCACGTGACCTATGAAAAATTTGTTCTAGCAACGTTAGCGATCCAAAAAGGAGCAACCTTTATCGGGACCAATCCCGACAAAAATATCCCAACGGAAAGAGGTTTATTACCTGGTGCAGGTTCACTGATCGCAATGGTGGAGACTGCCACCCAAACGCAACCGATCTTTATTGGCAAACCAGAAGCCATCATTATGGAAAAAGCGGTGGCACACATCGGCTTATCAAAAGAAGAGGTCTTGATGGTGGGGGACAATTACGAAACTGATATTCGCTCGGGGATCCAAAACGGGATCGATTCTTTGCTCGTATTATCTGGCTTTACCCCGAAAGCGGCAGTTCCGACATTACCAGTAGCACCAACCTATGTGGTGGATTCTTTAGATGAGTGGGATTTTGAACAATGAAAAAACAAGTGTGGCTTGAACGCTTAGGATTTGTCTGCTTGTTTTTGTTTTTGGTCAGTCTAGCGATCACCCTAACGATCAATTTTCGACCGTTATATTGGTTTGATGTCGATCACTTGAATCTGCTGGATTATACCTCGCTAACAAGAGAAGAGTTGTTGAAGAACTATGGCTTATTGTTAGATTTTCTAAACAATCCCTTTGCAAGTACGCTCGCCTTGCCAGATTTTCCAATGTCTGAAGCTGGCGCTGGGCATTTTTACGATGTGAAACAGTTGTTTCTATTAAATTATGCCGTCATGATCGTCACTTTGCTGCCCAGTATCTGGTTCGTCAATCGGTTACGGCAAAAACAACAGCAATGGCGCTTGATTCGTCCCTTTCAATGGGGGATGATTTTGCCGCTGATTTTCGGGTTTTTGATGGCTGTCGGCTTTGACCGCTTTTTCGTTACGTTCCATGAGATTTTCTTCAGTAACGACGATTGGCTGTTTAATCCAGCCACCGATCCGATCATCAACGTGCTGCCAGAAACGTTTTTCATGCATTGCTTTATTCTCTTTTTCGTCTTGATTGAAGTCTTCTTTTTTGCCTTCTATTGGTGGGGCAAACGAGGCTTGAAAAAAAACAGCATAATGAAAAAAAGACCAACGATCCCCTTCCTTTGAGGGAGGCGAATCGTCGGTCTTTTTTTTATTGCGTAATGTAATGAGATTTACTTGGGTGTTGATGGGCTAAGCGACTTGCGGCAGAAGCTGCGATGGCACCTACGATATCATCTAAAAAGGTGTGAACGCGGGGACCGTCGTGCTTGTTCAGTTCTTTCAGAATACCCGGTTTGACTTTATCAATGTATCCATAGTTAGTAAAGCCGATCGAGCCGTACACGTTGACGATGGATAGAGCGAGGATCTCATCGATCCCATAAAGCCCTTCGTCTTCTTTAACGATTTCTTGCAGTGGATGCAGCAGTTGATTTTCTTCTGCCAAAATATCCAATTGGATCCCCGTTAAAATCGTGTTGTGGACTTCCCGCTTGCTTAAGACAGCGTTGACGCTTTCGATACACATCTCCAAGGTGATGCCTTCAATGTAGTCTTTTTGCAAGAACATCACCAGTTCACCGATGTCTTGCAGCG
The DNA here is from genome assembly GCF_051713705.1 of Enterococcus sp. DIV1083b. NCBI lineage: Bacteria > Bacillati > Bacillota > Bacilli > Lactobacillales > Enterococcaceae > Enterococcus > Enterococcus sp. DIV1083b. Next base: position 644,150 of record NZ_JBIOQJ010000001.1, read on the forward strand.
AGACGCCGCGGTCGGCCAACAATTCTCTTGCTTTGTCTTCAAGTGTTTTGCTTTCTAATACCATATAGTTCCCCTCCATGTAAAAATAGTTTATTCAAAAGTCAACGTGCGACTGATGGATTGCGATCATAAGTAGTGCCCTATTCCAGTTGCAGGCCATGCCATTTGGGTCTTAATCCCTTCTGACATCCATTGAAGCACAGTTGTTGGCTAGTTCTGCTTTGGCTGCCACTGCCCAAGGATGGGGGACCACCAAGTCACCAGCAAAAAGCCAGTCCATATAATACCCAGCGGCGGCTTCCAAGGAATCATCGAGGCGGTCTAATAAGCCGGTTAAGAAAGGCGCTTGATCTTTACGATCCCATTTGATTTTGTCGGCTAAAAAAACGAGTAGATCGAGACGACGATAATGGGCCTTTAAGGTGGTATGACAGCTGATGGCGGACAGAATGTCTGGATCAGATACCTGAAAAACCGTTTTTGCCAACAAAGCGGATTGCTGCTGATGCAGCAAAAAAGGTGCTTGCCGCTCCGCGTCTAAGATCGGTTCGCCTACTGCTATCTGCAAGGCGATTCGCTGGTCATGAGGGATGACGACGCTGACATCGTGCAGCAGTCCTGCCAAATAAGCTTTATCCGCATTGACTTGAAACCGTTCTGCCAATCGTTTGGCTTCTTGGGCAACGGCTAGATTGTGGACCGCCGTTTCGGCATGATCGAAGGCTTCCAGATACTGAACCATTTGCTCAGTGAGGGTCTTGCCCTGCAAAGGGAGGATATAGGCGGCAAGTTGGTGTTGACCAGCTTGTTTCATCTCAGCTACTCCTTAAAAAGACTTGTACTATGGGCAGGTTGTGTCCGCGTTTTGGGATCAATGTAGTGGAGCGCATTGTTCACCGCAGTTGGGGCTTCCCCGAAACCAGTAGCGATCAGGTCGACTTTTCCATCGTATAAAACGACATCCCCACAGCCATAGATCCCAGGAACAGACGTGCTCATATCTGAAGAGACGAAGACTCCTTGGCGGCTGCTTTTCATGCCCCAATCCTTGATGTTCAATGTGGAAGAAAAACCGTAATTGACGATCAAAGCATCCAATGAAAGGCTGACCGTTTCATCACCCTTGACTTGTTGCAACGAGACACCAGTCAAACGTTGCTCTCCTTGGATTTCTTGGATCACATAAGGAGTCAAAATGTTGACGGCAGAAGCCTGTAATTTGCTGACGCTATGTTCATGGGCACGAAATTCAGGACGGCGATGGATCAAGTAGACTTCACTAGCGATTGGCTCCAGCATCAATGCCCAATCGATGGCAGAATCGCCGCCACCGGCGATCGCTACTTTGCGTCCAGCATACTTCATCAAATCGGTGACAAAATAGTCTAGGCCGTATCCTTCAAACCGCTCGCTTTCTGGCAAAGTCAGTTTGCGCGGCTGGAAGGAGCCGTTTCCTAAAGCCAAAATCACGGCTTTCGAGTAATGGATTCCTTTGTCGGTGGTGACTTCGATATAGTCTTCTTGTTTTTCGACCGACAAGACGGTTTCTTCTAAACAATATTGGTGATTGAAGGTCGTCAACTGTTTTTCCAGGTTTTGGACAAGATCGCCCGCTTTGATTTTCGGATAACCTGGGATATCGTAGATGTATTTTTCTGGGTATAAAGTAGCAAGCTGACCGCCTAATTGCGGCAAGCTGTCGATGATCTTGGTTTTGGCGTTACGCATACCGGCATAGAAAGCAGAAAACATCCCGCTAGGTCCCGCGCCGATAATCGTTATATCAAAAATATCCATGTTATTCCTCTTTTCTAACCACGTTGGGGTGAAGCGTGTTCGTAGTGTACGAATAGCTTCATTATAGCAAAAATTATCCAAACTAGCATTTTTTCAATTTTCTGCTATCATGGATTTATGAGAGAGAAGGAGGAGTTAATGTGTCTGAATTTCCACAGTTAGCATTAGAAAAACAAACTGGCCATAAAGCAGTCATCAAAACCAATCGTGGGGATGTAGTTGTACAATTGTTCCCAGAATTGGCGCCAAAAACAGTGAAGAACTTCGTTGAATTAGCGAAAAAAGGGTATTACGATGGGATCATCTTCCACCGTGTCATTCCTGATTTTATGATTCAAGGTGGCGATCCAACTGGTACAGGGATGGGCGGCGAAAGCATCTATGGTGGCAGCTTTGAAGATGAATTTTCAAAAGAATTGTTCAATCTTCGTGGCGCTTTATCTATGGCAAACGCTGGTCCGAATACTAACGGCAGCCAGTTTTTCATCGTAAACAATCAAAATGTTCCTAGCAACATGTTAGGTCAATTAGAAGGTGCTGGTTATCCAGCTGAAATCATCGAAGCGTATCAAGCAGGTGGTACTCCTTGGTTAGATTTCCGTCACACAGTCTTCGGTCATGTGATCGAAGGAATGTCAGTCGTTGATGAAATCGCTGGCGTGCAACGAGGACCACAAGATCGTCCAGTGCATGATGTAGTGATCGAAACGATCGAAATCAGCGAATAAAACAAAAGAACCCAAAAGCAGTTTCAACGGTCATCCTCAAGGAGATCGTTGAAATGGCAGCTTTAGGGTTCTTTTTTTCATAAGAAAGAGTTAACCGATGGGTTGGTCTTTAAACGCGGCGGCGATTTGATTGAGTGCTTTTTCTAATAGCTCTTTAGGACAGGCAAAGTTTAGCCGCATATGGTGACTGCCGCGAGGACCAAAGATACTTCCTTGATTCAATACGACATTGGCTTCTTTGATCAGTTTGCGCTGCAGCTGATTGTCCGTTAGGCCATAGGCAGAAAAATCCAGCCAGATCAAGTAAGTACCTTCGGGTTTTTGAAAGGTCACTGCTGGGAGTTGTTCAGTCAAAAAGTCGCAGACAAAGGTGCGATTTGCTTCTAAGTAGGACAAAAGTTCTTCTAACCATGCTTCAGATTCACGATACGCTGCTTCAGTAGCGACCAACCCAAACGTATTGATTTCCCCTTGAACGTTACGTTCTTGTGTTTTTGCAAATTGGCTGCGCAAGGTTTGGTCTTTGATGAAGACCATCGAATTTTTGATCCCAGCTAAATTAAAGGTCTTGGTTGCTGAGGTCAAGATGATCGAAAAATCGGCAAAGCTTGGCTCGACTGTTTGGAAAGAGACAAATTGATTTGGTGCAAAAACGATGTCTTGATGGATCTCATCACTAACAACGACCACCCGGTGCTTTTGACAAATACGGCCGATCGTCATCAGTTCTTCTTTTGACCACACGCGACCGCCAGGATTATGAGGATTACATAGAAGAAACAATTTTACCTTCTTTTCGATGATGGTTTGTTCCATCGCCTCAAAATCGATGACGAAGTGGCCATCTTTTTCCAATAATGGTTCTTGAATTAAGGTCCGCTGATTGTTTTTGACAACATGGGCAAAGGGATGGTAGACCGGATCGTGGATCAATACGGCATCTCCTTCTTGCGTATAACTTTGGATCGCCAGTGCAATACTAGGGACGACACCGCTGTTAAAAAGGATCGCTTCCTTATTGATGGTATAACCATGACGTCTTTGCTGCCAATCGATGATGGATTCAAGCAGCGAATCAGGGATGGTAGAGTACCCATAGATCCCTTGGGCAACTGCTTTTTCTAACGCTTTTTTCACAGGTTCTGGTGCCAGAAAATCCATGTCGGCTACCCAAAGCGGCAACAAGTTTTCTTCCTTATAGGTTTTTGCAATGGTATCCCATTTGACGCTATTGGTATTTAAGCGCGGATGAACTTTGTCAAAATTGATCATGCGTTTCCCTCCTATATTGTGCAACGTTGTTTCTGATGCTTCAAATCTACCACTAGTTCAAGTATAATGAAAGTGGAAAAGAGAGGAAAGACTATGAATTATCAAATCGGGAACATTATAGAAGGAACAGTCACTGGGATTCAACCCTATGGTGCATTTGTTTCGTTAGATAAGGAAACACAAGGATTGATCCATGTTTCAGAGATCCAATCTGGGTTTACCAAAAATATCCATGAAGTCTTACAGATCGGGCAAAAGATCCGTGTACAAATCATTGATATTGACGAATACAGCCAAAAGATCAGTTTGTCCCGCCGTACATTGGAAACGAGTTTTGTTCAGCCACCCTTTAAGCGTAAACGCTACTTTACAAATAAGAATAAGCGGATCGGTTTTCGTACGATTGGAGAAGCTTTACCAGTGTGGGTGAAAGAGGCCAAAGAAATGTTAGAAAAAGAAAACAGCAGCAGATAATCGTGCATATTTTCTGAAAATGTGCTAAAATTAGTTTACAAACAGATGAATAACTGAGGTGGGTATTTTGGGATCCAAAAAAGTAGCGGGTACAGTTATGATGCACTTAGCAAATGGTTCGAAACGATTTTTGATGCAAATACACGAAGGCACTGCGGAATTAGCGTCAACGGATTTTTCTGAAGATAAAACCGGCTTGGCTACGATCTTACAATTGTTTAAAGACCGTATCCACCTTGATGTGACAGCGATCGAACTCGTTGAACTCACAAATGGCAATATTGATACGCAAAACATTCCTTTATTTGTTTTTGAAACACAAGAAGCAGGACAAACGCAACAGCTGCCAGAAGGGTATGCGTGGGAAGAGCCTAATATCTTTCGTAAGATCATTGAAGACTACGAGATTGAAGGCGTTCCGTTCTTTTAGCACCTGAATATTAGCGAAAAAACTGAAGACCGTTACGACGGTCTTTTTTTATTGAAAACTTTTTGTAAATAAAATGAAATATTTCCTTGACCTGAGTCAAGAAGAATGGTAAATTAGTCAACGTTGGCAATTGAGCCAGCGGGTCAAAACAACAGTTGAAAAAACTTCAAAAAAAAGACTTGACCAAAAATGCAACAGATGATATTATAACTAAGTCGCAATAATAAAACAGTTAATCAATGTTGATACATCAACAAAATTAATTGAAAAAAGTTGTTGACAAATAACAAATCATTTGTTATTCTAATTAAGTCGCTGAGACAGCCGCTACGAAGTTGAAAAACAACGAGCGAAAAAAACTTTTAAAAAAGAGTTGACAATCAAACGTCGCTCTGATATGATATAAAAGTTGCTAACGCAGCACGGTAGACCTTTGAAAACTGAACAAAGCAAGCAAACGAACCAATGTGTAGGACGTTTCAATTTATTGAAACAAATACATGCAAGCAATAGCTAGCAAAGTTAATTTTTATGAGCTTAATGACCGTATGGTCATTCAAACAAATCATTATGAGAGTTTGATCCTGGCTCAGGACGAACGCTGGCGGCGTGCCTAATACATGCAAGTCGAACGCTTTTTCTTTCACCGGAGCTTGCTCCACCGAAAGAAAAAGAGTGGCGAACGGGTGAGTAACACGTGGGTAACCTGCCCATCAGAAGGGGATAACACTTGGAAACAGGTGCTAATACCGTATAACACTATTTTCCGCATGGAAGAAAGTTGAAAGGCGCTTTTGCGTCACTGATGGATGGACCCGCGGTGCATTAGCTAGTTGGTGAGGTAACGGCTCACCAAGGCAACGATGCATAGCCGACCTGAGAGGGTGATCGGCCACACTGGGACTGAGACACGGCCCAGACTCCTACGGGAGGCAGCAGTAGGGAATCTTCGGCAATGGACGAAAGTCTGACCGAGCAACGCCGCGTGAGTGAAGAAGGTTTTCGGATCGTAAAACTCTGTTGTTAGAGAAGAACAAGGATGAGAGTAAAATGTTCATCCCTTGACGGTATCTAACCAGAAAGCCACGGCTAACTACGTGCCAGCAGCCGCGGTAATACGTAGGTGGCAAGCGTTGTCCGGATTTATTGGGCGTAAAGCGAGCGCAGGCGGTTTCTTAAGTCTGATGTGAAAGCCCCCGGCTCAACCGGGGAGGGTCATTGGAAACTGGGAGACTTGAGTGCAGAAGAGGAGAGTGGAATTCCATGTGTAGCGGTGAAATGCGTAGATATATGGAGGAACACCAGTGGCGAAGGCGGCTCTCTGGTCTGTAACTGACGCTGAGGCTCGAAAGCGTGGGGAGCGAACAGGATTAGATACCCTGGTAGTCCACGCCGTAAACGATGAGTGCTAAGTGTTGGAGGGTTTCCGCCCTTCAGTGCTGCAGCAAACGCATTAAGCACTCCGCCTGGGGAGTACGACCGCAAGGTTGAAACTCAAAGGAATTGACGGGGGCCCGCACAAGCGGTGGAGCATGTGGTTTAATTCGAAGCAACGCGAAGAACCTTACCAGGTCTTGACATCCTTTGACCACTCTAGAGATAGAGCTTCCCCTTCGGGGGCAAAGTGACAGGTGGTGCATGGTTGTCGTCAGCTCGTGTCGTGAGATGTTGGGTTAAGTCCCGCAACGAGCGCAACCCTTATTGTTAGTTGCCATCATTTAGTTGGGCACTCTAGCGAGACTGCCGGTGACAAACCGGAGGAAGGTGGGGATGACGTCAAATCATCATGCCCCTTATGACCTGGGCTACACACGTGCTACAATGGGAAGTACAACGAGTTGCGAAGTCGCGAGGCTAAGCTAATCTCTTAAAGCTTCTCTCAGTTCGGATTGTAGGCTGCAACTCGCCTACATGAAGCCGGAATCGCTAGTAATCGCGGATCAGCACGCCGCGGTGAATACGTTCCCGGGCCTTGTACACACCGCCCGTCACACCACGAGAGTTTGTAACACCCGAAGTCGGTGAGGTAACCTTTTGGAGCCAGCCGCCTAAGGTGGGATAGATGATTGGGGTGAAGTCGTAACAAGGTAGCCGTATCGGAAGGTGCGGCTGGATCACCTCCTTTCTAAGGAATATTTCGGAAGACTACACATCGTTTGCCTTTGTTCAGTTTTGAGAGGTTTACTCTCAAACAAAATTTGTTCATTGAAAACTGGATATCGAAGAAATAATCAAAACAAGTAACACACACCGAGTTGAAATGTTAAAAGAGTTTTTTAATAAGTTCAACGCTTATTTTCTTGAGCAACCTTCTATCGCTAGAAGAAGTACTCAAAACCGACCGTAAGGTCAAAGGTTAAGTGAATAAGGGCGCACGGTGGATGCCTTGGCACTAGGAGCCGATGAAGGACGGGACTAACACCGATATGCTTTGGGGAGCTGTAAGTAAGCTATGATCCAGAGATTTCCGAATGGGGGAACCCAGCATCTTTTATAGGATGTTACGTCTGCGTGAATACATAGCGCAGTCGAGGTAGACGCAGAGAACTGAAACATCTAAGTACCTGCAGGAAGAGAAAGAAAATTCGATTCCCTGAGTAGCGGCGAGCGAAACGGGAAAAGCCCAAACCAACAAGCTTGCTTGTTGGGGTTGTAGGACTCCGATATGGTAGTCTATTCAGATAGTCGAAATACTTGGAAAAGTATGTCAAAGAGGGTAAAAACCCCGTAGGCGAAATTTGGATAACACCTAGGAGGATCCTGAGTACGGCGGAACACGAGGAATTCCGTCGGAATCCGGGAGGACCATCTCCCAAGGCTAAATACTCCCTAGTGACCGATAGTGAACCAGTACCGTGAGGGAAAGGTGAAAAGCACCCCGGAAGGGGAGTGAAATAGATCCTGAAACCGTGTGCCTACAACAAGTTAGAGCCCGTTAATGGGTGATAGCGTGCCTTTTGTAGAATGAACCGGCGAGTTACGATAGCATGCGAGGTTAAGTTGAAGAGACGGAGCCGTAGCGAAAGCGAGTCTGAATAGGGCGAATGAGTATGTTGTCGTAGACCCGAAACCATGTGATCTACCCATGTCCAGGTTGAAGGTGCGGTAAAACGCACTGGAGGACCGAACCCACGTACGTTGAAAAGTGCGGGGATGAGGTGTGGGTAGCGGAGAAATTCCAAACGAACTTGGAGATAGCTGGTTCTCTCCGAAATAGCTTTAGGGCTAGCCTCGGAATTGAGAATGATGGAGGTAGAGCACTGTTTGGACTAGGGGCCCATCTCGGGTTACCGAATTCAGATAAACTCCGAATGCCATTCATTCATATCCGGGAGTCAGACTGTGAGTGATAAGATCCATAGTCGAAAGGGAAACAGCCCAGACCACCAGCTAAGGTCCCCAAATAACTATTAAGTGGAAAAGGATGTGGGGTTGCACAGACAACTAGGATGTTGGCTTAGAAGCAGCCACCATTTAAAGAGTGCGTAATAGCTCACTAGTCGAGTGACCCTGCGCCGAAAATGTACCGGGGCTAAATAGTTTACCGAAGCTGTGGAGTGCACCATTAGGTGCATTGGTAGGAGAGCGTTCTAAGGGCGTTGAAGGCAGATCGTGAGGACTGCTGGAGCGCTTAGAAGTGAGAATGCCGGTATGAGTAGCGAAAGACAGGTGAGAATCCTGTCCACCGAATGACTAAGGTTTCCTGGGGAAGGCTCGTCCGCCCAGGGTTAGTCGGGACCTAAGCCGAGGCCGACAGGCGTAGGCGATGGACAACAGGTTGATATTCCTGTACCCGTTGTTTTTGTTTGAGCAATGGAGGGACGCAGGAGGCTAAGAAGTGCAGACTGATGGATATGTCTGTTCAAGCAGTAAGTCTTGGTAGGAGTCAAATGCTTCTACCTATACGGACAAGCTGTGATGAGGAGGGAAATAATAGTACCGAAGCTTCTGATGTCACACTGCCAAGAAAAGCTTCTAGTGAGAAAACAACGGCCCGTACCGCAAACCGACACAGGTAGTCGAGGAGAGAATCCTAAGGTGAGCGAGAGAACTCTCGTTAAGGAACTCGGCAAAATGACCCCGTAACTTCGGGAGAAGGGGTGCTGCTCTAACGAGCAGCCGCAGTGAATAGGCCCAAGCGACTGTTTATCAAAAACACAGGTCTCTGCAAAATCGAAAGATGACGTATAGGGGCTGACGCCTGCCCGGTGCTGGAAGGTTAAGAGGAGTGCTTAGCGTAAGCGAAGGTACGAATTGAAGCCCCAGTAAACGGCGGCCGTAACTATAACGGTCCTAAGGTAGCGAAATTCCTTGTCGGGTAAGTTCCGACCCGCACGAAAGGCGTAACGATTTGGGCACTGTCTCAACGAGAGACTCGGTGAAATTTTAGTACCTGTGAAGATGCAGGTTACCCGCGACAGGACGGAAAGACCCCATGGAGCTTTACTGTAGTTTGATATTGAGTGTCTGTACCGCATGTACAGGATAGGTAGGAGCCGTAGAGATCGGGACGCCAGTTTCGATGGAGGCAATGGTGGGATACTACCCTTGCGTTATGGCCACTCTAACCCGCAGCCCTTATCGGGCTGGGAGACAGTGTCAGATGGGCAGTTTGACTGGGGCGGTCGCCTCCTAAAAGGTAACGGAGGCGCCCAAAGGTTCCCTCAGAATGGTTGGAAATCATTCGAAGAGTGTAAAGGCAGAAGGGAGCTTGACTGCGAGAGCTACAACTCGAGCAGGGACGAAAGTCGGGCTTAGTGATCCGGTGGTTCCGCATGGAAGGGCCATCGCTCAACGGATAAAAGCTACCCTGGGGATAACAGGCTTATCTCCCCCAAGAGTCCACATCGACGGGGAGGTTTGGCACCTCGATGTCGGCTCGTCGCATCCTGGGGCTGTAGTCGGTCCCAAGGGTTGGGCTGTTCGCCCATTAAAGCGGCACGCGAGCTGGGTTCAGAACGTCGTGAGACAGTTCGGTCCCTATCCGTCGCGGGCGTTGGAAATTTGAGAGGAGCTGTCCTTAGTACGAGAGGACCGGGATGGACTTACCGCTGGTGTACCAGTTGTCTCGCCAGAGGCATCGCTGGGTAGCTATGTAGGGAAGGGATAAACGCTGAAAGCATCTAAGTGTGAAGCCCACCTCAAGATGAGATTTCCCATTTCTTTAAGAAAGTAAGATCCCTGAGAGATGATCAGGTAGATAGGTCAGAAGTGGAAGGCCAGTGATGGTTGGAGCGGACTGATACTAATCGATCGAGGACTTAACCAAAAAGAAAAAAACATGTAAACTCGTAGAGTTTTGATTCTTCGATCCAGTTTTGAGTGAGCAACACTTACTCAATTGAATAGTGTGGTGGCGATAGCAAGAAGGATACACCTGTAACCATGCCGAACACAGAAGTTAAGCTTCTTAGCGCCGATTGTAGTGAAGGGTTTCCCTTTGTGAGAGTAGGACGTCGCCACGCATTTCAATTTTTCCGGCATAGCTCAGTTGGTAGTAGCGCATGACTGTTAATCATGATGTCGTAGGTTCGAGTCCTACTGCCGGAGTTGCTTGATAGCATCTGCTATCTTTTTTTTTGCATAAAATGACAAAAATAAAGACGTTGCCTTTGATTGCTGGGCTCCCCGTCAAGTGGACAATGAAATAGAATAAAATTATTTTGACGACTGTCTACCGAAATTCGGTAGGCAGTTTTTATGTTTTTTACTTTGTTTAACCTCAACTTTGCTCGACTGGCCTCCTTCTTGGTTAAGCGGATTTATTCTATTCGCTTGTCCAAGAGGGGGAGTGATTAAGCTGCCATTAATAATTCTTGATGAACTTGGATCGGTGTTTTGCTCTTCAAACATCGTTGATAGCGACCATTGTTGTAATAGTTCATGTATTTCTCGATCATTTCAACGAGACTTTCTCTACTGATAAACTTTCGCCGATAATATTTTTCTCGCTTAAGCATTCCCCAGAAGCCTTCCATTGGACCATTATCGGTACAACGGGCGACACGAGACATACTCTGCTTCATTTTCGCTTTCTTTAGCTTTGTGCAAAAAACTTTACTTGTATATTGAAATCCGCGATCGCTATGAAATAGCGGATGAGCGGTTGGTTCGGCGGCGACTGCTTGATCGAAGGTATCAAAGACTAATTTATTGTCATTTTTGTCGCTGATGACAAATGAAACAATGCGACGATCGGCGAGATCGAGAATAGCGCTCAAATAGATTTTCTTCACTTCGGCCCCTTCATAATACTTGAATTCACTCACATCTGTTAGCCATTTTTGATTCGGTTGATCCGCATAGAACTTTCGATTCAAATAATTTTTCGCAATATGATACGGAGTCTTGGATGCCTTAGTGATACTATTGCCTGAATGCTTGATGGTTGATTGGATTTGAAGTTTGCGACAGATTCGAAGAATACGCTTGTCATTCACTTGAAAGCCATAATCATTCACGAGATCTTCACAGATTCTGCGATATCCTTTATCGTTGTCTGCTTCATAAATATAACGAACAAGGTCTGCCAACTGTTCATTCAATACCACTTCAGGCAGTTTGGGATTTTTTAACCAACGATAATAGGCCGATCTTGTGACATGGAGCAGGGTACACATGGTGTTAATTGGATAGCTTTTTGTCTCGTGCAGCTCTTTGATCGATTGGTATTCAAACGTATGACGAACTAATTCAAATCCCGCCTCCTTTCTAACTCGCTGACTTTTTTTAACAGGTCATTTTCCATTTCAAGCAACTTGATCCGTCGTTCTTGTTGAGCCAGTTTATCGCGCATTTCTTCTTCGGGTGTTCTGGCAGGTTTACTTCCCGCTCGTTGCCCTCGACGGTCTTCTAAGCCTTTTTCTCCCATCTCGTCGTATTTCAACACCCAGTTCCGAACTTGTTGGTAAGAGACTTGGTACTGAATTGCGGTTTTCCCATAGTCTCGACCGTTGATAATACAGTCATGCACAATTTTAATTCGTTCATTCAATGTTGTTTTTCTGGATTTACTCATTCTACTTCCACCACTTTCTGATTTGAAGTTTCTATGAGTATTATATATCTTTAACCAGTCTTCTAATTGTTTTTTGTTACGAAGCCCGTATTTCTTGGCGACAGCTCTTAAGCTACCATATGTTCCAGCTAAATAATCATGGATCGCATTCAGTTTCAACTCTGTTGAGTATGATTGATTCCTTTTTGTAGGGAGTAAACCTGTGGGTCCTTCATTCTCATAAAGAGTGATCCACCTTTCTATCGTACTGAAACTTACTTGTGCTTCTTTGGCCAGGCTGTTTATGCTAGCTTCATTTTTTAAAGCTCTTTCTACAAAAGCTAGCCGTTCTTCTGAACTTAATTTCATTTTTCCTCTAGACATACAAACTCCCCCTATATAAGCCACTTTATATTTCAGTGTCCTATATAGGGGGAGCATATCATGATGGGGCAGCGTCTTTTTTATTTAGATGAAATCAGAACGAAAAGGAAGAAGTGTTGCTTGTACTGCTGTTTTTTTCTATACTATTAGAAAAGGAGACGATGGCGTGAGAAAAAAAGTACTTTTTGATTTAGATGGAACGATCATTGATTCGAGTGAAGGAATCTATGGATCGATTCAATATGCGATGGAAAAAATGGGAAAAGAGCAATTAGCGCAAGACGTACTGCGGAGCTTTGTGGGGCCGCCTTTGGTTGAATCCTTCCGTGGCTTGGGCTTCGATGAAGCTGCTGCCCAGCAAGCCGTTGCCTTCTACCGGGAAAATTATCGTCAAGCGGGCATGTTTCAAGTCCAACCATATCCGTTGATCGAAGAAACATTGCAGGAGCTGGCGCAGGATCACGATTTGTATATCGCTACGTCGAAACCAGAAGTTTTTGCAAAAGAGATCCTGACCCATCTCAAGTATGATGGCTATTTCAAAGGAATCTATGGGGCGGATCTTGAGAATAAACGTGGGGAAAAAGCGGCCGTTATCCGCTACGCGTTAACTGAGATCGAAAAGGAGCAAAAAGCGCAGCAAGCCATCATGATCGGCGACCGCGAGCATGATATTTTAGGGGCAAAAGAAAACCAGTTACCGGCAATCGGCGTTTTATATGGTTTTGGGTCAAAAGAAGAATTGCTTGATGCTGGTGCGATCGCTTTAGCCGCTGAGACACAAGAACTCTTAGCGTTGATTCCAGATTCATTATAGAGAAAAAGAGCTAACAAGCACCTTACAAGGCGTTTGTCAGCTCTTTTGTTACGCATTCGTTTGTTTCAGCTGCGGAGAGGCTTCCAATAAAAGATTGTTATCCAAATAGCCGCTTTCGTTTTTCAAAATCAAGGTTCCTGAAGTTGGGTGAACATCTAGAATCAGATGACCAGTCAAGAACATTTGATCATAGGTTGATGTAAAGAAAGTAAACTGATTGCTTGAGACTAACTCATTATATGGGGCTAACGGTTCGTCGATCGGTGTGATCAAAAAACGTTCGCCGATCATACAGCATCCAGCTGCTGAAGAAAATTGGTTCGATCCGTCATTACTCGTCAGAATATATAAGTCGTGTCCTTCTGGAAAGCGAGCAGCGGCAGTAGGGGTAATATGTAAGTCCATTTTGCATGATCTCCTTTTTGAAACGAGTGAGCAGCAAACTGTTTCGTTTCGATAATTGTTGATAAACCAAGTGTATCACTCCTCTTAGGGATGTGACAGCAACTTGCTTTTCAACAAACCAAGCTTAAAGTTTTAGCAAGAAAAAGGCGATAATACCGATTATCAGCAAGAAAAGCCCTAAGTACAAGAGCACAGTGACCGCAGCCTGGAAAAAAGAGCGCATTTCTTTCACCTCGAATCATTCTTCTCTTTATTTTACTGCATAATCACAGAGACAAGTAAGGAACTTCACAAATCTTAAAAGAAGTTTTAGGTCTCTTAAGAGTAGACCTTGTCCTTTTTTGTAACGCTTCCATTTTTTGTGGTAAAATAAAGAAAAGGAGGCGATTTGGATGTTACGTAATTGTCAAAATGTACTTGTTGCCTTGGATGGGTCGGATCAGTCAGAAAAAGCGTTCCAAGAAGCACTCGCGATTTGTCGTATGAACAAAGCCAAATTGTATGTCCTCTCTGTTATCAACAATGCTGAGTTATCCACAAGTGCCTATGCTTTTGCAAAAATTTTTGACCAAGAAAAATTGCGTGTGGAAACGGACATGTTGAAAAAAATCTATGATGCCAATCAGCATGGGGTAGAAGATGTTGAGGTAATCGTTGAAGTCGGCGATCCAAAACGCTTTATCATTCATGCAGCAACAGAATTGTACCCGATTGATTTGATCATTATCGGTGCAACTGGTAAAGGCACATTGACCCGAGCTGTCGTAGGCTCAACTACCGATTATGTCGTCAATCATTCGAAATGTACGGTGTTGGTCGTGAAGTAAGAAGTTGAATCAAACGGAAACAGTATGTTATTTTTTAAGTCAGCATAAAGCGTATCCTTTAAAAAAATTCACTGTAGTTGAAAAACTCGCTCTCTTAGCTTTAGGAGAGCGGGTTTTTTGTTGCAAAAAAGATGTGTCTAAAATGGAGCTGTGAGCACCAATTGAAAAATCCGTTTTGTTCGTTTTATAAAAAGATATTTATTTAAATTATTGAAAATTGACTATTAGAAGAGATAGTTTGTTACACTTTTAATAAGCAAAGGCTGTAGGAAAAGTATTGGAGAGAGGGGCTGATAATTTATCGACTTTACAGGATGCAGCAGAATACAATCGAATATTGTTGGAAAGGAGAAATAAATGATGAAAAAGATTTTTAAAATTTTAATGATCATGTTTGTTATTTTTATAGTAATTATTTTTCTGCCTACTATTATACTTTTCATAATTAAATAGAAAGAAGGCATTTGAAATGAATTGGTTAAATTGAATTGAACCTTCACCCCGTGGTAATTGTTCAAGTTTGACTTGCGGAATTAAACCTTGTATTTCAGATTCTTGTTTAAATAATGAGGGACATTGAGAGGATGTTGGAATAAATCTTGTTATATCAATTGTAAACAATAAAAAAGGAGAATGAAATGAAGCGTGTTGCAGAAAACTATTTGGTTGTTTTTTCGATTCTTTTGCTGATTATATGGCTAGGCTTGATCCAAGTGAAAGAATATTCGCAAGAAGCAGCCCTGTCGATCATTTACTTTATTAATCTATATACGCTCTTGTTTAAATTTAAAGATGCAGCGAGGATAGTGAAAGCAGTTGTATCGGTCCTACTATTGGGTTTTACGATCTTATTTCTTTTGTATATCGCAGGAAATTAGGGGCGTACGAATGATTAAGTTCAGAAATTATCGCTATACTTTGGGAATTAGATGCACAAAAAAAGACAACGTCCTAGAAACATTGTCCTACCAAAGCCACTTGACGGGCTTGAACCGTCGACCTCATCCTTACCATGGATGCGCTCTACCAACTGAGCTAAAGCGGCGTGTTATTTAACACAAGATATAGAATACCGTAAAGGTGCTGCTTTGTCAATGAGATTTTCGGATATTTCTTGAGAAAAACACTTTGCGGGAAGGGAAGTTTCTAAAAGGGGATTTTCTTGAAAAAAAGGAACAAAAAATTGATTTTTGCTCTTGCTAAATTATCTGACTATTTGGTATAGTACAGATAGATTCTTCCGGCATAGCTCAGTTGGTAGTAGCGCATGACTGTTAATCATGATGTCGTAGGTTCGAGTCCTACTGCCGGAGTATCAAAAACGACCTTCGTTTCGGAAGGTCGTTTTTTTGGTTGTGGATAGCCTGGGGATAATGGGTTCCCCAGTTTTTTCTCCAGAACACTCACTTCGCTGAGGAAATCTTTTGTATTAGTTCCTCGTATAAATCCGTCGTTTCGGCGGCTTTTTTATTTGTGTAAAAAACGGTTGGCCCATCTTTGGTGGTGACTTTTAAAATAGGTGTCGAGTTTATGTCCACGAACATTCTGGCAGGATCACCAGCAACGGTAAATTTACCGATTTGGTAACTGGCGGTTCCTACACCCATGGTACGAACACGAGGCGATGGCAAAGCTTCGATCAATTCCACCGTCTCTATATCTGCCAAAGAGACCGTTGTTTTCCCAGTCATTGGTGCATCGAAGGTGACTTCTTGTCCTTGCACTTCACCGGTAATCGCATCAGGAGCGAAATCTAAGCGATACATCGGAATGATGGTACCGACCATTAATACAAGTAAGAAGACAGCGGTGATACCTGAGACGATTTGTCCGCTACGTTTGCCTAGATTGATGCCGATATTCATCCCGACACGGTCAGGAACGAACAGTCGCGCATCATTAGGATTGATGTAACAACCATATCGCCAGTAAGCATCTTCACCATAATAGCGCGGTTGTCCTGCTGGTTCTAAGAGCTGATCTTGTTTTTTACGCAGATCTAGCAACAAGAAGAAGGTAAAGACGATCAAGAAAACAACCAAAACAACAAAGAGCACTAAGAGGATAGTACTGAATGCTCCAGTAGCGGACATGGATGCCAGCGGGACAGTCAACAAGAGTAGCGTAATGGTACAAGTGACAGCGATCAATAAGGACCAATAGCGCTTTGTTAAATCATTGATGTGCTGGTCGATAGCTGAATCACCGCTGATCCCGCGAACGGGTAAGTGGCTGATGATCACCCAGAGATAGACGAACAGCGCAAAAGTTGCTAAGGAGACGCCGCCCATCAAGTATCCTGTAGAAAGATCAGGCAACTGCCATGCTTGGTACAAACTGATCATCAACAAAATCCCCGCAGGAACGAGGCTATACCACGGCAGCATCCGTTTATTTTTGGCTTGAACGAGTTTTGTATCGATCCGAATCGGATCGATAGGTAGTTCCCATCCTTTGGCAAGGATCAATTGCCGCATTTTTCCAATGTAATGCACTTGCACCAGGTAAGCTGTCCCAAGCAAAGCGGCCATATAAAGCCAGAACAGGGTAAGGATGATGGAGTCAGATAAATTGAACAAAAAAAGGAGACTTGCTACACTAAATGTACCAACGATTTGTAAGATACGCTTGCGAAATTCTGTGATCAAGCTGTGGACGCTAGGATCATCCAGATGCTCAGGGGCAAGGGTATTTTCGAGTAAAACATTTTTGTGGGGTTTACTGATCAAGCGTAAACCAAATGCGGTCGTCCCACAGAGGACAAGAGCAATAATGAAAAAAAGATAGGTCATTTGCATTCATTCCTTTCAGGAAATTGGTCCAGCAGTTGTTGAACATCCGTTAAAAGCGCTTGCTTGCTTTTGCCGTGTAAGAGAGCGGTTGCTAGCTGCAGCTGCAAGTTTTGGCGATACTCCGCTTCTTGTCCAGAAGTAAACGGTGGTGGTGCGGCAACGGCGGTTCCTTTACGGCGATCCGTGACTAACAAGCCTTCTTCTTTGAGGGAATTGTAGGCTTTTGAGATCGTCATGGTATTGATGCCGATCTCTTCGGCTAATTGACGGACGGATGGTAGCAATTCGCCAGCGGATAAATCGCCTTTTGCGATACCGACAATGATCTGTTCCCGCAACTGCTGGTAGATCGGTTGGTTGCTTTGAGTTTGAATATCAAATATCATCGAAGACAGCTCCTTTGTATTATATATATTAATACAAAGTATACAAAATAGCAACTGGTAATCAAATGAACAAGAATCGTTAGGAAAAAGTAAATAGCTTGTTACAGTTCTGTTTCATGGATCAGGTATCCTTTGACAGATACAACTTAGAGGAGGAACTTTTTATGAGCCAATCGCAAAGAACGGCTTACTTTGATAATGCAAAATTTTTACTGATGATCTTGGTCGTCTTCAGTCACTTACTACAGCCTTTTATCGGCGATCAGAAGTTTTATCATGACCTATATTATTTTATCTTCACTTTCCATATGCCAGCTTTTGTTTTTCTGGCTGGGTACTTTGCCAAACCGTTGACGAAGGGACACAAGCTACGTGAGCTGATGAAAAAGTTCTTGCTGCCTTATGTCTTCTTTCAGGTGTTTTACACCGTCTATTACTGGTTGATCGGTCTACGGGAGTCGTTAAAAATCCAACTGTTGAATCCGCAATGGGCACTTTGGTTTTTGCTTAGCATGTTCTTTTGGCAGCTCTCCTTGCTGGTCTTTCGAAAAATGTCCAAAAAGCAGGCGATCTTGCTGAGTATCGGCTTGAGTATCTTCGCTGGCTACGTGCCATTTTTAAATCAAGTGTTGACCTTGCAGCGGACCTTTGTCTTTTTGCCGTTTTTCATCATCGGGTTTTATTTTCCCAAAAATGAGATGCGCTTTTTATTGAAACCAAAGATTCGGACTATCAGTTTGCTTTTCTTACCGATCATCTACACCTTTATCGCGTTTTTTCATGGGATGAACAAGTACATGGTTTTTGGTTCCAAGCCTTATGACGATTACTTGAGCTATCCGTTGTTCGGCGGTCCATTGCGTGCGGTCTTTTTCGTGATCGGGCTGATGGGGATCATCGGCTTTCTGAGCCTCGTGCCCAGAGAGCACCTCTTTTTTACGAAGTGGGGCAAAAACACCCTGCTGGTCTATCTTTTACAGGGGATCTTCATCAAGGGCTTGCGGGCATTAGCCATCACCGACTTGAACCTGTCGGTATTAGGCTTTGTGACGTTGGTGTTAGCCAGTGTTTTACTGACGATCTTGCTAGCTAGTCGTCCGATCCGCTTCCTTTATGCACGATTTGAACGAGGACTATCCTTTGTTTTACTTGGCTTTTTGCTTTTGATGCTAACTCTTTAAATCCTTGATACGAGCAACCGCTCTTAGAAAGATGATCCTTTCATTTTTCTAGGAGCGGTTGTTATTTGAGAGGCAGAGGCGTAAAATGGAAGGAACGGAAAGTGAAAGGATGAAGAAATATGTCAGAAATTTCAAAAAAGACCACCGCTGCCTTTGCGCAAGCGTATCAAGACAATAATAAACAAACGGCACTGCAACGGAGTGTTGTGAAAAATGGGATCACCGCTTCTGCGGAAAACGTGTCAGCAAAAGTCAACAATGTGCCAGTTTTTTCAGTTGATGTGACAACCGGGAAAGTCTCAAACCAAAAACAATCAGGCCGCTGCTGGATGTTTGCCGCATTGAATACATTCCGTCATAAGATGCTGAATGATTTCAATTTAAAAGAATTTGAATTGTCGCAAAACCATACCTTCTTTTGGGACAAATACGAAAAAGCCAACTATTTCTACGAAAATATTTTAGCAACTGCCAACGAGCCTTTAACAAGTCGCAAAGTTGCTTTCTTATTGCAAACACCACAACAAGATGGTGGGCAATGGGACATGATCGTTTCGATTTTCCAAAAATATGGTGTCGTACCAAAAACGGTCATGCCAGAAAGCAGCAACTCTTCCAATTCTCGTGACCTAAACAATTACTTGAACAAAAAACTGCGTAAAGATGCGGTTGCTTTGCGTCAGCTAGTGGCTGAAGGCAAAACAGCTGAAGACATCCAAACAGCCAAAGAAGCGATGTTGGAAGACATTTATCGTTTCTTAGCGACTTCTTTAGGCACACCGCCAGAAACCTTTGATTTTGAATACCGTGATGAAGACAAAAACTATCACATTGATCGCAACTTAACACCGCAAAGCTTTTATGAAAAATATGTCGGGGTGGACCTTGACGATTATGTCAGCATCATCAACGCACCAACTGCCGACAAGCCTTACAATCAATCGTATACCGTAGAAATGCTAGGCAACGTGGTTGGCGGCAAAGAAGTCAAATACTTGAACGTCGATATGCCGACCTTCAAAAAATTAGCGATCGCTCAATTGGAACAAGGGGAGTCCGTGTGGTTCGGTTGTGATGTCGGTCAATCTTCTACCAGAGATACTGGGATCATGGCATTAGATGCGTATGATATCAACGACCTATTTGACATCGACTTTACGATGACCAAAGCAGAACGCTTAGATTTTGGCGAAAGCTTAATGACCCACGCGATGGTCTTGACTGGCGTTGACTTGATCGACGGCGAATCAACCAAATGGAAAGTCGAAAACAGCTGGGGTGAAAAAGTCGGAACGAATGGCTTCTTCGTTATGAGCGATGCGTGGATGGATGAATACACCTATCAAATCGTGGTTCGCAAAGAGTTCCTGACAGCAGAACAATTGGCTGCCTTTGAAGCAGAACCAACAGTCTTAGCACCTTGGGACCCAATGGGGGCATTGGCGTAAGTCAGCAATTTCTATTGACCTCTTGAATATTCTCTGAAACTTTTCAAAAAAATGAAATGAAAAAATAACGAACCAGTTGCCGCAATCCAACCGTTAGGAAAGTAGAAATCCTAACAGTGTGGGGTTGCGGTAACGGTTCTTTTTTTATTTTCTGACAAAAAAGCGGTACCATCCTAGAAAAGTGGGAACTTATTTATTGTAAGATGAAGCAAACTTCTTTAAAATGGAATAGTCACTAATGATGCCACACGTCTCATTAGAGTGAACTGTTGAAGAATGGTCACTGGGAACCTTTACTTCCTCTGACAGACTTTGTCATGTTTATTGAACAAAAGGAGGATTCAAATGACAAATCTGTTAACTATTATTGTTGTTCTACTTTTTGCTGCCCTTATTTATGGGTTCTACTTATTGCAAAAGCGTCACGTGAAGTTTTCTACGCGGGTCTTTGCGGCGTTGTTCGTCGGGATCGTTTTTGGTGGCGTGCTGCAGCTGATTTTTGGGACAGGCTCTGACGTTGTCACGCAAGCTCTTGACTGGATCACGATGGTCGGTAGCGGCTATGTAGCTCTCTTGCAAATGCTGATCATGCCCTTGATCTTCGTTTCGATCGTTGGTGCTTTCACCAAGATGAAAGAAAGCGAAAAAATCAAGAAGATCAGTTTTACGGTTCTTGCGACTTTGCTAGGGACAACGGCGATCGCTGCCTTGATCGGGATCGTGATGGTCATGGTCTTTGGTCTTGACGGTGCCAGCTTTACCGAAGGGGCAACGGAAACAGCGCGGATCGCAGAATTAGCGGAACGTTCGACACAAGTCCAAGACCTATCGATCCCACAACAAATCGTTTCCTTCATCCCAAGCAATGTCTTCGCCGACTTTGCGGGTACTCGTTCGACAAGTACGATCGGGGTCGTGATTTTCTCAGCCTTTGTGGGGATCGCCTTTCTTGGTGTCAAACGTAAATCACCGAAAGAAGCGGAAACTTTTGCGAATTTGATGGACAGCTTATATAAAATCGTGATGCGTATCGTCACGTTAGTTTTGCGCCTGACACCTTATGGCGTTTTGGCATTGATGACAAACGTATTAGCTTCAAGTGATTTTGAAGCCATCTTGAACTTAGGCAAATTTATCATCGCCTCTTATGCGGCTTTGATTTTGGTCTTACTTGTTCATTCATTATTGCTGATCGCTGTTCGGGTCAATCCAGTAACGTATTTCAAAAAGGCTTTTCCAGTCTTGAGCTTTGCCTTTACTTCTCGTTCAAGTGCGGGAGCCTTGCCATTGAACATCGAAACCCAAACCAAAGCGTTAGGTGTTGATGAAGCCACGGCTAACTTTGCAGGCAGCTTTGGGTTATCGATTGGTCAAAACGGCTGTGCGGGTGTATATCCAGCGATGTTGGCAACGATCGTTGCACCAACGGTTGGGATCAATGTCTTTGATTGGCAGTTTATCCTGCTGCTAGTTGCAGTAGTTACGATCAGCTCATTCGGTGTTGCTGGTGTCGGCGGTGGCGCAACCTTTGCTTCATTGATCGTCTTAGGCTCAATGAACTTGCCGATCGCCATCGTAGGCTTAGTTATTTCTGTTGAACCATTGATCGATATGGCACGGACACTCGTTAATGTCAGCGACAGTATGGTTGCAGGAATGGTGACCAGTAGTCGTATCAACGAACTGGATCGTTCGATCTTAGATGATTCCGCCGCCGTGATCGAAGCCGAATAGAAACGTTTTGTAACAAGCGAAAGCAAAGAAAGACTGCGTGTGGTCTTTCTTTTTTTGTCCGTTAAAGCTCAGCTCATAGAAAAATCTAGGTTTCAGTGCCCTTAATAGCGAAGTTTCTGCTATACTTTTAACTAGAACATCGCGGGAGGGATAAGCAATGACACAATTGATTCAACTAGAACGAGCAGCAAACGTCAGAGAACTTGGCGGCTATCAAACGACAAACGGCACGACGATCAAACGAAAAAAATTGATCCGCAGTGCGGCGATCAATGAATTGACTGCTTCAGATCAAGCAGTACTGGCAAACTATGGGGTCAATCAGGTCATTGATTTTCGCTCCATCGCTGAAGCCAATGCACAACCTGATCGACCGATCGCCACAGCAAAGCAGCTTTTTTTACCTATTTTCAAAGAAGACGAAACGATGGTTTCCTTGTCGCCAGAAAGCTTGAAGCAGCGCTTGGAAGATGGGGAAGATGCCGAAGAGCAGATGAAAAAAGTCTACCGTCACTTTGTTGAAAGCGACTATGCCCGCCAACAATATCGGCAGTTCTTTGATCATGTGATCGACAATGCGGAAGGCGAAGGAGCAACCTTGTTCCACTGTACCGCCGGCAAAGATCGCACAGGCTTTGGCGCCTTTTTATTGCTGCATGTGTTGGCTGTGGCACCAGCGACGATCAAAGAAGATTATTTAGCGACCAATCGCTATTTAGCCCCAATGCTAAAAGAAAAATTTGCCCCAATGACCCAGCATTTGCCGCAAGAGCTGTTAACGGCGATTACGGTTTTGATGAGTGCCAAAGAGAGTTTTCTTGATGAAAGCTTGGCTGCGATCGATCAGCACTTCGGTTCGGTCGATCAGTATCTCCTGCAGGGACTAGGGCTGACGAAAGAAGAGCAAGCGTATTTGAATGCCCAACTGACTGAGTAAAGAAAGGGAGATCCGTATGGAGGAAGCATTGTTCGCAGCAATCGGGATGACCGGCTCGCTGACGCCCATCAGTGGTGGGGATGTCAATCAAACGTATCGTTTCACTACAGCAGAAAATCGCTTTTTTTTAAAGACCCATCCTCATGTTTCATCGGTGTTCTTTCAAGCAGAGATCAACGGCTTAGCTGAATTAGCCCCTTTCGTGCGGGTGCCAAAAATCGAACATCTCGGTCAGACTAAAGAGAGGGCATTTTTATTGATGGAATGGATCGATGGTGGGGAAGGACAGCAGCGACGCTTAGGTCAAAGCTTAGCTCGGCTTCATCAGCAGACGCAGGAGTCTTTTGGGTTTTACGAAGACAATTACATCGGCTTTTTGCCGCAAGTCAATCCGAAAACCACCGATTGGCTTGATTTTTATACAGTCTGCCGTTTGGATGTGCAAGTCGAATTAGCGAAGCTGGGTAATCGCTGGCATGCCAAACGGGAAGCCGCTTATCTGCGTTTGAAAGAATTTTTGCATGAGGATTGGCGTGATCGCAGCGTCACACCTGCTTTATTACACGGTGATTTTTGGCGGGGGAATGTGCTGTTTGATCAACAAGGAGAACCAGTGTTTCTTGATCCAGCAGTCACTTATGGGGATCGAGAAATGGATATTGCGATGTCCCAGCTCTTCGGTGGTTTTCGTCAGGAATTTTTGGAAGGCTATCAAGCAGTCTATCCATTAGATGAGGATTGGCAAGAGCGACTGCCAGTGTATCAATTGTATTATTTATTGGTCCATTTGAATCAATTTGGCGAAAGCTATGGACCAACTGTCGATGAAATATTGAGTCGTTTTTAGGAGGCAATTAGAACTATGGCAGCAAAGTATCAAACCACGCATGAAGTGGCGTATTATGAATGTGATGTCAACCAAACGATGACGTTTCCGGCCATGCTAGGCATCGCCATCAAGACATCAGAAGAACAAAGTGCGGCGTTAAACCGCGGACCAGAAGTCATCACTAGTTATGGCTTGACCTGGATCATCACCAGCTATCACATAACGGTGACTCGTTTGCCGCGCGTAGGGGAGCAGATCCAAGTGGCGACCCAGGCGAGAGAATACAATAAATTTTTCTGCTACCGTTACTTTTGGTTATTGGCAGAAGATGGAACGGAACTGGTCAAAATCGAGGCGGTTTTTGCGTTGATGGACCCTGAGACGCGCAAAGTCAGCAGTGTACCAGATGAGATCGTGGCGCCTTTTGGCAGTGAAAAAATCAAGCGAATCAAACGCTATCCGAAGATCACCCCTATCACGCAAGGACAATTTTTGCCGTATCGGGTGCGTTTCTACGATATTGATAGCAATCAGCATGTCAACAATGCCATGTATTTCAATTGGCTGATGGACGTCTTAGGCTATGAGTTTTTAACAAAACATGAAGTGACACAAGTGACGATCCGTTTTGATCGGGAAGTGGCTTACGGCCATTTGATCGAAAGCCATTTTCAAATCAATGAGAAGACAGTCGATGAAGCCGGCGAGGCTGTGCCGCTGCAAACGATCCACGAGATCAAGATCGGTGAGGATACTTACTGCGAAGCCATCTTTACTTGGCGAGAAAAATAAAACAACCCTTTTGCCTCCATTAGCGGAACGGCAAAAGGGTTTTTGTTTGGTTAATTCTCCATGAAATCAGGCAGTTCATCCATGGTCAACCCACGGTTTTTCGCTATCAGCAATTTGATGCGGGCTTTTTGGCTATTGATGCTATTGCAGAAAATCACCCCAAGAGCTTGCAATTCGATCCCGCCGCCTAAGTAGTCATAGACCGGCTCGGCAACTCCGTTGAAGCAGCGAGAAACTAAGACGACTGGAATGTTTCTAGCAATCAGTTTTTTCAAAGGCTCTATGGTCTGCGGCGGCAGATTGCCAGCGCCTAAAGCTTCGATCACTAGTCCATCGATCAGCGAGTCGGCTAAAGCATCGAACAATTCCCCAGTCATTCCCGCATAGGCTTTGACGATCGGAAACAGACCATCGACACGATCAACATCCAAATGGCGGTTATTTAACAGCTCTTGCATGAACAAGATACGGTGCTTTGTGACTAAGCCGATCGGACCTAATGTCGGGGTGCGGAATGTCGCAATATTGGTGGTGTGGGTCTTCGTAACATAACGTGCGGAATGGATCTCATCGTTCATCACGACTAAGACGCCTTTTCCTAAGGCATCAGGTGATTTCGCCACCCGAATCGCACTTTCAAAGTTATAAAGCCCGTCACTGCCGATTTCATTACTTGAGCGCATGGCGCCAGTCACCACGATCGGTAACTGACCGCCGATCGTGGTATCTAAAAAGAAGGCTGTTTCTTCCAGCGTATCGGTTCCGTGAGTGATCACGACCCCATCGACACCGCTTAAATGCGCCAGCTGGATACGTTCTTTCAGCTGCAGCATTTCTTTTGGGGTCATATGAGGACTGGGAATATTAAAAATGTCTTCGACGATCAATTCAACATCGTCGTCAATGTGGATCGGTGCATCCATCAGCGGATTGCTGACATCAGGGCTGACGCCGCCTGTCAGGGTGTCTTCTTTCATGGCGATGGTGCCGCCAGTGTGCAACACGAGAATTCGTTTCATTTTTTCATCACCTGCAATGATTTATTTACTCTTAACTCAAAACTATTGTATACTATTAAAATAAGAAAACAAGGAGCGATGGGAAAAAATGATTCGAATTGGTTGTACCACATTTAGTGAACATGGCAGTCTCGTGCAAAGAAAAAACTCGAAATTATTTGAGTATGCCCGTTATTTTCCGTTAGTTGAGCTGGATACCACCTATCATTTTTTGCCAAAAGAAAAAGACGTGCGCAACTGGTTGACCCAGATTCCCGAAAATTTCCGCTTTGTGTTGAAAGTCCATCAAAGTGTGACCACCCAAGGGGATTTGCCAGATCAGTTGACCATGACCGAAGCACTGCAGCTTTATAAAGAAGCGATCGCGCCAATGGTAGAAGCAGGCAAACTCTTTTGCCTATTGGCGCAGTTTCCCAACAGCTTTAAATGTACGAAAGAAAATGTTGCCTATTTAGACCAAGTGCGAGAATGGTTTGCGGGCTATCCAGTGGCGATCGAGCTGAGAGACAGCAGCTGGTATCAGCCGAAACTGTATCCGGGAATGATCGATTATATGAAGCGAAAGCAGTTTTCCTTAGTAGTTGTTGATCAGCCAAAAAAGCTATCGACCACCATTCCCCTTGATCCAACCGTGACCAATCCAGAGTTTGTCCTGTGCCGTTTTCACGGACGCAACGACAGCGGCTGGACAGCGACGGGACCAGATGCCAAAAATCTGCGGACCTTGTATCGTTATGACCAAGCCGAACTAACGGAGTTAAAACACGCAGTCCAAGCCATCGAAGCCAATGCCAAAGAAGTCGCAGTGGTCTTCAATAATAATGCCGGTCGTGATGCCGCTGACAATGCTCGCGCATTGATCGATGCGCTGCAGATCGATTACGAAGCATTAAATCCTAATCAGTTGAAATTATTTTGAGGAGTCATATGATAAAAGCAATCTTTTTTGATATTGATGGCACGCTGATTGCCAGCAACGGCAAGGCGCTTGCCAGTACCCGTGAAGCCATCAAACAAGCCCAAGCCAATGGCGTCCTCTGCGGCATTGCCACCGGACGTGGTCCGGTTGATTTAGAGAAGGTGATTGATTACTTGTCGTTAGACATGTTTATCACCTATAACGGCCAATATGTCTACACGAAGGAAAACTTGATTTATGCCAAACCTTTTCCAAAACAAACACTGGAAGCGATCGTAGAATACGCAGATGAAAATTACCGCCAAGTCATGTTTGGCGGAGAAACCCAAGTGGCTGGCAGCTTAACGATCCGCTTAAGCCAATCACCCGTCATGCAGCGCTACTTACGCTATGTGCCCAAAAAATTTCCCGTCGGTTTTTTAAAAAAAGTCTTGCAGCGTTTTAGTCCCAATCGCAACGCCAAGCGCTATGAATCGTTGGACATTTTACGAGAGCCCATCTATCAGTGCATTATGCTGAGCCCTGAATCAGAGCGCGAAAAATTACGGTCCAAGCTGCCGCAATGTGATTTTAAGCGATCCAATGCCTATTCTGTTGACATCGTGCCGAAAAACGGTTCGAAAATCAAAGGCATCAAAGAGTTTTTGGCCTATGAAGGGATCGCGATGGAAGAAGCGATGGCATTTGGGGATCATTTTAATGATGTGGAAATGTTAGAAGGCGTGGGGATCGGCGTTGCGATGGGCAATGCCCAGCCCATCACTAAAGCCAGTGCTGACTTTGTGACGGATACCAACGATCATGACGGCATCAAGAAAGCCTTAATCCATTTTGGCATTATTGCCGAGGATGCCCAAGCCAGGGAATAAAAAAATAAGCAAGTAGCCAATCTATGAAGCAACGTAGAAGACAGCGCAGAACCATAAAACAGAACCATGAGAAAAAGCAGAAAGAAGCGAGCAAAATGAGTCCATTTGAAATGACGGAAGAGTTTCATAAAACCTTTGATCCAACGCGACCGCCATATCCACAAGCTTTTTCAGCGGAAAAAGCCCAGTTTCGTGCTGGTTTTAAAATTGAAGAATTAGTTGAGTTCCTTTATGCTGCCAGCAACAATGACGAAGAGACCTTTCAAGCAGGTCTGGAGCATTTGCATCAAGCGATCGATCAAGCCCAAGCCAAGTTGGCTGCCAAACAACAGCCTGTCAGTGATTCTCTAGTAGAACAAGTCGATGCGCTTTGTGATCTACTGTATTTTACCTATGGCTCTTTTTCACTGTTAGGGGTCGATCCAGCGCCGATTCTGGCTATCGTTCATGACGCCAACATGGGGAAACTTTTTCCAGATGGGCAGCCTCATTATGATCCTGAGACCCACAAAGTCATGAAGCCGAGCGATTGGGAAGAACGGTTTGCTCCTGAACCGCGAATCAAGGCAGAAATCAACCGCCAATTGGCACAAAAACAAGCCCAAGAATCGTCAGAATAAAAACCAAACGTGCCAGTTGCCTGTTCCGATTGCTTATCAGCAAAAGGAGTGGTGCAACTGGCACGTTTGGTTTAATCAAAGAAAGTGTAGTAAAGGGTTCTGACAGCGGCTTTTTCTTGTTCTTTGTGGATACCGAACATGATGCTGACCTCAGAGGACCCTTGGTTGATCATCTCTAAGTTGATATTTTTCCGCGCAAGGGCAGCGGTACTGTCGGCAGTGATCCCGACTCGTTGACGCATTCCTTCACCAACGACGACGACCATGGATAGATCGTGGGTCATTCGCAGTTCATCGGGATCGATCTCGTAGGCGATCTTGCGCAGCAGTTCTTCTTCCAATACTGGATTCAACTGGTTGGAGCGCATAATGATCGAGATATCATCGATTCCTGAAGGCATGTGTTCATAATTTAAATCAAATTCACGGAAAATCTCTAAGACCCGTAACGTGAACCCAACTTCGCGGTTCATCAAGTATTTGCGGATATAGATCATACAAAAGCCTTCGTCACTGGCAACGCCGATCACGGGCTGATCCAAATTGTCTCTCTGGTTGGTGATCAAGGTACCAGGATGACTTGGATTATTGGTGTTTTTGATCACCACGGGAATTTTCGCATGGTATGAAGGCATCAACGCCTCATCGTGCAACACAGTAAAGCCTGCATAAGACAGCTCTCGCATTTCTCGGTAGGTCACTTCTTTGATGGACTCTGGATGATGAACATAGCCTGGATGAGCAGAAAAAATCCCATCGACATCGGTAAAGTTTTCGTACAATTCTACTTGCAGACCAGCCGCCACGATGGCACCAGAAATATCTGATCCTCCTCGAGAGAAGGTACAGATCTTGCCCGCTTCTGTGTAGCCAAAGAAGCCAGGAATCACTAAGATTTCAGGACTGTCGCGCCATTGTGCAATCTTGGCGTACGACTTGTTCAAGATACGGGCGTTTTGAGGTTCATCCGTCACCAGCAGCCCAAGTTCTTGCGGATTCATGTAGCGAGCAGCTAACCCACGGCTTTGTAAAATCCCTGCGATCAATTTGGCGTTGTTGTCTTCGCCGCTTGCCAAGACTGTATCATAAAGATGCGGATTGTCTTGGGTAGGCAGTGTTTGAAAAGCCGCCAATGATTGCCAGATGCGATCTAAATGGACTTGTTCGATACCAAAGGGGGCGGCGATCGCTGTATAGCGGGCATAGATTTCTTCTATTAAATCAGTGATTTCTTCTTGGGCACACAGACGGGTACAGACAGCTAGTAACAGATCGGTGACTTTCTGATCGTCGCTGGAACGCTTACCAGGCGCTGAAACAACAACAAACCGTCTTTTAGGATCACTTTCAATTATCGCAACAACTTTTTCGACTTGTTCGGCTGAGGCAAGGGAACTGCCTCCGAATTTTGCTACTTTCATTTGACATTACTCCTGTTCAAGCTTTTTACTAGAGTACAGTTTCAATAGGGAGAAATCAAGCGGTTTCTTGAAAAAAATCGGAAAAATCAGAAAAAAAGTCACTTGTTGATGTAAATTTCACGATTTGTTTTCATTATCGCTGGAAAAGCCGTGATTTATTTTATTCGATGCGAAAAAAGTCGATCTTTTTTGCCTCAATCTAATGCTTGATTTTTTTCTTTATGCTATAATCTAGCGTAGATGCTTTTTTATAAAGGGACTATCTGTCCTTTTTATACTCAACGAACTTATCAATCAATCTGCTGATCAGCAGGTTTTAGACGAAACATGTATATTTGAAAATTGGAGGAACCACAAAATGGGAACTAATATCATCTTTGGAATTGTCATTGCCATCATCATCATTGCGGCGGTCTTGTATGCAATTGGCTTTTTCATGCGGAAGAAAAACCAAGAAAAGCTGAATGACTTGGAAAAACGCAAAGAAAATCTGTTTGACTTGCCGGTGATCGAAGAAGTCGATGAAGTAAAAAGAATGCACTTGGTTGGTCAAAGTCAAAACACCTTCCGTGAGTGGAACCAACAATGGACAGATATCTCCACAAAATCTTTTGCTGAACTTGAAAGTCAAATCTTTGAAGTGGAAGAGCTGAACGAACGCATCCGCTTTTTTAAAGCAAAAGGGGCGATCGTCCAAGCCGAAGCGACCATGGACGAGATGGAACGCCAAGTGGAAGAGATTCGCGCAGGCCTGAAAGAATTACGAGAAAGTGAAGAACGAAATTCACTGGAAGTCCAAAAAGCGCTGGACGTTTACGAAGACTTGAAGAAGAAGCTGCGGGATCAAGGCGAAGAATTCGGTCCTGCTTACAATGAGCTGCAAAAACAAATCAAAAACATTGAAATTGAGTTCACCCAATTTGTTACCTTAAATACTTCAGGCGATCCTGTGGAAGCACGGGAAGTGTTAGACCAAGCGGAAAAACACACCTATGAAGTGGAAGACCTAATGAAACGGATCCCAGCGGCGTACGAAGAATTAAATCGTACCTTCCCTGATCAGTTGAAAGAAATCCAAGAAGGTTATAAAAAATTATTAGAACAAAAATATGTGTTCCCAGAAGCAAACTTCCAAGAAGAAATCAACCGTGTGAAAAAACGGGTTGAAAACTCCATGAACGATCTAGCGAAAACAGAAGTCGCTTCCGTTGAAGTGGCAAGCCGTGATACTGCAAGTGATATCGATGCCTTGTATACGGTGATGGAACGTGAGATCAATGCCAAGAAATATGTCATGAAAAATCGTCAGATCATCGAAGACTACATTGACCACGCAACGAAGAACAACCGTCAGTTGTTGATCGAGTTGGATCATACGGCGCAAAGCTATACTTTGAATCATAATGAATTGGGTCGCGTTCGCGGCTTCCAAACCGAAGTGGACGAATTGGCTCGCCGCAACAACGAGTACTTACCGAAATTGGAAAAACATGAGATTCCTTATTCAGAAGTGCAAAGCTTCTACAAAGATGCCTACAAGATTTTGGATGATGTGGAAAGCCAGCAAGTTGAAATCGATGATTCTCTTGCGGAATTACGTCGTGGCGAAAAAGTTGCACAAGAAAAAGTGGAAAGCTTCGAATTCCGTCTACGCAACTTGAAACGGTTTGTTGAGAAACAACGCTTACCTGGTTTGCCAGGCGAGTATTTAGAATTCTTCTTCGTGGCAACGGATCGTGTCGAAGAATTAGGCAAAGAATTGAACAAGATTCGCATTAACATGCAAGAAATCAATAAATTGGTTTCTGTCTGTGAAGAAGATCTTGATCTTTTAGATGAACAAACAAAAGACTTAGTGGATGCTGCGGCATTGACTGAGCAAATGATGCAATATGCCAACCGCTATCGTCATTCTCATCCAGATATCAAGGCAGCGATCGACAAATCACTTTACTTGTTCAGTAAAGAATATCGCTATCAAGATGCGCTAGATGAAATCGGCACAGCGTTGGAACGAGTAGAACCAGGTGCCTTCAAACGGATCGAAAACTTCTACTTCAATAACCGCGACTTAGTATAATACGAAAGCCAGCAGTGAAAAACTGACTGGCTTTTTTCATGGAAAGAATGGCTC
This sequence comes from Enterococcus sp. DIV1083b, assembly GCF_051713705.1. NCBI lineage: Bacteria > Bacillati > Bacillota > Bacilli > Lactobacillales > Enterococcaceae > Enterococcus > Enterococcus sp. DIV1083b. The sequence goes on from NZ_JBIOQJ010000001.1 coordinate 675,362, forward strand.
GCTGCATGAGTACCGCTTACGAAGGAAGGAAAAGTTTCCTTTAAAAAAAGCCAAAGCCGACGAGTCACCTTGAAACTCAGCTCAAGAGCAGTTATAATGGGAAAGAATTTTTTTAGAGAAAGGGTCCTATCATTGATCTATTTTGACAACAGTGCAACAACCGCTATTTATCCACAAGCTTTAAATACATATGTCCAAGTCAGTCAGCGAATTATCGGCAATCCCTCAAGCCTGCATGATTTAGGAAATCAAGCCAATCGTCTGCTGCAGCAATCTCGTCAGCAGATCGCCGATCTGTTAAACGTTTCTTCCAAAGAGATCGCATTTACCAGTGGGGGGACTGAAGGAGACAACTGGGTCATCAAAGGGACTGCTTTAGCGAAAAAAGCCTATGGGAATCACCTGATTATTTCCAGTATTGAACACCCTGCCGTCAGTGAAACAGCGGCTCAATTAGCCGAGTTAGGGTTTGAGGTCAGTGTTGTGCCTGTCGATGCCCAAGGCTTTGTCAACGTGTCTGAATTAGCAAACCTGATTCGCAAAGAAACGATTTTGGTTTCGGTGATGGCGGTCAATAATGAGGTAGGGTCGATCCAACCGATCCATGAGATCGCAGCTGTGCTAGCGGACCATCCAACGATCCATTTCCATGTAGATGCCGTCCAAGCCATCACAAAGGTGCCGCAAGAACAATGGTTCAATGAGCGGGTCGATTTTGCCGTGTTCTCTGCGCATAAATTTCATGGACCTCGTGGCGCAGGCTTTATCTATTGGAAACAAGGCCGTAAGCTGGCGCCATTGATGACCGGCGGTGGGCAAGAGCAAAACCAGCGGAGCGGCACCGAAAATGTACCAGCAATCGTTGCTATGGCAAAAGCCCTACGTTTAGCGACAGAACAAAAGGCTGAAAAGCCGAACCATGTTCAATCATTAAAAGGCTATTTGCAAGAAGCACTGGCTGGGTACGAGAAAGTTACGCTTTTTTCTGGCACAGAAGGGTTTGCGCCGCACATACTTTGTTTTTCATTAAAAGGGATCCGAGGAGAAGTCTTAGTCCATGCCTTTGAAGAAAAGCAGATCTATCTTTCGACGACGAGTGCTTGTTCCTCCCGTAAAAAGATGGCCAGCAGTACGCTTCATGCGATGCACGTTCCAGAACAGTTAGCAACATCGGCTGTTCGTATCAGTTTAGATGAGAGCAATACAATGGCAGAAGTCGAGCAGTTTCTGATCGTCTTCCACCAGTTGTACCAAAAATTTTCGAAAATCAATTAAGCACGACAGACCACTATAAAATCAATCCAAATCAAAGGAGTTTTCTCGTGAATTATTCAGAAATCATGGTTCGTTATGGCGAACTGTCAACAAAGGGCAAAAATCGTCGTAGTTTTATTATGCAATTAGCTTCAAACGTCAAACGTACCTTAGCAGATTATCCCCATGTCAAAGTTCATGCTGAGCGAGATCGCATGCACTTGCTATTGAACGGTGAAAACAGCCAAGAGATCATTCCTAAGCTGCAAAAAGTCTTTGGGATTCAAAACTTTTCCCCCAGCATTCGGGTCGAAAAAGATATCGAAGTATTAAAGAAAGCCGTTCAAGACGTCATGGCAGAGATCTATACGGGCGTTGAGACCTTCAAAATCACAGCCAAGCGCAGTGATCATTCGTTTGTGCAAGATAGCAACCAGTTGAATTTGACCTTAGGTAATGCGGTGATCGACCGTTTTCCTGATATCAAAGTCCAAATGAAAAAACCAGACATCAATTTGCGTGTAGAAATACGGATCGATGGCGCTTATTTGTCTTATGAAACGATCCAAGGAGCCGCTGGGCTGCCAGTGGGCACCAGCGGAAAGGGAATGTTGATGCTTTCTGGCGGTATTGATTCGCCAGTTGCAGGCTACTTTGCCATGAAACGCGGCGTTGAGATCGAAGCGGTCCATTTCGCAAGTCCTCCTTATACGAGTGAACAAGCGTTGCAAAAAGCCAAAGATTTAACGAAGAAGCTTGCGCCTTATGTGGGAAGCATCCAGTTTATCGAAGTTCCGTTTACAGAAATCCAAGAAGAAATCAAAAATCGTGTGCCACAAGGCTATTGGATGACCATCACCCGTCGGATGATGCTGCGTTTGACGGATGCGATTCGGGAAGCTCGTCATGGCTTGATCATCTTAAATGGTGAATCATTAGGACAAGTGGCTTCACAAACTTTGCATAGCATGGTCGCCATAAATGAAGTAACCAATACGCCGATCGTGCGCCCAGTGGCAACGATGGACAAATTGGAAATCATTGAAGTTGCCGAAGCCATTGATACCTTTGAATTATCAGTTCAGCCATTTGAGGATTGCTGCACAATCTTTGCACCTCCTCAACCAAAGACGCGCCCAAGACTGGATAAGGTCCACCAATATGAAGAACGTCTCGATATCGAAGGGATGATGGAACGTGCGATGGCTGGGTTGAAACTGGAAGCAATCACGGCAAATCAAGAAAAAGCAGCAACGGAATTCGCTGAATTTTTATAATAAAACCCCGATTTTAATGCTACGACCACAACTGTTTTTGAACATTTGTGGTCGTTTTTCATCGAGTGAGAGAGTTTGTGAATATTTTCTTGCTATTGAAAATGGAACATGCTACACTCAATATGTGAATCATTTAACAAGGAGGGTGGACAGGATGGAAGCATTAAGAGATAAAAAACTTCCGAAAGCGACGGCAAAACGTTTGCCAGCTTATTTACGACACTTAAAATTACTGGATGCCTCTGGTATTCAGCGAATCAAATCAAAAGAGTTTGCAGAAATCACGCAAGTTCCTTCAGCCACGATCCGCCGAGATTTTTCTCATCTAGGAGAATTGGGCAGAAGTGGCTATGGCTATGATGTTCCTTATCTGATTGAGGTATTGAGCTATATCTTAGAAACCAATGAAGAGAAAAAAATCGCCTTGATTGGTTATGGAAATTTAGGAAAAGCGTTAGCCAACAACAATTTTCGCAGAAATGAAAATCTTTCCGTGGTCGCGGTTTTTGACAATGATCCAGAAATGATTGGTCAGACCATTAGTGGGCGTTATGTCTATGGAATGGATCAATTGGCGGAAGTCGTAGCAGAAAAAGGGATCACCGTAGCGATTTCGACCGTTCCTAGTCGTTATTCGCAAATGGCGATCGATGCGATCGTGGATGCTGGGATCACAGCGATTTTAAATTTTGCCCCTGATCCCGTCATCGTGCCAAAAGACGTCAATATCCAATACATTGATTTGACGACAGAATTACAAACATTGATCTTTTTTGATACGACCTACTCGCAAAAATCGAAAGTCTGAGCAAATCCTTTTCGTTTTTTGACAATCTTTCTTATACTGGGAGAAAATGCTATAGGAGAGATGTTATGCAAGTTACACGCAAAGAAACGGTTTATGAGATGCCTGGCAACCAACCAAAAGTAGGGGATAAAGCAGCTGATTTTCGCTTGAAAAGTTTAGAGGACAAGGAATACACACTGACTGATTTTTTAGGAAAACCAACGATCATCAGCGTGGTTCCCGATATCGTGACACGCGTCTGTGCATTGCAGACCAAGCGTTTCAACCAAGAGGCAAGTCAATTGGATGACATCCATTTTGTCACGATCTCTAACAATACAAAAGAAGAACAAGCGCAATGGTGCGGCCAAGAAGGTGTCGACATGATCATGCTTCATGATCCGGCGAATACCTTCGGTGAGGCCTATCAAATCATGATCCCAGACTTCGGTCATTTTGCCCGAGCAATTTTCGTTTTAGACCGTGAAGGCGTGATCCAACACGTTGAGATCGTGCCTGAGATCTCCCACGAACCGGATTATCAAGCAGCCATTGATGCTGCGAAAACAAACCTCTGATTGACTTTCAAAAAAGTTCATTGTAGAATGTAGCAAGATGAAACAAGAATCTATGATAGCAAGACAATGTTCAAGAGGAGTATCAGTGACCCTGGCGGTCAAGAGAGAAGTCGGTCGGTGCAAGACTTCCCCAGACACTGAAAAGGTAGCTTGAAGGTCTTTGATCCGAACCACGGTTTGTTTCTTGCAGACAAAGCCGCACAGTAAGATCAAGCGCGTCGTGAACGTTACCTCACGTCAAAGTGGCAGAGCAATCTGCAATTTAGGTGGTACCGCGTATCAGCGCCCTAATGCCTCGGCATTAGGGCGCTTTTTGCTGTGAATCACTATGATTGGCTTGCGAAGCAAGACAGAATAGATGATGAACAGTACTAGGCGACCATAGGGAGCGTAGTAACCATACTAGGAATCACAATGATTGGCTTGCGATGCAAGACAGAATAGATGATGAACAGTACTAGGCGACCATAGGGAGCGTAGTAACCAAACTAGGAATCACATTGAGTGGCTTGCGGAGCAAGACAGAATAGATGATGAACAGTACAAGGAGTCATCAAAATTGGTTCACGAAGCGAGCCAGATCGTTTGCCAAAAGCCCTAAGACACAATAGCGGATCACGGAAGTGTGCCTTGACCTCTGTAAGCAACGTTTTTTTTACGAATAACAAGCGAGGCGTCAACAAACAGCTGATAATCATCTCTACCGACGCACTAATCCTGAACGATTCAAACATTGTCACGCTTTACCCAGCAACAGGCACAAAAAAACCACACCAACCATTACGCTTAAAAACGTAACTTTAGGAGGACCAACTATGACAGAAACTGAAAATCTATCCACCAAGTACAATCCCCAAGAAGTAGAAGCGGGGCGTTACCAAGATTGGTTAGAACATGACCGTTTTAAACCAAGCGGCAACAAAGAAGCAAAACCTTATTCTATCGTGATTCCACCACCAAACGTAACAGGAAAATTGCACTTAGGTCATGCCTGGGATACCACGTTACAAGACATCATCATTCGTCAAAAACGGATGCAAGGGTATGACACCTTATGGCTACCAGGTATGGACCATGCCGGGATCGCTACCCAAGCCAAAGTAGAAGAAAAGCTGCGGGAACAAGGGATTTCTCGCTATGACCTTGGTCGGGAAAAATTCGTTGAACAAGTATGGGATTGGAAAGAAGAATATGCCGGTCACATTCGGGAACAATGGGCGAAACTAGGTTTATCTCTAGACTATAGCCGTGAACGGTTTACGTTAGATGATGGATTATCCGAAGCAGTTCGCAAAGTTTTCGTGACGCTATATGAAAAAGGCTTGATCTATCGTGGCGAGTACATCATCAACTGGGATCCGCAAGCCCGCACGGCATTATCTGATATTGAAGTGATCCACAAAGACATCGAAGGTGCTTTTTACCATATGTCTTACGAATTAGCAGATGGCAGCGGTGTGGTGGAGATCGCAACGACTCGTCCAGAAACGATGCTGGGGGATACAGCAGTCGCGGTTCATCCAGAAGATGAACGTTATCAAGCATTGATCGGTAAAAAAGTGATCTTGCCTTTGGTCAATAAAGAGATCCCAATCATCGCAGATGAGTACGTGGACCAAGAATTTGGAACTGGGGTCGTAAAAATCACTCCTGCCCATGACCCGAATGACTTTGAGGTTGGTAACCGCCATGACCTACCACGGGTCAATGTCATGAATGATGACGGAACAATGAACGACTTAGCAGGTACTTATGCAGGCATGGATCGTTTTGCTGCTCGTAAGCAAATCGTGAAAGACTTAGAGGCGTTAGGTCGTCTGATCAAAATCGAAAAAATGGTCCATAGTGTAGGGCACTCAGAACGGACAGGCGTAGTAGTCGAACCTCGTTTGTCGACACAATGGTTCGTAAAAATGGAGCCATTAGCAAAACAAGCCATCGACAACCAAGAAACCGACGATGCGGTGGACTTTTATCCGCCACGTTTCAACCAAACATTCTTACGTTGGATGGAAAATGTCCATGACTGGGTGATCTCTCGTCAGTTGTGGTGGGGCCATCAAATCCCAGCTTGGTACCACAAAGAAACGGGAGAAATGTATGTAGGACTTGAAGCGCCAGCGGATGCCGAAAATTGGCAGCAAGATCCAGACGTATTGGATACCTGGTTTAGTTCTGCTTTATGGCCGTTTTCAACAATGGGATGGCCAGATGAAAACAATGAAGATTTCCAACGCTACTTCCCAACCAATACATTAGTGACTGGCTATGACATTATCGCATTTTGGGTAAGCCGTATGATCTTCCAAAGCTTGGAATTTACTGGCAAACGACCATTTGAAAATGTCTTGATCCACGGATTAATCCGTGATGAACAAGGTCGCAAAATGAGTAAGTCGCTTGGAAACGGGATCGATCCGATGGAAGTCATTGAACAATACGGTGCCGATGCATTGCGTTGGTTCTTATCAAATGGCTCTGCACCGGGACAAGACGTGCGTTTCAGCTATGAAAAAATGGATGCCGCTTGGAACTTCATCAATAAAATTTGGAATGCTTCCCGTTTCGTCTTGATGAATGTCAGCGAAATGACTGCCGAAGACATTGATTTTTCTGGTGAAAAATCAGTGGCGGATCGTTGGATCTTGACGCGCTTGAATGAAACGATTGAAAAAGTCACTGACCTTTTTGAACGCTTCGAATTTGGGGAAGCGGGTCGTCAATTATACAACTTTATCTGGGATGATTTCTGTGACTGGTACATTGAAATGTCGAAAGAAACCTTATACGGTGACAATGAAGCAGCGAAACAAGTCAATAAGAGCATCTTAGTCCATGTTCTTGATCAAATTTTACGCTTATTGCACCCAATCATGCCATTTGTTACAGAAGAAATCTGGAGCAAACTGCCGCATACAGGGGAATCATTAGTTGTTGCTGAGTATCCACAAGTGGCACCAGAATGGACCGATGAAAAAGCGGCGCAAGGGATGGAAGTGTTGAAAGAATTGATTCGTTCGGTTCGAAACATCCGTGCAGAAGTAAACACACCACTTTCGAAACCAATCACTTTGCTGATCCAAGCAAATGAGCCTGAGATCGAAGAATTCTTGATCGCCAACAAAAACTATATCGAACGCTTCTGTAATCCAGAAGAACTAGAAATCTCTAACAGCTTACAAGCCCCTGAATTGGCGATGTCAGCCATCCTATCAGGTGCGACGATCTACTTGCCGTTAGCTGGGTTGATCAACATTGAAGAAGAAATCGCGCGTTTGGAGAAAGAACTAGCGAAGTTCACCCAAGAAGTTCAACGGGTACAAGGCAAACTGGCGAATGAACGCTTCGTTGCCAATGCACCAGAGGAAGTTGTAGCACAAGAACGCAGCAAAGAAGCCGATTATCTTGAAAAACAAAAAGCAGTCCAAGAACGGATCGAGCAATTGCGCACGATTCAATAGGAAGCGTCGACTGTCTGCAAACAAGCATCTCTTGTAGATGCTTGTTTTTGCGTAATCAATAGAAACCGTCAAACAAATTTCTCGTTTAAAGGAAAGAAATTGGGAAAGCTGTGTGATTTTTGATAAAATAAGAGCGAGGTGAAGGAGATGACAAGCGAAGAAGCAACAGCGTGGATCCATTCGCGTTTGGCATTTGGGCAAAGACCCGGATTGATGCGTGTCGAAGCATTATTAAAACGAATGGGCAATCCTGAAAAAAACATAACCATGATCCATATCGCCGGCACGAATGGCAAAGGATCAACCGTCAGCTATTTGCGCAGTCTTTTAGAAGAAGCTGGGCAGCAAGTGGGGACTTTTACTTCCCCGCACATTGAAGCGTTCAATGAACGGATCGAAATCAATGGACAATTTATATCAGATGAGGATTTGGTCGCTTGGGTGGAGAAAATCCAGCCGCTGGTTGCTGAAATCGATCGTGATGAAACCTTGACGGGCATCACTCAGTTTGAGATCATTACTGCCATGGCATTAGGCTATTTTGAAGAAAAAAACGTCGATGTTGCGATAATGGAAGTTGGCCTAGGGGGACTTTTAGATAGTACCAACGTTATTTCCCCGATGTTGACAGCGATCACGACGATCGGCATGGATCATATGGATGTCTTAGGCGATACCATTGAAAAAATCGCTGCCCATAAGGCGGGGATCATTAAACCACAAATTCCCCTTGTGACTGGCAATATCGTTGAAAGTGCGCTTTCGGTGATCGATTTGAAAGCTGCAGAAGCACAGGCACCTGCGTATCATGCAGGGCAAGAGTACCGTGTGACCTATCGTCATCCTGATGAAGAGTGGGGCGAATTGTTTGATTTTGAAAATGAGCATGGCAAAATCAAAGGCTTGAAAACACCGATGTTAGGCCGCCATCAACCAGAAAATGCCGGTGTTGCGATCCAATTGTACAGTCTGTATTGCGACCTACGGCAGCTGCCATTTTCAGCTAAAGAAATTCGCAATGGGCTAAGAAAAGCCTATTGGCCCGCCCGAATGGAACGAATCAGCAGTGAACCACTGGTGATCATCGATGGCGCCCATAACGTGCATGCCATGGCTCGCTTGGTGGATACGATGAAAGAAGAGTTCAGCGACTATCGCATCCATGTGCTGTTCTCAGCCTTAGAAACCAAAAACGTCAATGAGATGCTTCAGCAATTGCTGGCAATTCCGCAAGCCGAGATTTATTTAACGACCTTTGATTTCCCAAAAGCATTGCATTTAGCAGACGGCTATCAGGAACTCGATGAAAAACGAATCTCAACCGTCTCTTTATGGCAGTTTGGCTTGGCAGAATTATTAGAAAAAATGACCAATGAAGATTTGCTGCTGGTGACAGGATCGTTGTATTTTGTTTCAGAAGTTCGTGAATTGTTGTTGGCAATAGGAGGAAGAAATGGCTAAGTTACGTGGTGTGATTTTCGATATGGACGGCTTGATTTTTGACACGGAGCTGCTCTATTACCAGGCTACTCAAATCGTGGCGGATCAAATGGGGATTCCCTATACAAAAGAGTTGTATTTAGCTTATGTGGGGGTCTCGGATGAAGAAGTCTGGGCAGCTTACCATGAGCGGTTCGACGAAGCCTTTGGCCATCAAATGATCGAAGACTTTATCCAAGCGGCTTTTCATCAAACGCTGGAAATGTTCCAACGGGGCGAGGCTGAATTGAAGCCAGGTATCCACGAGTTATTGCATTATCTTGATGAGAAAAAGATTCCCCGAGTGTTGGCGTCTAGCAACCAGCGCAAAGTGATCGATACCTTGCTGGAAGCCGCAGGCTTAAAGGCGGAATTTCCTGAGATCGTCTGCTTTGATGATGTCACACGGGCAAAACCAGATCCTGAGATTTTTGAAAAAGCCCATGCATTACTGGCGGTACCAAAAGAAGAATTGGTAATTCTTGAAGATTCGGCTAACGGTATTCATGCTGCTCATGGGGCAGGGATCTCAGTCATTATGATTCCTGATTTGATCGCGCCGACGACTATCATTGAAGAAAAAGTCTTGAAAGTCTTACCATCACTAGAGGATGTCCCAGATTTTCTAGAAACCGCCTTTTCAATCTAACTGTGATTTTTTGCGCACCTGATTCATGAAATACTCTCTCCTTTGCGTATCTTTTATTAGACCGACGCAAAGGAGTTTTTTTATGATCAATGAAACAATGATTCCCCAAAGTTCGTTTCCCCGAGAGCGTTTAGTAGAATATGGAGTCGATGCCCTTTCGAATCAAGAATTATTGGCCATTTTGCTGCGAACTGGCTCACGTCCTCTGAATGTCCTCGAGTTAGCGGCCAGTGTCTTGAATCGTTTTCAAGAATTGTATGAATTAAAGCAAGCGACGATCGATGAATTACAAGAAATTCGCGGCGTCGGACAAATCAAAGCCATCGAGATCAAAGCGATGGTTGAATTAGGTGTGCGAATCCAGCGCTCCGCTCAACCAAAGTACGGTAAGGTCAACTCTAGTATGGCGATCGCCCATCAGTTGATCCAAGAGTTGAAGGATTGTCGTCAAGAGCATTTACTAGGGCTTTATTTGAATACGAAAAATGAGATCATTCAGAAAAAAACGATCTTCATCGGATCGTTGAATCAGTCGATCGCTCACCCACGGGAGATTTTTCATTGGGCGGTACGTTACAGTGCCGCCCGAGTGATTGTCGTCCACAACCATCCCAGCGGCAGTCCCCAAGCCTCAGAGGCAGATCTGCTGTTTACACGCCGCTTGATCAAGTGCGGAGACTTGATGGGGATCGACATACTGGATCATTTGATCATTGGCGACAATGCCTATGTCAGTTTGCGAGAAGAGGGGCTGTGGCAACAGGAAGACGTGTGAAAATAAGCCGAGTTTGCGAACATTATTAAAAATAAAGGTGAATTGTCTAATCGTCTGTCTTGCAAAAAAATACGGGCAAGTGTAAAATATTATTGTAATTTTGTTTGCTGAATAGATGTTGAAACGCACGTTAGGCCTCTATCGCACAAAGGCAATGTTACACACAATTAAGTGCTTATGCACGAGGAGGTTTTTTTTAATGGAACAAGGTACAGTAAAATGGTTCAATGCTGAAAAAGGGTTTGGTTTTATCTCTCGCGAAGACGGTACAGACGTATTTGTACACTTTTCAGCGATCCAAGGTGAAGGATTCAAAACTTTAGAAGAAGGTCAAGCAGTAACTTTCGACGTGGAAGATTCTGATCGTGGACCTCAAGCAGTTAACGTAAACAAAGCGTAAGCTTTCAAACAAACTGCCAGTAAGAGCACTTTGAAATCAAAAACCCCAAAAGACCATCGATTCGATGGTCTTTTTTTTGCTTTTTATAACGGAAAGGAAAAAGGGTAGTTCTCAGTAACCTGAGAACTACCCTCGCATGTGAGACTATAAATCGTCCGGCGTCATGATCATCGAAAGGATCATTGGATGACGCTCGGTTTTTTCAAATAGGAATGGCTGTAACGCCGAAGACATCGCTTCTCTTAATTTGTGTTCTGTTGGGTCTGGTTGGTTCAAGACTTCCCGCAATGCACGGAAGAGGATCTGCTGTGCTTCGTTGATCATCTCGCCAGATTCCCGCATATAAACAAACCCACGAGAAAGGATATCTGGTCCAGCAAGGACTTCTTTCTTCGCCACATCGACTGTCGCGACAGCTAAGACGAGGCCTTCCTCTGAAAGAATGCGACGATCTCGTAGGACGACATTTCCGATATCACCGATACCGCTGCCGTCGACATAAACATCATTGGCATTGAAATGACCAGCCAAGCGAGCGGTATCCGCTGTTAAGGCCAACATGTCACCATTTTCCATAATGAAACAATTTTCTTTTGGTACACCGACATCTTGTGCCAGCTGGGTGTGGATGTTCAGCATCCGAAATTCCCCGTGGACAGGCATAAAGAATTTTGGCTTCATTAGACGTAACATCAGTTTTTGTTCTTCTTGGCCACCGTGACCAGAAGTATGGATGTTGTTCAATTTGCCATGGATCACGTTTGCGCCAGCTTCCAACAACAAGTTGATCAGCTGATTGACACTCGTGGTATTTCCTGGGATTGGTGAGCTTGAGAAAATCACGGTATCATCTGGGTGAATTTGGATTTGACGGTGAGTCCCGTTGGCAATCCGACTTAAAGCAGCCATTGGCTCTCCTTGAGAACCCGTACAAAGGATCATGGTTTCGTTTGCAGGCAAACGATTGATCTCATGAGATTCCACAAAGGTTCCATCTGGCACCTTGATATAGCCAAGGCGCTGTCCGTTGACGATTGCATTTTCCATACTGCGTCCAAAAACGGCGATTTTACGTCCAGTCGCAACCGCCGCATCTGCAGCTTGTTGGAGACGGAAAATGTTGGAGGCAAAGCTGGCGAAAATGATCCGACCATCGATTTTTTCAAAAATCTTTTGGATCGAGCTGCCAATCGTTTTTTCTGATTTGGTAAAGGTCGGAATTTCTGCATTGGTACTATCGGAAAGGAGGCAAAGGACGCCTTCTTCACCAATTTTTGCCATTTTGTGCAAGTTTGCTGGTTCGCCCACAGGCGTAAAGTCAAACTTGAAATCGCCAGTTGCGACGATATTGCCAGAAGGCGTTTTGACAACGACACCTAAAGCATCAGGGATACTGTGAGTCGTTCTAAAGAAGCTGATGGATGTTTTACGGAAACGAATCACCGTATCTTCATTGATTTCGTGTAATTCCGCATCCCGCAATAAGCCATGCTCATCTAATTTGTTGGTGATCAAAGCAAGTGCCAAGGGTCCCGCATAGATCGGGATATTGGCTTCCCGCAACAAGTAAGGGATTCCGCCAATATGGTCTTCGTGACCATGAGTGACGATCAAGCCTTTGACTTTCGGTAAATTTTGAACGATGTAGCTATAATCGGAAATGACATAGTCGATCCCAAGCAGTTCATCTTCGGGGAATTTGATTCCCGCGTCAATTAAGATGATCTCATCTTGGAATTGAACCCCATAACAGTTTTTTCCGATTTCGCCAAGTCCACCGACGCCGAATACGCCAGTCTCATTATTTTTCAGCGAAACTTTCATCTTAAAACTCCGCTAATTTGAAATCAGCGTTTTCTTTTTCGTAAGCTAAATGTTTTTCATCTAGTTCTTGAACGAACTCGATGTTGTATGGGGTATTTTGTTCAACCAGACGGCGTGCGATCACTGCATCGTCTGCTTCAATGTACAAAGAGTGGGTTTGTTCTCTCTTTGGGTTGCGGTCTTTTGTTTCTTGGTAATAAATTTTGTAAATCATATCTTTTCTCCTTTATCTGCTTTTCGCAGTAGTCTATTTGGTTGATGAATTCGCTGCATCACAAAATCGAGGTCCGAATAAAGTGACCTGAAAAGAAGGCTTCGAGAGCCGCTGCATGCTTTTTTCAGACAATCGTTGTGAGAAAAAAGAGAAAGCCTCGTCTTTGCTTTCCAAATGTCGTCATAAAAAATTCACCGGGTTTGTAAGTCGTTCCACTACAAGTATCCCTATTTTATCACAGAAAAACGAATAAGTATAGAAACACGTCATTTTGAAAAGGCTTACTGAAAGAAAATGAAAGGACTATCGCTGAAGTTTGCTTTTTTTCGTTGAAAGTGCATTACAATAAGAATATTCCTATGCTATAGTAGAAGTAATGAAGTAAAAAAGGAGGGGATTTTTTGAAATTAATGTGGCACTACACGATGAGAAACAAGAAACTGCTGGTTTTTAATTTCATCTGTGTTTTTGGTTTTATTTTGATTGAATTAGGTTTGCCGACGTTATTGGCAAGAATGATCGACAAAGGGATCGCCGCTGGTGATCGCGACTACATATGGAAAATGGGTGCGGCGATGATCGCGATCACCATTGTGGGGATCACGATGAACATTTTGTTAGGCTATTTCACGTCACGTATCACCACTAACATTGTGGCAGATATTCGTGACGATCTTTTTGAAAAAGTCCAAGGCTATTCACATACCGAATATGAAAAAATCGGGGTTTCATCATTGATCACCCGTGTGACCAATGATGCGTATCAAATCATGCTGTTTATGCAAAGCATCTTACGGACAGGTTTGATGACACCCATGATGTTTGTGGTCAGCTTGTACATGGTCATGCGGACAAGTACACAACTAGGGTTGTATGTTTTGGGGGCATTGCCGATATTGCTGATGGCCGTCATCGCCATTGCCAAAATCTCGGAACCATTATCCACCAAACAACAAGCCAATCTAGATAAAATCAATGGCATCTTGCGGGAAAATCTCTCTGGTTTACGAGTGATCCGTGCCTTCGTCAATGAAAAATTTGAAGAAAAACGCTTTGGCAAAGTCAACCAAGCCTATGCTTCTAGTTCTCGCAGCTTGTTTCGCTTGATGGCAACGGCACAACCGGGCTTTTTCTTCTTGTTCAATATCGTGATGATCTTGATTATTTGGACGGGAAGTATTCAAATCGATCAAGGGCAACTGCAGGTCGGTGACTTGATTGCATTTATCGAATACATCTTCCATGCGCTGTTTTCTTTCATGCTGTTTGCGACTGTCTTTACGATGTATCCACGAGCGGCCGTTTCTGCTCGTCGAATCCAAGAAGCGTTAGATGCGACTTCTGAAATCAAAGAGCCAGAACAGCCAGTGACAGAAACTAAGACGAAAGGCTTCTTGGAATTCAAAAATGTTACCTTTGCTTATCCAGGACATGCTCAAAGTCCAGTGATCCGTAATGTTAGCTTTACCGCTTCACCAGGGGAAACCGTGGCGTTTATCGGTAGTACTGGAAGTGGAAAATCAACCTTGATCCAATTGATCCCACGTTTTTACGACGTCAGTGAAGGCCAAGTCTTGGTGGATGGTGTTGACGTTCGGGATTACAGCTTAACGACGTTGCGCAACAAGATCGGGTTTATCCCTCAAAAAGCGTTGCTATTTACAGGGACGATCGCAGAAAACCTACGCTATGGCAAAGAAGATGCCACGCAAGCAGAGCTGGAACGAGCAGCCGAGATTGCGCAAGCGGCAGATTTCATTTCTCGCACACCAGATGGCTTTGATGCTCACTTGGCAGAAGGCGGAACCAACTTCTCTGGCGGACAAAAACAACGCCTAGCGATTGCCCGTGCGGTGATCCGCCAACCAGAGATCTATATTTTTGATGATAGTTTTTCTGCATTGGATTACCAAACGGATGCAAAATTGCGGGCACGCTTGAAAAAAGAAACCACAGAATCGACCGTTTTGATCGTTGCTCAACGAGTAGGAACGATCATGAATGCCGATAAGATCGTCGTCTTGAACGAAGGCGATGTGGTTGGCATCGGCACCCACAAAGAACTGCTGCAAACTTGTCCAGTATACTACGACATTGCGGCGTCACAATTATCAGAGGAGGAGTTGGCACAATGAAAGCAATCTCTTCTTTAAAACGGTTAGGTGCTTACATCAAACCGTACAAAGTACAATTTATCCTAGTCTTGTTGTTTACTGTTGCAACCGTCGGCTTCAATGCGGCAATGCCGTATGTTTCTGGATTACCGACGACAGAGATCAGCCGCAACATCGCCGCTGGCGAAGGCGTTAATTTTGATTACGTGATCCTTTGCTTGATCTGGATCGCAGTCGTCGGTGTCGGTTACTGTTTCTCACAATTGATGTCAGGGTTGCTGATCACCAACGTTGTCCAATCTGCGATGCGAGATTTGCGGCAAGATATTGAAGAAAAAATCAATCGTTTGCCCGTTTCTTACTTCGACCGCAACCAACAAGGGAATATCTTGTCACGGGTGACCAATGACGTGGATGCCGTCAGCGGTGCAATGCAGCAAGCCTTGATCGGGATCGTCAATGCCTTCTTAGGAATCGTTATGGCGGTTTCCATGATGTTTTACATTAATACCTACATGGCGTTGGTTTCATTGATCATGATCCCAGCCTCCTTATTGATTTCTCGCACGATCGTCAAAAAGTCGCAAAAAGACTTCCAAGGCATGCAAAATGCGTTAGGGGATCTGAACGGCTACGTACAAGAAAACATGACTGGATTCAGTGTGTTGAAAGTGTATGGACGGGAAAAGCAAACACTTGAAGGGTTTAAAAACGTTAACCACCAGTTGCGCTATTACGGCTTTCGTTCTGCCTTTGTGTCAGGATTGATGATGCCGCTGGTGCAAATGACCGCTTACTTTACCTATATCGCAATGGCAGTCATGGGGAGCTTTTATGTGATCAGCGGCGTAATCGTTGTTGGTCAGCTGCAAGCATTCATTCAATACATTTGGCAAGTCAGTCAGCCAATGGGGAATATTACCCAGCTGTCTTCCGTCTTGCAAAGTGCCTCAGCAGCAGCAAAACGGGTCTTTGAAATCCTAGATGAGGAAGAAGAGCCAGTTAATCAAACGGATATCCAATTGCCAGAAAAAATCAGAGGCGACGTGACCTTTGAACATGTCGGCTTTGCCTATGATCCGAAAAAACCGTTGATCAAAGACTTGAACTTTGAAGTCAAAGCTGGACAAACCGTGGCGATCGTGGGACCAACAGGTGCTGGGAAAACCACCTTGATCAATTTGTTGATGCGTTTTTATGATGTCAATGAAGGGGCGATCAAGATCGACGGCATCGACACAAAGAAAATGGAACGTCATGATGTTCGGTCACTGTTTGGGATGGTCTTACAAGATGCATGGTTGTACGAAGGCACGATCGGCGACAACATTCGCTTTGGGAAATTAGATGCCACCGATTATGAAGTCGTTGATGCTGCGAAAACCGCCAACGTCGATCACTTCATTCGCACGATGCCAGACGGCTACGAAATGATCATCAATTCTGAAGGGGACAATGTCTCCTTGGGGCAAAAACAATTGTTGACCATCGCTCGGGCAGTCATCTCTGATCCGAAGATTTTGATTCTCGATGAAGCCACCAGTTCGGTGGATACCCGCTTAGAAGCGCTGATTCAAAAAGCAATGGATAAAGTGATGGAAGGTCGTACCAGCTTTGTGATCGCCCATCGTTTGTCAACGATTCGTGAAGCAGATCTGATCTTAGTGATGGATCAAGGGTCGATCATTGAAAAAGGCAATCACGAGACCTTGTTGGCAGCTGGCGGCTTTTATAGCCAACTGTACCAAAGTCAATTTTCAGAAGAAGCCGAGTAAACCCAAAAGAGCGTCCAGTCTGACTGGCGCTCTTTTTGCATTGTCGCAAGGGTGGTGCTATAGTGAAAAAAGAAAGCGCAGATCCGTTTATGGATTGGAAGGAGAAGTTGATGGACAAAGAACAATCAGGGAATGAAACCCACAAAACAGTTTCGCCAGCCTCGTTGCAAGGAACACCTTGTTTTGTGGCAAAAAATGCGACGATCGTAGGAAACGTGACTCTAGGAAAAGAGAGTACGGTCTGGTTTCAAGCAGTGATTCGAGGCGATGCCAATCGCATCGAAATCGGCGCGCGTACCAATATTCAAGATGGAACGATCATTCACGTTGATCACGATGCCCCGACGATCGTGGAAGACGATGTGACTGTTGGGCATCAGTGTATGCTTCATGGCTGTACCATCAAAAAAGGGGCGCTGATCGGCATGAGCTCGATTGTTTTGAATCATGCAGTGATCGGTGAAAATAGTTTGTTAGGTGCTGGTTCGTTAGTAACGGAAGGAACCGTCATTCCGCCCAATGTGTTGGCGTTTGGTCGTCCTGCACGAGTGATCCGCCCGTTGACAGAGGAAGAAATCGCCAAAAATCAGGCAAACATCACGCATTACGTGGAAAATGGGTATGCTTACCAACAGTGCGAATATGGTGAAGTCTGACGCCGAACCAAAAGACGCAAAAAGGTGTACGAATTGCTTCGTACACCTTTTTTATGCAAGCTTATTTCAATTTGTTTGATTCCATGATCTCGTCGATCAAGCCGTAATCTTTGGCTTCTTGTGCGGTCATGAAGTTGTCACGATCGGTGTCGCGTTCAATCACTTCGATTGGTTGACCGGTACGTTCTGACAAGATTTTGTTCAGACGTTCGCGGGTTGCCAAAATGTGGCGGGCAGCAATTTCGATCTCAGTTGCTTGACCTTGGGCGCCACCTAATGGTTGGTGGATCATGATCTCTGCATTTGGTAACGCAAAGCGTTTGCCTTTTTCACCAGCGGTCAATAAGAATGAACCCATAGAAGCAGCCATCCCCATAACGATGGTTTGAACATCGGCTTTGATAAAGTTCATGGTATCAAAGATCGCTAGACCAGCAGTAACGCTTCCGCCAGGCGAGTTGATGTACAAGTAGATGTCTTTTTCAGAATCTTGCGCGTCCAAGAATAAAAGCTGAGCAATGATCGAGTTTGCTAAGTCATCGGTTACTTGACCACTCAACATAATGATCCGGTCTTTTAATAGACGAGAATAGATGTCATACGCTCTTTCACCGCGAGATGATTGTTCAATGACTGTAGGAATTAAATTCATAGTGATAGTCCTCCTAAAAATCGTTATAGATATAGTTTAGCATAAAGTTTTCGCAATATCTAAGAGATAGTATACCGATTAGGTCAAGAAAGGTCAAATAAAAAGTTCGTTATCTTTTTTGCGAAACTTTCAAATATGATACAATATGAAAAAAGGAATGAGGAAGGATCGAAGAATGGCAGTAGCAATAGCAGGTTTGATCGGCGTCTTAGTGGGCGCATTGTTAGTAACCATCATTTTTAATTTACGCATTCGGTATGAGGAGCAAAAAGAAAAACAACGCCGTTTGTTGGAGCATAAAGTCAAAGAAATCGAAACGTTGGTTTTATTGAATCAAAAAATCAGTGAGATTCTACAAAAACGGGTCATGCTGATGGATGAGTATGTCAGCTTTGATGCCTTTGACGACTGTTATATCACCATCGATGATTTTGCCTATCTACAATCTTTTGCGGCGCAAAACAGTTTTTATCTACCGAATTTTTTCTTGGAAGAATTTTTCAAAAAAATCGGGACACGTCGGGTGATTTTATCCCCAGAGGAAACTGTTAAAATCGGTGGGTATACCTATAAAGGCGGTCGGATCATTATGGAAAATTTCCTTGATCAATTAGTCGAAATGGTCAATGAGCGTAAAACCCAAATGAAAAACATGACGAGCGAACCGTTGACCTATTTTTCAAAAACGATTTGATTCTACTGGTCAGCCGTTTTCCTTGGTTAAGGCAACCAAACCAGAGTATGGACGGTTGCGCTTTTTTAACTGATCACACACACCCTTACTGCGATCATAGTAAGGGTGTTTTTCTTTGACCGAAACAAAGCGTTATTATTCATTAAGAGGATCGAAACAAACAGAGGCTTTTTGGTTCTAGTAGATTCCATGGTAAAATAAAGAGTGAGAATGGAGTGAAAGAATGATGGTACAAATAGTTGCCCACCGCGGGAGTAGCGGCAACCGACCTGAAAACACGCTACCAGCATTTGCGGAAGCGGTGCGGGTCAAAGCTGATATCATTGAGTTAGATGTACATCTATCAAAAGATGGCGGCTTGATCGTCATGCATGATGAAACGGTTGATCGAACGACCAACGGCAAAGGTCGGATCTGTGACCTGACGGTTGCTGAACTAAAAGACCTCAATGCTGGCAGCTGGTTTTCTGAGGAATTCCAAGCCGCCAAAGTCCCCACGCTAAAAGAAGTGTTGGATTTACTTGCAGCGAAGAATTATCGTGGCATTTTGACGATCGAATTAAAAACCGATCATTATGAGTATGAAGGAATCGAAGCCAAAGTATCCGACTTAATGAATAGTCAAGAATGGCCCTTTACTCATTGGTATTGTTCCTTCAATATCGAGACCTTGGATCGGATGCATGCGATCGAACCGGATGCGACCCTTGATTTTATTATGGGACGCGGGGAAGACAAACCACCGTTGGCGCTCAGCCGACCGTATATCGAAGGAATTCATCCTGCCTATCGCTGGGTTCAAGAGACAGCAACGGTCTTAACTGATTTTCCGATCGCGATCCGTCCGTGGACTGTCAACGAAGAAGCGGCGATTCGCACCTGCTTGGCTCTGGGGTTGACGGGGATCATCACCGATTTTCCAGAAAAAGCTCGGGCAATTGTGCAGCAGGTCCGCGAGGAAACAAAAGGATGAAAAAAGTCTTAGTAATTGTGGGACCGACCGCAGTTGGCAAAACCGCCTTGAGTATCCAGTTAGCCCAAAAATACCAAGGGGAGATCATCAGCGGGGATTCCATGCAAATTTACCGTCAGTTAGATATCGGTACCGCCAAAGTGACGAAGGAAGAAATGGCAGGGATTCCTCATCATTTGATCGATATTCGGGGGATGACGGAAGCATACTCTGCCGCTGATTTCCAGCAAATGGGGCGTGAAGCCATCGAGACGATCCAGCAGCAAGGAAAGCTGCCGATCGTTGTAGGGGGAACAGGGTTATACATCCAAGCGCTGCTGTATGACTTTCGTTTAGGGGCAGAAGAAGGCGACCCAACGATTCGTCAGCGTTACGAACAAGAAGCAGCAGCCATCGGCAAAGAAGCTTTATGGCAAAAACTGCAGGCGGTCGATCCCTTGGCAGCAGCGAAGATCCACTACAACAATGAGCGGAAAGTGATTCGTGCGTTGGAGGTTTTTGAAACGACTGGCGAAAGTATCGCTGCACCAAAAGAGACACCACAAGCTTTGTACGATTTCTTCATGATCGGGTTAACCACTGAGCGAGAAGTGTTATACCAGCGAATCAATCAGCGGGTGGACTTGATGATGGATCAAGGCTTGATCGAAGAAGCAAAAGCTGTTTTGCAGTATCCAGAAACGCAAGCCGCCAAAGGGATCGGCTACAAGGAATTTTTGCCCTATTTTCAAGGGCAGGCCACATTGGAGGAGACCGTTGAGCAAATCAAGCAAAACTCACGCCGCTACGCCAAGCGGCAGCTGACGTGGTTCAATAACCGAGCACAGCCCCGATGGATTGATTTAGTGAGGCAACCTGAAGAACAACGTACCCTTGAAACAGAAATCGACCAATGGTTGGAGGAGAAAAGATGAGCCAAGAACGTGTGATTCTTGTCGGAGTTGAAACGGAGAAAAACTATCTTCATTTTGATTCGTCAATGAAAGAATTGAAAAGCTTAACAAAAACCGCCAATGGTGAAGTTGTTTTTTCACTGGTGCAAAAACGGCAGCAAGTCGATCGACAAACCGTGATCGGCAAGGGGAAAGTTGCGGAATTGCAGCAGTTGGCAGAAGCACATGAAGCAGATCTAGTGATCTTCAATCATGAACTGACACCAAGGCAAAGCCAGTTGATCGGTGATGCGCTAGAAGTGCCAGTGATTGATCGCGTTCAGCTGATCCTTGATATTTTTGCGATGCGTGCCCGTTCCAAAGAAGGAAAGCTGCAAGTAGAATTGGCGCAGCTGGATTATTTGCTTCCACGCTTGATAGGGCAAGGAAAGAACATGTCTCGGCTAGGGGGCGGAATCGGAACGAGAGGGCCAGGGGAAACCAAGCTGGAGACCGATCGTCGACACATCCGCAACCGCATCACCATCATCAAACGGGAATTGAAGGAAGTGGCAGCCCATCGAGACCGAACACGCCAAAAGCGCAAAGACAGCCAAGTCTTTCAAATGGGCTTGATTGGTTATACCAATGCTGGAAAATCAACTATTTTAAACATTTTGACCAGTGCGGATACGTATGAGCAAGACCAGTTGTTTGCGACACTCGATCCTTTGACGAAACGCTGGCGGATGCCAGAAGGATTCGAAGTCACCATTACCGATACGGTTGGTTTTATCCAAGAATTGCCGACCCAATTGATCGATGCGTTTCATTCCACACTGGAGGAAAGTCAAAACATGGACTTCTTGCTGCATGTCGTCGATGCCAGTTCCGAAGAACGGGTCCAGCAAGAGGAGACGGTCTTAAAATTAATGGAGGAACTTTCTTTGACCCAATTACCGATGTTGACGGTCTACAATAAGGCGGATCGCATCGACGCCGATCAGTTTGTCCCAACACTATTTCCCAATGTCTTGATCTCAGCAAAGAGTACCAAAGGCAAAGAGCGCTTGACTCAGGCGATCAAAATGGAATTGATGCAGATCATGCAGCCTTATCATCTGGTGTTGCAAGCCGATGAAGGCAATGCGCTGAATCGTTTAAAACGGGAGTCGCTAGTGTTGAGCAATGCCTTCGATGAAGCAACACAGACCTATCATATCAAAGGATTTGCGCTGGAAGATACCTATCCACTACGCAGAATGGCGCAAGAACAGGAATAAACAGAAAACGGTGCAGCTGATGCACCGTTTTTTTTGTGGTGACAAAATTATGGAAGTATAAGTGGTTTGACTTCCTTCAAGTGCAAAACCCGAACATTTTTGGCTAAGGCACCATTTCTTCCAGAAAAAGGACTGCTTGAACATGCGATCAAATCAAGGACTCAGTGGAAAAATCAAAAAAAAATGCATTCATGTCACTTTTTCTAACATGAGGGGTTGACACGCAAAAAAAGAATTGGTATAGTTTCCATAAAGTTACGCAGCATCATTGAAACGGAGGGGAGCCAAGTTATGCGGGAAAAAGAATTGCGGCGCTCAATGTCAGTCTTTCCTATCGGAACAGTCATGAAATTGACCGATCTCACCGCCCGTCAAATTCGTTATTACGAAGAACAAGAATTGATCCACCCGGAACGCAGCGATGGCAATCGACGAATGTACTCGCTGAATGATATTGATACCTTGCTTGAGATCAAAGACTATCTTTCCGATGGACTGAACATGGCGGGAATCAAACGAGTTTATGAAATGAAAGTTGCCAAAGAAAAAGAAGCGAAGAACAAACCGCCGCTGACCGATGAAGATGTACGTCGAATTTTTTATGATGAACTCTTGGCTCAAGGTGGATTGAATCAACAACAGCCATACCAGCAAAAAGGTCCACGAATGTAGAGCACTTGTAGATCATTGCTGTGATATAAAAAAAGAATTGGGAAAAAGGAAGGGATACTATGCCAAAATTTGAAAGAACTGCCGAAGACATCAAACAAATCGTAAAGGATGAGAACGTGCGCTTTTTACGCTTGATGTTTACTGATATTTTAGGAACGAACAAGAACGTTGAAGTACCTGTAAGTCAATTAGATAAAGTACTGGAAAACAAAATGATGTTTGACGGTTCTTCTATTGAAGGATTTGTCCGTATTGAAGAAAGTGACATGTATCTGTATCCTGATTTGTCGACCTGGATGATCTTCCCTTGGGAAAGTGAACATGGCAAAGTGGCTCGTTTGATCTGTGATATCTACAATCCAGATGGCACCCCATTTGCAGGCGACCCTCGCGGCAACTTAAAACGGGCATTAGCAGACATGCAATCCCTTGGTTTTACTTCTTTCAATCTTGGACCAGAACCAGAATTTTTCCTATTCAAATTAGATGAAGCAGGCGAAATCACAACTGAATTAAACGACAAAGGCGGCTACTTCGATTTTGCCCCAACCGATCTAGGGGAAAACTGCCGTCGCGATATCGTATTAGAATTAGAAAGCCTTGGCTTTGAAGTTGAAGCGTCTCACCATGAGGTGGCACCAGGGCAACACGAGATCGACTTTAAATATGCGGATGCAGTGGAAGCATGTGACAACATCCAAACCTTCAAGCTTGTCGTGAAAACCATTGCTCGTAAACACGGCTTGCATGCGACCTTTATGCCAAAACCATTATTCGGTATCAACGGTTCAGGCATGCACTGCAACATGTCCTTGTTCAAAGGTGATGAAAATGTCTTCTTTGATGAAGAAGGACCAATGCAATTAAGCCAAACAGCGTATCACTTCTTAGGCGGTTTGATCGAACACGCCCGTGCTTACACGGCTGTCTGCAACCCAACCGTCAACTCTTACAAACGCTTAGTGCCAGGTTACGAAGCGCCTGTATACGTGGCATGGTCAGGACGCAACCGTTCACCATTGATTCGGGTGCCAGAATCAAGAGGCTTGTCAACGCGTTTGGAATTGCGTTCAGTTGACCCATCTGCTAACCCATACTTAGCAATGGCTGTTTTATTACAAGCAGGACTTGATGGCGTTAGACGTGAGTTGACACCACCACCAGCTGTCGACCGCAACATCTACATCATGAACGAAACAGAACGGGCAGAAGCACAAATCGAAGATCTGCCATCAACGATCCACAATGCCATCAAAGCATTGCGTAAAGACCAAGTGATGATCGATGCCTTAGGCAAACACATCTATGCCAACTTTGTCGAAGCAAAACGATTAGAATGGGCAGCCTTCCGCCAAACAGTCTCCGAGTGGGAAAGAGAACAATACTTGGAACTCTATTAAAATCGCAAAAAAAGCCGCTAGAGATAAACAATCTAGCGGTTTTTTTATGATGAAACCAGCGTTTATCCTATTGATTCTGGTTTTATTTATTTCCGATCGTCAATAGCTGCTTGATCAAAATTTGAGAAAAAAACCATTGCAAAGCTAGAGCGGTTCTGTCTATAAGAAGCGTAACTCTTGACCATTGGGAAAAATCAAAAAATACCAGTCGGGCGAGGACTGGTAAGAGGAAGAAAAATAGTTTTGGTATAAAGCTAGCATAGTCGGTCAAAGTAAAATGAACCTTAAAAAGTAGAAAGTTTCTTGTAAGAAGTTCTCATTCGTCAAAGGATTCCAGCTCAGACAATATTTTTGCGGGGACTTCTGATTGAGGGATTTCGTTGGGACCAGAAATGATGCGGGTCTTACTGATTTCTGCTT
The DNA here is from genome assembly GCF_051713705.1 of Enterococcus sp. DIV1083b. Classification (NCBI taxonomy): domain Bacteria; kingdom Bacillati; phylum Bacillota; class Bacilli; order Lactobacillales; family Enterococcaceae; genus Enterococcus; species Enterococcus sp. DIV1083b. The sequence goes on from NZ_JBIOQJ010000001.1 coordinate 699,571, forward strand.
TGACTAAAGTATTTGGAGCCAATGGTTTTACATTTTCGCCCGTCAGGTCATAGGTCATGAGTTCTTTTTCACCATTTTTCTTTACGAATTCAAAGGTGTATTTGTAGGTAAAAGAGCCATCGATTTTTTCACCAGAATCGCTGTAGGTCTGTGTCTTTTCAGGGACTTTGTTGGGCGTGATAGCATAAGCCGTGATGCCGCGATACGTTGTTGCATAGTACGTGTAGCCGAAATAGCCGGCTACGACAATAATCAAAACGCCAAGCGTTAATAGTAGTTTTTTCATGGGTGTCATTCCTTTCCATTACTAGCATCACTATAGCATGTGGTCACTAAAAGCACTCATCGAAAGGGATAACAATATTGTAAGTTTAGCATTTTTGAATAAAAATCCTGTAACTTTCTGTTTAACAATTGTGATAATGAAAAATATTTCTGAAACCTTCCTGCAATATTGTAATGTTATTCTCTTACTTGTGCCCGATAGCGGGACAAATAATCAAAAGAGAGGTTTTTTCATTTGAAAAAATTTGCATTTACAGTTGTTGCAGGATTTGGTTTATTCGTTGGCGGAACAGTTGTTTCAGCAGCAGAACAAACCCGTGTTGTCGAACCAGGAGACACTCTATCTGGGATCGCTGCTACTTATCAAACAACGGTCGAAGACCTTTTAGCTTTAAATGATTCGATCGAAAATCCAAATATGATTTTTGATGGCGAAACATTGTTGGTTTCTAACGATGGCCAATCAGTAGAAAACAAAGAAACAAGTACGAAAGAAAGCACAGAAAAAAGTGAATCCACAGCGACTGCTAACGTGAGTCAAACTCGTTCAAGCGTTCCTGGTGCTGGTTCTGGTGTCTTGAATCCAGTGGATGGGATCAACTATTTCAATGGTGTGAGAGAATCGTACTACTCACAAAAAGTCTTGCCAGGAGGCGGATTGAATATCCCTGGTCGCCATGTAGCATCAGACGGAACCATCCGTGATGCCGATGGGTACATCGTTGTTGCCAGTGATAATCAACCGAAAGGATCGACTGGTCAATCATCTTTAGGTGCCTATAAAGTCTATGACACAGGTGTCGGTCATAGCGGTATTGATGTTTATACGAATTGGTAAGCAAGTAGAATACGAGTAGAGACGAGCGCATTTTAGAGCTCGTCTTTTTTTGATCGGCGAGAAAAAATAATCGTCATCTGGTCTAGACTAATTATTGTAATCAAACACAACCTGTGGTATTATTGGACTATACCAAATAGAAACGGAGCGCTGATCATGGAAATTATTCGCGTTAAAGATGCTGCTCAAGGCGGAAAGAAAGCTTTTGAATTGATTCAAGAAGGTATGGCAAATGGCGCCAAGGTCCTAGGCTTAGCAACAGGAAGCACGCCAGAGACCCTTTATGCAGAAATGACTGCCAGTGAAGTTGATTTTTCAGAAATGACTTCAGTCAACTTAGATGAATACGTAGGACTAGGCGGCGAAGACGAACAAAGCTATCGTTACTTCATGAATGCTCATTTATTCAATAAAAAACCATTCAAAGAAACCTTCGTACCAAACGGCAAAGCGGAAGACTTAGAAGCAGAATGCCAACGCTACGATAGCGTGATTGCGGATCACCCAGTTGATATCCAAATCTTGGGTATCGGTCAAAACGGACATATCGGCTTCAACGAACCTGGTGCATCTTTTGAAGGAACGACCTCAGTCGTTGATTTGACTGAATCAACCATCAATGCCAACAAACGCTACTTTGATAAAGTCGAAGACGTCCCAACGACGGCAATTTCAATGGGAATCGGTTCGATTATGCAAAGCAAAAAAATCATTTTGATGGCATTTGGCGAAGTCAAAGCGGATGCGATCCAAAAAATGATTGAAGGACCCGTAACCAACGAATTACCAGCTTCTGTTTTACAAAAGCATGATGACGTGATCGTGATCATCGATGAGGCTGCTGCCAGCAACCTGTAAAACAAAATCAGCCCTTTTCAGAAATAAGTCAGAAGGAAAAATGAGCCATCCTTGCAGCTTCCCCCTGCGCTTGTGCAGTAGCGCCAGCGCAGCTGCGAGCAATGGTTTGTAGCTTACTTGCTTATTTTCTGAGGGGGCTTTTTTTATTTGACTGATTCGGCGCTGTTTTTTTCTTTTTTTCATCAGAGATGCTATAGTTAAAAGAGAGAATACGAAGAAAAGAGGGATGCAAATGGTTGATATGCATTTATCCATTCCTGAAGTAGCACTGAGGTTGCTGTTGGCGATGGTCATGGGTGGCGCGATTGGGTACGAGCGGCAGTACAAAAGCCGACCAGCTGGTCTTAGAACCCATATCTTGGTTTGCATGGGGGCTTGTGTCATTGCTTTGATCCAAGTGGAGATCGCCACAGGTGCCATGCGAGATGCGCTGGATCATCCAGATTTAGCAGGGGTGATTCGTTCGGACGAAGCACGATTGATTGCGCAAGTCGTCAGCGGGGTCGGTTTTCTAGGCGCCGGAACGATCATTGTGACGAAGCGCTCGGTGACGGGGTTGACGACGGCTGCTTCCTTATGGGCGATCGCCGGTTTAGGAATTGCCATCGGGATGGGCTTTTACACCATCGCATTAAGCAGTTTTATCGGGATCTTCTTTGCATTGACGATCGTTAAGCGGATCGTCCGCGTACCAACAGCAAAGAAATTAGAGATCCAGTACATCCACCGCACCGAGACCAAAGAGTTTTTGACGGAGTACTTCCAAGAGAAAAATATCGTGATCGAAGATGTCAATTTTGATGTCAAATTCATGGAAGACTATCGCATTTATACCAACATTTATACGATTGATCTCCCGCGAGGACTAGGCTTTTCTGAAGTGATCGAAGAATTGTCTGTCTACAAAAATGTCACGAAGATCCGCTTAGTGGATATTGCTTAATCGGTATTGAGTCAAAAAGCAGCAAGACACCTCACATTAGTGACGTGCTTTGCTGCTTTTTTTATGATGCGGTAGACATTTTTAAGTAAAAGAAACATACAGTCAAAATAACGATCACTATTGAAGTCAGCAAATTGACCCCTTCATTCGTTACAAAGGAAAGACCGCCGACTTGCTTGGTGGCAACGTCGTGATGGACTTTTTTTTCGGTGTATTGGTGACAGACAGGGCATTGATAGCGCACCTGAATCGTTGCGCCCAGTAAGCTGTCCAAGAGACTACCGCCAAAGCCTAAGGCAGTCAAGGTCAACCAGAGATCAAATGAGAACGGCTTGCCGTTCAACCATAAGGCTGTTGCGAATAAACCAGTGATGGCGAGACTCCCTGCTAGGGAAGCGGCAGTTCCCAACCAACTGACACCGCCGGAAAGTCCTGGTGGTAATTTTTTTCCCGTAAGTAAGTGACGCGGTTGACTTGGACTTAGCACGCCGATTTCTGAGCCCCAAGTGTCAGCCGTACAGCTAGCGATTCCCGCCACAAATCCCCAAAGGAATAGCGGTTCTTTCGTCCAAAAGGCAAGCAGTAGAGCAAAGATGCTTGGTGTGATGTTCGCAAAGACTTGTTTTGCATCACGGCGAGCACCTTTGGCAAGCACAGCTAACTCTGGCTGACTGCGCATTTTCTTTAAAAGACCAATGATGCCAGAGCTGGCAAAGAAAAAGCCAATCAAAAAGATGCTGTACCACGGACCAAAGCCAATGACCAGTGTGCCGCAAAGAATCGCAGCCAGTGCGCCAGAAACAGTCAGCCACTGAAAGACGAATGCTGCCGCTGCAACGAATATGCTGGCAAACAATCCCAGCATGAATTGATAAAAGAAAACCATTTGAACACTCCTTTGCGTATAGTGTAGCATAGGTCTCATTTATTTTACCGCAGTTAACAAAAAAATAGTCAGCCTGATAGCTTTTTACTCGTCAAATGAGAGCGTTTCATTTAAGCTAAGGGAGAGAGGTGATCCAATGAAAATCATTATCATAGGCGGGTCCTTTGGGGGTGTCAGCTGCGCCCGTGAAGCACGCCGATTATACCCTGACGCAGAGATTTTATTGATAGAAAAAAAAGCCCATCTTGGGTTTGTTCCAAGCGGTTTGTTATTGCTGATCGAAGGCAGGATCGCATCGCTGGAAGAAGCATTCTTTTGTACGAAGGAGCAGCTGGAGGCAGAAACGATCGACGTTGCTTTAGAAGAAACGCTTCTGGAGATTTTTCCTTCGGATCATCGGATTCGAACGGATAAGCGAGAACTAAGTTATGATCGACTCGTCTTGGCAGCAGGCTCCAGTCAAGATTCCACTGTTTTGCCACAACCAGAAGAAGCACTACTGACCTACAAGGAATATGAGGCAGCCAAGCATTTCTTGCAGCAATTGCCCCAAGCAGAGTCGATTACCATCGTAGGTGCTGGTCAAGCGGGGATGGAAGCGGCGAATACCTTGACTGCGATCGGAAAAAAAGTCAGTGTGATCGAATCAATGTCATATCCTTTATTCAAGTACTTTGATCACGATTTTTTGCAGCCCTTTTTAACGGAGATCGAAAAAATCCCCAACTTGCAGCTGCATTGGTCCAAGCCAACTTTGGCAGTCGTTAAAACGGAAACAGGCTTTCGGATCGAAACCGCCGATCAAGGCTATGAAAGCGATCTGGTATTGACGACAGTCAACGTTCATCCTCGCTTGCCAGAGGCATTTGCGGTCTTTGAATTACACAGTGATCAAACCATCTGGACAGATGCCTACTTGGAAACTTCTGCCACGGATATTTTTGCGGTCGGCGATTTGATCCAAATTCCGAATGCTATTACGAAAGACACGGTCTATATGCCCTTAGTCAACAATGCTGTTCGCTCAGGAATCGCAGCAGCTCGTAATCTGGCAAGTAAAACCACCCCGTTTCGTGGCGGATTGCGGACAGTCGGAACGCAACTGTTTGGGTGGTACTTAGCAAGCACCGGCTTGACCGAGTCGGATCGGTTTTTCTTCGAATCTCCGATCGTCTGTCATGCGTTTACTGCCGCCAGTTCCTTGTTTGATCCAACACAGGTTCATGGAAAAGTGATGATCGAACAAGCCAGCGGCCGAATCGTTGGTGCGCAGCTTTTATCAAAAGCCAATATTTTGGAAAAAATCAATTTACTAGCGTTTGCGATCGAGCAGCAGGCAACGATGGAGGAGTTGACCCAAAAAGACTTTTTCTTCCATCCACGATTCACTAATGTAATCGACGAAACTTTTCTGTGGTCGGGAAGTGATGCCGATGAGACTTGATCAGTTATTAGAAAAAAAAGAAGCAAAGCAATTGCAGCTGCTCAAAAAGCTTTTACTGGTGGGCGGAAAAATGGAGCTGCACGAGCTGGCGAGCTATCTTGGCATCAGTAAGCCTTCCTTGGAAAAATATGTGGAGGAGTTGCAAGATGAGCTGGCTCACTACCAAGAGCAGTGTCGGTTGTATTATCGAAAAGGTGTCCTGGTCTTTGAAATGAGTCCCACTTTTTCCCTCAATCAAATCGAATGGGCGTTTTATCGTTCAGCATTGAAATTTCAAATCCTCGAGCATCTTTTGCAGCATCAAGAGGTGACCACTGTCCAGCTGGCACAAAAATTAGCGGTCAGCGAGTCATCCTTGTTTCGCAAAATCAAAGAGCTAAATGGCTTGCTAGCAGAATTCGAGTTAGAGATCTGGCAAGGAAAGCTGATTGGGGAAGAAACGCAAATTCGTTATTTCTATTTTGAACTCTTTTGGTATGTCCATTCTTTCGACAGTCAGCCGCTGCCGATCGATGAAAAATACGTCGGTCTGATCACACGAGGTCTGAACATGACCTTCACGAAAGAAGCCCAACAGCGCTTGTCCCTATGGCTGAGGATCATGAAGGCGCGACTGAAAATTGCTACTCAATCCTTTCAAGTCTTACGGGAGAAAATGGTACCCTACACGAAAGATCCTTTGTTTCAGCAATTACGGGAGTTGGTATTTCGTGGGTTTGGCCATTATGCATTAGAAGTCAGAGAAGAGGAGGCGATGCTGCACTTTGTCTTTTTACTGTCGTTCTCGGTGTTATACGAACACGATCTGCAAGTGTATATGCTGCAGCGTTCTCGGTTTACGCCAACTGCCTTGACGGATACCTTGATTTTGGAACATATTTTGCATCTCTACCGCCCATCGTTTGTTCCCCGTGAAATCGAAGCCACTTGTTATGGTCACCTGCTGCAGATCCACAGCCGCGTGTATTTTTTCAAAGGGGATGTGGAGGTTTTTGATCGAGAAAATATTTGGCAGTTAGAAGCGCAGCTATCCAGTCGTAACATCCAGCAAATCAGTCACGAACTATTGGATAAGGCTTTAGCAGAGCTTGATATCAAGCCATCTGATAAAAATAGTTTGTTGATGATGACGATGGTCAAATACTTGAGCGTGATCACGATCATCGATTATCAAATCAATCGGGAGTTTCGCGTCGGGATCGCTTTGAAAATGGATGAACTGTTTAAAGAAGCCCTCTACTATATGTGGCTGCTGTATCTCAAAAATTTGAATGGCGTAGTCGTGGAACGCTATCGCCCGGAACAAGAATATGATTTGATCTTGGCAAATTATGCTATCGAGACGAAAACACCGACTTATCGAATCAGTGAACTAGGTACCGCTTATGATCGGGAAACGATCAAAAAAATGATCCGCGAACGCTTTCAATAGTGGATTTCGTCAATTTCTTAGAAATTTGAAAAAAAATTGACGAACCACATAGCGAAAGTTCGGCTAAAATAAAAGCAAGTCAGAAAGCGCTAACAAGAAGAGCGTATAAAAAACTAAAGGGAGCGAATCAAATGGCAGAAAAAAATTATGTAATGGCGATCGACCAAGGAACCACTAGTTCAAGAGCAATTATTTTTGATCGTAACGGGAAAAAAATCGGCAGTTCACAAAAAGAGTTTCCGCAATACTTTCCAAAATCGGGTTGGGTAGAACACAACGCCAATGAAATTTGGAACTCTGTCCAATCAGTCATCGCAGGGGCATTTATTGAATCAGGTATCCGACCAGAAGCAATCGCCGGCATCGGGATCACTAACCAGCGTGAAACGACAGTGGTTTGGGACAAAACGACAGGCCAGCCGATCGCAAATGCAATCGTTTGGCAATCCCGCCAATCTTCACCGATCGCTGACCAATTAAAAGCAGATGGCCATACAGAGATGATTCATGAAAAAACTGGGTTAGTCATTGATGCGTATTTCTCAGCGACCAAGGTGCGCTGGCTTTTAGACAATATCGAAGGGGCACAAGAAAAGGCGGATAATGGCGAGCTACTTTTCGGAACGATCGATTCATGGCTTGTGTGGAAACTGACAGATGGGCAAGTCCATGTCACCGATTACTCCAATGCTAGTCGGACGATGCTTTACAACATTCATAAATTAGAGTGGGATCAAGAAATCTTGGATCTTTTGAACATTCCAAGCTCGATGTTGCCAGAAGTCAAAAGCAACTCAGAAGTCTATGGTCACACCCGCAGCTACCATTTTTACGGCAGTGAAGTACCAATCGCTGGAATGGCTGGGGACCAACAAGCCGCCCTCTTTGGACAAATGGCCTTTGAAAAAGGCATGATCAAAAATACTTACGGCACTGGGGCATTTATCGTCATGAATACGGGTGAAGAACCACAATTGTCTGACAATGACCTACTGACGACCATCGGGTATGGCATCAACGGCAAAGTCTATTATGCCTTAGAAGGAAGTATCTTCGTTGCTGGATCAGCGATCCAATGGCTGCGGGACGGTCTACGAATGATCGAGTCTTCTCCGCAATCAGAAGAGATAGCTGCCAAAGCAAAAGGCGATAATGAAGTGTATGTGGTGCCTGCCTTTACTGGATTGGGTGCACCTTATTGGGATTCAGATGCAAGAGGAGCCGTCTTTGGCTTGACTCGTGGGACGACGAAGGAAGATTTTGTTCGGGCAACATTGCAAGCTGTTGCGTATCAATCAAAAGATGTCATCGACACGATGAAAAAAGATTCTGGCATCGATATCCCATTGCTGAAAGTCGATGGCGGTGCAGCCAAAAACGATCTATTGATGCAGTTCCAAGCGGACATTTTAGACATTGACGTGCAACGAGCTGCGAATCTGGAAACAACCGCATTAGGTGCAGCTTACTTGGCAGGGCTAGCGGTTGGCTTCTGGAAAGACTTGGATGAATTGAAATCAATGGCAGAAGAAGGGCAAATGTTTACACCAGAAATGCCAGCAGAAGAAAGAGACAATTTGTACGAAGGCTGGAAACAAGCGGTAGCAGCTACTCAGACCTTCAAATTCAAAGCGAAGAAAGAAGGCGAGTAAGCCATGACCTTTTCACATAAAGATCGGAAGCAAACCATTCAAGAAGCGGCAAAGACCACCTATGATGTATTGATCATCGGTGGTGGGATCACTGGCGCGGGGGTTGCTGTTCAAACCGCAGCCGCTGGGATGAAGACGGTTCTTTTGGAAATGCAGGATTTTGCCGAAGGAACGTCTTCGCGGTCCACCAAACTCGTTCATGGTGGTATTCGCTATTTGAAAACCTTTGACGTGGAAGTGGTCGCTGACACCGTGCGGGAGCGGGCGATCGTGCAGCAAATTGCTCCGCATATCCCGAAACCAGATCCAATGCTTTTGCCAATCTATGATGAACCAGGGGCAACCTTCTCCTTGTTTTCTGTCAAAGTGGCGATGGATCTTTATGATCGCTTAGCGAATGTGACAGGCAGTAAATACGAAAATTATCTGCTGACGAAAGAAGAGGTCTTAGAACGCGAACCTCAGCTGCAGGCGGAAAACTTAGTCGGTGGCGGTGTCTATCTTGATTTTCGCAACAACGATGCCCGCTTGGTGATCGAAAACATCAAACGAGCACAAGCCGATGGGGCAGCAATGATCAGTAAAGCCAAAGTCGTCGGCATCTTACATGATGAGCAAGGCATCATCAATGGGGTAGAGGTGGAGGATCAACTGACAAACGAGCGCTTTGAGGTTCACGCCAAAGTCGTGATCAACACGACAGGCCCTTGGTCAGACATCGTTCGTCAATTAGACAAGAATGATGAGTTGCCGCCACAAATGCGTCCGACGAAAGGTGTCCATTTAGTGGTCGATCGGGAAAAACTAAAAGTGCCGCAACCAACCTATTTTGATACTGGGAAAAATGATGGTCGGATGGTTTTCGTGGTACCAAGAGAAAATAAGACCTATTTTGGCACAACCGATACGGATTATACAGGCGATTTTGCTCATCCAACGGTCACGCAAGAAGATGTTGATTATCTACTGACCATCGTGAATGAACGCTTCCCTCACGCTCAGATCACCCTTGATGATATCGAAGCGAGCTGGGCAGGATTGCGTCCGTTGATTGTGAATAATGGCGGGTCTGATTACAATGGCGGCGGTAAAGGCAAACTATCGGATGAAAGCTTTGAGCAGATCGTTGAAAGCGTCAAAGAGTATCTTGAAGATGAGCGGCAGCGACCAGTCGTAGAAAAAGCTGTAAAACAAGCACAAGAACGAGTAGAAGCCAGCAAAGTGGATCCATCGCAAGTTTCTCGCGGCAGCAGTTTGGAACGCTCAAAAGACGGACTATTGACGTTGGCAGGGGGGAAAATCACCGATTATCGCTTGATGGCGGAAGGAGCAGTTAAATGGATCAATGAATTGCTCCAAGAAAGCGGTGCATTCTTCGAGTTAGTGGATTCAACCACGTACCCAGTTTCTGGTGGTGAGCTTGATGCAGCCAATGTAGAGGAAGACTTAGCGAAGCTGGCTGACCAAGCGCAAGCCGCTGGATTCGATGAAGCAGCTGCGACGTATTTGGCTCATCTTTATGGGTCGAATCTTCCCCAAGTGTTGAACTACAAGACGAAGTTTGAGGGCTTAGATGAAAAAGAAAGTACGGCCTTGAACTATTCCTTGCATGAAGAAATGGTTCTGACGCCTGTCGATTATCTATTGCGTCGGACCAACCATATCCTATTTATGCGAGACACCTTAGATGAAGTCAAAGCCGGTGTCGTTGCAGCTATGACCGACTTCTTTGGCTGGAGCGAGGAAGAAAAAGCAGCCCATGTAGCAGAATTGAACCAAGTGATCGCAGAATCAGATTTAACAGCCTTAAAAGGAGGAAAAAAAGATGAATGAAACAACCCAGATCTTTAGTGAATTTCTAGGAACGGCTATTTTGGTTTTGTTAGGGGATGGTGTGTGTGCGGCTGTCAATCTGAAAAAGAGTAAAGCAGAAGCCTCTGGCTGGATCGTGATAGCAATGGGCTGGGCGACAGCGGTAACGATTGCCGTTTACGTTTCAGGGTACATGGGACCTGCTCACTTGAATCCAGCCGTTACATTAGGCATGGCGATGACGGGGAATTTTTCTTGGAGCTTGGCTGTACCGTTTATGCTGGCACAAATTGCTGGTGCGATCGTAGGGGCGATACTCGTTTGGCTCAACTACTTGCCATTATGGGATGAAACAAAAGACCAAGGCGCGATTTTAGGCACCTTTGCAACAGGGCCTGCAGTTCGTAATTTAGTATCGAATACCATCACTGAAGTGATTGGTACCTTTGTCTTAGTCTTTGGCTTATTGGCTTTTGGTGCCAATACCTTTACGGATGGATTAAATCCCATCGTCGTTGGGATCTTGATCTTAGCGATCGGGCTGTCGCTTGGTGGACCAACAGGCTATGCCATCAACCCGGCACGGGACTTAGGACCACGGATCGCTCACCAAATCTTGCCAATCAAAAACAAAGGGACTTCCGATTGGGGCTATGCGTTAGTACCAATCATCGGTCCAATGATCGGGGCAGCGATCGCAGCTGGTTTGTTTATGATGTTGCCATTATAAACGATGTTATTTTAAGGGTGATGCCTATTGGTATCATCCTTTTTTAATCTTTAGCGATTGTCATTGAATTTGCTAAAAAAACATGGTTAAATGAAAAAGCTGAAACAGAAAGAAGGAAGGAGCTTTTACTTGAAAAAAATTCTGCGCTTTTTCATGTGGGTGGCGATTGTCCTGATCGGACTCTTAGCTGCCGTTTTTCTGGCTTTTCAACTCTCCCCACGACCGGGGGCTTTTTTGATCGGTCATCTGTTTAACCAAGAAGTGACCATCAAGGATGAGGCAGCTTATCAAAAAAGTTTGCCGAATGTGACGGTCAAACAGGACTTGACGTATCAATCGGATTATCAACGCAGTACCTTTGATCTATATTATCCCAAAGAGGCACAAGGCCCTGTTCCAGTCATTTTTTGGGTCCATGGGGGCGGCTATGTCGGCGGAGACAAAGAAGGGGTCAAAGAGTTTGCGACCTATGTCGTCGATGAAACCAAAGCCGCTGTGATTTCGATTAATTATGAATGGGCACCAAGTCTGCATTATCCTGGACAGGTCAAACAATTAGCCCAAGCGGTAGACTCGATCAAAGCAGATGCCCAAGCATACCCCATGCTGGATTTCGATCAACTCTTCTTCGGCGGGGATTCTGCAGGAGCCCAAATCGCTGGGCAATATGTGGCGCTGCAAACCAATCCAGCGTATGCGAAGGAAATGTCCTTTGATCAAGACATTCCTGCATCGGCCCTGAAAGGGTTTATTTCCTATTGCGGACCGCTTGATTTGAAGCAGATCGCTGGGACTTCTTCAGATGATCGCTTTATGAAATTCTTTGTCAAAACGGTGGCTTGGTCGTTATTAGGAAAAAAAGAATGGCAAGATAGTCCCCAACTGCAGGAGATCTCACTGGTGGATAAATTGACGGCTGATTTTCCACCAACGTATATCACGGATGGCAATGCCTATTCCTTTGAAGACCAAGGCATTGCCTTTGCCAACCAGCTGCAAGCTCTTGATATTCCCGTGACGAGTCGCTTTTACAAAGGGGATTCGGAAACGGTGACCCACGAATACCAATTTGATTATAGCTTGCCCCAAGCACAGGCCTGTTTGACAGAAACGTTGACCTTTATCAAAGACCAGTTGGCTCACTAAAAAACACCTTGTTTCTCACCCTCAATTGGCGAGAAACAAGGTGTTTATTTGTCAGCAGATCAATCAAGTCCGATGTAGTAGTCATCGTCTTTCATCGCTTCTACGGAACCAAGCAGATACCCGTTCCCAACTTGTGAGAAGAAGTCGTGGTTGCTGGTACCAGTTGAAATACCGTTCATGACGATTGGATTGACATCGTTGGCGGTATCTGGGAAAAGCGGGTCTTGACCTAGATTCATCAAAGCCTTATTGGCATTGTAACGCAAGAAGGTTTTGACTTCTTCGGTCCAGCCGATCTCATCGTATAATTCTTCGGTATAACGCTCTTCATTTTCATACAACTCATACAACAAGTCGTACATCCAGTCTTTCAGCTTTTGCTGTTCGTCTTCTGGTAATTCGTTGAAACCTAATTGGAATTTGTAGCCGATATACGTGCCGTGAACGGATTCGTCACGAATGATCAATTTGATGATCTCCGCTACGTTCGCTAGTTTGTTATTGCCTAAGTAGTAAAGGGGTGTATAGAAACCTGAATAGAATAAGAAGGTCTCTAGAAATACACTGGCGATTTTTTTCTCTAGCGGTGTGCCATTTTTGTAGATCTCATTGATTCGTTCGGCTTTCTTTTGCAAATATGGATTGGTGTTGGTCCATTCAAAAATATCAGCGATCTCCGCTTTTGTATTCAGGGTGCTGAAAATCGATGAATAGCTTTTTGCATGGACAGATTCCATAAATTGGATGTTGTTCAAGACCGCTTCTTCATGTGGGGTGCGGACATCTTTACGCAGTTGATCCATACCGCTTTCTGATTGAACGGTATCTAATAAAGTCAAGCCGCCAAAGACGTAGCCCACCGTTGTTTTTTCTAATGGAGATAGCGTCCGCCAGTCATCAAGGTCATTTGATAAAGGGATCCGCGTATCTAACCAGAATTGTTCTGTTAATTTTTCCCAAGTGGATTTATCGATGATATCTTCGATCTCATTCCAGTTGATTGCTTCATAGTAAGTCTTACCCATAGTCGGTTCCTCCAATAATCGTATCAAGACAACAGCCGACCCGCTGTCAAGAAAGAGCAGGGGCAGGCGGTTGGTTCGTTTTCAGGCAAAAGTTGGATTAGATGACGCAGCTTTCACATTGGTTGCTGCCGATCTCTTCTGCATCATCTGTAAAGGTCCGTACATAGTAGATCGATTTGATGCCTTTGTGGAAAGCGTAGTGACGCAAAATGTTCAAATCACGGGTGGTTTGTTTTGTCGTTTCTTTCCATTCGTAAAGACCTTCTGGAATATCTGAACGCATAAACAAGGTCATACTCATACCTTGATCGACGTGTTTTTGAGCAGTTGCGTAAACATCGATCACTTTGCGCATATCCATATCGTAGGCTGATTTGTAGTAGCCGATCGTCTCATTGCTCAAGTAAGGTGCTGGATAGTAGATCTTGCCGATTTTCTTTTCTTGGCGTTCTTCGATCATCCGTGTGATTGGGTGGATGCTGGCACTCGTATCATTGATATAAGAGATCGAACCATTTGGTGCAACGGCTAGGCGGTTTTGGTGATACAAGCCAGTTTCTTTGACGGTTTGTGCCAAGGCTGCCCAATCTTCACCAGTTGGTAAAAAGACGCCTTCGAACAATGCTTTGACTTTTTCCGATTTTGGTTGGTAGTCACCTTGGATATAATCGGTGAAGTAGCTGCCGTCTGCATACGCTGATTTTTCAAAGTTATGGAAAACTTCGCCTTTTTCTTTGGCGATGGCATTGCTTTCAACCAATGTCCAATAGTTCAACAACATGAAATAAAGATCAGTAAATTCAAGGGATTCTGGTGAACCGTATTCCATTTGATTTTTTGCAAAATAGGTATGCAAGCCCATTGCGCCTAAACCGATCGTGTGGTTCAAGGCATTCCCATTTTGGATCGATGGTACTACGTCAATGTCAGACGCATCAGTAACAAAGGTCAAGGCACGAGTCATTGCTCGAACAGATTTCCCAAAGTCAGGGCTGTCCATCAAGTTCACGATATTGGTGGAACCTAAGTTACAGCTGATATCTGTTCCTAAAACTTCGTATTCTTGTTTGCCGTTGATCTCAGATGGTGCTTGGACTTGAAGGATCTCGGAACAAAGATTACTCATGATGATCTTGCCATCAATTGGGTTGCTGCGGTTTGCTGTATCGATATTGATGATATAAGGATAACCAGATTCTTGCTGCAATTTAGAAATTTCGTTTTCTAGATCACGGGCTCTGATTTTGGTTTTGCGAATCCGTGGGTTCATGACTAAGTTGTCGTATTCCTTGGTGATATCGACATAAGAGAAGGGTACGCCATATTCTTTTTCGACACTGTAGGGACTAAAGAGATACATCTCTTCATTTTTGCGCGTCAATTCGTAGAATTTGTCAGGTACGATCACGCCTAATGATAAGGTTTTGACACGGATTTTTTCATCCGCATTTTCTTTTTTCGCTGATAAAAAGCTGATGATGTCTGGGTGGAAGACGTTCAAGTAGACCACGCCAGCCCCTTGCCGTTGACCCAATTGGTTTGAGTAGCTGAAGCTATCTTCAAACAATTTCATTACAGGCATCACACCACTTGCTGCCCCTTCGTAGCCTTTGATAGGCGCGCCGGCTTCCCGCAAGTTTGATAACGTGATCCCGACACCGCCACCGATTCGTGAAAGTTGCAGCGCGGAGTTGATCCCACGACCGATCGCGTTCATGTCATCAGTGATTTGGATCAAGAAACAAGAAACCAACTCACCGCGACGTTTGCGTCCTGCATTCAAGAAAGAAGGGGTTGCTGGTTGGTAACGTTGGTAGATCATTTCATCTGCCAAGCTCATTGCTAACTCTTCATTGCCATCCGCAAAGTAAAGGGCGTTGAAAGCGACCCGATCTTCGTAACGTTCTAGATACGCGGTACCATCATTCGTTTTTAATGCGTATTGTGAATAAAACTTGTAAGCAGCCATAAATGATTTGAAAGTAAAGTGTTGCTCATCTAAGAATTGATACAATTGCTCAATAAAGGCAGGGCGATACTTTTTGATAAATTCTTCTTCTAAATAATCATTTTCAATCAAATAATTGATTTTGTCCATTGCAGTCGCAAAGGTTAAGGTATTTGGTTCAACGTTTTCTTTAAAGAATGCCGCTAAGGCTTCTTTGTCTTTATTTAATGGAATTTGGCCATCTACTGGACGGTTGATCTCATTATTCAATTTGAAATAACTGACATCTTTGATTTCTTTCAAGCTCATAAATGGCTAACCTCTTTTCTTGTTTTGTTCGTATAAAAAAGGACTTGCGGTCTGGACGACTGACAAATCCCTCAAAAGCATCACATTGAGAAAAATCTTAGCTCGCTAATTGACGTAGTTGATCTGGACGGAAACCGATGATCGTTTGCGCATCAGAGGTAATGACTGGCACACTTTGGAATCCTTGTTCTTTCAAAAATTCTAATGCTTCAGGCTCATTATCAATATTGATTTCTTCAAATGCAATCTGATTTTCACTTAAAAAGCGTTTCGCCATTTTACATTGCATGCAGTTGTTTTTAGAAAATAGTTTGATATTCATAATTGTTTCCTCCGAGTTGTAATAGTTATAAACCTAGTATAAATAAGTCTCGGAGAAAGTCAACGAAAAAACACTATATCTTGTGCTTGTGAATTCGACATACACAATTTATAGTGTTTCTGTGTTTTTTATGCAAGGGGAAAAAGCGGAAAATACTTAGAATTACAAGGTTTTTGCGTAATTAATACAGGGGATATGCAATCAAAATGAGTAAAAAAAATCCGTATTGTGAAGGAAGATTCAAAGTGAGGCCCAAAACAGATTGACTTCTTATGGAAATGGCTCTATTATAATGATAATCATTCTCAATTAAAGCGGGTTAATTAAAACAACATTTCACAAAAGGAGTAAGAAGCAATGAAAATGGCGCAAACTCGGGCTTCTGGAACATACAAAATCGACTCGTTGGCAACCACCAAAGAAATCACGGCTCATTTAAATGATCTTGGTATTCGCACGGGCGTTGAAATCGTTGTGGTACAAAAAGATCGCAAAGGCGGCATCATTTTACACCAAGGGACGCGGATCGCTTTAGATGAACGGATCATGGAACAAATCGATGTCACAGAAACCCAGCAGCAAACCATCATTACCTCTTTGGATCAGCTGCAAGTCGGTGAAAGCGGGAAGGTCAATCAGATCGCCGCCAAAGGTGCGGTGCGCCGTCGATTGATGGATATGGGACTTACGAAAAACGTCCATTTGGAAGTGGTGAAGCTGGCTCCTTTGGGTGATCCGATGGAGATTCGGCTCCGCGGCTATGAATTGTCTTTGAGAAAGCAAGAAGCAGCGTTGGTTTTTGTCGAAAAAGGAGTCGAAGCGTAATGACCTATCACTTTGCATTAGCAGGAAATCCCAATAGCGGGAAAACGAGTACCTTCAATCAATTGACCGGTGCCAAACAAACAGTGGGGAATTGGCCAGGCGTTACCGTGGAACGAAAAGCGGGGCGACTGCGAAAAGACCGACAAGTATTGATCCAAGATCTACCAGGGATCTATTCCTTGTCGCCGTACACACCAGAAGAACTGATTTCTCGCAATTATTTGATGGAAGCATCATTGGACGCGGTGATCAATATTATCGATGGAACCAACCTGGAGCGCAACCTGTATCTAACATTGCAATTATTAGAAATGAATGTCCCGACTGTGGCAGCCATCAACATGATCGACCTATTAAAGAGAAAAGGCTTGCAGATCAATTTCGAAAAGCTGGCTTACGGTCTAGGGGTTCCCGTAGTAGGGATCAGTGCTTTGAAGCAACGCGGCTTAACCAAAATGATCGAGGCAGCGAAGCATGTAGCCAATACACAACCGCTTCCTCCCCGCTACGATGCTCGTCTAGAAGCTGGCTTGACCGAGATCATGGCGATTTTGCCAGAGACGATCCCTCAGCAGCAAAAACGCTGGTTTGCCATAAAACTCTTTGAAAAAGATGAAGCGATTCAGACGATGTGTAAACTGACTGATTCCCAGCAGGCAGTCCTTCAGGAGACGATTTCGATTTTAGAGCTGATCTTTAAAGACAGCAGTGACGCCATTCTCGTCAATGAGCGCTATGGCTTCATTGAAGAATTGTTGGCGCTGGCAGTCATCAAGGAAACAGATCAGCACTTAGCCTTCAGCGACAAAATCGACCGTGTGTTGACCCATCGCGTATTGGCACTACCGATTTTTGCCTTCATTATGTGGGGAATCTACTATTTATCGATTCAGACGATTGGTACGATTGGTACTGATTGGGTCAATGATGTATTATTTGGCAGCTGGATTCCCGAAACAGCAGCGCACTGGCTAGAACAGCTGCAAGTCGCCCAGTGGCTGCAAGAACTGATTTTAGACGGCATCGTGGCAGGTGTCGGTGCGGTCTTAGGCTTTTTGCCACAGATCTTCGTGCTGTTTTTTTGTTTGGCTATCTTGGAGGACTGCGGATACATGGCACGGGTGGCATTTGTCATGGACCGCCTGTTTCGCAAGTTTGGTCTATCTGGCAAGTCGTTTATCCCCATGTTGATCGCTACCGGTTGCGGGGTGCCGGGGGTGATGGCAAGCCGAACGATTGAAAATGAAAAGGATCGTCGGTTGACGGTGATGGTCACGACCTTCATGCCTTGTTCTGCCAAATTGCCGATCATCGCATTGATTTCAGGAACCTTTTTCCCTCAGTATAGTTGGGTCGCCCCATCGGCCTATTTTGTCGGCATGGGTGCTGTGATTTTTTCAGGGATCGTCTTGAAAAAAACACCGCTGTTTGCAGGTGATCTGGCACCATTTATTATGGAACTGCCAGCGTATCACTTGCCGCAGCTCACAACGATTTTGAAAAGTGCCTGTGATCGAGCCATTGCTTTTGTGAAAAAAGCCGGGACGATAATTTTTGTGGCTTGTATCTTTGTCTGGTTTACCTCCAGCTACAGCTTTGCCTTGCAGCGGGTCACAGAAGACCAAAGCATTTTGGCCTTTTTCGGACGACTTTTGGCGCCGCTTTTTGCTCCCCTAGGCTGGGGAACCTGGCGAGGCGCCGTGGCGACGATCACTGGCCTGGTCGCCAAAGAAAATGTGATCGGCACCTTTGGGATCCTCTACGGACAAACCGGGGAGTTGTCAGAAAGCGGGACGGAGATTTGGCAAGTGTTGCGCGGCGATTACACTGCTGTGGCGGCATACTCTTTTCTCGTCTTTAATTTACTATGTGCCCCTTGTTTTGCTGCTATCGGTGCGATCCACCGTGAAATGGGGGACAGCAAGTGGACATGGTTAGCCATCGGCTATCAATGTGGCTTGGCGTACTGCGCTAGTTTGTTGGTCTACCAATTCGGGCACGTCATCTTTGAAGGCGGACACCTCACGCTCGGTGTTTTCGCGGCAATCCTCATTGCTGGGCTATTGGTATTTGCTCTGTTGAAGAAACCATTCCGAGGGAGTGTACCCTTGATCCAAGTCGTAGGAGGCGAAAAATGATTGCTACAATAATTCTAAGCGGCCTGATTTTTGGCTATGGCACCCGTGTAGTGTACCGCATGGTGAAAAAGGATCATTGTTCTGATTGTCATAGCAGTTGTCCCGTGAAGCATGAGGAAGCAAAGTAGAAAATAGCTTCAGGAAGCAAAAATTTCTGAGGTCAGAGCTACTATAGAAAAGAATAAAAGAAGCGAATCAAACAACTCAGAAGCGAATAAAACAGTTCGATCACGATCGGGCTGTTTTTTTTATTCTTTACAAAACGACCTATTAAAGGAATCTCAAATATAGTATAATTATTTAATAAAAAGATATTATTTAGTGAGGTTCGCAGGAAAGGGAGCAGGGAATTTCGTTAGAACGTAAACGAAGATAGGTTTTTGATAAAGCAGAGTGAAAGGGTGAGGGCATGAGACAACAACGAAGACGGGAGCGTCAGAAACACCAGCGGATCATTGTGGGGTTAAGTACGGCGTTGCTGGCAATCATACTTGGAGTGATTTATCTAGTGATTCAAGCGACAAGCATCCCTGAACAGCGTCTTACAGCAGAATCGACAAAGGCAACAAAGCCAATGCAAGAAACGAGTAGTTCTACCGAAACAAAGCCAGCAGTAAAAACCATCACAGTGACAGCTAGTGGCGATATGCTTTATCATACACCTGTTTATTTAAGCGCTTACGATGGGAAGCGTTATGATTTTGACAATGATTTTGAGCAAGTCAAACCGCTGATTGCATCGGCGGACCTTGCTTTAGGTGATTTTGAAGGAACCATCAATCCTAATAAACCGCTTGGCGGTTTTCCCTTATTCAACGCCCCTATCGATGCTGTTGCCAGTATCAAAGACGCGGGCTTTGATGTGATTGATCTTGCCCATAACCATATTTTAGATACAGGGATCGAAGGAATCAAAACAACGGCGGCTGCTTTTCACGACCAAGGCTTGGCAACGATTGGTGTCACGGTCGACAATAGAGGAATCCTGGTCAAAGAAGTCAACGGGATCAAAGTTGCTCTCTTGGCCTATGCCTATGGCTTCAATGGCCTTGAAGAAAGCTTAACTCAAGCAGAGTATGACACCTATTTGAAAGACTTGTCGTTAGATAAAGTGGAAGCAGAGATCAAAGAAGCGGAAAGCTTGGCGGATATCACCATCGTGATGCCTCAGTCTGGTGTCGAGTATTCTTTAGAACCAACGGAAGAACAACAAACTGTTTATCGGAAGATGATCGATTTTGGTGCTGATATTATCTGCGGCGGCCATCCGCATGTAGCAGAACCAACCGAAATCATCGAAAAGGACGGTGAAAAGAAATTTATCATTTATTCAATGGGAAACTTATTGTCGAATCAACGTTATGAAACCGTCAATAACGACTATTGGACCGAACGAGGCGTCATCCCAGAAGTTGAAATCTCCAAAGAAGGGCAGCGGACCTATTTAAGCAAGATTGCCATGCATCCGACTTGGGTGTCCAAAGAACCGATCCCTGATCGTACCTATTATGATCCAGAATACGGCGTCTTGCAGGCCTTTGATTTTCAAGTCTACCTTGCCGAAGATTATCTGCCAGATGGGCAATATGCCAAAAATGTCCCTGAAGAAAAACGCCAGCGGATCGAAACCGCCTACCATGAAATGCTGGAGCTGTTGGATTTGAAGTGGGAGTAGTGAGGACAAGAAAGCAATCTGGCTAACAGGTTGCTTTTTTATTGGCTATCGAAGAGTATGAACCATGAAATGAAAGTCAATCTATTTTTTAAAACATGACACCAGATCACCATTTATGAACAAAAAATGACACCTCAAGCTGATAAAAATAAGTAATAATGTCAACATAAAGTATTCAGAAATCATTTCCAACTCATTTCTGAATAAATAAGAAAGGAAAGTAGGGTGTGTCATGAGAATTATCATATTGACGAAAAACATATCATATGAGATTGATTTGCAGCGGGAGCTGCAGATTTTGAGCCATGAAGTGTTCGTGGGCAGAAGTACCGAAGAGGAGGAATGGTTGATAGAAAGCGCCAAGTTATTTGACTGTTTATTTGTCAGTGAAACAATTGCTGATCCAGAATTTTTATTGCTCAATCAGACATTGGCTCCTTATTATCAACAGCGGATCGTTCGAATCTTGCCAGGGAATGACGAACAAGAAATGATACTGGAAAAAGCGGAAAATGCGACCTATCTTAATCGGTCATTTGTCGAGTTGAGAGAATTTTTGGCGGCTTTGCCACCAAATACTCGCAAGTTAGAAAAGGCATCAGTAACGAAGGAATCGTTCCCTAAATTTCTTAGTCTGCAAGAACAGATCTTTTTCAATAATCTAGCAGAAGAGCAATTTATCAACCGAGAGGACCTTTGCTGGAAAATTTGGGGCAACGGCGGCACGAATTCCCGAAAATCGCAGCTATCGATTTTGGCGAAACGAATCAATGAGAAATTAGATGAATACGACTATACTGAAAAACGCGTCCGTACCGCTTGGGGCAAAGGATATATCTTGCAATAAAAAAGCTAAAAATGGGTTTAACTTTTTATGTCTGACAAATAGGCCTTCAGGTAAATTTGCCTATCTTGTAGAAACGACTCTGTTTTCAAAGTGAGTCGTTTTTTATATAATTATATTAGCAATAAATGAAGAAGGTTATGGAAAAATATGATAATGTTTTTTTTAGTGATAAAATAGAGATAATCAGTAATGGAAAGAAATACTGCGTAAATGAAAAAAGCATTTGTAGAAAATTGATGGAATACCTTTTGGAGGAGGAAATATCGTGAAGCAGGTTGAATGTGTGATATTTGATTTGGATGGAACTTTATTGGATTCAAAAGAATGTAGTGTGAAGGCGACAAAAGCAGCTTTTAAAGAGATGGGACTCAAAGTACCCAGTGAAGTAGTCATTGAACATTATATGGGAATACCGATCGAAGAATCATTTTTTAAAATGTCTGAACAGCCATTAGATCAAGAAACCGCAGCGGAATTGATTCGGATTTTCCGAGCCTATTACCAAACCTATGAAGAAAGTACCTTGAAAGTATTTCCAGAAATTCCCCATGTCTTAGAAATCTTAAACAAACGAAAGGTACCTTGTTTCGTCGTTTCAAGTAAGAAGACAGCGGTCGTCAAACGAAACCTAGCTGCTCAGGACCTTGTGGCGTTCTTTGAAGAAATCATCGGCTCTGATGCGGTGACCCACTACAAACCTCATCCCGAAGGAATCAATAAAGTCGTGGCACACTATCAATTTGACCCGACAAAGACGATCATGATAGGAGATGCTATTTTTGATATCCAGATGGGAAAAGCCGCGGGTGTCAAAACGATCGCCGTTACGTGGGGCAGCCACGATCCGAAAAAGCTTTCTGAAGAAAACCCAGATGCTTTGGTAGATGCGCCACGTGAGATTTTAGATTTTCTGTATGCATGAACTATCTGTTGCAAAATGACAGTATTTATCAATGAAACGATCTATGCTGGAGAGTCATTCGCTTTTTAGAATCAGAAAACCTAACAAAAACTGTATGCAAATAAGTTGCACCTATCGATATACTACCGGCAAAGCATATTTGATCGAAACCTCTTAAGTTTTTTATTAGGAGGTTTTTTTTGAGGCGATTTTAGAGATGCCCACAATAGGATTCATTTTTTCGTAAACTTTGGTGAAGCAATATTTTTAAAAAAGCAAGCTGAATTGTTGAGAATTTAGCTGCGAGAAAAAAGTCAGGTTTTCCAATCGATGAGCATTGCTAAAAGACGGTAAAAAGGCTCTAAACAGAGGTATAAAATATAACGCTCAAAGATTCCTTCTATGAGCGTTGGGCATAGAGCAGATTTCTGCCGTATTATTTTGAAATAGGTGTTAATGTTACATCCTGTGATCATAGACAATCCATGAAATCAGATAAGTCAAAAAAGCAAACACCAGACAGCTTCCGAACAGCAGGATAGTCATAATTCTCAAGGTAATGGCAGAAGTGATAAAGCCATTGCCAAACAGGAAAAAGAGCAGCACGAACGCTAAATAAACAAGAAGAATTCGATAAGTCGTTTTTGACGCTTCTAATCCAACGATTTTCTCCCGTTCATCTTGTGCACTTAATTCTCCTTCTTTTTGGGTATAGCCATCTGCAGCGCCGATTTTCTTTTCATACAGCTTTCTGGCAATCGAAAAGAAAAGAATAGCCAAAAGGAAAATAAGCCAAGAAAAAGGAAAAGTCACATCAATAGAAAAACTTTTATCCGCCGTGCTGAAAGTGGATGCAGCTACTGTCTGGCAAGCTGCGATGATGAATAGAGTTGCGACAATCATATTGCCGATTTGTTCAAATAGTACTTTTCTCATAAGACACCCCTCAAATTAATCATATTTGTTCTTTATTTTCATCAAGAGAAAAAATTTCTGTCAGATCCATATTTAATGCTTTGGCAATTTGAAAAGCCAGTAAAAGGGAAGGGGTATAACTGCCCTTTTCTAAAGAGACAATCGTCTTGCGAGAAACCCCAACCCTATTTGCCAATTCTGCTTGTGTCAGCTTTTTATTTTTACGAAAAAATTGTACTTTGTTGATGATCATTATAGAAACTCCTTCAAATGTGTAGTTAACTACACATTTTAGTGTATACTTTTAAAAAAGAGAAGTCAACTTCTCTTTTTTTATACTAAGAAGAGACAGCCTCCTTCATCTCTCACTTTTTTTCTTTTAGTTATAAAAAATAATTAAAAAAGAGTAGGATAAAATTTTATAATTAAAGTAAAGCTAAAAGAAATAAGGATGAAAGAATATTATTAAAAGGAGTGATCTAATGTTAGCAAAAAAAATCAGTGAACCGAATGACTACCTAGCCTATTCAAAAAAAGTCTTAACAACATCCGGGATACTGGTGACCTATCCTAAACTTGCCGTATATTACTTCGAGTTGTGCAGGGCGTTCAATTCTGTTTATAAAGATCGATCAAAACCGTTTTTTGACCAAATGAGTGCATTGTTGTCGATAGATGCCCAAATACAAATTTTGTTAGATTTGACTGAAACTACGAGAACAGATTTATGTCAGGAAATCGGTATGAATGAAGAAGAAGTTATCAGTATGATCCGAAACGACCATAAGTATTATTATCGCGAACTTACAGGAGTATCGCGAGATCAGGACCCTCGGTGGTGCTTGATCTATTTGAGCGAGGAGTGATCTATTTGTTGCGGAGGCTATCAAGTAGAGCAGCTGTTTAGCGAATGATATAGGAGTCACAAGAAGACGTAAAAAGGGCAATCTTTTTAAAAAGAAAAAAATCTAGCGAGGTTATCTTGTGATTTGTTATACTAATAGCAAGCGGCTGATGGTGACATCTTGGATTCAGCAAATATGTTCATGTGAGCGCTTTATTGATTGGGTTAGGAAAGAGGGAATGAAATGACGAAGAAAATTGTCTTTTTAGATGTAGATGGAACATTGTGCGATGATGCGGGAAACGTACCTGAAAGTGCTCGCCAAGCGATCACAGCGGCACATAAGAAGGGGCATGAATTTTTCTTGTGTACGGGTCGTTCAAAAGCCGAAATCACAGAAGATGTACTGGCACTGCCTTTAAGTGGAATGATTGGTGCCGGCGGCGGTTATTGCGAGGTGCACGATGAGGTGATTTTGCACAAAGTTTTTGAAAAGGAAGCCTTATTAAGACTGATCGATTTCTTAAAAGCAAACCAAATCGAGTATTACTTGGAATCGAATCAAGGATTATTTGCAAGTACCAATTTACGAAATCGGTTGATTGAGATTGTCTTAGCAGGTGAGCCTGTTGAAAGTGAAGCAGGAAAACAACGTGTTCAAACTATTCAGTGGTTCCTTGATTTATTGATCGAGGACGAAGCGAAAATCGATTACGATGACGTGAACAAAGTTTCCTTCATCAATCATTCCATTCCTTATGAACAGGTCCATGACCAATACCACGAACAATTCCAAATGATTCGCAGTACAGTTCCTGTTTTTGGCAAAGACAGTGGCGAGATCGGCATCAAGAATATCCACAAGAAAACAGCCATCGATTTTCTCTTGAACCATCTAGGGATCGATAACAAAGATACCTTGGCGTTTGGTGACGGCCATAATGATGTCGAAATGTTTGAAGCCGTTGCGACAGGAATTGCGATGGGCAATGCCTGTGAACAGCTATTGGCAGTAGCTGACGAGGTGACGGCTCGACCAGAAGACGGCGGGATTGCGCAAGCGCTCCAAAAGCACGGTCTGGTGTAACCACTAAGAAGCAGATGTCTGCACAATTCTTTTGTTTCCTAGAGGAATTGATCAGGAGTTGAGCGACGTTGTTAAAGTGACCTGTAAAACCAACGATTGACAAGGAGGCTGGGTAAATGAAGGAAACGACCTTTTTTTGTTATCTTGAACAAGCTTTGAAAAACCTGAAGGCGACAGAAGCCCTGCGTTTTAATATCGAAGGCGAAGTCAAGCGGCTGATGAAGGTGTACAGTGAAGCAGAAATTTGTGAGAAAGTAAAAGAGGATCCCTTTAAAAAGTAAGGACATTTTCTTATGAAACACAGCGAATAGAACAAACACCCAACCTCGTGAAAGGCACAAAAGCGATCAATGCTTCTTTTCAGGGAGGGATACTCAGGTAACTAGTTGTTGTATCAAAAAAGACTGATTTCAATTGAATCAGTCTTTTTCGTTTTTCTCAAGCAGTCAGATAAGCCACTAAAATAGCAAACAGGTCGAACAAGACATGTGTGCCCCAACTAGTCAGGATCGAGTTGCTCTTGATGGCAGCTTGGTTAAATAGCAAGCGCGCCACCCCTTGAATGAAAAGAATATGGACCAAGGTATGGAAAACATTGCCGTTGTCATAAGTGCTGTAATGAACCAAGCCAAAGATGATCGCGGAAAGGATGCTGGCAACTGGCAAGGTACATTTACTAGAAAAGATCGCTAAAAAGAAGATGGAAAAGAGTTCTTCTCCAAGTAACATGATTGGAATAACTAGCAGAGTCAACCATTGAAAGCCTTCGTTCACTGGATTTCCGTGAAGATCCCACTTTAGTCCATATTGCAAAATGAGAGAAACGAGGAAGCTGATCAGGATGTTTAGAAAAAAATACTTGCTGATCGTCTTCACTGGCGCGATGGGTTTTCCAAAGAGCTGCTTGACTGCTTCTTTACCGTAAACTAGCCGTAATGCCCAATAGCTGGCAATCGACAATGAGAAGATGCTGACGATGGCAGGGGCATACAAAAGACCGATCAAACCGATACCTGCGAGGACCGTTCCTAGTAAAGCGTGGTTCCATGAGATTTGTTTTCCTATAAGTTTGTTCATTTACTTTTCTCTCCTTATTAAGCTATAGAGCATGTACTATTTAGCTGTTTTCTCTGATTCTTCTGCAGTGTGCTTTTTGTGCCGTAATATAAGCGATAAGTACAACAATGAACGTTTTGGGTGATTTTCATATCATCGCTTCATTTGCGCCAATTCTTTGTACGGTACAAAAGATAGAGTAATCGATAACGAGTTTCTGAAACAAGATGGTCGTATATTTCGGACTTTTTTATGGTTGAGCAACTAAGTGATGGCGGATGCACAAGTACTAAGTTACTTCATTAAGAAAGGAAAACTGACTTCCAGATTCGATGGAATAATCGTCAACAAAGAAACGACATCGCTATGTTCTCTTGAAATCGACTAAAAATTCCAGAATATTTCGAAAAATACCATTGCTTATTTATGGCAAAACCATTAGTATTATTAGAAAAACTGATGGTGAATCGATGATAAAGCGAGCCTTTAACAGTGAGAAAGCCGAATCAGTGGCATGAAATAGGAGTGATAAGTGTGGAAGAGTTATGGAATGTATTAAAACCAGCCGAACAAGTCGAACTGAAATTAAGAAAATTGTATACGCAGCATCATTTTTCACCTTATCACTCGAACAATTTTGAAGAGTATCGCAACTATCAGCAAAATGATCAGTTTTTGCGTGGTTCTTCCATCATCACGTTTACAGGCACGGATGGCAGGACGATGGCGCTAAAACCCGATGTCACCTTGTCGATTGCCAAAAATACACCTTCTGGAGAAGCGCGCAGAGTGTATTATGTGGAGGATGTCTATCGACAGGATCGTCAAGCAGGGGAATACCAAAAGATCGATCAAATCGGTTTGGAGCTCATTGACCAAATCACATGGGAAGATCAACTGGAGGTTGTAAAACTGGCTTGGGAAAGTTTGGCTCAGGTGGGAAAAGGGACCTTGGATCTGTCTCATATGGGGATTTTGGATGGCATCTGCCAACGCTTCCCCGAAGCGGATCGACAAAAGGTACTGCACTGCCTGCGGGACAAGAGTTCCCATGGCATGGATGCACTGACTGAAAAGGCTGGCTTGTCAGCAACAGAAGCTGAAAAATTGGCGAAACTGGTACGTTTGTCAGGTGATTTTGAAACCAAGTATCAAAAAGCCAAAGAGCTGCTGGCAGAGTATCCCCAAGCACAAGCTGGTTTAGCAGAACTAAAACAACTGTATCAAGCATTGCAAAAAGAACAACTGTCAGCCTCCATTCGGATAAGGCTGGATTTTTCAATTTTAAATGATGCCGATTATTACAGTGGCTTGCTGTTTCAAGGATTCATCGAAGAAGCAAGAGAGACGATTTTATATGGCGGCCGTTATGATCGCTTGATGAGTCGGCAAGGCAAAGAGCAAGGGGCGATCGGGTTTGGTATGAAGCTCAACCATGTAGGGCAAAAGGTGCCGACTGACAACGAAAGTTCAGGCTATTTGAACATTGCGCTACCTAAAGGCCGCATGGGGGATGCCGTATACGATTTATTCACGAAAGCTGGAGTTGCTGCGCAAGGCGTCTTCAAAGACAATCGCCAACTAATTTTTTGTGATGAAGAAAACAAGTTGCGCTTTTTCTTAGTCAAGCCGAGCGATGTGGCGATCTATGTGGAGCACGGAGTGGCGGATATCGGTGTCGTAGGCAAAGATATTTTAATGGAAAGCAAGGCAGAAGTCATCGAATTTCTTGATTTGCATATGGGGGTCTGCCGTTTGGCAGTAGCTGCGCGTACGGATTTCGAGGAAGATTTCTCCCGCCCGCTGCGGGTCTCCACAAAATATCCGCAGATCACCCGCCAATTTTATCAAGGGTTAGGTCGCTCGGTGGAATTGATCCAACTGCATGGATCGATTGAATTGGCTCCTTTGTTAGGTCTCTCCGATGTGATCGTTGACATCGTCGAAACGGGGACGACACTAAAAGAAAATGATTTAGAAGTGATCCAAGACATCGCGCCGTCTTCAGCGCGTTTAGTGATCAACCACGCCACGTGGCGTTTCAAGCAAGAACGCATTCAAACAGTGATTGAGAAGGTGAGGGAGCAATTATGAGAATTTTTTCGACCCAAAAAGATACGATCGAAACGATTGTGGCAAGGAAACAGTCGGAAACGAAGGATGTTTCAACCGTTGTCGCCCAAATCATTGCCCGTGTTCAGCAGCAAGGAGATCAGGCGTTGTTTCAATTAATTGAAGAAATCGATCAAGTGACCTTGTCTTCCTTAACCGTCAGTCTTGAGGAGGTTGAAACGGCTGTCCAAGCCGTCTCCCCTGAGCTGCTTGAGGTGATGGAACAGGCGAAGGAAAACATTTTGGCATTTCATCAAAAGCAAGTCCAGCAAGGCTTTGTCTTGACGAAGGAAAATGGCGTTGTGATGGGACAGCGGGTCTTGCCACTAGCAAAAGTCGGGGTCTACGTTCCTGGCGGCACAGCAGCTTATCCTAGTACGGTTTTGATGGATGTCCTGCCAGCAAAAATCGCCGGGGTCAAAAAAATCGTTATGATCACACCGACGGACAGCCAAGGAAAAGTTCCAGCTGCTATCTTAGCGGCAGCTTCCGTTGCTGGAGTGGATGAAATCTACAAAGTCGGTGGTGCCCATGGCGTAGCGGCATTGGCTTATGGGACAGAAACGATTCCCAAAGTCGACAAAATCGTCGGACCAGGAAATATTTATGTCGCCACAGCGAAAAAAATGGTGTACGGCGAAGTTGATATCGATATGATCGCAGGGCCCAGCGATGTGCTGATCATCGCCGATGCCAGCGCAAATCCTCGCTGGCTGGCAGCGGATCTTTTGGCACAAGCCGAGCATGATATCTTAGCGCAAGCCATCTTAGTCACGACAGAAGCAGCCTTGATTGAACAAGTCCAAGTAGAGCTTGATTTGCAGCTGAAGGAACTGCCCCGCAAAGACATTGCTGCTGCGGCGCTTGAATCTAGCGGAAAGCTGATCCTAGTCAAAGATTTGACCGAAGCACTTACCATTGCCAATCAAATCGCCCCAGAACACCTTGAATTAGCAGTGGCAGATCCTTTTGCTTTGTTGGGACAAGTAGAAAATGCGGGTAGTGTCTTTTTAGGACATCATACACCAGAAGTGCTGGGAGATTATTTTGCTGGACCAAATCATACCCTACCGACGGAAGGGACCGCCCGTTTTTACTCGCCGTTATCAGTGGATGATTTTATTAAGAAAAGCAGCTACTTGTATTACCCAGAAGCAGCCATGAAGGCGGCTGGTCCAGCCGTAGCGTTGTTCGCAGAAACCGAAGACTTGATCGGCCATGCCCGTTCGATCAATGTACGAAGAGAGGGAGAAAAATGACCTTTTTACATCAAAAGTATCACAAGCTGACTCCTTATACACCAGGGGAACAAGTAGACGAGCAAGCCGTTATTAAACTGAACACCAATGAAAGTCCTTATCCGCCAGCGCCAAGTGTTCAAGCAGCGGTTGCCGATGCCGCCCACAAGCTGAATCGTTACTCGGATATTGCTGCTGAAGTGGTGACAACCCCTCTGGCTGCTTATCTTGGCGTTACACCAGCCCAGCTGTTTCTCGGTAATGGCAGTGACGAAGTCTTGTCCTATCTCTTTCAAGGCTTCACGGAAAACGGCATCGCCTTTCCCGATGTGACCTATGGGTTTTATCAAGTGTATAGTGCCTTGTACCAAGTCGCTGCCACCGTTGTTCCGCTGCAAGAAGATTTCTCGATCGCGTTAACGGACTACGATTCGCTCAAAGGGACTGTCATTTTTGCCAATCCCAATGCGCCGACTGGGGTTTATCAAGAACAAAGCGAAATTTGTGCCTTTCTAAAACGGCATCCCGATCGCTTAGTGATTGTCGACGAGGCCTATATCGATTTTGGCGGCACTTCAATGGTTTCTTTGATCGATCAATACCCAAATCTCTTGGTTGTGGGGACGTTTTCGAAATCTCGGCAGCTGGCAGGGGCACGCCTAGGCTTTGCGGTTGCTAATGAAGGACTGATCCAAGACTTGAATCGGTTGAAATTTAGCTTGAATCCTTACAATGTCAATAGTTTGACCCAAGCCGCAGGTGCAGCCGTTTTGCAGGAACAAGCGTATGTCGATGAGAAGATCCAAGCAACGATCCACGTGCGTGAGTGGAGCAAGCAAGCCCTAGCGAAACTCGGCTTTGAGCAGACCGACAGCCAAGGAAATTTTTTGTTTGCAAGGCACCCTGTGATTGCTGGTGAAGAGTTGTATCAGGCACTGAAAGAGCAGAAAATCTTCGTCCGCTGGTTTAATCAGCCCCGCATCAAAGAGTATTTACGGATCACGGTAGGAACGAAGGCCCAGATGGAACGATTGATGACGGTGTTAACAACGATCATAGAAGAGGTGAAGGAATGAGAAAAGCAGAAGTTACCCGCAATACGACTGAAACCAAGATCCACCTGCAGTTGACGATCGATGGTACTGGTCAGCAATCAATCAAGACTGGTGTGGGGTTTTTAGACCACATGCTGGAATTATTTGTCCGCCACGGTCGCTTTGATTTGACGTTGGTCTGTGATGGTGATACAGAAGTAGATGCCCATCACACAACAGAAGACGTTGCCATCGCCATTGGCCGAGCGTTTTCAGAAAGTCTTGGGGAGCGACGAGGCATCAAACGTTATGGCAGTATGCTGCTGCCGATGGACGAAGCCTTAGTCATGACAGCGATCGATATCAGCGGTCGCGGCATGGCAGTCGTAGAGTTGGCGATACCGAGTGAAAAAATCGGGCAGCAGTTTGATACGGAATTGGTTGAAGAATTTTTCATTGCTTTTGCCCGTGAATTAGGTGCTACGATCCATCTCCATCAAATCGCTGGCAAAAACAGCCACCACATTGTGGAAGCTTGTTTTAAAGGATTTGGGCGTGCTTTAGGTGAAGCAGTAGCGATCAATCAAGCAGCCCCAGATGAGATTCCTTCAACCAAAGGGACGATCCAGTGAGTCATGAGGGAAAAATGATTACGTATCTTCCACACAGATGGATGAGATAAGGAAAGGGGCGTATTATGTTAGCAATCATCGACTATGGGGTCGGCAATTTGTTCAGCTTGTCTCGTTCGCTGGATTATTTGGGGGTTGACTGCCGAATCACGCGTTCACTAGCAGAATTAAAAGCTGCCGACCGCATTCTTTTACCTGGCGTAGGCGCTTTTGGCGATGCCCGCCAAAAGTTGGCAGAGTTGTCGCTGATCGAACCGATCCAAGAATTGGCAGCAGCTGGCAAACCCTTTTTAGGCATTTGTTTAGGGATGCAGCTGTTGTTCGACAGCAGCGAGGAGTTTGGCACACATGTGGGGCTCGGTTTGATTCCAGGACGGATCGTTTCCATGCAAAGCGCCTTTGAAGAAGCCAAACTGAATCTGAAAGTGCCGCAGATTGGTTGGAATCGGCTGACTGTCAGAAAGGAAAGTCCTCTCGTCAGCGGGCTAGGGGAACAAGACTTTGTCTACTATGTCCACAGTTATTTTGCTACTGATTGCCAAGAGTATGTCATAGCAGACAGTGACTATGGTCTAGCAATTCCCGGTATCGTGCAAAAAGACAATGTCTTCGGCACTCAGTTTCACCCAGAAAAAAGTGGGGCTGTCGGGTTGAAGATTTTAAAAGCATTTACGGAGGTGCCGCTATGAAAATTTTTCCAGCAATCGATCTGTTAGATCAAAAAGTGGTCCGTTTGTACCAAGGAGACTATGAGCAAAAAGAAGTGTTTGGAGACGATCCAGTGGCATTTGCTCGTTCATTTGAAGAAGAAGGTGCCAACTATCTGCACCTCGTCGACTTAGATGGTGCCAAAGCTGGCAAACTCCATTACTTTGATGTCGCAAAAAAAATCGTCCAGCAAACCAATCTGTTTGTCGAAGTTGGCGGCGGGATTCGTGAGGAAGAAACGATCCAGCATTGTTTGGCAGCAGGCGTTCATCGGGTGATCCTCGGCACGATTGCCCAGAAAGACCCAGCATTCACAAAAGCGATGCTTAAGAAATACGGCAATAAGATCGCGATTGGGGTCGATGCCAAGGAAGAAAAAGTGGCCGTGGAAGGCTGGCTCGAGAAAACGGCAACAGACGCGTTTACTTTTTGCCAACAATTGGTGGAATGGGGCGCGCAAACGATCATCTTTACCGAAATCTCACGTGACGGTACAGGAGAAGGCATCAATCTGCCGCTATACGAAAAACTCAATCAATTGGATTGCGACATCGTGGCTTCTGGCGGCGTGGCTTCATTGGCAGATATTAAAGGATTAAAACAGTTGGGCATCTCTGGCGTGATCGTTGGGAAATCCTTATATAACGGCAGTCTCCAATTGGCGGATGTCTTAGCAGCAGGGGAGGCAGAAGCATGATCGCCAAACGAATCATTCCTTGCCTTGATGTGCGAGATGGGCGAGTCGTGAAAGGGGTCAATTTTGCTGGCTTAAAAGATGTCAATGATCCAGTGACTTTGGCGCGCTTTTACAATGAACAAGGCGCCGATGAGCTGGTTTTTTATGACATTACTGCTTCTGCAGAAGAACGCGGCTTATTCACGGACATTTTGCAGCGCGTGGCGTCAGAAGTGTTTATTCCTTTGACGGTGGGCGGTGGCATCAATCAAGTAGCAGATTTTGAACGAGTCTTAAACTGTGGCGCCGACAAAGTCAGCGTCAATTCGGGGGCACTTCGCAGACCAGAGTTGATTGCAGAAGGCGCGAAACGCTATGGCAGCCAGTGCGTTGTTTTATCCGTTGATGTTCGCCGTGTCGGTGAGAACTGGCATGTGTTTGCCAAAGGCGGACGGGAAGATACAGGCTTAGAAGCATTGGCGTGGATTCGCCAAGCTGAGCAGTTAGGTGCTGGTGAACTAGTCATCAACAGCATGGATACCGATGGCGTGAAGCAGGGGTTTGATTTAGACTTGCTGAAAGCTGTCAGCGAAATCACCAAATTACCGATCGTCGCATCGGGTGGTGCTGGCAAAAGTGCCGATTTTATCGAGCTGTTTCAATTGCCAAATATTGAAGCAGGGTTGGCGGCCTCGATTTTTCACTATGGCGAGGTAAAAATCCCAGAACTGAAAAAACAATTACAGGCCGTCGATATTCCCGTACGAATCGTATAGCGTTGGCGTTTTGATAGGCAATAGAAGGAGTGGATAACATGGTGCAAGTACGATTTGATGAACAAGGATTGGTTCCAGTGATCGTGCAGGATGTGGAAACGAATGAAGTTTTGACCTTGGCTTATATGAACCAAGAAAGTTTGACCTTGACCTTGAAAGACCGATTGATGACCTTTTATTCCCGCAGTCGCCAAGAATTGTGGCGCAAAGGAGAAACCAGCGGCAATTACCAGCATTTAGTATCATTGACCGCAGATTGCGATCAAGATGCTTTAGTCGCCAAAGTAAAAAAAGACGGACCTGCTTGCCATACAGGCACAGAAAGCTGCTTTACAGAGGTGCTTTATGGTACAGAATCCTCTCCGACCATCGATGCGTTGTATGAGCTGATAAAAGGTCGTAAAGATACGCCGCAAGAAGGCAGCTATACCAGCTACTTGTTTGAAAAAGGCAGTGAGAAAATCTTAAAAAAAATCGGCGAGGAAGCAACCGAGGTC
Organism: Enterococcus sp. DIV1083b; assembly: GCF_051713705.1. Lineage (NCBI taxonomy): Bacteria > Bacillati > Bacillota > Bacilli > Lactobacillales > Enterococcaceae > Enterococcus > Enterococcus sp. DIV1083b. The sequence continues at coordinate 733,162 of NZ_JBIOQJ010000001.1, forward strand.
GTGATTGGGGCGATGAAGGAAGACCGCCAAGAAACCGTTTATGAGATTGCTGATTTGGCGTATCATACATTGGTTTTAATGGCAGAAATGGGGATTGATTTAGCGGCTATTCGCCAAGAGCTTGCCAAGCGTCATGTTGTGGATAAGAAAGTCAAACAAGAACGGATGCAATAACGGTCAGGGGTTTTCAGTAGAAAGAAAGCAACTGACGATAAAAAAAGAAGCCCTTCAGCCATTGTTTGAAGGGCTTCGCAACCGTGGCGATAAAGTTGATCTGCTGGTACTTTGAGTGAGCACACAAACTGGCTATTTGTTTTCCAACTCTTCGATCAATTCTTTCATTTCTTTGATTTCTTTTTCCTGTGCGTCAATGATTTTTTCTGCAAGTTCTTTTACTCTTGGATCAGACAAATCGGCATTTTTACTGGTTAGAATCGCAATCGAATGATGGGGAATCATGGCTTTCATCCAGGCCGTATCTCCCACGGCGGTTTGGCTTCTGACCATAAACAGTGAACCAAAAAAGAGTACAACACTGACAACTAAAATTCCGATATTCATTTTCTTGTTGTCATACATCTTCCACATAAATAACAGCATGATGATCGCCATCATCGCGCCCATCATTAGTGCCATAAATAGGCGGGTTTGGCTGAAAAAGATATGATCGAGGGCGTAGACATTGAAATACATCATACAAAACATAATCACCGTCGATACCCCAATCATTACCAAAAATTTCCCGTATTTCCTCATTTCTTTCCTCTCCTTTTTGTGTACAAAATAAAAACAATAAAGCAATCCAAAACATCATCGGAACAGATGCTTTTTTTCGTTTATTGTTTTGTTAGAATAAATTTACTCCCTAAATCAAGTATAGCGGAGGAAGTAGAATGAGAGAAGCGATATACATTTGAACGAAAACAAATGGGTTCTTAGAGTAAAAAAGCGAAAACGGGATTACTCGTCTAGGTTTATTTGTTATAATCAACCTAAGAAATGGATGGTGTATAGAATGAATCACAATGATCGCTTGACGCGTTTACGCTATGCTTTGGATATCAAGGATACCGACATGGTGAAAATTTTTGAACTTGGCGGCGCTTCTTTCACAAAAGAAGAAGTAAGACAATTATTGAAGAAAAAAGATCCTGAGACCTACGAGATTGAGTGTACCAATGAAGCCTTTGAGCGTTTCTTAAATGGTTTGATTCGCTCGCAACGAGGAACAAAGCCAGATGCTGCAGAACCTGTCCTAGAGTTGAACAATGGCAATGTAAATAATTTGATGCTGAAGAAAATAAAAATCGCCCTTTCCCTAACAACAGATGAAATGCTGGACATTTTCGAGCAAGCGGGAGTTAAAGTTTCAAAAGGTGAATTAGGCGCCATTTTACGAAAAGAAGGCCATCGCAATTACAAACCATGTTTAGACAAATATGCCCGCAACTTTTTAAAAGGATTGACGATCGAGTATCGGGATAACTAGTAAAAAATCAATAATAGGCTGAACTTACAATGGGCCGCCCAAAGAGATGCATGTTATGTGTCTCTTTTTTTGTGTGTAAATTAAAAAAAACAATTTAAATCAGTGATTATAACGCTAACTGAGGCCAAGCTTGGAGCATGAAGGAGCAGGTGAAGTGAGCGATCTGTTTGCTTGAATAACCTGTTTGTTAAAACCTGACAAGTTTGGTCATTTCTGATACAAATGTTGACGTGTTCAGAATGATGAACCATGTAATACTATCAAAATGAACAGGGGTATCCTGTGTCTAAAGATTGTAATTAACAAGTCGTCACCATCATCAGAAGGGGAAGTTTGTCGATAGGTGAAAGATAGGAAAGCGTATCGTATTTAAACGAATATAAAAGGAGAATGTTATGAAAAGGAAATTTTGGGGCTATTTGTCATTGGCGATCTTGTTAAGTCAGCCTGTGTTGGCACCTTTGGCACAAGTTATGGCTGAGGAACAGGAAACCATTCCATCAAACAAAGAAATCACGACATTAGGAACATTAGAAAAAGTGGAGGAGACTACTGAAACAGTCGATTCTTCTCGTATAAAAGAAGAAATCAACGGTGACACCACAAGTAACTCAGAATCGCAAGAAGTGGTTAATGATGATGAGAAAAGTGGCTCGACGGAAAGTACAGAAAAAAACCTCCCTGATTCAAGTAAAGACACAGCTAGCTCGGCAACTGAATCATCAGCGGAAATGAAAGAGGCATTCTCTAATCGAAGCGTTTCATTAGACGCTTGGATGCCGGATAAGAATTTGCAAAATGAGGTAGCGAAAGGGCTAAACAAAACAGTTGATACGATCACTCAAGAAGATATGGTGAATCTAAAACAGTTAGATTTTTCTTCTTTAGTCAAAGACACAGTAGTCGATTTTACTGGTTTAGAATACGCTAGCAACTTGCAAGCGTTATACACGACGTCTATTATTGCTACGAATGTTCCCCAAATCACTATGGCGGAAAATGCAACATTGTTTACCCGTCCTAATGTACTAGCACACGTTCTTCCAAAAGGATCTTTTTCAAATATCCACATAGGAAATTATGATGCCTATTTGACAGCCCAAGAATTAATTGGGGTTGGTCAATATCTTAGTGGATGGGTAACAGATTATCTGACGGTCTATGCAAGTAGCATGACGGATTTTTCTAAGTTAGAGCTATCTCCAGAACACCATCAAAATTCCCAACTATCTATTATGACTCAGGAGAAAATACTATTAGAGCCAATGCTAGTAAAAGATGGCCAATCTGATGTTCTTTATAAAGACCGTATGATGGTTGATACCCAAGGAAATGCGTTGCTCTCTTCTTTGTCCAACAAAAAGTATTCTTATTCGATTCGGGGGATAGATAAAAATGGCTATATCTTTCCCTTATATGAAAATGATGGGTTTGAACTGACTGAAGAAGGGATTCAATTTAAAAATATTCCCGCCAATGTTGACTATTTGTCAATCACTTCTCTGGTTCCTAATCGTTTATCCACCGAGAGAGCTGCTAGTACAGGTACCATTCAATATTTAGTGAATTATCAAGTACCTGTGAAGTATGTGAATACTGCAGAAGATGTTACGGTCAAGTATCTTGACGAAAACGGACAGACGCTTGCACCAAATGTCACTTTATCAGGGTATGTAGGCGACCCCTTTACTACGGAAGAAAAGGATATCTCAGGCTATACACTGAAAGAGATCCAAGGGGATAGGATAGGGACCTTCAGTGATGTCGCGCAAGAAGTCGTTTATGTCTATGAACGTAGTGATGCAGCGCCAGTTACCGTGAAGTATGAAGATACAGAAGGCAATGAATTGGCAGCACCAACCGTAATGAATGGCAAAATAGGTTTGCCATATGAAAGTGAAGCCAAAGCAATCCCAGGCTGGTACGTATCCCAAATGCCAGAAAACGCCAATGGGACTTACAGTGAAAGTGCTCAAGAAGTAATTTATGTCTATGAACGTAGCGATGCAGCGCCAGTTACTGTGAAGTATGAAGATACAGAGGGGAATCAACTATCCGCCCCGACAGTATTGAGTGGCAAAATAGGGTTGCCATATGAAAGTGAAGCCAAAGCGATCCCAGGCTGGTTTGTAGCTCAAACGCCAAGCAATGCTACAGGTACATTTAGCGAAACGGCACAAGAAGTAATTTATGTCTATGAACGTAGCGATGCAGCGCCAGTTACTGTCAAGTATGAAGATACAGAAGGGAATCAACTATCTGCACCGACGGTATTAAGTGGCAAAATAGGTCTGCCATATACAAGTGAAGCTAAAGCAATCAATGGCTGGTACGTTTCTCAAACACCAACTAACGCTAACGGGACTTACAGCTAAACGGTACAAGAAGTCGTTTATGTCTATGAGCGTAGTGATGCAGCGCCAGTTACTGTGAAGTATGAAGATACAGAAGGCAATGAATTGGCAGCACCAACCGTAATGAATGGCAAAATAGGGTTGCCATATGAAAGTGAAGCCAAAGCGATCCCAGGCTGGTTTGTAGCTCAAACGCCAAGCAATGCTACAGGTACATTTAGCGAAACGGCACAAGAAGTCATTTATGTCTATGAACGTAGTGATGCAGCGCCAGTGACGGTCAAGTATGAAGATACAGAAGGGAATCAACTATCTGCACCGACGGTATTGAGTGGCAAAATAGGTTTACCTTATACAAGTAAAGCTAAAGCCATCCCAGGCTGGTACGTTTCCCAAATGCCAACTAACGCTAATGGGACTTATAGTGAAAATGCGCAAGAAGTTACCTATGTTTATGAACGTAGTGATGCAGCACTGGTTATCGTAAGATATGAAGACATGGAAGGAAATCAATTAGCTGAACCAACGATCCTTAATGGAAAAGTTGGCTTGTCTTATGAAAGCAACGCCAAAGAAATATCTGGCTGGCGGGTTTCAAAGACGCCTAAAAATGCAAAAGGTACCTTCAGTGATGCCGTCCAAGAAGTTATTTATGTTTACAGTGCTGATAAAGAGAATGAACCGGGAGAAGATTCAGGAAAAGATACACCAGAATCAGAAAACAAGACGCCGGACGAAGAGAACGGGAATAGCTCAGGAAATAACAGCAAGCAAACAAACACACAAACCAAATCAAAAAATAAGTTGCCTGCAACAGGAGAACAACTTACAGGTCAACGAATCATGGGCTTTTTGGGAGTCATCACTGTTCTGTTTTCTTTCGTAGTAATTTTGAGACGAAAAAGAAAAACTGAAAATTAAAAGCTTTTCAATAGAGAGGAAAGAGTATCCAGAATTGATTGTTTTCTGGATACTCTTTGTTTAACCCTATTTAAATATGAGCGAGAATATAGGTTTTTATCAGTAATCTTTCGAATGTTACGTTCTTGAATTCATCATTCAAGCCATCACGATAGGCAATAGTCAAGACTAATTTTCCTGTTGTTTTGTCATAGTCTTCCACGTTTAGTTCTAGAGAGAAGTTCTTAACATTGGCATCAATATAAGAAACAATTTCTTTTTCTTCCTCACCGATTTTTATCGAAAGTGTGCTTTCTCCTAATAAATTCGCCTCCTCCAGAACTGTTTTGGCTGAGCGTATTTCAGGCTGATAGAAGACAGTGTTTGTTTGAGTTAAATAGATTCTACTTATTCGCAACGGAACTGTGATCTTTCCAAAGTCATTTGAGACAACGATCCCAGGTTTATTACTAGGGGAGACAAAGACAGCGAGACTTATTAAAATTGGAACGAGAATACTAGCAACACTTGACCATACTATTTTTTTTGATATTTTCATTGATTTCAGTTCATTCAGCGAAGCATGAACACCTGTCCCCCCATTCTTTTTAATTAATGTAAGAAGTTAGCTTGATTATGGCGAAGATACTTTAAAAATAACTGTACTAATTTTCAACTTTATATAAGCGTAATTGATAGAAAGTAAAAGCTTTTGGAATTGTTGAAATGCTCAAAGGCTACCTAACTCTTCGATTGTAAATACTCCTAAAAACCGACTCTCTTATTATCGTAGCAAAATATACGGTTTTTTACTTTTATTATTATAAAATAATTTTTTGATAAATAGCGCTTTGGACTGTTTTGTCGTCTTAAACTAGCTGTTAGAAAGAGCAATGTTCTCCAGACGTAGTAACTCGTAGTTCTAAGTAGTTGTAGCCATGATTTTGCTTATCCTAAATGATTCAGAAGGTGATAGTTTCAGAGACAGCTTCTTATAAAATGAAATAAGTAGTCAATGAATACACACTGAATGAAAATAGATCGTGAAAGGAGTATAATTACCTTAAAAATAAAGTTAAGAGGTATTATTATGTATAAATTTCTTTTAACTAAATTAGACCAAGATGTTTATGAATTGTTTGCGCATTTTTTTGAGCAGGCTGTGGAGCGTGAAAAACTAAATGTTCTTGCTGAAAAGACAAACTTATCAAAACGACGAATCGTCTTAGTTTTTGAGCGAGCACTCGATTTGCAAACGGCGTATCCTTATTTTGAGATTGCGTTGCATGAAGGTAGAGAGATGACGCTTTATTTTGCGCCGAATTTTCTTTTGTCTAAGCTTTATTCGGTCATGCTAGAAGAAAGCATGCCATTTCAAATTTTAGACAGACTCTTTAGTGATAAGTATGTGTCGCTGGAAGAAACCGCCCAACAACATTATGTCAGCAATCGCACGGTTCAAAGAAAACTAAAGGAAGTAGAAACGATTCTTGAAAATTATCACATTCGATTGAACCTAAAAAGAAAACCGCTTTTTGTGGGCGAAGAATACCGCATTCGGCATTTTTTCCACATCATGTATTGGCAGATCTATGATGCAACGAACGTGCGTTATAGTGGATTGACGAAACAAAGTGTCAGTACATTGAAGAAAAAGTTGACAAGTTATCCCAGTTTTTATCGCGGGATTGATCAGGAGAAATTTGTTCAATTGTTGGCGTTAAGTATTTATCGTTTTAAAAGAGGCTTTCCTGTAAAAGAGATTCCTCAAGAGATGAGGGAGATGAGGCATCTGACGATTTCCTTTGAAGAATTTAAAGAAGAGCTGATCAAGCCATTGCTAAGAGACAATTTGATTCTAAATGGGCTTCCAGAAACAGAATTTCTCTTCTTGTATTATATGTTTTCTGTCATGACGACGTACTTACCTGAAGAGATTCCTAGTCAGTTAACAATTGGGGATCATTTTTCTCCACGAGCAATCGCTGCAGCAAGGCTATTTGCGGAAAACGCTCAGAAAGTTTTTCTCGTTTCTGAAAGCAATATTGATTATCTGTTGGTCAATGCCTTGAATATTCATTCGGTTTCGCTTCTTTTTGCATCGAAAAATAAGATCGATGCCTTTGGAAAAAGCACCACGGACAAAGATTATCGCCGTGTCTTTCCTAAGATTTTTCCGTTTGTTCAGGAGATGTACGAATCGTTAGCGCAACAATCACCAATTTTTTCAACCATGTATGAAGCGAACAATCGCTTGCTTTTTCAATATAGTATGCTTCTTTCTCTGGTAGCGAAAATTGATCGTTCTACGGTTCGTATTTTTCACGAATCAAAATTCGGAAAAATCCAAGAAATCAGACAAAAGGAACGATTGAAGCGCTGGTTTGGGTACACACTTTCATTTGTTTCCGAAAATCCCGATTTTGTCGTGACAGATTATCCCGTCAATCGGCAAGCTTTTATTGACCAAAATCCCAACGTCCAATTTTTTAAATGGAATAGTTTTCCAACGGGGGATCGCTGGCTTGAACTGATTGAAGCAGTTGAAAAGTTCCAGAATGAGTTTAGTCAAAAACATACGTAAAACTGTGGATTTCACAGTATGAAAAAAAGGAGGATTCTCAAAACCAGAGAATCCTCCCTTTTTTTAGTAGGAAGCGAAAAGTTTTGCACAGCGTTTCTCAGATTTCCTATGTAGTTTGTCAATCGCTCAATCGGCTATTGGGCTTGTTTACTTTTATGAAACTAAAATTGATACGATCCAACCCGAAGGTATCTAACAGGACTTTATTTGCTTCTAACAAACAAATGATTGGCGTCTCCTTTCCTAAAAAACATGTAATAATGCAGGCATAAAGATCTCGGTCAACAGAAACGTTTTACGAAAAAGCGAAGGTAAGAAAGAGTGTTCGAATCCTCTATTTAACGTAATGCTAGTGATTTCAGCCTAAAGGTCGATTTCCTTTCAATATTTCCATAGAGTACGCATCGACGTATTCGTTCCAACGATAAACACATAAACAGGATTTTACATAAGATTCACCAATCAATAGAACAGGAGGACTAAAGATGGAGTCAGCATTTAAGATCCATTCAATGGAAGAATATTTAAACTTCTACATGGAAGAAACGGAGCGGCTTTTTTTCAAGGAAGAGTTTCCAGAACTCAAAGAAAAGATTCTTGCCAATTGCTTCGAAATCAAACGAGCGATCCAAGAAATCAATCACGAAAACTTTTTTGAACAGTATGCGAGAATCAATACATTAGAAGCAGAGATTTTGATTATTTTGGAATGCAGTGAATTGCGGGGGAGTGACAATGTGGTCCCTTTTGCTGAGGCAGAAATTTTGCAAGTGGCGAAACAAGATAGAAAAACCTATTTTAAAGAAAGATGTGGGCTGACATTGATCGCGCCTACGCCCCATTCATTGCATTTTTCCGTGGAGTAGTTGAAGTAACAACAAAGATCATTCGTGAGGAAAAAGTGTTATAGGAAGTTTGAAAGGAGCCTTTCATTAAGGTTTGTGCAGGAGTAATTGTTTTACCAAAAGAAAAGGCTGCAGTTTTTTATGCAACTTTGGAGGCATTGTGGAAAAAAGCTGTACCTTTGATATAAATTCATTCAACAAATAATTGGAGGTCACAGATGAATGCAATAGAAAAGAGGATCCAGTTTATTGTCGAAGCTGACAAGCTTAAAGCCATCCTTAGACAATCGACACTGATCTATGATAGAAACCAACGGGAAAATGATGCAGAGCACACCTGGCATTTGACATTATGTGCACTATTGCTTGCAGAACATGTCGCAACCGAAGGGCAAGTGGATTTGTTGCGAGTACTCAAAATGTTAATTATTCATGATATGGTAGAAATCGAAGCAGGTGATACCTATTGTTATGATGAAGCTGGGTACCTGGATAAAGTACAGCGAGAACGGGAAGCAGCTACAAGTTTATTTTCTACATTACCGAGAGAACAATATGATGAATTTATGGATTTGTGGGAAGAGTTTGAGGAGATGGCAACCGTAGAAGCAAAATATGCAGCGGCAATCGATAGGTTACAGCCTGTCTTGCAGATATACTACTGTGACGGGAATACCTGGTTAGAAAATAACATTGATGGTGAACGCGAATTAAAACGAAACGAGGTCATCAAAGAAATTATGCCAGAAGTTTGGGACTATGTTAGAAAACTTATAGATGATGCCGTAAATAAAGGTTGGCTGAAGCAATAAAGCAAAAATCAATAAGCTGCTAAACATGAGCCGAAGTAGAAGAGCATCATCAAAATGAACACCAAATGTACTAGAAGAGAAGGAATGGTTATGAGTATCGGGGAAGTAGGGTATATTTTTACAAAGTATTTTATCGTAACAGTGTCTATTCTTACATCAATATATACAAGATCGTCAAAAAGCATTTAGACGAAGCGGAAACAATCGTGATTGCGACCGACAGCGACCGAGAAGGTGAAGCAATCGCCCGCTTGATTATCAACCTTTCGGGAAATAGCCGGAAAACCATTAAACGTTTATGGATCAACTCGCTTGAAACTAGCGAAATCAAAAAAGGATTTCAAAATCTGAAGGACGGACAGGCGTTTTATTCCACTTACAAAGAAGCAGAAACCCGACAAATCGCTGATTGGCTGGTAGGAATCAATCTCACCCGTCTTTACACGCTTTATATGCAGAAAAACGGCATGAGAGGCGTGTTTAGCGTTGGACGCGTCCAAACCCCGACTTTGTTCTTGATTTACCAACGCAACGAAGAAATCAAACATGCATTGGCACTTAAACTCTTATTACTGGAGTTAAATTCATATGATTTTTAATCTGCAAAAAAGTTTATAGCACCGTCGCTTATACCAGAAAATATAACAAACGCCGCATTGTTTTTTTGTGCACTTTAATAATCTATTCAACTAAGGAATTAAGCTGGCTGTCAAGAGAGTAATATCGTATTGAATCTCAGGTGGAAATTTTCTGCGGTATCTTTTTTGACTGAAATGACATTAGTGTTTTTTGGGGATTGTGTATGTAAGTATTTTTTAAAATCATTTTAACAAGTTTTGGACAAAAATTCTCATGAAAAAACAGAATTTAAATAGCATGATAAATTAGAGAAGATAGTTTAATGTGCTTATAGGACCACCCCACTTTTACAGTCACAATCAATAACCTTGCTACTTTCTTTCGAAATTGATAAGATTCTAAAGGATTGACAACGCTTGATAGTGAGCATAAACTTAATATACGCTAGTTAGTTTACAAGTGCAAACTAAAAAAGTATGATGTGTCGTCTCTGAAATTCTCCCTGATTCAAGTCATAACCAGAGTACATATCGGTTATTTTTTGATTCCATATTTTTTCCTTTATGTGCTGAGGATTAAGGGGTACCAATTGTAATTGCGCGTTATATGGTCTTTGTTTAGAATCGCTCTCCAAAAAGCCAATTTTTTGCATAGAATTTTAGATGTGGTACCATTAATTAGAATTATTATAAATAAGAAGTAGGTATCATTGTTTTAGTAAAAAGACTAGGAGGAATGGAAGATGGAAATAGACTACAAGGATCATGGGAAGAAGCCGTATATCATTAATATTGAAGACGCCACCACAGGAAATGATAATTACCGGACGACCATTTGGACAGGCAGTAAACTGCAAGTCACCGTAATGTCCATTCAACCGGGCGATGACATCGGTTTGGAAGTGCACGAAGGCATTGACCAATTTATCCGTATTGAAGAAGGAGAAGGCGTGTGTAAAATGGGGCCTTCTAAAGATAACTTACATGTTCAACAAAAAGTGATGGATGATGACGCCGTATTTGTTCCGGCGGACATGTGGCACAACATCGAAAACACCGGTGATAAGCCGCTCAGACTGTATACCATTTATGCTGGTCCAGATCACCTTGAAGGAACGGTTCACCCTACTCATGAAGACGCCAAAAACGATCCAAACGAACACTGAGGTACACTAGGATGAAACAAAAGCCCTGCACCCGTATGGATGGTCCACTGGTGCAGGGCTTTTTTATAAAGGAGAGATGTGGTATGAGTGATTCATTGTTTCAATTAGAGAAGGTTGGTTTTCAGGCAAACGGAAACCAAATCCTTCAAGATATCTCTTTTACAGTAAACAAAGGGGAAGTGATTGTTTTTTCTGGTCCTTCTGGAAGTGGAAAAAGTACCCTTTTGAAATTAATTGGTACGCTGCTTTCCCCAACTTCCGGAAAAATTTATTATCGAGGTACGGATCTGCAAAAAATCGATCCTGTGGAGTATAGAAAAGAAGTCTCTTATTTCTTTCAAAACGCTTCTCTATTCGATGAGACAGTTCAAGAGAACTTGTCTTTTCCTGCCCGCATAAGAGAAGAAGGATTTGATCGGGAACGTGCAAAAAAATTGTTAGAACGAGTTCAAATACCTGAAACTTACTTATCGAAAGAGGTCAAGGAACTATCAGGAGGGGAAAAACAACGGGTTGCATTGGTCCGAAATTTGATGTATCAACCGAAAGTGTTGCTCCTGGATGAAGTTACCAGTTCATTGGACCAAGAAAACAGAGCGATTGTCCTTGATTTAGTCCGAGACATGATGAAAGACCAACAAACTACGGTGTTGGCCGTCACTCACAACCAGGAAGAAATCGACCAAGCTTCTCGTCTGATTACTATCAAAGGTGGAAAAATGGAGGAATCGAAATGACAAACAATTTGGAAATCAGTAATCTTTCTTTGCTTTTATCCTCTGTCCTCTTGATAGTTGCCTTGTTGATTGATTACAAAGAGAAATTGGGATTAGGAAACGACATTTTTATTGCGGGAATTCGCGCTGTCGTTCAATTATTCCTTATTGGATATGTATTGAGCTACGTATTACGAGTGGATAACAACTTTCTCACTTTAGCGATGGTTTTGTTCATTGTGTTCAACGCTTCTTATAACGCCCATACACGCAGTGAGGGGATCAACCGCTCTTTTAAAATTTCAACGACGGCTATTGGAGTAGGAACAGCCTTGTCCTTACTCATTCTTGTTTTTTCAGGAGTCATTGACTGGTCCCCTTCCCAAATCGTTCCAATTACAGGCATGATTGCCAGCAACGCCATGACTGCGATTGGAGTGACCTATCGGTCTTTGAATTCAAAATTTACGGACCAACGCCAACAGGTATTGGAAAAATTGGCATTGGGAGCCAATAAAAAACAAGCGTCCATGAGTATTGTAAGAGAAAGCGTCAAAACGGGCATGGCTCCTTCTATTGACCGAACAAAAACGGTTGGACTTGTCAGCCTACCAGGTATGATGTCAGGGTTGATTTTTGCGGGAATTGATCCTGTTCAAGCGATTCGTTACCAAATTGTTGTGATGTTTATGTTGATTTCAGTTACTGCGATTTCTTCGTTTATTGCTAGTTATATGGCTTACCGTGAGTTTTATAACAATCGCAGTCAATTAATTATATGATTTGGGATGATACACTACTCTTAAAACCAGTGGTTACAATTTTATGTAGTTAAAAGAAGACCTCACGAGAATAATTGCAAAAAGAACTTCATTTTTTAAGGAAGAAGGATATTTTTGTCATCGAATCTTTGGAACAACTAGGGCGAAACTATGATGAAATTTTTTATATAGTGCAGCAACTGGATTGATTGAATCCTTTAATAAGCAAATCAAGAAATACAGCCACCGCAAGGAACAGTTCCAAAATGAAGAGTCGATGGAACGTTTCTTAGTCTCGTCTTTTGATACTCACAACCAAAAATTCCTAGGTCGCAGTCATAAAGGTTTCCAACAGGCCGAAGGCGAGCTCGAACAAATGCTGAGTCAACCGATGGAGAATTAGAAACAATCTACAGTAGGAAAGAACCATTTACACAAAATTATTGACGCTCCCAAGCTAAAACTCCTATTAATCGATCTACTAAAAATAAATAAAAAATTCTTTTCAATTTTTATTTATGGTATGACATAAATAAAGTAAAGTTATTCTTCTAGGTTAATCTTATTAATACTCTTTCTCACTAGTGTTGCATGCAACACTAGTGAGAAAGAGCATTAAATATACTGCAAGGCAAGACATTTGGTAATTGAAGAATAACAAGCAAAAAAATAGCATTCAGGTCTCTTGACAAAGTATAGTTGCTATTCTTTTTTTAGGCCCTACTTTAATGAAATTTTTGTTTGGAGGGAACGACTTCATTCCTTTGATTATTTCAGTTGAATTTAATAGAGAAGCCTGGCGTCTATTAAGAAATACTTTTCTTGATGAGCGTCAATTTTTTTAACGGAAATCTATCCTATACTAAATTCAGTAAAGAAAAAGGAGGAATCAAAGAAAGCTATTTTAAACAAACCAAAATTATAGGAGGAATAAATCATGACTGAAAATAAAGCTACTCAAGAAAGAACACCCCAAGAAAGATTGCAAGAAGAACAAGAACACAAGGAACATGTTCATCATACGAAAATTAATGCAGCGGCCATTGCGGATCATCTTTTAGGCAACATGCATACATTACATGTGAAACTGCACCAATATCACTGGTATGTAAAAGGAGCCAATTTCTTTACGTTGCATGAAAAATTTGAAGAGTTGTATAACGAAAATGAAAAATGGTTCGACAAACTTGCGGAGCGTCTAATTACTTCTGGGCATAAACCTGCTTCGACAACGGTTGAATTTGAAAAATATTCGATGCTTTCGGAAGATGCAGTTAATAAATACGCTAAAGCAGAAGACATGGTTGAAAATATTATCGAGGACTTCAGAAGCACTCGTGACCTAACTATTCGCGCGATTCGTTTAGCTCAAGACGAGGGTGACGATGCTTTAGAAGATACATTGATTGCTTTTAAAAATGACTTAGACAAGAACATTTGGATGCTGCAAGCGTTCATTGGTAAAGAAGCATTAGAAGATGATGACGCTCTTGATGAGGATGAAGATTAAGGTAAAAGTAGAAGCTGATTTAGGGATTGGAATTCTTTCCAGTCCTTTTTCCATTTTCTTGATGTGCATCAATTTTTTTGTAGTAAGAGACTTATATAATAAAAGCAGCGAATATAAACAAAATAAATAAAGGGGGAGAATGAATTGACTAAACATACCCATCATGAAATTGGCGACCACGCAGCCTGTATCCGCTTGGTTCCAATATTCAATCACTTAGAGGATAGCGCGATGAATTACATTGCTGAAAAAGCCCACACGAAACAGTATCAAAAAGGGGAGTTTCTGTTTCGCTCGCAAGAAAAAGATGATGCCTTGTATATTGTGAATCGCGGAAAAGTCCGCATCTATCGCTTGTCTGATTCTGGCAAAGAGCAACTAGTTCGTATTTTGAATCCGGGTGACTTTACGGGAGAATGGACGTTGTTCAATCCTGATGCTGTGCACGAGGAATACGCAGAAGCTACTCGAGACACGTCTATCTGCATGATTCAACAACATGATGTACAAGAGTTTCTAAAAGAGTATCCTGCAATTTCGTTAAAGCTGCTAGGAGAGATGTCGCAGCGGTTAGAAAGCTCCGAACGTCAAACCGCACAAGTAGCCGTGGAGAGTGTCATTACCCGTTTAGTTTTGTTTTTGGCAGAAAATGTGGAACCTGAAATGGGCAACTCTCCCACCATCACCCTGCCGATGGCAAAAAAGGACATTGCTTCCTATTTAGGAACGACACCTGAGACCATCAGTCGCAAATTTGGAGAATTGGAGGACGAGGGATTGATTCAACAGCTGTCTGGGAAAAGGATCAAGATTCAGGATTTAGATGATTTATTGCTTTACAGCGAATAATCGGACACACTTTTTTCTACACGTTGGTGTTCTGTCGCTCTTTATTAACAACGGGACAGAACTCAGTGCTTTTGCTTCCATCTGTCCGTTTTTGGCTTTTTTAAGACAGAACGACCTTCATTCATTGGAAAAATAAAAGTACAAACATGATAACCCTCAAGTTTTTTTGCTTTATTTTTCTTTAAGATAGGGTTGTCGAACAAAACGTAAAAATAAGTAGGGGTGAATGTGCATTATTTTTGGGTGATAGTTGCCATCACGTTGTCAGTAGCGGATGCATTCTTTGTCGTCCCTTTCACCAAGAACACGATTGGCGGCGAAGCAAAAACGTCTAACGTTGTTGAGGCAGATAGGTTAGCTATGGAAAAAGAAGAGGAAGTTGTAAAAGGAGCCGGCGTAATCGGACACGGAAAAGTGGCGTATTACGAAGCGAGTGACCAGGGAGATAAAAGTGTATTCACCGTTTGGTTTCCATGGAGCTTAGCCGGAATCTTGTTCAGCATCACCATGACTAGAATGACGCGAAAAATTGAAGAAATGGAGCAAATAGAATGGAATTCGTATTAGGCGTTTTGAATCCCCATGCGGTGGAGATTGGTTCTGTTGTGATTCATTGGTATGGAGTCATTATTGCAGCGGGCATATTAGCGGCTCTCCAGTTGAGCACCAAGGAAGCAAAGAAAAAAGGACTGGAAGAGGATACCATTATCGATATGGCCTTATGGGCAATTCCGATTGGACTCCTCGGCGCTCGGCTTTATTATGTGTTATTTGAACTTGGTTATTATCTGCAAAATCCAGGACAAATCCTTGCGATTTGGAATGGCGGCATTGCGATTTATGGGGATTGATTGCAGGAGGGGGTACGCTATATTGGTATGCAAAGAAAAAAGGTACTTCTTTGGCACTCGTTCTTGATATTTTAGCGCCCAATGTATTGTTAGCCCAGTCCATTGGTCGTTGGGGCAATTTTATGAATCAGGAAGCTCATGGTGGACCGGTTACTCGTCAATTCTTGGAAAATCTTTATTTACCTGAATTTATCATTGAACAAATGAATATCAATGGTACCTACTACCATCCGACTTTTTTATACGAGTCATTGTGGAGTTTGTTGGGCTTTGTCCTCATCGTCACTATACGGAACCGAAAACAGCTTTTGCGTCAAGGAGAAGTCGCTTTGAGTTACGTTTTGTGGTACTCAGTGGGTCGGTTCTTCATTGAAGGTATGCGAACGGACAGTTTATGGATTGGCGAGTGGATCCGCGTTTCGCAAGCCTTGTCTCTGGCCCTGTTTATTGGCGCGATTGTAGTATGGTTTATACGCAGACAAGACTATCCACCAATTTCTTATTATTCTGATGGCAATAAGGGGCAGAAAAAGACTATTAAGATGGTGAATTGAGCAAAAAGATAAAAAGAAGTGCAAAACTTGATATGCGTCAATTTTCGTTTGCTAAAAGTGAGCTATACTACAGTTGTAAAGAGGAAAAGGCAGTGTTCATTAATCTGCTGCGATAAAATAAAAACACATAAAGGAGATAGGAATTATGGAAAAAGCTATATTGCAATTAGAAACGTTGTCTTGTCCAAGTTGTATGCAAAAAATTGAAGGTGCCTTGAAATCAGTTAACGGTATTGATAAAGACAGCATTAAAGTATTATTCAACTCCAGCAAAGTCAAAACCAATTTTGATTCAGCTGTCACTTCGATTGAAGAGATTCAAAAAGCTATCGAAAACGTAGGCTATCCGGTCCTTAAAACAAAAGTCAAGGCCGCTTAACAGATTAAATGAACTAGGCAATTCTGGAAGAAAAGCTATTTTTCCAGGATTGCTTTTTTTGTTGCAATCCGATTCGAGGTGCTTAGAAACGATAAAAGAGAACTTTCTAAACTTGATAGCCGTAAATTTTTATTCGATAAAAAGAGGGTATCGTTATAACTGTAAAGAGGAATAAGTGTCATTGAGGCTGTTAGATCAAAAAAATAGTGAGAAGGGACACGTATTTTTTCAAAACTTGATGTCAGTCAATTAATTACTTAGGCAATTATCTTATACTGTGTTTATCAATAAAAGAGAAATTAAATTTGGAGGGAAAAAGCATGCAACAATATATATTAAGCAAGAAAAATGTTATCACCGTCATCAGTGGATTGTTAATCGCACTCGGTTTCTTCAGTCACTTTGTTTTAGAAAACGTAGGACTTTCAGAGTGGTCTTTGATCATCGCCTCTGTCTTTGGGATTACGCCAATTGCCATTCAAGCGTTTCAAGCAATGAAAGTCAAAGTCATCAGTATTGATGTCTTAGTCAGTATTGCAGCGATTGGTGCGCTTTTTATTCAAAATTATGAAGAATCGGCTATTGTCACGTTCTTATTCTTATTCGGACACTACTTGGAACAACGAACATTGAACCAAACGCGATCTGCTATCAAAGAATTGACTGAAATGGCACCTGAAAGCGCCTTGAAACAAATGGATAATGGCGAATTTGAAGAAGTAGAAGTGGATGATGTAGATGAAGGGGATATCTTGCTCGTTAAAACGGGTGCGAAAGTTCCAGTGGATGGCACAGTCCTTACGGGCGAAGGGCATATCAATGAAGCTAGCATTACAGGGGAAGCTGTTCCGGTCAACAAGCTAGCTGATGCAGAAGTTTTTGCAGGAACCATTTTAGAAAACGGAACGATTCAAATCAGAGCTGACCGAGTTGGTGAGGACACCACATTTGGAAAAATTATTGAACTCGTGGAAGAAGCACAAGATTCTAAATCCGAAGCGGAACGGTTCATTGATCGCTTTTCTAAATACTACACACCAGCTGTCTTGGTTCTGGCAATTGTTGTATGGGCGTTCAGTCAAAATATTGAGTTAGCAATCACCATCTTGGTTCTTGGTTGCCCAGGCGCATTAGTTATCGGAGTGCCTGTCTCAAACGTTGCCGGTATCGGGAATGGTGCTCGTAACGGTGTTCTTTTAAAAGGGAGTGAAGTCATTCAAGACTTCAGCAATGTGGATACAATTGTATTTGATAAGACAGGTACTTTAACTGTCGGAAACCCAACCGTTGCAGCGACTGAACTGTATGAAAAAGATTCTGCTGAAACGCTTGGCTATCTGGCCAGTGTGGAACGGGAATCAGATCATCCATTAGCAAAAGCGGTCTTAAATCAAATTGGAGAAACAAATTTTTATCCTGTTGAAGGAACTGAAGTCGTGAAAGGCGGCGGAATCGTTTCAAGTGTAGCTGGACATAGAGTGGCTGTTGGGAATGTGGCCTTGATGGAAAAAGAAAATGTCACTCTCAGCAAAAAAGTGCAAAAAGATGTCAAACGGTTTGAACAACAAGGGAACTCTCTCGTTTTGACAGCGGTCGACGGTGAATTAAAAGTACTGATGGGCATTCGCGATCAAGTCCGTCCGGGTGTGAAAGCTAATTTGCAGGAATTAAAAGACTTGGGCGTGAAAAATCTAGTCGTTCTTTCAGGAGATAACCAAGGAACCGTTGATGTGGTCGCCGGCGAACTTGGTTTGACCGAAGCTCACGGCCACATGTTGCCGGAAGACAAATCGGCTTATATCGGAAAACTTCAACAACGTGGTCAAATTGTAGCCTTTGTTGGAGATGGCGTTAACGATAGTCCGTCCTTAGCTTTAGCAGACATTGGAATCGCAATGGGAAGCGGAACGGACGTAGCGATTGAAACATCCGATGTCGTTTTAATGAACTCGAACTTCAGCAACTTGCCTCACGCATTAGGATTAGTAAAAGCCACCGCAAATAATATGAAACAAAATATCGTGATTTCAATTGGAGTAGTGTTGGTCTTGTTGACCAGCGTCTTCTTCAGCGAATGGATGAATATGTCTATCGGAATGTTGGTTCATGAAGGTAGTATCTTGGTGGTAATTTTCAATGGCATGAGATTAATGAAGTATAAGTTGAAAGGTTCTGTTGCAAAGTTCCAAAATGAACAATACTAGTCTAACACTAGCTATAGTTTATGCAGGTATTCCTAATAATATCTTCATTTCCGTGCAGACTGAAAACCCGAAGAGAGTGCCTTCTTTTCGGTTCTTCTTATATAATCCTCGAATGGCTTCCATGCCTTTAATCGTGGTTGAGGCTGTTCGTAAGCTTCGATAAAATTTGTTTCGTCTCTTGATGGGACGATGATCTTGTTCAATGAGGTTATTTAGATATTTCACCGTGCGATGTTCTGTTCGCTGGTAAAACCCGTGTGCCTGTAATTTTTTGAAGGCACTGGCAATAGAGGGAGCTTTATCGGTCACCAGAACCCTTGGTTCATCGAACTGTTTAACTAATCTCTTGAGAAAGGCGTAAGCTGCTTGTGTATCTCGCTTTTTCCGTAACCATATATCCAGAGTGAGACCATCTGCATCAATGGCGCGATAAAGATAATGCCATTTTCCTTTGATTTTAATATAGGTCTCGTCCATTTTCCACGAATAAATGGACTGTTTGTTTTTCCTCTTCCAAATGTTGTAAAGTAGTTTCCCATATTCCTGTACCCAACGATAGACAGTGGTGTGAGACACGTTAATACCACGGTTGTACAGAATTTCTTGGACGTCACGATAACTCAGGTTGTACCGAAGATAGTAGCCTACAGCGACAATAATCACATCTTTCTGAAATTGTTTGCCTTTAAAATGGTTCATCTTCGTTACTCCTCCTAGTTCCTATTAAACTCAGTTTACCCTATAATGGATCTGAGGGGAAACTTTGCAACAGAACCCTCATGCTTAGTTGGCTCTCGTTGGGCATATAAAGAAAATGAATTAGGATTAACATTTATTTGTCTAGCTATGTATTCGATTATGTAATCTGGAATAGGCCCAACATCTGAAAGGGACCATCCGGGATAGCGTAAAACACATAATTGAACAGCAAAGCCTAACCGATTATGATCTCTTCTGTGTCGTTTAATAATTTCAAGGTCATATTGTGAAAAAGTATAGTAAGTTTCTAGTTCACTTTCGCTCATATCAGCTGGAATTCTTACAAATTCCGTTCTTTGATCTTCTGTTAGTAATTCTTTCCCTCTCATGCTACACCTCCTTGCTAGATATCTTTTTCTTTTCTAGATAACGATATAACGTTGTCGCTCCAATCCCTGTTGCCGTCTTAATTTGAGATAAAGAGTAATCTTTGCTTTCATACATTTTTATAGCAAGTTCTATTTTCTTTAAATCAACCTTCGGTCTGCCTCCATTTCTTCCCCTAGCTCTAGCAGCCGTCAATCCATCTTTCGTTCGTTCACTGATGATATCCCGTTCTAATTCTGCTATACTGGCCAACATTCTGAAAAAGAAACGTCCCATAGCAGTTATCGTGTCAATCCTGTCTTGAATAGAAACAAAATGAATACCCTTTGCTTCAAAATATTCCATAAGCTCAATTAAATGTTTGGTGCTTCGACTGATACGGTCTAACTTATAGACAACAACTGTGTCGCCCTTACGTAATACTTTAAGAAGCTCGTCCAACTGCGGACGGTTTTTCCTTTTACCTGATTCTTTTTCTTCAAAAGTTTCGTCCACCCCATAATGATCCAATGCATCGAGTTGTAATGATAATGACTGATCTTGCGTACTGACACGAGCATATCCAAATTTCAATACGAATCCCCTCTTTCTTAACACTTTAACTATACCAAAAAGGGGTTTGAAATAGATATATTGGTCTTTTGTTTTTGGTTATATTTTTGGTTATAGGTTTTATGTAGTTTTTAAGATTTTTAGAACAGTTCACTTGTCATAGCCAAAAACGGTCGTTTTCGGTACTTGCTATTACCACCGAATTTTTGTGAAACGATTATTTCTACAAAACATTCAAATAAGTATTTTAATGTTTTGGAAAAAGGGGTATAATACATTCAAATGAATATTTGAATGATAATGGAGTGATGATGTTGAGTAATAAAGATACTTGTGAAATTTATTGTTATGACGAAAAAAAAGTCAATCGAATACAAGAAGAGTTACAAAAAGAAGATATATCTAGTGTTTCCCAATTATTTAAAGCACTTGCAGATGAAAATAGGGCAAAAATTACCTATGCCTTATGCCAAGATGGGGAGTTATGCGTGTGTGACGTTGCGAATATCATTGGTTCCACTGTTGCAACAGCGTCCCATCACTTACGAACCCTTCACAAACAAGGGATTGTGAAGTATCGAAAAGAAGGAAAATTGGCGTTTTATTCACTAGATGATGAACATATCAAACAGTTAATACTTATTGCTTTAGCTCATAAAAATGAGGTGAAAGCCAATGTCTGATCAACAAGCAAAATTATCTGAAGAAGAAATGAAAACCTATCGTGTTCAAGGATTTACTTGTACCAATTGTGCAGGCATCTTCGAAAACAATGTGAAACAATTACCAGGAGTTAAAGACGCGAAAGTGAATTTTGGAGCCTCTAAAGTTTATGTTCAAGGAAATACAACAATTGAGGAACTAGAAAAAGCAGGAGCATTTGAAAATTTAAAAGTTCGGGATGAAAAAGAACAAAAGGTAGAGCGTGAACCTTTCTGGAAGCAAAAAGAAAACATTAAGGTCTATATTTCAGCGTTATTACTTGTGATTAGTTGGTTTTTGGGCGAGCAATTAGGAGAAGAACATCTTCTTCCAATGATCGGCTACGCAGCATCCATTTTAATTGGTGGATATACACTGTTTATTAAAGGTCTTAAAAATCTAAGCAGATTAAAATTCGATATGAATACGCTCATGACGATTGCTATTATAGGTGCTGCGATCATTGGTGAATGGGGTGAAGGCGCAACAGTTGTTATCCTATTCGCTATCAGTGAAGCGTTAGAACGTTATTCAATGGATAAAGCTCGTCAATCTATTGAATCATTAATGGATATTGCCCCAAAAGAAGCATTAATTCGGCGTGGAAATGAAGAAATGATGATTCACGTTGAAGATATTCAAGTTGGAGACATTATGATTGTAAAACCTGGTCAAAAATTAGCAATGGATGGATTAGTTATTAAAGGTACATCTACACTAAATCAGGCTGCTATTACTGGGGAAAGTGTTCCAGTAACAAAAACAATTGATGATGAAGTGTTTGCAGGAACATTGAATGAAGAAGGGTTACTTGAAGTTAAAGTAACAAAACGAGTTGAAGATACTACTCTTTCAAAAATTATTCATCTTGTAGAAGAAGCTCAAGCAGAACGAGCACCTTCTCAAGCATTTGTCGATAAATTTGCGAAATACTATACACCAGCTATTGTGCTTTTAGCTCTTTTAATTGCAGTTGTTCCTCCATTATTCGGTGGAGATTGGAGCCAATGGATTTATCAAGGTTTAGCTGTGTTAGTAGTTGGTTGTCCGTGTGCTTTAGTTGTTTCAACTCCAGTTGCCGTAGTTACTGCAATAGGGAATGCGGCAAAAAATGGTGTGTTAATTAAAGGTGGTATCCATTTAGAAGAAGCAGGACACTTAAAAGCCATTGCTTTTGATAAAACAGGAACATTAACAAAAGGTATTCCTGCTATAACAGACATCGTGACGTATGGTGGAAATGAAAATGAATTGCTTACAGTTACAGCAGCCATTGAAAAAGGATCACAACATCCACTTGCTTCAGCCATTGTAAGAAAAGCAGAAGAAAATGGATTGAATTTAAATGGTGTTTCGGTTGAAGAGTTCCAATCTATTACAGGTAAAGGTGTAAAAGCAAAAGTAAATAACGAAATGTATTATGTAGGAAGTCCAAATCTGTTTGAAGAATTACATCAAACAATTGAAAGTACCATCAAAGAAAGAATTACTCGTATGCAAACAGAAGGAAAAACCGTAATGGTTTTAGGAACGGAAAAAGAAATTCTTTCGTTAATTGCCGTAGCAGATGAAATGAGAGAAACATCAAAAGAAGTTATTAGTAAATTGAATCATATCGGAATTGAAACAGTAATGTTGACTGGTGATAATCAAAGAACCGCAGAAGCAATTGGCAAACAAGTCGGTGTTTCGGATATTAAAGCTGATTTATTACCAGAGGATAAGCTGAATTTCATTAAAGAACTTCGTGGAAAACATCAAAGTGTAGGAATGGTTGGAGATGGTGTTAATGATGCACCAGCACTTGCAGCTTCTTCAGTTGGTGTCGCAATGGGTGGTGCTGGAACGGATACTGCATTAGAAACGGCTGATATTGCTTTAATGTCTGATGATTTAAGCAAATTGCCATATACTATCAAATTAAGCCGTAAGGCTTTAGCAATTATCAAACAAAACATTACCTTCTCTTTAGCCATTAAATTAGTAGCATTACTATTAGTTATGCCTGGTTGGTTAACTTTATGGATAGCGATTTTTGCCGATATGGGAGCAACATTACTTGTTACACTAAACAGTTTACGACTATTGAAGGTTAAAGAATAAAAATGATTTTTAAGAAAAAGAAGATATAAGTAAAAATGGAGGATTGTTGTTCCAAGTCGAATGAAAAGGAAAAGTCTAATGTTTGCCCCTCTTGTAAAAATAAAGGGAAGCAGATGAAATTAATAACGCTTAAAAGTTTACTTCTTCCTAAAGCCTTAGCAAATTTGCAACCAGATACCAGTTATCAATTTTGCTCTTTTTCAGAATGTGATGTTGTGTATTTTAACGAAAAGGAACAGATATTTACTAAAAGTGATTTAAAAATACCAGTCTTTCAAAAAGACGTGAAAGAAAATACGCCAATTTGTTACTGTTTTGGATGGACAAGAAAAATTGTTTCTGAAGAAAGTAATAAAACCGAAGAAAATACCATTGTACAGAACATCTCAATGCACATAAAGGCAAATCGATGTGGATGCGAAGTAAACAACCCTCAAGGTTCTTGTTGTCTTGGTAATGTAACTGGTTTTATAAATAGAATGACACGACAAAAATAATGACTAAAAAGCCGATAATTCCTTAGCGTAGGAAAAATCGGCTTTCTTCATGTCGACATTTGCTTAGCGTATGTTTTCCGCGTTTTGTTGGTAGGACCCCTAAAAGAATAGTTTCAACTCTTAGGACGTGCATAGCACGTCTTTTTTTATTCAAATTTAATGAAATTGCTGATCGATCTATAAATTATAGTTTACAAAGAGACTAACAAAAAGAATAATCCGGCATACTTATGACATCAAATAAATATTGATCAATAAATTTGATAAAAAATTCAAAGGAGAGAAAAAAATGGCATTTCAATCAGAACGATGGGCAACAATTCAAGTTACAGCAGGAAATTTAGAAGGAGCTAGACAATATCAACAACTTTTTCTAGATAAAAAGTATGCGCCAAAAGCTGACTACAATGTATTGTTAAAACTATTCCAAAGTAAGGCAAAAGGCTGGATCCAAGGGGGCGTGATTACTGCTTTAGGGTATTTAAGTTTTCCAACAGGAGTTTTTGCTACAGTAGCAACTTTATGTACAAGCATGATCGATGTAATTGGTAAACAAGCTGCTGCAACGGAGTATGATCAATTAATTGCAGGACGTAAAGCAGTTGAAGAAGTTAAATCATATATCTCTAAAAACAATTATAAGATGGCTGAAGTGACTTTCAGACTACGAACTTATGAAAACCCCGCAACTGGTCATAGAGTATCATTTTTCTTGGGAAATTCAAAAAACATTAGTGCTGCTTACGAAATCAAACGAGTTCAGCTACAAAATGGTAAATGGTTAGAAAAATAAAAGCAAAAAGAGAATAGTCCCAGTTCAGAGGACTATTCTCTTTTTTATTTTCGACACTGTTTCGAAGAATGGGCATATAAATTATAATTTATATATTAATTATTTGTATTAAGGTTATTTTATCCTCTCTATATGAAGGAGGGGAAAATAATATGCATACAGAAATTAATCCATTCGGTTAAGAAAGTAAGGGGGAATCAAAAAATGGAAAATTTGGAGTGATCGCAGAACTAGTTGCAAATATAGGTTTTCCTATAGTGTTATCAATATTCTTTCTAACAGAATTAGACAAGGCTATTGAAAAACTTCAAGAATCAATCAATGAAATTCTGCGAATAATAAAGAAAGAAAAAGATTAACGGATAAATCCGTTAATCTTTATTCCATATAAAGGGGCTTATCACATGAACGATGCTATCGTAGGTAAAATACTTAAACAGATAAGAAAAGGTAAGAAACTGACGGTAAGGTACCTTACTGAAGACATAATCACTCCACAACATTATTATAAGGTTGAAAAAGGAGAAGCTTACCTGAGCAGCAATTTTCTATTACAAATTCTTAATCGCATGAACGTTTCTTATAAAGAATTTTCTATTTTAATTAACTCAGAAATAGAGCGGAAAAAAAAATATTTGATGAAAATATAATTGATCAAAAACCTGTTGATTTCGATTCTGACTTTTTCTTTCAACATTATTTGAAAAAAGACAATTTAAATGAAAAAGAAATAAATCTCCTCAAAAAATATTTGTTTGAGAAAGAAGAATTCTTTCACTATGAATTCTCCTTATTTAACAACTTTTTAACCTATTTTGATGATAAATTTATTTCCCTATTACTTCCAACTGTAGAGTGTTATTTAAACACTGTAAGTACGATATCAGAATACAAAATCGAAAAAATAATTTTTTATAATAATCTAGCTTTTAATTATTTAGATAAGAACAGAAATTTATCTGAATTCAAAAAAATTTTCTCCGAGCTATCCCTACTAATTGAAGATAACTTCTTTGATATTCCTATTCTTCAATATTATAAGTATGAAATGCTATGTTCATATGTAAGGGGTAACATTAGTAAAGAGAAATTTTTGTTATTAAGCCAAATGAATAAAGAAGAGACGAAAGAATCTATAGGGAGGATAATAAATATAAATTTTTATAGCATTTAAAAGTAACAAAGCTTTATATTTATTTTTATGTGATGTATCATATATAAAAGCAAAAAATTATCAATAAGGAGATTCATGTATGAATTCAAACTTCAGTAAGTTACCCTACCATTTGAGAAAGTGGTATGCATGGCTATATATGGTACCACTAATTTTGATCTTGATAATTATAACCTTAACTGATTGGCTGAATGGTTATTCATTAGCAGCGTTGTTTTTAATACTATATGGTATAAGTTGTTCTTTTTCTACCAAAGCAACTGATGGTAGGAAACAATGGATTATAGTAGATACTATTATATATGTGTTTTTACTGGTTGTCTCTTTGGTACTTTACAAATAGAGAATCATCGGAAAAAGATAAGGAGACTATTATGTCAGAATTAAGTAAATCTGAATATCAAATTCTTCGCTATTTCTATGAATTCAACCAGACTTTAACTAAACATGAACTATTAGAAAGATTGCCGAAACTAAACGAAAATACGACTGCTGCTGTGATAAGAAAATTATTAAACAAAGGCTATTTGGAAGTAGGAGAGATTAAATTTTCTCAGAATGTGTTAGCACGTGCTTACAGACCTAGTATTCCTTTTATAGAATTTATAAAAGACGAATATGGGGAAGTGGTTTTGAAAAAATTAGTAAATCATGCAGTAAGCTCCTTAAAGACCACACAACAAACAGAATACTTTTCGAATCTTATAATTGAAAGAAAAAATATCATACAAAAGAATAGTTGAATTTTTAATATTTCGTTTGACTGTTCGGAGGATTAAAAAAGAGGGTCAGAAACTTAAAAGTTCTTAAAATAATTACGGAAAAATTTGAAAGCAATTCAAATAATCTACAAGAAAAGCCGGAAGGAGGGAACTCCCTTCGGCTTTTCAGTCTGCACGCAAATCAAAATATTATTGGGGATGCCAGCTTAATCTACAGTTAGGAATGTAGTAGTATTGTTTATTTTTAAACTTTGCAACAGAACCCTCTCTTTATAACAGAGTATACTCTGCTGACCGCTAAATGAAATACTTTCTGACCTAATTAATTGAGCTGTTGAAAGAACTATTAAATGATAAATTAAAAAAGGATCAAAAAATTTTTAAGTTTTTGACACTTTAATTTTTCCTAGTTTTGTCGATCATATTAAGATTATTAAAAAAGCTATTATTTATTGAAGCCTGAAATGGTTATAGATTTTTTTTGTTATCATCTTTATTTATTAAAAGCTTTTCAACTGAAGAAATATGACTGCGCTCATTTCTTATTTGAAAAAAAATAAAATTATCCCCCAAATTATTACTACTATGGAACCTAGTACACCTAAAGTATTCATAATTTCCTCCTCTAATTCGATGATGTAAAATCTTTTGTATACCATAAATCCATTGCGGTATGTATTGATCCTGATAGAGGCTTATCCATCAAAGTAAATCCCCATTTTTCGTACAAAATTTGTGCAACTCGTAGTTCACTACTGGTTTCTAAGTAACACCTTGTGAAGTTTTTAGATGCAAAATTAAGCGCAGTCCCCAACAATAAATTAGATATACCTAATCCTTTAGCGTCTTTAGATAAATATAGTTTTTGCACTTCACAAATTTCTTCGGAAAAGTTGAATGGAGCAATGCCAATTCCTCCAACTACATTTTCATTAATTTCTACAACCCAATACTTAGCTTTTTTTTGATAATGATAGTAGTCATATAGGTTATCTAGTTGAGAATCATAGTAAGCAGTTCCTGGAATATTAAGACCAAACGATTCTAGAGATTCTTGGATAATTATTTTCAGGGCATTATTATCTTTTTTTTCTATGTCTCGTATTCTAATTTAAATTACCTCCCTTCCGAATAGTTGACTTTGTCAACAAAACGGTTGTATACTATATTAATAAAAACAGTTGACTTTGTCAATTAAATTGAGGGGATACAATGAAGAAAGAACAAATAAATGAAGTTAGAAAGTTTAATAGGTTTTATGCAGTTGTTTTGGGGGTTTTAGACAACAGATTATTAGAAACTAAAATTTCCCTAATAGAGGGGAGGATTCTATTTGAAATAAATGAAACAAAGGAAAACTGTATTGCGAGTGATATAGTCAAAAGACTTAATATTGATAAAAGCTATTTAAGTAGAGTTTTAAAGAAGCTGGAAAAAAATGGTTTGATAAAAAGACAAATTTTTACAAATGATAATAGAAAATTTCAATTATGCATGACTGATGAAGGAAGGCAATTATTGAAAGAAATCAATGAATTAACAGATAAAAATGTCCAAGCCATTTTTGGTAACATATCTGAAAAAGAAATTGAAGATGTAATTAACAACATGATTTCAATACAAAAGAAACTAGAAAAGTAATTTTGAATTCTTTTTCGTAACTTTGCTTTTCAACTACATTTGTTTTTTTATACTTTTGGATTAGTAAATAAAGGAGTTGAGTTTGAGGGGCTTCTTCAACCAAACAAATATGGGTACTTACTTAAAAAATGGTCAGAAACATAAAAGTTTTTGATTCAAATAATTATGTTAATTGATTTAATAACCAATTAAACTTGAGGACAGCAATGTACATGTCTTTGCACAAGTGACTAACATTTCATAAGATTGAACAGTTACCAATAGAAGCAAGATCAAGTACAAGTTAATAACCTTGCAGTATGTTTTAATTCTGAATACTGTCTAATATAGACTGTATTTTAGAGGTTGTAGCCAGAAAATAGTAGTAAATGTTGAAACAGGAACATTACAGATTCACTGAATTGTTCAATTGATATTACTGGATGTTTATTATTAAGCAATGCCTAACTGATGTTGTGTTTAACAACTTTAAGAAACCTGTTTCAAAATATTACTTTCAAGATGTATAATCAAATTGTAGTTAAGAAACACAAAGGATGTTTTTGTTCTACTATTTCATAGGTATTTATTAGAAAGTCTGAAAAATTTGTACTTTCTTGATCTATTGAAAATAGGAGGGATAATGACAACAAGTATTATTCTAACCGTAGGTTTCATTAACATGGTTTTAACTCAAGAGTCAGATATATTTTTATTTAATTACCCTATAGATCAAAGGACTATCCCTTTATTGTTTGATAGCTATATTAATAGCTCCAGTTTTTGAGGAGATGCTTTATAGATATACTTTAATTTATGTTGGTGAAAAAAATGCCTGAGAGTTTTCACTGCCTTCGTAAGTATATTCTTATTTGCTCTAAGTCATATCCAAAATGTTGATGGTGATCTATTTTTACTATTTCCATTTTTGGTCATAGGGATCTATTTGACGATTGTATACCTGCGAAAAAAAATATTTTCGAATCAATTTTTGTACATCTTTTTTGTAATTCGATAGTTATATTATTCGCTATGTTGTTTTGAGTATTTTGCTTATTTGAAATGGTTGATGTAATATTTATCTTGGAATAAGAGTATTTAGAAAGTCAGTAATTTCTGAATGCTCTTCTTTTGTATGTATAACTGAAAATGATCTCTAAAGTTGTTCAATTAAAAGTACGATCTAGGGATATTTGTAAAATAAATAAAAAAGGGTCAGAAACTTAAAAGTTTTTGATCCTTTTTTAATTGCCCATTTTATAGATTCTCAAGCAGCTCAATTAATTAGGTCAGAAATGTTTTATTTAGAGAGTAACAGAGTATAATGTTACGATACTAGTGCTTAGTGGGTGTATTGTTTTTTTTATGGGAGTTCTGCTTGGTGGATTAGGAGCTTACATAGAAAATAAATACAAAAATGAAAGGAATGAAATTGAGCAAAAATTGTTAAGTTTAGAAAGTTCAGGATCTATTGGAAAAGTCATTGATAGCTTTTCAGATGACTTAGGATTTTTATCAAAAAGTTTAAATTATCAAAGGGTATCTTCGATTAACCAGTTATTGCTAAAATTAAATGAACAAATACATAGCTTTAAGAAAAAGTATCCCAGAGAAAAGTTGAAAACAGACCAATTTGAAGCAATAAGTAAACAATGTAATATTATTCAACAAAAACTAATTGTACAAAATTCAGTAAATGAAATCTTTCAATCCCCCCTCCGGCTATTAATGGTTCAACTGTTCGGAAAGATATTGTGATAGAATACAATGTTGATATTAAAACAATAGGTTCTATAAATATAGACATATTTGAAGAAGATAATTGGAAACGAGTGATAAAAGGTTTATTAAGAGAAGCAAAATATCAAATAAAATTAATTAATCATGCAGAGGAAGTTATAAATGATTGCTATAGCGGAGATAAAGTAAAGCCGAACATATCGAAAAAAAAATATGAAGAAATAAATAAATTGGTTAATAAAATTAAGCGTTTGTCTGATAAAGTAGTTTTGAAAGAGAAACTTAAGGAAATTGAGAGAAATATTGAATTAAGTAATTAAAAAATTTTAACCTTTGTAAAAAAAATCGCAAACTGTGTTTTTTTAATTCGATTTTATTATGGAAAATCCATAAGATCTTAATATAATTGAGATTTTTCATATAATTTATATTGATTAATTAATCACATGAAGCGATTCGTTTGATGTAAGTAATAGAAACAAAATATTCAATTTTTCATAGACCAGATACATTATATATTAATAGGATAACCATAACCTTATTAAGTTTAAATAACATAGAATAATCTTACCAAATTGTAAGGATTATAGTCTACAAATCAATGTCTCGTATTATTGAATTATATTAAAATGGTTCCAGAATATTATCATGAGGTGAAATTTTGT
This sequence comes from Enterococcus sp. DIV1083b, assembly GCF_051713705.1. Taxonomy (NCBI): domain Bacteria; kingdom Bacillati; phylum Bacillota; class Bacilli; order Lactobacillales; family Enterococcaceae; genus Enterococcus; species Enterococcus sp. DIV1083b. Next base: position 763,368 of record NZ_JBIOQJ010000001.1, read on the forward strand.
GAAAAAATTTATGAATAATAGACCTGAGAGTCATGTACTTACTTTTGTGTGGAAAACTATTTTATATTTTTTTGTTATCGTTATGATAATTTATCTTTATCACTATAAAAACGTGCAAGGTGGCGCCTTTATCTATAATGAATTTTAGGAGGAATGTTCATGAACATGGTGAATATTGTGCAAGCCATTGAAGAGTGGGCAAAAAAAGATTCAGAGAGGATTGCCTACCGGGAAGATCACCAAGTATATACTTATGGACAATTAGCAGCTCGATCCAATCAATTAGCTGCCTATTTCGAGGAAACGTTGGAAACTCGCGGACCGATTGTTGTTTATGGCGAGTTAGAATTTGACATGCTGACAGCTTTTTTGGCAGCTTCCAAAACTGGTCGGGCATATATCCCCATTGAAAGTACCACACCAAAAGAGCGTGTTGAATTGATCCTTTCTGTGGCTACACCAGATTTGATCATTAGTGTAGCTGACTGGCAAGGTCCGGAAACAATGATTCCAATGCTAGAAATAAATCAATTGGAAGAAATTTATCAAAGCGGGCGCAATTTAGGTAACGCAAAAACGCTCGGAAAAGATGATATTTATTACATCATCTTTACATCAGGAACGACCGGCATCCCTAAGGGAGTCCAGATTAGTCACGGGAATTTATTGAGTTTCGTGCAATGGACATTGAAAGATTTTTCCTTACGCGACGGGATGTATTATTTGGCGCAGGCACCGTATTCCTTTGATCTCTCTGTCATGGGGGTGTACCCAGCATTAACTTCTGGCGGCTGCTTGGTACCTTTAAAAAAGGTTGTCATTAATGACTTCAAAACATTATTTGCGATTTTGCCGCAATTGGCTATCAATGTTTGGATCTCGACACCTTCATTTATGAAACTATGTTTGATGGAAGAGACCTTTGACGGGATGCACGTTCCTCAGTTGGAGCGTTTCTTATTCTGTGGGGAAGAACTACCGAAAAAAACCGCTCAAGAGCTACTGGAACGTTTTCCAAATGCAAAAATCTACAATACTTATGGACCTACTGAAGCGACTGTTGCCGTATCCGGCGTGCAAATCACTGAAGAATTACTGGAACAATATGATCGGGTGCCAATTGGGTATGTGAAAGAAGATTCGACGGTTTTCTTTATGGAAGAAGATCAACTAGTTCCTAAAGGGCAAGTAGGTGAGATTATCATTAGTGGTCCTAGCGTTTCAAAAGGATATCTGAACAATCCCGAAAAAACAAAAGAGGCATTTTTTGTCCATGAAGGGCAACCAGCGTATCGAACCGGCGATAGCGGCAGAATGACGGAAGATGGTTTGTTGCATTATGAAGGGCGTCTTGATTTTCAAGTGAAGTTCCATGGGTATCGAATGGAACTAGAAGAGATTGACCATCATTTAAGCAATAGTTCGTGGGTCAAACAAGCCGTCGTAGTCCCTAAATATCAAGAAAAGAAAGTGGAACAGTTGATTGCTTATGTCGTTCCCGAAACGCACCCCTTCGAGAAAGAGTTTCAACTGACAAAAGCCATCAAATCTTCACTGAGTGAAACGGTGATGGAGTATATGATCCCGCAGCGATTTATCTATGTTGAGCATCTGCCCCATACGGCAAATGGCAAAATCGACCGCAAACGGCTGACAAATGAGGTGAATCCTTCATGAACCTGCAGCATATGATTCCTTATGCAAATCCCACCTATTTCATTTGGCTAATGGTAGGATTGCTTCCGATGATGCTTGTGCTGCTGTTCAAACAAAAGCGTTGGCAATGGTATCAAACGTTACTCACACTAGCGGTATTGTACGTAAGTTTTGGTGGTGAATATTGGCAGCAGGGTCTGGCGCTGATCGGGTACGTCGTGTATCAGACATTACTCGTCTATGGCTATTATCAGCATCGTCAACGAGCAAATACTTCAGGCGTCTTTTATGGTGCAGTGGTAGCAGCGATCTTACCATTGGCATTGAGTAAAGTCACCCCTTTCTTTGTTGGGCATGCCTCACTGATTTATTTCTTGGGCATCTCTTATCTGACCTTCAAATCGGTGCAAATGATCATGGAGATACGGGATGGCCTGATCAAAGAATACCATCCTTGGCGTTATATCCAGTTTTTACTATACTTTCCAACGATTTCTTCGGGACCGATCGATCGTTATCGTCGCTTTGAGAAAGATCTGCTGAATCCACCGACAAAAGAAGTGTATCTCGACTATTTAAACAAAGGAGTCGCCAAAATAATGCTAGGGCTCCTGTATAAGTTCATTCTTGGTTATTATCTCGGTCAAGTATTACTACCGATCGTGACCAAAGAAGCCCTGCAAAATGGACTGTTCTCTTGGGGAATGCTAGGGTATATGTATGTCTATAGTATGTATCTGTTCTTTGATTTTGCTGGTTATAGTTTATTTGCAATTGGTATCAGCAACTTCATGGGTTATGATACACCAGCTAACTTCAATAAACCTTTTCTGGCGCCCAATATCAAAGAATTCTGGAATCGTTGGCACATGAGTCTGTCTTTTTGGTTCCGAGACTACGTATACATGCGATTGATGTTCACCCTGATCAAAAAGAAAGTTTTCAAAAGTCGTATAGTAGCATCTAATGTCGGTTATTTCGCCCTGTTTCTATTAATGGGCATTTGGCACGGTCTTACCTGGTATTACATTTTATACGGGGTATATCATGCGACACTGATTTGCGGAAATGATGCGTGGATCCGTTGGAAGAAAAAACAAGGAAATCTACCTTCGAACAAACTAACCAAAGCGGTGTCCACTGTATTGACCTTCCAAGCAGTTTGCTTTAGTTTCCTGATTTTCTCAGGAATCTTAGACAAATTATTCGTTAAATAAAAGGAGAAAAGAATATGACAACCAAAGAAGCAGTATTAGACATTTTAGTATCAGTTACAGGAAGTGACGAAGTAAAAGAAAACGAAACAATCGATCTTTTTGATGAAGGATTATTAGATTCATTAGGATCTGTTCAATTGCTGGTTGAACTAGAAGGGCGGTTAGGAATTGAGTTTCCTGTATCAGAATTTGACCGGGCAGAGTGGAATACACCAGCAAAAATCATTGAGAAAGTAGACACGCTGCAAAGCCGATGATGAAAAAACGACTATTCACGGCTTTTGGACCGCTTCTTTGTGCGGTGATTCTTGTCGGGGGACTCTTCCTTGGCCCTTGGAAGATCAATAGCCACGATCCGAAAGTCATCGCTCAAGCGGCGACGGCAATGAATGATGCGGTGTTTCGTGGGGATCATATCAAAAATGAGGCAATAGCAACAGGAAAATATGTCCCATTTTTTGGCTCATCCGAACTAAACCGTGTGAGTGCCACACATCCTTCCGTATTGGTACAGAAATATCACCGTTCTTATACGCCATTTTTGATTGGTGCACCTGGCACCCAGTCGCTGACCCAGTACGCCATCATTCAATCAATGGCGAAAGAATTAGCAGGGAAAAAAGCAGTCTTCATCGTTTCCCCTCAATGGTTCGTTCCTAAAGGGTTGAAAGGAGACTATTTCAACCATCATTATTCCGAACAGCATGTGTACGATTGGCTCTCTTCGTTAAAGAAAATCTCTGACACCGATCAATACTATGCCGAACGTCTCTTAGACTATTCGAAAGTGAGAGAAAATCGCTTGACGGAACAAGTCTTGAATGAAGTGAAATCCGGTAAGATACCAACTGATTGGCAGAAAAAACAGATTGATCTGCAACGATCTATTTTGAAACGGGAAGATGAGCTTTTTAGTGGTCTTGGGTTGGGGCATAACTTGACTGACAAAATCACTGCTGCTGCAAAGAAATTACCTTCTACCTATAATCTCGCTCAAATAGAACAAGTAGCCGATAATGAAGGAAAAGCAGAAACGACTAATAATTCTTTAGGGATCAAGAATTCTTTTTACCAACATAATCTGCAAAGCCGCATAGATAAAATGAAAGGCTCTCAAAAGAAATGGGATTATCGTTTTGGACCAGAATATAGTGACTTTCAACTAGTACTGACAGAATTTGCTCGCAACAATGTGGATGTCTTATTTGTGATTCCGCCTATCAATCAGAAGTGGATGGATTATACTGGCTTACCGCAAGAGGTGTTGACTGGTTTTGACAAAAAGATCCGCTACCAGTTAAGAAGTCAAGGCTTTATGAATATCGCTGATTTATCAACGAAAGGCAATCAACCCTATTTTATGGAAGATACGATTCACTTAGGCTGGCGTGGCTGGCTAGCAGCAGATGAATACATTCAGCCATTCTTGGATTCTAAGGGCAAAGAGAAACCATCTTATGAAATCAACCATTATTTTCTATCCAAAAATTGGCAGCAAGAAGCACCAAAAGATATTCAGGGGGAATGAAAAAGGAGGACTGTTGGAGAATAGAAATGCTGGAGGCTTTATTCAATGAGTAGACATACGAAAAAACATGCAAAAAGAAACGTTCATAAACTAGTGCTTGGGATTGATATCCTTGTGATTATTTGTGGTCTCATTGGCCTCTACTACTTGTTTTTACCAACGGAACCAACGGATGCTTCTGATCATTTCAGTGAGCAAGTTGTACATTCCAGTACTACCAGCAGCTACTCTTCCAAAAATGAGCAGCCCGCATCCAACAAGAAACAGGACTTGTTGGATGCGGGAAACTATGACAATCTCATTAGTAATCAAGAAGTCATCACACCTGAAGGAGCTATCTACGATCAGAAAATTATTTCCAGTGGCTTTATCGGAAGTGCATTGGTTGTAAAAAATGGGAAAGTCCTGCTGCATAAAGGGTACGGATATGCGGACAAGGCAGCTGATATTAAAAATACTCCGACAACATTATTCAATATTGGCTCGATACAAAAAGGTCTAACAGCTGTCTTGATTATGCGAGCAGTTAGGGACGGGAAATTATCCTTGACAGATACGTTAGCCCGCTTTTATCCCTATATTCCAGGTGCTGCTAATATTACGATTCAGCAAATGCTGCAGATGGCTTCCGGACTCAAGCTTTCAGAAAATCCCCAAGGACTGGAAGACGTGCAGCAGATTCTCGACTGGGATGCTGCACATGCTGTCTTATCCGGAACCCAAGGAACATTCAAATACAGTCCCATCAACTACAATTTACTAGCAGGCATTTTGACAAAAGTAACAGGAAAAAGTTATGATATGCTGTTAACGGATTATTTTATCAATAAGAATGGGTTGAAACACTCTTTCTTATATAAAGTTTTTTTGCAGCAGGATCATCCTACGGTCAATTACAAAACGGATGATGAAACAGATCCTTACGGGAACCCTAACGATATTTCCTCAGCTAACTTGGCAGCTGAGGTAGGAACTGGAAATCTCTATATGTCAGTTGGCGATTTGTATCGCTATTATGATTTATTATTGAATGGGAAACTGTTAGATAAAGCTTCGCTGGAGCAAATGTGGCAACCAGCCGCTGGCGGATTCTATGCAGCAGGTTTTTATGACAAAGGGACTTATTTCCGTGCTCATGGTGGTAAAGGAGGATTCGAATCGTTTGGGTTGTTTTCTAAAGATAATAAAACTAGTGTGATTCTGCTCTCTAATCGTGGACGTAAAAGCGACACGGAATTAATGAATCAACTGTATCATCCGCTTTCAAATATTGATGTCTCTTTTTAATCAAATTATATGAGGAAATCAATTATGATATATGCTTGATTTCCTTTGTCTAAATATTATAATTCTGTTGATAGGACTCATTTTTATGATATCGCAGATTTTATGTATCAATACTGCATCTTCGGCATAAAATATTAAAAAATTTTTGTTTATCTGTGTATTAACAATGAAACAATGTATGGTTCTTATTCAGAATTGATATGGAACAATCTATTAGCTATCACTAAGTAGTAAGTGATAGCTAAAATACATACAAACCAAGATAACGGTTTCATATTTAGATTTTATAGTGTTGCCAAAGCTGTGCTATATTGCTTCTCCGATTAATTTTTAAATTAATACTTTGAGGTAGTTCTATTTACAGCCTTTTTTTTCACAAGTGATAGAAGAAGTCGTAGACTGCCAATCTTGTGGATTGTCATCAATTCTTGCTCCACAACCAGTATAATTACCTTCTTTTCTATGAATTTTTCCGTTTTCAGATTTCTTTGTGTCATTACCAACATATTTTATGTTGCCATAATGCTTCCTCCTAATAATAGTATTTCTTTTTTTATTTTTGGCACTACTACTAAATCTTAAGTCTATTTTAATTCAAAAAAGTATAAAATGCTAATTATATTTGAAAAATGATGTATGAATAATTTCAGTTTACATAACATAGATTTTATACAAAGTTGTCTCTTTTAAAAAGCTATAAATCAATATAATTAAAAACATGTAAATGTTTATGTTAACTAAAAATCTCGATCTCTTAAGCAACATGATAGTTCGACCCCTACTCTTCCATCAAATGGCGCCCTATTATCAAACAAACTACAAGATTACCTGTACCAATGATGGTTTATATTTGAATCTTGAGGTTCTTTCACTATTTAATGGAATGGCAATATTGTTTTCTTGTAACTATGATTCTATTCATTTATATCTCCTCTTTCTTCAATTTCTATTTCAATCTTAGCTATCGTAAATATTTTTATAGATATTGTTTTTCAGAAAATACGAAACTCAAAATCCTTTTCATCTACTCCCTCTTAAAAAAAAATATCTTGTTGGAATTTGAAGCTGATTACTTTTTTAAATTATTTTATAAATCTAGTCATCAGTTAAATAATTAATCATACTATATTTATATAGATATTTTCTTTTTTCAGCACATCGTTTAGTTAGGGGATTCAAAGGCCAGCAGAGTATACTCTGTTGGACACTCCTTTAAACAGATTTTTAAATCATTAATAGTGTCCATGTAGATTGTGCAAAAAGCTTTCTCGAATCATAAAAAATTCATAATGAGTTATTTTGAGTAAGAGTGTTCAGAAAATGACTAATTTCTGGACACTCTTTTTAGATACTGTAATTTATATGTATCACTCTATTTTTGTGTTCATAAACTCGTAGCTAAATCATTGTTCAATTAAAATTTAGGTTTATGAGTATTAGGACAAATCTTGGATGTGGTCAAAAACTTAAGGGTTTATGAGCTCTCTTTGATTGCTATAACTATAAAAGAGTTCAAGATAGAATATTCTTTAACAGTTCTTCTATGCTAAATTAACCTATAGTGAGAGTACTAACTATGCTATTAATTCCTATTTACTTAGAAATTATGAGTAAACAACTTGACCTTATATAGATGGTTGTCTATATTACATATATAGACAACCATCTATATAAGGAGGGTCGAAGAATGAATTATGAATCTCTTTCATTAGTATTAAAATCTCTAGCGGATCCAAATCGTATGAAAATAGTCGATGTGCTTTCTTGCGGTAGTTTGTGTGCATGTGATTTACTTGAATATTTTGATTTTACGCAGCCTACACTTTCTCATCATATGAAAGTACTTGAAAAAGCGGGTGTCGTTTGTGTAAGTAAAAAAGGGCAATGGCACCATTATTCATTGAGGGAAGAATTTGTTGTAGAATTTATGGAATCTATTCAACAATTACTTGTAAATAATGAAGACAACTGTGTATGCAAAGTAAAAGAAGGATCTAAGTAGGAGGAAAGTAAAAATGAAATCAAAAGGTAAAGCTGAAGGGTTAGGCTTTTTTGAAAAGTATTTAACTCTATGGGTAATCTTGTGTATGATAATCGGAGTATTGATTGGACAGTTTGCTCCAGCTATTCCTGATACATTAAGTCAATTTGAGTATTTTCAGGTCTCAATTCCAACGGCTATTTTGATATGGTTGATGATTTATCCTATGATGTTAAAAATTGATTTTACCAGTATTGTTCGTGCTGCTAAAAAACCTAAGGGATTAGTTATCACGTGCGTTACTAATTGGCTTATTAAACCGTTTACGATGTATGGCATTTCAGCACTCTTTTTTTATGTGATTTTCCAACAATTGATTCCAATAGAACTAGCAAAAGAATACGTCGCTGGTGCAGTTATTCTAGGAGCAGCACCATGTACAGCGATGGTTTTTGTGTGGAGCTACCTAACAAAAGGTGACTCTGCCTATACTTTGGTTCAAGTCGCAATCAACGATTTAATTATCCTAGTATTATTTGCACCTATTGTTGCTTTCTTGTTAGGTGTTGATAATGTAAGTGTCCCCTTAGCTACTTTATTACTGTCTACTGTTCTTTTTGTAGTTGTTCCATTGTTTTTAGGCTTCATTACTCGAGTGTTGATCATAAAAAAAAGAGGGTTAACCTATTTTGAAAATATCTTCTTAAAGAAATTTGATTCAGTGACGATTATTGGGTTATTACTAACTTTGATCATTATCTTCTCCTTCCAAGGTGAAAGAATCATTGCTAATCCATTGCATATTTTATTGATTGCAATTCCTTTAACGATTCAAACGATTTTAATATTTACAATTGCTTATAGTTGGGCAAGATTTTGGAAGTTGCCACATAATATTGCTTCTCCTGCTGGAATGATAGGAGCAAGTAACTTTTTTGAGTTGGCAGTAGCGGTATCAATATCACTTTTTGGATTACAGTCGGGAGCAACTTTAGCAACAGTCGTAGGCGTACTTGTGGAAGTGCCAGTTATGTTACTTTTAGTTAAGGTTTCTAATAAAACAAAAGACTGGTTCATAAATCCGGAATCTTTGAGTGAAATCAAGAACGTATAAAGGATAGGTGTGGAGAAATGAAAATCATCATTATTGGATCTGTCGCTGCTGGAACAAGTGTCGCTGCAAAAGCAAGAAGAAATACGGAAGATGCAGAGATTGTTTTGTATGATAAAGATATGGATGTGTCTTACGCAGTTTGTGGGATTCCATATGCAGTGGGGGGAGAAGTGGAAAACTTTGATGAACTGACGCCTCGTAATGCTGAATGGTTTAAAAAAAGGTACGACGTAGATATTCATACCTCTCATGAAATAACTCAGGTTGACTATGATAAAAAATTGGTGCACGGAATCAATCTAATTACAAAAAAATCATTTACCAATAATTTTGATGTTTTAGTGTTGGCCACAGGATCGGTTTATAATACCCCAGAAATATTTGTTAATAGACATTTTGAGAATGTTTTTCAGGTGAAAAATATTTCGAGTGGGAAAAGTATCAAGAAGTTTGTAGATGAAAACGAGCCAAAAAAAGCAGTTGTCATTGGTGCTGGATATATTGGTTTAGAAATGGCCGAGCAGTTACAGAGACTAGGTCTTGAGGTCTCGTTACTTCAACGAAGTAAATATCCCATGTCCCATTTAGACTGGGACATGTCTTCAAGAATCATTAATGAAATGAAAAGGAAAAACATTGCCTTTTTCCCTGAAGAAACCGTCAGAAAAGTTAACGGTGATGGTAGTCTGAAGTCTATTGAAACGGCTAAAGGAACTATCTTTTCGGCAGATATTTTTGTATTAGCTACCGGAGTAAAGCCGAACACCGCATTAGCAAAATCCATGGGAATTAAATTAGGAATTACCGGAGCTATAGAAGTAAACGATAAGTTAGAAACCAATTTTCCAAATGTTTATGCTGTAGGTGATGTTGCAGAAAGTTTTGATCGCATAACTAGGCGACCAATTTATCGACCTTTAGCTTCAACAGCCAATAAAATGGGAAGGATCGCAGGAGATGTTATTACAGGTGGCAATCTACGACACAAGGGAATCTTAGGAACTGGTATTTTACGATTCTTTGGTTTAACAATTGCTCAAACTGGTCTCACAGAAAAAGATGCTTTAGCAAATAATATAGCTATTACTACTTTATATAATATTAAACCTAATAAGCCGGACTATATGAATGGTAAAGAAATGGTGATCAAAGCAATCGCAAATAAAGAAAATGGGAAGATACTTGGGGCTCAAATCATAGGTTATGATGGGGTAGATAAGCGGATCGATGTGCTTGCTACTGCTATTTCATTTGGCGCAGCTGCTGAAGATTTATTTCACTTGGATTTAGCATATGCTCCACCTTTTTCTACAACAAAAGATCCCATTCATTATACTGGGATGGCTTTGAACAACGATATAAATAATGATACCCCGTTAATGACCCCTATAGAGCTATTGAGAAGAATTGATAGCGGCGAAAAATTACAAATTATTGATACCAGATCAAGAAAACAGTTTGAAACTTCGAAAGTTGAGGGAGCAATTCACATACCTTTAGCTGAGTTAAGAGATCGATATGAGGAATTGGATAAAGAATGTGTGACAGTAACTTATTGTAATAAAGGCGTTACTGGAAATGCAGCACAAAATATTTTACTGAACAAAGGATTTAAACAAGTTTATAATTTATCCGGAGGAAATAAAAACTATCAAGAAGTTTGTGAAACGATACAAAAATTATGATAGAATTCTAAATATTGGAATAATTAGGAAGAAACTTATTTTGAGGTTTGATGTAACATTTGTATTTTTTTCAAGCTTCATTTTTTTATATATTATGGACTACTAGAGGTGAAATTGAAGATGGTAGATTTAACTAAAATTGAATACCGAGTTTTGATTTCATTATATGAATGCGAGGGAGGGATAACAAAACGTAACTTTGTAAAAAAATACCCAGAATTTAAGCTGAATACAGCTTATTTAGTTATTGATCGGCTAGTAGACAAAGGGTACTTAGAAATGAATTACTCAAAAAAAACTGAATTATCAGAAAAATTGTTTAGTCCAATCAAATCAATAACTGACTTCTATTCTGATATGTTTGGTATTTGCGCTGTTGATCGTACGGTGAAAAAAGTAATACGTGAACTAACTGATTATAGTCAAACAAGTTTTATTCTAGATAAAATAAGAGAAGCAAAAAGATATGCAAAATAAATTTATATAGTTGGAATGAAAAGGTAAAATCTCATACTTATAGTCTTGGTATACAGTAAAAAAGAAATGGAGAAATGTCTATGGGACTTTTACATTTGCTTTATGTAATATTGTATTCAATTATAGTAATTAGCTTACTTATTTCCTATGATTTATTTGTAAAAAATTTTAAGAAACTCCATTTACGATATTCTTTTAAAATAATTATTGGTTTAATATTATTTGTATCGCAAATGTATTTTATCATAACTTTTTCGATAAATAATGTGGGGCATGTTTATTATGAATATATATTACCTTTATTTATCTTATACTTTAACTCATTCAAAATGAAAAATTATTTTCTTTTATTGGCTCTAATGATGGTGTTTATCTGATGGTGTTTATCGGACTATCGTAATAAGTATTATTGATATCAAGACATTACTTAGTATTCTAGTTCTAAGTATACTGGCATTCACTTTTAGTTTCGTAATTAAAAAAAGCTTTTATAAATATAAAATACAGATACCGTTTTATATATTTTTTGTTTTAATTACTCTAATGATGGCTGGATTGAATTCTATGCTCTTTTTTGAATATAAACTTACTTTTTGGGAATATCTATCTTTGTTTATAGGGTCTATAATTATTTGTATTTCTTGGCAATACTATCTAAGTACTCAAAAATAATTCTTAAAAGATATAAATAGAAAACTTATTGAGAGAAACTACGATGAATTGACGAAAGTTAAAAATATTAGAAGCTTAAATGAAGACGTAGATAGTATGACAGATGTTGAAAAGGAAAAGCTTATTTTTGTTATGATGGATTTAGATCATTTTAAAAGAATTAAAGATCACTATGGACACATTACAGGAAATCGTGCTTTAATATTCTTTTCAAAAAAAATAACAACTTTTCTTAGTGAAGCACACCAAGATCAAGTAGAGGTTTATAGATATGGAGGCGAATAATTTTTAGTTATTTTCAAAGACAGTACATTAAAGTCTGTTCAAAAGACTATATTAAGATTTCAGGCATTCTTATTAAAAAATAAGTTGAATATTGGAGGGGAAAGAAAGATTACGCTTTATTTTTCTGCTGGCATTTCTAAGTATGATTCTTCTTTAGATGTATATGAACTCATCAATCAGGCTGATCAAGCGCTGTATGCTGCAAAAAAAAGGAGGTAGAAACACAGTTGTTGTTTATTCTTGATTTATTATGCAATTAAACATGATTTTGGCTTGATCAAGATCTCTTGGACGGTTAATTTAAAATAGTATTGTTTAACAAGGGCATTTTACTTGCTATATATAAATAATTGTTCTAAAATTTTCTAGTGTGTCTCATTAAAAGAGTAGCGGAGAAAGCAGATTGGGGAAGTCTTCTTTTTATATGTTACTTTTATATTTATAGGTGAGTAAATCTACTGTAATGATAATATATTTATCGTTTTTCAGAAGGTTTCATCAAAGGACGCAAAGAGAAAGTTCTATTTTTCTCTTTGCGTCCTTTTCTAAACTATTTATTGGAAAGTAAAGATCTACTAAACTGAAACCAATCATTGATATAACAAATCAGCACATAACTTAATATTTCTCATGCTATTGGAGGGCTTATGGAAGAAAATAAATACATCGAGATTGTTAAAGTGTTCTCAAAACTTGGGTTCTTTGCTTTTGGTGGACCAGCTGCTCATATCGCTATGATGGAAGAAGAAGTCGTGGATAAAAGGCAATGGATGTCTAAGGAAGAGTTTCTAAATTTATTAGGATTTACTAACTTGATTCCTGGTCCAAACTCTACAGAGATGGCAATTATATTAGGTCATCGGCGTGCTGGAAAATGGGGATTATTTTTAGCAGGTATTTCATTTATTTTACCAGCAATGGTCATTGTAATGATTATAGGGCACTTTTATAAATTATATGGAGACCTTCCTAGAGTTCAAACAATTATGGAGTATATAAAGCCTGTCATTGTAGCAATTATTGTAGCAGCTCTAATAAAGCTTTTTAAAACAGCTATAAAAGATATGTCTACATTTATTGTTTTTTGCCTGTCTCTGCTTTTGGTTGTTTTTGGTGCTTCGGAACTCACTGTGTTAATAGTTGCCGCAATACTCTTACTATTAATAAAAAAAGATTGGAATTTTAAAAATTATGTCATAGAGCCATTTAGTCTCTCAATTTTATTTTTAACTTTCCTGAAAATAGGTTTACTTTTATATGGTAGTGGCTATGTATTACTTGCGTTTATCCAATCAGAATTTGTTGATAAGTTACAAGTATTGACCCAAGTTCAAATGATAGATGCCATATCTGTAGGCGAATTTACTCCTGGGCCTGTATTTACTACAGCAACTTTTATTGGATATTTACTTTTCGGTATCCCAGGTGCTTTGGTAGCTACAGTAGGGATTTTTTTACCATCGTTTCTACTGGTTCTTATATTAGCACCACTATTTTCCAAGCTTAAACAATCCAATACATTTTCCAAAATGTTAATTGGTATAAATGCGGCAGCATTAGCATTGATGGCTAATGTTACCATCCAATTAGGACAAAATATATTTGTTGAATGGTATTTCATTTTAATTTTTTTTATTAGTCTATTAGGTATTCTTAAATACAAAATTAACTCTGCATTCTTCATTTTAGGGGGAATTCTATTAGGTCTATTTTTATGATTTAGATTAGATGATCTAATGATAAGAGTTTTGCATAAGAATGTTAGGGTATTTATGTATAAAAACAATAGATTTTTTTGTAGGTAAGGGGTAACATACTATTGTAAAGATATCTGATGTTGAATTGAAATTTATTTGATTACGTAATATGTATTTTTAAATAGCAGAAGTGGTTAGTTAATCTCTCTTTTCGCTGAGTTTTTTATTAAGGGAAGGACGTGATTTTCCTGAAAGTTGAGAAAGAAGAATTTAAACGAGTTATTAATGACGCGTCTCACTTAGAATATAATTATATTCATCGGGATTTAGAAAAGATTACTGATCCTAACTTGAAGGACGAAGAAGTAGAGTATTTGATTGTAAATCAGATACATCACAGACTTTTAAAAAGTTCACACAAATCGTTATTTGGAAATAAAATAATAATAAAAAGTATTGATGAAAAAGATTACAAGTTATTAAGATATTATGTGGAAGCATTATCGGAAAACCACTATAGAATAAAATAATATTCCTTAAAGTCTTAGGTTTCGAAAAGTTAATTATTACTTATGTGAATGGTTTTTAAATAAATGATTGCTTGATAAAAAATGATTATGAATTCTACAATATTGATTTTAACGGATCAGAAATTATAGGATTTTGCTCTATTTTAAAATCGAGCTGAAGCTGGATCTAAGAATAGGAGACAATAAATAGATGTACTGCTTTATTAACATAAAAAAAGCAATTTTTAATCTGTGATGATTGGCTTGCTAGTTTGTGATATTTTTTAGTTAAAAGTTACTTGCATTTGCTATGTCTAACTGTAGGTAATACCATTTTGGAGGGATGATATGGAAGAAAGTGAGAGTTTTGAACAGCACTGGCTATTGTCATTTAGTATCCAACGTGTAAAATATCTGAAACTTCTTTCCGCCTATCCAAAAACTACTTGGACGGAGGAGGAAAAGAAGGTATTTCTCTGGTTGTGTCAGATGGATATCGATACACTTGAAACAATGGAGATCATTTTTAGCAAATTAGCACACAAAAAATGAATAAGACAGCTACTCATTCTTACAAGTAGCTGCCTTTAATATGAAAAGAGCTTGGCCATTAGAGAGTTTCACTCCTTATGCTAGTTTTTCTAATTCATGTACTGCATTTTCGATTGTAGTACCGGTTGCCACTTTGGTTTCATCATTTTTAGAAAAAACAATAAACAAGTTTAAGTTAGTGTCCAAAGTAACACGATAATCAATTGTTTTGTTAGTGAATGTCATAATACATTCTCCTCTCTCAAATAGTGACGAAAGGTAACGATAACGTTCATAGCGAAATTCTATATAGATAGTATAGCACATTAAAAATAAAATAGTGTATAGTGAGTGATAAGTTTATAAAAAAATAATATTTTTATGTAAAGTTGCAACTAAAGAGTTTGTGTGGTATACTACTTGTAGTGATAAACTTTGAAACGTATTAAGAGTGCTATACATAAATTTATACTCTCCTTTTGCTTATCAAACAATTATTGCAACAAAACGCATTCGTAATGATGCACAAGGAGGAAATAGTATGAATAAAGGTACAGTAAAATGGTTTAATTCAGATAAAGGTTTTGGGTTCATTACAGGAGAAGATGGTCAAGATGTCTTTGCTCATTTTTCAGCGATTCAAGCGGATGGATTTAAATCTTTAGATGAAGGTCAAGCAGTTACTTTTGATACTGAAGAAGGTCAACGCGGTTTGCAAGCTGCTAATATCTATAAAGCATAAAAGTGCCTTTTAACCCGTCTCAACATGTGTGAGGCGGTTTTTTCATACTTCAAAGGAGGGGTAAGAATGAGTTTTTCACAATGGAAACCACAACAACTTTCAATAGAAGGCCAAGCTTTTCATATAGATCAACAGGTCATATTTCGATATAGAAAAAAACAAGCAGCTGGAACAATTATAAAGCTACTCAGCAATTCGGCAGTTGTAACCCTTTCAAATTCAGAAGTGACGAATACTACGGAAAGAACAGTTATAAATTATAAAAATTTAATGAGTAACTGAAATCAATGAAGAATAGATTGAGTTTTTTAATCACGTACTATGTATATGTAAACTGGATAGACGATTGGTTTGAGTGGAGGAATAAAATGCAAAAAGAAGCTATTCATCAGTTAATCGTAAAATTGACACTTAACAAAAATTGGCTTAATGACCCAATGATTGTTAATCAAGTGAAATATCTAGGAGATCAACTTTCTTGTACACGACGTTCTCCGATTAATTATAATCAGATTCAGGGAATCAATGTTTATTATCTGGATGGTTCTGAAAAAATGTATACTTCTTTAAAAAGTTGCTGTGAAGGAGAAAAACTCTTCAAAGGAACCATCCAGAAATATATTTTATCTGATTCACCCATAGCAGATGGCAGATATTTCTGTGTCATTCGCTAATCTATAAACTTCTAAATCCGCCACCATAAGTTTTGCGATAAATATTTCTTTTTATTAAGCAGATTAAGGATGAACATTTAGTTCATTAGATACAGATATACAAAAAAACTAGCTATGATCAGCTAGTTAAATTATTTATACATAAGAGAGTTACATCTAGATTTAGCTTCCTCTAAAGTAGAAAATTTTTCGATATCAATATCGTAAATAAATAATTTGAGTTGAATATTGTGCAACTCTTTCAAATTTAGCACAGCAAATGACGTGATCAAAGGTGGTCTCGATTGAAAATCATACAAATTTGTTTTTGCTTTTGATGAATATAAACGGTAGTCCGAACTAAAAACTTCCACTGGATAAAAATTAGTATTCATATTTGAACACCTACTTTCATGGTACTTATCCAGTATAGCACTTAAAAGAAGTCAAAAGTAAAAATAGAAAAAACGTAAGGGATTCCTAAGCATTGCTTCTACATCGTAATTACTTGCAAAAAAGAAATATATAGCGTAGGCTGATTAAGCAACATGCATTAATCTAAGAAGAGTACCGGCACAGAAAACTTGGGGAAGTTTTTCTGGACTGCGCCGAATACTCTTCGTTTTTTTATTTTAACATTATTCTTACTTAATAAACATTAGAATATGAGAAGTTGCATTTAACTGATTTTATCTATTGCTTAATATTTTAATAGTCTACGGAATGTGAGGAGGTATTTAGTATAGTATTAGCATAGAGACAAGAGGCTTCTGGTTTCTCTAGAGTTAACTCCATGGTTTATTATAAATAAGAAGAATGAGGAGGAGATTCGATGAATATAAAAAAGCAGCTGAAATGTTTGATTTAAGTGTGGATACACTAAGCTATTATGAGCGTGTTGGCGTGATACCACCCGTTCACCGCCACGAGAGCGGCTACCGAGATTATACTACCAATGATTTAAATTGGATTTATCTAGCAAAAAACTTGCGAAATGCTGGATTGTCGATTGAATCTTTAATTGATTTTGCTCAACTAGTTCAATTACGTGAAACACAAAATGATGCTATATAGATAGAAGGAAAAATTTGGGAGGTTATCATTCTGGATGAAAAATAAGCGTAGCTATTAAAGAATTTTACATTTAACTGCTGAAAAGGAATGGTAAGATTCTCCAAAAATTGTCAATGAGGTTCAAACGATAGAAACAACTATTTTAGACGGACGCGCTTCGCCCATGAACTATTAGGAGTCAAACGGAATAAGAGTTACTGAATCATAAGAACAATGTCAGAAACTATGCAACGATCAGTGGCTGCGTAGCTAATGAACTACCGTGTCGAGTAATTATTACAAAACTTATTAAACCCGTGGTGCTAGTTAATTTTTTCCTAGAGGAAAATGTCTAAACATGTTGGTAAATCAACAAAAAAACGCATATAGTAGTCTCAAAACTCCCAAGAAATGAGGACTACATATGCGTTCATCAAAATATACTGAACATTATACAGATACTTTTATAACATTCAAGGAAATTATGAGAACTGTTTCTAACATATACCACAATTGTGTACCAGATAAGATTAAAAACCGAAGAAATACTGATCAACTGAAGCAACGCGATACAGTGATTATTGCTTGTGTTATATGGGGCATAATTAATGGCTATACTAGCCAAAGAGCCACGTATAGAGCGGTTTGTTCCGTCTTATTTCCTAATGGTGACTTTCCTAGTAGGAGTCGATTCACTCGCTTAAGTTCAAACTTAGCTTACACTATCAAGATTATTCGATACTTTTTCATCAAGAAGCTCACCAAAGGTGAACTAGTCGGAATTATAGATAGTTTTCCTAGTTTATTATGTAAACCAGTTAGAAATAGACAAGCAAAACTATTGAATCAAATAGCCAAAGTTGGCTATAACTCAACAAAAAAATCTTATTTTTATGGTCTTAAAATTCATATGATCGTTACTAAGACTGGCTTTCCGATTACTTACTCAATCACGAATCCAGGTGTCCATGACGTGAAAGTGTTAGAGACTTTATCGGAAGAAGCGAATCTTCCCAATATCCTAGGGCACAAAGGATATATTAGCCATAAAATCCATGAAAAGCTTGCCCTTAAGGGCATTACTATATCCGTTCCGCCACGTAAAAACATGGATAAATCAGAAAAACTAGACCACAGCTTACTTGGAAAACAAAGAAAAACAGTTGAGACTGTTTTTTCTTCCTTAGAAAAATTAGGTTGTCAAAATTTCAACTCACGTTCTGTTAAAGGGCTAGAGAGTAGATTTGAAAGCATATTACTGGCTTACAGTGTTCTATTAAGTCGAGCACAACGACGTTTTGAAGGAACTTTGAGATATTCTTTAGGATATTAAAATTAACTAGCACCACGGGTGATTTATAGTATACTATGTCAAAAGGAGGAGTTAGATGAACAATCAAATCACACTAGCGTATTTAGATTATGATGATCTAGATGCTTTACAAGTTGTAAGTGTTGTCAGTTTTTATGAATCGTTTATCGATGGCGCAGATCCACTTGATATGCAAGGATATTTACAGACACAATTGACAACTGAAATATTGGCAGTAGAATTGGCACAGTCAACCAGTAAATTTATTGGTATTAAGGATCATCAAATACTCATTGGTTATATGAAAGTCAATGATGAAAAAGATACTATAGAGATTCAACGGCTCTATCTGCTCAAAGATTATCAAAACAAAGGGTTAGGGCAACGGTTACTCGATGAAGCGAATCGTTATGCTAAAACGAAACAAAAACGTTATTTACGTTTGACTGTTTATGAAAAAAATCATGCAGGTATTCGTTTTTATGAACGTCATGGATTTAAAAAAATCGGGATCAAACATTTTCCTTTAGGAAAACAAGATCGTATTTGTCCGATTTTAGAAAAAGAAATCTAAAAAAACGTCCTCACTTTTGATGCTGAGGACGTTTTTTTAGACTGGTAATGGAACCATAATTCGCTTTCCTTTTTGATAAATCGCTAATTCCGTCACACCTTTTGCTTTTAACAGAGCAAAAAGATCATCGAAATGGAAACGGAAATGTTCAAGGTAATGCCCATCTGATCCAACACTAAACAAGGTACCACCACGTGAAAGATATAAATCGATGACATATTCATATAACGCTAAATTGTCATACAAGTAAGCGCTCTTAGCATTTAATTCGAATGCCAATTTATTTTTGATTACTTGATCTAGAATCGGTAAAAACTGCGCTTCATATTGTGTAAATTCAGCAACGGATAGACCAAATACCCGAAAACCATAGTCAAAATGAGCAAAGACATCTGCTTCTATAACAACTAGTGCTTCTGAAAGTTGTGCAAAATACTGAGGAATCACAATAGCAGGATCCATATCTTTGACTTCGTCATCTAAATAATCAAATTGACCATTATGATGCACACTGAGTAATTTTAAATCGTAATCTTTATCGGCTAAATAGTCGATGATCCGATTCTTTTCAGAAGCGATGTAACCGATTTCGATGCCTTTTAAAACACGATTGCCAAAACGCTTATTTAAGCTATCGATTGTTTAACTGTACATTTCATAATCGGGGATATCATCGACTTTAGTAACAGGATTGGCTAAGTCAAAATGTTCAGTTGTCACGACGTAACCATCGTAGTTTGTTAAATAGTCCTCATTTCTTGGGAGTTTTGAGACTACTATATGCGTTTTTTTGTTGATTTACCAACATGTTTAGACATTTTCCTCTAGGAAAAAATTAACTAGCACCACGGGTAGTATTTTATATTCTTATATTAAAAAGAAAGATGCCGTTTGCATCTTTCTTTTTTTAGTTAAAAGGGAGAATTTATAAAATTAATGAAGTTTTAGTAATGAATCTATTGAAAAATTTTTTTCCATTAGTAATATTGTCTAATAATCAGAATATTCAGAAAAAAGGAGGGGCAATATGTCGGAATTTTTTCAGTGGAAATTAGTTTGGGAATATTTTCCAAAGGTTTTAAGTGCTTTGCCGGTTACGTTGATGATAGTAGCAGTGGCGTCGATTACAGGATTGCTTTTAGGGATTTTACTTGCATTTATTCGTGTCGAAAAAGTGCCATTTCTGAGTCAACTGGCGGCAGTCTTCGTTTCATTTATTCGAGGCACACCGATATTGGTTCAACTGTATGTTGTGTATTATGGTGTACCCGCCTTATTACAAATGATTCAAATCGATGTTTCCTCATGGAATAAAATTATTTTCATCTATATCACCTACGGATTAAATACTGCTGCCTTTCAGTCTGAAACTTTCCGGGCTGCGATTCTAAGTGTACCGGTCACACAGAAGGAAGCGAGTATTGCTTGCGGATTGACGAAAACACAAATGTATCGACAAGTGATTTTACCGCAAGTTGTCCGTGTCGCATTACCTGCATTTGGTACAACTACGATTGCACTGCTGCAAGACACATCGCTGGCTTTTACCATTGGGGTAGTGGATGTTGTCGGCAAAGCGCGAGCGATAGGCGCAGTGACCTTCCATACACTTGAAGGCTATGTCGGTGCGGCGATCTTGTTTATTACCTTAAGCTTCCTCTTAGAACGTGTTTTCACCGGTCTGGAACGTCGGATGAGTTTTTCGAAAACAAAACAACAAACAGCAAAAGTACCACTGATATCATGGACCAAAAAACAGCAAAAAATCAAAACAACATAGGAAAATTTTGGGTAGAGGGAAAGGGAGGAATTCAAATGAAAAAAACGATTTTAGGTGCAATTACATTGGTGACACTTTTGGTTTTAGGGGCTTGCGGAAGCAGTTCTGCCGACACTACAAGCAGTGGAGCAAGTGATGCAACAGAAATCAAGGTGGGTACTGGGAATGAAGCATTGCCATATGCTTATTTAGACGAAAATGGTGAATATGATGGCTATGATGTCGCCGTCGTTAAAGCAATCGACGAAAAATTACTTGATTATACCTTTACCTTTGAAGGAGCGGATTTCCCAACGACGTTATCAAATTTAGAAAGCAATAAAGTCCAGATGGCTGCCTATGAATATGAAGTCAATGATGAACGGAAAGAAAAATTCGTCTATGGGGATGTTGGGTATGTGGTCTGGGATACGTATATTGTCTCTGATCCAGATGCCGGTACGGTCTACGATAGCTTCGAAGATTTAGCAGGAAAAAAAGTCTATGTGACGACTGCTACTAACCAAGCAGCAATGGCTGAGGCTTATCTGGCAGAAAATCCCGATGCTTTTGAATTGGTTTATGGGGAATACAACAACGAGCAAATCGTACAAGCAGTCACTTCAGGTGCGGTCGATGCAACGTTAGCACCAGAATATCAAGTCGATAATTGGAACAATTCATTTAGTGAAAATCTAGAGATCGGCAGCGAACCAGTCCACAACTCAGATGCCTACTTATTGTTCAACAAAGAAGCGGACCAAGACTTTATTGATGCGGTCAATACAGCATTAGAGGAATTGAAAGCAGATGGAACGATCAAAGAATTATCAGAAAAATATCTAGATGGGGATTACGTCCCAGAATAGGGAGGAATGGCGATGAGTTTTCAATTGTCTATTATGATCGAAGCGCTGAAAACAGCAAGTCATTATATTGGTACGACGCTTTTTATGGCGTTGACCGCACTAGTCATTGGCGCGGTGGTTGGGTTGATCATCGCCTTGATTCGTCTGTATAGGATCAAGATCCTCGCACCAGTGCTGCAAGTGATTGTCACGGTCTTAAAAGGGGTCCCAGTGGTTTTAGTGATTTTAGCGTTATATCTTATTTCTGCTAAACAGTTTGATATTTGGGCGGAGTCGATGCATTGGACTTTGCGATTTAAAGATTTCAACATGGTTTGGATAGCGATCGCCGCCTTGAGTTTAATGTCTGCTATCAATAGCAGCGAGATTTTCAGGGGCGCATTTGCGGCAGTCAAAAAAGGGCAGTTCGATGCAGCCAAATCGATCGGCATGACGAACTTACAAGTCATCCGTCGTGTGCTGCTCCCGCAAGCCTGGCCGATTTCATTGCCCATGTTCAGTAATTTGCTGATCTCGTTGGTTAAAGCGTCGGCCTTAGCTTCCATGGTCAGTGTTGTCGATGTTTTTGCGGCAGCTAAAATCACGGCCCAGCAAAATTATCGGTTTTTAGAAGCGTATGTGGCTGTTGCGATCATTTATTGGCTGATTAGTTTGGTCATCGAAAAAGGGGCACAATTACTGGAAAATCGGCTGTTGCGCAAACTAAGGAGGGCCGCATTATGATGAAAGTAACGGATATCCATAAGCGATTCGGCAA
The DNA here is from genome assembly GCF_051713705.1 of Enterococcus sp. DIV1083b. Taxonomy (NCBI): domain Bacteria; kingdom Bacillati; phylum Bacillota; class Bacilli; order Lactobacillales; family Enterococcaceae; genus Enterococcus; species Enterococcus sp. DIV1083b. The sequence continues at coordinate 785,726 of NZ_JBIOQJ010000001.1, forward strand.
ACAAGAAGTGTTAAAAGGGATTGATCTTGATGTCGCTAAAGGCGAAGTAGTCGTCTTATTGGGGCCTTCCGGTTCGGGAAAAACGACCTTCTTGCGTTGTCTCAATTTTTTGGAACGAGCAGATCAAGGTGTGATTCAATTGGGAGAAACCACCACCACATTGCACAAAGCAAGTAAAAAAGAAATATTGACCCATCAACGGCAAACAGCGATGGTTTTCCAAAATTATGCCTTGTTTCAAAATAAAACAGCCAAAGAAAATATCATGATGCCATTGATCGTGACCAAAAAACAAAGCAAAGAAGCTGCCCTGCGAACAGCAGAGGCTTTGTTGGATCAAGTCGGTTTGTCTGAACGACAAGATTTTTATCCTAGCCAACTGTCAGGTGGACAACAACAGCGTATCGGGATCGCCCGTGCGTTGGCGTTGAATCCTAAGGTCATCTTGTTTGATGAACCTACCTCGGCATTGGACCCGGAACTAGTGGGACAGACATTGGCGCTGCTCAGAGAAATTGCGGAAGCCGGTGCGACCATGGTATTGGTGACCCATGAAATGAAATTCGCGTATGAAGTAGCAGACAAAGTCGTTTTCATGGAGAATGGACATATTGTTGAACAAGGCACACCGCAACAAGTATTCGAGGAAACCAAAGAAGAACGAACCAAAGCCTTTTTAGCCCGCTTTACCACACAGCTGGCCGGCTAACAACTATGCAGGGAGGAAATAGAATGGCCTATCAATTCGCACAACGTATCATGACATTAGAAGCATCTCCATTAAGAGAGAATGCAAAAAAAAATATGGAGTCTGCAGCAGCTATTTCCTTTGCTTACGGATTTCCACCGACAGAAGCATTTCCAATGGCTACATTGAAAGAGATCTCGCAAAAATTATATAACGAAGCGGACCCAGAGTCTTTCTTGCAGTATGGGGCATCAGAGGGGTATCCGCGCTTACGGACCTTGATCAAAGAACGTTTGCGTCAATTGTCAAATATCGATAACGAAGAGGAGGTGCTGGTGGTTTCGGGCTCGACCCAAGCCATGGATTTGGCGGTAAAAGTCTTTTGTAATGAAGGCGATGTGGTGTTATGCGAGGAGCAAACATTTTCCGGTGCGGTGAATGCTATCAAAGGATATGGGGCGATACCAGTGCCGGTACCGATGGATCTTGCAGCAGAATCAATGGATCTTGACGCTTTAGAAACAATCCTCAAAACAGACGCAAGAGTGAAAATGTTGTATCTGATCCCCACTTTCCAAAACCCTTTAGGCACATCAATGCCATTGGAAAAACGTAAAGCCATTTATGCATTGGCATGTCAATATGATGTGCTGATTTTTGAAGACGATCCTTACGGTGAGTTGTTGTATGAAGGTACACCGATCCCTAAGATGAAAACATTAGATACCGAAGGACGAATCATTTATGCGGGATCTTTTTCAAAAATTTTGGCACCCAGCAGCCGGATTGGTTTTATGATGGCTGCTGGTCCTGCAATGGAAAAATTGATTTTGGCCAAGCAATCCGCCGATTCCCACACCAATTTTTATTGGCAAGTGGTATTGGCCGAATATATGGATCATCATGATTTCGAAGGTCATGTGGCCCAATTGACCTTGTTGTATCAAGAGAAATATGCCCGCATGCTGCAAGCATTACAGGCACTGCCAACGGATAAGCTTACCTTTATCAAACCAACAGGCGGCTATTTTATCACCTGTTTCCTATCGACTGAGATGGACGCAGAGCGGTTCTATGAATACCTTGATGAGGCGAAAGTTGCGGTCATTCCAGGCAATATCATGAGTGTTGCGGGAAAAGGCTATGAGCATTCATTTCGGCTGAATTTTACGAAGCCGACATTGGCACAGATCGATCAAGGGATCGCTTTATTAGGTGATGCGTTGGAATACGCTATGCCGCCAGCATATGAAGGGGTCATTTAGGAGGTGTTGCCAATGAAATTGATTTATTACGGGGTAAGTGAAGAGGAAATTGCTTATATCGAACGGTGGCAATTTATCCACAAAACACCAGTGACGATCGTAATGGAGGGCTTGTCTTGGGAGAATATCCATTTGGCAGCAGGGCACGACGGCATCTGTTTGTATCCTAGTCTGGCTATGCAGCAAGATGAGTCCCTGTACCAACGCTTGCATATTTTAGGGATGAAGCAGTTATCGATCAAATCAACGGGGGTCGACGGTCTTCGTTTTGACTGGGCGCAAAAGCATCAGTTGACGGTCACCAATGTCCCTTCTTATAGCCCAACATCGGTGGGCCATTACACTGTGATGTCGATCTTGATGGTTTTACGCAATATTCCAGCAATGATCAAAGGAAAACTTGATCGACGGTCTGTGATTGGTCGGGAGCTACAAGACGTAACAGTCGGTTTGTTAGGCACTGGTCGAATCGGTGCTCTAGTCGCAGAAGCGATTTATCATATGGGGGGACATGTGATTGCCACTAGTAGGAGTGAAAATCCTCGGTTGAAGGGGATTGTCGAATATGTGTCCTTTGAGACCTTGATTGCTGCATCGGACGTCTTGTCGATCCATATCCCGCTGACAAAAGCATCAGAAGGGCTATTTTCGGCCTCTGTTTTTGCACAGATGAAGCCTGGCAGTTGTCTGGTCAATACGGCACGTGGGGGAATCGTTGATACGGATGCGTTGATTGCCGCACTCGCGCAAGGGCGTTTGTCTGGTGCTGTATTAGACGCTATCGCCAATGAAGAACGGTATTTTTCAGTTGGGTGGGATCAAAATCCTTATTATCAACAGCTGAATCAACTGCCAAATGTGCTTTTGACCCCGCATATTGCGTATTATACCCAATTGGCTGTACAAGAAATTGCAGAAACAGCTTTGAACAATGCAAGAGATATTTTGCTAGAAGGACAATCTGCCAATACGATCGCGCTTTGAGCGATAGAAAAGAAAGGGTGGGAGTATGCTGCAAGCAGAAATCAAAGGATTGAAGAAGTCTTTCGATAAACAAGTCATCTTAAAAAATGTTGGCTTACAAATTGAACGTGGGGAAGTTGTATGCATCATTGGTCCTAGCGGCTCTGGAAAAACGACCTTTTTGCGTTGCTTGAATTTGTTGGAGCAGCCTGATGCGGGGAGTTATTCTATCGGTGACTTCCAGTATGATCTCGCACATATTGGCAAAACCCAACGATTGGAGATCGCCCGCAAAACAGCGATGGTCTTTCAATCCTATGAGCTGTTCAGCCACATGAATGTGTTGCAAAATGTGGCGGAAGGACTACGCACACCACGGCGTTTCCCAAAAAAACTGGCAGAAAAAGCAGCGTTATCTGCCTTAGAAAAAGTGGGTTTGGCAGATAAAGCTATGATGTATCCTAGTCAACTGTCTGGCGGACAGCAACAACGTGTAGGTATCGCCAGAGCGATGGCTTTGACGCCAGAATTATTACTGTTTGATGAACCCACTTCAGCGCTCGATCCAGAACTTGTCGGTGATGTCCTAAATGTCATGAAGCAACTGGCTGATAGTGGGCAAACGATGATCATCGTGACGCATGAAATGCAATTTGCACAAGAAGTCGCGGATAAAGTGATATTCATGGCGGATGGTGTGGTGGTAGAAGCGGGAACACCAGAAGAAATTTTTGAGGATCCGCAAGAAGAATGTACACAGCAATTTTTGACACAAGTACGTTTTCAATTAGCTGTATAGAAGCGAGGCACAATATGGAAAAGGTGAACAGCTCTAGTCGGCTTTGGTCGAAAGATTTTTACTTAGTGATGGTGGTCACGGTACTAGCAATGACAGCCATCACGACCCAAATGGGGACTATGCCGTTATATGTTGCTTCTTTAGGTGGTTCTAAAGCAGTATCCGGCGCCATTGTAGGTGTCTTGGGGCTATCTGCTTTGTTTTGCCGTTTGCCAATCGGTGTGGCATTGGATCGATATGGACGCAAAGTCTTGCTTTGTATGGGATTAGCCATTCTGTTGATTGATTTTAGTTTATTGAATCTGCTGCAGGGGCTATTGATGCTTTTTTGTCTGCGCATCTTGCAAGGGGTGGGCAATAGTTTGCAAGCGACAGCAGCAGCGACGATGGCAGTTGATACGATTCCTGAAGGCAAATTAGCAGTCGGATTGGGGTATTTCAGTATCGCCCAGGCTGTGCCGAGTGCCATCGGCCCGTTGATAGGACTTGCTGTTGTAGAAAATTATGGATTTCCTGTACTTTTTCGGATGGCTGCCTTGTTGAGCGGAACAGCTTTTTTGTTGAGTTTCTTTTTGAAAGAACAGCCCTTTTCACGGAGGAATACGCACTCTGGCGAAGCGAAATCATCGTTACGAGAACTGCTTCGCATCAAAGCGGTTGTGTTTCCTAGCGGTATCCTTTTTTTGATATGCTTTGCCAATTCTGGCGTGGTGGCGTTTATTGCACAATATGCCCTTGAACGTGAGATTATCGGCGCAGGCTATTATTTTACGGTCATGTCGATCATGACGGTCACAACACGGGTCGTATTTCCACGTTTGCTCGCCAAAATCCAAACGGCTACATTGATTTATGGCAGTTTATTATTGATTTTGGTTTCTTTTTGTCTGTTGCCATTTACGACACAGCTCAGTAGCTTGCTTCTGGCCGCGAGTTGTTATGGTGTCGGTTATGCCGGCTTATTGCCTGTGATGAATACGATTGTATTAGAATCGGTGTCTGAGGCGTAGCGAGGGCAAGGGACAGCGGTATTTTCAGCAGCCTTAGATGTAGCTTATGGAGGTGGGGCTTTTTTGTGGGGAATCATCGCCAGTCTTTTTGGCTTTGACATGATGTTTTTTGGGTGTGGTCTGTTTGCTTGTGGGGCGATGATTGTTTATCGCTATTTCCAATTATCTCAGCGTTGATGTTAGGAAATTTAACATAGGATGTAATCTGCAACTTGCGCTTCTGTTGTTTTCTCGATAAACTGAGAAAATAATGAGAACGGGGGATGATTATGGATAACTTAGACCGCAAGATACTGAACATCATGCAGCAAAATGCCCGAGTCACTGTCAAACAGATCGCAGAGCAATGCTTTATTTCATCGCCATCTGTTTCTGTGCGGGTACAAAACCTTGAAACCCTTGGGTATATCCGTTCTTATCAGGCACTGATCGACTACCAAAAACTTGGTTATCTGATCAAAGCGTATGTCCATTGCGCAGTGAATGCCAAAGATAAAGAAGCCTTCTATGCCTATATCGCAGACATCCCAAATGTGATCGAGTGTGACTGTATCACTGGAGATTATTCTATGCTCTTGAAGGTTTATTTTAGTGATACGGTCGTCTTGGATCGGTTTATCACAGATTTGCAATTTTATGGGGATACCAAAACCCACATTGTATTTTCAACGAATGTCGGACCACGAGGGTTGCAAGTGCCAGTCGATGACCAGTGACCCCTGTATATAAAAAAAGCGTGCCTGTCTATGTGAGATAAGCGCGCTTTTTGGGTTTTCAGAATTGATATCCTCGAGAGGGAACTGGCGTCGAGAAAACGATTTGGGTGTTGGTTCGACCGAATTTTTGCAAGTCATTGATAAAGCTGTCCAATGATTTGGTAGAAGGGAAAACGACTTTGATTAACATTGAATAAGGGCCGGTGACACAATCACATTCCAACACATTGGGGATCGCCTGTATGAAAGGATAGAAACTTGCTTTTTGCTGTGGTTCGATCGACAGGTGGATAAATGCTTTGATCGGCAAGCCGGCTTGTTCATAGTCAATCGTCGCTTGATAATACAACAATTGCTCGGTTTCTTCTAAATGTTTTATTCGTTGGGAAACAGCAGGTGCAGTGATGAATAACGCTTCACTTAACTTTTTGATCGATAACCGACCATTTTGCTGCAACAGATTCAACAACTTTTTATCTAGTTCATCCAAATACTTTCCTCTTTTCTGTTTTTGTACTGTTTCTCTTTGTTTTTCAAAGTGAAAGGAATCAATTTCAAGGATTAACAAAGAGATGGCTGAAAAGGCTCGTGTCTTTTTCTCTTATGTGATATTTTATCACATATAATACAAAAAGGGGCGTTTAAATCATGATGAGGATCGAATCAGATACAATTGGCAGTCTACCTATATACGAGGGGGCTTATTATGGTATTCATAGTTATCGCGCAAAAGAAAATTTTGCTTTCACTGATCAAAAAGTTGATCTGACGATGATCAAACAAGTAGCACGTATCAAAGCCGCAGCTGCGCTAGCCAATCAACAATCTGGCACGCTATCCAAAGAAAAAGCACAAATCATTGTGACTGCTGCGGAAGAAATCATCATGGGCAAGTGGGATGAAGAATTTATTGTTGATACATTTCAGGGGGGAGCAGGAACATCCACCAACATGAATGTGAATGAAGTGATCGCCAATCGCGGGTTAGAATTGATGGGGCATAAGAAAGGGGAATATCAATATCTTCATCCTTTAGACGATGTCAATCAAAGCCAATCCACCAATGATGTCTATCCTAGTGCTGGGAAACTGGCTTTGCTTGTATATATTGAACAATTGGATGAAGCGCTGGTACAGTTGATTGACAGATGGCATATGAAAGCGAAAGAAGTTCAGCACGTGGCAAAAATGGGGCGAACCCAACTGCAAGAGGCGGTGCCAATGACAGTAGGGGAAAGTTTCGCTGCATATGCCCACAGTTTGACGCGTTGCCGTGAACGGCTGCACCACTTATCGGCAGAACTATTGACCTTAAATATGGGTGGGACAGCCATTGGGACAGGTCTTAATGCGTCCTATCGCTATCAAGAATACCTCTATCAAGAATTGAACCGACGTTTTCCAAGACCCTTACGGCCAGCGAATGACCTGATTGATAGTACACAGCATACCGACAGTTTCGCCTCGATTTCAGGTGGATTAAAAACGATTGCCATCACATTGAACAAAAGCGCCAATGATCTGCGTCTCTTAGCCAGCGGTCCGCGAACTGGTTTTCATGAACTCAACTTGCCAGCAAGACAAGCAGGCTCATCGATCATGCCGGGCAAAGTCAATCCAGTCATTCCAGAAGTTATCAGTCAAATTGCATTTCAAGTGATTGGAAATGACGGTGCCATCACCTTTGCGGCAGCTTCCGGAGAATTGGAATTGAATGCTTTTGAGCCGGTGATGTTCCATAATTTATTTGAATCATGTCAACTGTTGACCAAAGCGTGTCAAATTTTTGCCGATAAATGTGTGGCAGGTATTACCGTCAATGAAACAGCTTGTTTGAAAGCTGTAAATAACAGTACAGGGACTATTACAGCCCTTTCACCGCAAATTGGTTATGAAAAAGCCACTGCTTTTGTCAAAGAAGCATTGGAAAAAAATTGTTCCATCGAGGAGCTATTAAAGCAAGAAGAATTCTTGCGGACAGAAACTTATCAGTAAGGAAAAACTGAAATATCCATATACCTAAAAGCCTAAAAGCATAAAAAAATAAAAAACTTATCTGTAGTAGGGATTTGTGTCTGGTAAAAGACACTCAATCTCGCTGAGGATAAGTTTTTTAGATTTTTGTCAATGAGTCAAACAAAAGTATGGTAATCCATCTTAAAATTTATATAGACAGAATGATATTCAGTTTAACTCAGGAGAGTGTAAAATATTTTGTGTAAATAGAAAAAAGGAAGTCCCTTCTGTAGAATAGAGTTACCACAACACATTCACAGAAGAGAGGACTTCCCTATGAACGATTTTACTACAGAAATTCTAAAGACTCTAGCGAACAAAGGCGATTTGAATGAATTATTCCGTGTCCATTTGGAGAAAGCAGTCAATACGCTTCTCAAAACGGAGTTAACGGCTTTCCTAGATTACGAAAAGTATGATCGCATTGGTTTTAACACGGGTAATTCTCGTAACGGCTCCTATGACCGTACGGTCAAGACCGAGTATGGGGAACTTCATCTCCAGATTCCGCGCGACCGCAATGGTGAGTTCAAGCAACAGACTGTTCCTGCTTATAGACGGACGAATGACACGTTAGAGGAGACCGTCATTCACCTCTTCCGAAAAGGTATTACCATGTCGTAAATCGCAGACTTGATTGAGAAAATGTATGGGCATCACTACACGCCCCAAACCATGTCCAATATAACAAAATCATTTGCAGAAGAGGTAACGGCGTTTAAAGGGCGGGAGCTTCATGACCGTTATGCTGCTATTTATATGGACGCAACGTATATTCCGTTAAAGCGGAAAACCGTCGCCAAGGAAGCTATTCATATCGCAGTTGGCATTCGCCCGGACGGATCAAAGGAAGTATTGAGCTATGCGATTGCACCGACTGAATCCATCACGATTTGGGAGGAAATTTTATTGGACCTTCAAGAGCGCGGTTTGAAAAATGTCCTCCTGTTCATCACGGATGGCTTAAAGGGGATGGTAGGAGCGATTAGTCGGTTCTATCCCAAAGCTCGTTTTCAACATTGTTGTGTACACGTTTCCCGTAATATCAGTCACAAAGTGCGTGTCGATGATCGTAAGGAAGTCTGTGATGATTTTAAAATGGTGTATCAAGCCTCATCTAAAGAGGTGGCGTTGGAAGCACGTGGTGCTTTTGCGGAAAAATGGAAAACCAGCTATCCAAAAGTGGTTGAATCGATTCTTTCGAACGATCACTTGCTCACTTTCTATGATTTCCCCTTGGCCATACGCAAGAGTATTTATTCTACGAACTTGATTGAATCCTTTAATAAGCAAATCAAGAAATACAGCCACCGCAAGGAACAGTTCCAAAACGAAGAGTCGATGGAACGTTTCTTAGTCTCGTCTTTTGATACTTACAACCAAAAATTCCTAGGTCGCAGTCATAAAGGCTTTCAACAGGCCGAAGGCGAACTTGAACAAATGCTAAGCCAACTGATTGAGAATTAGAAACAATCTGCAGTAGGGAAGAATCATTTACACAAAATTATTGACGCTCCCCACTCAAAAAAGTGCATATAAGCTTTTCAATGTATTAAATAATAAACTTCCTATTGTTTTTGTAGGTGATTTTGAGAATATAATTAATAATGAAAATGACTATCTAAGAAAGATTATTGATCAAAGGGTTGAACTTCCTTATGTTTTACATCCTCAAAAAATTTGGGGAGACTATTTTGAAAGATTGGGTACTATCTTTGATTTAGAAATTAAAGAAAGCTTAGCAACAATATTTATAGAAGATAATAGAAATTTACGTGACTTAGATCAATTTAGTTTTTACCTAAAACAAGAATTAATAAAATACAAGAAGCTAGGACATACACAAATTGAACAACAATTGCAATTATTTATTTGTACTTATTTTATCCAGATAAGTACAAAGATACCCTTAAATCAAAAAAATTTTTAGGATCTGTGGAGTATCAAAAATATAAGAATGATGAAAAAAATCCTACACGTAGTTACCAAAAAAAAAACTGAAGACTTACTTTCAGATATACTTGAATATAATCAAAATTATCCCCAATGCTTCATTGATAATCCTGAGGGCTATTTTATTTATGAAAGTATCTCTAGCTTATCCATTGTAGACTGTGAAGAGATATTAAAAGATTCGGAACTTCTGAGAAAGAATATAAAAGGAGTAGAATCTTTTAATGACGATTTTTTCCATTTCATTAGAAGTAGGTTTGAAAATTTTGATTCTACTATGAGAGATAACTTATTACATCTGTCATGAGTTGACTGCAGAATCAGAAGATCTTGAAGTAACTGTCACTTATTCGCCAAACATGATCGAATCTACGGAGACCAAAGAGGTCAAGCAAACGATCCATTATGTTTATGAGGACGGTAAACAAGCCGCGTCAGACAAGACGGACACTGTGACTTTTACACGGACAGTGACAACGAATGAAGCAACAGGTGACAAAACTTTTAGTGAATGGCAAGCCAAAGATGATGATACAACGTTTGATGAAGTGAAAAGTCCTGAAATCAAAAACTATCACGCAGACAAAACAAGCATTGAGGAAGTCACAGGTTTGACAGCAGAGGACAAAGATCGCGAAGTGACTGTCACTTATTCGCCAAACATGATTGAATCTACGGAAACCAAAGAAGTCAAACAAACGATCCATTATATGTATGAAGACGGCAAAGAAGCCGCGTCAGACAATGTAGACACGGTCACGTTCACACGCACAGTGACAACGAATGAAGCAACAGGGGAAAATACCTATGGAGAATGGCAAGCCAAAGATGATGATACAACGTTTGATGAAGTGAAAAGTCCTGAAATCAAGAACTATCACGCAGACAAAACAAGCATTGAGGAAGTCACAGGTTTGACAGCAGAGGACAAAGATCGCGAAGTGACTATCACTTATTCGCCAAACATGATTGAATCTACGGAAACCAAAGAAGTCAAACAAACGATCCATTATATGAAGGCAGTGCTGTTTTTAAAAATAGCTACAATCCCGCAAAAGGAAGTGCGGTTCTAGAAGCAAGTAAAGAACTAACTGGCAAAGCACTAAGTGCAGATGAATATCGATTCCAGCTGTTGGACGAACAAGGGGAAGTGCTCCAAACCAAGACCAATGATGCCAACGGAAAAATTTACTTCGATGCAATCGACTATGACCAAGCTGGCACATACAAGTATACGATCCGAGAAGTCGTAGGGACAGATAGCACGATCACCTATGACCAAACAGAATACCATGTAACCGTAAATGTGGAAGACCAATCGGGGCAATTAGTGTCAAGTCCAAGCTATGAAGGCAGTGCTGTTTTTAAAAATAGCTACAATCCCGCAAAAGGAAGTGCGGTTCTAGAAGCAAGTAAAGAATTGACTGGCAAAGCACTAAGTGCGGATGAATTTCAATTCCAGCTGTTGGACGAACAAGGGGAAGTGCTCCAAACCAAGAGCAATGATGCCAACGGAAAAATTTACTTCGATGCGATCGACTATGACCAAGCTGGCACATACAAGTATACGATCCGAGAAGTCGCAGGGACAGATAGCACGATCACCTATGACCAAACAGAATACCATGTAACCGTAAATGTGGAAGACCAATCGGGGCAATTAGTGGCAAGTCCAAGCTATGAAGGCAGTGCTGTTTTTAAAAATAGCTACAATCCCGCAAAAGGGAGTGCGGTTCTAGAAGCAAGTAAAGAATTGACTGGCAAAGCACTAAGTGCAGATGAATTTCAATTCCAGCTGTTGGACGAACAAGGGGAAGTGATTCAAACCAAGAGCAATGATGCCAACGGAAAAATTTACTTCGATGCAATCGACTATGACCAAGCAGGCACATACAAGTATACGATCCGAGAAGTCGCAGGGACAGATAGCACGATCACTTATGACCAAACAGAATACCATGTAACCGTAAATGTGGAAGACCAATCTGGACAATTAGTGGCAAGTCCAGCGTACCAAGAATCGATTATTTTCAAGAATACTTATGTATCACCAAAACTTGGGAAAGTAACTCTGAAAAAAGTAGACAGCGAAACAGGAAAACTACTGGCAAATGCAGAGTTTGAGCTGCAAGATTCGAAAGGAAATATTGTACAAAAAAACATAGTTACGAGCAAAGATGGAAAGGTTGAGATAAGTAATTTAGAAGTAGGAGAGTATCAGTTGATTGAAACCAAAGCACCGAGTGGTTATCAAATTGATAAAACACCGATCAAATTTTCAATAAATGATCGCTCCACTAATATATCGAAGCCAAAAGTGTTAGAAAAAGAAAATAAAAGGATAAAAAAATCAGACAGTGCTGCTCTGCCTAAGACAGGAGAAACTGCAGATCAACGATATGTTCTCGTTGGATTGTTTTGTATTATTGGTTTCATCTTGTTAATGATATTTAAAATTTTAAAGGTCAAGAAACAATCTTAATCTTGCATACTATGAATGAGAAAAAGAGCTATCAAATAAGATTAGTCATATCAACAAAAGGAGCTGGATTCCCCAGCTCCTTTTATAATTGCTTTATACAGCTCAAAAAGTGGTGATAGTCACTATTTTGCAGGATTGCTTGTTGAATATCTTCACGATCCATCAACTCTAATAAAAGACTATAGATTTCTTCGGTATCTTCATATTCGTCTTTTTGAATCGCAAAGAGAAAGACGAATTTAACCAAATCACCATTTCCCCAATCAACGCCGTCAGGAATGATCGCCACTGAAACGGCTGAGCGTTTTGCCATCAAGGTCATGGGATGGGGGATAGCAAGCCACTCGTTAATATTGGTCTGATTGATTGCTTCTCGTTTTTTCACACTGTCATAAAAATCTTGGGGCACAAAATCTTTTTGGTACAGTTGCTGCGCCATTTTCTTTAGTAAGGTTTCTTTATCTGCATGATTTTCATGAAGAAAAAATGCTTTTTGAAACAATGAATAGATACCATCTTTTGATTCACTGAGCGTTTCAATGAACGGTTCGATTTTGCCAATTTCTTTATCTAGCTTGGCCATGTTGATGTAAATAGAAGGAACCGAGAACTGTTCTAATGGAACGGTTGTGATCACAAAATCAATGGCAGAAAGATCACATTGTTGTAGCTCGACGTAAGAAAAGCGATCAACGACTTCGATCGTTTCTTGATAGTGCTTGATAATTTTTGCTTCAATAATACGACTCATGGCTCGACCGGTTCCGCAAACAAGGATGACGCGATGTTTATGATGATTTCTGATGGAACTCCTTTCCATAGCACCTGCGATGTGCAAAGCGATATAGCCGATCTCATCAGGAGAAAAATAAAAACCGTGTTTCAGGCTTACCGTTTCTAAATGAGTCAAACATAAATCATAAGCCTGTGGAAAAGATTTTCTGATCGTTGCCAGCAATGGATTGCTACGGCGTGCATCCATTAGATTCATGTTGATAAAGCCCTCAATATGAGATGTCAAATCGTCTATTAGCATCTTGTCTGTCTCTAACGCATAGTTTGACGTCTGTTTGATCGCAGTTAATAATTCTTCCACAATGGCTTTCGCAGTTTTCGTGGAAGAATCGCTTGCATCGCCTGTTTCAACTAAACGTGGTGCATTCATCGCAAGATAGTAAATGAAGTATTGTTTTTCTCCAGCAGTCAATTGTATATCAAATGCATGATCGATTTCTTCTAAGAAGTGACCAACAACTTTCTGGGCGTCTTCTTTGAGCGCGGGCACGTGCAAGGGAAATTCGTTGATCTGATGGCCAGCTATAAAGCGACTGATTGCTAAAGCAAAATGAGAAAGAATGTTTTTATGATAGTAGTCAGAGTCTAACAAGTCTAAGGGCGCCAGATGATTTAATGACAATTCTTGCAAGCGGGTCAGATCAATCGTATCAAACAACTCAAGTTCCATTTCCGTAAAACCCACCAAATACTCTTGGAGATCTTTTTCAATCAAAAGATCACTGATTGCTTGTCGCTTGGCGAATTCGTTACCCAAGACTTCAAAGCCAATATTTGGACGATTTACTATTTTTAATTGATAGGTCGCTAAATTGTCTCGAGCCGTTTTTAAGTATGAGTAAAAGGTGTTTTTACTAATAAATAATCGATCAAGAAAATCATCTAAGGATAAAGGGTTTTCATTCTTAAATAAAAGGAAAAGTAGATAGGCTTGTCGTTCTTCACTCGTAGTTAGAAAGGACTCGGTAGTCGACATACTTTCAGTCCACCAGTCATGAAATCGTTCTTTTGAACCAATAGACAACAAATAGCCTTGCCCTCGAATCAACTTGATGGAGGCACCCACATTTGTTAACAAATCATTCAAATTTGCAATGTCGGTCCGAACCGTTCGCTCAGAAATCGAGAAGCTTTTTGTTAACTCCTTCATTGGTAGCGGCGCCGTTTGTCTAGTTAATACTTCCATTAGATCATCTAATCGTTGATAAGCAAGTTTTGACACTTGTTTCACCTCCGTGCTCTTTCTCATCATACAATAGAAAGAATAAGAATGAAATGCTTCACCAGTACCGAAAATTTCCAGAAGAGTTGGCAATCATTTTGGAAAACGCTTTACTAATGATTGCCACTTGAATTGGAAATTTGTTGTGTTTACATCGTGAATTAGAAACCGTAAATTAAACGTGTACAGAAAATAAACCACACGAATTACGCTAATGGTTTCATAATAAAGGAAAGGAGCAGATGAGATGGATTTTCAGAAAAAAAATATTCTCTTGAATGTGGCTGTTACATCAAAAGAAGAACTGTTTCACGTAATTGCGCATCATGCCTATGAATCAGGGATCGTTACCAATGCAGCAGATACATGTGCGGCATTCATTGAACGGGAAGCACAATATTCAACCGGCTTACAAGAAGGCTTTGCTATTCCACATGCAAAAGCTGAACACGTTTTGGAACCGACCGTTTTGTTTATTCGTTTAGAGCAAGCCATCGAATGGGAAACCTTCGATGATTCAGCAGTCAAAAATGTGTTTGCTTTGATGGTTCCTAAAAAAGATGAAGGAACGGTGCATCTGCAAATGTTGAGTCGCCTAGCAACCGCATTGCTTGAAGAGACATTCATCCAGCAGATTCAACAATCAGAAGACAAAGCTTATTTAGCAGAATTGATCAAAAAGGAAATGATGGGAGAGAAAATTGTATGAAAATAGTAGGAATTTCCGCCTGTCCAGCTGGATTGGCACATACACCGATGGCGGCAAAAGCTTTAGAAAAAGCTGGTGTGAAACTTGGCTATGAGGTCAAGATCGAACAGCAAGGCTCATTAGGGCAAGTCAATGAGATCACTGCAGCCGAAGCAAAAGAAGCGGATTTCTTGCTTTTAGCGACTGACCAAAAAGTTGTTGGGATGGAACGGTTTGAAGGAAAACCGCAAATTCGAGTAAATATCAATACGTGTATCAAGGCACCGGAAGCGGTGCTGAAGAAATGTGTAGCTGCTGTTGAACAAAGAAACGCAAACTAAAGGAAAGAGGCAAGGATGATGAAAAGAGTTCTAGCAGATTTAAAAGGCCACTTGATGAGTGGAATTAGTTTTGTACTGCCATTGATTATTGGTGCTTCACTGGTTGTTGCCATTCCGAAAATGATTGCTCTTGGTATGGGGATCACAAGCTTAGATCCTTATGCTGACACGGAAGGCTTTAAACATGCGCTTTATTTGATTGAACAAGTAGGGTGGGCAGGAATCGGCTTGATCAATACTGTCTTGGCTGGTTTTATCGCGTATTCTGTTGGAGATAAGGCTGCGCTAGGTGCCGGCTTTATCGGTGGTGCAGTCGCTTCTAGCACCAATGCTGGGTTTTTAGGGGCAGTTATTGCTGGGTTCTTAGCAGGATACTTAGTGAAGTGGGCGAAAGAACATATCAAATTACCGGAGTCGTTTGCTGGGGTGATGCCGTTGGTAATTTTACCTTTGATTGCTACATTGTCCGTAGCAATCGTCATGGGCGCCTTACTCTCTGAGCCCTTGGCGTGGATCAATACTAGTTTGGTTGAATGGATCCGAACCATGATTGAAAATGACGTTAACAAAATTTTACTGGCATTCATCATGGGGGCAATGATTGGCTCTGACTTAGGGGGACCTGTAAACAAAGCTGCTTGGATGGCAGGAAATGTGTTACTAGCGGAAGGAGTCTATTTACCAGCCATCATCGTGAACGTTGCGATTTGTGCGGTACCATTTGGATATGCCTTAGCAACTTTGTTCCACAAAAATCGATTCAACAAAGAGCTACTGGATGCTGGGCGTAATAACTTTATTATGGGGTTCATCGGAATCACAGAAGGAGCAATTCCTTTTACATTAGTCAATCCATTACGGCTTGTGCCGATCAACATGTTGGGAGGTGCAATTGCTTCTGGTTTGGGGATCGCATTAGGAATGTATGACAAAATGCCACCAGTTGGGGGAATCTACGGCTTCTTCACTGTTGGAAACGGTTGGGCGTATTTGATTGGACTATTTGCAGGAGCAGCCTTCATCGGTTTTGTCGCGCCTTTATTCGTGAATTTCAATAAGCAAGAAGAACAAACAGAAGATATTGCCCTCGATGATATTGAAGTGAGCTTTGAAAACTAAGTAACAAGGCTGATTAGCTAAATAGTAGCAAAAGAAAAGGCACGAGCAGGTGATTTTTCAAGAACGCTTTAAGGTATCTGACAAGGACAAGACTTGGGGAAGAAAACAAGAGTATTTGAAGAGAAACGATTTTCAAAATTCGAAGCATTTATGTAAGGATCAAATGATGCGTACCAGATGGTAAAAAAATTGAGAAAAATTAATAGGCACGAACGACACCCATCGTTACGTGCCTTTTTTAATCACGGGAGAGGAATGATTGAATGAAAAAAACAGTACATGTCGTACCCCACAGTCATTGGGATCGCGAATGGTATTTTACGACGAGTCGCTCGAAAATCTATTTGATGCACGATCTAAAAAACGTCATTGAACAACTAGAAAAGGATGATCCTTATGAAAGTTTCATTTTAGATGGACAGGCTTCTCTGTTAGATGATTACTTGAAATGGCGCCCACAGGACAAAGAAAGGATTCAACAACTTGTTCAACAAGGAAAATTGATCATTGGCCCATGGTACACACAAACCGATCAATTAGTGATCTCGGGAGAAAGCATTGTTCGTAATATGTTATATGGCATGAAAATTTGTGAAGCATTCGGAACCTACATGAATGTCGGCTATGTGCCAGATTCTTTCGGACAAGCAGCTAGTATGCCACAAATCTATCGTGAGTTTGGTATCACAGACACAATGTTTTGGCGCGGTGTCAGTGATGACGATGTTAAACACACAGAGTACAAATGGCGTGGAGAAGATGGTTCTGTGGTCAATGTTTACCAGATCCCAAGTGGGTACTACATTGGCGGTGCCATTCCTGAACGAGAAGCAGAATTAGCAGAGTTCTTACATCAAGAACCGTTTAAAACGACTTGGGGGCGCAGTGCAACGGATCAAGTGTATTTTCCAAATGGTTTCGACCAAGCACCAGTTAGAGAAAATCTTCCAGAATTGGTTGATCGAATGAATCAACTGTATCAGGATGAGTATGAGTTACAATTTTCAACGATCGAAAAATACATTGCTGCGGTCAAAGTACGCCATCCTGAGTTGGAAGAAATCGCTGGTGAACTGATCAACGGCAAATTGATGCGAATTCACAAAACGATTTTTTCTTCACGTCCTGATTTGAAGGCGATGAACACACAGATCCAACATTACTTAGTCAATGTCATGGAGCCTATCTTAACCATGGCTATGCAATTAGGATTTGAGTACCCCGTAGAAACAGTCATAGAGATTTGGAAGTTAATGTTTGAAAATGCGGCGCATGATTCGATCGGTTCTTGTGTTTCTGATACGACCAACGAAGATATCTATATGCGCTATAAGCAAGCGCGAGATATTTCTATGAATCTTGTCGAATTGATGTTACGACAGATTTCTACTGCAATCAACAACCCACAAGCAAAAGAAATTACTTTTACGCTTTTCAATACCTATGACACAAAACGTAATGGGGTGATCGAAGCAGAGGTTTATTTGCCGCAAAAAGATTTTGCGATCCTTGACCAGTCAGGTCAGGCGTTACCTTATACGATTTTAGAGCTTACCGACCAAACGGAGTATGTGTTGAATCAGGGGAACATATTAGATCCAGTCAAGGAGATCTATTTGCCGGAGAAAGTCTATAAAGCAAAGATTGCCATAGAAACGACTGATGTGCCGAGTATGGGGTATACCCAGCTGACAATTGATTTAAAAGGTGATACAAGCGCACCATTGCAGGAGATTACAACCAATACGATCGAAAATGAGTACTATCAGATCACTGTCAATAGCAATGGCTCGTTAGATATTCTAGATAAAACCAATCAGGTGCTTTATCAAAATCAAGGGATCATTGAAGAAAATGGCGACGATGGTGATTCATTCAATTATTCACCACCTGTGAAAGATTTTGTGATTTCATCAATTGATGCGCAACCAACGATCTCGATTCAGCAATCAGCAATCTACCAAAAGATTGATGTGGTATTCACGCTGAGGGTTCCGAAGGATTTAGCTGAACGTGCAGAAAAGAAGGTCTCGGCTTCACTACCGATCCAATTGACGATCGTGTTGAAAAAACAATCGCAACAAATTGATTTCAACTTAACGGTTGAAAACCAACAAGTGGATAGTCATCGGGTATGTGTGCTATTTGATACCGGAATTGCCTCGAAATTTTCGCTGGCTGACCAACAGTTTGGCACGTTGCAGCGCCCTGTTGTGTTTGAAAAAGAAATGGCTCTTTGGGAAGCTAATAAAGAGCAATGGAATGAGCAGCCGATCGCCATAGAAACTTGTCAATCGTTTGTCGGTTTATTCGATGCATCCCATGGCGTAGCAGTCATGCCCAAGGGTGTACGTGAATATGAGATCGTGGGGAAAGCGTTTGATACGATTCGCTTAACGATTTTCCGAACCTATGGCTTCATGGGGAAAGAGAATCTACTGTATCGACCAGGGCGTGCTTCAGGAGAATCAGTGATTGCGACACCAGCTGCGCAGTGCCACAAAACGATGCATTTTGATTTCTCTGTTGCTTACTTTGCTAAAGGATTTGATCAAGCAAATGTTGCACAGAGTGCCAAACAAGCAGTAACACCGATCACTCTTTATCAATCCGCAGAATTCCTGAATTCCCGCTTGATATTTACTTTAGGACCGGTTGAACCAACCTTACCGGCAAACTTTAGTCTTTTTGAGATCAATGGCAATTTGACCCTGAGTGTATTGAAAAAAGCCGAAGATCGTCTAGGTTATATTTTGCGTCTATACAATGGGCTTTTAGATGAAGGTGGACACGCAACGATCACATTCAACCATCCAGTGAAGTTAGTAGAAACAGTCGATTTAAAAGAAGCTACAAAAGAAGCACTGGTTGTGGAAAAGAATGTAGTCACTCTTGAAAAGATAGGCCACGCAAAATTTGTGACATTGTATGTAGAGTAATTGCTACTGAGAAAAAGTCACGCGAAGCGGCGAGTCCGCTTGTGCCATAGAAAAGTGAAAAAGGTTCGTAAGTCTTATCAAAGTATTTACGAGCCTTTTTTAATACTAATGCGAAACAGACGAGAATCTTTGTAGGTTGAATGCCAATAGCGAATGTATACCTAAGCCATCCTTTCCAAGGTATGCAAAAATCTCTCCTCTGTACGAGTTGCACGAAAGGAGGAAAGTCAGAAGGCAGCTTGTCGGTTTTCTTTTAATTCTTATTTCCATCTCAGTTTATGTAGTTTTTGGTATTTCACATCAGCGGCGCAGAACGGGCTTTCTTGACAAATAAGCATTCTAAAAATATAGTTGAGTCAAAAGCTGCAAGACAGGAGAATATCATGAAAATTAGAGCCGCAGCATTGTCTGATCATAAAGAACTAACTCATTTGTCGAAAGTACTAGGCTATCCAATCGAAGAAGAAGTATTGATCGAAGGCCTAAAGAGAATTTTAGCTGAGGAGGATCATCTCTTGCTTGTTGCCGAAATAAAGGGTAAAGCAGTTGGGATGATTGAAGCACAGCCGTATTCAACAGTTTATTCTGCTGGGCAATTTTTTAATGTCCTAGGTTTGGTAGTGGATGATCAAGTGCAAAAGCAAGGCGTTGGCGGGAAACTACTGTCGGCAATTGAAGAAGAAGCCCGACAGCGAGGAATGCAAGGCATTCGATTAAATTCGAATGTTAAACGCCATGCTGCTCACAGGTTTTATGAAAATCATGGCTACCACAGCAGTCATGAACAGAAACGGTTTATCAAGGAATTATAAAAATACAAAGACGCTGGAGGAGTGACAAACGACACTCCAGCGTCTTTTTTTGTATTCACTTTAATTGGTTCAAAAGACTAATATTTATGGAATCAATGCTAACAACAGCCGTTTAATCTCCTCATAAACCTCTCCGGTTTCCGGCGTCACACGTTGACGATTCTGAATGATAAAAAGATCACGATAGCGGTACTCTGGATCAAGTTCCTGCCAAGGCAACTCTTCTGGTAATGAAAGTTTCGAAATGATCGATTTGCCGATGTTTTGTTTTAGTAGGGACAAAATCACTTCGCTATTATTGGCTTTGATGATTTGCGGATTTAGGTGCTGTGCGTAAAGATAGGTTTCGTTAATGTAATACATCCCCGAGTCGTTTTCTCGCAAGACCCAAAAATCAGAAGCGAGGTTGCCTGCTAACACCAATTCATCGCGATAAACGAATTCTTTTTGGATCAATGGCGAAACGATTGATTTTTCGATCAGGCCGATATGGGCTTTGTTTGATTCGACGGCATCGATCACTTCTTGCGAATTCATGATTTTGATTTCAAAGGCAAATGTTGGAAATTCTGCAATCAGCTGTGCCATGATGCTAGGCAGTAAGTAAACGGCGGTGGTATTCGAACAAGCGAGCACACACGCTGTTTTAAAATTTTTGGTGTCTTTGGCTTGCGAAAAAATAGTGGACAATGAGCGGAGGGACTCGACCACACGAGGATACAAAAACTCCGCTTGGCTAGTGGGTAAAATCAATTGTTTTCCTTTACGTTCAAAAAGTTTGAAGCCAAGTTCCGCCTCTAATCGTTGGATTTGCAAGGAGATCGTTGGCTGAGTTTTATAGAGCTGTTTTGCGGCAAGACTAAAGTTTCTCGTTTCATAAACAACAATGAAGGTTTTGAGCAATTCAATCATTTTGCGGACTCCTTTATTATTAATAATATTTATAATTAGTATTTAAAAGTACAATTTTACAAATGGTTATCAGGTGATTATAGTATAAGTGTAGAGAAAAAAGAAAGCAAATTTAATTGAAATTTTCATACGTTAAGAAAGGATGAGTTGATGAAAACATCGATCCAGCATTTTTTACATTCATTGCCAATCCCGATTTGCGGCTTGATTTTAGGCACTGTGTCTTTGGGGAATTTATTGTATTCAGAAGGAATGGAGACGGTTGGAAATGCGTTTTGCACCCTTGGTATTTTCATCATGGGGCTCTTCCTTCTGAAAGTATGCTTTACATTTAAGCACACGATGTCAGAGTTGCAAAACCCAATCGTTGCTTCGGTGGCGCCGACCTTTACGATGGCGCTGATGGTGATCTCCACTGTTTTTGAACGGGTCATTCCCAATGCAGTGGTGAATGATCTGCTCTGGTGGGGGGCTATCGGCTTACATTTTGCTCTAATGATCTATTTTGTTGTCGTGCATATTTTGCCTGTCGACCTTTCGCTGGAATACATTTATCCAAGCTGGTTTATTACCTTCGTCGGGATTGGCGTAATTCCCAATACTTCTGCTGTCTTTTTTAAAGAGCTAGGGGAAGTGATCGTCTGGATCGCATTGGTATTGTATTTTGCGCTTTTGCCGATTATTTTAAAGCGAGTCGTCCATCAAAAGCTGACGGAACGTGCGGCAGTTCCTTTGATCACGATTTTAACAGCACCAGGTTCTCTTTGCTTAGCAGGTTACCTTTCCGTATTTGAACAAGGCTCTGCTTGGTTTGTCGCCTTTATGCTGTTATTGTCACAAACGATTTATTTCTGTGTTGTCGCTTATATGAAAAACATGCTGGCAGTCGGGTTTTACCCAAGCTATGCGGCATTTACGTTTCCTCTTGTGATCTCGGCGACTGCAATGTTCAAATCAGCACTGTTTTTTGCGAATCACCCACTGATATTTGGGTTTCTACAAGCCTTAACGATTATTGAAACCAGCTTTGCCGTGATTGTCGTCTGCTATGTGTTAGGAAAATATGCTGTTCATTTGTATCAGCAAACCAAAGCGCTGATTGCCGGTCATAGTTATTAAGGAAACACAAAAAATCATCCATTTTTTGAGAAAATGCGTACTCTACGCAAAACAATAGCACAAGTATTTGAAAAGAAAGGGAAGGGATCGCACATGAAAAGTACAAGCAGAAAAGTTGTCGTTGTCGGAACAGGTTTCGTTGGAACGAGCATTGCGTATTCCATGATCAATCAAGGACTAATCAATGAATTGGTCTTGATCGATGTCAATCGAGACAAAGCAGAAGGAGAAGCCCTCGATTTGTTAGACGGTATGTCATGGGGGCAAGAAAACATCAAAGTTTGGGCGGGAGAGTACTCGGAATGTAAAGATGCTGATATCGTCGTTATTACTGCAGGGATCAACCAAAAGCCAGGACAAACACGGCTTGAATTGATCGATGTGAACGCCGAAATTATGGCAAGCGTCACAAAACAAGTGATGGCTTCAGGCTTTGATGGCGTGCTTGTCATCGCTTCAAACCCAGTCGATGTCTTAACTTATCAAGCATGGCGTGTGTCAGGGCTGCCAGCCAATCGTGTTGTTGGTACGGGAACGACCCTCGATACCACAAGACTTCGAAAAGAAGTGGCGGCAAAATTAGCCATCGATCCACGGAATATTCATGGGTATATCATTGGGGAACACGGTGATTCGGAAGTCGCTGTCTGGTCCCATACAACGATCGGTGGTCAACCGATCGTAGAATTGATCAAGCAAAAGGATCGTTTGACCGTTGCCGATCTAGCGGTTCTTTCTGAACGAGTAAAAAATGCCGCCTATGAAATCATCGATCGAAAACAAGCAACATTTTACGGGATAGGGATGAGTGTCGCAAGAATCGTTCGAGCGATCTTAAATGATGAGCAAGCGATTCTGCCGGTGTCTTCCTACCTTGATGGGGAATATGGCATCAACGATTTATTCACAGGTGTTCCTGCAGTCGTGGACCAAAACGGCGTCCGCGAAATTATTGAATTGACGCTTACCCCTGAGGAAAAACGGCAGTTTGATACTTCGTGTCATCAGTTACGAGCAGTAATTTCCACAATTGGACAAAGCAAAGTCAGCTGATCTCAAGAATAC
Source organism: Enterococcus sp. DIV1083b (assembly GCF_051713705.1). NCBI lineage: Bacteria > Bacillati > Bacillota > Bacilli > Lactobacillales > Enterococcaceae > Enterococcus > Enterococcus sp. DIV1083b. The sequence continues at coordinate 808,630 of NZ_JBIOQJ010000001.1, forward strand.
TAGTAATGAAATCCTCGTGTTCGTTTTTGCCAAAGCATGGTTCGACTATTTACGGTCGGCCATGCTTTTTTTACATCTAGCCAAGAATGTTAAAAGGAAATGGCGTATTTTACGCGAAACGCCCACTATTCAACTCTCTTTTTTCTCACTCCTTTAGAAAAAACATCCTCAGTGAATGACAGAAAAAGAATGATCGATCAACCTTGCAAACATTTCGAGTTGTAAAAAGTGACAAAGTGTCACCTTGTGTGGTATTCTTCAAAAAGTGACACTTTGTCAACATTTGGAAAACAGGAGGAAAGAGCAATGTTTCTGGCTATAAAAGAAATGCATTATTCAAAATTAAGATATGGGCTGATCGTAGGAATCATGTTTTTGATTGCCTATGTTGTTTTTATATTGTCTGGCTTAGCTACCGGACTTAACTGGGATTTTAAAAAGGCCATCGTCGACTGGGATTCATCCGCGATCGTTTTATCAGAAGATGCGAATGACACATTTGCGGCTTCGCAATTGACGAGAGGGGATCTAGACCGTGTAGCAGGAACCCAAAAAGCCCCGATTGGTTTATATAGCAGTGTCATCACGGTCAACGATGAACAAGTCAATGTGACTGTTTTTGGTACACAAGACGATGCGTTCTTGTTACCAGAAGTCTTAGAGGGCAAGCTGTTTTCAAAAGAAAATGAGATCACGATTTCAGAAAATTTAGCAGAAGAAGGTATCAAGGTCGGAGACCAAGTGAAAATCGGACGCTCAGATGAAACCTTCAAAGTCGTTGGGATCACCCCAGAAACGTCTTATACGGTGTCACCAGTGATTTATACTTCCCTCGATACTTGGACGAAAATGAAGTTTGCTAATCAACCATTTGCATCTGACAAGGAGCAGCCCATCAATATCATTGTGACCAAATCAAGTGATCCGAAAGTCGATAACCAAGAAGGAACCCAGCTTAAAGTGTTGGCAACGGAAGACTTTATTGAAAAGCTTCCTGGATTTTCTGCCCAAAACTTGACCTTAAATGCCATGATCTACTTCTTATTTGTCGTTGCAACGGCAATCGTGGGGATTTTCATGTATGTGATCACCCTGCAAAAAACGGCGATTTTTGGTGTGATGAAAGCCCAAGGCATTCGGACCAGCTTTATTGCCAAATCAATTATTGCGCAAGCATTTATGGTCGGTGTGATCGGGGTAGCCCTAGCCTTTGCGGCGGCATACGGCACCAGTTTGTTTTTACCAGATGCCATGCCATTTTTCTTTGAATTCAAGCAATGGCTGCTTTATAGCGGCATCTTGATTCTCGTGGCAGTTCTAGGCGGCTTATTCTCCATTCGGACGGTCACAAAAGTCGATCCAATCACGGCAATAGGAGGGTAACAAAGATGAAAGACATTTTAGTAATGAAGGATATTATAAAAAAATTTGGCAAGCAGCATACCGAAGTAACGGCATTAAAAGGACTGAATTTTCATGTTCAAGAAGGGGAATTTGTCAGTATCATCGGTCCTTCTGGTTCAGGAAAAAGTACCTTTTTGACCATCGCTGGCGGCTTACAAAGGCCAACATCGGGAGAGATCATCATCAACCAGGTGAACTTTTCCCAATTAAATGAAAAGCAACGAGGGAAGTTGCGTTTTAAAGAGATTGGGTTTATCTTGCAAAGCTCGAATTTGATCCCTTTTCTAACGGTAAAGGAACAATTTTATTTGGTCGACAAAGTTTCAGGAAAAGCCAAGGAAAAGGAACGGATTGATGAATTGCTTGCTTCATTAGATATTCTCGATCTTCAAGACAAGTTTCCCCGCGATTTATCTGGTGGGGAACGTCAACGAGTAGCGATCGGCAGGGCGTTGTTTAATGACCCCAGCTTGATTTTGGCGGATGAACCAACTGCCAGCTTAGACACCGATCATGCGTATGAAGTGGTGAAGTTATTGGTGAAAGAAGCGCATGAGAAAAAGAAAGCGACAGTCATGGTCACTCACGACGAGCGAATGATCCAATGGAGTGATCGTATTTTCCGAATGGAAGATGGCAATCTGATCGAACAAAACGCCCCGTCAAGAGAAACTGCACAAGTCTGAGTGGAAAAGTAGAGGGATTTGTTTATAATAGAGGGAGTAGATTGCGAATGATGGAGGAGAATCCCTTGCCAAGTACAACATTTTTTCATTTAAAACAAGAGAAAAAAGAAAAAATCGATGCCGTGCTTTTAGAAGAATTCTTCAGCAAGCACATCAGTCAAGTCAAGGTCTCTGCCATCGTCGAAAAGTCGCACATTTCTAGAGGGGCGTTTTACAAGTACTTTCAAAACTTAGAAGATGCCTATGACTATGCGATCGCCGACTATTCAAACCAAATCCATTCTGCGATTTTTACGTTTATCAATCGCAACAAAAATGATTTTTTCAAAGGGATCGAAGAATACTTGGCTTGGTGCAGTCAATGGTCACCTGAAGATGATCATTGGAAAATGATCCACTTATGTACCCAAAGCAATGCCTGGACGAAGCGCGATGCGATCTCTGACGATTCGCCCATGATTCGTCAGTGGTTGGAGCTGTTGGAAGAAAATCGCTTTACGATCCATGATACGCAAGAAGCTGTCAGTTTCCTTTATTTTATTATGGCGGTCGTGATGGATAGTCTGACAGATTTTATTTCGAATGAATGGACCGCAAAAGAGCTGATCAAAGATTTTCGCTATAAGGTGCAATGGATCAAGTATGGAATCAAAGAGGACAACAAAGAGGACAATGAAGAAGAATGAACGCTTCGGCAAGAGGATGGACCAAATGCCTCGCACGGCGGAAAAGTTCATATATAAGGAAAGAGGTGCCCGACAACCGAAATAGTTGTCGGACACCTCTTTTTTGAGGGAATGATTATTTTTTATTTACACGTTTCGCAATGATCGGCAAGATCAAGCCAATCAAAAGAAAGGCGATTGGCGTAATGATATTTAAGGCCAATTGGAAGAACCAAGCTTGCGGATCTGCCGCATAATCAAGCTTAGGAACCATCCCTAAAATGCAGGCAAAGGCCGTGAACAAGAAGCACCATAAGCCGATCCCAAAGCCAACCTTGGTGTTTTTCACGAATTTATAATCGGAAGTAAAGCGATTGGCGTGTTTGTTGACTAGCATAAAAGCTAAGAAGACCCATAAGTAACGCAATGGCATGACAACTGAATTCAAGTTCAACAACCAACGATACAGTTCGGTCATATTGCCGATTCCTAGTGCTGGAATAATGATCAAAATGCTGACTAGGATACCAGTCATAATATACCCATTCACTGGTGTTCCTTTTTTGTTTAGTTTTGCTAAACCATTTGGAACAAATTCTGAATCAGCATCAGACAATAATATTTTCAATGGGGCATCAATTGAAAAAGCCAAAGCAGAGATTTGCGCTAACGCATTGGCGATGGAATAAAGAATGACAAAGAAATTGCCGATTCCGTAGAAGTTTCCTAGTCGTTGAAAGGCTTCATAAGCGCCGTTGACCATCAAATCTTCTGGAATATGGTTGGCATCAAAAAGCATCCCCATAGCAATCGAGCCGAGCAAGGCACATAACGCCACCATACCGGCTAAAAAGATCATGCCTTTTGGAAATTCTTTGGCAGGATTTTTTGTGTTATTTACGTAAGGCGAGATTTTTTCACAGCCACCTACCGCAAATACCAGCATCGAGATCGTGGTTAAATAGGTAAAGTCAAATTTAGGGATATAGGTTGAAACAGATGACATATTTGGTGTAGCAATCTCAGCACCAGTCATTGCTGGAGCAGTCACTGCTAAAAGAATAAAAAGAATCGACATCACGAACATGGCTGTTCCGGCGATGTTCCCAATCATTTTTAAGGTCGTCAATCCTTTAGAGGCAATCCATAAAAAGAATAGAAAAATAGCTAAACAAATCAATGAGACTTCCATGGAGCCCATCGTTGATACAAATGTACCGTTTCCTTTAAATAACCAACTCAATGATACTAAGATTCCTTGGGGTTTTTGTGCCAAATAAGGCACGTGAACGACCCAATAAGTCCAAGCAGCAAAAAAAGCCAACCGCTTTGTTGAGGTTTCTTTGATCCATGAGGAAACCCCACCACTTGACTCTTTGAAGGTCGATCCTAACTGACCAACACTTAATGCATAGGGTACAAAATAAAGAGCCATAATTAATAGCCACGAAACAACAACAGTCAACCCTTGTTGAGCGTAGTTGTTTACAACATTTCCCAGTCCCCAAACAGAGACGAACGCCATCAGCGCAATATTATACCAGCGTAATTGTTTCTCATTCATCGCTTTCTCCTTCTTAAAATGATTTTTCTGACTGGTTAAAATAGAGCGTTTTTTGAAATTTAGTGAGAAAAAAATTTCTTTCCATAAGCGCTTGATCACGATCAAGTTTCTTATGCATTTTTTCACAAATGTCAAAGGTCAAATTGAATAAAAAAATTTCATTTGCTTCTTTTTATCCAGTCGTTGATTTTCCATAGTTAGGATAAACCTCTGAATTCTTTTGGTCAAGAAAAATTAAATTGTTATTTAAAAAAAATAATAAATTTCTGATGATAGCAAAAGCAAACATCATCATTCATTAATAATCTGAAAGAAATCCAACTACATTCGGTCAAGGGCATGGATGAAATAGGGAGTGCTTCATTCAAATGAATGGACGTATAAAGATGGAAGAAACCCTTTCGAAAGGCTTTTCACTGGTGCTTTTAGGATAGATTTTTAAGCAAAGGAAACAGGAGAGTAGACGTAATTTTTTTGTTTTTTTAAGAAAAATTTTACGCGAACATTCTTTCAAAGAAACACGTAAACAAAGTTAGCCAAATGCTTCGTTCCATTGAAATCACTCGTTTTTTTTCGCCAATTTATAGGAAGTGGGTGTTATTCGCTCAAATACTGGCCATAAAAGCAGATAAAAGACGAAGTTTCCACTGGCATGGAAGAAATCGAACAGTAGTCCTTGAAGGTAATAGGCAAGAAACGAAGGAAACTGATAAAGCCAAACTTCCATCAACGAAATGATCAAGCCATAAAGAAGTCCGCAAAGAAAGGCAAAGAAAGCTTGCAAGAAGCGGTTTTTCTTGATGATCGGTATTTTTCCAAACTGATGAAAAAGAATGATGGTGATAGTAAGTGCAGCCAATTGACTGATCGTCCAGGGACCCATGCCTAGATAGATATTTGTTCCGAGCAAACTTAATAAGGCAATCATCAACGCATCGGATAAACGGTAAGAAAAAGCCACTAAAAATAAAAGGGCACTCATAGGCTGAACGTTAGGGATAAAGACAAAAACTAACCGTCCAACGATACAAGCCGCAGTAATCAGTGCTAAATGAGAAATTCTTTGGATGGAAAATATCTTGGTTTGGGGAGGAAGCATGAAAATCGCCGTCTTTCTAATTGATAATCATTCTCATTATACATGGAAAATAATAAAATTCAAGATTGAAATACACATTATATAGTACGATAATAAAAAACGAGCACAATATGTTGTGTTTTAGAAGGTGAGGGAAAGAAATGGAATACAAAAAACAAACGATTGAGAAATTGAACGAGGATATCAAGTTTTTCCAAGAAGTTTCGGCGATCACACCAGAAATGACCCAAACATTTGAGGGAATCGCTCGTTTGATTATGCTGGATCGTTATTCATACAAGGATCAAACCCATCAAACATTGCGTAAGGATGATTTGGTGATTTTGACAACGAAAGCTGATCCTAAATATCCTGCGCGAGGAATCGGTGTTGTGAAAGCAATCGATGGGGAACTAGTCTCTATCGAAGTGGAAGAGGCCTATCGCTCAGCGTTAGAAGATATTGATGAACAAGCCAATGGACTTGTTAAAAGAAGAAAAAGTGGCATTGAAAAACCGTTAGAACTCTTTTTTGAACAAGTGGCGCATCGTGTAGCCAAAGGGATTTCTGCCAACGAGTCCCATGACCAGGAGCGCTTCTTCGAGGTGTTTTACCAACACATCGTGGCGCAAAACCTAATTCCTGCAGGCAGAGTACTTTATGGAGCAGGAACAAATTCTCAAGTTACCTACTTCAATTGCTTTGTGATGCCTTTCATCCATGATTCCCGAAAAGGGATTGCTGTTCATCGACAAGAAGTTATGGAAATCATGAGTCGAGGTGGCGGGGTCGGAACCAATGGGTCGACCTTGCGACCAAAATCAAGTGTGGTCCACGGTGTCAGTGGTCGGTCTTCTGGGGCAGTTTCTTGGTTGAATGATTTGGCAAACTTGACGAACCTTGTCGAACAAGGAGGTAGCCGCCGTGGAGCGCAGATGATTATGATGGCAGATTGGCATCCAGATATTTTTGCGTTTATTCTTTCTAAAATTCAAAATCCTGCTGTATTGCTTCACCTAAAAAAAACAATCACAAATGCGACGATCAAACAACTGATCAATGAAAAACTGCAATTTGACCCTCTGACAAAAATGGAAGAAAGAATGTTCACTTATCTAGCACAACTGCCTGAATCGTCAGATAAGGAACATAATGACATGATCCAAAAGGCAAAAGAAAAATTGCGCATAGGTGGCAGCTATACGGTGAAAGAAAGTGATTTCTTAACTGGCGCGAATATCTCAGTCTGCTTGACAGAAGAATTCATGGAAGCAGTGAAGACAGATGGGTGGTATGAGCTACGCTTTCCAGATATCGACAATTATTCAGAAGCAGAGATGGCGCAATATGATGCAAAGTGGGCTGAAGTCGGGGATGTGCGAGAATGGGCAGCTGCTGGCCATAAAGTCAAAACCTATCAAAGGATCAAAGCTCGTGAGTTATGGGAGTTGATTACTTTTTGTGCAACGTATTCTGCTGAGCCTGGTATTTTCTTTATCGATAATGCCAACAAGATGACGAATGCTACAGCATATGGACAAAAAGTCGTAGCAACTAATCCGTGCGGTGAACAGCCCCTAACCCCTTATGCGGTCTGTAACTTGGCAGCCATCAATCTCGCAAACATGGCGGATCGCCAAAAGGGCACCGTTGATTTTGCCAAACTAAAAGAAACCGTGAAAACAGCGGTTCGTTTCCAAGACAATGTTATTGACGTAACGCCTTACTTTTTTGACAAAAATGAGCAGCAGGCGAAAGGGGAAAGACGTGTTGGATTAGGGATCATGGGCTTGGCAGATTTATTGATCTACTGCGGGAAAAAATACGGATCGGCAGAAGGAAATCAATTCGTTGATCAAATTTTCGAGGCAATGGCAGTCACTGCCTATGAGGCATCCATTGAATTGGCGAAAGAAAAAGGCAGCTTTCCCTTCCTGATTGGAAAAAATGACCAAGAGACGCAAGCGTTGCGAAAGAAATTTATCGATACAGGATACATGAAAAAAATGCCAGCGCACATCCGCGAAGGCGTGCTGCGATTCGGTATTCGCAACTCTCATCTTTTGACTGTTGCGCCAACAGGATCGACAGGCACGATGACGGGAGTTTCAACTGGTTTAGAACCTTATTACTCCTTTTCTTATTTTAGAAGCGGTCGACTAGGTAAGTTTATTGAAATCAATGCGGAAATCGTTGACGAATACCTGATGGATCATCCTGAACGAACCAAAGCGGAGTTGCCGGCATGGTTCATTTCCGCTATGGAGTTGACGCCCGAAGAGCATGTCGGTGTGCAATGCACCATACAACGCTGGGTGGATAGCTCCATTTCAAAAACGGTCAATGCACCAAAAGGATATACAGTAAGCCAAGTAGCCAAAGTTTATCGAGATCTTTATGAAGGAGGAGCCAAAGGAGGGACTGTCTATGTAGACGGCAGCCGAGATTCACAAGTACTTACCTTAGAAGCGGTTGAAAATGAGCTGACCGCACAAGTTGAACCGCTGCCTGTCGTTCAAGTAAATGAACCCGTCGCCTCTGGTGAAATCTGTCCCATCTGCCATGAAGGAACCATTGAGGAAATCGGTGGCTGTAGTACCTGCACAAACTGTAAAATCCAATTAAAATGCGGGCTCTAAGAAAAAACGAGAGTGATAAAATAATTCTTATCCGTATACTGGATAGAAAAACGATTAGTATTTTGACTATTGGAGAGGAAGAAATAGATGAAAAAAGTATTTGTCGTATTCCTGCTAGTGAGCACACTACTCGTCGCTACAGGATGCCAACAGGCAAGTGTAACGCCAGAAAGCACGCAGCAAAGTTCCTTGAAGCAAGAACAAGGAACAGCTACGATCGTCATCCAAAATCAAGAAGCTGTGACCTCAAAAGAAGTAACGTTCCGAGAAAATGAGTCGCTGCTGGAAGTAATGAAAGAAAACTTTGCGATCAAAGAAAAAGATGGCTTTATCACCTCGATCGACGGCATCAGTCAAGATCAAAAAGCCAATCTATTTTGGGTCTATACCGTCAATGACGAAATGACCGATAAAGGGGCACAAGCGTTGATTTTAAAGAACAATGACACTATCACATTTGATTTGAAAGCATTCTGATTTGCTTGATTCTAAGGATCTTTATTGGTGCAAAAGAACTTGCATATAAAGATCTTTATCTATACAGATAGACTCTTGCGTTGATTTTGGAGGCAGTTTTGCATTCAAGTTCTATTCAAGAGTCTATTCTTGTTTTTCTATCAGGGGTTGGGTGGTGGCTTAGTTTATTTTAAAATTGGAATAATAGAAGTAAAGATACCATTACATACATAAGTTTTAGCCATGATGTTTCTTTCGTATTTTGGCTTTCGTTCCTATTTTTTGTAGAAAATAATTTTTTTATAGTAGAGTGGAAATGGACAAAAATTTGATTTATCCGTTAGCTTAAGTGGCTAACGCTTCTATTCTCTAATATATGGTTTTACTTACTATTTTTCTTGCGATTGTTTCCCAATCTGCTTGTTGTTCATAAAAACAATGTTATCATTGTACCATCAGATGTGGTGGCGAACAGTGGTCTAAAACACGAGCGGTGATTACAAATAAGGTTTTTTCGTTCTCTTTGTTTATTGATCAGAAAAGGTAGGAGGAGAATAATGGTTGAGGTACTTTTGATGTGTGGCGTTAGTGGTGCAGGCAAAACCACTTACTCAAAACAAAAAGAGCAAGAAGGCTATGTAAGACTAGCAATAGATGAATTGATTTGGGAAGATTATGGCGTTTATGGTGTTGATTACCCTTCGGAGAAATATGCAAAAGTTTCTTCATTATCTTCAGTTAAATTGAAAGAGCTTACAGTAAAGGCTGTTCAAGAAGGAAAAAACGTAGTTGTCGATTCTAGTTTTTGGGCTAAAAGTCACCGAGACGCTTATAGAGAACTACTGGCAGCATATGATGTGACGATTAAAGTAATCTATCTAAAAGCTGATTATGATACTTTACGAAAACGATTAGCGATCAGAAATAAAGTCCAGACTGCAAATTCCGCTTTTCCTATTACAGAAGAAATCCTTCAACGGTTTTTTTCAGGATTCGAAGAACCGGTAAATGAAGATGAGGTAGTGATCGAGCAAAAGAATATATGAAGTAGCCTCAAAACTTTTTTTACTCTTTTTCAATACAGTTAGTCTTATTCCTGTGCAGGACACGAAGGACAGTCATGCTAGAAGCAAAATAGTGATTGGCAATTTCTTTTCTTGTTGCATTCTTCGATAGAAGAAATAATTTAGCGGTGACCACCCCAAATGAAGAATAAGAGCAGCTAGTACGAAATTTGTATCCAATTGCTGATGAGAGGAATTAGATCAGCCAAAATTGTAAAAGAGGGTAAGAAATAGGAGAACTATTTTAAAATGACGATCGTCCCCTCAGAACCTTCAGAATACAAATAGAATAAAATCAATTGATTGTATAGGTGAGTTATGAAAGTTCAGTATAAACTAATTTTTCTTATTATATTATTTATTTTTATAGGGTTAGTTTTAATTGGAGATCCTACAGATATTTTTTATATAGTGTTAAATTTTTCTCTTCCTGTGTTATTTATAATTTTTAAATTGTTTTTTTCTGATGTGAAAAACAGGAAATTGTTTTGGCAAAAAAGGTCGCCATACTTTGGAGAGCAAAGAAGAAAAATAAATAAAAACATTTTAAATCTATTTTTTATAATAGGATTAGTATGGTTTATGTATTTAGTTTATCAATACCTGAATTAAAAAAACAAGGGACATGACATAGGTTAACAAGTTATGCTCCTTGTTTTATGGTGTTACGATAATTAGTGTTAGTGTAATATCCATGGATTTTTTGAAGAATATATGGAGATAATATAAATAGGGGTTCGCGCCACGATTTACCTGTTCATTGGGTGTTAAACCCACTTACTAAAAGTTAGGTAATTTGAAGAAGTTAGATTTCTTATGCGAAAAATAAATTTATTTATGAGTATAGTAAGTGAAAATAGCGCTCAAATAGAGTAAAATATAAGTATAAAAAACTCTTTTTGGGGGTGCGTTATGAAGAAGGAAAAAGAAAGAATTCAGATTGCGGTTGAAAAAGATCTAAAAATGGAAGCAGAAGATATTTTACATGATTTAGGAATGAATCCCACTACGGCAATTACTATTTTTTATAAACAAGTCATAGAAAAAGGGGGATTACCCTTTGAGGTAAAACTTTCTGAACAAACAAAGCAAGCTAGGCGAATTGCTAAGTTAGCGAAAAAATCTATTAATGTGACGAGGATAGATGATAATAAGGCTTTCGAGGCTTGGTTGGATGAAGATGAATAAAATAGTTTCAATGTATGTGGCTTATGTGGGTAAACCAGAAGGAAAAAGACGACCAGTTTTGATTATTGAGAATAGTGAAAATGAAGTTCTTTTTTATGCGATTACAAGCAAGTTTGAACACAAATCAGAGCGCATAAAAAAGCTTTATTTCCATATCAATGATTGGCAAGATTCAAATTTAAAAAAAGAGTCTTGGATTGACACAGGAACGTTATTCGTTCTTTCCAAAGAAAAAATAGATTTTAAATATAAAGATATAGGGTAACTATCTCAGAAAGATTTGAATCGTTTAGAAGAGTTTCTTAAGGAGCGCTCTTAGAAGAATGAACAGCATTAAAAATACACTACCTTTTCATTAGGACTAGGTAGTGATTTTTTTGATTTCATATCTAATTTGTAGTGGTAATAGTGAGAAAAAAATTACTGTAAAGGTTTTTGAACTAGCGAAGCACTCACTGAATTTATACAGAAGCTATTACTTCCACAAATTATCTGACTCAGTTAATTTATGGAGAAACGAAGCATTTCACGTGCAAAGAGTTCAGTCATCTCGTAGAAAAAAACTTTTCGAAAAGCATAGCTCTTACATACATCATTTAATAAGAAACTTTTTGACAGCAAGGCATTTCTTCTTATTCAATTGGCAATAAATTAATTATAAACAAAAAAATGGAACAGCATAAATGTTTTCGAAATGCTTTCGCACCAACATTTACCTGTTCCGTGGGTTTGGCACCCAATGGGCCGTGAGGGGCTCGAACCCGCGACCCGCTGATTAAGAGTCAGCTGCTCTACCAACTGAGCTAACGGCCCGTACCAAAAGTACTTCATTATCTTAGCACTCCATTGTTGAAAAATCAATCATTCTTTTGAAAAAAATATGCGCTTTTTTCAGTTGAGAAACTGGCGTTATCTTAATAAAACACCATTTGTTTCCCAAATTCAAATGATAGGAAATTCTTAAAAGATTGATCAGATTGCTTTAAAAACTCAGAAAACCGTGATAAAATGTATCTAGTTATCAAAACTAGATGATTAGTTTGTGATAATCTAACCTTCTGTTCGTCAAAATGGAGGATGACATGGAAAAATTACAAGCAGACATGAAAAATTGGGGCAATTCATTGCTGAATTTCCACCTGCCGAGATGGGAAGAATTGCCAACGCTGGAACTGTATATGGATCAGGTGATCACATTGATCGATCAATATTTATCGCCGGTGATCCAAACGGAAAAGCATCCGCTATTGACCTCTTCCATGGTCAATAATTATGTCAAAAAAGGGATGATTCCAGCACCAGAGAAGAAACGTTACAATCAAAAGCATCTCGCATTTTTGATTGCGATCACGATGCTCAAGCAAGTGCTGACGATTCCTGAAATAAAGACGGGGATCCTTTTTCAAGGGAAAGTCGTCGGCATCAGAAATGCCTACAATGTATTTTGTGAAGAACAAGAAAAAGCGATCCACCTTGTCGGCAAAGAAGCAATGGGAGAACCCGAACAAATGACGTCGGAACCGATCCCAATTGAATTAGTAGCCATGAAAGGTGCGACGCGTTCCTTTGCCAACAAACTATTGGCAGAAAAAACGATTGAATTAGAAGTCATTTATTTAGAAACACATAAAGGAGAAGCCCATGAATAAAGAGAAAATTGCCCTATTAGTTGATTCAGGTACCGATGTTCCCGCACAGATCATGGAGCAATACGGCATGTATATGCTGCCATTGCAAATTATCTACAAGGATCGGACCTATACCGATAAAGTTGATATTACTGCGGAAGAAATCTACGAGCGCTTGCCGCAAGAGATCCCTAGTACCTCGTTACCTGACGGTGCTGCGATCGGGGAAATCTTTGATCGGATCAAAGCCGATGGGTATGAGAAAGTCTTTGCCGTAACCATCTCCAGCGGTTTGAGCGGAACGTTTAACGTCGTTCGCCTGTTAGGTGAACAACGGACGGATCTTGAGGTTTTCGTACTTGATACGAAAAATATCGGAATCGGTGCAGGGCTGCAAGCGATTCGTGCAGCAGAACTGTTAGAAAAAGGCGTGACTTGGGAAGAACTGCGGGCACAATTAACGAATGAAGTGCCGAAAAACAAAGTCTTTTTCAACGTAGCTACCTTAGAGTATTTACAAAAAGGCGGCCGGATCGGTCTGGTCGCATCCATCTTAGGCAATGCCTTGAAATTGAATCCAATTATCTCTTGTAATGAAGAAGGGATCTACTATACGGTCGCAAAATCTCGTGGACGGAAGAAAAGCTTGGACAAAACCGTTGACTTGATCAAGCAATTCATCGGTGATCATCGCCATGTGCGTTTAGCTGTGGCGCAAGGTGATGCACTGCAAGAAGCCAAAGAAATGAAAGCACGATTAGAAGCCGAATTTCCTAAGGTCAAAGAAATCTTATTTGGACAAATTTCTCCCGCATTAGTCGTCCACACGGGTCCTGGGTTGTTAGGGATCGGTATCCAGCTTTTAGAAGAGTAAAAAAGAAAGGCCCCGTGCCTTTCTTTTTTTGTGCTTTCCTTAAGAATAAGGCCGCGGTTTTTGGGAAAGATGAAAAGCCCGTTTAAATAATGTATAATAAGTAAGAAACCAAAAAAAATTGAGGTGACATTTTTGAAAAAGATCCTAGTCGTGGACGATGAGAAACCAATTTCTGATATCGTCAAATTTAATTTAACCAAAGAAGGATATGAAGTATATACCGCCTATGATGGAGAAGAGGCATTAGAAAAAGTAGCCGAGGTCGATCCTGATCTGATTTTGCTTGATTTGATGCTGCCAAAAATGGATGGGTTGGAAGTTGCACGGGAAGTGCGCAAAACCCATGACATGCCGATCATCATGGTCACAGCCAAAGATTCTGAAATCGATAAAGTACTAGGCCTCGAGCTTGGTGCGGACGATTATGTAACCAAACCATTTTCAAACCGGGAATTGGTGGCCCGCGTCAAAGCCAATCTGCGTCGCGGCTCGGCAGCTGCGAAGGAAGCAGACGATAACGCCAACAGCGAATTAACGATTGGTGATTTAACCATTCATCCTGATGCGTACATGGTCACTAAAAATGGTGCAGCCATCGAATTGACGCACCGAGAGTTTGAATTGATGCACTACTTGGCAAAACATCTTGGTCAAGTGATGACCCGGGAGCATTTATTGCAAACGGTTTGGGGCTATGACTACTTTGGTGATGTTCGGACCGTTGACGTGACGGTGCGTCGTTTACGTGAAAAAATCGAAGACAGCCCGAGCCATCCAAATTATTTGGTTACTCGTCGCGGAGTGGGCTATTACTTGCGGAACCCAGAACAGGAATAAGCTATGAAAAATAAAGTTCGCTTTTTTCAATCGGTGAACTTCAAAATCGCCCTGACTTTTATCTTGATCTTATTGATTGCGATCCAGATTATCGGGGCGTATTTTATTCGCGAATTGGAAAGAACAACGGTCGATGCCTTCAAACGCGACATGGAGGCACGTGCCAGCACGTTAGTGGTAACATTAGGCTCTGAATTGAGTCGAATGGATAATGATGACGGTTTAGATTGGGATTCCATGAATGCTTCCTTGAATCGAATCTTAACGAGTACCAACTCATCGGAAATTTTGGAGATGCGGGTGGTGGATGAGCAAGGGATCATTCGTGCAACCACCAATATCAATGATCGTGGCTCGGTGGGAGAAAAAAATGATTACCGTGATTACGATACGAACCGCAGTGAAGTCCTCTATGATGAATCCAGCGGCCAGCGGGTGTTCAATATCGTGCAGTCGATCCAATCACCGACAGGGGATACCGTTTTAGGAACCCTTTATTTACGGAGCAATCTTGAGTCAAAATACAATGAAGTCAGTACGACTGCGGTCATTTTTGTGACAGCCTCGCTGATTGCGGCAGTGATTTCGATCATTGTGGCACTATTGGTCTCTCGTTCCATCACCCAACCGATCGGAGAGATGCGCGAACAAGCGATTCGCATCGCCAAAGGAGATTATAGCCGCAAGGTCGCGATTCATGGAAAAGATGAATTGGGGCAACTGGCGGAGACCTTTAATCAACTAGGAGAACGAATCGAAGAGACTCAAGAGGCGATGGAATCTGAGCGAAACCGCTTGGACAGCGTCTTGACTCACATGACAGACGGCGTTGTTGCCACCGACCGACGAGGCAAAGTCATTACCATCAATGAGATGGCGATGTCCTTGTTAAATGTCAGCAACGAAGAAGCGATCGGGCAGTCGATTTTGACGTTATTGGAAATCGATGAAGAATACACGTTACGAAAGCTTTTGGAAAATCCTGAAGACATGCTGTTGGAGCGTCCTAGCAATGATTTGACGGGAACAAATATGATTTTGCGCATCGATTTCTCCATGATTCGTCGGGAGTCTGGCTTTATTTCTGGGTTAGTTGCGGTGATGCACGATGTTACAGAGCAAGAAAAAAATGAACAGGAACGGCGAGAGTTCGTTTCCAACGTTTCTCATGAGTTACGGACACCATTAACGAGTATGCGCAGCTACATCGAAGCGTTGAGTGAGGGTGCTTGGAAAGACCCAGAAATTGCGCCGAACTTTTTGAAAGTGACGTTGGATGAAACGGATCGAATGATTCGGATGATCAATGACTTGTTGAGTCTGTCGCGGATGGATAGCGGCAATTCGCAACTGCAGTTGGAATACATCAATTTCAATGAAATGGTCAATTTCGTGTTGGATCGTTTTGACATGATGGTGACGAATGAAAGCAAAAAATACTTGATTCGTCGGGAGTTCACTAAACGAGAATTATGGTTGGAAGTCGATACCGATAAAATGATCCAAGTGATCGATAACATCATGAATAATGCCATCAAATATTCGCCAGATGGCGGGATCATTACGGTGAAATTGATGGAGACTCATAACAACATCGTACTTAGCATCAATGACCAAGGACTAGGGATTCCGAAAAAAGATCTCGCAAAGATCTTTGATCGTTTTTACCGTGTCGACAAAGCTCGTGCCCGTCAGCAAGGAGGTACTGGCTTAGGATTGGCGATCTCACGAGAAGTCATCAAAGCTCATGGCGGTGCGATTTGGGCGGAAAGTCGAGAAAATCGCGGGTCAACATTTTACATCATGTTGCCGTATGAACCGTATGAGGAGGATTGGTGGGTATGAGAATCTCAGAAAAAATCATTCGTGTAGGCTTGATCGTAATGATCGCCTTGAGTTTTTATTTCTCCTATATGATTTGGCTGAATCCGACTGGGTTCAACAATGCCAGCACGGAAACAGATACCGGCGTCAATCCTTCGGTTCAAACCTACAAACAAAAAAGCGATTTGTTTTTGCCCCTGTATTTGACTTGGAATGACGAGGACGCGATCAAAGAAACCAACTCTGAAGCGGTGATTCGTGAGATCCAAGAGGCGATCAATGAGGCAACGATCAGTGATTTGACGCTGCGAACCTATGGCGAGGAACAAGCTTTTTCAAAAGCCCAAGAAGTCAATCAAGGGGTGTCCTTAAACTACTATACAACGTTTTACTTGAAAGATTATGAGAAAACCTTTGAAAAAGAGCTGTCCTTAGAGGACGAAAGTGAAACAGAGGATTTTCCGTTTTCCCGCATCCAGTTTGACCTTGAAGAAAACACGATCCAATTTGTTGATTTTACCCATCAACGAGTGGTGCGAGGAAAAATCGACTGGGACAAAAGCCAAGTAAAACACTTACTAGCAGACAACCCTCGAGAATGGACGACAATGGTGGCAGATGAAGAACGATCCAGCAAGCAATATTATACGCAGGATTCGATCAAGCTGAAAAAATACAGCTACTATTCTTCGACTCAATCTCAGAGCTTGTTTCGAGAAGCCTTTTTCAGCAATCCTAAAAACGTCAAGATCAATGATGAAAGTGTCGATACCTACTATTATGAAGGTGGGCAAAACATGACGGTCTTGCAAGATCAGCAGCAAGTCAAGTTTGAAACTACCACAGATGATTCCGATGAAACGGATCTGGCGATGTTGAGTGCGGATTATATTATTCGTTTAGGCAACAATTTTGGGACGATCCGCTATTTTGATCAACAAGACAAGCACTTGGATTATCGGGTTTTCGTTGAAGGCTATCCAGTCTTTAGTACTGGTGGTCAAGGGGTGATCAGTGTGGCTTTTTCAGAAAGTGGTCAGACCGGCAGTCGGGAAATGACGATTTCTGCCAGTTTGAACGCGATTCAAGTGCCGATTCCTTCTGAAACCGAGATTGAATTACCCTCTAGTTTGTCGGTCAAAAATGATCTGATTGCGGCAGGGGCTGATCCTGAATTATTGCAACAGATCATCGTTGGCTATCAATGGGGGGAGATCAAAGATGCACCACTCGTTGATTTGACGCCTGCTTGGTATGTCAATTATGACTCGTCTTGGATCAGTTATGATGCATTAATGACAAAATTAGCAGAAACGGAGGAGAATTAATTGGATTTTAAACGAATCGAATGGATTTTTTTCCTCGCTTTTCTTGGTCTGAACGTCTTTTTATTCAATGTTTACAGTGAGGCTCGCAGCGAGCATCAGATGGTTTCACAATCAAACCAAACGATTCCTATCGAACAACGTCTCGAGTCTGAGGACATTCGGTATTCTGGCGAATTATCAGATGAGGTCTTGAGTGGCTATTATTTGAGCGGTGAACAGACGGATTTTGATGTGGAGCTACGAAATCCGCAACTCAATACGCAGTTCAAAAGAGGGTCGACGGTCAAAGGTCAGCAGTTGATCCATGTCTCAACCAATGGCTTTTACATCAGTGATGATTCCCAAACGGAAGAAACCGTCAATGGTTTTTTGCAACGAAAAGATCAAGTCCTGTTTGGGGATGAATATGACTATTTGGAAAACCTCTCTGTCTTGAACGCCAATCATCCGACCGTGGTGGCGGTTCAATCCTATGAAGGCATTCCTTTCAATGACAGCTCAAGTCGAATCGATATCACCTTAGAACAAACGGATGATCTATTGCAGATTGCTCGTTACACGCAAACACATATCTCCAATATTACGCCTCTAAGGGAAAAGATGACGGTCTATTCAGAAAAAGAAGCAGTAAATACGCTTTATCTAAACAACAAGCTGCCGAGTCACTCGAAAATTCTCTGGACGGAATTAGCCTATACGATGATTTTGAAGGTTAGGGAAAAAAATGTGTATATTCCTGCATGGTTTATTGCGTTCCAATTAGATGGCGATGACACCATCCAAATCGAAACGGTCAATGCCTTTAGCAATCGGATCATCACGAATAATGCCGTTCAAAAGGTAGAAAATCCATAAAAAAGCGGGTATAATGGAACTCGTTGAAACAACCAGAGAGGAAGTCACGTAAACCATGATGAAGGAAAATGCCTTTCAAGTAAGTATCCTAGCCAGCGGAAGTTCAGGAAATTCGCTCTATATCGAAAGCAATAAAAAGCGGATCTTAGTGGATGCCGGTTTGAGCGGCAAGAAGATCACTTCATTATTGGATGAAGTAGGGCGGAAACCAGAAGACTTGGACGCCATTCTTGTGACCCACGAACACCGGGATCATATCCACGGTGTCGGAGTACTGGCGCGAAAATACAAACTTGATGTCTATGCGAATACAAAAACATGGCAAGCGATGGATCCAATGATCGGTAACGTCGCTGTCGAACAAAAACATATCTTTGAAATGGGAAAAGTGCTGACCTTGGGTGACTTGGACATTGAAAGCTTTGGCGTCTCTCACGATGCTGCAGCGCCGCAATTTTATCGTTTCCATAAAGACGGCA
Source organism: Enterococcus sp. DIV1083b (assembly GCF_051713705.1). Classification (NCBI taxonomy): domain Bacteria; kingdom Bacillati; phylum Bacillota; class Bacilli; order Lactobacillales; family Enterococcaceae; genus Enterococcus; species Enterococcus sp. DIV1083b. The sequence continues at coordinate 827,199 of NZ_JBIOQJ010000001.1, forward strand.
AATCATTCGTGATGTTGACGGACACCGGTTATTGCAGCGATCATGTGCGAGGCATTATCAAAGGCGCCGATGCGTACCTTGTGGAAAGCAACCATGACCTAGAAATGCTGCGAATGGGCCCTTACCCATGGAGCCTCAAACAGCGAATTCTTGGAGATCGTGGTCACTTATCGAATGAAGATGGCGCTCTGGTCATGACGGATATCTTGACCGACAATACCAAACGGGTCTATCTTGGTCATTTAAGTAAAGAAAACAACTTGAAAGAGTTGGCGCACTTAACGATGGTCAACACCATGAAAGAACATGATCTAGGTGTTGGAGAAACATTTGAAGTCTATGATACCGATCCTGACAAAGCGACGGAGTTATTTGCAATCTAATCGATCAACAAAGGATAAAATTGTCGGGTGGAGGCAGCAGGTATGTTTGATGAAGAAAAAATCAAGCGTCTGAACGAGCTTGAAATGGCTGTTTATAAGTACATTGTCCAGCATTTTGAAGAGATCGATCAACTGACGATCCGCGAATTGTCAGCTGCATGCCATGTCTCGACCTCGACGATTTTACGATGTATCACGAAATTAGGCTATCGCGGGTATTCAGAGTTAAAGTATGCGATCTGTCAAAAAAAGGAACAAGATGCACGAGCGTTTGATCTTTTCTATGATGCAACGATCCAAGTCAATACATTCTTAAAAAAAGTCAATAATGAAGATTACCGTAAGTTTATCCAGCCAGCGGTAGAACTAATTCTTTCCGCACGCCATGTGGCGTTTTCAGGTATCGGCACAAGTGGCATTCTTGGCACCTATGGCAGCCGCTATTTTGCTAATTTAGGCATCAATGCCTATAGCATCGTCGATCCCTTTTTGCCAGTACCGCCTCGTGGGATGGAAAATACGTTAGCGATCATTTTATCAGTTTCGGGGGAAACCATTCAAATGATCAAGCAAACGGAGGACTTCAAACGGTATGGGGCAAAAGTACTCAGTATCACCAATGATGAAAAATCGACGATCGCCCAAATGGCAGATTACAATATTTCCTACTATATGCCCGTCGTCAGTGGGGGAAAAGAAGTCGATTTGAACCTGACGACGCAAGTCCCAGTGATTACACTGATCGAACTTTTAGCCCATCAAGTCTACAAGCAAATCTAAGTGATCGTAAAAAAACAGCTTCGGCTGTTTTTTTTGTTGGAACATGTTTCATAACTTAGAAAAGCTATAGGCAAGGGGAATATTATCTATTAAGATTTATTTGTAAGCGAATTCACTGGCCGGTGGATGGAATTTTATTTTAGGAGTGATGTGAGATGAACGAATGGATCAATGAGAAATTATTACCCCCAATATTAAAATTTGTCAATACGAAAGCAATCACTGCATTAAGAAACGGTATGCTCTATACGATGCCCTTTTCAATCGTAGGATCGATTTTCCTACTATTAGCAAACTTTCCCGTCCAGTCGATTGCGGATTGGGTAACGAATAGCGGCTTAGGTGAATACTTCAACCAAGCCTATGGCGCCTCTTTTGCAATTATGGCCTTTTTCGCCGTAATGGGCATCGCCTATTCATATGTAAAAGCAGAAGGTTACGAAGGACTCCCTGCAGGAATGATTGGTTTAGTTATTTTCTTATTAACTATGGAGTCAAGTGTGACGGATGCTGAAGCAAATGTGACCATCGCAAATGTCATTGATAAGACGTGGACCGGTGGACAAGGAATGATCAGTGCCATCTTAGTGGGACTTTTTGTGGGTTGGGGTTATACGTGGTTCTTGAAACGCGACATCCGAATCAAACTGCCAGAGCAAGTACCCACCAATGTCGCAAACTCATTTACAGCATTGATTCCAGCCGCTGTTTTGACGACCATCGCATTAGGCATTTATATTTTCTTTGATAAAGTTTTTCAAACAACCGTGGTCGAATGGATCTACACCGTGATTCAAAGTCCAATGCAAGGGGTGACGGATTCCCTTGGTGGTGCAATGATGCTAGGCTTCTTAGTGCCATTCTTGTGGTTCTTTGGGGTTCATGGTTCGACGATCGTGGGCGGGATCATGGGACCAATTTTACAAGCCAATTCATTAGCCAATACGGCTATTCTTGAATCTGGTAAAGCATTGACATTAGAAAATGGCGGACACATCGTGACCCAGCAGTTTTTGGATCAATTTATGACGGTAACTGGCGCAGGAATGACGATTGGGATCGTGCTATACATGGTGGCTTTTGCCCGTTCGGCGCAGTTCAAACAATTAGGACGTCTTTCCTTGATACCGGCATTCTTTAATATCAATGAACCAATTATTTTTGCGACACCGATCGTCATGAACCCAATCATGGTATTACCATTTATTTTGACACCGATGGTTTCAGGCGTGATCACGTATTTTGCACTTTATACCGGTATCGTACCGCTATTTACTGCTGTGCAAGTTCCATGGACGACCCCGCCGATCATTTCAGGTTTTCTAGTAGGTGGCATTCGGACCGCTATTTTACAATTTGTTGTTTTAGCAATCGGCTTCTTTATTTACTATCCTTTCATTCGTAAAGTCGATAGTTTGAACTATAAACAAGAAACAGAGATCGTTTAATACCAAGGAAGCAGGTTGAATAGAAATGAATAAACTAAGAAGCGATTTTTTATGGGGTGGCGCAGTCGCTGCTCACCAATTGGAAGGCGGCTATCGTGCGGGTGGAAAAGGCGTGAGTGTCGCTGATGTCATGACTGTCGGAGGCAACGGAATTCCTCGCCGAATCACGGAAGGTATCCAACCGGGCGAAAGCTATCCCAATCATGAAGCGATCGATTTTTATCATCGGTATCCTGAAGACATCAAGCTTTTTGCCGAATTAGGGTTGAAGTGCTTCCGAACATCGATTGCCTGGACCCGTATTTTTCCAAAGGGGGATGAGCGCGAGCCGAATGAGGAAGGCCTGGCCTTTTATGATCAATTATTCGATGAGTGTTTACGCTATGGCATTGAGCCAGTCATTACCCTGTCTCACTTTGAAATGCCTTATCATTTAGTGACCGAATACGGAGGTTGGCGTAACCGTAAATTGATCGATTTGTTTGTCCGCTTTGCAGAAGTTTGTTTTACGCGCTATCAAAAGAAAGTGAAGTATTGGATGACCTTCAATGAAATAAATAATCAAGCAAACTATAAAGAAGATTTTGCGCCATTTACCAATTCTGGTCTGTTCTTTACGGAAGGAGAAGACCGAGAAAAAGTCATGTACCAAGCAGCTCATTACGAGCTCGTTGCCAGTGCAAAAGCGGTGGCGCTAGGACATGCGATCAATCCTGCGTTTCAAATCGGATCGATGATTGCGATGTGCCCAATCTATCCGTATTCTTGCGATCCCAAAGACATGATGGCAGCCACGGTGGCCATGCAACGGCGCTATTGGTTTTCAGATGTTCATGCCCGTGGGCACTATCCGAGTTATATGCGCAGCTATTTTGAAAGAAAACAATTTGATTTAGATATCACCCCTGAAGATGAAGCAGCTTTGGCGAAAGGTTGTGTTGACTACATTGGTTTTAGTTACTATATGTCATTTGCGATCAAAGGCAAGGAGAATGATCCAACCTATGACTATGATGAGAGCCAAGATCTGGTGGGCAATCCTTATGTCGATGCTTCTGAATGGGGCTGGCAGATTGATCCCGTAGGCTTGCGCTATGCCATGAACTGGTTTAACGAACGCTACGAATTGCCGCTTTTCATTGTAGAAAATGGCTTTGGTGCGGTGGATACGGTGGAAGAGGATGGACAGATCCACGATGACTACCGTATTGACTACCTAAAAGCCCATATCGAAATGATGAAAGAAGCAGTAGCTTATGATGGCGTCGACTTATTAGGTTATACACCGTGGGGCATCATTGACTTGATTTCTGCGGGGACAGGGGAAATGAAGAAACGCTATGGTGTGATCTATGTGGACAAAGACAATGAAGGAAATGGAACCCTTGCTCGTCAGAAGAAAGATTCATTTGCATGGTATCAGCAAGTGATTGCGTCCAATGGCACGAAAGTCTAAAGAAAAAAACGTTACGCAAAATTTCGGCTCTTTGTCAATAAGGACTGATGAGTTGTGTAAAATCAAATCTGGATCAGAATGAACCACATTCTGGCTCAGATTTTTTTGTTATCTTACATTGATTAATTGATTGATCAAAAAGATTCTAATTCTCATGTTCTCGAATGATTTAAATCCGTAGGATACTCGTTTCATTGTCTTTATGTGGGTATTCTTCGCTTCTATTTTTCCATTGGAATAAGGATAGATCATTGCGTTGGTGATGCCTTCTTCATGGGTAAGAAGGTTTTGAAGCTTTTCTCGAAAGCCGTCATCTAACGTTTCGGGAAGTTCTGCCAATAAGGAGAAAAATAGGTTAGGGTCTTTGTCTCGAAAGGCTTCAACTAATTCATGAAAAAAGGGATACGCCTCCTTCAGGGGCGTAGAAAACTCAAGCAATCGATCAATCATCATTGCTTCAGTAAGAAATGGGTATTTTGGTGCTCGGAAACTTTTCCATGTTTTGTATTCATAATGGTTGATGTTTGCACGATTTTTTAGCAAAAAGCGCCAGTTCTTTTTCAGTTTTTCTGCCTGGCTTTTCTGTCCGACTTTACGCAGTTCATTCATTTCACGGATACGCAACTCATTGAACGCTTGATTCATGTGTTTGACAATATGAAACCGATCAATCACGACTTTCGCATTTGGCAGAACACGTTTGGTGAGCTGGAAGTAGGCGGCGTTCATGTCTGTCACCAAGAATTCTACTTCTTCTGGATTGGTACAACCTAAGAAATAGCTTGTTAATCGAGGTAATTTACGCGTAGGCAAAACATCTATTAATTTTCCTGTTTCGCCATCTGCACAAATAAAGCTCATTTTATCTTCTATAGAAGCATGCGAACGAAATTCATCAACCATCAATACTCTGGGGAGAATCTTCTTAGATTGCTTTGGTAAATAGCTTTTAAACTCTTTCAATGTACGAATAACGGTGGTCAAAGATACCTGACAGCTTTTCGCAATAAAAGATAAAGATACTTTTTCAGTCAGTAAAGAAGCAATTTTATATCTAACATGATTTGCGATTGAATGTCTGGGTTGGACAAAATAACTTTGAGCCGTCCAATGGGTTCGGCAGTTTTTACAGGTATAGCGCTGCTTTTTTAGGCGCATAACCAAAGGCATATGATTGTATTGTTCAAAACGGACAATCGTTTCCTTCTTCCCATTTTTCACTATAATTGCTTTCCCGTTTCCATCTACCACAGTAGAACCACAACTTCTACAAGCACGAGGAGTAGGCGAGAGAACAGCATCGACGACCAACGTCTTTTTCTTCTGAAGGGTCTCGTAAGAGAGCTCTGTAATCAACAAATCTTTCTCTATTATTCTCAGCATTTTTTTGATAGAATCATTCATATAGCATATCGTCCTCTCAGTTGTTTATTTTGTGGTGATTTAATCATACTAGAGAACGATATGTTTTTTAATACCTAAAATGAAAATGGGACTGAAGAATCAATTCTGATTCATCAGTCCCATAAATTATAGAGCCAAAATTTCTGCGTAGCGTTTTTTCTTTAGGGCATTTGGATATAGCCGTAATGAAGCAATAACTGAATAATAATAACTAAAGTGTTCATTCCCACATGGGTGATCATGGAAGTCCAAATACTGCCGGTCAAAGCATAAAGCCCAGAAAAGAACAGTCCTAAGAAAATATAGACTAAGAGATGATTGTCATTGTGGGCAAAGGCAAAGGCTACGGCGCTGACCACTACACCAACCCAAACATTGCTGTATTTCCCAATGATGCCAACTAAGGCTCTGCGGAAGACAAATTCCTCCATAATTGGCCCACCGACCATTGCTGCGAGAGCAAAGAGTGGGTTTTGCACCACGATGGCAATGATGTTTTCGGTATTTTGCGAAGCGCTGACTTCTCCGAAAAAGGATTCGATAAAGATGGCTAGATTTTGCAACAAAATCGCTGCGACAATGCCGGTTAGCCCGTAAATAAGAATCGCTGAGACTTTGGTTTTTTTGTGTTCAAACGATAGCGGTTCTGTTTGTTTGAAATACAAGAAAAACATGATCGCTGCACCAGCTAAGTAACCGATCGTCGTTGCTGCTACTTGATGTCCGCTAGGGACGAAGGCGATCGGTAGAAAAAAGACGATGCCGTAAGTAAGAATCGTGGACAAAGAATATTTTGATAAAGACATAGTTGTTTCCTCACACTCCTTTGCTTCATTATAGACTAGGTTGCTTCTAGAAACAAAAAATCCTACTATATTTATCAATCAATTAGAAATGCAAAAAAAATTTAGCAAAAGGCTTGCAAAAATTTGGGAAAATGAGTAATATTGAAACTGTAAGTTAGCACTCGATACAAGAGAGTGCTAATGCTAAATTCTATAACATTCATTGGAGGGATTTATCGTGTTAAGACCATTAGGTGATCGTGTGATTATCGAAGTCGCAAAAGAAGAAGAAAAAACTGTAGGCGGAATCGTGCTTGCATCAGCAGCAAAAGAAAAACCACAAACGGGTACCGTTATTGCAGTCGGCGAAGGACGCACGCTCGAAAACGGTGAAAAAGCTCCTGTTGCTGTCAACGTTGGCGAACAAGTAATGTTCGAAAAATACGCTGGCACAGAAGTGAAATATGAAGGAACAGAATATTTGATCGTTGCTGCAAAAGATATCATTGCAGTAGTAGAATAAGAAAAATAAAAAATACTTGAGGTGATGAAATCATGGCAAAAGAAATCAAATTTGCAGAAGACGCACGCGCAGCAATGCTTCGTGGGGTAGATAAATTAGCAGATACAGTAAAAGTAACCTTAGGCCCTAAAGGTCGTAACGTGGTTTTAGAAAAATCTTACGGTTCACCATTGATCACAAATGACGGTGTAACGATCGCTAAAGAAATCGAATTAGAAGATCATTTTGAAAACATGGGCGCAAAACTTGTTTCTGAAGTCGCTTCAAAAACAAACGATATCGCTGGTGACGGAACAACGACTGCTACGTTATTGACACAAGCAATCGTTCGTGAAGGATTGAAAAATGTCACCGCTGGTGCGAACCCATTAGGTATTCGTCGTGGGATCGAAATGGCAACAAAAGTGGCTGTAGAAGAGCTACACAACATTTCATCAATCGTTGATTCAAAAGAAGCAATCGCACAAGTTGGTGCTGTTTCTTCTGGTAGTGAAAAAGTTGGTCAATACATCGCTGATGCAATGGAAAAAGTCGGCAATGACGGTGTTATCACTATTGAAGAATCAAAAGGGATCGAAACAGAATTAGATGTTGTGGAAGGAATGCAATTTGATCGTGGTTACTTATCACAATACATGGTAACTGACAACGATAAAATGGAAGCAGCGTTAGAAAATCCATACATCTTGATCACTGACAAAAAAATCTCTAACATCCAAGATATCTTGCCATTGTTAGAACAAATCTTACAACAATCAAAACCATTATTGATCATCGCTGATGACGTTGATGGCGAAGCATTACCAACACTTGTATTGAACAAAATCCGTGGAACATTCAATGTTGTTGCAGTGAAAGCACCAGGATTTGGTGACCGTCGTAAAGCAATGCTAGAAGACATTGCGATCTTAACTGGTGGCACAGTGATCACTGAAGACTTAGGCCTTGAGTTGAAAGATGCAACCATCGATAACTTAGGTCAAGCAAGCAAAGTGGTTGTGGATAAAGACAACACAACAATCGTTGAAGGTGCTGGTGAAAAAGAAGCAATTGACGCACGCGTTCAATTGATCAAAAACCAAATCGCTGATACAACTTCTGACTTTGACCGTGAAAAACTACAAGAACGCTTAGCAAAACTTGCTGGTGGGGTTGCAGTGATCAAAGTTGGGGCACCAACTGAAACTGAATTGAAAGAATTGAAATTACGTATTGAAGATGCATTGAATGCAACACGTGCCGCTGTTGAAGAAGGCATGGTCTCAGGTGGGGGAACTGCCTTAGTGAATGTCATCAACAAAGTTGCAGAAATCGAAACAGATGGCGATGCAGCAACAGGTGTCAAAATCGTTTTACGTGCCTTAGAAGAACCAGTTCGTCAAATTGCTGAAAATGCAGGCTACGAAGGTTCAGTGATCATCGACAAATTGAAAAACGCTGACTTAGGCGTTGGTTTCAATGCAGCAACTGGCGAATGGGTAAACATGCTAGAAGCTGGGATCGTTGACCCAACAAAAGTGACGCGTTCTGCATTACAAAACGCAGCTTCTGTTGCCGCATTATTGTTAACGACTGAAGCAGTCGTTGCCGACAAACCAGAACCAGCAGCGCCAGCAGCTCCTGCAATGGACCCATCAATGGGTATGGGCGGCATGATGTAAGCAAGCCTTGAGAACTCCTCTTTTGAGGGGTTCTTTTTTTGTGCGATCTAAAAATACTTCAACACAGATAAAGACAAAAAACCTTTCTTCTTAGTATTCTAAGCACCAAAGAATTGGTTCATTGCTTGAATAAAAGGAGAAAGGATTGGTAGACATAAGCTATCTATTTGTCTTGTAAAGGCAGCGTGTTTTCTAAGGAACGTCAATTACAACCGTTCCCAAAATCCCTGCGCAAAACCAGTAATAAATTCGTAGAGAGCCGGCAGTATCACCGAAATACATAAAACGACAAAGACCATTTTCTGAACAGCAGTTAATTGTTTGAGGAAATGGTTTTTTGTGAACAATAAATACGCGATACAGATAACGGCAAGCAGCTGCAATAGATCAAATAAAATGGACAAGAAAATCACCTTTTCTGATTAGATTGAATGGACGATAGAATGATGGATTCTCTCAACATAGAGCAAAGAGTTGAATGATATGGTTCTGAGAAAACGTGAAGATCAACGTTTATAAAGAAACGGTATTTCGACGCCAAAGAATGCGAAGATCCCGCTTAAAAGAAAGTAAGTCAATAAGCCTAGATAAAAAAGGACTTTCCAATTCAATTTCTTTTTCATTCGATCCACTCCTTTTGTGTATCATAGCATAAAAAAACGATAATATAAATAAATAATCTAAAGATGCAAATTTGCATTTTCAGCAAGTGTAAGCTCTCTCAAGCTACATTTTCGCTATCTTGAAAAACCTGAGCTAAAATAGAAAGAGGAACAAAATCATGGCTCACTTTGATTTTTAAATGAACAACGAGTCGAAAGAAGGAGACATTTCTTTGAAAAAACCATGGATAAAACGCAAAAAGAAGCAAAACGAAAATGAATTATTAACGGAACAGTCCGTTCAAGTCGAGCAAAGTCAAATGGGAGAAGAGTTGCAAGAAGAAGCGGAGTTTACTTCTTTTTTTGCGGATGTCATGAAGCGAATGCCGAAAAAATCGGCTGCCCTGGTGATGAAAGGCTATGACGGATCAAAAGCCCAGGCGGAAAAAGTGTTAGCGAAAAGCAAGGATCAATTTGATCAGGTGTTTGAGGAGTTTTTGGTTGGCGTAGATGATGAAACGCGGAAAAAAGCCCACCGTACGATCCATGCGGCTTCTTTGACGGCGGCGATCATCGGCTGTTCACCGATTCCCTTTTCAGATGCAGTGTTACTTGTGCCAGTTCAAATGACGATGATGGCACGTTTGTATCGTATTTTTGGGCGAACATGGCGTGAAGGGTTAGCGAAAAGTATTTCGAAAGAGCTAGTCGTTGTGAGTTTTGGTCGCAGTGCCGTTGGCAATATCTTGAAATTCGTCCCAGCAGTCGGCACCGTTGCTGGAGCTGCAATCAATGCCAGTGTGGCTAGTGGTATCACCGAAGCATTAGGCTGGGTGACGGTCAAGATGCTGAATGATGGGGAAGATGTGTTTGAGCAAGTGATGTCCTTTAAAGGCCAATTTCACACGCTGTTCAATGCGTTGAAAGTTGGCAAGAAATCTAAGTGAAACAAACAGAAGAAGAACGAAGCAGGTCCAGACGACTTGCTTTTGTTGCTTCTTTTTCTTCACAGCAAATAAAAAATATTTTTTAAGGAGTGAGTAAAATGAAACAACGAGTGACACGGGAAGAAGTCAAAGAACGGTTGGTCACCGATGCGTATTTTCAAAAAGGTCGTTCCGCTTTAAAGACCCGCCAAACGATTTTGACGATTCTTGCTTGGCTGATGGTCTTGGTTCCCTTTGTCTGGCTGGCCATTCCGTTGACCCTGCCGAATCTGGCGGATCGGATCGCCTTTCGGACCTATTTAGAAGAAGCTGTCACTTTCGAATTTCTAGCGTTATTTTTAGGCATTTCTTTTTTGATTTTAGTTCTTACGTTTACTTTATTAACTTTGAGGAACAACCGCCGCTTCAAACGATTGCTGCAAAAGCAATCGATGCATGATGAAGCTGACTTGGAAAAACGCAAAGAGTTGCTAGAAGCATTTTACGAAGAACGCTTCGGGACGAAAGAAGAACGTCACGGGGCAAAATACTACGCGGTTGCACCGGAGCAAAACATCGGAGAAAGAGAGATCCAAGAACTTTTCCGTAGAAATGCGGTGGGCTGATGGTTGTCAATTTTGATACTGGGTTCCCGTGGTTGGACACATTTTTAACAGTCGTTTTAATGATTCTGTTCACGTATCCGATTTTAGGTGGCTTTGCTTGGTTCATCGGGGTGATCTGCAATCGTTTTTTGTTCCGTTATCGACAATTAGAGTGGATACCGATCCCCGAAGAGATCGAGCCGATGATCACGATTATGGTACCAGCTCACAATGAAGAAATCGTTATTGAAGACACGATTCATTATTTAATGAACAATCTGAACTACAGCAATTATGAGGTGTTGGTGACTGATGATGGCTCAACGGATAAAACCCCTGTGATATTAGACCGATTGATGGAACAGTACCCAAATCTAAGAGTGTTGCGCATTGAAAAAAACCAAGGAAAAGCCCATGCCTTTAATATTGGGGTAGGGTTTGCCAAAGGGGAATTGATCTTGAGCAACGACGCAGATACGGTTCCTGAACCTGATGCGTTATGGAAATATGTCAATTATTTCATCCGTCAAGACTCCATCAATATTTCTGCCATTACGGCGAATATGGACGTTCAAAACCGCACAACGATCGTAGGAAAATCACAAACCGTTGAATTTTCAAGTATCGTAGGAATTATCAAACGGACCCAGCAAGCCGTTTTTGGCGTCATCTATGCCTATAGCGGTGCCAATACGATGTATCGACGCGCGGCATTGATGGACGTGGGTCTGTTTCGACAAAATCGAGCAACAGAAGATATCAGTATTGCCTGGGACCACCAATTCCGAGGTTGGCTGTCTTTATTTGCTTCACGAGTGATGTTTTTCATGGAGGTGCCAGAAACACTCAAGATGCTCTACCGACAACGGAAACGCTGGGCGAAGGGCGGTACAGAAGTATGGCTGACCAACTTTAAAAAGGTCTTTTTGCATCCTTTTGAAAACATTGGTCGAACCGCTATGTTTGTCGATCAAACATTAAGTATCATTTGGTCATTCTTTTTCTGGCTTTCATCTGCCTTGTTTGTCTTCTATCTGATCTATTATGGTGCAACTGGGAATTACGAACGGATCTATCATATGTTTACGATGGCCTTTCTCTTCGTTTGTTTCGAGATGATTGCGGGGGTCATGCAGCTATTTACCAGCCTCTTGGCGGATGATAACCGCAGCAAGCTGAAGTATTTCCGTTTTGCCCCTTTTTACATGCTGTTTTACTGGATGATCAATGCCATAACGATCGTCACAACCTTTATTCCAGCCGTCAAGACCATCCTTGGCTACGGCAGCGGCGTTTGGGTCAGCCCTGAGCGAACGGCGAAAAAAACCGAAGAATCTTAACGAATTCACCTTCCCTGGACAATAAAAACAAGTCTGAGTTTTCTTCAGACTTGTTTTTTTGCCATTAAGGTTCAGAAAGATAGTAAATCTCACGATTTTGGTATGGATAACGAGTTTGCGAAAATTCGAAGGGCCGTCCGTCGGAGAGACGAGCAACTTGTTCTAATTCTAAGATCGGATCATTGGGATCGACTTCTAAATATTTGATATCATAGGAATCTGCTTTGTCGGCACGGATTTTACGTATGGCGGGACCTATTTTGAGATGTAAGGAATCAGTGATATATCGATAGATCGAGTGTTCAAGGATCGCCATATCAATATCGGGAATGGTTTTGATGGGCATGATCGTGTACTCCAATTCAAAGGGTTCGTTATCAACATAGCGCAGTCGTACGATATCATAAACAGGTTCGTTTTCTCGCAAAGACAAGTAATCCATTTCGTTGGCTTCTGGAAAACGTACATTGAAACTAATGATTTTACTTTGCACTTTATGCCGTCCGCCATATCGGTTGACTAAACCGATATACTCATTGATCTGTCCTTGGTAGGTCGCTGAATTGACATAGGTGCCATGACCTCTTTTGGTGGAAATCAGGCCTTCTTGCTTCAGTTGATTTAGCGCTTTTTGGATCGTCATTCGCGAGGTTTGAAATCGTTTGGCTAACGCCGTTTGTTCCGGTAGTTTTGATAAAGCTGGAAAAACACCTTCATAAATATTCGTCCGCAACTGATCAACGATCTCTTTGTATTTTGTCATAGTCATCACTCCTTATGTAAAGAAATTCATGGACTTGAGTTTTGTTTGAAGGGGATAAAAACAAGGTCTATCACTAAAGAATCCGCTGAAATTCACATGTATAGAAAAAGCTTTACATGAGTTTTTGAAAAATTTACATGCCTATTTCACCTAATTATAATAGGTTTTGTAAGCGAATACAAATGATGGAGGAATCAATATGAAAAAATTTTACTGGGGAAACAGTGTCAGCAGTATGCAGACAGAAGGTGGTTGGAATGAAGGCGGTAAAAGCTTATCCGTTTATGATATACGGGAAGCTTCGGAACAGGCTAGCGATTGGCATGTAGCAAATGATAACTATCATGCGTATACAGAAGATTTTGATTATATGCAAGATTTGGGGATGAACATGTATCGTTTCCAAATTTCTTGGTCAAGGGTCGTTCACGATGGAGATGGTGCCTTTAATGAAGAAGGGATCGCCTATTACGATCGTTTTATTGATGATCTGTTAGCTCGAGGGATCGAGCCTATGATTTGTTTGTACCATTTTGATATGCCTCTGCATCTGGCGAAAACCTATAACGGGTTCATCAGCAAAGAAGTGAAGGACGCATTCATTCGTTTCGGAAAAGAAATGGTGGATCGTTTTGCGGATAAAGTCCATTATTGGTTAACCTTTAACGAACAAAATCTTTTCCACCAAGACCATGGTTTTAAGATCAGCGGCTATTTAGAAGGGGAAGAAACGACAGAAGAATTGTATCAGATTTTCCACAATGTCATGGTTTGCCATGCAGAACTCTGTAATTATCTTCATGAAACAACAAATGCGAAGATCGGCGGCATGCTGGCGTATTCTGAGGCGTATCCAGCGACTTGTCGTCCACAAGACATCAAAGCAGCAAGAGAGTTTGATGAATTTGCGAATTTTACTTTATTAGATTGCTATGTGCACGGCAAGTATTCGACAGCACAAGACCGATACGTGAAAAATCATCAACTCAATATGAATATTTTACCTGGGGAATTAGAAGCGATCGCAGCGCAGAAAAATGATTACATTGCCTTTAGCTATTATGCTTCTTCTACCTTGAATGCTGAAAAAATTCCTGAAGGAACGCCGCCGAATCGGTACATGACTTTTGGAAAACAAGACAATCCTTATATTGAAACGACGGAATGGAATTGGCAAATTGATCCGCTCGGCTTCCGTGATGTCTTAAATAAAGTCTATCAGCGGTACCGGTTGCCAGTGTTTCCGATTGAAAACGGGATTGGTGTCAGAGAGCATTGGAATGGCAAAGAACCGATTCAAGATGATTACCGTATTGCCTATCATCAAGAGCATATTCGAGCGATGTTTGAAGCGATGGTGGAAGATGGAGTGGTCTGTCTTGGTTATCTTGGTTGGGGGCTGATCGACATTTTGAGCTCGCAAGGTGATATGGAGAAACGATACGGACTCGTGTATGTCAATCGCGGCAACCATGAGTTGAGAGATATGAAACGTGTACCGAAAAAATCGTATGAATGGTTCAAAGAAGTGATCAAAACGAATGGTGGTACGATCTATACAAACCCATATACAGAATAGGAGGAACAAAAATGGCAGCAGAAAAGCGCACGTTTTTAGATAAATTTACAGAGTTTTCGGTCCGTCTCGGCAATCAGGTTCATCTCAAAAGTCTTCGTGATGCGTTTGCGACCTTAATGCCTGCCTTTATTATCGCAGGGATCGCTGTGTTGTTTAATAATGTCTTCTTTCCATGGTTTTTAGAAGGGGCTGCCTTGGCGCGAATGCAAGTGTTTGGCAATTCCATCACCAATGGAACATTGAATATCGCCGGTCTGCTGATCGCCCCGATGATCGCTTATTTTCTTTGCCGCAACAAAAACAATCCGAGCGCCATCAATGCAACCTTTGTGGCAACGACTTGCTTAGTGGTCATGTTGGCGATGGCTCATGCCGTGATGCCAGAAGGCGCTCAAGCAGAAGTGACCATCAGTGGTGTGATGCTATTTGACGATGTCGGGACCAAGGGGATGTTTTCTGGAATCATTTGTGGGTTAGTTGCCACGGAATTATTTATTCGACTGTCAGAAAACAAGCACCTAAAAATCAATTTAGGGGATCAAGTTCCTCCTGCCGTCAGCAAATCCTTCAGCACGTTGATCCCTGCTATTTTGGTGATTTCCTTCTTTGCCGTAGTTGCGACCGTGCTAGCAGCCTTTGATACCGACCTGATTCAAATCATTTCAACAGTGATCCAAGAACCACTGCGTTTGTTGAACACATCGATTTTTGGGTTCTTGATCATCTATTCAACGGGCAATTTTCTGTTTACTTTAGGCATTCACCAAACCGTCATCAATGGCACCTTGTTAGATCCATTGCTGTTAGTCAATATGAATGAAAACATGCAAGCCGTGCAAGAAGGCGCTACGCCACCCAATATCTTAAATTCAGCATTCGTGACGGTTTTCGCACAACTAGGCGGGACTGGATTTACGATCAGCTTGATCATTGCAGTACTCTTATTCGTCCGCAATTACCAACCTTTTCGGGATGTCGTCAATCTATCCCTAGCTCCGGGTATTTTTAATATCAACGAGCCAATCATCTTTGGTTTACCGATCGTCTTCAATTTACCCATGATCATTCCCTTCGTTGCAAGTCCAATTGTTGCGACGTTGATTGGCTACTTTGCTACCGCAGTAGGATTCATTGAGCCGCTTTCTGTGATGGTTCCTTGGACGACACCACCAATTCTTAGTGCATTGTTGGCATCAAAAGGGGATTTTAAAGTTGTTTTGGTTCAAGTGATCATCATCGTCGTTTGTGTAGCAATCTATTTTCCATTTTTAAAAATCGCTCAACGGGTTGAAATCAAATCTGCTGAATTGGAGCGGGCAGAATAAACAAAACAGGATGAATCCTATACTAGAGTGACCTACAAAAGTTAGAACAACATTCTAACGTTTTGGGGGTCACTATTTTTTGAGGTGATTTTTTTACTAAGTTTCTATTTTGAATTTTAATTAAATGGTATACTATCCCAAAAGGAGCGACTATGAAACTTTCAGAAATGCAAAAAGCGATTTATCAAAACAAAATCGATCACCAATTCAATGTCACAAATATTGAAAAAGAGTTTTTGGCTTTATATGGTGAAGTAGGGGAAGCCTTTGACGCGTATCGGAAGCAACAAGAGGTAGGAGAAGAATTGGCGGATGTGGCGATTTATCTTCTTGGGTTAGCGGAAATCCTTTCCATCGATCTTGAAGCAGAGATTCATAAAAAAATGGCCGTCAACCCAAAGCGTCGTTATACGAGTTATGGCAATGGCTATGCCAAACGAATCGATAATTGATACACGCACAAAAACTAGTGGATTCCTCGAGTATAGGCCCTTACCGAAATAGAGATGGAAGCAGGAGATAGGATGGAAAAGAATGTAAGCATGCGTGAATTAACCACGGCGGATTTAGCAGAAGTCGTGGACCACTATATTGCCGTATTTTCAGCAGAACCATGGAATGACCAATTGACAGTGCCGCAAATCACCGACTATGTATCATCAATGATGGCAATGAATACTTTTATTGGTTATCGACTAACAGACCGAGCATCGAATGAATTGATTGGTCTTTCATTAGGCTTTATCAAGCCCTGGTATCAAGGAAAAGAGTATGTGATCGATACCTTTTTAATTACTGGCACGCACCAAGGAAAAGGCCTGGGTTCCACTTTTTTAGAAAGGATCAAAGAGGATCTGCTCAAGAAAGAGATCCCAACGATCCTGTTAGATACCGAAGAAAGTATGCCAGCAGCAGATTTTTACAAAAAGAATGGCTTTAAACCGCTACCAGATAATGTAAGCTATTATTTATCTCTAGATTAATCCAAGCATGTCAATAAATAAAAAAGTCTGCGAAAAAATCGCAGGCTTTTTAGTTATGCACAGTTTCAACAGGTTTATCCACAATATGTTGTAGGAACATGTTTTCGCCTACTAAATATTGGGTGTGTGGTTTTTAGAAAAGGATTTCAAAGAGATTCTTATGGACCAATGAGCGTAAAAGTGAAAAAAGTACTGAAACGCTTATAGAATATAGCAAAATTTATCTAGATGAGAGGCTCTGTTGGTACCGATCAGCTAATTTCTATCATCTTCGCGATAGGTTTTACGATACTGTAGCGGCGTTAAACCAAATTTACGCTGAAATCTTTTGCTAAAGTAGCTCAAGTGATTGAAGCCAACGTGGTAGCAGATGGTTGAGATCGGCTCATCCGTTTCGATCAATAGGTTTTTGGCTTGAGACAATCGATAATCAATCAGATAGTTGATTGGGGTCAATGTCGTGTATTGCCGAAAAAGGGCGGTACAAGTACGTGTATTGATGGCAGCAGCTTTAGCGATCGCAGGAACCGTTAATGGTTCTTGATAATGCTCATGGACAAATGCCAGCATTAAGTAGATAGTTTCTTTCTTTGGTGAAGCAGGTCTTGCAGCCATTAGCTGTGAAAGGGCAGCTAAAAACAATTCATAGAGAGTAAATCGTTGTTCAATAAGCAGAGGCAGACGCACGGTTTGAACAAATGCTTGGTGTTGGGCGGTTAAGGTTAAGCGCCGATAGCTGCGGGTGCGATCGTGGACTAATTGTTCGATCGCTTCTTTAAAAACAGGGTCAGCAATAAAGCCTGAAGAAAAATCAAAGCAGCAATATCGGACGTTTTGTGAAGCTAAAACAGCACCATGGAGTACACGGCTATTAATAATGATCGCCTCATTCTTGCTTAGCAAAATTTGCTCGTCGTCTATCGTATACACGAAGCTACCTTCTTCGACCCATACAATTTGCAGCTCGTCGTGCCAATGCAGAGGCAATTGGTCGCCACGCCTTTGTTGCAAGCAACGTTGATAAATTGCGAAGGAGCGATTTGTAGTTGTATGTTTGGTCGTTTCTTCGTTTTCTTCTGTGCGTTCAAAGTACATACCGCACCACCTTTTTACAGAATAGTGTTAAAAACAATCAGGATATTGACAAAAGTTCACTATCTGATTCGGTATAATACTAACAAAGTAAAGTGAAAGACAAAAGGTGTTTTTATGAAAAAAACAGTTGGGATTGTTTATGCTTGTTCAGCAGCAGCTTTGTGGGCAGTTTCTGGCATCGCTGGACAAATTTTATTTACGAAATATAGTATTACAGCAAATTGGCTCGTTTCAACACGATTGGTTCTTTCAGGGTGTTTGTTGCTGAGTATTGGGTTAAAGGATCGCGCCCGTTTGATTTCCCCATTTCGTGAGAAAAAGGACTTCATTCAGCTGCTCTTGTTTTCTTTCTTAGGCATGTTTCTCGTTCAATTTACCTACTTTAAAACGATTGAGCAAAGCAATGCTTCTTTTGCAACGATTATTCAATATACAGGACCTTTCTTTGTTTTACTCTATGCTGCGATAGCCAAAAGGCAGCTCCCCTCTTTAAAGACATGTTTCTGGTTACTGGTAACCTTACTTGGTGTGACGGCTGTGGCATCAAAAGGACAGATTGAGCAATTAGCGACTTCCCAATCTGCGCTAGGCTGGGGGTTAGCATCAGCGATATCACTAGCTTTTTATTCTATACAGCCGCGTAAACTCTTGCAAAAATATGGGAGTTTACCAATTGTCGGCTGGGGGATGTTGATTGGTGGAGGCTTGGCGAATGTGGTTCATCCAATGTGGCAGATTGATAGTCAACTGAACGTTCAAGTGATTCTTTATTTGCTGGTGGTCATTTTATTTGGAACAGCACTAGCGTATTTGATTTTTTTAACAAGTTTACGCTATTTATCCTCAACACTTGCAACAGTTTTAACGGCAGTTGAGCCATTGCTGGCTGCTTTCTTATCGATCATTGTTTTTCATGATCACTTCACAGTGGTGGAGATACTAGGATTTATGGCAGTCATAGGGAGCATCATGTGTTTACAAAAAAAATTGTGAAAAAGACGAGATTCGCCAAAATCGGTGAAGTCTCGTCTTTTTTATAAATCAACAGAAAAAGAAAACGCAGGAGTCTACGCTTTCTTTTTCTGTTCTTCTTTTTTCTTGTCTGTGGTCGGTACGGAATCTAGGGCTTTTTTGAAAATCTCTTCTTTTTTCGTTTTATAGTTATGTTGTCGTTCAGCATAAACTTTTTCTTTCGTCTTTGTTTTCATACTCGGTCACCTCTTCCTTTTTTTTAAGTATAGCATGATTTCACAAACTTATGCAAATCCTTGGTTTTCTCCTTGGTGTTATAATCTTTCTCGTAATATACATTGTGAAAATATTTCTTTTGGCAGAGATGAGGGACTTCTCTATCAAGAAATTCGCATCCGGTTGGAGTCGATGTAACAGGATCTCATCTTAGCGTCGATCACACAGCTGGAAGCGGCGTTCCTTTTGAAGCAACTTTTTCACAGAATCCCTCGTGTAAAAAAGGAATGATAAATGGGTGATTTTAGTATCGATTTTTGAAAAAGGGGATCTGGAAAGAAATGTTATTCAAATAACAGTCTTGTTTTTCAAAAAGTGGGTTTGTTTGCAAAAAAAATCCTGTTTTTATTCGCGAATTAAAATAACGTTGAATGAAATAGCGTTTTTCTGTAGTTTATAGAAATCTTTGTAAATAGAGTGCCATTGAGCAACACCAAAGAGAAAGTGATCAAAAATAATAACGCAGGAAAATAAATGACACGTTTTATTAAACGTAAATTAAAAAAATACAAAACGAAAACAATATCAAAAAATATTAATTTTTGTTAAAATGGGGTACAGGGGGTGTTTTATTGGAATCTCGGAAAATCAAACGTAAGCGTTTAGTGAAACAAAAACGGTCCCTTTTCGTACAAAAAGGATTGGGTATCACAGCAGCGTTAGCATCGACTTCAGGTGTCTTTACGTCTCTTGCTCATGCGACCGAAACGACAAACGCTTCGTCATCAACCAACACAACTGCTACTCTTGCCAGATCGTCAGCTGAAACGGCGATCAATCGACAATTTAAAACAACAGCTTCACTGAATGTTCGTTCAAATGCTTCAACAAGTGCCTCTATCGTAAGTGGCGTAGGAGCAAATACAACAATCACTGCGGTGGCTCAAAAGAACGGTACCTCAGTGAATGGCAATACAACATGGTATAAGCTATCAACAGGCGGCTGGATCTCAGGTGCTTATGTGAAAAGCACCTCAGGCTCTTCTTCTGCCAATACTGGCTCGTCCAATTCGTCGTCTTCATCGGAAAAAGCAATTTCGAAATCAGTGAAAACGACTACTGCATTGAACGTCCGTTCAAATGCAACGACTAGTTCTAGTGTCGTACGTGGACTAGGCAGCAATGCGACGGTGAAAGTCGTTGCACAAAAGAGTGGAACGTCGGTGAATGGCACGACCACTTGGTACAAATTGTCCACAGGCGGTTGGATCACGGCGGCCTATGTCAAAGATGTTTCCAGCAGCTCGACAGGCAATAGTTCTTCTGGCGGCAACACAAGTGTTTCTGCAGAAACGGCTATCAACAAGAACGTGAAAACAACAGCGGCATTGAATGTCCGTTCGAGTGCCTCAACAAGCGGGAGTGTCGTTGGCAGCCTAAGCAACAGCACGACGGTGAAGGTCGTTGCCCAGAAAAATGGCACATCCGTTGGCGGCACCAATGTTTGGTACAAAGTATCGACTGGTGGCTGGATCACAGCGGCATATGTGCGTGACGTCACGTCTAGTTCTGGAAATACAAGTAATAACAATAATTCAAACACAGGTTCAAGCAACACTGGTTCATCAAACGGCTCAAACAATGCGAGTGAGCAAGCCATCAATAAAACGTTCCAAACAACCACTGGTATGAATGTCCGCTCAAATGCATCGACTTCTGCAAGTGTAGTCAGCAGTTTGGGCAGCAATGCTACCTTCAAAGCAGTCGCTCAAAAACAAGGTACGTCAGTCAATGGCAACGCCACTTGGTATAAGTTATCAACGGGTGGCTGGGTATCTGCAGCGTATGTGAAGGAAGTCAGTGCAACGACTCCTGGCAACAATAACAACGCAGGCAATTCCAATGTTCCGATGAGCGTGAACGGAGCAGCGATCGTTGCAGAAGCTAGAAAACATATTGGCACTCCTTATCAATGGGGAGGCAAAGGACCAGATGTCTTCGACTGTTCTGGGTTTACACGTTATGTCTTCTTAAAAGTGACGGGCAAAAACATCGGTGATTGGACAGTCCCACAAGAAAGCGCAGGGACGATCATTCCTGTCTCGCAAGCACAAGCTGGCGACTTGCTGTTCTGGGGTCAAAAAGGGAATACCTACCACGTAGCGATCGCTACCAGTAATACAAGCTATATCCATGCGCCAAGCACGGGTTATACAGTCACCGAAGCACAATCAGGCTTTTCGACTGCTAGCTTCGCTCTACGAGTGAAATAAATGTTTCATTGAATAGGCAAAGGGTTTGTCCTTTGTTAGAAACGCCCCTAAGAAAGCTGCCATCAGTTTTCTTAGGGGCGCTTTTGGGGTTGGGCGCAGATCTTTTTAAAAGGTGGGGCTTTGCCCTGTTTTTTTGACAAAAAGGCCGATTTGTCAAAATCACTTGTTTTTACTAGTACAAATTTTTGTCAAAAAAAATAGTTACTGATACCATAAAAACGTACCAATATTAGGAGGGATCTACATGAGATATACGAACGGAAATTACGAAGCTTTTGCAAGAAGCAGAAAACCGAAAGATGTCGAAAAGAAAGAAGCCTATATTGTTGGTGGGGGATTAGCAGGACTTGCTGCGGCAGTCTTCTTGATCCGTGACGGCCATATGGCTGGTGAGAAAATCCACGTCCTTGAAGAACTTTCTTTATCAGGCGGTTCATTAGACGGAAAATTCATTCCCCATGATGGATTTGTGACCCGCGGCGGTCGAGAAATGGAAAATCATTTTGAGTGTCTGTGGGATCTATTTCGCTCGATTCCGTCTTTGGAGGTGGAAGATGCTTCAGTGTTAGATGAGTTTTACTGGTTGGATCACGATGATCCAAATTCGTCTAACTGTCGGATCATCCACAATCGCGGCCAACGAGCAGCAGATGATGGAGAATTTACCTTGTCTGCTACAGCACAAAAAGAATTGACTCAATTATTTATGACTTCAGAAGATCAATTGATCGGGAAAAAAATCGAAGATGTTTTTGGCGAAGAATTCTTTGAATCCAATTTTTGGCTATACTGGTGTACGATGTTCGCCTTTGAAAAATGGCATTCGGCGATTGAAATGCGTCGCTATGTGTTGCGTTTTGTGCATCATATCGATGGCTTGCCTGATTTTACCGCGTTAAAATTTACCCGTTACAACCAATATGAGTCATTGGTCAAACCACTACTTGCTTATTTGGAAGAACAAGGAGTCGACTTCCAATATGAATGCACAGTCAGCAATATCGATGTTCGGATCGTGGGCGAGGAAAAAGTTGCTCAAAAACTTGTGCTAGAAAAAGCGGGGGCAATCGAAGAAATTCCTTTGTCAGAAGATGACTTGGTCTTTGTTACCAACGGATCGATCACTGAAAGTTCCACGCAAGGGGACCATTATACTCCAGCGCCTATCTCAAAAGCACCTGGTGGTAGCTGGCGTTTATGGAAAAACTTGGCGGCGCAATCGCCTGAGTTTGGTCATCCAGAAGTCTTTTATGAAAACTTACCTGAAGAAAGCTGGTTTGTTTCGGCAACTGTCACTTGGCAAAATTTTGATGTGGAACCTTATTTAGAAAAATTGACCCATCGCAAGTTGCGAACAGGCAGAATCGTCACTGGCGGGATCATCACCATCAAAGATTCCAATTGGATGATGAGCTTTGCGACCCATCGCCAACCGCACTTTAAAGAACAAAAAGACCAACAAACGATCACATGGGTGTATGGATTGTTGTCAAATACGCCAGGAAACTACATCAAAAAACCAATTGAACAATGTTCGGGACAAGAAATCGTGCAAGAACTGCTTTACCATTTAGGCGTGCCGGAAGCAGAAATCCAACGCATTTCAAAAGAATCAAGTGTGGCAGTTCCGGTTTACATGCCGTTTATCACTTCCTACTTCATGCTGCGTGAGCCAGGGGATCGGCCATTGGTTATTCCAAATGGCTCCAAAAACTTAGCTTTTATCGGTAATTTCGCAGAGACTGAAAGAGACACTGTTTTTACAACAGAGTATTCCGTTCGGACTGCAATGGAGGCTGTTTATCAGCTATTAGATGTGGAACGCGGGGTACCAGAAGTGTTTGCTTCCGCTTATGATCTGCGTACCTTGGCCAAAGCTGTCTATTATCTGACCGATAAGAAAAAAATCACGGAAATGGAGCTACCATTTATCGAACGGAAACTATTGGAAGGATTCGTTAAGAAAACCGAACATACCTACATTGGCGATCTGTTGAAAGAAAACCATTTGATTTAATTAAAACACAACGACGGCGAGGCGAAAGAAACTGCTCGTGGTCGTTGCGTTTTTTCATTTACTTTTTAGTGTTGTTTAGACGAATCCTTATTCCTCAGATAAAATCCGTACTTGGATCTCTGTCAAATAAGCTTGCTCGTTGCTAAGGGTCGTTTCATGGATCGATCGTTCATAGAAGTAGTCATCGATTTGCCATTGGTGCGCTGCAATCAGCTGCTTGAGTTTTTGATAGAACTGCTTCAATCCTTCGTCATCCCCCTGATAAATGGTGGTTAAATAGCAACCTGCTGGTTTCACGAAGGAAGCTCGTTGTGGTTCTTCTTGCCGCACATAAACGTAGTCGATGTCCTGCGTATTGTCTTTGTTCGTCCGAATCATAAAACCGTATTCGTTATTCGAGAAAAGATAAGGCTGTGCCATCAAAAGGTCGTAGGCTTGGGTGATCATCTCTGGGATGCTGCTGCCGTTTAATCTAGGACTAAGGGAGAAATACTCCTCTGGCTGTTCCTTCAAGGTGAAGGGGGAAGTTTTTTCTGCAGCCAGACGCAAGTCCGCTGCTTTTCGTTCGATGATTTTTTGGATGTTGGACAACTGCTGAATTTTTTCATCGATGGTTTGCCGCTTGGCTTCCAATAAGTTTCTCATGGTCTCGGCATCCCCCTGCAACGCTGTTTGAATCTCTTTTAAGGGCATCGATAATTCTTTCAATGACAGGATCAATCCGAGATCCAAAAGTTGATCAAGGGAATAATACCGGTACCCGTTCTCGTCTTTGCTGTTTGGTTGAAATAGCCCAATCTCGTCATAATAGTGGAGTGTCCGAGGATTGATTCGCGCTAAGCGTGCCATTTCCGATACTTTTAATTTGGTTTTCATGGCGCTCCTCCTTGACTTTACAGTTACTGTAAACTTTATACTAAAGATAGTCAACTACTGGGAGGAAGATAGAATGAATAAACAAGTAACATATCGACCATTTAAACGAGAAGATCTGCCTGCGCTTGTGCAAGTAATTATTGATAGCTGGAACTACGACAAGCAATTTGACCAGAAGACCGCCAAACACTTTGCTCATGTCTTTTTGTGTTATGAACTTGCCCGTGCTACCTATTCACGTGTGGCTCTTTTAAATGGTGAAGCTGTCGGTATCTTATTAGCAGACAGTAAAAGAGGGAAGAAGCTTCATCCAATGCGCTATTGGGGGAAAACGATGTGGCATGCTGGCTGCTTAGTGCTTTCTAATCAAGGGAGAAACACGCTGCTGCATTATGCCAAAGAGGTGGCTGAGTTAAATCAAGCGATGTTGAAAGACTTACAAATTCCTTTTCAGACCGAAGTTGGTTTGTTTGCCGTTAGTCCCAAAACACAAGGATTGGGTGTAGGCAAGCAACTCTTTACTTCCTTCTTAGCGATGGTCCAGCATGATAAAACAGCTCCGTTTTTCCTTTATACCGATACCACTTGTAATTACGGTTTTTATGAGCATATGGGCTTGAAGCGGGCAGCTGCTGTGAAACGCTGGATCAAAAAGCCGATCAAGAAGGAAATCGAGTTTTATATCTATACTTCCTAAGAGTGCAGCGATGCACTCTTTTTTTCATTGGCTAGTATGGTAAACTGGAAGCAAAGAAGGACAAGAAAGCTGTTTTCGTTTTATGGAAACGGCGCTTGTTTTGGTCGAAAGCGATGGATCAATTCGCTTTCGTAAAAAGGATGGGAATGGGAAAGGATGGTTTATTTGGAAAAAAAGCAGATTGGGTTTATTTTAAGTGATATCGATGGGACGATCTTGGATCATAAACATCAAATCGATCCGGTTTTGATTGAAGAAATCAAACGGTTGAAGCAGCAAGCGATTCCTTTTGTTTTGGCTTCCGCTCGCTCCCCGAAAGGAATGCTACCGATAGCTGAAGAATTAGAGATAGAAGACTGGCCCTTGGCTTGCTACAACGGTGCCCTGATTGGACGGTACGATCATACGGGTACGCTTGTACCAATATTTAGTCATGAGGTCAAAAAAGCAGAAGCAAAGACTTTGGTTGCTCGCATCAAAGCTGATTTTCCTGCCGTTTCCATCAATGTCTACTCTGGTGATCAGTGGTATTGCGAAAGAGTGGATCAGTGGGCACAGGCAGAAGCGGCGATTACCAAAGAGACCCCTTTGGAAACTTCATTGGAACAACTGTTGGCACAAGAAGCTTTTGAGGTACATAAGTTTCTTTTGATCGGCACAACGGCAGAAATCCAAGCGCTTCATGCTGCCTGCCAGAACGCTGACTTTTTAGAAAGCGCCTTTTATTTATCCAAAGAGAATTATTTGGAAGTCACTCATCAAGCTGTGGGAAAAGATAAGGCGCTAAATGAATTAGCGGCCTATTTCCAAGTGCCGCTGGCGCAAACCTTAGCGATTGGCGATAATTTTAATGACCTGCCAATGATTGCTTCAGCCGGTATCGGTGTTGCGATGGAGAATGCGCCCGATTTGGTCAAAGCAAAAGCTGATTTTGTGACGGCTAGCAATACAGACCATGGGGTTGCTGATGCATTGCGGCGATTTGTCACAGAATAAATAAAAAAACTAGGTTTTTTGAACAAATTGATTGACTTTCATTTCTACTCTCCTTAAACTTTTAGCTATACCTAAAAAGGTAAGTGTTTGTTGGAAAGAAGGAGAAAAATGAATAAGAAGATCGAGAAGACATTGACCAAATTTGCCGAGCCGTTGGGGCTCTCAGTTGATACTTCCACCGGGGTGATTTATGGAACGTATCATAGTTATAAACTTTTTTTAGTTCAAGAGAATAACAATAGTTATTCTCTTGTGGCTCATTTTTCCCTTAGCAAAGAGGGGGAACTTCCGAACCAAGAAGAAGTCAAAGAAGTTTTAAGTGAGTCAAAAGAGATCACCGACTGTGTGATCCAAGGATATCAAGTTGCCTATACATTACGCGGAGCGATGACTGCAGGGAAAACTGTGGACAAGATCCGTACTGCGTTGGACCAATTGACGAATTTCTTGAAGACGAAAGCTTACCAAAATGCTTGTACCTTCTGCGGAACGATCACTGAGCCGGTTTCGCTGTATGCTATTAGCGGCACTCCCGTCATTGCGTGTGAAGCTTGCTTTAAGAAACAACAAGAAGCGGTCCTTGCACAAGAACGGGAAAAAGGGCAGAAAAAAGAAAATTGGCTAGCTGGAACAGTGGGCGCGTTTCTTGGTTCACTGATTGGTGCCGGCGCAATTATTTTATTAGGACAACTGGGATATGTAGCTGCATTGTCTGGAATCGCAATGGCGATCTGTGCCATCAAAGGGTATGAATTATTAGGTGGAAAACTCAGTACAAAAGGTATTATTAGTAGTATCATCGTCATGATCATTATGGTCTATGTCGGGAATCGTATCGACTGGTCGATCAGTGTAGCGAATTATTACACAGACGTTGATGTCTTCTACGCTTTCCGTATTTTACCTGATTTGATTCGTGAAGGGTATTTGGAAGCGAGTCAATATTACGGGAACTTAGGTCTGGTCTATCTCTTTACGGCGATTGGGGCTATTCCAACTATTATCGCTGCGGTACGAGAGGGGAAAGTGACGCGTCAAAGCTATAAAATGGAGTAATCCACTTTTCTATCCAAAGATAAAAAAACGCAAAGCGCGATCTCTTTCGCTTTGTGTTTTTTGTTTTTGTGTCATAAATAATAACATGCAGTGTTAACATAAAAAATAAATAATAATAAAATGAGAAAAATAGCTTGCTTTTATAATTAATATTTATTAAAATCTTATTTACATTCAGAGTTTTGTAATAATTCTGAAAATTTTGGATTTTCATAAGGGGTAGGTAAGATGAAGAAAAAATGGGGATATGGTGTCATCGCTGTTTGTGGAATCGTATTAGCAGGTTGCTCAACAGGAGGGACATCAAGTACAGGTGAAAGTTCAAGTGGTAGTGGGACAGCAGCTGCCGAACAAATTTTTAATGTTGTGGTTCAACAAGAAATGCCTAGTGCTGATCTATCCTTAGCCACCGATACGATCAGTTTCAGTGCTTTAAATAATGTGTATGAAGGGTTGTACCGCTTAGATGCTGATAGTAAGCCCGAACCAGCAGGTGCCGCCGAATTAGCGGAAGTCAGTGAAGATGGTCTGACCTATAAATTGAAATTACGTGAAGATGCCAAATGGTCAAATGGAGAACCAGTAACAGCAGCGGATTATGTCTTTGGCTGGCAACGCACCGTAAGTGCGGAAACAGGTTCTGAATATGCGTACTTATTTGCGCCCGTAACCAATGCCGAAGCGATAACAGCAGGTGAAAAAGATGCCTCAGAATTGGGGATCAAAGCAGTCAGCGACTATGAATTAGAAATCACGCTGACGACACCTACGCCATACTTCCAATACTTATTGGCATTTCCATCCTTCTTCCCACAAAGCCAAGCAGTCGTAGAAGACAACGGCGATCAATATGCTTCAACAAGCGACAATGCCGTTTACAATGGACCGTTTGTGTTAGCTGGCTTTGATGGTTCAGGAACCGATACAGAATGGTCATATGAAAAGAACGACCAATATTGGGATAAAGATACGGTGAAACTTGATACGATCAATGTCAGTGTCGTAAAAGAATCATCGACCTCTTTGAATCTATTCCAGGATGGGCAAGCGGACGACGTCATCTTAACAGGAGAATTGGCGCAGCAAATGGCCAATGATGAAGCGTTTGTGTCAGAACCATTAGCCCGTACTTCCTATATCGAGTTGAATCAGCGAGAAGAAGATTCGCCATTTCGCAATGAGGATCTGCGTAAAGCAATCTCTTATGCCATCGATCGTGATGCATTAGTGACATCGATTTTAGGTGATGGTTCATTGGCTTCCACAGGATTGATACCAAAAGGAATGACCTTTAACCCAACTGATAATACTGATTTTGTCGATGAAGCGGAAAGTGTCATTGAATACGATCAAGAAAAAGCCAAAGAACATTGGGAAAAAGCCAAAGAGGCTTTGGGAATCGATTCTTTAAGTTTTGAAATTTTGGCCTCTGACACAGACTCAACCAAAAAAGCCATTGAATATATTCAAAGTGCGATTCAAGATACGCTTGATGGGGTGAAAGTTAGCCTAAGTCCAGTACCTTTCTCCGTTCGCCTTGATCGTTCAAACTCAGGTGATTTTGATGTCGTTATGGGTGGCTGGGGTGCTGACTATGCGGATGCCAGCAGTTTTACAGATCTATTTGTAACCGATAATTCATACAACCGAGGTCGTTGGACAAGCGATGAGTACGATGCAGCAGTGAAATCATCTGCCACGACAAATGCTGGCAATCCAGATGCCCGCTGGCAAGATTTGTTGGATGCAGAGAAAATCATCATGGATCAACAAGGGGTTATCCCTGTGTACCAAAACGTTGAAGCTCATTTACGTGCACCAAAAGTAAAAGGGGTCGTTTCTCACGGTGCCGGTGCGCAATACGATTACAAGTGGGCAGTTATTGAAGAATAAGCGCCTAAAGAAGAAGCTGGTTTTGCGTAAGCAAGCCAGTTTTTTTCTTGTGCTTTGTTCTTACTTACACAATGTTAGTAATGAGAGCGGATGCAATTGTTTATAAAAAAACAAAAAAAAGTTGACAAGGATCAATGATCAACTTGTCAACCTCGTTTTTTCTTCATCTATTTCACAGAAATCCAGTGAAAGATTATTCGCTAACTGTTACGTCGCCTGTTACAGAAGCGCCATCTTCGTCAAGTGTTGCTGAATCTTGGAATTCTTTTGAAGTGAATGTTACGTTACCTTCAACTTTTGCACCGTTCAATACAAAGCCGTTTGCATTCACTTCAACGTCACCTTTGATTACACCGTGAACGATGTTGAAGTTTTCTGAGTTAACGATCAATTTAGGAACAGTTA
This sequence comes from Enterococcus sp. DIV1083b, assembly GCF_051713705.1. NCBI lineage: Bacteria > Bacillati > Bacillota > Bacilli > Lactobacillales > Enterococcaceae > Enterococcus > Enterococcus sp. DIV1083b. Next base: position 856,258 of record NZ_JBIOQJ010000001.1, read on the forward strand.
CTGTGTACTCAGCTGTTACGTTGCGGTCTTCATCTTGTGAGTACAATGCAAATTTACGGTAGATATCAGCTGAGTCATCGCCTTTATCATGGAATTCGCCATCAACGGTTACATCGTTATCAAATGTCATGTCAGCAGTTACAGCAACGATCCAGTTACCATCTGCACCCAATGCTTTTTCAATGACTGAAGTTTGGTCACTGATAGAAGCAGTTGAAACAACATCATCTGATGATTCAGTTGATGCAGCAGTTGAAGCTGCTGTTGATGATGAGCTTGCAGCTGTGTCGTTATCTGAACTACATGCAGCTAAAAGAGTGCCTCCCATAAGCAATGATGCAGCGATTAAAGTGATTTTAGTTTTTTTCATGTTTCCTTCTCCTTTGTATTCCCATAGTTTTCTTAAAAACAAAATGATTATACCATACCGAAGTGAAGTTTGTGAAACAAAAAACATAAATGAGGAGAAATTTAATAAATATCAGCCTAGGATTAAAAAAATTTCAAAGAAACTAGGAATAAATGCGTGACGCTTACGAATGAATGAGACATCTCATTCACAAAGAACCCTCCATTATGGAGGAAATGCACTTCTTCTATAATGGAGGGTCATTACTACATTCGCTTTCGATCAGTCAACTGCTTGAACTTCGATACGATCAAATCCATGATGAACTGATACATAAAGGCATGGGTTTGGAAATGGGTTTGATGAGGGAAGATGATGGCTTCTTGGACAAAGGGAAGTTCCGAGATCTGTGGGTTGGCGGTGATCACAATGACTTTGGCTTTGGTTCGATCAAAGAAATCTTTTCGAGGCGTTCCATTTCGAATTTGTTGCTTGGTCAGGTAGTCACCGGAATTGGTAAAAATAATAAAAAGCGATTCTTCATCGGCAGATTTGATGATTTCTTCTTGTACGAGATCGTCTTGGAAGGTCCGAATGAACTTGCCGTTGTAAGCTAGTTTGATCTGGAAATCAATAGCAGCCGATTCTGAGAATAATATTCCAAAAGCAAAGACATTTTTATGCGAAACAATTGCTTGTGCGACCCGTTCGATGGCTGGCAGATCAAGATGATGCCGCAGATAATCGATGTCTTGTATCACTGCGTCAAAATAGGAGTCTACGCCTTCTTGCTCCAAAGCAGACAAAATATTCGAGCGATAATTTAGCGGATTGTTGAAGCGGTTCTCGATGAAAGCTGCGTTGTCTTTTAAATCACCATAGTCATCAAAGCCTAAGGTACGGGCGAATTTTGAAACGGTTGACTTTGACACATGGCAAAGAGCGGCGAATTCACCAATACTTAGAGTTTGGATCTGATCGTAATAGTTGATCATGGTCAAACCGATATAGTAGTTGGTGGAATCAGTGGGTGCATTATTTAAAAGATTCAATAAACGAATGATTAAGAGGCCCATTTTCTTTCCTTTCTTGTAAGCAGTTTCCAAATTGCGAACTTTCGCAGGTGAGAGAAAAAAATCTGCTATAGTAACGCCATAAAGCGCTTTATAAATCAAACACGGGAGTGAGTCATTTGGCAAAAGATTATTCAAAACTTGCTAGTGAAATTATAGCACAGGTCGGTGGGGAACAAAATATCGTTAGCCTGTATCATTGCATCACTAGATTGCGTTTTAAGTTGAAAGATGTCGAGTTGGCACGAAAAAATAAGAACAAAATCCAGCAGCTTGATGGGGTATTGTCAGTCATTGAAGGAAATGGCCAGTTTCAAGTCGTGATCGGGAATCATGTGGCAGATGTTTTTCAAACGATCATGAGCAAGTATTCGATCCAAAACGCTTTGGAAAGTGATGGAGATGCCGAAGAATCAACAGAAAAACAAGGCAATGTATTTATCCGATTCTTCAATGTATTGTCTGCGATCTTTAATCCAATCATTGTTGCGCTTGCAGGGGCAGGGATGTTGAAAGCTTTACTAGTTGTTTTTACGACCTATCATTTGATGGACGCAGAAGGAAGCACCTATAAAATATTAGCTGCTGCTGGCAATAGTGTCTTTTATTTCTTGCCTTTATTTTTAGCGATCAGTGCAGCGCGGATTTTCAAAGTCAATATGTTTATTGCTTTAGCAATCGTTGGGGCGTTGCTGGAGCCGAATTTTACAGCAATGGTGACGGAAAACGGTGTGACGGTTGATTTCTTTGGCATCCCAGCTGTGCTGATGGGGTATTCGGGTACCGTGATTCCAGCGATCGTTTCGATCTATATCTACTCGCACTTGGAACGCCTACTCAAACGGATCATTCCTAAGAGTATCGAGATTTTTGCTCTATCGCTAGTGGCTCTTTTGATCATGGTGCCTCTGACCGTTTTGATCATTGGACCGGTCGGTGTAATGCTTGGGGACGGTTTAGGCAATGCCATGAACTTTATCAGCGATAAGAGTGGGCTGTTGGCTGGCTTGTTGATCGGTGGCGGTTGGACATTCTTAGTAATGATCGGGATCCATTGGGGAGTTGTACCGATCATGGTCAATAACCTAGCGGTATATGGCTATGATACGCTGCGCCCGATGATCGCAGCAGCAACATTTGCGAGTGCTGGGGTTGCTTTAGGTGTATTTTTACGCTCTCGCAGAAAAGAAACCAAAGGCCTGGCGCTATCTTCCTTGCTTCCAGCATTGCTTGGAGGAATTACAGAGCCCATCGTCTATGGACTTTCGGTAAAATTTAAAAAGCCGTTGATTGCTCAAACCATCGTTGGTGCCATTGCTGGTGCGTTTATGGGCATGATGCAAACCAAGGCCATCGTCTATGTTTTTCCAGCATTGACGACATTGCCAGCTTTCTTTGGGGACACCTTTGTGTACTATTTGATCGGCATTGCCTTTGCGTTCTTCGGTACTGCTATTTTGACCTATGTATTAGGATTTGAAGAAACGCTAGAACCTGTTTTAGAAGATGGTGCAGGGCTGCAAGTGATGACACCAGTTGCTGGTGAAGCGATCACGCTTGATGATGTCAAAGATGAAGTATTTTCTTCTCGAGCAATGGGAGATGGATTAGCCGTTTATCCATCAGCCGGCGATATTTATGCGCCACTTACTGGTACGGTTGTGACAGTGTTTCCAACTGGACATGCTTTTGGGATCCAATCAGCTGCTGGGACGGAAGTGTTGGTTCATATCGGCTTAGACACGGTTGATTTAGCAAAAGGCGTGTTTGAGATTTCGGTGAGACAAGGGGATCAAGTCGTGAAGGGGCAAAAAATTGGCACCTTTGACTTAGCAAAAATTATTGAAAAAGGATATGATCCGACAACCATGTTGGTCTTTACCAGTGTGATCAAAGAAGATGCATTGACAGTTGTGGATCAAGCGAAAAAAGACGTTACCGCATTGGTAGCAAATGATTTATTAAAAGGAGCGATTTCATGAGTGTATTTCCAAAAAATTTCCTATGGGGCGGCGCAATCGCCGCAAATCAAGCCGAAGGAGCTTATTTGGAAGGAGGAAAAGGATTAAGCGTAGCAGATATTTTACCAGTTGGTGAAAAACGTATTGAGCAAGTTTCACTGCAGCTTGAAGAGGAAAACTTTTATCCGAGCCATGAAGCCATCGACTTTTATCATCGGTACCCAGAAGACATTGAACTGTTTGCGGAAATGGGCTTGAAGTGTTTGCGTACCTCAATTGCTTGGAGTCGCATTTTTCCGAATGGGGATGAGACGGAACCGAATGAAGCAGGTTTACAATTTTATGATGATTTATTTGATGCCTTGAATGAAAAAGGGATCCAACCAGTTGTTACGTTAGCTCACTTTGAGACACCACTGCATTTGGTAACGAAATATGGTGGTTGGCAAAATCGTGCACTGATCGATTTTTTTGATCGGTATACAAAAGTGGTTTTTGCACGCTATAAAGGGAAAGTGAAATATTGGATGACTTTTAATGAAATCAACCATACCCATACGATCCCTTTACTCGCAGCAGGTATCGATGTGTTTTCTTTCGAGACTGAAGAAGAAAAATTACAGGCACTTTATCAAGCGAGTCATAATATGTTTGTTGCAAGTGCCAAAGCAGTTCTGAATGGGAAGGCAGTAGATGAAAACAATCAGATGGGCTGTATGCTGTCACTGAGTCCGATTTATCCTGCAACGTGCAACCCGCAAGATGTTTTTGAATCGTATCAACTGCGCCGTCGTTCTTTGTTTTATAGTGATGTGCAATTGCGAGGAGCGTATCCTGAATACTTCGACCGCATCGTGAAGGATAATCATCTGTTGCTGGACATTACAGAAGAAGATCTAGCGATCATTAAAGCGGGGACCTGCGATTATTTAGGCTTTAGTTTTTACCGCAGCTCATTGCATGAAGCGGGCATGAAAATTTTAGGCAATACTGGCGGATTATTGGGGAAAAAGAATCCTTACCTAAAAGAAACTGCTTGGGGATGGCCGATCGATCCGTTGGCATTACGCTATGTTTGCAGCGAATTGACTGATCGCTATCAAAAACCATTATTTATCGTTGAAAACGGAATTGGTTTAAAGGATGTTGTCAATGAAGGTGGATCGATCGTCGATGAAGAACGGATGGCTTATTTGAAAGACCATGTAAAGGCAATGGCGGAATCGATCAAAGATGGCGCAACGATTCTAGGCTATACATGGTGGGGACCGATCGATATCGTTTCTGCGGGGACAGGAGAGATGGAAAAACGATACGGCTTTATCTATGTCGATAAGCAAAATGATGGTAGCGGAGATCTTTCCCGCAAGAAAAAAGCTAGTTTTGCGTATTATCAGCAAGTGATCGCCACGAATGGGGAAGCGTTGGCGTACGAATCATTTTTGAAAGGAGGCAAGTAAAATGAAAAGTTATTTTCCAAAAGATTTCCTCTGGGGGGGAGCAACAGCTGCCAACCAAGTTGAAGGAGGCTCTGGGACCGATGGAAAAGGCTTGTCGGTTTCTGATGTCTATCTGTTCGATTCCTCAATGCCGAAAGAACGTTGGACTGACCAATGGCATATGATGACTCATCAGCAAGTTGCAGAAGCACAGGATCCTAACAGCACGAAATACTATCCGAAAAGACAGGGCATCGATTTTTATCATCACTTTAAAGAAGATATTCGCTTATTTGGTGAGATGGGCTTCAAAGCCTATCGGATGTCAATTGCCTGGACACGGATCTTTCCAAAGGGGGATGAGGTAGAACCAAACGAAGCTGGATTGGCATTTTACGACGCAGTCTTTGATGAGTGTTTGAAGTATGGGATCGAACCAGTAGTATCACTATCCCATTATGAAATGCCATTGTATTTAGTGACTGAGTATGGAGGATGGCCGAATCGGCAAGTGATCGACTTTTATGTCCGTTTTGCCAAGACGGTGATTGAGCGATACCAAAAGAAAGTCAAATACTGGGTGACTTTTAATGAAATCAACTGTGTCAAACACCATCCATATGTTAGTGTTGGGATCATTGAAGAAGGCCATCCTAATATTGAACAAGAAAAGTACCAAGGGGCGCACCATCAATTTGTCGCCAGCGCAATCGTGACTGACTATTGCCATCGATTGATTCCCGATGCTAAGGTTGGCTGCATGATCAGCTATCAATTATTAACGCCGTACAGCTGTGATCCGGACGATGTCCAAAAAACAGTCGAAAGTCAACGAACCTCACTCTTTTTCAGTGATGTGCAGGCAAGAGGCTATTATCCAGCATATGCCAACCGCATGTTTGAAGAAAAAGGAGTGGAATTGGTGATCGAACCAGGAGATTTAGAAGTCATCCGGGAAAACCCTGTGGATTTTGTTTCCTTTAGTTACTATATGTCCAGTGCAGTCAGCGCGCATCCAGAACGATTGGAAAGTGCTGTCGGGAATTTGATTACTGGTGGGATCAAAAACCCCTATTTGCCAAGCAGTAAATGGGGCTGGCAGATCGATCCCAAAGGGTTGCGAACAGCATTGAATCAACTCTATGACCGCTACCAAAAACCTTTGTTTATTGCCGAAAACGGTTTGGGAGCAGAGGATGTCGTAAACGAAGATGGCACGATCGATGATTTTTATCGAATCGACTATCTGCGTCAGCATATTGAACAAATCAATGAAGCCTTACATGATGGCGTCGAGGTCTTTGGCTATACGGCATGGGGCTGCATCGATATCATCAGTGCTTCGACCTCACAAATGTCGAAACGCTATGGTTTTATCTACGTCGACCAAGACGATGAAGGCAATGGCACAAAGAAACGCATCAAGAAAGCATCTTTTGATTGGTACAAAAAAGTAATTGCTTCAAACGGCGCAACTCTTTGATTTTTGATTCTTCCAGATAAAGCAATTCCTAGGCTTAATCATAAGGTTTCATAACAATTTAGCTTTTTATCAAGAAAAAAGCCCAAATTTATTTGCTATTTTATTTTAACCGTGCTATGATGAATAGGTAAAGTTCTGATATGTTAATACTTGTTTATCTTTTCTATTGATACACACTTCAATTACACATCATTTTCTATTACAAACAAATAAACACAGTCGATGTGTAATATGGAGGTATACGTTTATGAATAACGGTACAGTAAAATGGTTTAATGCAGATAAAGGTTTTGGATTTATTACAGGTGAAGACGGCAATGATGTATTTGCTCACTTCTCAGCTATCCAAGGCGACGGCTTCAAAACTTTAGAAGAAGGTCAAGCAGTGACTTTCGACGTTGAAGAAGGCCAACGTGGCTTACAAGCAACAAACATCGTTAAAGGTTAATTGACGTTAACAAGCGAGAATCCATTGGGTTCTCGCTTTTTTTTGTTTTATTTTATGTAAATATTGAAATTGATAAGGTTTCCAGGATCTGTTACAAGAGAATAGTTGCAGGCTTTGAGGGCCTGACATGGTAAATAGTACATCTTTGCTTTCGATAGTCAACTAACCCTAAGCGTTGCGTTTTACTTATCCATGATTTCTCATTCGATGATAAGCGTATAAAAAGAAAGAGGGGCTGTATACCGTATTCAATAAATTAATAAAGTGGTTGAATAGGTTTAGTGGCGTTGCTACCATTAAAAGCAATGATTACTAGTGATTCAAATGGCATGACTCATGTGGATGGAATAAAGAAACAGGTAAAGCGGAACATGCCACGATTCAGGTACCCCGTACTTAAACAAGAGTAATCGATGTGAAAGATCGATATTTCTTATTCGTTTCATCGATATTGTCTTGAATGAATTGTAAAAGTAGAATATATTAATACAAATTAGCTACTTTTTTTATTGCGATTGGAACAAAGATGATTACATTTCGAGGGGGATTCATATGAAGCCAAAAGAAATACTTTGCCAATGGGTTGATGCGTTTAATCAGGCAGATGTTGAAATTATTTCAGAATTATATGATGAGAATGCAATAAACCATCAGGTTGCCAATGAGACAGTTGTTGGGAAAGAAGCGATCAAGCAGATGTTTGAGCAAGATTTTTCTAACGCAAACATGGTTTGTATCGTTGAGAACATTTTCGAAGATGGACAATGGGCAATTTTAGAGTGGCGTGACCCATTAGGTTTGAGAGGCTGCGGTTTTTTTCAAATAGTAAATGATAAAATTTTATTTCAAAGAGGCTACTGGGATAAATTATCTTTCTTAAAACAGCACGACTTGCCTATTGAATAAAAGGAATTCCCTTATAGGAATGGTTAGCAGATATGCATGACAGGAAGGTTGATCGCTTCACGTAGAATTCTTAAAGGAGCAACACTGTTTGAAAACAATACCTTTTGATTAAGTAATGATTAAGAATAAGCTAGTTTACTTCCGTCGGCGCCTTGTTGCGTGGTATAGTTATTGATAAGCGACAAATATTTTTGTACCACACGTTACTTGTTTTGAAGAAATTTATTCAAACCTGGCGTAACTTCAGAGTTACAAGGATACAATAGAGGTTAGGGATTGTATCGTTTAAATGAGAAATAAATAATAGTAGTAATAGTATGCTGCACTTTCAAAGAATAAATATTGACTCGTCAGATAGCCTTCTCGTTTACCCAAACGAGAGGGCTATCGTTCATTAGAAAAGAAAAAAGTGTCTTTTTCCTAAAAGAAAGGAAGAAGACACTTTTTAGCTTTATTCTGCTGTGAGGGGGATCGTCAGCTTGCGATCATCGGTTTGATCGTCCAGCATTGAATCGACATATTGCTTCAAAAAGTAAGAATAGGTCGCTAACCACTGATACTCCTCGGAGTCTTTGATAGCAGCTTTTTCTTCGGCTGAGTAAGTATCATTGCCAGTAAAAAGGGCAGTGTTCAGCCTCGTGACAAACGTGCAAAGTTTTGTCATCTGGGCATCTGACAGTTCAGACACGGCGGACAATTGGTCACGGACCAGTTGGTCGGTGTCTTTTTCAAAAATACTTTTCTGGTAGTTTTGATAGTTCAGCAACTGTTCATTAGTTTGCTTCGTTTCAGCCGCCCAAGCATCGAGATCAATCTGGCGAGCTTCATAGTTGATTTCCTTGTCAGAAAGAGAAAGGACGCCGTAGCCTAATTCTGCCGTTGAATAAGACCCAGTGACTGCTTCATAAAGCGAATCATTCCCTTCGTTAATGTCTTGAATGTGGATATGACCAGAGAAAACGGCTGGCACGTTGAAGCGTTCCAACCAAGCGACAGTCTCAGAGGCGTTGTCGAGAACATAACCGTCTTGTAAGAGTTCATTATGACCAAACAAGTTATGGTGCAAAAAGACCAGTGGTACTTGCTCCGCTTCTTTCGTCAGGGTTAATTGCTCCTCCAACCAAGTTAGAGTAGCCGGTTTCAACTCACCATTCGTAGTAGGATCATCCCAATTAACCTCAGAATCGTAGATACATGAATCGAGCAAAAAGAGGCGATACTTGTCGTTTAACTGAATGCTGTAGCTAAGGGAAGACTTGTCGATACTGTTGGCTTTTTCGTAACCTTCAGCAAAAATCGTTTGGAAATCCTCAGGACTGATTTGATCTGCGTAGTATTCCTTTTCACCTTTGAATGCTCGCGCCCAACCATTGTAAATCTCGTGATTGCCAGGTAATGCTAAAACCATGATGTCAGCTTCTTGCAATGGTTCAAGCAATCTTGCCAACTCTTGAGCACTTGCTTTCTCGCCATTGAGCGTCATATCACCGGTCAAAATAATTCCCGTGGGTTTCTCTTTTAAGGCTTGAGCGGTGAAGGCCTCGATCGATTGTTCTTGATACGTCATCTCTTTGCCAGCAGCTCCCTTTGTGAAGGTCTGAAAGGCTGCGCCGTTATCATGGAGCGTGGAGGAAAGAAAATGAATATCACTTAAGAGCCAAAACTCACTGTTGCTCGCCTGTTGCAATGGAGTATCGGCTTCATGCACCTTACGAAATTGAAAGAATAACAGGAAACAGGTGACAAAAAGTGTAAGTAGTGCCAATGGCCAAAACCATTTTTTGTGTGTACGAATCGCGATTCCCTCCTCGCTTGTTTTATTTATTATAGAAAGGAATAGGGATCTTGTCACATAAATGGTCTTTTTTTGAATGAATTCTTGTTTTCATAGTTTTTCTTATTAAAATAAGTGTGATCAAGTTATAAACCTTGAAGAGTTAGCCTTGCTTTCGATAAAGATAACATGAATTGATTTTATTTTGGATGATGAAAATGAAAAGAAAACGCGGTAATTTATTCAGAAACGTTGATTTAACGGTCTTTAATTGTCTTGTTATTTATCGTTGAGATAAAGGGAGTGTTAGATTGAAACATTTTTGTAACATTTCCTTTATCTGTGTGTCATATCATTATGGTAGAATTCATTTGTCGTTAAATCGAACATTAAACTTTCTTAGACAAAATTAAGTTTTTATAAAGGCAGTTCATCTGTCAAATCAACCAGCTAGTCGGAGGAAAAACGAGTGAAGAATAGTTTGTTATCAGCATTAATGGTGTGTTCACTAACATTAACAGCAGTTGCAGCACCTGCATTAGCATTTGCAGATTCCATTGATGATCAAATCGAGCAGCAAGACCAAAAAATCAATTCTCTTAAAGGTCAGCAAGCTGACGCCCAATCACAGATCGATTCTCTAGAAGCAGAAATTGAAACAGTGAGTGCAAAAGTTGCTTCATTAGAAGCGAAACAAGTTGAGTTAGGTCAAGAAGCTGAGAAATTGCAAGAAAAAATCGCAACATTGAAATTACGTATTGCCAAACGTGAAGAAGCAATCCAAAAGCAAGCCCGTGATGTACAAGTTAACGGTCAAAGCACCAATTTCATTGATGCTGTTTTAGAAGCAGATTCTTTAACGGATGTTATCGGTCGCGTGCAAGCGATGACAACGATCGTCAATGCAAACAATGATTTAGTTGAACAACAAAAACAAGACAAACAAGATGTTGAAGACAAAGTCAAAGAAAATGAAAGCAAGATCCAAGAAGTTGCTGCGAACCAAGCAGAACTTAGCCAACAAAGAGATGCCATTGCAGCAAAACAAGCTGATTTAAATGTCTTGAAAGCAAACTTAGCAGCAGAACAAGCAACTGCTGAAAAAGACAAAGATGCATTGAACAAGAAAAAACAAGAAGCGGAAGCTGAAAAAGCCCGTATCTTGAAAGAACAACAAGAAGCTGCTGCTGCTCAAAAAGCAGAAGAAGAAAGACAAGCTGCTGCTTTGAAAGAAGCACAACAAGAAGCTGCTGCTCAATCAACTGAAAGCACGACAGAGAATACAACTGCTTCTACTGAAACAGCAACAAGTAGTTCTTCAAGCAACACAAGCTCAAGCAATACCAGCAGTTCTAACAGCTCAAGTTCATCGAACGTAGGCTCTTCAAACACTGGTTCAAGCAATTCAAGTTCAAGTAACTCAGATTCAAACTCTGCATCAAACAATAATTCTACCGGAAGTATTTCTATTGGCGGCGGAAAAGATCATTCAAGCTCAGGTAACATGTATGCTTGGGGTCAATGTACTTGGTACGTGAAAAGCGTTGCACCATGGGTAGGTACTTACTGGGGTAACGGAGCACAATGGGGTGCGTCAGCTGCAGCTGATGGGTACACTGTCAATGGTACACCAGCAGCCGGTGCCGTTGTAGTCTTTGCCGCTGGTCAATCAGTTGGTGGCGAATGGACTGCTGATCCAGTTTATGGACACGTTGCTTATGTTGAATCATACAACCCATCAAACAATACCATCACAATCTCTCAAGGCGGAATGGGCTTTGACAGTCCTGGTGGACCAAATAGAGCTACAATGAACGCATCTGGATATACTTACATCCATCGTTAATCAATTCAAAAGCAAAGCATCAACGCAATCGCGTTGATGCTTTTTTATTTGATCGATAGCTTTCTAAATCAGTCAGATAAGAGAACTATCTAGAGAAGCAAGACAGGATTCTTTCAAATCTTATCAAGATTCTATAGAAAGTAGGAGGTTTCTCGTTTTACTATTCAAGGAGTGAGAAACGGCGAAAAGGTTCCTTTTGAAGTTACCACCAGTTCTTCCATTGCACGAGAAATCGCCGTATAGAGAATCCGCCGATCTTGATCGGTATGATAATTTTCTTCTGAGACATCATATAAGAGGACCTGCTTAAATTCCAATCCTTTGGCAAGATGAATCGGTAAAACCGTTCCATGAAATGACACGGCCTGTTTATCTAAGAACTGTTTGAGCTCCTCACTGGATCGACTATCTTTGGTGATGATCGTTACTGGTTGCTTAAGTTCCTTTACTATGTCTACTAACGCAACGTCAGACAGATTGGCATAAAACTGTGGCAACTTTCCTTCTGGTCGGACGGCAGAGATGTTTAAATTGGTTTCTTTTGGTAGCATTTGGGCAAATAACCGCGTGATTGCACCGCTAGACCGATAACTCGTAGTCAGCTGATACGTTTCGAGGAATTTCGCCTGTTGTTGAAATAACGTTTGGATTTCTGATACGGTGATGGCACTTGTAAAGATCGCCTGTTGCTGATCCCCCACGAGGGTAAAAGCGGTCATAGGAAAAAGACATAATAGAAACTGAAGTTGTGCTGGCGTATAATCTTGGACTTCATCGATAAACAGATAGCGTAACGCAGGGACAGGTTGTTTTTCGGCCACCAAATGACGTATCAGCAATAGACAAACAGTATAATCCAAACTATCTGTTGTTTGCGTCAAAGTGATCTGTCCATGAGTAAAATAGTCGGCACTGTCTGCTAACAATTGTTTCGTATCAAACCACGTAAGGTCCTTGATTTGTTTGGAAACCGTTGCGTATTTTTTCTTCAGGAGGCGAAGGGCTGCTTTCTGAATCGTTTTTTCTGAATCATCTTTTAAAACTGTCCCTAAAAGGGAGCGCTGTTCGTCTTCAGTCAAAGAACGAACTTGGTCGTGAACATTTGTTGCTAAGGCATTTTTTTGCAATCGTTCCTCCCAAGCGTAAGCCAATTTCTTTTTGACAGCTTGGATGCGATCGCGCAAGGATGCCTGTTTCGGTGTCTCTTGGAAGAAAGTGTCGATCGTTTCTTTAGAAAAAAGGACGACGTTTTTTCTTTTGATTGGTTTAAACTGAAGCACAAGTTCTTCTGGCAGCTGTTTGCTCAAGGATTGAAGAAAGCGGCTGAAGTCAGCACTGCGCAAAAGGTCGATTGCTTCACTGGGGGCTTGCTGGATGCGGTCAAAATACACCGCTTCCGATTCTAAGTCAACACTAGGAAATGCTTGGCAAAACTGCCGCATGGTCAACGTCAGTGGATTTTTTTCACCGAGGGAAGGCAGCACTTGCGAAATATAATCAATAAACCGAGAGTTCGGGGAGAGGATCAAGACATTCTCTGCGGTCATCTCTTCACGAAAATGGTACAGCAAAAAGGCGATTCGCTGCATGACAGCAGACGTTTTTCCGCTTCCAGCAACACCGTTGACCAGTAGGTTTTTATGCGCTAATTCACGGATGATGACGTTTTGTTCATGTTGGATCGAAGCAGTGATATCTTGCATTTTTTGGCTATTATTGGCTTCAAGGGCTGCCAGTAACACTTCATCTTGAATCGCCACTGAGGTATCAAAGGCTTGCTTCAATTGATCTTTTTCAATAATAAATTGTCGGCGATGTTCAAGAGCGGCAGAAATCGTCTGATTGTTCACTTGATAAGAGACTGGGCCCAAGCGTTTGGCATAGAACAATTCGGCAATTGGGGAGCGCCAATCATAGATCAGCCCTTCCTTATTTTCATTAACAAAACCATTGATCCCAATGTAAAAATCTTCTATTGTTTCCTCATCTTCAAACTGTAGGGAGATTTTACCAAAGTAGGGACTATCCAGTAGACGGTCGATGGCAGCTAATTCACGTTCAGCAGATTGAAGAGCGGCGTTCATTTGGTCGATCTCACGATTCTTACTTTCGATGGCAGCAAAAGTATCTAAACGGTCAGCAAAATTATCAAAGTTTAAGCGAATCTCTTCGCCGATGCTTTGCATCGCAAGGCGATCTTTTTTTCTGCCTTCAGTCAAGAAACTGCTCAGCCCTGTCTTCCGCGTCAGCAATTGCTGGTACGTGTCTGCGAGATGCTTCTTTTCAGCCTTTAGGTCGTTCATTCAGACTCACATCCATTCTCCAAAGTATCTCAATTATACGAGCATCCATCAAAAATACTAGTCTATTTTTTTGACTCTGGATGCGGTATAATAATAGTGGGAAGAGGCAGCTGATTGTTCCAATGTTATGGGAGCAAGCAGAATGCGTCTATTTTTTTGTTTTAAAAATGGGAAAAAGGGTCATTGCTTGTGTTTTTGAAGGGGCTGTTTATACTGAATATAGAGAAAAATACAAAGCGAAAAATCGTTGAGGGAGTGTCAGCATGTCCAAATTATTGTCACCAGTGAAGCTAGCGAATTTAGCATTGGCCAACCGTGTCGTTATGTCGCCGATGTGTATGTATGAAGTAAAAAAAGAAGACGGTGTTGCGGAGCCTTTTCATTTTGTTCACTACGGGGCACGAGCATTAAGCAAAGTCGGCTTGATCATTATTGAAGCGACTGCCGTTGAACCAGACGGACGAATCACAAACAATGATCTAGGGTTATGGAATGAAGAGCAGCAAACAGAGCTGACGAAATTGGTGGAACTGCTGCATGGGTTCGATGCGCAAGTAGGCATCCAACTAAGCCATGCAGGACGAAAAGCAGTTGATGCCACCAATCCTTTGGCACCAAGTGCCGTTGCCTTTAACGAGCGCTACCCATTACCGTCAGAAATGACCCTGTCGGAGATCAAACGGGTGCAAGATAGTTTTGTTCAGGCTGCCCAACGAGCAGCCAAAGCGGGTGTCACGATGATCGAACTTCATGGGGCTCATGGCTACTTGATGGATCAATTTCTTTCGCCTCTCGTCAATCAACGCACCGACCAGTATGGTGGTTCCTTAGAGAATCGCTATCGCTTTGTAAAAGAAACGGTACAAGCAGTTCGGGCAGTCTTTTCTGGGTCCTTGTGGATGCGCTTGTCACTGACAGACTATGAAGAACCAGGACGCCAAAATTCGTTGGAAGATTGGCAGCAAGTGGCCCAATGGCTTCAAGCAGATGGCATTGATTGTCTTGACTGTTCCACAGGCGGTGTGGTGGATAAAAAGCCTAACATTCCGATCTATGATGGCTATCAAGTGCCCTTTGCTGCAGCTATCAAGCAAGTGGTCGATATTCCCGTAGCAGCAGTCGGTTTATTGGATAATCCTGATCTTTGCGAATATCTTTTGCAAACCAATCAAGTGGATTTGGTTTTACAAGGCCGCGCATTGATCAGAAATGTCAACTGGTTGGCAGATGCAGCGGCGAAACTTCACGATAAGTCTTTTCAAGCGTACAATGATTCCTATCAACGCGGGGTGAAGCGTTGAATCATCTGATAAAATTCTCCTAGAAGAAAATTCTTCTTAGGAGATTTTTTTATTCTACTAGTATGCTTTACAAACTAGTGACAAACACGTATACTAGGTACAATACTAGTTTGTATAACAAACTAGATAAAGGGAACCAAAGGAGGGAAATCGTGAAAGAGACGCAATTGCTAAAAGGGGTTTTGGAAGGGTGTGTTTTGCAAGTGATTGCTCAAAAAGAGATTTATGGTTATGAACTGGTACAGGAACTGAAGCAAAGAGGCTTTGAAACGATCGTTGGCGGCACGATCTATCCTTTGCTGCAGAAGTTGGAAAAACAAGAACTTATTACCTCTGAGATGAAAAAATCACCTGAAGGACCTGATCGCAAGTATTTCTTGATCACCCCGAAAGGCATAGACTATTTGGCACAATTTAGAGAACAATGGACGAACCTAATGAAGAAAGTCGAAGGATTATTTAAGGAGTGAGGAAACATGGCAAATAAACAAGAGACGACCTATTGGCGAGAGCAAACCAATCTGATCGAGCAACAATTCAATGAGAAAAATCGCCAATTTTTTGATGATTTTCGAAGCTACCTCTTACTTTCCAGCCTTTTTTACGATGAGCATAAAGTCACAGAGCAGGTATACGCGATTGCAATGGATTTATTAGAAGCACAAACTCATGGGGAAGAGGCGCAACACTATTTTGGCAATGATCCGAAAGGGGTAGCAGATGAACTATTGGCAAACACGCCAAAGAGTAATCTCGAAGAGCGTCTCAAATTGGCGTATCTAGCGGTTGGCATCAGTTGGGGCATCAAGTTTATAGCTGATTTTACAAATCAAGGACCACTGGTTCTTAACCTGCTGGATTATCTTTTAACAGGATTGGTAACTGTGGTAGCGGTCATCGGGATTTTTGCGATCATCAGCAAAACCATCTATCAAAAGAAGGGCACAAGCAAGGTGATTCGTTTCGGCTCCCTTTGGCTCGTTGTGAGTGGCTGGATTGGTCTTTCACTGTTGATCAATCTGCTGACCCCAAACTGGTGGCTCCTGACGATCGCATTTCCTCTTGATGTAGTATTGGTTGGCAGTTTGCTGGTAGC
Source organism: Enterococcus sp. DIV1083b (assembly GCF_051713705.1). Classification (NCBI taxonomy): domain Bacteria; kingdom Bacillati; phylum Bacillota; class Bacilli; order Lactobacillales; family Enterococcaceae; genus Enterococcus; species Enterococcus sp. DIV1083b. The sequence continues at coordinate 872,237 of NZ_JBIOQJ010000001.1, forward strand.
GGCGATCGTTTTTGTTGTATCACGCAAAGAAAAAGCTTTTTATCCGATCGTTTTTCTACTGGGGGTATTTGTGTTGCTTGGTTGCCTGCAAAAAGCCATGGCATTTTATCACATTGGGGATCCATCGTGGATGACCGGCGGACTTTTGACACTGCTCGTTGTAGGGTTTCTTATTTTTCTCTGGTGGACCCGTCGAGTGATGAAAAAGCAATAAGCAAAGCCAGAAACAAGTGTGTTGCTTGTTTCTGGCTTTTTTACATTGACAAAAGCATTATCCTGAGGAATCTTTCTGCTTCATGCTACACTTAAAAAAGAAACGGAGGGAAATCAAGATGTTGACAACAGATCGGTTCTTTCACGGCCACGACAAGCAGACCGCTTTTTTTGAAGGCTGGTACCATAAGCACCAAATCGGTGAAGAAGTCTATGCTTTTATTCCAGGTCTTTCGATTCAAGAAGACGGTACCAAAGAAGTGTTCATTCAAGTGATCAATCATGAGGGCGCGCATTACTTCCCCTTTCCAGAAACTGATTTTCAGGTTTCAGAAGAGGAGCGAAAAGTAACGATTGGTGACAATATCTTTAGTGAAGCAGGCATTCAAGTTTCTTTAAAAAATAACGATCTCCAAGTACAAGGAGCAGTAAAATATAACGACCACAAACCGATTCAGCGGACACGTTATGCGCCGAGTATCATGGGGCCTTTTTCGTATCTGTCATTTATGGAGTGCTACCACGGTGTCTTGAGCATGAGTCATACCTTAGAAGGTACGCTGTACTGGAACGAAGAACCAATCGATTTTACGAACGGGATCGGTTATTTGGAAAAAGACTGGGGTACCTCCTTTCCAGCAGCTTATATCTGGGTTCAGTGCAACAGTTTTGATGCACCAGATGTACGGTTCTTTTTCTCCGCAGCCGACATTCCCTTTGCTGGTTTTGCTTTTTTGGGAACGATTTGTGTTCTGCAAGTCGGCAGCCAAGAATATCGTTTTGCTACTTATCATGGTGCAAAGATTCATGATGTCAAACGTACGGAAGACCGTTTAGTGATCCAGCTCAAACAAAAACAGTGGCTGCTGACGATCGAAGTGTTGACGAAAGAAGGCCATTCGTTGTTAGCACCTTCTATTGGGCAAATGAATCGGATCATTCGCGAAAGCGCCAGTACGGAAATTGCCTTGACCCTTTTAGAAAATGGGCAGGAGATCTTGCGGCAGACAGGGACGTCAGCTGGTTTTGAAGAAGTAGCGAATCTGCGAGGATTTCACTATTAAAAAAAGGCGGGAAAAAAGCAGAAAAATTCGTTTCTTTTGATATACTAGTAGATAGTTACTGCGAAAACACGTATCTTTGGAGGGAAACGGATGGAAAAAATAACGAATGAGACACTATTTGAACTGAAAACGATTGCGCAGCCTGCAGTGGGGCAAAATCAGGTTTTTTACTTGGAAACGGCAGTCAACCAAGAGACTAATACGTATGATTCAGCGATTTATAGTATTGACGCAAAGACCAACGAACGGCGTGAGTGGGGCACCGAAGCGACGACCCACAACAACCTAAAGGTCTCGCCAGATGAGCAAAGGCTCAGTTTTGTGACGACCGATCCAAAGAAAGGTGAAAGTACGTTATGGACGATGCCAGTGTCCGGAGGCAAGCCCCAAGCACTTGTCACTGAGAAGGGTCTGGGGGACTATTTTTGGAAGCAAGACGCAACGGCGGTCTATTATAAGCTGGCACAAGAAGAGCCGGTCTCAGAGAATCAAGACGACACAGAAAAGACGGACAAGCAAAAGGAATTTCCAGAAGTAAAAGCTACTACGAAAGTCAATTATTTGGCGGATGGCGTAGGCTTTTTAAAAGAAAAAAAACATTCGATCGTCAAAAAAACGATCGCGACACAAGAAACGGAACTGATTTTTGAGCATGATTCTCCCTTTGTTTTTTCTGGCATCGCGGATGATCAGAAGACGTTGTTCCTCACCTTTGACAAAGAGGAAGAAGATGAATGGGACTATGGCTCGAAGGTTTGTCTCCTTGATAGCCAGACGAAAAAGACAGAAAGTTTAGAAAACATCCTGCCAGAAGGAACCTACACTTTTGCTGCTGCGCGCAATGATCAGCTGTTACTATTAGGCAATGATCTCTCTTACGGATTTGTGACCTTGGATGATTTGTTTTTGATCGACTTAAAAACGAAAGCAGTCAAAAATCTTTCCAAGGAGTTAGATGTTGCCTTTGGCAATGCGATCATCAGTGATTTTCAACAAAAAAATCGTGGCGTAGCGATCACCTGGTTGACGGATGACACATTCCTTGTACCCGTAACAGAACATGGCAAGCTACAATTGTACCGTGCCACGACCCAAGGAGAATGGACCAAACTACTTGATGAAAAAATGGATATCCTCGATGCGGCGATCTATTCAGAAGCCAAACTTGCTGTTGCTTATGCGACGCCAACGATCCCTAGTCGCTTAGCGTTGATTGACTTAACAAATGGCGAAGTAACCGATCTCTATGATCCTAACCAAGCAGTTATGTCACAATTAACGATCAGTAAACCCGAAGCGTTTTGGTACGAAGGAGCAGATGGCTGGCAAATTCAAGGCTGGTATTTGCCTCCGACCGAAACAAAGGAGAATCATCCAGCGATTTTGTACATTCATGGCGGTCCGCAGGTCTGCTATGGGGAAACATTTTTCCATGAGATGCAAGTCCATGCCGCTAATGGCTATGGGGTCATCTTGTTGAACCCTCGTGGCGGGCAAGGATACGGTCAAACATTTGTCAAATCGATTTTAGGTGATTATGGCAATAAAGATTATCAAGACTTGCTGTTGGGGGTGGATGCCGTGGTGGCAAACCATCCAGAAATCGATACGAACAACATCCATGTGGCTGGCGGCAGTTATGGTGGCTTTATGACCAACTGGATCGTTGGCCATACCGATCGTTTTTGTGCGGCCGTTACGCAACGCTCAATCTCAAATTGGATCAGCTTTTATGGGACGAGTGACATTGGACCTGCCTTTGTCAAATTCCAATTGTTGCGGGAACTTGATCAGACCGAAGGACTTTGGAAGATGTCGCCTTTGGCCTATGCCAGCCAAGTCAAGACACCCACGCTAGTCCTCCATGGGGAAAATGATTTGCGATGTCCGCAAGAACAAGGACAGCAGTTTTACATGGCATTGCAACGTCAAGGCGTCGATACGAAGCTGATGCTGTTTCCTCAATCCTCTCATGGTTTGTCGCGCAATGGCTTGCCGAACTTGCGGATAGAACGCTTGCAGGCGATCAGTGAATGGCTTGCATCACATGAGAACCAATCAGTAAATTAACCGAATGAAATCACCTGACAAAGAATCACGACTTGGGCTGCTTGAAAAGCCCAACCAGTGATTTCTTAAAAAATCAGGTGATTTTTTTGCGGGATCAAAAGCTATAGGTTTCTGTTATCTTGCCGCCAATGACAGCGACGGTTGAAAACAAATTCATATGACGTTTTCTTCACGTGTTAAATAACAAAAAGAAGAAATAGTTTTGCTTGCTTCCTGTGTTTTAGTGTGATATGATACAAAACGTAATCGTTACACTTTAAGCGTTCTTTTGGTGTGACGCAAGAGAAAGGAGCTGGTTATTATGAGAAACAATATTATTTTGGCATGTGTGGAGACAGGGGAAAGACTTTATTTGACCAATAAGAACCAGCGCAATACGCCGGAACGTTTAGAATTAAAAAAATATTCACCAAAGTTGCGGCGCAGAGCGATTTTTCGTGAAATCAAGAAATAGGAAGGAAAATAACTGAATGGCAAAAAAATCAAAAATTGCAAAATACAACAAACAAGTACAACTCATCGAACAATACCGAGCAGTACGTCAAGAACTAAAAGCACAAGGAGATACCCAAGCATTGGCCAAACTACCGAAGGATTCGAATCCGACTCGTTTGAAGAAACGGGATATGATCGATGGTCGTCCGCGCGGCTACATGAATAAATTCGGCATGTCACGGATCAATTTCCGTAAGCATGCACATCTCGGAGAAATTCCCGGCGTTACAAAAGCAAGCTGGTAACAGAAAGGAGTCAATATGGAAAAAACGGACTTGTCTAGTGCGTATCGACGTTTAAAGAGCCCGAACATCAAAACAAGGAAACGCGCATTAAAGATCATTCATGAATTTAAGCGAAATAAACGAAAAAATGCATTGCAGCTGCGTGCATAATGAGAAAGTGAAAGAAAGTTGGAAATGACATGGCAGTACCTGCAAGAAAAACATCAAAAGCAAAAAAGAATAAGCGCCGGACCCACTATGGCGTCAAAGCACCAGCGATTTCGTTTGATGGGACAACAGGAACCTTCAAGCGCAGCCACCATGTATCATTAGCAGAATATAAAGCGCAGCACCCGATCGAAAAGAATTAACGCCGTCTTATGACGCCGTCCAGAAAGCAGGGGGAAAATGGAGATCATCTATCCGTCATTGATTGAAGAAGCCTATCGTCACAGTAAAAAATTTCATCCAGAGATCACCAAAGAGGCAATCTATCGCCATTTTTACGAAGCCGGCTTGATCAAAGAAAACGGCGATCCGACGGAAAAAGCCTTGTCAGAAGGGGTCGTTAAAGATTATACTGAGGACTGGGATCTTACCTTTGAAGAATTTTTGATGATCTACCCCGTGTTTCGTTCCTTTGACTCAAAGCATTTCAAGAAGATCGAGCATTTTTGGGAAATGGATTTGGCTTTGCAAGAACAAATTCTTGCCCAATGGGAGCAAGAAACCTTCACAGAGGAAGAGATCATCGACCTAACTGCTTTTTTTGAAGAGCGATTACCTTCTAAAAAGGAACAGTGAATGAACCATGAAAGGCGTACATGTGATGAAAAAGACGATCCAGCCATTTTTAAAACTTCTAAAGCCCTATGATTATCTGCTGTTTGTTCTGTTAGTTGTCGGCTCTTTTTTACCGCTTTTTCTATTTGAAGCACAAGCTCAAAGTGATACCGGCGATCGGTATGCAATCGTGCGGATCAATGGAGAAGAGGTTGACCGTTTTAACTTAGAAGAAATCGATGCGATGGAAAAAACCTACTATCCAGCAGAAGGTCAGTACAATATCGTCGAGATCAAAGATGGCGCGATCCGAGTTCGTGAAGACAATAGTCCCGACCAGATTGCTGTCAAAACCAGCTGGATCTATCGCAATGGGCAGACGAGCATTTGCCTGCCTCATAAGCTGGTGATCGAGATCAAGCAAGCCGGTGCCTCTGACTATTTAATTTATTAATAGAAAAAGGAAGCCAGCTGAACAATTCCTGTTCAGCTGGCTTTTTTATGAGGATGAGCAGAAGAAGCTGTCAAAACCGCCAATCGACCAACGTGTAAGTCAGCCAGAAACAGCGTTTTTGATACAAGAAAAGCGCAGAATTCCAACTGTCAGAAGAAAGAGGAACTATGGGTGAAAGCTACAATCTCTGTCCAATCGTTCACAAAAATTTCTGCCCAATCATCTAAAATAGTTGGGGAACTGCGGCTCTATTTGGTATACTTAGGCAAGTCAGTTCCTTTGAAGCTTCTTTTTCTAAGGACTATAAACGAGCGATGATACAAATATGACCAATTTTCGGAAGTGATAACTTTACTAGATGGGGGCTTAACGAAGATGGTAAATGAAACAATTTGGGAAAACACAGACAATTTTTATCTGTTATGTCAACCAATCATGCAGGTAGAATCGCTAAGTCAGCAAGAGGTGAACGGCTATGAGGTCTTGCTGCGCAGCGAGAAAAACAACCGCTTTCCGCAACAAGAATTCAGCGCAATGATTCAATCTGAAAGTGGCAACCAGCAGTTGATGGAGTGGTATGCCCAGGAGCTGCGACGGTTGTGCCAAGAAAAGCCGAAAACCCGCTTTAGTGTCAATATTCATCCACAACAGCTGCTGTGGCAGTCAACGTGGACCTTTTTTGAGGGGATGACTGCTCACAAAGAGCAGTTGCAGATCGAATTAACAGAGCATCCTGTAAAAGGTCAGCATGATTCTTTTGATTTGTCTACTGCCCTTGCAAAAATCAAAGCCTATGGCTATGTGATCGCTGTCGATGACATCGGCTGTGGCCAAAATACCCTGTCATTGGTCTTTGCCAATCTTGAAAATGTGGATTGTTTGAAATTTTCACTACTGCCCTTTATTCAGCTCGATGAGGAGATCGGGTTTAGTTTCTTGACCTGTTGGTTGAAGGTCGCCAAAAAGTATCAGCTTGAGTTGATCGTTGAAGGCATCGAGACCCGCGATAAGATGGCGCAGCTGCTTGAGATGGGGGTTCATTTACAACAAGGATATTTATGGTCTAAAGGAGAGCGATTGTGATGGAATGTTAGAACGAGGCGTGCTCTTGGCGTTTGGTTTGCCGCTGATGATTGCCAGTTTACTGGTGACCGCAGATGTTTTTGTACGAAGTGTGCAAAAAATATCGGTTTCTCGTCCATTTAAGTATTTTATTATTGGTATTCTGACGTTTACGCATTTGTATTTTATTCTTTCTTTTTCAATGAATTCAGTTGGGTTTATCTGTTATCAATACACAACTGCTTTTATTGCGAGTCATTTTTTCTATGGTGATCGTGGCAAGATCTTGATTTTGATAACGCCGTGTATGGTCGTTTTCTATTTACTGTTTGTCGGTTTTTCTGACATTGGCAAAGCCTTTTATTTACCGCTATTAGGTGTCGGCGTCTTTGTCCTTGATTTTCTCTTATCAAAAATCAAGCCGCTGCGTCCGCAACAGCAATTTTATTTGATGTATTTTTTGACCTGTCTGCTCTCACCGCGTTTTTCGATGCTAGTCCATCATACGACGACCTATGACTGGGAAGCGATGTTGGCAGTATTTGTTGGTTCTTTCGTGCTGCTAGGAAGTTTTATGTGGTTGCATCGGTTGATTGAGGGGCAAGAATACCAAGTACTGGCAGAGTTGGCGAATAGTAAGATCGATGCGTTGACCGGCTGCTTCAACTATGGGACCTATAACCACGATCTGCTTCAAGCCGTTTCACAGAAAAAGACTGTGACGATCGCCATGATCGATCTCGATCACTTCAAAAAGGTCAACGACCGTTATGGTCATATCGCCGGAAATGAGCTATTGAGAACTTTCGCCTCACGGACGTCCACTTTTTTAGAGGCGCATTTTGCCGAGACCTTTTCCTTTTATCGTTATGGCGGCGAAGAGTTCTGTGTCGTGATCGAAGGGGATGTCAAAGAACAGACCGTAGCTGCGATGACGACACTGTGTCAAACCATTTCTAGTAGTATGTTTCCTGTCGCTAATTTTGAAAAAGGGACGATGTCTTTGTCTTGCGGCGTTGAAGCGAGCACCGTTTGTCATGGCGATATCTTGGGAGCCATCGAAAGAGCCGATCAAGCACTCTATCTCGCAAAACAAAGTGGTCGAAACCGGGTGTGCACCTTGCCTGAGACGTAAAAAAATAATGGAAAAATAATTTACACAAATTCACAAAGAATTAAATCTTTATGCACAAAAAGTTAGTAATAATAAAGAAATAATGTTATTTATTTACAAAATATACATTTTGATTATTTTATTTATCTTGAGAATCTTCGCATATTAACAAAAAGATTGAAACTATGTATAATTTCTGGTAAATTATTCTAAATCAAGAGTGATAAAAACTGTCAATAATTAATAGTGATTCTTACTTGATGCTTTGTCCGCTTTTCCAATGAAATGTTTCTGGAATTGTCCCGTCGAATCAGCAAGTAAGGGTTCTTTTTTTTAGAAAGGAAGCACAGGAAATGGCAAATACGCTGGTTGTCAATACACTCGCAAATTTAGGCGCAATTATCATCAATATTTATTTGTTATTCAAAATCAGTGACGGATTCGTTGGCCAAGGGACGTTCAAAGCGAAACAGATCGCAGCTGCGATTGCTTGTGAAACCGTGGTGGGGATGCTGATGATGAATTTCTCTTACGTCGTATACGAAACGCGATTTGACCTGCGCTTTTTGCTTTACGCTTTTTCCATGAAATATCTGGGGTGGAAGGTGACCGTACCGACGATGGTCAATCTAGCGTTAGGGCGTTTCTTGTTTGAAGTATCAAAATCGTCTTGGTTGAACTTATATCTTACGTTTTTTTTGATAGTGACACTGACATTTCTGCATGCTTGGGCCAAACGGCGATTTACTGACAAACAAGAGTTATTCCTATCAATTAGCTACTTGATCGCTATCTCCTTTCTTTTTGGTTTTTATTTGACGGGGGATATTCAAAAAACGACCCTAATTTATATAGTTTATGGCATTCTCGCCTATACTTTGGCGTTTTTCCTTTACTCGATAGTCAATGATATGCAGCGCATTTTGGCATTGGTCAAAATCGATGATCTTACGCAGTTGAACAACTTCCGTAAATTTCAAGAGGACCGCCAACGCCTAGACACGACCGAGGTGGACTTATCGATCGCTTTGATCGATATCGATCATTTCAAAAATTACAATGACCGTTACGGACACCGTGCTGGGGATGTGATTTTGCAAGAAATCGCTCGTATTTTTTCGACCTACTGTACGGCGAGCAATCCGGTCTATCGCATCGGTGGGGAAGAGTTTGCGATCTTGATCCAAGGAGACGCACAGGCTGCTGCTTATCTCCTCGAAAAAATCCAAAAGCGCATCCGTTACCAAGAAATCATCTTGGATGCAGGCGATTCGGTCAGCATCACGTTGTCGATTGGGATCGCACAACGGCAAAAGGGCGAGCTGCTGATGCAAACGCAAGAACGTGCCGATCAAGCATTGTATCGAGCCAAGCGCAGCGGTCGCGACCAACTCTGTCTTTACTGACGGGGTTGGCTTCTTTTCTTTTTTTATTTTCAAAAATACTACCTTAAATGAGGAGCACATATGGAAAATAGTTTAATCATGATTCCTTCGCTAGAACCTGACCACAAACTGTTGGCTCTGGTGGAGAAAATTCGTTTGCATAACCAGCACCTGCCGATTTTAGTCGTGGATGATGGCAGTGGGGCTGCTTATCAGTCTGTCTTTTCGGCGTTGGCACAGCAGTTTGGCTGTCAGGTTTTGACCCATCCAAAGAATCTTGGAAAAGGCGCAGCCATCAAAACCGCCCTCACTGAAGTGCTGACAAACCAGCCAGCTGTTGAATTTATGGTGACCATTGATTCGGACGGGCAGCATGAGTATACCGATATGATGGCTTGCTTAGCTAAGGCACAAGCCCATCCCGACAGTATTATTTTAGGGACCCGATCCTTTGGCAAAGAAGTGCCCTTGCGGAGTAAGTTCGGCAACATTTTGACCCGAAATATCCTACGTTTAGCGACTGGTCTTGCCATCGAGGATTCGCAGACGGGCTTAAGGGTTTTCCCTCGGAAATTCATGACAGATTTGTTGGCGATCTCAGGTGAGCGTTTTGAATACGAAACGCGGATGCTGATCGAAGCCCAGAAACGGGGGTGGCCGATTCTCTCGCAACCGATCGCCACCATCTATATTGAAGAAAATGCCTCTTCCCATTTTCGGGTCTTGGCAGATTCCGTCGCTATCTATAGCGTCTTTTTGAAGTATTTGTTTTCATCTGTAGTCTCCTTTTTTGTCGATGTGATCGCCTATGCGTTATTGATCCATTTCTTGTCTGTCATCGATCTGTCCTCCATCGTGATCGCTTCGTTGGGTGCCCGCTTGATTTCGGCGATCGTCAATTACTACATCAATCGCGAGCTTGTTTTTGGTCAACGGACAAAGAACAGTATGCTGCAGTATTTTTTATTAGTGATCGTACAGATTTTGCTGTCCTCTTTCCTCGTCTACCTGATCTATTTGATCCTGCCGATCGGGGATTCTGTGTTGTTAAAAATAGGCGTCGATTGCCTGCTCTTTTTCTTTAGTTACCATGTGCAAAAAAATGTCATCTTTAAGGAGTGATTGAGGTGGAACAAAAACGTTTGCCTTGGGCGAAAAAAGTCGTTTACTTTCTGGCGTTTGTCTTTTCGCTGATCTATTTATCATGGCGGGGGCTGTATACATTGCCATGGCACGAGTCTTGGTTTGCCCTGCTGTTTGGTTTGCTACTTTGGGGCAGTGAGATCATATCGAACTTTACGGGCTTGCTGTTGATTTGGAACAAAAACAAAGCAAAGCCTTTTGAAAAACCGATCGTGCCAGAAGCCGACTATCCAGCGATCGATGTGTTGATTGCGACCCATAATGAAGAAGTGCCGCTTTTATTAAAAACGGTCAATGCGGCAGTTCATATGAAATACCCCGATCCCAAAAAAGTTCACATCTACTTGTCAGATGACACCAACCGTCCAGAGGTCAAAGCACTGGCAGATAAATTTGGCATCGGCTATATCGGATTGACAGGCAATCAGCATGCCAAGTCAGGCAATCTCAATCATGCATTGTCAAAAACCAATTCGCCGCTAGTGGCGACCTTTGATGCAGATATGATCCCTTACTCAGAGTTTTTGCTGGAAACAGTGCCTTATTTTGTGGCAAATCAGCAGGAACGCCGCAAAGATCAGACCATCAAACCGTTGGGCTTTGTCCAAACACCGCAAAGCTTTTACAATGCGGATCTTTTTCAGTACAATCTTTTTTTAGAAGCGGCGATCCCTAACGAGCAGGACTTCTTTTCCAGAGAAGTCAATGTTTTGAACAACGCCCATGATACAGCTATTTATACAGGATCCAATACGGTGATCGCACGAGAAGCGATCGAAGCCGCCGGCGGATTTCCGACGGACACCATCACGGAAGATTTTGAATTAGGCGCCTTGATCAATTGCCAAGGTTATCGCAGTTTATCAACACTGCAGCCCATGGCCAGCGGTCTGTCTCCCATTGATATCCCAAGTGCCTTAAAGCAGCGGATTCGCTGGGGAAGAGGAGTGGTCCAAAGTGTCCACAATCTCCATCTTTTTAAGAACAAGACGTTGTCTTTGGCGCAAAAAATGGTTTTCTTAAACAGTTATTTGTATTGGTGGTCGTTTTTACGTCGGTTGCTGTTTATTTTCGCGCCGATTTTGTACACCGTCTTTAATGTAAGGGTCGTAGAGACCAACTTTTGGGTCTTGCTGCTGTTTTGGCTGCCAAGCTATACGTTCTTGCATTTGGCGATGCAGGATTTGAGCAGTGATATTCGAACGCAGCGCTGGGGCGAGATCCAGGAAACGATTTTTGCACCTTACCTAGTGATTCCTGTCTTTTTACAAGCCATTGGCATCAAAGAGACCCGTTTCAAAGTGACCAATAAAGCAGCAACTCAGTCTAAAAAAGACTTGTTGTTTGTGGTGCCGCATTTGTTGCTGTTGATTTTGACGATTATCGGCTTAGTGAAGTTTAATTACGGCAAATTCGGCTCAGAGATTTTCTATGGCAGCGTGTTGACTTTCTGGTTGCTGACCCATTTCTTTAACTTAACCTTCGCGGTCTTATTTTATCTCGGTCGCCCGATTTACCGAACGACGGAACGGTTCAGAGCCCATTATCCTGTTGAAGTTTCCGACCAAGACGCCAGCTATTCTTTGATGACAGAAAATATCTCAGAAAACGGCTTGTCCTTCGTTTCTGACGTTCCTCTTTATTTTCCGCCAGATGCGCAGCTGACGTTTAAAATCACCCGTAATGGCTACCAAGCAGAGATGACGGGAAACGTCGTCCGCGTTTTTTCAGGCAAGGATCGCTGGGTCTATGGGGTTGCTTTACACCAATTATCAGAAAAAGACTACTTGGCTTATTTGCAGATCATTTATGATGGCTTCAATCAAAGCCTGCCAGTTCTGCGTGACCCGTGGATGACCTTCTTTGATAGTCTTTTTGAAAATCTCGGTAAGCATCTGCTGCAAGCCAAACAAAAGCCATTGCCGCCTCAGCGAGTGCCTGTCCTGTCGATTGATCAAGAATGGGTCTTTGAAGAAGGAGCCTATACGGTCACAACGTTTGGTTTTGACCAGCTCACGTTGGTAAAAACAGAAGAAGTCGAGATGCCTGCCCGTCTAACCTTGCCGATCAGTAATCTTGTGCTTCACGCTGAAAAAGCAACGCTTCAACCAACAGAAAATCAAGTGATTTATCAAGTAAGCAATCTTTCCGAGCTGCGTTTTACAGCAGCCTTTCAAGAATGGGTAGACAGCTTGCTGAGAAAGGAGGAAGATGATGATCGAGATCCTGCTGCGATTTAGTCTTTTTGGTTTATCATTAGCTGGCTATGCCTATCTTTTTGTACGAGTTTGCCATTTTCCCAAACACATCAGCTGGATCGCTGCTTGCTGTTTGCCGATCCTCGTTCTTTCCTTTGTCGCATATGGTCCAAAAGGATGGTTGATCCGGGGGGCATGGGTTTTATTTGGTCTTGGTTTACTATTATGCGTTTGGCGTTTTTGGCAGGAGCGCCATCAGGTACGTTGGGGCTTGCAAGAGCCCATCCTGCTGTGGTTTTACGGCTATTTTGCTTTGTTCGTTTTAACCTTGCTTCACAGTCATTTGACCCACTATGACAACTTCTCCCATTGGGCGACGATCGTTAAATTCCTTTATACGCAGGGACAATTGCCAACGGCAGCCGATGCCATCATCAGTTTTACTTCCTATCCTTTAGGCAGCTCGCTGTTTGTTACTTATACAGCGATCATTGTTGGCTATCATGAGAATGTCTTGCTGATTGGTCAATTGATTTTGATTTTCTGTAGTCTGTATAGTTTCTTTGCGATTATTCGTGATCCGAAAAGAAAGCTGGCTTTTGCTCTGATCTTCACCAGTATGGCGGTTTTCAATTATTTTAATATTGCGATTCGAATGAATAATTTGTTAGTGGACTTTATCCTGCCAGTGTTGACTTTAGCTGGCATCGCTGGCTTATTCGCTTTAAAAGGCAACGTACTACCGTCGATCGGTTTCTTTCTTTTGATTGGCGCCTCTCTTGATTTGGTCAAAAATAGCGCCGTCTTTTTTCTGCTGATTTTAGGCGGCTATTTACTAGTCTGCTTGTGGCAGGCATCAGTTCGTTGGCGGCAACGGCTGGGCATGATGATTGTAGGATTAGCTGCCATTGGGCTATCTGTCCTGCCGGCGATTCTTTGGAACCTGCATGTCAAAGCGAATTTTCCTAAATCGAAGCATGAAGTCAGCGTGACCGCTTATAAACAGATTTTTGGCGAAAAGGATTCTCAGATACTGCAGCAGATAACGGATGTTTTTGTCAAAACGATCACGGATGTTGCGACGATCTCCACGCAAGGGATTCTCTTGATCCAGGTCATCCTGTTGGGCAGTTGGCTATTTGTCCGATTTATCATGAAAAAACGCAATCCATTTTTCAAAGAACTGCTGTTGATCGATGGTATCATTGGTGGGTATTATTTAGGAATCTATGCCATGTTCTTGTTCTCGATGCCCACTGATGAAGCATTGTCTTTGGCAGGGTTCGATCGCTATGCCTCAAGTATCGTGATTTTAGTACTTGGATTAATGACCTTTTTCATGGTCAGAGGCATTGATCATTTGTATCATGAACAAGCGATCGATCGGCGAAACTACCGTAGTTTTGCCAGCTTGACCACGAAAAAAATCTATCAATACAGTACCTTGTTTCTGTTATTTTTTGCGACATTGCTGATCCTTTCAGAGAATAATGGCATGCGTTATACCAATCGTGAATATGCTGCTTCGATTCCAGCACAAGTTTTAGCCGTTACTGGCGATCACTTTGACCTAAACGAGAAAAAATATTTGGTGGTCAGTACTAACAAAGAAGCAGTAGATAGCTACTTAGTTGGCTATGTCGGAAAATATTACTTGTTTTCACCCAATGTCGATGGGCGAGAGAATTTCCTCTTATCCGATGCTGAATTTCGCACGCTATTAAAGCAATACGATGAAGTCGTCGTCTTAGAAGAGCACTATACCTTTAATGCCATGACGAAGAAGCTAACAGGCAAGACCTTTGCCCCAGGCGTATATTCGGTGGCGGAGGTGTTGGGGCGTTAAATGAAGATTATACACAAAAAAGCCGATCCTACTCTAGAGAGGATCGGCTTTTGTGGTGTCTGAAGGTTGATTTATACGGAATGCACATCAATAAAAGGAACGGCTGACATGCGTATAGGCCCTCAAAAGTTAAACTTTTGCGGTCGTACTTTCTACACATGACAGTAAGTGCTTTTTTAATAAGAACCAGCCCTACCGTCCATTCTCCGTCTGTCGATAATCACTAGGTGAAATGCCGACTTTTTTCTTGAATAAACGGCTGAAATAGGCGGTGTTTTCGATGCCGATCGCCAATGAGATCTCTTTGATGGAAAGCCGAGAATAGCGCAAAAGGTCTTTCGAATAAGAGATGCGTTTGCTGATCTGATACTCGATGGGGGGCAAGCCCATATATTTGGAAAACTCCTTGACGATTTGATACTTATTGATATGATACCTTTCCTCCAAAGATTCCAAGGTGATCCCTTGACGGAAATCTTCTTCTAGCTGGTCACGAATCTGCAAAATATAAGGCGGGATTTCACTATCCGAAAAGTCGAGATGATATTTTTGCAGGAGCAGTTCATTGAGCAGCTGATGGATCAAAACAGAGCTTTGGAAGGCAGTTTTCGCATTTGGTTCTGGCTGTAACATCAATAAATCTTGTAAGACCAAATGGATCGGATTTTGACGACTGCTGGCAGGATTGGTGTGAAAAACTGGACTGCCATTTTTGAGGAATTCCTCATAAAACGCTGCGACGTTGGCGCCATATAGATGGATCCAGTCCATTTCCCAGGGCTCTTGACTAACGGTGCGGTAGTACTGATAGTCTAGACAGTCGATAAAAAACACATCACCCGCTTTCAATTGATAGCTTTTTCCTTTGTAGCGCAATTCACCGCAACCGGACAATGTATATTTGATCAAATAAGAAGGCAGGTTCTCTCGTTCTGTAAAGTAAGGTTTGCTGGCTTTGAAATAGCCGATTTCTTGAATGTAATAGAAAAGTTCACGCTGCTTTTGAGTTGAAGTATTGATGTAACGCAGTGAATCAGTTGACCATGAGTGATTGGCTTTTTCCCAGTAGTCCATCGGATCCTCCTTTTTACCAAGATTGTGCAAGTCTTTATCAAAATTGTGTGATGAAACTCGTTGATTGTCAAGCTAAAATTGAGGCAACAAGAATGAAACAGTGAATTGTAATCGATTTATTTTTAAACAAGATAATGAAAGGTGGAGACCAGTGAACACATTTATCGCAATCGATATCGGTGCATCAAGCGGGCGTCTGATGCTGAGCCGTTGGGAAAATGAGCAGATCACTTTAGAAGAGATCCATCGCTTTAAAAACGGCTTTCGTCCTCATGAAGGCTTTGACCGTTGGGCGATCGATTATTTGATCCAAGAGATTTTAGTAGGACTGCAAAAAGTGAAACAAGCAGGTATCCATGACTGCTTCGTCGGAATCGACACCTGGGCAGTGGATTACTGTTTGATCGATCAAGCAGGCGAACGTTTAGGCGACCCAGTCGCTTATCGAGATAATCGCACCAATGATGCGATCGCAGCTTTTGGTCAGCGCTATTCTTTGCAAAAACTGTATGAGAAAACAGGCATTCAGCTGCAGCCCTTCAACACGATTTTTCAGTTAGCCGCAGAAGAAGCGCAACTGCTGCAAAAAGCCGACAAGCTGCTGCTGATTCCAGACTACTTGGGCTACGTTTTTACTGGCAAGATGGTCACGGAAAAAACCAATGCCTCGACGATGCAGCTTCTAAATGCCAACACCCAAACATGGGATGCAGAATTGTTAGCTGAGATCGGCGTAACAGAAGGCCTATTCCCACCATTGGTTGATGCTGGAACGGTTTTAGGCGCACTGCAAACACAGAAGTTTCCAGCCTATGATTTGCCACAAGCGACCTTTGTCACTGTCGCTAGTCATGATACGGCATCAGCGATCATCGGTACACCTGGAGAGGGGGCAGATTGGGGCTACATCAGCAGCGGGACATGGTCATTGCTGGGGATCGAAACCAAAGTACCCAATGTTTCCCTCGCCGCTTTTGATGAAAATTATACGAACGAATGGGGTGCCCACAATACGATTCGCTTTTTAAAAAACATCATGGGCATGTGGCTGATCCAAGAAGTGGCTAGGCAGCAAGACTATCAGTATTCTTATGCAGAATTGGCGGAATTAGCGCAAGCAACGCCTGCTTTTCAACAGTTTGTCGATGTCAATGATCCTCGTTTTTTGAATCCAGAAAACATGATTACTGAACTGCAAGCGTATTGTCGAGAAACCCAGCAGAAAGTTCCAGAAACCGCAGGGGAACTGGCTCGCTGTGTGTATGATAACTTAGCGCTTTGCTATGCCAGTGAATTGCAAAAGCTGGAACAGCTGACAGGTACGACGAGCAAGCTGCAAAAACTGCATATCGTGGGGGGCGGTTCCAACAATCGCTTTTTAAATCAACTGACGGCAGATGCTGCGCAGCTGACGATCGAAGCTGGCCCAAGTGAAGCAACGGCGATCGGTAATCTTTTAATGCAGATGATGAGTGCTGGCATCTTCACGTCGCTGGCTGAAGCACGCCGCGCGGTCAAACACTCATTTCCTTGCAGTGTTCATGAACCACAGCCTTTTGATCACAAGATTTTAAGCAACTATCAATGTTTTATAGAAGGAGTAGGAAAAAAATGACAACGATTCAGCAGCGTTATGAAGAAGCTAAGACAGCATATGCCAAATTAGGTGTCGACACGGATGCGGTTTTGAAAAAATTAGCCGATGTGAAAATCTCGATGCATGTTTGGCAAGGGGACGATGTCCAAGGATTTTTGAGTGATGAAGCATTATCTGGTGGGATCTCTGTAACGGGGAATTATCCTGGTGCTGCCCATACCCCAGAGGAGTTGCGCCAAGATTTAGAAAAAGCCTACTCTTTGATTCCTGGAAATCACAAATTGAACCTTCACGCCATCTATTTAGACACCGAGGAAGCAGTGGATCTAAATGAATTGGAGCCGAAGCATTTTGAAAAATGGGTCGCTTGGGCGAAAGAACAAGGCTTAGGTTTAGACTTCAATCCAACCTTTTTCTCACATCCCATGTTCAAAGATGGCTTTACCCTTGCTTCACCAGATGAAGAAGTTCGTCAGTTCTGGATCGAACACGGCAAACGTTCTCGTCAAATCGCTACCTATATGGGGAAAGAAACTGGGCAAGTCTGTGTCAATAATTTCTGGGTGCCAGATGGCTACAAAGACAATCCGATTGATCGTTTTACACCACGGGAACGCTTGATGACAGCATTAGATGAGATTTTTGCTGAAGAATTGCCAGCGGAATACACGGTAGATGCCGTGGAAAGCAAGTTGTTTGGTCTTGGTGCCGAAGCCTACACCGTCGGCTCTCATGAATTTTATATGGGCTATGGCTTGACGCGCGATAAATTGATTTGTTTGGATGCTGGACACTTCCATCCAACCGAAGTGATCTCCAATAAATTGTCTTCATTGGCACTATTCAGCAAAGGCATTTTGCTGCATGTCAGCCGTCCTGTACGCTGGGATAGTGATCATGTCGTGATCATGGACGATGAATTGCAAGAGATTGGCCGCGAATTGGTTCGCAATGACTTATTGCCAAAAACCAACATTGGGTTAGATTTCTTTGATGCGACGATCAATCGGGTCGCTGCGTGGGTGATCGGGACGCGCAATACTCAAAAAGCGTTGCTAAAAGCGATGCTGGAACCGATCGAAGAACTAAAAGCAATCGAATTGTCAGGTGATTTCACCACTCGTTTAGCCATGACGGAAGAATTAAAAGACTATCCGTATGCAGATGTTTGGAATTACTTCTGTGAAAGCCAAGGGGTACCAGCAGGTCTGGATTGGCTATCAGAAGTGAAAGCCTATGAAGAAACCGTCTTAAAAGCCAGAAAGTAGGAGAACGATGAAAAAGATTGATATTTTACAAGCGAATTTTGTACAAGAAATGATGGAAACGACAGCAAATCTTTACCGTTTAGGGTGGGATGAGCGCAACGGCGGCAATATTTCTTACTTATTAACAGAAGAAGAGATCTTGCCTTTCATCGATCCGCAAAGCGTCTTGCGGGAAATTCCGATGATTTTTGATGCCACGGCACTAGCTGGCAAGTACTTTATCGTGACAGGTTCAGGAAAATACTTTAAAAATGTAGCGGCACATCCAGCGGAAAACCTTGGTGTGATCCGAGTCAAAGAAGATGGGCAAACATTGGAATTGCTTTGGGGCTTGGAAAATGGTGCGGTGCCAACGAGTGAACTGCCAAGTCATTTTATGAGTCATATCGCTCGCTTGTCGGTCGATCCAGAAAACCGAATCATCATGCATAACCACGCATCGCATCTTTTAGCCATGAGTTTTACCCATGAGTTGGATGAACGCAGTTTCACGCGGACCTTGTGGCAAATGTGTACGGAGTGCTTGGTGGTCTTCCCAGAAGGTGTTTCCATCATTCCTTGGATGGTTCCAGGAACGAATGAAATCGGCGAAGCAACGGCTGCTAAAATGAAAGAAACCCGTTTGGTTCTTTGGCCACAACACGGCATCTATGGCGCTGGCAAAGATATGGACGAAGTCTTTGGCTTGATTGAAACGGCAGAGAAAGCTGCGGAAGTGTACACCTATGTCAAAGCGCAAGGCCCAATTTTACAAACCATTACAGATGAAAATCTGAAAAAATTGGCTGACGCTTTCAAAGTCACTCCCCGAACAGGCTATCTTGAGGTATAATCAATGGTAGAAGAATAGAAAAGGCTTTCAGTCTTTTCTATTTAAAATAAATTGTGAATAAACAAACAAATGGAGGTAGGAAGAATGGCAAATAGAATGATTTTGAATGAAACATCGTATTTTGGAAAAGGAGCGATCGAGAACGTACCTACAGAATTCAAGGCACGAGGGTTTAAAAAAGCGGCAGTGATCACCGACAAAGATTTGGTGAAATTTGAAGTTGCGACCAAAGTGACGAAATTATTGGATGAAGCAGGTGTCGATTATGCGTTATATGATGGGATCGTGCCGAACCCAACGATCCAAAATGTCAAAGACGGCTTAGCGTTTGTCAAAGAAGCTCAAGCCGATTGTATCATTGCGATTGGCGGTGGTTCACCGATCGATACGGCAAAAGCGATCGCGATCATTGCTACGAATCCTGAATTTTCCGATGTGATTAGTTTGGAAGGAGTGGCAGACACGAAACATCCATGCTTGCCGATTTTAGCGGTACCGACAACTTCTGGGACTGCAGCCGAAGTAACAATCAACTATGTGATTACAGATGAAGAAAATCATCGGAAATTTGTTTGTGTAGATCCTCACGATATTCCTCTGGTAGCCTTTGTGGACAGTGATATGATGATGGGGATGCCTAAGAGCTTGGCAGCCGCAACGGGAATGGATGCCATGACCCACGCCATCGAAGGCTTCATCACCAAAGGCGCTTGGGAAATGACTGATATGCTGCACATCAAAGCAATTGAAATCATCGGCCGCTCATTGCGAGATTCCGTGAATGGCGATCAAGCAGGACGAGAAGCGATGGCGTTAGGACAATACATTGCCGGTATGGGCTTTTCAAACGTCGGCTTGGGCTTAGTCCACGGCATGGCCCATCCATTGTCCGCTTGGTACAACATTCCTCACGGAGTAGCGTGCGCGTCCTTGTTGCCAACCATCATGAAATACAACAAAGACTTTACGGGTGAAAAATACCGTGAGATCGCGCTCGTTTTAGGCATTGAAGGGGCAGAAACGATGTCACTTGAAGACGTCCGAGATGCTGCTTGCCAAGCAATCGATCAGTTAAGCAAAGATGTGGGCATTCCAGCGACCATTTCTGAATTAGGCGTCAAAGAAGAAGATATCCCAGCCATCGCCAAAGATGCCTTGAACGATGTCTGCACACCAGGCAACCCGCGGGATACGACTTTAGAAGAGATTATTGAGCTTTATCGTTCGTTGATGTAAAAAGCTCAAATCATTCCTTTCAATGAGAGTGGTTATTTCGCTTGCTGCACAAGCCGTTTAAACCTAGATTGTTTTTTAACGGGGGTTGAAGGGTTTCGATAAACGGCGTTTTCCTTCTCGTTTTATTGGAACTAGCAGCTTTTCTTTTCTTATTCCAACAGTTGAATAAGGAACATTGATGATAACACAGATTTTGTTACAGCCATTTTGAAAAATGGCTGTTTTTTTGTCCTTAACGTTGTATTGTAATTCTTATTATCGATCGTCTTTGTCCCTTGAAGGGGACAAAGAATGATAGAACGCTTACATTTCCTGGTGCTATGATAAGTGTGTAGAAAGGAGAACGGTTACATGACTGTTATGGAACAACGAAAGAGAAAAATCATCCATATTCTTTCCAATACGAGAGAATTTGTCACAGCCGATGAACTATCCGCAGCGCTTCGACTTTCTACAAAGTCGATTTATCGCATCGTAAAAGCGATCAATGAGGATGCCACGATTGACTATGTGATTCTCTCAGAAAAAGGGAAAGGCTACCGCTTAAGTTTCCATCATCAAGAAAAGCCCCAGAGTCAGAAAGCGGAGATGCCGAATGCACTGACACCAGTGGAACGCCGTAACAAGGTGATGGAGGAGCTATTGCTTATTTCACCCAAAAGAAAGAATATTTTTTCCCTGTATCAGCCTTTTTATGTGAGTGAAACGGTCATCAACAGTGATGAGAAATTAATTTCTGAAGCTTTGCAGCGTTTTGAGCTGACGGTTTCCCGCAAAAATAAAATGATCGGGGTGAACGGTGCAGAAAAAAATATCCGTCGAGCATTGCAGGAGTATATCCAGCAAACCCGCAATATCCGCTTGGATGATCTGCATGTGACGAATGAGGCGTTCAACCGTTATGATGCGGAGTTTGTTTTGCGACAGCTGAATTTGATTGAAAATCACCTAGGCTTAGTAATTCCTCACCCATACAACATCAATCTTTTTTCTCACCTGTATATCTTATTGCGGCGGTTTCGCAAAGTAGGGAATTCGTTTAACGAGGATATTTTAGATGAGAAAGAGAAACAGCAAATGCAAGAAAACCCAGAGTTAGCCACCATCGCCAAAGAGATCATTGGCAATAGCGAACAGTACTTGCATACGAAATTACCAGAAAACGAAAGCTATTATATGTATCAGTACCTCGTCTCCTCACGGATGCAAAAGGCCACGGATGAATTAGAGGATCTGTCAGAACAAGTAAAACTGATTTCCAATGCATTTATAGAAAAAATGAGCACCCAGCTGCAGCGCTCATTTGAAGACGAGGAGTTATTCGGTAAATTGGCTCGCCATATCAAACCAATGATCAATCGATTGCGACATGGGATTGAAGTCAAAAACAATCTTTTGGAGCAAATCAAATTAGAATACACAGATTTGTTTTTTGCTACCGAAGAGACTGCAAGAGAAATCTGCCAAGTGTACGATTTGCCAGCGCTCACAGAAGATGAAATCGGCTTTGTCACCCTTTACTTTGCTCAAGCGATCGAAGAACATCCTCAACAACTCAAGGTTATGATCGTCTGTACTACGGGAATCGGGACCTCCGAATTATTAAAAGTAAAAGTGCATAAGAAATTTCGTGAGTTGGCAATCACCGCTGTCCTACCTTCTCGTGATGTGGAAGCGGCTTTAAAGCAACACCCGGATACGGAGATGATCATCTCAACCGTTCAATTAACGATCGAGAGTCCGATTCCGGTCGTGATCGTGAGCGCCATGCTGACGATGGAAGACCAAAAACGCCTTGAAGTGATGATTGGGAGGGTGAGAAATGACTAAATTCCCTTTGTCCCTTACTTTAGTTTCAACAAAAGCAGGAGAGACGAAAGTCGATGTTTTAAGGAAGATTGCAGCTGTTAGCCAAACAATCGGGCTGACGGAGAGCAAAACCCTGCTATTTGAAGCACTGCAAGCCCGAGAAGCGAGCGGCAATACGATGATTGCTGAAGATTTTGCGCTACCACACATTGAAAGTGATGTGGTGAAAAAAAGCGGAATCGTCCTAGTCAGAGGTGAAAAAGTCCTTTGGCAGGGAACGCTGCAAGCAAAAACGATTTTTGCGATCCTGATGAAGACTGACGAAACAACCGCGGTGAAACAAGCAGTCATCCGCTTAATGAAATGTTTCGCCTATGAAGAAAATCTGCAATTCATTGCAGAAAAATCAAAAGAAGAAATCGAAGCCTTCCTTCTCAACCAACGCGGCTGATAGGAATGAATGATCAATTCAGTAAGGCAAGAGGTACTCAACTAGAGGAGGAAAACGAATGGATATTTCAACAGTGATTGATCCAAAAATAATCAAAACCAACATGGAGGCAGCTTCTAAAGAAGAAGCTCTGCAGCAATTGAGTCAGCTTTTATATACCAATGAGTACTTGACGGACCAGGCAGCATTTTTAAAAGATGTCTATGAGCGGGAAGCAGTTGGTCAAACAGGGATTGGTAATTACATTGCCATTCCTCATGGAAAAAGTGCTCATGTGAAGGAGATCGGCGTAGCAATCGGGGTTTTAAAAGAAGAGATCCCTTGGGAAACGTTGGATGGCAAGGGAGTGAAAGGAATTATCTTATTCGCCGTCGGTGATGACACGGAAGGGGCGCAAAAGCATTTGAAACTACTCTCTTTGTTCGCTCGGAAATTAGGAAATGACGAGGTGACGGCTGCCTTGTTGAAAGCAAAAGAGCCGCAGCAAGTGATTGAAGCATTTCAAGGATAACAGAAAATTTAAGGAGGAATTATTTATGAAAATCGTCGGAGTATGTGCATGTACAGTAGGGATCGCTCACACTTATATTGCTCAAGAAAAGTTAGAAAATGCGGCTAAAAAGGCAGGTTACGAGATCCATGTGGAAACACAAGGAACGATCGGTCGTGAAAATGAATTGTCACCTGAAGCGATTGCGGCTGCAGATGTCGTGATTTTAGCAGTTGACGTCAAAGTAGCAGGACGTGAACGATTTGAAGGGAAACGGATCATTCAAGTGCCGACCGAAGTTGCCATCAAGTCCCCAAGCAAATTGTTGGAAAAAGCCAAAGAGGTCGTCCAACAGCAGGCGGTCTAAGAAAACCGAAGGAGGAAGGAAACTATGGAAAAAATCAAAGCATTGAATTTAAAAGGACACTTGTTGACAGCCATCTCCTATTTGATTCCGATTGTCTGCGGTGCCGGATTCTTGATTGCCATTGGCATGGCTTTCGGCGGCACCAGCCAGGGACAACTAGTGCCAGGTGAATTTACGATTTGGGATGCTTTAGCTACGATGGGAGGCGCAGGACTCGGGTTGCTTCCAGTGGTCATTGCGACAGGAATTTCTTATGCGATTGCCGAAAAACCGGGGATCGCGCCAGGGTTTATTATTGGTTTGACAGCCAATGCCATTGGTGCAGGTTTTATTGGGGGAATTTTGGGCGGCTACTTAGCTGGATATCTAGTAATTGCTATTTTACGATTTATTAAAGTACCAAATTGGGCGAAAGGCTTGATGCCGACATTGATCATTCCCTTTTTGACCTCTTTGATCGGTGGTCTGATCATGGTCTATATTATCGGTACACCGATCACTGCCTTTACGAACTTACTGACGAACGCATTAAATAGCTTAGGCTCCTCTTCATTATTGGTTTTTGGTGCCGTCATCGGCTTGTTGAGCGGCGTTGATTATGGTGGACCAATCAATAAAACGGTCTTTGCTTTTGTTCTGACGATGCAGGCAGAAGGGATCAATGGACCGATCACTGCACTGCAATTAGTCAATACTGCAACACCGATCGGCTTTGGTTTAGCATTCTTTATTGCAAAACTTTTCGGCAAAAACATCTATACGCCTGTAGAAGTGGAAACGTTAAAGTCTGCCGTACCAATGGGTGTGATCAATATCGTTGAAGGGGTGATCCCAATCGTTATGAACGATATCGTCCGAGGGCTGATCGCAACAGCTATTGGCGGCGCTGCTGGCGGAGCTGTTTCAATGGTCTTAGGGGCAGATGCAACGGTACCGTTTGGTGGTGTGCTGATGCTGCCGACCATGACTCGTCCGTGGGCTGGGGCAGTAGCTTTGCTGGTAAATATAGTAGTGACTGGGATCACCTTGGCTTTGATTAAGAAAAATGTCACTGAAGAACAAGTAGCCGCACAAGCAGAAGTGGAAGAAGAAGAAATCGATTTAGATGATATTCAAATTTTCTAAAAAAGCGATTCAATTGAAAGAAGAGTCGTTCCTCTCAGTACAAGACTGATTGAGGAGAAAGGATAAGTCTATGAACAAAGTTGAATTTTCACCGTCATTGATGACGATGGATCTAGATAAATTTAAAGAACAAATCACTTTTTTGAATGACCAAGTTGACTCCTATCATATTGATATTATGGATGGTCATTACGTACCCAATATTTCCCTATCCCCATGGTTTATTCAAGAGGTCCGCAAAATCAGTACGTTGCCTCTGTCCGCTCATTTGATGGTCACTGAACCTGCTTTTTGGGTGCAGCAGCTGATCGATATCAACTGTGAATGGATCTGTATGCACGCTGAGGTTTTGGATGGATTAGCATTTCGTCTGATCGATCAAATCCATGATGCTGGATTAAAAGCCGGGATCGTTTTAAATCCTGAAACGCCAGTATCGGTCATTTTGCCTTATATCGATCTTTTGGATAAAGTCACGATCATGACAGTTGATCCAGGGTTTGCTGGCCAACGCTTTATTGAAGGGGCGTTAGATAAAATTGTTGAACTGCGGGAATTACGGGAAGAATACGACTATCACTATGTCATTGAAATGGACGGTTCCTCCAATCGGAAATCCTTCAAACGGATCGATGAAGCCAATCCAGACATCTATATTGTCGGACGCAGTGGATTGTTTGGTTTAGATGACGACATTGCCAAAGCATGGTCGATCATGGTCGCAGATTATCAAGAAATGACTGGAAAAGTTTTGAGCAGCTGAGCAAAGCCGAAAGCAAAAGAATCGGACGACCAAAGTTAGGACTGTTAAAAAGAGGAGCATTCGTTGCCTATTAGCCAGTAAACTTTGGACGTCCGGTTCTTTTCTATTGTGAAAAGGCAGTGAATAGAAACATGCTGGCTGAAGAAAGTGAAGGAGGCAATTTAATTGAAAAAACTATTTGATAAAATCGATCAATTAGGAGTGAACACCCTTCGTACATTAAGTATCGAAGCCGTACAAAAAGCCAATTCAGGACATCCAGGATTACCGATGGGGGCAGCACCCATGGCCTATGCCTTGTGGACGAAACACTTGAAAGTCAATCCAACGACTTCTCGCAACTGGGTGGATCGTGACCGCTTTGTTTTGTCTGCTGGACACGGTTCGGCGTTATTGTACAGCTTGTTGCACGTGTCTGGTTACGATGTGACCATTGAGGATCTAAAAAACTTCCGTCAATGGGATAGCCGCACGCCAGGACATCCAGAAGTCGATCACACAGACGGCGTGGAAGCAACCACTGGACCTTTAGGACAAGGGATTGCCATGGCAGTCGGTATGGCAATGGCTGAAGCCCACTTGGCTGCAACCTACAATCGCGACAAGTATCAAGTCATTGATCACTATACCTACGCTCTATGTGGCGATGGGGACTTGATGGAAGGTGTTTCGCAAGAAGCTGCATCCATGGCTGGTCACATGAAATTAGACAAACTGATCGTCTTGTACGATTCAAATGACATCTCCCTAGATGGCCCAACTTCAAAAGCCTTTACAGAAAATGTCGGTGCGCGTTTTGAAGCGTATGGCTGGCAACACATTCTCGTTGAAGACGGCAATGATTTAGAAGCGATCTCGAAAGCGATCGACGAAGCAAAAGCTGAAAGCGACAAACCAACCTTGATCGAAATCAAGACTGTGATCGGATACGGTGCGCCAAATCAAGGCACCTCTGCCGTTCATGGTGCGCCGATCGGTGCCGAAGGCATTTCTGCAGCCAAAGCGATTTATGGTTGGGAATACCCAGAATTTACCGTACCTGAAGAAGTTGCCGCGCGCTTCAAAGAAACCATGATCGATGAAGGGCAAAAAGCTGAAGCAGCTTGGAACGAAACCTTCCGTGCCTATGAAGCAGCCTACCCAGAACTTGCGGCGCAATTCAAACAAGCCTTTGCGGGTGAATTGCCAGCAGATTGGGATGCAGCATTACCAAGCTACGAAGTTGGCAGCTCACAAGCTAGTCGGGTATCTAGCAAAGAGATGATCCAAGCCTTATCCAAAGCCGTCCCTAGTCTCTGGGGTGGATCGGCTGACCTTTCTGGATCCAACAACACGATGGTGGCAGCAGAAAAAGACTTTGAACCTGGCCAATACGAAGGCCGCAACATTTGGTTTGGTGTCCGAGAATTTGCGATGGCAGCAGCGATGAACGGCATTCAATTGCATGGCGGGACGCGAATCTATGGCGGGACCTTCTTCGTCTTCGTTGATTACTTGCGTCCAGCGGTGCGCTTGTCTGCGATCCAGCATGCACCTGTGATCTATGTCTTGACGCATGACTCCGTGGCGGTGGGAGAAGATGGACCGACGCATGAGCCAATCGAGCAATTAGCCAGCGTCCGTTGCATGCCAAATGTCCAAGTGATTCGTCCAGCAGACGGCAATGAAACCCGTGCTGCCTGGAAATTGGCTATGACAACAACGGATAAACCAACGGTCTTAGTCTTAAGCCGACAAAATCTACCAGTGATCGAAGGCACGCAAACCGGTGCGGATGAAAATGTCGCAAAAGGTGGCTACGTGATTTCAAAACAAGCTGGTGAAACACCAGCGGGGATTTTGATCGCCACAGGTTCTGAAGTGAATCTTGCGGTCCAAGCACAAGCTAAATTGGCAGAAGAAGGCATCGATGTATCGGTGGTCTCCTTACCAAGCTTTGATCTGTTTGAAGCACAAAGCTCAGAATACAAAGAAAGCGTCTTGCCAAAAGCAGTGAAGAAACGGGTAGCGATCGAAGCGGCTTCCCCATTTGGTTGGGAACGTTACACCGGTTGCCATGGAAAAGTGATCGCGATCGATCATTTCGGTGCATCCGCACCTGGTGACAAAGTCTTAGCGGAATTCGGCTTCAGTGTTGAGAATGTCGTGAATACTTTCAACTCACTATAATCAAAAAACAGGCGGTCTTTAAAGGGGAACACTCCTTTGAAGATCGCCTGTTTTTATTTATTAAGGAAACGCGGATAAGTTTACGCTCATTGTTTCTCTATTATTAAAAGGAGCCATGAAATCACCTCTCGATAGCACTCATCAGCGATCGCATTTGGTGTCCGATCAAAGTCATGCTGATCTAAGTCGAGCCAAAGTGTTTTGGCATGGGGGACTTGTGCAGCGAAAGCTTCGGATGCACTGAAGGGAACATCTGGATCTTTTTTGCAATGAACGACAAAGCAAGGAGGAAAGTCTTGGTAAGCGGCAGCAGGGATCGCCAAGGCTGCTAGCTGTTCCCGATTCCCTAAATAACGCTGCCAGTTGCCATATTGACGGGCGGAAAGGTACAAAGGGAATCGTTTTTCTAACGTGCCGTGGGTGATGGGTTGGCTTTCGATCATGGCTTCAGCGGCGAGTGGTGGGACTTTCGGAAATTGTGTGTAAAAGCGTGCCGGCTGCAAAAATTCTTTACAAAACAACTCTTGGTAACCGTAAAATCGGATCAAACCCTTTTGCTCCGAGTGCTTTGTGCGTGCGGTCAGTAAGGTCGCTAAAAAACCGCCGGCGGAGCGACCGAACAAAACGTACTCATTTGTACCAACGCCGCTGAACTGCCAGCCTTCGGCCAAAAACCACTCCACTGCCTTTTTTGCATGAAGGTAGATATCGTGTAGCGCTACTTCGGGAGCCAGTGGATAATCGAACAGGTAAAGGCTAACACCGGCAGCCAGCAATTGGTGGACATAATCCTGTGGGAGGTCTTCCCGCTGACCATAGAGGAAGCCACCACCATGAAAATACAAAAGGCTGATCCGAGGCTGCGCTGCTTTTAGGATCGTCACTTCTAACGGCAAAGTGCCATAGGTGTCAAATTGGATTTTTTCTGTTTGCGCAAAGGCATTTTTAGGATAAACCATTGTTTTCTTCCTTTCTCTTCTTCGATAGTATAAGGAAGAGTATAGGAGAAGGAAGCGGTTTAAAAAACAGCGTTATGACTAAAAATAGAAACGGTTTTGTCGAAAGTGAACAATGATGTCCTTCAGTAACACGCTTACAATAACCGTATAAATCAAAGGAGGCAGAACAATGGAGTTGAAAAAAGAAGTAGCGGCAATGATCGATGCACTATCTCAGATTGGGAGTGATCCAACTGGAGGAATGACTAGACTGCTTTATACCGATTCATGGAAAGAAGCGCAATCATTTGTAGAAAAACAATTAAAAGAAACTGGCTTAACGACGTCCTATGATGCAGTCGGCAATCTCTTCGGCAGAATGGAAGGCAGCCAGTATCCAGAAGAAACGATTCTTTCAGGGTCACATATCGATACAGTCGTCAACGGTGGCACATTAGACGGTCAATACGGGGTCGTTGCTGCTGCTTTAGCGATCAAGTATTTAAAAGAGACCTATGGGCAACCTTTACGCTCCTTGGAAGTCATCTCAATGGCAGAAGAAGAAGGCAGTCGTTTTCCAACCGTTTTTTGGGGAAGTAAAAACTTTGTCGGAGAGGCCAAAAAATCCGATGTTGAAGCGATCGCAGATTTTGAAGGCAATCGCTTCGTGGCAGAGATGCAACGCCAAGGCTTTGATTTTCGCGACCCACAAGAACCGGTTCGATCAGACATCAAAGCCTTCGTGGAAATCCATATCGAACAAGGCAGTGTTTTAGAAAAAGAAAATTTGCAGATCGGTGTCGTCAATAGTATCGCTGGTCAAAAGCGCTACACCTTTGTTTTAAAAGGACAAGCCAATCATGCAGGAACCACACCGATGGGCTATCGCCAAGATGCTGTGTATGGTTTTGCCAAAATGTGTGCCGCAGTGATCGACCGTGGCTTAGAGCTTGGGGATCCATTAGTAGTGACGTTCGGTAAAGTTGAGCCAAAACCGAATACGGTCAACGTGGTTCCTGGTGAAGTGTTGTTTACGATGGATTGTCGCCATACCGATGGACAGCTATTGGATGCCTTTACTGCTGAAGCAGAACAGATCATTCAAGCGATCGCCAAAGAGCACGACCTGACAGTGGAGATGGATCTATGGATGGATGAACGCCCTGTGCCGATGGACGAGACGATCGTTGCCACGGTGGAACAAGCGGTGAAGCAAACTGGCAAACGCTACAAAGTCATGCATAGTGGGGCGGGGCATGATTCCCAAATCATTGCACCACATTTTCCAACTGCGATGCTGTTTGTACCAAGTATTGATGGGATTAGCCACAACCCAGCCGAAGCAACGACTATCGAAGATTTAGTAGCTGGGGTTGAAGTTTTAGCAGCTTCCCTTTACGAGCTAGCATACAAAGAATAGAAAGCAGGGACACACATGGGATATAAAAATAATAATACGGGCTATTTAGATGGATTGCTGCAATCACGAGCAGTCATTAGAAAAAATAATTTTGCGATCTTGCCGCATGATGGGCTAGTGAATAATGTCATTCCAGGCTTCGAAAACTGTGAATGTTCGATACTCGGCACACCAAAATTAGGGGCGTCTTTTGTCGATTACATCATTTCATTCAAAAAAGATGGCGCCAACCAATTGGGCTTCGGTGGTCCAGAGATCGAGAGTTTCTTGTATGTCATCTCGGGCAAACTGGAAGTAAGTGATGGCAAAGAAACCCATACATTGACGGACGGAGGCTATATCTATCTGCCTGCTGGAGAAAAACTGTATATGAAAAATCTCCAAGAAGAAGCGACAGAAGTGTTCTTGTATAAGAAACGTTACCAACCACTTGAAAATCACCAAGCCTACAAAGTAGTGGGGAATCTTTCAGAGTTGACACCGATCCAATACGAAGGGATGGCAGACGTCCTACTTTGGGATTTCTTGCCAAAAGAGCTGGGCTTTGACATGAATATCCATATCCTTTCCTTTGAACCAGGGGCAAGTCATGGCTACATTGAGACCCACTACCAAGAACATGGAGCGTACTTACTGTCAGGTAAAGGGATGTATAACTTAGATAATGAGTGGTTCCCAGTGGAAAAAGGCGACTACATTTTCATGAGTGCCTATGTACAGCAAGCGGCCTATGGTGTTGGTCGTGACGAACCATTGACCTATATTTATTCCAAAGATTGCAACCGCGATCCGGAAATTTAAAGGAGTTTAGAAGATGGAAGAAACGGTTATTGTACAGTCACAAGAGTTACAGCAATTGATCCAAAACAAATTAGCGGCTGCTGGTTTGTCTGAAGAGCACGCAGCCATCGTTGCAGAGCATTTGGTCTTTGCCGATGCCAGCGGGATCCACTCTCACGGGGCTGTGCGGGTAGACTATTACGCAGAGCGGATCGCTAAAGGTGGGATGAATCGCACCCCGCAGATCTCGTTTGAAGAGACTGGACCGAGCAGCGGGATCGTTCACGGGCAAAATGGCGCAGGGCAGGTCGTCGTATTAGAAGCGACAAAGCATGCCATTGAGATGGCCAAACGTTCTGGGATCGCGGCGGTTGGTGTGCGGAAAACGAGTCATAGTGGGGCACTATCCTATTATGTCAAAAAAGCCGCAGAAGCTGACTTGATTGCATTATCTATGTGCCAATCGGATTCAATGGTGGTTCCTTTTGGCGGCAAAGAAAATTATTTTGGTACCAATCCGATTGCCTTTGCGGCACCGCGAAAGCATGGTGCGCCGGTGGTTTTTGATATGGCAACGACGGTCCAAGCGTGGGGCAAAATTTTAGATGCTCGTTCCAAAGATAAAGAGATTCCAGCAACATGGGCCGTTGATGCCCATGGCAAGCCAACGACAAATCCGCATCATGTTCATGGGTTATTGCCAATCTCAGGACCAAAAGGCTTTGGGTTGATGATGATGGTGGATATCTTGTCTGGAATGCTCCTTGGGCTGCCTTTTGGCAAGCATGTTTCCTCTATGTACAACGATCTGACGAAAGGCCGCGACTTAGGGCAATTTATTTTGCTGATCGATCCGCAACGCTTTACAGATTTAGAGACATTTAAAGAGTCAGTCGAAACGATGATCGAAGAGCTACACGCCATACCGGCTGCTGAACAGTTCCAGCAAGTCTATTATCCAGGCGAGATCAATCAACTAACCTATGAAAAATATATGGCAGAAGGCATTCCTATCGAAAAGAACATTTATCGCTATCTCATTAGTGACACGGTTCATTTTGACCAGTATTCTGGGTCAGATGCCTTTGCACAGACAGGAACAGGAAAGTGAGGAGACCCATGTTACACACTATTATTCAAAAAAACAATTACCAAGATTCCATTGTTTTAATGCTTTTGACCAATCGTTTACTGACGATCGAAGGGATCAACAACGCTTCGGTCATGATGGGTACACCTGCCAATAAGGATATCTTCAAGACGGGTGGTCTTTATACCGAGGAGATGAGCAATGCGACATCCAACGATATGGTGCTCGTGTTAGACATTGAAGAGGAAGAAATCATCGAAACAGTCCTGTCAGAAATCGATGCCTTCTTATCGGACCAAAGCAATAGCGCAGGAGAAGAAACCCAAAGCGTCAAAACTTGGGAAAAAGCCTTAGATCTTGGAAAAGATGCGAAGGTCGCTGTCTTATCGATTCCTGGTACTATGGCAGCACCAGAAATTGAAACCGCATTAGCAGCAGGCAAACATGTTTTTTGTTTCAGTGATAATGTTTCGTTGGAAGAGGAAGTTCGACTAAAGAAAATGGCTCATGAACAAGGACTTCTTTTAATGGGACCAGATTGTGGCACAGGGATTCTCAATGGGATACCAGTAGCCTTCACGAATGCCGTTCGTAAAGGGAAAATCGGTGTTGTCGGCGCTTCGGGTACGGGCATCCAAGAAGTCACCACCATCATTCATAAATTGGGTGCCGGTGTGACACAAGCCATCGGAACCGGTGGACGAGATCTCAAAGAAGAAGTCGGTGGGATCACCATGAAAGACAGCATTCTTGCCTTGGAACACGATCCTGATACGGAGGTGATCGTGGTGATCTCCAAGCCACCTGCACCACGTGTCCGCGATGAAGTGTTGGCATTATTAAGAAGAGGAACAAAACCTGCAGTCACGATTTTTCTTGGGGAAGAACCAACGGATCACGAAGAAAATCTTTACCGAGCCTACACGCTGGAAGAAGCGGCACAATTAGCCGTGCAGCTGCTACGTCAAGAACAGATTGGATTAGAGCCAGTAAAAGAGGAAACGGCAGCTGCCGCTTTTGGACCTGAACAGCAAAAAATCAAAGCTTATTATTCTGGCGGAACATTGGCGTACGAAGCAGCGATGCTGGTCAAAGCAGGATTAAATCTAGAACAAGAAGATGCCCATCAAGAAGGGTACATCTTAAAAGCAGCTGGCCATGAGATCATCGATTTAGGTGATGACATCTATACGCAAGGCAAGCCCCATCCGATGATCGACCCAACAAAGCGGATCGAACTGTTGAAACAAGCGGGAGAAGATCCTGAGACGGCAGTGATCTTGTTAGATATCGTTTTAGGGTACGGCTCTCATCAAGATATGGCGAGTGAATTGGCACCGACCATCAAATCGTTGAAGGAAGCAGCGCAAGCAGCTGGCCGGGAGTTAGCGGTGATCGCTACGATCGTCGGAACTGATTTAGACCCCCAAGACAGCAACGAGCAAGCAGAGATTTTAACCGCAGCTGGCGTGATTTTGTGTCAAAGCAATGCCCAAGCAGTCAAACAAGCTTTAGCAATGCTCGGTCACCCGTTTTCCCCAATTAGTCGTAAGCTGTTGCCAAAAGCAGTGACAACTGCCGATACGTTGCCAGAGCCATCTGAAAAGAGCCGCGAATTGTTAGCGAATGACGCGTTCATCAATGTAGGATTGCGTAGCTTTGCGGAAGCGATCCAGGCGCATCACGGTCAAGTCGTTCAATATGACTGGCAGCCAATTGCTGGTGGAAACGTAACGTTACAAAAAGCCTTACGTTTCTTAGCACAAGTGTCACTATCAGAGTAGGAGGAAGTTATCGTGTACGAAACTATTGAAGAAGCAAACCAAGCCGTTATTGCCAAGATCGTTGCCGGTTCGCCTTTTTTGCTGGATGTCGTTCCAGCAGTCAGTGTCATTCCAGAGTTAGGTGAAGGAAAAGTCCTATTGCATGCAGGACCACCGATCCGCTACGATCAGATGATCGATCCGATTCAAGGTGCTTGTGTTGGTGCGGGGCTTTTTGAAGGCTGGGGCGAAACGGAAGAAGAGGTACGTCATTTATTAGCATCTGGGGAAGTTCAACTGATTCCTTGTCACCACGTGCAAGCGGTTGGCCCAATGGGGGGCATCACCTCTGCCAATATGCCAGTGCTCGTAGTGGAAAACAAAACCGATGGCAACCGAGCGTATTGTACGATGAACGAAGGGATCGGGGCAGTTTTACGATTTGGCGCCTATTCTCAAGAAGTCATTGATCGCTTGCATTGGATGAAAAATACGTTAGCACCAGTTTTAAGTGCTGCACTACAAACAAAACCCGATGGCTTGAACATCAATGTTTTAGTCGCAAAAGCAATCGCCATGGGGGATGAGTTCCATCAACGGAATATCGCTGCTTCGTTGGCGTTCTTAAAAGAAGTAGCACCAGCGATCGTTACTCTGGAAGGATTTGAAAAAGAAAAACCAGAAGTCATTCAGTTTCTAGCAGACACGGATCAGTTCTTCTTGAATATCATGATGGCTTCTTCAAAAGCGGTGCTTGATGGCGCCCGGACGATTGAAGAAGGCACGGTTGTGACCGCAATGTGTCGCAACGGCCATGAATTCGGTATCCGTATTTCTGGCATGGGAGATGAGTGGTTTACTGGACCTGTCAATACACCAAAAGGGCTGTATTTCTCAGGATTCAGTGAAGAAGATGCCTCTCCAGATATGGGCGACAGTGCCATTACGGAAACCTTTGGTGTTGGGGGAATGGCAATGATTGCTGCCCCAGCTGTGACACGCTTCGTTGGTTCTGGTGGATTTCACGATGCGTTGAAAACCAGCAATGAGATGTTAGAGATCTCCATTGATACCAATCCGAATTTTCCCGTTCCTACATGGGACTTCAAAGGGATCTGTTTAGGGATCGATGCTCGGAAAGTCGTGGAAACAGGGATCTTACCGGTGATCAATACAGGGATCGCCAACAAACAAGCTGGACGAGGACAAATTGGTGCCGGGACAGTGACACCACCAATGGATTGCTTTGAAAAAGCTGTCTTGGCTTATGCAAAAAAATTAGGATTTGAAGAATAAATCAGGGACTGAAAACGTGGAAAAGGAGCAATCGAGCGATGATACAGGCAAAATGGATCGACCAAGCTTTATTTGAACCCGCATTTATCAATGGCAACTGGCTCGTTCACAGTGTGTTTCAGCATAGTTTCAATCTGCAAGATTCTCGTCAGGATCAGCTGATCTGTGTCTCCAAACAAGCGGCTTGCGTGCCCAAAGGGATGATTTTAGCTGCCGACGATTATGCAGCGTTGGCGACAGGCTTAGTTGCTGGTACCACTCTTTTGGTTCAGCAACGGGTGATCCATTTTCCGCATCATCGTCTGTCTTTTCAAAAGGCAGCCAAATTTACAACGACTGTTCCAGCTGGCACAGTCCCATTCGATCGAGAACGGTTTTGGTCAACCCTTCAAAACGTCACGGAAAAGACGGGGATTCAAGAAGCTGTTTCAGCAACCATCCGCAGCAATCATCCGTTTTATGACGCAATCGATCAGCTATGCACGCCTTCATTTAAGGAACAACGGCAAGCAGTCGCTTATTTAGTCGGACGGGGTGTCGGATTGACCCCCACAGGCGATGATATGCTAGTTGGTCATTTACTGGCTCGCCGAGTGATGGGGCAAGAAGATACCCGCTTGGTGGCTTATCTACAAAGAAGGCTGTTGACAGTCAATGATTTAACGACTGACGTCAGTAAACACTATCTTCTGCATGCACTGACAGGCGCATTCAATCAATCGGCATTATCCTTGACCAGGTGTACCGATTCAGCGGCTTTTTCCAAAGTAATCAAAGAGATACTAGCGATCGGTCATACCTCGGGGGCCGACTTTTTGGCAGGGTTTGCTCGCAGTATCGATCAATTTCAAAACAATAGAAATGAGGAATTCATATGGCAAAACGAGTGGTCATCGCTCTAGGGGGCAATGCAATTTTAAAACCGAATCAACCAGCGACCGTAGAAACACAGCTTGCAAATATCCAGTTAAGTGCGGAACAGATCGCTAAAATCGAGAAGCTTGACCATCAAATCGTCGTGACGCACGGCAATGGTCCGCAAGTCGGCAATATTTTACGACAAAATGAAGAAGCCAAAGAAGTCGTGCCGCCTTTTCCACTGGATGTCTGCAATGCAGAGTCACAAGGCTTTATCGGTTATTTAATGGAGCAAAGCATCAAAAATAAAATCGAGCAAGAAGAATTGACCAGCAATGTCGTGACCTTATTGACCCAAGTGGAAGTGGCAGCGGATGATCCCGCGTTTGAAAAGCCAACGAAGCCAATCGGCTTGTTCTACTCAGAAGAAGAAGCAAAAACAATGGCTGAGGAAAAACATTGGGTGATGGAAGAAGATGCTGGACGTGGGTACCGTCGCGTCGTGCCATCTCCACAACCTGTGACGATCCACGGCGTGGAATCAATGGTTCATTTATTGAATCAAAATACCATCGTGATCGCTGGTGGCGGCGGTGGGATTCCAGTCGTAAAACAAGCGGAAGGCTTGAAAGGGATCGAAGCAGTCATCGATAAAGATCGAACTGGGAAAAAACTGGCAGAACAAGTGGATGCCGATGTATTTATGATGCTGACCGACGTCAACAACGTTTATATCAATTATGGAACACCGAAACAAGAAAAATTAACGGGCTTATCCGTAAGTGAAGCGCAAGCATATTTTGATGCGGGGCATTTTGCAGAAGGTAGTATGGGACCGAAAATGGAAGCGGCGATTGCGTTTGCCAAACAAGGAAAGACAGCAATCATCTGCTCATTGGAAGAAGCGGACTTAGCATTGTTAGGTGAAGCAGGCACAAGGATCGCTGGGTAACACCAGCGATCCAACTGCTTGATTCGCCTATTAGTCGCCTTCTTCGGACAGCTCAAGGGCTAAACGCAGATCCAAGCTGATGCTAGGATCATGCACGTTTTTTCCTAGTAGCTTTTGACACTGTTCGATGCGGTATTTGATCGTGTTGCGATGAACGAACAAGGCTTTGGCGGTGCGGGTGATCTCACATTGATAATCCAAGTAAGCTCGTAAGGTTTTGCGCAATTCGATGGTGGCATCTTCTTGCGGAAACGCCAATTCTTTAAGAATCGTACGGCAGAAATAATGGATATCTTCAGGGCTCATTTTTTCAAAGAGACTCCGCATTCCCCGTTGATGGTAGAAAGAGACGATGGACGAATCATGTTGGCCTCTTCGTTCTTCATAAGCAGTCTTTGCTTCGATGTAGGAGCTGGCTAAATCATTGATACTTTCACAGACACTCCCTACCCCAAAGGCCATTCGAAAGGGCAACCGATTGGTCAAAGCATTGGCGGTCTCGATCAAATGGTCTTCTAAGGCATCACACTTGTGCTGCACGAAAATCGCAAAGTGATTGCTGCCCTTTAAGCGAAAGAGACAAACATCTTTGATGCGATAAGGCAGTTGTTCACTAAACCACTGATAAACCAAGTCACTTTCTTCTTTTAAGTATTTGTCTTTGCCTTTGGTTTCTTTGGTTGGTTCGCAGGCACCATAGATGACACGATAATGGCGGGCTTTGACCAAACCGTAAGTCTTTCCGAGATCTAACCAATCCTTTTGTTCTTGCTTGGTGGATTGCTGGTATTCGATCATCCGTGTTAAAAAGTCACTTTTTAAATCTTCAAAAGATTCTTGCACTTTTTGGTTCTTGAAGAGCATAAACGACAAGACCAAGGCTGCTTGTTCCAGCGCAAAATCCGAGACAGGATAAGGAATCGCCTCAGGATTCAAAATGACTAAATAATGGGGGAAATAAGTGGAGGTTTCAATGGCATAATAAGAAATTTGTGACGTTTTTTCATGAAGATCTTTGATAGGGATCGCCCCGCTTTTTTCACCAGTAAAAACCCCTTTCGTTTGTCCTAATTGATGGATGTAATACTCCGCGGGTTTTGACATGCGGGTGAAATGCTTGGAGTGGGCAATCACTTGTTTAAAAGGATTCAACAAAATGATCGGTGTATTGACCATTTGGCCAAAATCAGCGATAAAGCGAGCAATGCTGACATCCTTCATCAAGGAAGCAGAGAACCGTTTTTGAATGTCTAACGCATAACTCAGCTGCTCGGTTTTGGTGTTCCACAGCAAATTCAAAAGCTGGTGCATCAAACGCCCCAGCGGCATCGTGGCAGGTACTTCTACGATGGGGAAACCCAAGCTATCGGCGTAGGCGATGACTTCAGGATCGATGACATCCAAAAAACGACCAATCTTGATGCCTAATCCAGCGGCATTTTTGGCTACGAGAGAATCGATCAGCTCTAGAAGCGCTCCTTGATTATCTTTATAAACCATCGCCGTGCTTAAGATAAAGGTATGCTCAGGAATATAGTGGGCGATATCGGGGGTCTCGGTGATTTCGATACTGTCGACGGGAATTTCCGCAGTCAGGGGATCTGTCAATAAACGCAAATTGGAAAAGCGTGGTATAGCAAGCAATTCAGCAACTAACTTCATAGAGAAACTCCTTTTGGAATTGAACAAAACAAACAAAAACATGTCCTTTTTTAGCTTTATTGTACAACAAACTTGGAAACGTTGACAAGGCGTTGAACAGTGAAATCAAAAAGAGAAATGAGGGAAAAAGATGTATAAAGAGTTAACGATCGCACAACGTACGATCATGACACCTGGGCCTGTAGAAGCCCATCCAGCTGTTCTACAAGCAATGACCAATCGCATTTTGGGGCAGTTTGATCCGAATTTTTTGGCGATCATGGATGAGGTCAAAGAAATGATCAAACAACCGTTTGGAACCAAAAACAAAGAGGCATTTGCCATTGACGGGACTTCCCGAGCTGGTTTAGAAGCGGCGCTGATCGCTTTGATCGAACCAGGGGACAAAGTCTTGATCCCAGCCTATGGGCGCTTTGCTTTCTTACTGGGAGAAATCTGTGAACGTGCCCAAGCACAAGTCAAATATGTAGAAAAAGAGTGGACAGCTCCTTTTGCACCCGCAGAGGTCATCAAAGAAATCGACGCATTTCAACCCAAGATCGTGGCGATGGTCCACGGGGAAACCGCCAACGGGCAAATGCAGCCGTTAGCAGAAATCGGGCAGTATTGTCGCGCAAAAGATATTTTCTTTGTCGTTGACATGGTGGCGACTTATGGTGGCGTGGCCCTGTCAGTCGATGATTGGTGTGTCGATTTAGCGATTGCCGGTACACAGAAGTGTTTAAGTGTGCCGTCTGGTCTTTCATTAGTGACCTACAACGATCGCGTCGAAGCCGTCCTTAATGCCCGTTACCAAAAAGAATTAGGCTTGAGTAAAACGGATCGAAACAAGCGGCACATTATGAGCAATTACCTGGATTTGAGTCAACTACAACGCTACTGGAACACTGAACGAATCAACCATCACACAGAAGCGACGAGTATGATCTATGCGCTTCATGAAGGATTACGGATGCTGCTAAACGAAGGCCTTGATGCAGCCTATCAACGTCATTTGACGAATGAAGGCGCGTTGGTCGCTGGACTGGAGGCAATGGGGCTGTCGATTTATGGGGAAAAAGCAACCAAAATGCCGACAGTTACCCCTATCTTTATTCCAGAAGGGGTTGATGGCGAAGCTGTCCGAGAAGAGATGCTTCACTCCTTTGGTGTAGAGATTGCTAGTTCATTTGGTGATCTAAAAGGAAAAATCTGGCGGATTGGAAATATGGGCTACAGCAGCCGCAAAGAAAATATTTTACATGTCCTAGCCGCGTTAGAAGGGGCACTATTGTACCAGCAAGCACCAATTTCTGCTGGCAAAGCGCTCATCGCTGCGTTAAATTACTACCAAAAAACGACTTAAATTTTTAGCACAAATGCACAACGACTGAAAGCGCTTTGTGAAAAATGACAAATGCAATCGTCGGCAAAAAAACGTACACTAAGACTATCTTAAAGCGCTTTCGTTGGCGTGCTTCACAAACATTACTTGTGTAACTGATGGAGGGAAAAAAATGGAAATCAATAAAGAACGTGGTGGGCTTGCCTACTGGAAACAAATTATTATCTTAATGTGTTCAGGCTGGGTCACTATCTGGATTTATCGCGCTGCGTTATCGCCAGTCTATCCGCAAATCAATGAGTCACTTGGCGGCAATATTTCTGATACAGCATTAGGATCGATTGCCAGCTTTTACTTTTTCGGCTATGTAATCATGCAGATCCCGGCCGGCTTTTTGGTGGATAAGATTGGGAAGAAAACAGTTCTGCTTCCAGGATTCGTGGTATTTGCACTGGCAGCTTTACTGATTTCACAAGCCTCTTCAATCTCCATGATCTATACCGGTAGCTTTTTAGCAGGGATCGGCTGTGGGTCATTTTACGGTTCAGCGTATTCTTTGACCTCACAGAACATTCCGAAAGAAAAGAAGAGCTTCTCAACAGCGATCGTCAATAGTGGTTCTGCCGTTGGTTCAGGGTTTGGGATGATCTTATCAAGCTTTATCGTTATTCAGATGAACATGCCTTGGCAAACAATGATGTATTTATCCGCTTTCTTGATCGTTTGTATGACGATCGCTTTTGCATTGGTGATCCGCAGCAACAAAGAAGACGTGGCTTTCTTGGAGAGCCAAGCAGCAGCTGAAGAAGAAACAACGGATCAGCCGAAAGAAAAAGTTTCCCTTTCGACCTTGTTCTCACTGCGGATGCTCTTTACTTATGTGTTATATTTTGCGACGTGTTATGCCTACTATATGACGGTTACTTGGCTACCAAACTTCTTAGGAACAGAGCGAGGCTTCCAAGGAGTCGCGATCGGTTTCTCTTCTTCATTAGTAGCATTTGCTTCCATTCCTGGGGCCTTGTTCTTTAGCCGCTTGGCAGACAAATACATGCACAAAAAAGTAACTTTTATCGTTATTTTAGAAGTATTGGCGGCGTTGATGTTATTAGTAACGGTGCAAGCGACAAATTCGACCTTCTTAATGATCGCGTTGATCTTGTACGGGTTCCTTGGGAAATTAGCGGTTGAACCAATCATCATTTCTTGGCTAGGGGAAAATGCACCCAAAGTTGGGGTCGGTACGACATTAGGGGTCTTCAACTTTTTCGGCATGATGTCTTCCGTTATCGCACCAACATTGACCGGATCGATCTCGGATGCAACAGGGTCAAAAGTAATGGGCTTTTATATCGCAATTATTTTGTTGATCGGTGGTACATTCTTATTCTTGACTGTAAACTCTAAGAAAACAGCCAAGTAGAAAAGTGAGGCACAACAGATGAAAAAACGATCCTTAAAAATCAGTTTGACCAACCAAATCATGATTGCAACGGTATTGGGGATTTTTTGGGGCGTTTCCTTTCCCGGGTTAGGTGATCAAATGCAGCTAGTCGGGGACTTCTTCTTGCGACTGATTCAAATGTCTGTGGTCGTGCTGGTCATGGGCTCGGTGATTGAAGCGGTGGGGGGACTTGATCCAAAAGAATTAGGTGGGATCGGCGGGAAAGTCTTCCTCTGGTTTACTGGATCGACCCTCGTCGCCGCTATTTTCGGTCTCTTGTTCGCCTTGATCCTCAAGCCTGGCGCAGGCCTTGATCAGTCCCTGCTGCAAAGTACAGAAACCGCATTAAGTACCAGCAGCATGGAAGAAGTCATCTTAAACTTTGTTCCACTGAACATTATTCAAGCCATGGTGGAGCAGAATATGATCCAAGTGATTATTTTTTCGCTCTTCTTTGGCCTTGCCTTGAGCTTGATCAAGCATGAAAAAAAGAATCAGCTGTTTCTAGATATGATCAGCAGTTTTAATAAT
Organism: Enterococcus sp. DIV1083b; assembly: GCF_051713705.1. Lineage (NCBI taxonomy): Bacteria > Bacillati > Bacillota > Bacilli > Lactobacillales > Enterococcaceae > Enterococcus > Enterococcus sp. DIV1083b. The sequence goes on from NZ_JBIOQJ010000001.1 coordinate 913,527, forward strand.
ATTTTGATAAAAATGGTCAGCATGATCATGAAGTTGGCGCCGATCGGGATTTTCGGCCTTGTTGCTTCCTTAGTAGAAGATACCGGTATTCGTGTGTTGGGAATGTTAGCCAGTTTTTTATTGACGTTAGCAGCAGCATCTTTGCTCTTTTTGTTTCTTTGGTTTCTCTTGACGTCGCTCTATTGCAAAGTTTCCTTGTTTCGTTTGATAAAGAACATGTGGCGCCTCTCGGTGGTTTCCTTTACGACCACCTCCTCTGCTGTTTCATTGCCGTTTCAAATGGAAGATGGCAAAGAACGATTTGGGATCAGTGATCGAATCAATAAGCTCGTGATGCCTCTGGGCATGACCTTAAATAGCAATGGGCTCTCCTTATTTTTAGCCCTGGCAATCGTAACCGTTGCTCAGGCGTACCAGATCCAATTGAGCTGGGGGGATCTTTTGCAAGTGGTCTTGTTGTCCTCGTTGGCATGCTTGGGAACGATCGTCGTTCCAGGCGGCGGATTAGTCACACTGGCTACGGTTTTACCTATGTTAGGACTGCCTAATGAAAGCATCGCCTTGCTGGCAGGGATCGATTGGTTTTCTGGGATGTTTCGGACCCTCTTGAATGTTGACCCTGACGTCACGGTGGCGTTGATCGTTGCTCATGATGAAGGAGAACTGGATCATGCAGTCTTCAATGGTGAAAAAGCCTCGGTCAAATTAGCAGAAAAAATCACCGATGGCGTATAAGACCAATCATTCTTGTGATGAAACTTTACTCTTTTTTGAAAACGTGCTACGATTGATTCGTTGATAGACGAAAGAAGCTTCCTGAAATACCGTAAACGGTAACCAGTAGCGGCTGATTTTCCGCTCGTCATTCAACAGACAACTACGACAAAAAGAGGAGGAAAAAACATGACAGCATCGATGAAATTGTGGATTGACCTTTTGAATAGCTAATTTAAATCTATTTCAAAAGTCTAGGCAATCGTGATTTCAAGGGATGAGTGTCCTCTTTTTTCCAATTTCTTATTAAAATCAGGGTATAGCGGTAGGCTATGCCCTTTTTTTGTGCTTGCGTTTTCCTAGACGGGAAGGACAGACTGATGGAACAATTAAGTGTAAAAATAAACAATCTAATCAAAAATTATGGGTCCAAAGAAGTACTGAACATTGAAGAACTGAGCACCTATCAAACGGATCGTATCGGGATCGTGGGAGCAAACGGGCAAGGCAAGTCTACCTTGCTGAAGTTGATTGCGGGAGTGGTCGATCCTGATTCAGGAACGATTCAAAAAGAAAATTCGTTTCACTATTTCCCGCAAATCGCTGAGGTGACTGAAAAGACGGAGGCCCTTGACTGGGCGCTGTTCGGTCGTTTTTCGATCCCAACAAATGAATTGGCGACACTAAGCGGCGGGGAGGAGACCAAATACCGGTTGGCACAAACGTTATCTTCCTATCAGTTAGGACTTTTGCTCGATGAGCCAACGACCCACTTGGACCAGCAAGGAATTCAAGTCTTGATTGATGAATTGCAGTATTATTATGGCACCCTGATCGTGGTCAGTCATGATCGGTATCTATTGAATCAGCTGGCAACGAAAATCTGGGAAGTCGATCAAGGAAAAGTCACCGAGTATGCTGGCAATTATGACAGTTACCGACAGCAAAAAGAGCAAGCGGCACAGCGTGTTGCCTGGGAGGCTGCGCAGTATCAGCAACAAAAACAGCAGTTGACCCAAGCAATCCAAAAGAAAAAAGAACAAGTGATCAAGAGCAGTCGCATTTCTGAAAAAAAGCGGCAGCAGAACATCCGACCAGACCGTTTGTCGTCATCAAAACAAAAAGACACGGTGCAAAAGTCATTGCAAAAAACAGTCAAAGCCATGGAAAGCCGCTTGGATCACTTGGAAGAAGTGAAGGGCGTCGCCCGGCAGCAGGTGATTCGTTTTCCAGTAGTCCCTGCAGTGGAGCTGCATAATAAACGACCGATTCGTGGGGAGCAAGTAACCATTCAAAGAGGGGCGAAACGTTTGCTAGACAGCAGCAGTTTCCAGTTTGCTGCCGGGAAGAAAATCGCTATCGTGGGTCCGAACGGTTCGGGAAAGTCGACTTTACTAAAAGAAATCATCGCAGGCGGAGAGGGAATCTATGTATCACCGAAAATCGTCTTTGCGGTCTACGAGCAAATGGGCTATCGAAAAAACAGCACCACACCGCTTTTGACGGAATTGATGGCTCAAACAGACTATCAGGAACCACTGGTCCGCAGTATTTTACACAATCTGGGATTTAGCCAGATTGACGTGATGAAGCCAGTCAATGTGCTAAGCGGCGGAGAAGCGACACGGGTCGAGCTCGCACGCATCTTTACTCAACCTGCCAATGTTTTGATACTTGATGAACCGACGAACTTTATTGATCTGCCGACAATTACCGTCTTGGAACAATTGATTCGCAGCTATCGAGGCATGGTTTTGTTCACATCTCACGATCAAGCGTTTATCGATGCTGTCGCGGATGATGTGTATCAAATCGATCATGGAAAATTAACATTGGTTTCCAGTAACTAGCAGCATTGTCACTTTTATAACTGTATAAAGAAAAACAGCGCGGGAAAGGAAGCGACCGCCCAACGTTCAATCAACAATCGGCCGTTGAGCGGTCACTACAAAACCCGTGCTGTTTTTTTCGCAATCATCGGTATCGCCTAGCTGTTGCTACATCGCTTAATAAATCTTTTTCGTAAAGTATTTTAAGATCAGGGGAGAGATCAAGGTACTCAACAAGACAACGATCACCAAAGGGGAATACAATGCGGACGAAATCAATTGGTTTTGTTGACCAATCTGCAAAATGATCAATGCCATTTCACCTCGGGAAATCATTCCAGCTCCCACCATCCAAGCACTGTTGTTCGAGAATTTCGCGATTTTCGCCCCGACATAGCCGCCGACCAGTTTGGTCAAGATCGCGACCACGGTAAAGGCAAGAATAAAGAATAATTGCTCATTTAAGCGGGAAAAATCAACTTCTAAGCCAACGCTGACAAAGAACACCGGAATGAAGACGGCGTAACCTAATGCTTCGACACTGTGTTCCACTTCCTCACGAACCTTCGTTTGACTGACAGCGATCCCTGCGAAGAAGGCACCAATGACCGAGCTTAACCCAACGAGGTCAGCAAGATAAGCCATTCCTAAGCAGATGATCAGTGACATGATGATCACCGCGGAATTTGCAAATAGCTTTTCTGCAAGTGCCATTAAGAACGGAGCGATCCATTTCACCAATAGAAAAATCAACACAAAATAAATCAATTCTACCAATAAGGTGACCGGCAGTGGTGTTGCTTGGCTGCTTTCGCCGCCTAAAAAGGAAAGGCTAAGACTCAAAACCAACACGACCAAAATATCATCCACGACGGAAGCACCAAGAATCGTCGATCCTTCTTTCGTATTCACCACATTCAACTCTTTCAATACTTCGACAGAAATACTGACTGAGGTGGCAGCTAATACGATCCCGAAAAAGAACGCTTCTGTGGGACTGCTTTGAAAACCGACCCCTGTGGCATACCCGAAGAGCATTGGGAACACGATCCCCAAAAGGGCAACGAGCATCCCAGGACGAAAATAGCGTTTCAATAAAGAAATATCACTTTCCAGTCCCGCTAAAAACATCAGCAAAATAACACCAATCTCTGAAAAATCATGAACCAGAATATCTGGATGGACCCAATTGAGTCCTGCGCCTCCTAATAAAACCCCCGCTAACAACTGCCCGATGACAGCAGGAACGCCCATCCGTCTCGCCAGATGCGAGAAGAGGGTCGTCGTGATTAGGATCAAACACAAAATCCCGACAAAATGCATAAAACCTCATCCTTCTTTCCTATAACATACTCCCCTTTAGTATAGCATTCTCTCTTGAATTGAGCCTGTATCAAGCCTTTTTTTATTAAAAGAGTTTCATTAAACCACACGTTTTTTGAGATAAGGAGGAAGCGAAGGCAATCAGAGTTTTTCTGTGCACTCGTCGAAATAAAAAAACATTATTTTCACTTTACTTGTATCAAATTATTGTTTGAGCCAACGGGCGAGCTGCTGAAACACCATTTGGACTTGCGGCTCCTCGACGTTTTTCAAAAAGTCGTGGGGCAAATCATAGACAGGGACAAATTTGCTTTTAGGCACTTTCTTCAAGCCTTTGCTGTAACGAAAAGGAACTTCCTCATCGGTACTGCTGGCACTGCTGAAAATTGGAGGAAATTGAACAAGCAGCTCAGGATCAATGGCATAGTCAGAAAGAGCTTCAGCTGTTAGACCATAGATCGTGGTGAGTTCTTGCTGTTGGACCCAATAAACATAAGGCAAATAGCGCTGAAACTGCGGATCATCCCAAACGATCTCGGTTTGATCCAAAGAAGGGACTTGCTCTTTGCTTAAGAGCGGCTGCTGCAAGACTCGTTTGTTTTCAATAAAAGAAAGATCGGTATACCCATAAAAGTTGACCAGTTTTTCAGGCAATCTCTGTTGTTCCTTCAGTAATTGCTGGGTCAGCGCCAGCATCAAATAACCGCCAGCTGAGCGTCCGCAGAAACAAAACGGGTTATCTTTAAGCACAGTTGCTTGCAATTCTTGAAAATTTTGCCAGTTCAGCGCCAAAATCTCCGCTAACGATGAATTGGGCGCCAGTAAATAATCGACTGTGAGGACGCTGTATTGCTGCTCTTGAAATAGTGCGATCAGTGATGCGGGAATGTCTTGACGGGTTCCATAAACAAAACCGCCGCCGTGAAAGTAAATCACGTATTTCTCCGAAGCAGGATAAAGGGACACCGAAGCACCGGTGGTCAATTGCCATTCTTTTTTCATTTTGCTTGACTCCTTTTCTGAAGCTCTAATAAATAGGTGCCGATCTCGTAATTGACTAATTGGATCGGACTTGTCAGATCGATCTCTAGTAGCTGTTCGATTTTGCTTAGCCGGTAGCGAATCGTTTTGGCATGAAGAAACAAGGTTTCAGCCGTATTTTTGTAATTGCGATTCGTGATAAAAAAGGTATACAGCGTTTTGAACAGCTCTTCATTTTCTTCCGAAAGTTGATACAGCTTCGGGGGAATGCTTTGCTGCAGCTTTTCCAGTTGGTTCTCCTTGATAAAGGAACTAAAGATACCTAAGTCGCTATAGGCAATGATCGGCGCCAAATAAAACTGCCGATTGAAGCGGATCGCATCCAAACACTCTGGCAGGATCTCTTTGATCTGTTCCTTGCGCAAGACTTCGCTGACCACCAAGCAGCCATGTTCATCGGCTAACAGGGTATCATCAAAATGTGTCTGCAGCATCTGTTTCGTCACCTGATGGGCGATCGACTGGAAATTATAGAGGATCACCAAATAATTGTGGTGTTCAAAAAAGACGTGGGGTGTTTTCAACGCCCGTAGCTTGTGCAAAACGACGGACTTACGCTCCTTATCTTTAAAGCTGTTGGAAGCAAAGGCAATGCCTTGGTAGAAATCGTAGCGATCCAGTTGCGCTTCTTCTAACAAAAGATCCAGCTCAGCCAAATTACTAGGAGTGTTTTGTAAAATCGCATCGGCCAGATTGTTCATGCGATTGTAGCGTTCTTTCTTCAACAAATACTCCATTTGGAGGCGTTCATAAATGACGTCGATCACATTTTCAATGATCATGACTTTTGCCTCAGGGATCTGCGAATCTTTCTGATAAACGATCAAGGTACATAAATCATTGTAAGGATTGATGATCTCTACTTTGATGGCAGTCACATATTGATTGTTCTCATGAGAAAATAATTCCAAATATTCGTAGTGGTTCTTGGTAAACTCGACGGTTTTCATGGGTTCTTGTTTGGTCACCACGAAATTCTTAAAGGATTGACCGACGGACACATGCACATCTAAATGGGGGATGCGCAAAGAACAAGGCTTTTCGATCAATTGATAGAACTCCTGCATGATCTGATCGAAAGAAGAGTGGTTGCGCTCGACTTTCATGAAGCGCTGGCGAACTTCGTAATAGGTACGCAGCAGCTGGGTTTGGTGATTTAGCAATGGTTCGTAAACCGCTAGCATGATGGCTTCATAACTGACTTCTTGCTGCACTTTGATCAAAGGGATCTGATAAGCAAAGCTAAGCTCAATCACCCAATCCGGAATCATAGGGATCAAGCGATCCACTTTGATCACTAAACCGCTGACACCGATTTGCTGCATTTTTTCAAAAAAAACACGCAGTTCCTCAGGGGATTGGTCTTTGAAGGCATAAAAAGAAGTCAAAATCAATTGATGGGCTTTGCTCCATTTCTCGATGTCCATCGCTTCCAGCACCATGACGGAACCGACGGAATTTGTTAAACCAATGGAGCCAGTCAGGACTTTACTTTTTTCAAAAAGCGGCAGTTCAACCAATTCTTTTAATTTCATAAAATGCTCCTTTTTTCTCTTTTGGATAAAAAGTATAGCATTTTTTTAGAATTTTATCCAATGAAAACGCAAACAAGGCTCGTTAGAATGAGAGTATAAGAAAAGGAGGAGAACAAATGCTGCACACAGTAATCTTAAAGAATAACTACCAAGATTCCATTAACTTAATGCTGCTGACGAATACGATCAATGATCTAGGCGATGTCGAAATGAGTCAAATCATGATGGGGACGGATGCAAACAAAGACATATTAAATAACACTGGCTTGCTTTCTGAAGAGGCTGAAGGTGCTTCACCCAACGATATGATGATCGTAGTCGATAGCCAAAACGAACAGATCATGGATCAAGTAATGCCAGCGATCGATTCATTTTTAGCTGATCTCTCAGCAAAAGATCAAGGCAAAGAAACGCCAGCGGCGGCTTCATGGCAAGAAGCCTTGAGCGCAATGCCGGATGCCAATGTTGCATTATTTAGTATTCCTGGGGAATATGGCGCAGCCGAGATGGAAAAAGCCTTGAAAAATGATTTGCATGTTTTCTCGTTTACGGACAATGTCGCTATCGAAGATGAAGTGCGTTTGAAAAAGCTGGCTCATGAAAAAGGCTTATTGATGATGGGGCCAGACTGTGGGACCGGTATTATTTCCAGCATTCCGATTGCCTTCACGAATGTCGTGGCACCAGGAAACATCGGCGTCGTTGGTGCCTCTGGTACGGGGATTCAAGAAGTGACGACGATCATTGACCGATTAGGCGGTGGTGTCGTTCATGCCATCGGGACCGGCGGACGTGACTTAAGCGACAAAGTTGGGGCGATCACTGTCAAAGATGCCATCGTTGCTTTAGAAAATCATGAACCGACAGATGTGATTTGCGTGATCTCGAAACCACCTGCAAAAGAAGTGCGGGATGAAGTCGTTCAATTGCTGCAAAGTATCAGCAAACCAGTGGTAGCGATTTTCTTAGGAGAAAAACCAGAAGCCCATGAAGGAAAAGTCTATTTGGCACATACTCTGGAAGAAACAGCGCGCATCGCTGTTGATCTTGCCAATGAAGAACCCGTCAAAGCGAACTATTTTGAACGCGTGGCAACCCCAGATGTGCCCAAACTCGCTGAAGACAAAGTGGTCAAAGGTCTTTATTCTGGCGGTACATTAGCTGCCGAAGCAGGAATGCTGATATCCGAAGCCTTGAATCTGGAAGGCCTTGTAAAACAAGAAGGCTATATCTTGCATTCCCACGGCTATGATGTGATCGACCTTGGTGATGATATCTATACCCAAGGCAAACCGCACCCAATGATCGATCCTGAAGTGCGCATTAAAAAAATCGAAGACTATGCGCAAGATGAGCAAACCGGGGTCATTTTATTTGATGTGGTGTTAGGTTACGGCGCACATGCAGATATGGTAGGAGCTTTGTTACCAGCCATCGAAGCTGCACAGCAAACAGCCCAAGCAGCCGATCGCGCGTTGTACTTTGTTGCTACCGTCTGCGGAACTGAAAAAGATCCGCAAAACTATCAAGAAGCAGTCAACCGTTTGAAAGCAGCTGGCGTCTATGTGGCACCAAGCAATGCTCAAGCAGTGCAATTAGCCCTCGCCTTAAAAGGGGCGACTCTTTCTGAAGCAGACAAAGCGGTCAATGACTATACTGGTAGCAAAGTTGAGGTGCCGACAGTTAGCGAGAAAGTGATGGAGCTGTTGACCACCAAACCACGGATCATCAATGTTGGCTTGCAAAGTTTCAATGAATCGATCCTGCAATATGGCGGGAAAACAGAACAATTTAACTGGCGTCCTCGTGCCAACGGCAACAAGAAAATGATCCGTATTTTAGACGCGTTAGAAGAATTTGACGAAAAAATCACAGCTGAAAACCAAGCAGTGACGGATAAAATCAAAAATGCCCAACCATTCTTGATTGATGTCGTTCCAGCTAAATCAGTGATCGCTGAATTAAACGAAAGCCAGAAAACCTTGCTGCATGCAGGACCGCCGATCCAATGGTCGGAAATGACGGGACCGATGCAAGGGTCTTGTATCGGCGCTGCCTTGTTTGAACGCTGGGCGAAGGATGAAGACGAAGCCCGCCGTTTACTCGAAAGTGGGGAAGTCCGCTTTATGCCATGTCACCATGTCCAGGCAGTTGGACCAATGGGGGGAATCACTTCTGGGAATATGCCTGTCTTTGTGGTTGAGAACCGCCTTGTCGGCAACAAAGCCTACTGTATTTTGAACGAAGGGATCGGTAAAGTCTTACGATTTGGTGCCTATTCACAAGAAGTGATCGATCGTTTGGATTGGATCAAAGACGTCTTAGGACCAACCATTGCCAAGGCATTACAATTAACAGAAGAAGGCATCAACTTGAATGTATTGATTGCCCGGTCGATCACAATGGGGGATGAATTCCATCAACGAAATATTGCAGCATCATTGAACTTTTTGAAAGAAATCGCGCCGTTGATCATCCAAACAGAGATCGATGAAAAGCAAAAATATGAAGTGATCAAGTTCTTAGCAGATACCGATCAGTTCTTCTTGAATATCATGATGGCAACTGGCAAAGCCATCGTTGACGGTGCCCGTGTCGATGCCAAAGGAACGATCGTGACCACCATGACGAGAAACGGTGTTAACTTTGGGGTTCGTGTCGCCCAAACAGAAGACCAATGGCATACTGCACCAGTCAATACGCCGAAAGGTTTGTACTTTACTGGGTTTACCGAAGCAGATGGCAATCCCGATATTGGGGACAGTGCCATTACTGAAACCGTCGGTGTCGGAGCAATGGCAATGGTAGCCGCACCAGGGGTAACACGCTTTGTCGGCGCTGGTGGTTTTGAAGATGCGCTAGAAACTTCCAATGAAATGGCAAAAATCTGTTTCGGTCATAATCCGACCTTCTCGATCCCAACATGGGATTTCCAAGGGACTTGTTTGGGGATCGACATCCGCAAAGTCGTTGAAACAGGCATCACCCCAATCATTAATACTGGGATCGCCCATAAAGAAGCAGGTGTCGGTCAAGTCGGCGCAGGCACGGTGCGTGCACCGTTAGGCTGTTTTGAAAATGCCTTGACGGCTTATGCGAAGGATCTGGGGATCGATGTTGACTGAGAAAATTAAAATCAGTGATTATCTAGACCCACTGCAACGATTCGGTCGTACCGGTCGGGTGCATAGCGTGTTTGATCGTTCATTCAATGTGATGATCGGGCAGCAGCTGGTCAATATCAACAACTATCGCAACTATTTGACTGGCTTCGGGGTCTTTTTACCTGATGCATTGTTTGAACAAGTCTTGCCTTTGATCGAAGTCGGCAATCGCGTGCAAGTCCGAGAGCATGGTCTGACTTTTTACAGCACAAAAGGAACATTTTCTCTTTCATTAGAGGAGAAAGAATTGGTTTCGCTGCAGGTGAAGGAGCTATCCTTCACCTCTGCGGAATTGCAGCTTTTGAAAGAAATACTGCTTCAACAAAAACTAGAAACCAAGATTGGGTTGCCAGAAGATGAGAAAACCCGAGCAGTGTTTGCGGCATTGCGGCAGTCTGTCTCAGATTGGGAACCAATCATTGACCACCTGATTGGTCGTGGCAAAGGATTGACACCTAGCGGCGATGATCTTCTCGTTGCCTATCAAGCGATGCTCTATGCCTTGCAGCAGCCAGAAGCCGAAACGTTAGCGCAAGCATTGGCAAAACCGCTGTCTACGACGGATGTCAGCCTTGCATATATTCAAAGTGCCAGTCAAGGGTATGTCAATTCGGTAATGCTGCAATTATTCCAAGACGTAAAAAGTAAAAACCCGCAGGTGCTGGAAAACGATGTGCAGCAGCTGATGTCCATCGGTCATTCGTCAGGCAAAGATCTTAGCTTTGGGTTGTTGTTAGCGTTGGAGTCATTGTCACTTGAGGAGAAAGAATAGAAAAGGGGAGAAATCATGGAAATCAGTAACCAGAAAGATGCGGTCAAAGTAAGCAATTCTTACTGGAAAAAAGTCGTTGCTATTTTCTTTGTCGGCTGGATTTTAATGTACGCCACACGGACGATCTTCAATCCAATCATGGGTGTGATCGGTGAAGAATTCAATTTAAGTAACACACAACTAGGACTTGCCAATAGTATTTTCTTTTTGACTTATGCCGTTGCGCAAATTCCTTTTGGGATCATCGGCGACAAAATCGGTCGCAAATTAGTGATCGCTCTAGGCTTTGTTTTATTGGCGGTGACTACGTACTTCAGTGGGCTAGCCACAAGCTTTGTTTTGTTTTTAGTGATTCGTGCCATTGCAGGGATTGGTCAAGGTGCCTATTACGGTCCGCAATACGCATTGTCTACCGAAGCGATTCCCGACAACAAACGAACCGTCGGAAATGCCATTATCAACAGTGGAATGGCGTTTGGAACGTCTGGCGGGTACTTGCTTTCTAGTAAATTGGTCTTGGATAACGGGGGCCATTGGAGCCAACCCTTCTTCCTAATGGCGATTCCGACCTTGATCGTCGGTGTCTTGTTTTATTTTGTTTTGAAAGAAAAAGTGATTCGTCCAGAAGATGAAGGACAAGAAATAAAAGAAGAAGGGCCGAAAGAAAAGATTTCCTTGAAGCAGATTTTTTCAAACCGCAATCTCGTGGCAGCCTTTGTTCTATGCTTTACCAGCATTTATGCAAACTTTGTGATCATTACTTGGCTGCCGCAATTCTTGATTGCCGAGCGTGGCTTTGAAGGGGCGAGTGTCGGCTTTATTGCTTCCTTAGTCCCATGGGCATCAATTCCAGGTGCGTTGATTTTTGCTCGATTGAATGATAAAACAGGCGCAACGAAAAAATTAGTCTATTTATTGGTCCCATTGGCGACCCTTTCCGTATTTGCCATTGCCTTTGTAACGGATCGTACCTTATTGATCACTGTCTTGATTTTGTATGGATTGACTGGCAAGCTGGCGCTTGATCCAATCGTCGTGACCTTTGTGACGAAAAACGCACCAAAAGGCGCCTTAGGAACGACTTTGAGTGCTTATAATTTTATCGGGATGTCGGGGTCGATCTTAGCACCTTATGTTACTGGCTTTTTAGCCGATTCTTTAGGATCGATGCAGGTCGGGTTTTACCTGTCTTGTCTATTACTGCTGATCGGATTAGGTGTTTTTGCCGTATTAGCAAAGGAAAATCAGAAGGAGAGCATAAAATGAGTTTGAATGTGATCGCGTTAGGCGGCAATGCTATTTTAGATAAAGACCCTAGTGATGAAGGACAAAAAGCAGTTGTTACGCAAGCAGCACGTTATATTGCCGATTTTGTCGAAAAAGGGGAAAAAGTCATTGTTTGTCACGGCAATGGACCACAAGTCGGCAACTTACTGTTGCAGCAAAAAGCAGGGGAAAGTGAAAAAAATCCCCAATTGAAATTAGACAGCTGCGTGGCGATGACCCAAGGAAGTATCGGTTATTGGCTGCAAAATGCCTTGATCAACGAGTTTGCCACACGTCAAGCACATCCATCGGTGATCTCATTAGTCACCCAAGTTCGTGTCGATCCAGCAGATCCATCCTTTGAGAAACCTTCCAAACCAGTCGGACCTTTTTATAGTGAAGAGGAAGCCAATGCTGCGATGGCAGCCAATGGCGGGGTATATCAAGAAGATGCTGGGCGTGGTTACCGGAAAGTGGTTCCATCCCCGAAACCGCAAGAAATCGTTGAAAAAGAAGCCATTAAAACATTGGTCGATGCTGGTGTAATCACGATTTGTGCCGGTGGTGGTGGCGTACCTGTCGTTCGCAATGATAATGGGTTTACTGGCGTGGAAGCCGTCAACGACAAGGACTTTACCGCTAGTGTCTTAGCAAAAGACGTGCAGGCCGATCGCCTAATCATTTTGACTGGTGTCGACAATATCTACATCAATTACAACCAGCCGAATCAGCAAGCCTTAGGGGAAATCAGTGTGGCACAAGCCAAGGGCTACATCGAGGAAGGCCATTTTGCAGCGGGTAGTATGTTGCCAAAAATAGAAGCTGCGATTGATTTTGTCGAAGAAGATGCAGCCAGAACCGCGATTATTACCTCAATCGAAAAGTTAGCTGAACTGGATCAGCATACAGGAACCATACTTCGAAAATAAAGAGGGGATCAAAGTGAAAGCAAAAAAACTACCGATGGTGACGCAGATCGTTATTGCCGTTCTTCTAGGGATTCTTTGCGGTTTGTTCTTTGGGCAAGCCGCTTCGTTCCTAAAAATTTTGGGCGATCTTTTCTTGCGTCTGATGCAAATGGCGATCCCATTATTGATCGTTGGACAAATCATTCAAGCAGTTGGGGGGATTGCCCCGAAAGAACTCACTCGTTTGGGTGGAAAAACGATCGCTGTCTTTGGGATTTCCTCCTTATTCGCTGCTGCATGGGGCGTGCTGATGGCGCTCTTCTTTGCTCCAGGCAAAGGGATCGACTTTTCACAAGCTGCCGGCGAACCTCTGCAAGCACAAGAAATTTCTATATCAGAGACAGTGATCAACTTTATTCCCACGAATATTTTCGATGCGTTGAGTAAAGGGTCAATTATTCAAATCATCGTTTTTGGGTTATTTTTTGGTGTTGCCCTCAATCGCTTTATGCAAAAGAAACCTGAGTCAGCTCTTTATGGGCTGATCGTGGATCTGAATGAGGTCGTCATTGCCATCATTCGTTACGTGATGATCGTGGCACCAATCGGTATTTTTGCTTTGATCGCTTCAACGATCAGATCCCTGGGCTTGCAGATCATTTTGCCATTAGGCAGCTATTTGCTTGTCTACGGTCTAGCCACCGTCACGTTCCTTGGGCTGTGGCTAGTCTTGTTGACCGTGTATTGTCGGATCAATCCGTTACGATTGATCAAAAATATGAAAAATATGTCGGTCATGGCATTGGCGACAACCTCCTCTGCCATCACGCTGCCGATCGCTATGGAAGAATCCCAGAATAAATTAGGACTCAGTAGCCGCATCACCAATTTGGTATTGCCGTTAGGGATGTCTTTGAACAGCAATGGGTCAGCGATGCATATGGCGATTACAGTCATGACGATCGCCCAAATGTATCAAATCAACTTTGACGGGATCCAAATGGTGACGGTAGCTGTAACTGCGACTTTCGTTTCTTTAGCCAATGCAGTTGTTCCCGGAGCGGGGTTAGTTTCCTTGGCAATCATTGTTCCCCAGCTCGGTTTACCAATCGAAAGCATTGCGCTATTTGCTGGTGTCGAATGGTTTGTTGGCATGCTGCGGACGATCTTGAACGTGAACTCAGATGTCTATTCAGCGCTTTTGATCGCTAAATCAGCTGATGAACTCGATCATCGCGTGTTTAATCAATAAGAGAAGCCGTTGCCAAGCGTGCTTCTCTTTTTCTAAGGAGGAAAAAAGATGGAAGAAATGAGCAGACGTTCTCTGCTGGAATTAGAAGCATTGATGAAAAAGAAACTCTTGGCTGCTGGTTTGCCAGAAGCCGCTGCCAGTGAAACAGCGGCACATTTGACCTTTGCGGATGCGTGCGGGATCCATTCTCATGGTGCCGTGCGGATGGACTACTATGCCGAGCGCTTAGTAAAAGGCGGCATCACGCTAGAACCAAACATGTCTTTTGAAAAAACAGGCGCCGCTACCGGAATTTTTCACGGAGATAACGGCATGGGGCATTATGTGTGCAACGAAGCGATTGCGATCGCCATTCATCTGGCGAAAGAAGCAGGGATCGCTGCAGTAGGAATCGAGCAGACCAGCCATAGCGGGACGATGGCGTATTACGTCAAACAGGCTGCTGAAGCCGACTTAGTGGCGATCGCCATGTGTCAATCGGATCCGATGGCGGTGCCTTTTGGTGGGACCGAAAACTATTTTGGCACCAATCCAATCGCGTTTGCAGCACCACGAGCCAATCATCCGCCGGTGGTTTTTGATATGGCGACAACGGTTCAAGCGTGGGGCAAAATTTTGGACGCTCGCTCGAAGAAGCAGCAGATCCCCGATACTTGGGCCGTAGACGAGCAAGGCTTGCCTACCACCGACCCCTATGCAGTCCAAGGATTATTGCCAATCGCTGGTGCCAAAGGGTATGGCTTGATGATGATGGTGGATATTTTAGCTGGCTCGATGTTGGGCTTGGCTTTTGGTAAACAGGTCACCTCCATGTATGCGGACTTGACGGAAAAACGTCGCTTAGGACAATTCCTTTTGGTGATCGATCCGTCTCGTTTTACGGACACCGAAACCTTCAAGCAAAGCATCGATCGGATGGTGACTGAGCTGCATGCAATCCCGCCAGTAAAAGGGCAATCACAAGTCTACTATCCTGGAGAGATCAGTCAAATACACTTTGAAAAAGCTCAGCAAGAAGGGGTCCTGATCCCCAAAGCGATCATCGATTATCTCGAAAGCGAAACCCTCCATTTTGATCGCTATGGGAGTCAAGATTCCTTTGCTAAATAAAGATTTGCAGAAGACGGTTGGTTCATAGGGGTATTGAACCAACTGTTTTTTTACTGTGTGGAGCAAAGAGAATTTTTCCGTCAAAAAATCGCAGCTTTTTGAAAGGAGCAGACGAATTCTTTGAGTTGGTTCATTTTTTTCAAAGCATTTCTTAAGCCATTTAACCTTTGATTGCTTGTTTTTTGGAATATGGTAGAATAGGTCGCATAAGTTTAGATCACTCAAGAAATGAGAGAAAAGCGAGGATGCAGCGTGGCAATGAATAAAGTGGTTCTTACTGGGAAAATCGCAGCGATGCCTAGTAAAGAAGCGTTTGATGCGGCGGACGATCAGGGCGTACGTTTTGATCTTGTCATTGTATCTCAATGGCAAAACAGTGAAGAAGTGCATCATGAATGGTTTGCTTGTGTCGTTCATGGGAAACAGGCAGAGACCTTTTTACGGTATACTCAAAAAGGAGCAAGTATCAAAATCAACGGACACTTGCAAGGCTGTCCGTATGAAACAGCAGAAGGGCAAAGATTTTGTGCGGCAGAAGTCGTGGTGGATACCTTTCAAATTTTAGAGTTAGCAGAAGAACCAGCGGCGCCTTTTCCTAAAAAGCGACCATCGACACTTGATGAACCGACGCAAACAAAGTCGATCCGTAATGAAAAAGATCCCCTAAAAACACAGATGCTGGAGTTTTTAAAAGACAATCGATTATTTTAATGACGAAACATGCGGAAAGCAACGGCTTCTCGCATGTTTTTTTACGTAGAGAAAGCGTTGGAAAAATTCAATTATATCTGACTATCGGTGTTCTTTATTGCGAATCAAAGAGGCGGTTGAATAGAATGGTGATTGTAATAAATGATCGCGAAAGTGAAAATAGTGTTTCACAAAAAGTGCCGATTGGTTTAGAATAGTTGAAACATATCTTGAGGGAAAAAGCGGTGCTTGCCTTGTTCAACTACTAGATGTCGCTTTTTTCTGAAAAAATCGTTAATCAGGGAGGGATGTCGATGGGCAAACCAATTATAGGGATCGCTGCGAATGAAGTGCAAGATGCTGGCGATGTGCTGCATCATTTGCCGATCGCCTACACACCATTAGGGTATGTGCGAGCGATCCAGCAAGCGGGCGGACTGCCATTGCTCTTGCCAATCAGTGAGCCAGCTATAGCCAAGGACTATGTTTCACAGATCGATAAACTGGTGTTAGCTGGTGGACAAGATGTTTCACCCAAGTTTTATGGGCAGGAGGCCCATCAGGCAACTGGAAGCGGCTTTTTGGCACGGGATGAGTTTGAACTGGCGCTGATCGATGAAGCGCTGCTGCAAAAGAAACCAATTTTTGCGGTTTGTCGGGGGATGCAGCTGGTCAACGTGGCCTTTGGGGGCACGCTGCAGCAAGACATCAGTACCTTCAGTGAGATCATTCATATGCAGGCGCCGATTCCGAAAGAAGTGCCGACCCATGCCATCGCGACGGCTGAAAAAAGCATGTTGGCTCGTGTATACGGTCAAAAAACAAAGGTCAATTCCTTTCATCATCAAGCGGTGGATCGATTGGCTCGTCCATTGCAAAAGACAGCTTGGAGTCCTGATGGCATCATTGAAGGCATTGAACACGTGGGTCAGCGCTTGTTGGCGGTTCAATGGCATCCTGACTTTGCCTATGATGCGCTTATACAAGAACAAGCGGTTTTCAAGTATGTCGTTGACGTATTGTAAGAAAGAGGGTCACGCAAGGAGGAGAAAAATGAAAAAGAAAATGATTGGTATCACTGCTTTAACAGTATTGGTTTTAAGTGCCTGCAGTACCACGAGTCCCACGACGGATTCTGGACAGCAAGAGGAGCAAGGAGCTGTTGCGCAAGAGATTCAAGTGTCAACCGCTGGCGCCTTATCGACCCTTGATAGCGGGCAATACACGGATGTCAACAGTTCCGATATGATCGGACAAGTGGCAGAAGGGTTATACCGTCTGGATCAAGAGGGGGATCCTGAGCTTGCGATGGCCGCTGAAGAGCCTACGGTATCAGAAGATGGACTGGTTTATACCTTCACCATTCGTGATGCAACATGGAGCAATGGCGATCCTGTTACAGCAGATGATTTTGTCTACGCCTTTCAATATGTTGCCAATCCAGAGAACGGTTCTAGCAGCAGCAATCAAATGGATGTGTTGAAAAATGGCAGTCAAGTACGTCAAGGAGATGCTGAGGTCAGTGAGTTAGGTGCCAAAGCATTGGACCAGCAGACGTTAGAACTGACATTGGCAAGTCCGATCTCGTATTTGGATCAGATTCTGGTCGGGACACCTTTTGTGCCAAAAAATCAAGCGTTTGCTGAAGAAAAAGGTGCCGATTATGGGTTATCAGCGGAAAATTTTGTTGGCAACGGCCCATTCTTGATCGAAGGGTGGAACGGAACCAATGAATCATGGACGTTAACGAAAAATCCTGATTATTGGGATGCTGAGAATGTCCAATTGACCAAGATCGACGTGCAAGTAGTGAAGGAAACGGCAACTGGTGTCAGCCTTTTTGAAACAGGAGAACTGGACTACACCACCTTAACGGATACGTACGCGCAGCAATACCAAAACTCAGCTCAAGCCAACTATGTGCCAAAGGCGCTGGTGGGGTATTTAAGTGCCAACCAAAAACGAGAAGTCACAGGCAATGTCAAGGTACGTCAGGCGATTTTACAAGCCATCGACAAAGAGGCATTTGCTGAAAATATCTTAGGCGATGGATCCACTGCATTGAACGGCTTTGTGCCAAGCAACTTTGCCAAAGATCCTGAAACAGACCAAGATTTTCGTGAAGAAAATGGCGATTTACTGCCGTATGATCTAACAGCCGCACAAGCGCTTTGGGCACAAGCCAAAGAAGAGTTGGGACAAGACGAGATCACTTTGGAACTGTTGTCAGCAGATACAGCAGCAGCCAAGAAAACCATCGAATTTGTCCAAGGACAGTTAGAAACCAATTTGCCTGGATTAACCATCGATGCCAAGTCGATTCCTTTACAAAACCGCTTGGACTTGCAATCCCAAGGTGAATTTGATCTCGTCTTCGGGACTTGGACACCAGATTACGCGGACCCGATCAACTTCTTAGAATTTTATGATTCGACAGGTGGCTTGAATACCTCTGGGTATGCTAGTGAAAGGTACGACCAAGGGTTACAAGAAGCACGGACGACTTTAGCAAACGACCCAGCTGCCCGTTGGGACTTATTGAAAGAACTCGAGAAACAATTGATCGTTGAAGATACAGCCGTCTTGCCGTTATATCAAGGAGCGGTAGCGTATTTGAAAACAGATCGTTTGCAAGGGGTGCAAGTGTTTCCTTTTGGACGAACAGTATCCTATCGCCTAGCATCTGTCACAGAATAAACAGGCAGTAAGAAAACAGAGGAACTTTTTTCAACCAAGTGTGCTGACCAAACAACGCTTGTTGAAGAGAGGGGCATCTGTTTTTTTATTTTGCCAGATTCCTTGCAACGCTTAGGATAAACCGAGAATTCGTTTTCAAAAAATAGTTGTTAAAAAGCGAAAAATTGAGAAACGCCTTTTTAGAAAAGTCAATCTTTTTGAAAAAAAATTAATAAAAGTTGTTGCATTCTCAGAAACTTATCTGTAAAGTGTTAGGTGTAGTCAGCAAAATAAAAAGAGAAGGAGGGATTACGATGCAAAAAGTATTTGATAAAAAAACAACCAAATTGAATAAAGTGAATCCCTCATTCGGTAACCATTAGTGTACAGATAATGTCTATAATAACGACGTTTATGCTCTGTCCTTTTTCCGAAGGGACAGAGCTTTTTTGTGTACTTTTTTAGAATGTGAGGGATAAAACATGAAGTATGTATTAAAACAATTAACAACGTATTTTAAAGAACATAAGGTGCGCTATACCTTTGTATTCGTCTTTATGGTGATCGCTAGTGCGATGTATGTTGCACCGATCTATATTCTGCGCTTGTTCATCGATGCGTTGATTCAAGATAATTTTGATTACTCCGTACTGATCCAATATGTGAGTCTCTTCGCGGGAGCTATCTTGTTAGGATATTTGGCGGAATTTGTTTGGACGTTTAATTTATTTATTGGTTCCTACGATTTGCAAAAACAATTACGGGAACAATTGATGAGCCACTTTCTCAAAATGGGGGCGCCGTTTTACCATCGTTTCCGAACAGGTGATTTAATGACCCGTTCCAGTGACGATGTCCAAGTGATGGGGATGACCGTTGGGTATGGTCTGATGGTTTTCTTAAATACTAGTTTGTATCTAAGCTTTATCGTAGCGATGATGGCTGGGACGGTTTCTTGGTTATTGACCTTGATTGCCTTGATTCCAATGCCGCTTTTAGCCTATTACATTTTCAAATGGGGCTCGCAAGTCGATAAGGCGTTTACGGAAGCGCAGAATTCTGTTTCTGAGATGAACAGTGAAGTGCTGGAGATCATTGATGGCATTCGGGTCGTCCGAGCTTATGGACTAGAAGGAGCCACCACGGAACAGTTTCAAAAGAAAACACTGGAAACACGAGCGAAAAACAATATCGTTTCTGAGATCGATTCCCGTTTTGGGCCGCTGATTACCATCATCTTAGCAATCAGTTTTGTGATGAGCTTTGGTGTCGGGGCGTTTCTTGTTGCCAACCAAACGATCACCATCGGTGCGATGGTCTCTTTCCAAGTGTACTTGACAATGGTCGTTTGGCCGATGATCTCAGCAGGAGATCTTGTGAATGTGATGCAGCAAGGTGCCGCATCCTGGCGTCGAATCAATGAAGTGCTGCAGACGGGGGATGAATTAGAAACGCCAGGTGAAGCCGACCTGCAAGCCATCAATACGATCCGTTTTGAAGCATATCATTTCCAATACCCGCAAGCAGCTCGTTATGTGTTAGAAGGACTGGATTTGACGATCACTCGTGGAGAAGTCTTAGGGATCGTTGGGAAGACCGGCAGCGGAAAAACGACGCTGCTAAGACAATTCGGTCACCGCTATCCATACTCTGATCAAGTCCCCTTGATCAACGAGCAGCCGTTGACGGCCTATCAAACAACAGCAGTGCGCAACCACTTTGCAGAAGTACCGCAAGAACATACCTTGTTTTCACGAACGATTCGCGAGAACTTGTTATTCGGACAACCAGACGCTTCCGAAGAAGTATTGTGGGAAGCACTGGAAGCTGCTTGCTTTAGCGAAGACATCAAGCGGATGCCAGAAGGGCTCGAAACGGTCGTCGGTGAGAAAGGCGTTTCCCTTTCTGGTGGACAAAAACAACGCTTGTCCTTAGCACGGGCGTTTTTACGAAACAGTGAAGTCCTCTTACTGGATGATGCCCTTTCGGCAGTTGATGCCAAAACGGAACAAGCCATCATCACGAATTTGAAAACGATGAAGCAGGCACCGACCTCCATCATCGTGACCCATCGATTGTCCGCCATCACCGAAGCGGATCAAATCATCGTCTTAGAAGACGGACGGATCACACAGCGTGGTACCCATCAGGAGTTGATCGAAACGCCAGGCTGGTACCAAGAACAGTATTACCATCAACAGTTAAAGGAGGACGATACAAGTGTTCTCAACGATTAAGCGTTTGCTCACGTATTTGAGCTATTATAAAAAACAATTTACCGTGGGCGCAATCTTGCTGTTGTTGGCAGCAGCGCTCGAACTGACTTCACCACTGATTGCCAAACAGCTGATCGACCGAGTGATGACACCGGCGGTTGACAGCAGAAACCTAAACACGATGCTTTTGATCCAATTACTCGCTGGGTATTTGCTGGTCAATTTGATTGGTTCTCTCTTTCGTTATATCAGCTTGCTGCAATTGCGAAAAATGTCCAACAGTATTGTCAAAAAAATGCGGGATCAGCTTTTTGACCATATGCACAAATTACCGGTTTCTTACTTTGACCAGATCCCAGCAGGTAAAGTCGTCGCACGAATCACGAATGACACTGAAGTCTTGCGGTCGAATTTCTACGTGATCGTGATCAGTAATTTGTTAAGCAACATCATCCAAATCATTGGGGCGTTTATTGCATTGTTTCTTTTGAACCGCACCTTAGGAGCAGCGATGCTGATTTTGATCCCGATTTTAGGAATCTGGCAGCATTTTTATACCAAATATGCCTCTCGTTACAATTTAGCAATGCGGGAATACATCTCACAAATCAGTGGGCAGTTGAATGAATTTGTCCAAGGAATGGCGATCATCCAAGCCTTCCAACGAGAAAATCAGTTGCAGAAAGAATTTAATGAAACAGTAGAGAAATGGTTCAAAACTGGACGTAAATACCTCTTGCTCGATTCAAGTATCGCTTGGGGATTAGGCAACTTGTTGCGAAATTCAACGATCTTGATTTTGATCACGACCTTGGCCGCCTTTTTCCTTGATGGCCGCTTGGCGATCTCAGCAGGCTTGCTGTATGCCTTTATTGATTACATCAACCGCCTGTATGATCCCATCGAAGGGCTTGTCCAAACCATCACCAATGTGCAGCAATCATTAGCTGCTGGACAGCGGGTCTTTGAGTTTGCTGATCAGCCGGTTGAAAAACAACAAAGTGAGCGGCTGACTGTCACGAATGGCGATGTTTCTTTCCAACAAGTGACCTTTGGCTACGACCCTGAGCAAGCGATCTTGCACGATATCAACTTTGACGTTGCCGCAGGAGAGACCATTGCTTTAGTTGGTCATACTGGTTCTGGAAAATCGAGTATTTTGAACCTGTTGTTCCGTTTTTATGATCCGCAGCAGGGAAAAATCGTTGTGGATGGACAAGTGATCGCTGATTATGATCGTCATAGTTTAAGAGATTCAATGGCAATCGTCATGCAAGATCCCTATCTATTTACTGGAACGATCGCCAGCAACATCGGGATGAACGATCCAACGATCACCGAAGCGATGATTATCGATGCCTTGAAGCAAGTCGGCGCTGACTACCTTTTGAGCCGCTACGAAAAAGGCATCCATCATCCAGTCGTTGAAAAAGGCAATGAGTTTTCTAGTGGAGAACGCCAGCTGATCAGTTTCGCCCGTGCGCTGGTGTTTGATCCAAAAATCTTGATTCTGGATGAAGCGACGAGCCATGTGGACACTGAAACAGAGTCCATCATTCAAAAGGCGATGACCGTCTTGCAAAAAGGACGGACGACCTTCATGATCGCTCACCGTTTGTCAACGATCAAACAAGCCGATCAAATCTTGGTCCTAGACCAAGGGAAGATCGTGGAACGGGGAACCCATGCAGGTCTTGTCCAAGGGCAGGGAATCTATCAGCAAATGTATCAAATGCAGGCAGAGCAGCTGTAATCAGCGGTGATTGCCGACAACAGTAACCGTAAAAGAAAATCCTTGAGCCTTCTGCATGGGAAGTGGCTCAAGGATTTTTTATATAATGCGAAGGTGCAGCCAATCATCTATGGGGAGTAGGAAGAGGAGGCCTTCGCTTATATATCAGTAGGAAAAGCGGCAAGGTTTTGTCGTAATTTTGTTAAGAAACGCTCGCCGATCACTGATAATGGGCGAGCGTTCTTTTTAATGAGGATGATCTCACCCTCGGACGCGTCGATCAAAGGAAGAAAAGCCAATCCTTGGCGTTCTGGTTGGGCAACGATCCCCGAGCCGGTTCCATAAAGATCCGTCTGCTGTAATAGCTGGACCATTGTGCCTCGATCGCTGACATGCACCACTTGAGGGCTTTGAGCAAAGTCGATCAAATCCTCGGAAAAGAACGAATAGCGTTCATCTTCTTGCAAAAAGCGTACTTGCGGATAAGGGGCGAGATCCTTTAAGGAAAGCTGCTTTTTTTCTGTCAAGGGATGAGTCCCTCGTAAAAAGACATGGGGGCGAAACCGTCCCAATGCCTCGAAGGACAATTGGGCGCCTTGTAACAGTCGTTCCAATCCTGCTTGGTTTTGCTCATTCAAATAAAGAACCCCAAATTCACTTCGATATTGCTGCACGTCCGTGATTACCTTTAAGGTCGTGGTTTCTAATAGGCGAAACTGACGACAGTCGGGAAATTCCTGTAGCAGCTCACTGAAAATTCCAGCCGTGAAATCATAGTGCTGGCTTGCGATGGCGAAGGTTTGACTCGCTGCTTGCTTGCTGGAAAAACGCGTTTGCAGCTGCGCCACTTGACTCAAGATCGGCTGGGCATGGTCTAGAAATTCCGAGCCTTCGGCAGTCAAGCGGGCACCTTGATTCGTACGCTCGAAAAGCTGGACCTCCAATTCTGTTTCCAACTCTTTCACGGCTTGGGAAAGACTTGGCTGTGAGAGATACAGCCGCTTGGCTGCTTCACGAAAACTTCCATGGTCAGCGATCGCTTGCACGATCCGCATTTGTTGAATATTCAATTTTTGACCTCCTTTACAAAGATTCAGACGGAAAAAGGGTCCACCAATCAATAGTAGTCAGTTCTTTTCCTTCTATAATAGAAGCTTCTTAAAAAATAAGACGACAGTTGCTGCTTATTGCTACTTGTGAAGCGGTCATTGCAATTCTTCAGGAATAAACCAATAGCCCGTTTGACTCTCTTCTGCCAGCAGTTCTCTAAAGGCTTTGGAACGATAAGCTGCCACCACTGCCTGTGCCCAATCACTGTCTTGGTTGGCTTTTTTTACCGTTGCCACCAGTTCATACTCTTGCAAAATGTCTTCACTTAATAAACTTTCCTCTGCAGCAATTCCAGCACTATAAACGATGCTACCGGGGATCACCGCATAGTCTAAGTCTGCTAAGCTGCGGGGGATTTGCGCAGAATCCATCTCGACGATATCCAGGTTATAAGGATTGTCAGTAATAGTTCTTAACGTCGCGTCAATGGGCGCCACTTCGGGGTCAAGTTCGATCCAGCCAGCTTTTTGCAGCAGCAACAGGGCACGGGCGCTATTTGACGGATCATTGGGAATCCCGATGGTATCGTTTGCTTCAATCGCTGCTAAATTGTCCTTTCTGCCAGGATACAAGCCAGCTGGTACGGTAGGGATCGGTGTGATACCCACCAAATCGGCACCCGTGTTTTCATTAAAGTTCTCTAAATAGGCGGTATGCTGATCCACGTTTAAGTCGATTTCGCCATCGTTCAGTGCAATGTCTGCTTCCAATACCCCAGTAAAGCCAATATCAGTCACGGTATAGCCTGCTTCTTCTAAAATCGGTTTGATTCCCTGAAGAAACAGTTCGCTGTAAGGTCCTGGTGTCGTACCAACTCTGATTTCTGTCTGCTGCTCTTCGGCATTTCCGGTCACTTCTTCTTGGTTGCCGCAGCCAGAAAATAAGACCAAGGACAACAGACCAATGCCCATACCTAATCGAATCCTTCGTTTCATACCTCTTCCTCCTTTTTTATAAAAAAAACCTTCCCAAAGACAATTCTTTGGGAAGGACGATCATTTCGCGGTACCACCTTCATTTGTTTTTTGTTGAAACAAAAAACCTCAGTCAGTTCATCAAATAAACTGCATTGCGCTATCGGGCTTTCTCCGTCGGGGATTGTTCGTCCACGAATGCTCAAAGGTCATCTTCGGATCGTCTTCCTTACTCGTTTCCACCAGTTCCGAGCTCTCTTGAAAGAAAGGGGGGATCGTACTCTTCTTCTCACTGCATGTGTATGAAATTAGTAGTATCTTAGAACAAGATGAGAAAGTTGTCAATTGCTTTCGTGATAGGTGATTCCAATCACTACGCAGGTAGTAGGGGAACAAATGGGGAAGGATAAGAATAGACCAATAAGGCAGGAAAAGCAGATGAATGGTCGAAATCGCTTGGTTGAGTTAGAATCGAAACACAAAACAAAAAAAGAGGCGAGCAAATGAAATTACTTTTGATTGGACATACCGGCACACTTGGGCAGCTTTTAGTTGAAGGCTTTCAGCAGCTACCAAAGGTGGAGCTGATCACGGCTAGCCGTAGCAGCGGCGATCATCAGGTCGAAATTGCGGATGCAGCCAGTGTCAGCCAGCTATTTGCAGCTACTGGGAAAGTGGATGCCATTGTTTCCGCTGCGGGAAGCACAGTGTTTAAACCCTTTGAGGAGTTGACGCCAGCAGATATTCAACAATCAGTGGCTTCGAAGCTGCAAGGACAAGTCAACCTTGCGTTGATTGGCCAGCATTTTCTCACTGAAGGCGGCAGTATCACACTGACTTCTGGAATTATCAAAGACGAATTTATCCCAATGGGCACGCCTTCAGCACTGGTCAACGGCGGTTTGGAAGCCTTCGTGGCATCGGCAGCTTTTGAGATCGGTCATGGGGTACGAATCAATGCAGTCAGTCCCAATGCACTTGTGGGCTCTTGGGAAACCTTCGCCGATTCTTTCAAAGGCTTTATTCCCGTTGGTGACGCACCCGTTTTTGCAGCGTATCAAAAAGCAGTCTTTGGGATCATGACTGGCAAAACCTTCACCGTTTATTAAGAAAAAGCAGAAGTAGGAAAAACCGCCAAATCAAAGCTGACTTGGCGGTTTTTGTTCTGCTGAAAAAGAAGTAGCAAGCAGTTAAGAAGAGAGCAATTGAGTTTTCAGCTTGGGCATTTCTGCTTTGAGTTGTTGGCGAGCAAAAGCCAAGTCATTGATCCAAGAAGCAATCGCTTCTTTTTCTAAGAACAGAGGCATTCGATCATGGACTGGTTCAACAGAATCGTTCGCGGCAGTCGTTAGAATGATTGATTCGGTTTCGATTTGATCCTCTTTTTGAAGGATGCGATAAAAACCAGCGGCATAAATCACGTGATCTTGCGAAAAGAGAAACTTTTCCTTTTCATGATTCCATTCATAGAAACCAGACATCGGAAAGACACAGCGATGTTCTTGGAAAGGTTTGCGAAAAGTCGGTTTTTCTTCAACGGTCTCAGAACGGGCATTGATCATCAAATGCCCTTTTTTAAAGCCGGTAAAGCCCCATCTTGTCACACCAGCTACAACTTGTTGTTGTTGATTTGCACCGATGGTTACGACATGATTGGAAGGGAAAACATCATTGACAGCGACAGTCTGTTGGCGCTTGCGGGCTTTCGCCGCGGCTTCTTGATAATATTCTGACAATTCGCCAGTTGTTGGGTCAAATAAGTATCGGCCGCACATGGACGGGTCACTCCTTTTTTTGGATTGGCTGGTGCCTTTGTTTCAGTATAAAGACTCAAGGCGTCAAAACCAACTAACTTGCTTCACTTCTCGATTCAACAAGAAAAGGAGCTTAAACATATGTAAAAAATCAGGAGTATCGCTTGATTTGCTGGAAATCAGATAACAAAAAAAGGCAGTCACCTACTGAGGTTGACAGCCTTTTTTATTCTAGTTGGTTAGCCAATTTTTTTAACTCTCCCGCCGATTTTATTTGCGAAACGTTCAGCATCTTCTCTGCAAGTATAGGTCAATGCAATTGTTTTGTCCCGTGTTCTTTTTCCTTCGGCGGTTAGATAACCATGAAAGATTTTAATCGCATACAATAGATAAACACCTCCTTATCCTTGGTAATAATAACAAATTTACCGCTTACATTCAAGGGATATAGTAAAAGTTTATTTTTTGTTAGTTATTTTATTAAGAATTTATTCAAAGCTTTAAGAAACGATTGAAGGAGAAAGGGAGGGGAGTGGAATAGACCAATTCGTATTTGAAGGAAAGACGAAGGAACGGAAACGTATAAAATTTCTGCTACTTGCTTTCCAGCATAGAAGGACAAAGAATGAAAGCTATTTTGTTTTGACATTTCAACAAATAGACCAATCGAAGAATAACTAAGATATGTGTCAAAAGTAGAGAATAGAAGCAATTTTCGTTTTTTGCGTGTTATTGATACATTTTTCCTCAAAAAATGATTTGTAGAAAGAAACGATGACTCAAGCGCTATATAAGAACGAAGCTTGTTGTTTATTGTGTTGGCAAGTTGCTGGTTTTTGGGGAATAAAAAAGCAAAAGTTGTTCTTGAAATGTCCGTCTGACAAAGGCAGCTTTTGTGAGAAGCTCAACGGGGGCTTAACCGATCGTGTGAAAAATTTTAAGGAAGCGATTGACAAGTTTTTTTTGAAGTGCTATGATACCGATGTAATTAGATAACGGTTACAGAAGTGCTGTGACCAAGAGGCGTGTTACTGTAAGAAGGCAAACCTCATATTCCACCAAGGGTGGAGTATGAGGTTTTTTAGTGTTTTTAAGGTGGGGGAAATCATGAAAATAAAGAAGTTTTTAAATAATAATGTTGTCTTACTAAAGAAAGGCAGCAATGAAATTATCGGATTTTCTACAGGCATCAGCTTCAATAAGAAGGTAGGAGATGATGTAGAAGAACAAGATTTTGAAAAGATTTTTGTATTGGATACCCATGCAATGCTGGAACATTTTAGCTATCAATTAGGAAAATGCGATCCGAAATACGTTGCGATCGTTGCTAAAATTGTGGCTTATGCCAAACAGAATTATCGCTTAGCAGTCAGCGACTATATTTATTTGACTTTGCTGGATCATATTGATTTCACTGTTCATCGGATCAAGCAGCAAATGACTTTTCATAGTCCTTTGCAATGGGATATTCGGCGATTTTATCCCGATGAATATGCCATTGGGGTGTATGCTGTCCAGCTTATGGAGCAAGAACTAGCGATCGATGTACCAACAGAAGAAGCGATCTCCATCGCATTGCATTTTGTAAATGTCCAATCACAAAAGAAGGATATGGCGGTTACCAATCAAATCGCGAAGTTTATAGAAGACGTACTGACGATCGTAAAGTATGAGTACAAACAAAATTTTGATGAGAATAGTTTCCATTATTCTCGCTTTGTCACGCATCTGCACTATTTCGCACAAAATGTGATCAATCATACACTTCCCAGCTATGAAGCGTCGACGCTCTATGCACAAATTGAAAAGATGTATCCGCAAGCATTTCACTGTGTGGAAAAAATCAAGGTTTATATCAAAAATACGTATGATATCAATATCTCAGAAAATGAAGAAATCTATCTATCACTCCATATCCAGAAATTGACGGAACAAGGAGAAAGGGAGAAAAACAATGGACTATAAACAACTAGCCAATGAAATTTATGAAAATGTCGGCGGTGGTAAAAATATCCAGCACGTGACCCACTGTGCAACAAGACTGCGTTTCACGCTGGCCGACGACAAAAAAGCTGACAGTGAAGCAATTAAACAATTAAAAGGAGTGACTGGACTCGTTCAGGGAAATGGTCAATACCAAGTGATTATTGGGCCGGATGTATCGAGTGTATACGCGCAACTTCCGACGACAGAAGCGACGGCTGATCAAAGCAACAACGATCAATCGATCATCTCACGACTCCTTGACTTTATCGCAGGTTGTTTTACACCGATGATTGCAATCATTGCAGCTGGAGGAATGCTGCAAGTGGTCCTTTCACTGTTGGAGTTATCAGGCATTTTAGCAGCAACTGATGATACGTATCTCGTATTGTATCAAGTATCGCAAGCAGCCTTCTTTTTCATTCCCGTTTATTTAGGAAATTCTGTGGCCAAACGATTAAAAATTGATCCTTTCTTAGGAAGCTACGTCGGAGCGATTTTTGTGATGCCTGGATTGACGGCCCTTCTTAGCCAAGAAGGAGGAATCTCATTATTTGGGTTACTCGTACCGAATGTGAGCTACAATGCCTCCGTTTTGCCAGTCTTATTAAGTGTCTGGGTTATGTCTTATGTTTATCGGTTCGCCGATCGGATTTTACCGAACAGTGTCAAATTTATTCTACGTCCTTTGATCGCCATCATCGTGATCACACCGCTGGCTCTATTACTAATCGGACCATTAGGTGTGACGATCGGTAACTATGTGTCACAGTTTTTGAACTACTTAACAAACAATTTTGGTCCGTTAGCGGTCTTGTTTATGGGTGCCTTTGCTCAATTGCTAGTAATGACGGGCATGCACACGACGCTGACCCCTATTTTATTAACTTCTCTGGCGACGTACGGGTATGATGATTTGATCGTCCCTGGTATGCTGCTTGGATTGGCTGCCGAAGCAGCGATTTGTTTAGCGGCTGGAATCAAAGCTAAGGATACGGAATTTAAACAAGTGAGTTTTTCATCAGCAATTACTGCCCTGATGGGTGTGTCTGAACCTGCTTTGTACGGAGTAACACTACGTCTGAAAAAACCGATTGTCGGAATGATCCTTGGGGGTGCTGCTGGGGGACTTTATTTTGGTTTGATGAAAATCAATACGCCAGTCGTCATTGCTTCATTTGTGGCGCTTCCATCATACAGCAGTGTGTTTCATGCGCTGATCGGCTCGTTGATTACTTTTGCGATTGCCTTTGCCTACACCTGGCTCATGGTCAAAGATGCAGATTTTCCTAACAATAATCAGCCACAAGCAGTAAAATCTGGAGCGCAAGATGCGACACCCGAAGCAACTGATGTTTCTTCTGAAACGAAGAAAGAACAAACAGCGATTGAAAAAATTGTATTATCACCTTTAAAAGGGACTGCGGTTCCATTGACAGAAACCAATGATCAGGCGTTTGCTTCATTGGCATTAGGTAAAGGAATTGCTGTTAAGCCACACGATCAACAGGTGATAGCACCATTTACGGGACAGGTTTCTGCCGTTTTTCCAGGAAATCATGCGATTGGACTTACCAGTACCGAGGGGATTGAACTACTGATCCATATCGGTATCGATACGGTGAATATGCAAGGAAGTGCCTTTGAACGACTAGTCAATGAAGGTGATCTAATCACAGTGGGAGAAACGTTATTGCATTTTGATTCAGAAAAAATCGCTCAGGCAGGGTATGAAGATACCGTTATGATCACTGTTACTAATACGGCAGACTTCTTAGATGTTGTGGCACTTGCCCAACATCAAGAAATTCAAGCTGGCGATCAGTTATTAGCCATTTTTTAACCATTAGAAAGAAGAAAGGATGACAGCAATGAGTTTCCCAAAACATTTTTTATGGGGCGGCGCTTCGGCGGCAAACCAATATGAAGGCGGCTATAATGAGGGCGGAAAAGGGCTCGCTTGTGCTGACTTGATCAGTGGTGGCAGCCATACGACTTCTCGGAAAATCACAGCGAAAATTGAAGAAGAGTTGTTGTATCCGAGCCACGAAGCAACTGATTTTTATCATCATTATCAAGAAGATATTGCATTGTTTGCAGAAGCTGGATTTAAAGCTTTCCGCATGTCAATCAACTGGACACGGATTTTTCCCAAGGGCAACGACGCTGAACCGAATGAAGAAGGACTGGCCTTTTATGATCGTGTGTTTGACGAGTGTCGGAAGTACGGGATCGAACCAATTGTAACCATTGCTCATTTTGATGTTCCCGCATATTTGAGCCAAGAATACAATGGTTGGGCGAGTCGTGAAGTGATCGACTTTTATGCGAGATATGCGGCGGTATTGTTTGAACGCTATCACGAAAAAGTAAACTATTGGATCACTTTTAATGAAATCAACACGGCCACTTTAAGTATCGGAAACTTTTTATCACTGGGACTGCAAGTTGGTGAATCTGAATTTATCAATCAGCCGGATAATCTACAGCAACGATACCAAGCCCTGCATCATCAATTTGTTGCCAGTGCAAAGGTTGTCGCTTACGGACATGAACACTATCCAGATCTGAAAATCGGCTGTATGATTTCTTATATGCCACGCTATCCTTATACCAGCCATCCAAATGATGTATTACTAGCCAAACAAGAAGAAAATATGCACTCGAAGTTTTGTGGCGATGTGCAGGTCACAGGGAAATATCCTTATTATGCAAAGAAATATTTTGCTGATCATGGCTTTACAATCGAGTTTGCACCAGAAGATCAAGCGATCCTATCTAAGGGAACAGTGGATTACTACACGTTTAGTTACTATCTAACACTTTGTGTCTCTGCAGATGAGAAAGTTACCAAAAATGGACACAGCATGATTGGCGGCTCTGGCGTAAATAATCCTTATCTAGAGCAGACGGAATGGAACGCGATGATTGATCCAGTAGGATTGAGAATTGCGTTGAATGATATTTATGATCGCTACCAACTGCCATTGATGATCGTGGAAAATGGGATCGGGGTTTCAGAAACTGTTGCTGAAGATGGACAGATTCATGATGATTATCGTATCAATTATTTAGAAAAGCATATTGCTGAAATGGAGAAAGCCATCGATGATGGTGTCGAGTTGATTGGTTACACGATTTGGAGTGCCGTCGATATTGTCAGTGCTTCTACAGGAGAAATGAAAAAAAGGTATGGCATCATTTTTGTGGATAAATATGACGACGGGACAGGGAATTTAGATAGAAAGAAAAAAGACAGTTTCTATTGGTATCAAAAAGTGATTGAACGAAACGGCTTATGATTAAATACTCCAGTACTTGCGGTGAATAAGTGCTGGGGTTTTTTTGCGCATCAATTTCAGCGCGTACAAAACAAAAACCACGCGTAGCTCACGCGTGGTCCCTATCGGTGGTTCATGTCAATTACGCCAATAAACAAACCGCCCATCAAATACGGTCGCTTCAACAGTCGTTTGAAGCAATTCTTCGGCAGTCAAAGGCAAGATGTTTTGGGACAAAATACAAAGATCGGCTAAACAGCCAACTTCTAATCGCCCGATATCTTGCCGACTCAAGGCTTTGGCGGCGCCTGCGGTGTGGGCATAGAGGGCATCGGCGATGGAGATTTTTTCTTGTGGCATCAATCCGCCTGCAGGCTGGCCGTTTTTTTCCTGCCGAGCAACCGCATAATACAGCGAGTCTAAAGGGGTCACGTCGATCACGACTGGCGTATCAGTCCCAAAAGCCAAGGTTGCGCCTTGCTCTAGAAAGGACTGAAAAGGAAACATTTGACTGGCACGCTGAGGGCCTACTTCTTCATCGAGGGTCTCATAACCGACTAATAAATGGCTAGGCTGTACGGAGAGTACCAGTTGTTCTTGGCGAACTAGTGGCAGATCAGCGGCATCCATCACTTCCAAGTGTTCCAAGGTATTGGCTTTTCCTTTAGAAAGCGGGTGAGCAGCAGCACTTTCTTGATAAAAGAGGAGTGCTTGTCGAATCGCTTCATCACCGATGGTATGGATGCGCATCGGCCAGTCTTGCTGGTTGGCTTGTAAAATAAAGCGGCGCATCCGTTGAACATCGATCAAGGGCATCCCGACATCACCAGCAAAATACGGTGTTTCATATTCCTTTTTTAAAAAAGCCGTGTGCGTACTCGTCACGCCATCAAAAAATTGTTTGACGCCGCCCATTTGTACTTTTTCGGAGCGATAAGTATGGTAAGTTTCTTTCAGTTGCGTGATGTCTTCTCGCATGGCTGGATAAAAGACAGCGCGCAAGGTCGCTTCTGCTTCTGTTTGCCGATAAAGAGTGGGGTAAACCAAATCGTCCCAGCTTTCTCCTGTCAAGGCAACATCACCGATCGTCGTAATGCCGTATTGATTGAGCTGCTTCATATAGGTCAGAAAGGCAGCAGGGCTTTGTGCCTGAAATGACTGTAAGACCTTTGCTAAATAATGAATGGCGATCGCTTCTAAAAAGCAGCCGCTTAATTGTCCGCTGTTTTCGTCAAGCAGTGCCTCCCCGCTGATCCCTGCTGGTAAGTTCTCAGGTGTGATCCCTAAAGCAGCGATCCCTTGGCTATTCAACCAAATACTGTGGGCATCACCTGAAATCAGCATGACAGGCGTGTCGGCACAATAGTTGTCGATTGAATCTTTCGTCGGGTAGACTTGCTGACCGAAATCACTGCTGAACCAGCCGATGCCGATTTTCCATCCATGGGTGATGGGCAAGGCGGGTACTTGCTGGGCAACGGCTTCTTCTGTCACTCCCGTAAGATGGGTCAGTGCCCCTTGATGGAGTAATGCGGAAAGATAAAAATGAACATGAGCATCAATAAAGCCTGGGATGATCATTTGTTCTTTGAGATCAATGACCTGGGTGTCTTCAGCAAGTGTTGGCAGCGCTGAAAGAGGACCTACAGCCGTGATTTTCTGGTCTTCTATCAGGAGAAAGCCCGCAAAAGTCGTTTTCGTTTTGGTATCAAAGATGTGTTCAGATTTTAGTAATAGTGACAATTATAATCCCAACTTCCATTCAAGGAAAAGGTCGTTGTAAAGCTCAACCGCTTCTTTTCCTAAGTATTCATAATGTTCCATTTGTTCCATCGCACTTGGCTCAGGGTAGAAAGCCTTGTCAGCAGTCAGTTCTGCTGGCAGCATGGCTTTGGCCGATTCACTCGGCGTGGCGTAGCCCACGTATTCGGCATTTTGTGCGGCATTTTCTGGTCGCAGCATAAAATTGATGAAGGCGTAGGCTCCCTCAAGATTGCCAACGGTTTTCGGGATCGCAAAATTGTCTGTCCAAATCGCACCGCCGTCATTGGGAACGATATAGGTGACGGCAGGATTTTCCGCCATCACATAAGCGGCATCGCCCGAATATCCGATTCCTAAAGGGGCATCGTTGTTGATCATCAAGGTTTTGATCTCGTCGGTCAAAACTGCTTTGACGTTGGGACGGATACTTTCCAGCTTCTTCAAGGCTTTGGCGACCTTGGTCGGGTCTTTTTCATTTTGGGAAAGACCGAGCGTCTGTAACGCGATTCCTAAGGTTTCGCGAGCACCATCTACCATCAATACATCATTTTTAAATGCAGGGTCCCATAAGTCACTCCAGCCATGGATCGAAGAAACATCAACTTCTTCAGTATTTGCCATGATTCCGATCGTGCCCCAAAAATAGGGGATTGAGTAGGTATTGTCAGGATCAAAGGCTTGATCCATCAAAAAAGGCGAAAGATCTTCCGTTCCCGTCAATTTCTGATGGTCTAAAGGCACTAACAATCCTTCTTCGATCATTTTCGGAATGATCGATTCGCTAGGGAAAACCAAATCATAGCGCGAGCCGCCTTGTTTGATTTTGGTTTCCATCGCTTCGTTGGAGTCAAATGTATTATAAATCACTGAGTAACCAGTCTCAGTTTCGAATGTTTTGATCAATTCGGGGTCAATATATTCGCCCCAATTGTAAATAATCACTGTATTTTTGTCGGACGACGTTGCTGCCCCCGATTCTTTCGTTAACACCGAAGCACCTAAAAACAGCAACGCGGTGATGCCGATCACACCGCCAAAAAATACCCACAACCTTTTCAATTCATCAATTCCTTCTTTCTCTACAATTTCGTATTTCTTGAGTAGCGTAATTGATTTTTAAAGAAAAGGCAATAAAAAAATGAAGAAAAAATAAACCCGTTTCTTTCAAGGCTTTGAAGGAGGAACGGCCAGGTGGCTGGGGCAGTTTCCAAACATATCATTTGTCAAATTCCCTCCTTTTGCCTAAGCTAGGGAAGTGAGAAATCAAGGGATGGAAAAACAGGAACCTCTCTTTGATGAAGAATGAATGTAAGGAGTGAAGCATCAATGGAAACACGTGCTGTCGTTATTGAAGCCTATGGTGGAAAAGACCAATTAAAAGAAGCAACGGTCCAATTACCAGAATTAAAAGCAAATCAATTATTAGTCAAAGTTGCCGCAACGTCCATCAACCCGATCGATTGGAAATTAAGAGAAGGCTATTTAAAACAAATGTTTCCGTGGGACTTCCCAATTATTTTAGGCTGGGATGTCGCAGGGGATATCGTAGAAATAGGTGCTGACGTGACAGAGTTCAAAGTTGGTGATGCGATCTATGCCCGCCCTGAAACGACTCGTTTTGGGACGTATGCTGATTACGCCATCGTGGATGCTGAGTTAGCAGCGATCAAACCAGAAAACCAAAACTACGCAGAAGCAGCTGCAGTGCCATTAGCTGGTTTGACTGCTTACCAAGCGTTGTTTGAACACGGTCGTTTAAAAGAAGGGGAAAAAGTCTTGATCCATGCCGGAGCAGGCGGAGTTGGTACCTATGCGATCCAACTAGCAAAAGCAGCTGGCGCTTACGTCATCACGACGGCTAGTCCTCGTAACCATGAGTTATTGCAAAAACTTGGTGCCGATGAGATCATCGATTACCATACGACAGATTTTGAAGAAGTCTTGCAAGACATCGATTTGGTCTTTGATACGATGGGGGGCGACACCCAGAAGAAAAGTTTCACTGTCTTAAAACCTAAGGGCCGTCTGATCTCGATTTTGAGTATTGAAGACGAAGACTTAGCAAAAGAAAAAGACATCTTCGCCAAAGCAATTTGGTTACGAACCAACGGCAAACAATTGGCAGAATTGACAGAGCTGATCGAAGCAGAAAAAGTCAACAGTATCATCGGTGCAACCTTCCCATTGACAGCACAAGGAATTTACGATGCCCACGCATTGAGTGAGACACACCATGCAGTCGGCAAGATCGTTATTGAAAACCAAGACAATTTCATCAGCCAAGACGCAGAATAAAGGAGGCTGAACCGATGCGCTTATGGCATGAAGCGCTGATACCTGCTTTGCCTCGGCAGCAGCTGTTAGGCCAGCATCGTGAAGCAGCAGCCTTGCGGGGGCTAGGCTGGGGTAAAAAGCACGCAACCGTCGATTACGTTTTTACCCATCCGCCCTATAAATTGTTTCAATACCATCAGTTAGTGCTGGATGAAATGACCCGTCGAGGCTATCGGCCAGCACCTGAATGGTACGATCCAGCGTATCGTGGCAAAAATCTGCCGCTGGAACCCTCCGTTCAAGCTGTTCCTTTGACTACGCCGATCTATCCAGAACATGATGAAGCATACTTGGAAGAATGCTTAGTGAATCTCCATAGTAAAGGGATCTATCTTTAAAGACCAAACACTTTCCTGAATATTTGTTCGGGAAAGTGTTTTTTTGCTTTAAAATCGACAACTTACAAAAAGTAAGCATATTGTTCGCAACTTTTTTTGTTCCTTGTTATAGTGAGAACAGAGAATCAGTAATGAGAAATGAGGAAAAGAAAATGACCATCAATCACAGAAATCTTGAATTTGGGTTAGATACGTTTGGCGATCTAGCCTTTGATGATACAACGAAAGAACGGATCAGTTACAGCGAATCGTTGCGCAATATCGTGGCAGAAGGAAAATTAGCCGATGAAGTCGGCATCGATGTCATTGCCTTAGGGGAGCACCATCGGGAAGAATATTCGATCTCAAGTCCTGATACGGTACTAGCGGCTTTAGCAATGGTTACCAAAACCATCAAACTAGGTACCGGTGTAACTGTTTTGAGTTCGGATGATCCCGTGAGGGTCTACGAACGGTTTGCGACCGTTGACGCGTTGTCGAACGGTCGTGCACAAATCATGCTGGGACGAGGATCTTTTACTGAATCATTCCCTCTATTCGGCTATGACTTGCAAGATTATGAAGAACTATTTGAAGAAAAAACAGCGATGTTCAGTGAATTGAGAAAAGGCAAACCATTAACTTGGGAAGGCAAGTTCACGCAATCCTTAAAAAATGCCGACGTTTTTCCAAAAATCGAGGGACACCAATTAGATACCTATGTAGGTGTCGGTGGAACCCCTGAATCGATCATTCGTGCCGTCCGTTATGGGTTTCCCGTTATGTTAGCGATCATCGGTGGCGAACCTGCTCGTTTTGCGCCCTATGTTGATCTGTATAAAAAGGCAGCGCAGCAACTGGGACAACCGATTTTGCCAATCGGCATGCACTCCCATGGTGTGATCGCCGACACCGACGAAGAAGCCTATGAAATCGGCTGGAACTACATTAAAAAGAGCATGGACAAAATCGGTCTTGATCGCGGCTGGCCAGCCATGAGCAAAGAGCGCTTTGACTTTGAAGTCGAACATGGGTCTTACTATGTAGGCAGTCCAGAAACCGTGGCGCAAAAAATCGCCCGTATGATGCCGCAAGTCGGTGTAGAACGCTTTGATCTGGTTTACGGTACTGGCGGCCAGCTGCAAAAAGACCGTTTCAAAACGATTGAATTGTATGGAACCAAAGTGATTCCACGGGTGAAAGAATTGTTGGCAGCAGGTGATGGCAATGCCTAAAACCATCGGTATTTTAGGCGCAGGCAAGTTAGGCTTAGCGCTCGCAAATCTTGGTGCCCAGGCGGGCTATCGGGTCTTGATCGCTAGTACGAAGCCAGCAGAAAAAATCGCCTTGTCCGTTTCTGTGTTGGCTCCGGGAGCGATCGCAAAAAATGCCGTTGAGGTGATGACAGAAGCCCAAACGATCCTTTTGGCAATTCCGTTGAGTAAGTACCAACAGCTACCAGCAGAAGCTTTGGCTGGCAAGCTAATAATCGATGCCATGAATTATTGGTGGGAAGTCGATGGCAAAGAAACAGAATACTCATCCATCGAGCAGACTTCTTCGGAACGTGTGCAACGCTATTTTTCCCAAAGTAAAGTAGTCAAAGGATTCAATCATATGGGGTACCACGACATCCAAGAGGAATCCTTGCTGACGAGAACGGCTGCTCAAGGAACTGCCAAAAAAGCCATCGCCATTGCTGGCGATGACCAAACCGCCCTCGATCAGACAGCAGAAATCATTGCTGCCTTCGGCTTTGATCCCTTTCCTATCGGTGCTTTAGCTAATGGCATCATGTTAGAACCCGGCAGCCCTTTCTTTGGTGCCAATCAAACCAAAGAGGGATTGACGGCATTGATGAAGGCGTTTTGGAGCAGTGAGAAAGGGCAAGCGTTTCTGGCGCGTCCTTCCGCTGTGAGTAACAAGCAGCAGGCTTCGCAGTAAAAGAGCCGCCTCAATGTACGATTGGATACGATAAAAACAACCCTCTTCTCAAAAAAGAAGAGGGTTTTTCCCATCCAGTCAAATCAGCACGTGGTCGCTAAAAAATACAATGTGATTGTTACGATTGTGATTCGTAAGCAGTGGTTGTTACGTTTACGTCTCTGCCAGACGTTCCATAGTGTACATATTAG
The DNA here is from genome assembly GCF_051713705.1 of Enterococcus sp. DIV1083b. Classification (NCBI taxonomy): domain Bacteria; kingdom Bacillati; phylum Bacillota; class Bacilli; order Lactobacillales; family Enterococcaceae; genus Enterococcus; species Enterococcus sp. DIV1083b. The sequence goes on from NZ_JBIOQJ010000001.1 coordinate 951,347, forward strand.
CCTGTACCTGCTTTGTGCTCGCCTTTGACACCCACCCATGTTTGTTAAAGATCGACCAGCCAGTTGGTTTGTTGGATCTTTCCATCTAATTCTCGCAGCTGTTTGGCGGTCGCATTCAATTGCTCCGTTAGCGTTTTTGTATCGATCGTGCGCACCAGTCGAATTTCGTTGCGACCCATTCGGGGAGCTGCTTTGGTTTCATCCAGTGCTTGCGTAAGCAGTGCATGCTTACGGCGCAGCTGTTCTCGCTGTTCTAGTGCTTCCATCAACAATAACGCACTATCTGCTAAAGAGGCAGTCGCATTTTTCCGATTGATGGCTACGACTAGTTCTGAATACTGTTGATTGATCTCATCGTATTCCTTGAACAATTCTGTGATACTGCGATCCAAGGTATCGCCTTCTTGGACTAACATACTACTAGAGATTTCGTTGCGCAATTGAAACAGACGATTGTTCAAATCTCGTCTTAAAAGTAACGCTTCTGCTAATTTCATTTTGGCACACTCCTTTTTACAAATGAGAAGGCTTATCTAGTTCTTATCCTAGAGAAGAAGGTGACGAAAGGCAAGCAAGACGCAAAACAAGCACTAATAGAAAAATCATAAAAAACTGAATATTCGCAATTCTTGTTGACTTCCAAAAACACCAATAGTATACTTTAAAACAATCATGAAATAGACAAAAAAACGTCATTTACCTGTTTTTTAGATAAAAAGAAAGACGATGAAGAGAAGAGTAGCTTTGGAATCTGTTAGAAGAGAACCCGGATGGTGAGAAAGGGCAGCAGAAAAAAAGTGAAGATGAGCTCTGAGTGATCTGATTTGTTCACGCAAATCAGACGGAAAGCAGCCGTTACCGTGCCAAGTATCTTAGCGTACTGTTGAGGTGCCATTTGTGAGAATGGTGCGAAAAAGGGTGGTAACACGAAAATCTCGTCCCTTTGTTTGTCAAAGTTGATAAGCAAAGGGATGAGGTTTTTTCTTTTTATCGTTGAATGCGTTTTTTGCTGTCATGAAAAACACTTGCGTTGGTTGCGCAATCACATAGGAGGAAGAATGAAAATGATCTGGAAGAAGCGTTTATTGGTGGCAGCAGGAGTGATTGGGTTGACCCTTTCTGGCTGCACGACAACAGGAAATACCGAGGGATCAGAGGCTGGAACTAACGGAGCGCCGAATCAAGCGATCGCGGTGAGTCTACCAGCTGAGCTGACGACTCTCGATACGACCCAAACGACGGATAAAGCAACGTTTACCATCGTACAACATTTATTCGAAGGGCTTTATCGTTTCGATGAAAACAGCGAACCAGTTCCAGGCTTGGCAGAAGGAGTCGAAATCAGTGAAGATGGCAAAACCTATACCTTTACTTTGCGAGACGATGCGAAGTGGAGCAATGGCGAAGCGATCACTTCGGCTGACTTTGCTTATGCGTGGAAAAAGTTAGTTGATCCAGAAACGATGGGACCAAATGCCTATTTGTTAGATAATGTAGTCAATAGTAAAGACATTCGTGAAGGCAATGCAGACGTAGAAACGATTGGTCTGGAGACCCCAGATGACGCGACCTTTATCGTGCAGTTGGAGCAGCCGCAGCCTTCGTTTTTATCCTTGATTTCCATCGGCTGGTTGGCACCGCAAAATCAAGCCTTTGTTGAAGAAAAAGGCGAGACCTATGCCCGTACAAGTGAAGATTTGTTGTATTCTGGTCCCTTTACTTTAACCGATTGGCAACAGACAGGAGACGAGTGGACGCTAGTGAAAAACGACCAATACTACGATGCTGATGTCGTTCAATTGGAGGAGATCAAAGGCTCCACCATCAAAGAAGAAAATACGGGGATCCAATTGTTTGAAAGCGGCGACCTTGATTTGCAAAAAATCAGCGGGATCTACGTCCAACAATACGGGGACAATGAAGAACTAGTTACGCAAAACGATGTGGCGAACTTTTTCTTAGACTTCAATAAAACCGCCAACGATGCCTTAGCAAATGTTCATGTGCGTAAAGCGATCGCGTTGGCGATCGACAAAGAAAGTCTCGTGGATAATGTGTTGAACGATGGAGCGAAAGTTTTAAATGGATTGATCCCTACCGGCTTAGCTGCGAATCCAAATACTGGCGAAGATTTTCGAGCATATAGCGGTGATTATAACCTGTATGATTTAGAGGCTGCCAAGGAAGAGTGGGAAAAAGCCCAAGCGGAAATTGGCGAAAGTACGACGCTGCGTTTATTAGTGACAGATGATGACAATGGTCAAAAAATCGGGGAGTACTTGCAAAGCCAACTGCAAGAAAACTTGCCAGGCTTGTCGATCTCCATCAACAAACAGCCACGTGCCAGCTTGAATCAATCAAGAGCAAATAGTGATTATGAGCTTTCCGTTTCTGGCTGGATCGCTGGAAGCAGTGACATGGATATGTTCTTTATCTTATACAAAAACGGCGCTTCCTTTAACTACGGCGGCTATGTCAATGAAGAATATACGGCGTTGACGGAAGATGCGCGCACCGTTCATGCCAATGACCCCGATCAATATTTTGAAGATTACAAAGCGGCAGAAGAAATTTTGTTGGAACAAGATGCTGCGCAAGTCCCTCTTTACCAAAGTGCTTCAAATTATCTGATAAAATCAAATGTTAAAGACATCCAATTCCCAGCTTATGGCGCGCATTTCTTTTTCCGCACCGCCTATGTTAGTGAATAAGGGGAAAAATAGTTGAATGAAACGCGCATGTTTATTCGATGAACATGCGCGTTTTGCAACAAAAAAAGCAGTTCAGAAAGCCGAACTGCTAAATGCGGAAGATGGGAGTTGAACCCACACGAGATAAACTCACACGCGCCTGAAGCGTGCGCGTCTGCCATTCCGCCACTTCCGCATAAGATAAAGATAATCCTTTCTAGGATGAAATGCAAGTCCAATCTCACAAAAAGGAGCCCGCCAGCGGGGACTGGCGGGATAGGAGTAAAAATGAAAAAGTGTTAGGGTTGTTTGTTGGTATGCATTTATAATAGCGGGAAAATGTGAAAAAAAGTTGACGAATCAAACAGAATTCTGAGAAGAAATCGTCAAGAAAAAGTGAAACCATTTAAAACAGTCAGAAGACAAAAAGGAGCCCGCCAGCGGGGACTGGCGGGAAGGAGTAAAAATGAAAAAGTGTTAGGGTTGTTTGTTGGTATGCATTTATAATAGCGGGAAAATGTGAAAAAAAATTGACGAATCAAACAGAATTCTGAGAAGAAATCGCCAAGAAAAAGTGAAACCATTTAAAACAGTCAGAAGACAAAAAGGAGCCCGCCAGCGGGGACTGGCGGGAAGGAGTAAAAATGAAAAAGTGTTAGGGTTGTTTGTTGGTATACAAGTATCATACCGAGAAAATATGAAGAATTTTCGAGTGAAATTTAGAAATTGCGTGAATCTTTTGACAAATTATGGCTTCTGTTTGAATTTTTTCTTAAAAGAGAATTGACAAAAGGCACAAGCTTTGATAATTTTAATGAAACAAAATGCAAACGCGATGAAAAAGAAAGTAGAATCACGGGCGTTGTCTAGCAGAGAGTTCCAGCAGGTGAGAAGGAACGACAACAAATGATTTGAAAATGACTTTGGAGCGGATTTTCTGACTAATTAGGAAAATACGGTTGCCCCGTTAACAAGCGACAGTCTCCGAGTGTTCTCGGGTACTGAATGAGGTGAGGCCTGTGAAGGTTTTACAGATTAAGGTGGTACCGCAGGTGATGCCCTTAGCTTTGGCTAAGGGCTTTTTTTGTGTCTGTAGGGTCAGCTGTTTCATGCGAAGGTTTTGTTGAAAAGGAGAAAGGTTGTTGGGAGGAGAGAAAATGCACAAATTAGTGGTTCAAACCGATTTTGGTTTGCAAGATGGAGCGGTCAATGCGATGTACGGGGTAGCCTATCAAGTGGCACCAGAGCTGGTCATTGCGGATTTGACTCATGAGATCGAGCCATACAACATTCATGACGCCAGCTATCGCCTGCTGCAAAGCGTCACCTATTGGCCAGCAGGAACAGTCTTTGTTTCAGTGGTCGATCCTGGCGTAGGGTCTGATCGACGAAGTGTGGTTGCCAAGCTGGCGACCGGGCAGTTGGTTTTGACACCAGATAACGGCACCCTGACCTATTTAGCGACTTATATCGGAATCGCTGAACTTCGGGTGATCAATGAGGCAACTGAGCGCTTGGCAGGATCAGCCGAAAGCCATACGTTTCATGGTCGGGATGTTTATATGTATAATGCCGCTCGGCTCGCCAGCGGCGCCATCAGCTTTGAAGAGCTAGGAACACCTGAACCTAAAGAAGCGATCCAAGTTTTTGCCATTGAAAAGCCAAGCCAAACAGCTGAAACGATCACAGGGACGATCGATATTCTCGATATCCGCTTTGGTTCGTTGTGGACGAATATTCCCCACACGTTCTTTAAGCAATGGCAGGTCCAATACAATGAGTCGCTGCTCGTCAGTATCTACTACCAAGATACCCTGCGTTATCAAGAAGAAGTGCGTTTCGGACGCTCCTTTGCGCAAGTGGCAGAACAAGAACCCGTCTTATATGTCAATTCCTTGCTGAATATCGGTTTAGGGCTCAACTTGGCTTCATTTGCTGAAACCTATAAAATCGGCACTGGCACAAATTGGAAAATTACCCTCAAAAAAAGGAGAAATGAAAAATGAATCAATCAAAGTTTACAGTAAAACACATTGTTGCAATCGGTATCGGTGCCGCGGTCTTTTTCGTCTTAAAACGTTTCGTCACGATTCCGACGGGTTTCCCAAATACAGATATCGCCACAGCCTATCCTTTCTTGGCGCTATTAGGCGTTGTCTACGGTCCGATCGTGGCTGGTTTAGCAGGTTTTATCGGGCATGCCCTAGGAGATTTAACGACTTATGGTCCATGGTGGTCTTGGATCGCCGCCTCTGGGATCTTAGGGGTGTTCTTTGGACTTTTGACTCGTTGGATTCCAATCCAGCAAGGAACCTTTGGCGCTAAAGAAATTCGGACCTTCTTGATCGGTGAAACGATCGCAAATTTGGTCGTCTGGGTGATCATTGCCCCGATCGGGGATATTTTGATCTATGGCGAACCAGCGAACAAAGTCTTTACGCAAGGAGTCATTGCGGGATTGACCAATGCAGTCGTAACTGGGATAATCGGAGTGATCCTGCTAAAAGCCTATGCCCAAACCAAAACCAAAAAAGGCAGCTTGAGCAAGGAATCCTAACCAAAGAAATGTGTGAAGGCTAAAAATGAAACAAAAAATCATTCAATTTACGAATTTTTCTTTCCAATATGATGCACAAGCGGAACCGACCTTGAAAAACATCGATCTAACGATCTATGAAGGAGAAAAAGTCCTGATCGTCGGTGCCAGCGGTTCTGGCAAAAGTACATTAGGAAAATGTTTGAACGGTTTGATCCCGCAAAACGACAAAGGCAGTAGTACTGGAGAATTGACGATCGGTACCAATGCCTTTGGGCAAGCTTCCATCTACGAGCTGTCTTTGACCGTCGGCACGGTGCTGCAAGACACCGATAGCCAATTTGTAGGCTTGACCGTAGCAGAAGATATCGTATTTTCATTGGAAAACGATCAGCGCAGTCAAGCAGTGATGCAAGAGGCGCTGCGTTTTTGGGCAGAAAAGACTGACTTAATGGATCATTTGGCGAAAAAACCGCAGGAATTATCGGGTGGCCAAAAGCAACGTGTTTCAATGGCAGGTGTTTTGATCGATGAAACACCGATTCTACTGTTTGATGAGCCGCTAGCCAACTTGGATCCGCAAACAGGTGTGGAAGCCATCAAAATGATCGACCAGCTGTATCAAGAGAAGCGTTTTACCACCATCATCATTGAACATCGCTTAGAAGAAGTGTTAGCCGCAGCTGTCGATCGCATCATCGTGATGGAAGAAGGCCGCATCCTTGCCGACAGTACACCGAATGAACTATTAAAAACGGATATGCTACAGCAAGTCGGCATTCGTGAACCGCTGTATTTAGCTGCTTTAAAAAAAGCGGGGGTTCCCGTGACCGACGCTGCTGATTTGGTCGCGGTAGAAGCATTTGCATCACCTGAGATTGCCGAAAAACTGACTCAGTTTCAAGAAAAATTTCCGAAACCAGCGCTTCCTAGCCACCAGCCGCCGTTGTTGGAAGCAAAAAATCTATCGTTTTCCTACCAAGTGGGCAAACCAATTTTGCAGGCACTGGATTTTACCATCCATCAAGGAGAAATGATTAGTTTGGTCGGGCATAATGGCGCAGGAAAATCGACCTTGTCCCATTTGATTACCGGCTTTTTAACTCCGACTTCTGGCAAATTACTTTGGCAAGGAGCAGACATGGGCAATGATTCCATCAAAGAACGAGCGCAAAAAATCGGGTATGTGTTGCAAAACAGCAATCAAATGCTGTCAAAAAACTTCCTGTTTGACGAAGTTGCCTTAGGCTTGCGCAACCGAAACGTTCCAGAGGCTGAAATTACAGAAAAAGTTCATCAGACCTTGAAAATTTGTGGTCTTTATCCGTTTCGTTCATGGCCATTGTCGGCACTAAGTCATGGGCAAAAACGCCGAGCCGCCATTGCAGCGATCCTCGTCTTAGATCCTGAACTCATTTTATTGGATGAGCCGACAGCGGGACAAGACTATCGCCATTACACCGAAATGATGCAATTTTTACAGGAGTTGAACCAGCGGGGATTAACGATCGTTATGATCACCCACGATATGCATTTGATGTTGGAGTATACACAGCGGACGATCGTTTTGACAAAAGGAACGATTTTGCTGGACGCACCGCCAGAAGTTGTTTTAGCAGACAAACAAGTGGTGAGTGCCGCAAACCTCAAAGAAACCAGCTTGTATACACTGGCGACCCTTAACCAGCTGACAGATCCCGCCGCTTTTACTGCCGCCTTCATTGCCAGCGAGAAGGGGGGACACGATGGAGAGTAATCTAATCGGCTATCTTGACCGCAAAACGTGGATTCACCAATTAAGCGGTGCCGCAAAACTGATTTGTTTTTTGCTGCTATCCGTCATCGGGATGATCTCTTATGATACGCGCTTTCTCATTGGACTGGCATTGTTTTCGGTCTTTCTATTTGCCAGTGCTGGAATTCGCTACCGAGATATCGCTTTTGTATTAAAATTTATCATCTTTTTTTCGCTTTTGAATTTGGTGGCGGTCTATCTTTTCGCACCAGAATATGGGGTGGAGATCTACGGTACGCGCCACGTAATTTTCGAAGGGATCGGTCGGTATACATTGACCCAAGAGCAAGTGTTTTATGAGCTGAATCTGTTGATCAAATATTTTGTCACGATTCCCCCAGGGTTGATTTTCCTGTTTACCACCAATCCTAGTGAGTTGGCGTCCAGCATCAACCGCATCGGGATTTCCTACAAGATCGCCTATGCAGTCGCACTGGCTTTGCGTTACATTCCCGATATTCAAGATGATTTTCGGACCATTGCCAAAGCGCAGCAAGCACGGGGCGTGGAGCTTTCTAAAAAAGCACCTTTGCGCAAGCGAGTGGCAGGCAATGTCGCGACCGCGATTCCTTTGATTTTTTCCAGCTTGGAACGGATCGACCATATTTCTGCTGCCATGGAGCTAAGAAGGTTTGGCAAGCATAAGCAGCGTACCTGGCTGAAAGCTAAGCCGATCCAAGGCAAAGATCTCTTGGCGATTGCTGTCGTTTGCTTGATCGTGGCGCTCGGATTGTCCTTGATGGTCCTTAATGGCGGACGTTTCTACAATCCGTTTCGTTAACAAATCACCCCATGAAAACTTAAAAAACGGACGCATTGTCAATAATGAAAGTGGGACGGATGAGTCAACTCTGATTTATCCGTCCCAGAAATGATCGAGCAAAAAAACGCAGACCTAGCAGCAACTGACTTTAGCAAATGTAGTACTCGCTAAAGTTAATTGACTGACTATCCTGCGTTTTTTTGCCGCTAAAAAAAGGAGCCCGCCAGCGGGGACTGGCGGGATAGGAGTAAAAATGAAAAAGTGTTAGGGTTGTTTATTGGTATGTATTGATAATAGCGGGAAAATGTGAAAAAAATAGGAAGAGAAAGCAATAGAAGTGTGTCAATCTGTTGATGATTTTCGTAAAACATTCCAGCGTAAGCCTTTTGGATCTTTGATTGACGGAAACACGAAATAAGGCTACACTGATGGCATCAAAGCAGTACAAGGAGGGGACAGGATGGATGCCATTACGATCAACGGACTAAGCAAACAATACAACAAGAAGTACGCCATCGAGAACGTATCATTGCAAGTGGCAGAAGGAGAGATTTTTGGCTTTATCGGACCAAATGGTGCGGGAAAATCAACGACCATCAAAGTATTGTTGAATTTTATCAAACCAGATGCAGGACAGGCGGCGATTTTTGGACGAGATTGCCAACAAGCAGCCAAAGAGATCAAAACGTTTACTGGGTATGTTTCCAGTGATGTACGGTTTTATTCAAAAATGACGACAGCAGAACTACTGGCATTTACGGCGGATTTTCATCAAGTCAAGCAGCCAAAAAAAGAGATTCAGGAGTTGATGGAGCTTTTTCAAATTGATCCAAACAAATCGATCGCAGAACTTTCTTTAGGGAACAAGAAAAAAGTCGGGCTTGCGAGCGCCTTGATTGCACAACCGAGAATGTTGATTTTAGATGAACCGACCAATGGCTTAGATCCCCTGATCCAAAAACGGCTGTTTGAAGAGCTTCTCAGGAGAAACAAACAGGGGATGACGATTTTTCTATCCAGCCACGATCTGCATGAAATTCAGACCTATGCCCATCGGACTGCCTTTATTCGTGAAGGACAGATCATCACCGTGAAAGAATTGAGTGAGGAAGAAAATTTCGGCAAAGTTGTAACGCTCACGAATGAGGACAGCCTCTCATTAGCCGGCTTGGAAAATGTACAGGTTCTTGCTCAGGAGTCACACAGCTTGCGTTTTTTCTATCAAGGGGACATGAATCAGCTGGCACATTTTTTAACCAATCCTGCCATTAAAGAGTTCACGATCGAACACCCAACCCTTGAACAGCAATTTATGCTCCTGTATGAAGGAGGTTCTCAAAAATGACTTTAATGAAAATCGATCTTAAAAATACCTTCAAAGGCTGGCTAGTCTGGGCGATCCTTTTTGCAGCAATCATTTTTGCATTTACGGCTATCTATCCTCAAATGATCACGCCAGAAATGAAAACGTCGTTAGACCAGATGTTGGGCTCTTTCAGCCCAGAATTACTAGGCATCTTTAACATCCAACTGACAGGACCCTCAAGTTTGGTTTCTCCAACAGGTTTTTTCGGGTACTACTTTCAATACTTATTTATTGCTGCGTGTATTTATGGGATGCTTTTAGGCTTGAACAGTCTGATCACTGAAGAATCAGAAGGAACGATCGAGTATTTATATGCTCAGCCTATTAGCCGCAGAGAAATCGTTGGGTGGAAGTTCCTCGCTCGATTGTTGTTGCTGACTGGCTTTTGGCTGATTGCTTATGGCAGTAGTCTGGCCTCTTTTGCTCTGTTCAAACTGCCTGAAGACGACCTGTCCTCTTTTATTGAAGAAATCAGCAAAATCTTAGTTGCCGAGTACGGTGTCTTAGTCTTCTTCCTCTGTCTAGGTTTCTTTTTATCCACGATCTTGCGTTCCAGCAAACAAACCGCCAGCGTCGGCTTAGGCTGCGTGTTCGGTCTGTATTTGCTCGGCATCGTGGGGGAACTCTACGATAAATTGGAATGGCTGGCAGGACTTTCACCCGTGCGGATGGCATTACCCGTCCAACTCATGGATAACGGCGCCACATCAGTCCTATGGGTACTGCTGCTCGGTATCATCTGTTTCTTTGGCACCTTTTCCCGTTATGAGCGCAAAGACTTGCAGGTCTGAGTATATCAATCAAAAGACAAAAAAAGAGCCTGTCAGCGGGGACTGACAGGCAAAGGAGTAAAAATGAAAAAGTGTTAGGGTTGTTTGTTGGTATGCTTATATAATAGTCTCGAAATGTGAAAAAAGTATGACGAAGCAGGCAAGTTTTTGCGAAAAAATCATTGCGAAAGTTAAGAAAGCGTAAAGCGTCCCTTCACCAAAAGGCTTGAAGGGGCAACAAGAACCTAAAATCACTCCGAAGCAGCAGGCGGTTCATGCTGTTTCGGAGTGATTTTTTAGTTGAAGCTACTTGCTCAAGTCAAGGCTATCGACATTAAAGGTGTCGCCATGTGCTAAGTCACCATAACGATAGCCACGGTTAAACCAGTCCACGCGTTGCTGCGATGTGCCGTGCGTAAAACTATCTGGAACAACATAGCCTTGGTATTCTTTTTGCAGTGTATCATCCCCGATGGCATTGGCAGCTGTGATTGCTTCTTGAATGTCGCCAGCTTCTAAGATCGGTTGTCCTTGATAGGTTTCGCCTTGCAAGTATTTCGCAAAAGTACCAGCTAAGTAGTCAGCTTGCAGTTCCAAGCGAACGCTGTACTGATTGTATTCCTTCTCTGAAACTTGCTGGCGGATTTTGTCCAATTGTTGGGTAATCCCCAGCTCATTTTGCACATGATGACCGACTTCATGGGCGATGACATAGGCCATTGCGAAGTCGCCGCTTGCGCCATATTTATCGGAAAGCTCATTGGCAAAGCTCAGATCAAGGTACACATTCTCATCTGCTGGGCAATAAAACGGACCAACCTGTGACGTGGCATAGCCGCATGCCGACTGCACGCTTCCCGTAAATAATACGAGTGTCGGGTCTTGATAGGTTTCTTGCCGCTCTTGAAAAACGTCTTGCCAATAATCTTCTAAATAGCCGAACACGACTGCGGAAAATTCTTTTTCCTCCGTGTACTCACTAGTGCCCACATTTTCTGTCTGGTAATTGGCTGCTTGACCGCTGCCACCCAAGACATCCGGCAGCGAATTTAAATCACCACCGCTAAACAGGAAAAATAAAACAGCGATGATCACCGTACCGATCCCGCCACCAGCAGCCAACATCCCGCCTGAGCCAGATGATCGCCCCGTTCGATCATCGACATTTCTGCTTTGTCTACCCCCACGCCATTTCATGTTATCTCCTCCTATATAAATCCTAGCTTAATTATAAGAGAAAGGCGGCAGATTGTGAAAAAAAGCGCCTTGAAATTGTTATAAAATGCCTTCAGGAGCCTTGAAAATCAAAGTGTACACTCCTTTTAATCATTCTTTAATCTAACAATTAGCCTTCTAATTTGTTACAGTAGCAATAAAATAGAGGTAGATGGTGAGCGTATGAAAATGAATTATTCGGGGACATCGGAACGAAGGATTTTGATTTTTAAACGGTTGATTGCTGGCGAGCACCTCAGCTATCAGCAGTTAGCAGAGGATTATTTCGTTTCCCGCAGCAGTATTGCAAAAGATATTTCTTATTTAAAAGAACTGTTTCAAAAAGAAAGCTTACGTCTGAGATTTGATAATTCAGGTACATTTTTTGAAGGAAGTGAATCCCAGATTCATCGGGTGCTGAAACGCTTTTGCTTAATGATGCTGGATCAACCAGCGGCGTTTTCCTTGTTGGTGGAACCTGCGAAATACCAGGAAGTAAATCAGGCGTTTCGTCGAGCGTTAGTGGAAAAACAAGTGGAAATGCCCGACAGCTATATCCAAAGTATCGTCCTTTCCATCGTGCTGCTGATCGAACGGGCGAGTCATGCGGAAAACTTAGTGATTGAAGAAAATCGCCAAGTGGGGAAACTGTTTTTGGAGTTCGACAAATATCCGTTAGTCTATGAGCTACTGAAAGAAATCGAAGAACAGCACATTTATCAATTTTCACCAAAAGAAGTGCAATATCTAACCTACCTGATTGTCGGTAGCGGCTTGAAATTTTTTATGAAAAGTGAAAAAGTTCCTTTCGTCTTTCGGGGAAAAGTGCGCAACTTGATTCAAAAAATCAGCGAAGGCTTAGGCACCGACTTGACCCAAGACAATCGATTGGAAGAAGATGTGACGATTCATCTGTATCAACTGCTGTTGCGGATCGAAGCGCAAACCACAGTCATCAACCCTTTGTTAGAGGAAATCAAACAAAACTATCCTGCCTTGTATGGCGTGGTCTGGTTCTCGCTCCATGATTTCTTGAAAGCGTATCAAGTGGGGATCTCTGATGATGAGATCGGATTTGTCACGATCCATTTTCAAGCAGCGATCGAGCGAATGCGCCGCATGAACAAAATCATTTTTGTCTGTCCCAATGGCGTCGGCACTAGCTCGTTTGTCTCTGCGAAAATTCGTCGCATTCTGCCAGAGATCGACAGTATCGAAACCGTTTCAGTAGAAAAATTAAAGCAGATGGACATCTCGGCGATCGATTTTATTATTTCAACCATCGATCTCGTCGAGATTCAAAAACCTGTGGTGCGGATCTCGCCTATGGTGACCAATCGCGACATGAAGCGGATCATGAATCACTACATCGATTTAGTCATCGATAATGAGGCGGCGGTCGATCAAAATAGTTTACTTCTTCAAGCCCAATCGATGATCCAGCCAACCGTCTTTTTCGAGCGATTTGCCAGCAAAACAGAAGCCATCAATTTTTTGATCGAACAAACCCCTTTTAGTGATGAAAAACGAAAAGCGCAGTTTCAGCAATCCGTCATTGAAAGAGAGCAGCTACAATCAACCTATTTAGATAATGGCTTTGCCATCCCTCATGGCAATCCGAATTATGTCGAAAAAACAGCCATCTCGATTTTGCTTTTGGATCAGCCAGTAGAATGGGGCAACCAAAAAGCCGACATCATTATTTTATTGATGATCCGAGAGGATGAGACGCAAAAGGTGGAACCAATGATGAAATTGATCATGCAAGGAATCGAAAACAAAGAATGGTTCCTATCAAAAATGTTGGAGGTTAAATCAGAATGAAAGTGAAGGATTCTTTGCCTGAAAAGCATATACAAACGGATGAGACAGTGACAGATTGGCGCTCAGCCGTAAAATTAGCCAGCCAGCCCTTGCTGGATGAAGCGCTAATTACGTCAGAATACATCGAAGCGATGATTCAAAGTGTGGAAGAAAATGGTCCTTACATGGTGTTGGCGGATTACTTTGCGCTGATGCATGCCCGTCCTGGAGAAGGGGTTTTGGAACAAAGTATGAGCCTTTTAGTAACGAAACAGCCCATCGATCTTGAGGGCAAACCGGTGCGGATATTTCTTGTCTTAGCCGCCGCAGATAGTCAAAGCCATCTAGAAAGCTTGAAAGAGATCATGGCGATCTTTATGGATGAAGAAAAATACAACGTGATATTAAATGGCGATCGGGAACAAATTTGTCAATTATTCCAATAGGAGGAAAAGGATATGAAAATTTTAGCAGTATGTGGATTTGGTGTAGGAAGCTCAATGGTATTGAAGATGACGATCGACAAGGTGATCAAAGAGTTAGGGTTGACGGCAACTGCCGAGAATACTGATTTATCGACGGCAAAAGCGACACCAGCAGATGTTTATTTTACGAGTAATGAATTATTGAATGAGTTAAAAGCATCCGTGAAAGCACCCGTTTATCCAATCAAAAAGTATATGGATAAAGAAGAAGTCAAACAGCAAATGGAAAAATTTTTAGCTGAAAGAGAGGGATAATCATGAATTTTGTCACGGATTATATTTTAAAAAATCCGCCAGTCCTACTGGGGATCATTGCCATGATTGGGTTATTGGTACAAAGAAAACCTTTTGCAGAAGTCGTCAAAGGAACCTTAACAGCTTCCTTCGGGATGGTGGCATTGACGGCTGGGGTAAATATGTTGGTGGGAACGATCGCACCGATCAATGCAGCGGTTCAAACCCAATTAGGCGTTGCTGTGTCAGATGGTCTCTCTGACATCACCTTTACGGCAGAATACGGCGGAACAGTTGGTTTAGCGATGTTTTTCGGACTTGTCATTCATTTATTGATTGCTCGCTTTACACCTGTGAAGACGATTTTCCTCACCGGCCACATGTTGTGGTGGTTCCCATTTGTCATCGTCGCTGGGGGCGTTGAAGGCGGGCTTACTGGAATCCCACTGTTGATCTTAGGGGCGGTTCTATCTGCTTGTTACTGGTCCTTCATGCCATGGATCATGCGTAAATATGTATGGGATGCCACAGGCGATGATTCATTCTTGATCGGTCATCCAACGGGGATCTTGTCATTGGTTTCAGGCTTTGTTGCAAAACGGGTCGGAAACAAAGAAAAATCGACGGAAGATTTGAAAGTGCCAGAAAATCTATCGTTTTTCCGTGAAATATCGATTACTGGCGCGTTAGTGATGTTTTTGATGAATGTCGTCATCGGTTTGATTGCGCCCGTATTAGTTCCTGAAGGGGGCAACTTGGTGATGTTTGCGGTTGATGCTGGCTTGAACTTCGGTGCAGGATTATTGATCATGTTGTATGGGGTACGTCTATTGATCAACCAAATCATTCCCGCCTTTCAAGGGATCGCAGAAAAAGTCGTTCCTGGAGCAAAACCAGCTTTTGATGTGCCCATCTTGTTCAACTATCGTCCAAATGCTGTAATCATCGGCTTTATCGTGGCGATGATCACCTCAACGATTTTAGTGGTCATTGCCAATACGACCAACGTCTTTGGCATTTTGATCGTTCCTTTAGTCATCACCAGCTTCTTTGAATGTGGCGGTGCTGCGGTGATCGGCGAAGGACAAGGGGGCTTGCGAGGTGCCATTATTGGTACGATCACAGCTTCTGTCGTTATGGTAGCACTCGTTGGGATCTCTGCAGCGTTGTTCTCAACGACGATTCAAAACTGGATCTTGATTTTCGGTGGGAACGATTTATCTCTATGGGGCATCCTTGGTGAATTGATCGGCAAGCTGTTTGGAGGGTTTTAAATGTTTCAATACTTTGAAAAAGCAAAAGAACTATTGTCTATTGTAGAAGAAAAAGAAGCACCAGCGATTGAGCAAGCCATTGAATTGCTGACGCAAGCCAACTTGACCAAAAAAGCCATTTACATTTTTGGCGCAAGTCACGCTGGGATCTTAGCCGAAGAGATGTATTATCGAGCAGGCGGCATGATGACGATCAACGCGATCTTTGGAAGAGAACTGATGCTTGATCGTAGCCCAATCACCTTCACAAGTAAAATGGAGCGCTTAGAAGGCTATGGTAGTGCCTTGGCGGCGACCCAACCCTTTACATCAGGTGATGTGCTGATCTTGCATTCGGTGTCTGGGCGAAACCCCGTTATCATCGATATGGCGCTTCATGCCAAAGAAAAAGGAGTCAAGATCATCGCATTAACGAACCTTACCTATTCGAAAACAGTCACCAGCCGCCATACTTCAGGCTTGCGTTTGTTTGAAACGGCGGATATCGTCATCGACAATCATGGGGAGATTGGCGATGCTGCGTGTACGATTCCAGACGTCGAACAAAAAGTCGGACCTACATCCACCGTAGTCGGCGCAACGATCTTAAATGCGATCATCGTTGAAGTTTGCCAAAAACTAAAAGAAGCCGGTGTCGACTATCCGCCGATTTTTTACTCAGCGAACCTAGAGGGCGGGGATGAATTGAACCAGTCCCTGTTTGAAAAGTACCAAGAAGCGATCCATTATCAGCTGTAAGTCAAGAGTTAGTCGTTCCTTAGCGAAATAAGACGGTCAAAGAAACCATTCAAGACATTTTCTCCTTGCGAGAGAATGTCTTTTTTGTAGTTACTTGTTAGAAAAGGGCCGGAGCATAGGGATGAAAAAGCGATTCAAGCAAAGAAGGCTTAAACTGGAATTATGTATTTTTACTTAATAATGGTCTTTAAAAATAAAAATATATAAAATATTAGCTAAAATATGAATAAAATACTACAAAAACGATTGTTGTTTAACTTCCCGCTCGGTATAATTAGCTTGGGAGCTACAGCAAGACAACAAATAATGAATAAAAAATCTACAAACCGTTGATTAGAAAGGAGCAGCTTATGGAGTAGGTAGTGGGTATCGATTTTTCGATAAGAAGGAGAGGAAGAATGTGAAAAAAGAAAAGAGAATGTTAGGTGATAAAAGTTATTGTGAAGAAACAGACAAGCGAAGGAGTCGGAAACTACATAAGTATCTGCTTGTCGGACTGATCGTTGTCCTTGTACTTAATCTATTTCCATTTGGTCGTTATGCTGACAATGTGGTAGAAGCCGTTACTTCTACAGAACAAAAGCAAAATAGTGAAGATGGTATCGAATATACAGAGATTCATTCAGCAGAAGAATTAGATACCTTAATACGTAAGGAACTAAACGGTAATTTTAAGCTAGTTAAGGACATTGATCTATCCGACTATCGTTCTAATACAAATACTGCGAATCAAGGATGGCTACCGATCCCAAACTTTACGGGTGTGTTCAATGGTAATGGCCATACGATCAGTGGGTTGCGGATAAATCGAACAGGTAGTAGTTTTTTAGGTTTATTTGGTTCAGTCAATGGAGCGACAATCAAAAATGTGACCGTTGCACTTGGTGGGGATATCCTAGGATCTTCCGCTGTTGGTGTCATTGCAGGGCGAACGACGCATGTAACAAACAATGGTGCCGTTTTAGAAAACAATCAGGTGATTGGCAACGGGCATACAGTTAGAGCCACGGCGCTGCTTGGGTATGCCGGCGGGCTGATTGGTTATTCTGGAGATAATACACGACTGGAAAACAATCAGGTAGAACATATCAATGTCCTGACAAATGGCGTTAGCAATTACGCCGGAGGACTTGTCGGTGCTGCTCGTAACTCTTCATTATTCGATAATGCAATCAATCGTGCCAAGGTAGAGGCGTATTCCTATGCTGGAGGGATAGCTGGGGTTACTTATGGATACTCTGCTCAGGCGCACAGCAATGGCACATTAGTAACGAAAAACATTGTCGATACTGAAAGCAGCGTACAGGGAAGAGGCTCCTATGCCGGAGGGGCATTTGGGGCAATTTATGAAGGCAGTGAAGTGCGGCAAACACTGACGCATGCGAAAGTAGTCGGCAAAGGGTCCTACAATGGCGGCTTTGCTGGAGTTATTTACGATCGTTCAACGGTTGACCAGTCTGCGGCTTATGGTTCTGTCGAGGCTGTGCGCTATACAGGTGGCTTTGTCGGAGCGTTGTATAACTCGGCCTCTGTAAGTAATTCTTACGCACGAGGAGCAGTGACTGGAACAACCGAACTAGGTGGCTTTGTTGGTACATTCTATGATTCAGCGATCATTGAAAACAGCTAGCAGCGAATACGATCCATACGGATGAAAGAAATCAAGAGCGTGCTGGTGCTTTTGCCGGTCAACATCTTGGCACACGGCAACAATATGCAGGGACGAATTATTTTGATCAGCAAATAGCTGGTATCGCACAAAATTTAAGTAATGCAGGCGGCGAGCAAACGAGTGGTGCTAGACCTCAAGGAAAAGATACGCAAGAATTTTCACAGTCAGGGACATTCGAGGGGTGGGACTTTGAAGATACTTGGATCATTGATAATGGCTATCCAGTATTTCAATTTTCCTATAAAGAACCTGACATTCCAAAGGAGATCGAAGAACCCATGATCATTGTTCATACAGCGTTTCCAGAAGGAGAAGTCACTGTCCCATTCATTGACATTGAGTATACAGCAACCCCAACAATAGGCAATGAGATTATAGAAGTCTATGTGAAGATCAACGGTAATTTTGATAGTTATTTGTATCTGAAAGGCGGGAATGGTATTACGCCCAAGGGTGAGTTGGGCACAGGGAGAGTTTTTTTCCGACCGATACAAGGAGAAAATCATATTGAGGTCGTGGCTTTTGATAGTAGTGGTGTGACAGGAAGTTATAAAGTTGATCAGCCTGTGAAAGTGGTGGAACATCCTGTTCCAGATTCACCAAAACCAGAAGAAATTAGTACGGAGTTCTTTTGGGAAGATGAACGCAGCTTTGTGAATAATCGCTTCCAGTTATGGCTTACAGGAGCTACCGTTGAGGAAAGAAAAAATGTGACGCCAGAGATGATTGAAGAAGCGCTTGCTTCCATTGATGCCACTTTATTGATCGAACCTGATTGGCTCGGTCAGCTTACTGTTCAAGTAAAAGAAAGTACAGCAGAAGAGCTGATTGAAATGATTGAAGATGTGATAGAAAATTTCCCAGAAGTCTTTGAAGATGGCAATCTTGATACATTAGATGATGCATCAATCAACGAAGTCACCCCTGTGGAAACAATGAGCAATAAGGAATATTTTCCTGACGATCCTTGGTGGAATAACGATGAATGGGGGCTACGTGCGATTAATTTACCCGAAGCATGGGCGTTATTTGGCACACATGAAAGGGAGAATGTCAAAGTAGGGATTATCGATGATGGTGTATGGGGGAAGCATGAGGACCTACAGATACCAGCTGGAAATATTGAAAATGATCCAAACGCTAAAATAAATACGGAACTATCTACAGCCGATCATGGTACGCATGTTATGGGAACGATCGGAGCCATTCAAGATAATCAACTAGGAGTTAGTGGAGTAATTAATATTTCACGACAGAATCTTCTTAGTTATAATTCGTTTGATAGGATAGCTACAGATAGAAACACGGGTAAAAAATCTTTAACAACCAGTGCTAATGCTCAATTAAGTGGTTTAAAATGGAATGTCATAAGCGGTTCCAAAGTAATCAATGCAAGTATTGGCTCAAATAAGGGGGTTAAACCATTACCACAGATTAGTTTTTTTAATCCTTTTATAAAAATAACTCAGAACTTAGCTAGTGCTCAATATGAGTTCGTGATTATCCATGCTGCAGGGAACAGTACAATGGATGCTAAATATACAACGTCTTTTTCTAACATTAGAGAAAACCATGCATTAAGAGAACGAATAATAACAGTAGGAGCAACAATGACTGAGAACAATCAAATTGAAATGTGGAGCGATTCAAATTATGGAACGATTATAGATGTTGTTGCTCCAGGGCATAGTATAAAAAGTACTTCATCGGTTAGTAAAGACTTATATGTTCATAAGAGTGGAACGTCCATGGCAGCACCTCATGTTGCTGGTCTTGCCGCTCTTGTATGGTCGGAAAATCCAGGACTTTCGAGTGCACAAGTTAAAGAGGTCATCACCCAATCTGCAAAAAGGTCTGGCACAGAGGTTAAAGAAACTAGGGCAGATCTTCCTAAACTAACATACTATCAAGTAGATGCTCATGCTGCACTAAGTCAAGCTCGTGGAGTAAATCCAGATATTGATACGGTTCTCATTCGTGGAAAAGTTTGTCTAGAATCTAATGGTCATATGGTCGAAAATGCTCGTGTTCATTTGTATCAGAATAATGAACTATTAGAACGAACATGGACAGATCAAGGGGGAGAGTTTCGATTCCACAATCAAACGCCCGGTCATGATTACCGAATAACAGTGCACTACCCATGGCATGCAGCTGCCAGAATCAATAATCTTTCAACTACTGCTGGCAGTCAAGAAACGAATGTAGGGCTAATTTTCCTCCATGAATCTTCTTATGTAGGAATTGACACTGTCTTTTTATTAGATGATTCTGGCAGTATCAGCGCGAATAATTTTAGGCAGATGACTAATGAAGTACAGGCATTATTTTTAAATGAAGATGCTTTTACGAGTGACGATCGGATTAGCTTGTTTACCTTTAATTCTAGAGTAAATCTACATTTCTCATTTTTAAATCCTTTACTTGCAGCTGAGCGGCTTCCTAGGCAAGTTGGCGGTAGTACTGCATTAAACCAAGCAATTGCGCAAGGTAACCAAGAATTTGAACAGTATAGACGAAAAAACGCAAAAAAAGTAATGGTTGTTCTTACAGATGGACACAATAATATTTCAGGTCCCCCAGAGGCAGAGTTGATCCAACAGGCTAAAGAAAACGATGTAACAATCTTTTCTATAGGGGTGGGGAATAATCTAAATCAACGCTTTCTCGAAAATATTGCAAAAGAAACAGATGGTGAATTCTTCCATATCTCTAACTTCCAACAATTAGCAGAAATTTTTGAAAAAATTCGTTACGAACTATTTGACGAAGATATCCAAAAGCTGCAAATCGAACTTTCAGATACTATTGCTCAAAATCTTCAGACGACCAATGTGGAGTCTGAACGTTTAGTAGCATAGAGTTCTTTTTAAGGAATATGAATTTGTTGTTCATCAAATGGTTATCAATTAGTTTTTTTACTAGTGAAAAATAATCATTTGATGGACATTTTTCATAAACTTCGAAAACCTTAGATGTAAGGAGTGAATTGAATGCAATCAGATCAACGCATAACCGCAATGAATAAGAAAGAGACTGATAGAGCAAATCCCTTATGTATCATTCTTTGTATTTTATTAATTTGTTTCACCATCTGTCACTTTTTAGTTTTACCTGTAAAAGCAGCCGAAGTTTCAGATACTGATTCAATTCAGATAGAAGGCACCTTAGCCGCCATCCTCAACAGCGAAAGAATTAATCCAGAACCCACAGAGCCGCTCACTGAACCATTGCTGGAAATCGTCACAGAGCTACCTGATTCAGAATTAATGATTCCCTTTTTTGAATTGATTTATGCAGTGACACCAAGCGAGGGGGAAATGCTGAAAGAAGTCTATGTCAATGTGAACGATGAATATGATCGGCATTTGTATCAAAGAGCGATAGGGGAGCCGAAGGTCACGGAGCGAACATTTGGTGAGGCACGACTCTTTCTCTCTAGTGACCAACAGGAAAGTAAATTTGAGTTGGTCGCCGTCGATAGCAGTAACAAAAGGACTTATTATCCCATAGAGCAGTCATTTTGGTTATCGGAAAATCCCGAGCCGCCGTTGCCGACTATTGCCGACATATCAATCCTTGATCGTTATGAAGGAAAGATAGCTTTTGTACATAATCGTCTCCATCTCCAATATAATGACGAGATACTTACAGGAATAAACGAGCAAAACGGCGAAACGAGTTTAGATCAGCTGTTGGATGAACTTTCTTACTATGACATGGCGTTGATTGCTGGACCAAACAAGAATGAGAGAGTAACGATTCAGTTAAAGCAAACTCCTTATAGAGAGCTTAATAGATTCTTTCGTGATTTAGAAACATTTACTTCTGGTATTGTTACCGATGGAGAAATTGAAGAGATGACTTTAGCTGAGGTGGACCAGTTACCCAAAACAGCAGCACCCGTCGATCGCTCGGTTGAGTTTAAACGGCATATGTTAAAAATCGGCTGGGTACCGGGCTTGTTTTTCCGAAGGTATCAGGACAACGTGGTAGGTTTCAAGCTGCATGAAGAAACCATTTTTTTAAATCCCGAGTCGTTTCCTGAAACTTATCTCAGTATGAAACTGATAAATGAAAAAATCGACGAAGCTGTTGCAGCGATTGATGGCATTCGTTTAGAAGAAAATCGACTTTCTTATCCTTATGTGCAAATAGCTGTAGGAGGAAATACACCAAGGAATTTAGTGAAGAAAGGGCAGCAACTACTGACGAATTATCCCGAAGTCTTTTCAAAAGGGTATGTAATAATCAGAGGAAGGCAAAATTTTTATGGCTATACTACCACAGACGAATACAAACGACGATGGCGTGTTATGAGTATCTTTGAAGAACGGAACTACCCTATCTGGGCAATCATCAACCCGAACGGCACAGTTTCGTCGTTAACGAGTATGGGTTGGCACGGCGTGACTGTCAGCATGGCGTTAGTGATAGGATTTGGTTCTATCGGCTTTATTGTGTTTATATTTGAATTTTTTGCTTGTCAAAGGGCAGAAAAACGGAAGAGGAATAGGGAACCAGGTAAAAACTGATACCCGTTTGTCATTCTTAAAATCTGAAAGAATTCTGTTACCTCTAAAGAAGAAAGGAGCAAAGTGAATGCAAGTCGCTGCGAAAATAAATTCAACCGACGAGAAAGGTATTAAAAACCTCTTTCGCAACCATAAAATCTTTTGTTTGTGTTTCTTTTCTCTTGCCATCTATCATATGACCAGTTGGCAAGTATCAGCAGTCGAAGTACCAACCGGCCAGTCTCAAGGCGTCTTAGCCGACATCTTCAACAGCGAAAGGAATACCCCAGAACCCACAGAGCCACTCACTGAACCATTGCTAGAAATCGTCACAGAGCTACCCGATTCAGAACTAATGATTCCCTTTTTTGAATTGATTTATGCAGTGACACCAAGTGAGGGGGAAATGCTGAAAGAAGTCTATGTCAATGTGAACGGTGAATATGATCGGCATTTGTATCAAAGAGCGATAGGAGAGCCAAAGTTCACGGAGCGAACATTTGGTGAGGCGAGGCTTTTTCTCTCTAGTGACCAACAGGAAAGTAAATTTGAATTGGTCGCCGTCGATAGTAGTAACAAAAGGACTTATTATCCCATAGAGCAGTCATTTTGGTTATCGGAAAATCCCGAGCCGCCGTTGCCGACTATCGCTGATGTAACGACGGAAGATTATTATGGGGAAGAAGTGACCTTCATTAACAATCGGCTTCATCTCCAATTGAATAATGAGAAATTCGTGCAAGAAAATGAAGTGAATGCCGAAAAATTTTTAGATGATTTGCTTGATGAACTTGCATATTACGACATGGTATTGATTGCTGGTCCAGACAAGAATGCCCGAGTAACGATTCAGTTAAAACAAACTCCTTATAGAGAGCTTAATAGATTTATTCGTGATTTAGAAACATTTACTGAGGATATTGTTACCGATGGAGAAATTGAAGAAATGACTTTAGCAGCAGCAGAACGATTACCGAGGACAGAGGAACCTGTCAATCGTTCTGTAGAATTCAAACCAGAGATGCTAAAAATCGGCTGGGTACCAGGTTTGTTTTTCCGAAGATATCAGGACAATGTAGTAGGCTTCAAGCTGCATGAAGAAACCACATTTTTAAGTCCAGAATCATTTCCTGAAACTTATCTCAGCAAGGCACTGATAAACGAAAAAATCGATGAAGCTGTTGCAGCGATTGGCGGCGTTCGTTTAGAAGAAAATCGACTTTCTTATCCTTATGTGCAAATAGCTGTAGGAGGAAATACACCAAGGAATTTAGTGAAGAAAGGGCAACAACTACTGACGAATTATCCCGAAGTCTTTTCAAAAGGGTATGTAATAATCAGAGGAAGGCAAAATAATTATGGCTATACTACCACAGCCGAATACAAACGACGATGGCGTGTTATGAGCACCTTTGAAGAACGGAACTATCCTATCTGGGCGACCATCAATAGGAATGGCACAGTATCATCCATATACAAAATGGGCTTAAGAGGGCTGCCGACTATCGTGAAACTACTAGGAGGCGCCGGTCTATTTTGTGGCATTCTGAATTTCGCCATCTTCATTTACCGAAAAAGACCTCCTCGCAAGAAACACGAGTTTTGGGGATAACGTTCATTGATTGGCATGTGGAAAGTCCTTTCAAGCTGAAGGAGAACGGGGGAAACGCTGTTGTCTTTAAGTGTCGAAACAGTGAAGGACAACCTTCTTTCGAGAAACCAACATTCGATTAAAAGCTGTGATGAACGCCTAGCTGACGCTTGTCGCCTTTAAGAAAATCGAAGTGCTAGCAAGGGAATTTCTGCCAAAAAGAATATTTTGATCGTACGACTTTGATCCACGCAAAGCTAACCACTGGAGCCTTGGTTACATAAAAAACCTCTCAAAAGCAGCTGGTCGCTGATTTTTGAGAGGTTTTGTCTACCAAGAGATAGCTATGGTGTTTTTTCCAGTTGAAATTGTTT
Source organism: Enterococcus sp. DIV1083b (assembly GCF_051713705.1). Taxonomy (NCBI): domain Bacteria; kingdom Bacillati; phylum Bacillota; class Bacilli; order Lactobacillales; family Enterococcaceae; genus Enterococcus; species Enterococcus sp. DIV1083b. The sequence goes on from NZ_JBIOQJ010000001.1 coordinate 975,167, forward strand.
ATTCAAATTCTTCATACTCATTTGGGTCTTGACTATCGATGCGGCCGTCTGCTTTGTTTAACTGATTGATTTGATTGATTTCATCTTCAGTCAGTTCAAAGTCGAAGATCGCAAGATTTTCTCGTTGATGGGCGAGGTTTCTTGATTTTGGAAGGGGCAAAATGCCACGATCCACATGCCAGCGCAAGATGATTTGACCAGCGGATTTTTGGTATTTCTCAGCTAATTCAGTGATCAGTGGTTCTTTCAGGGCATCGCTGCCACGACCTAATGGGCTCCAAGCTTCCGTTACGATGCCGCGCTTTTTGTTTTCTGCGACCATCCGTTCTTGGACCCAGTAAGGATGGATCTCAATTTGATTTAGTGCAGGGGTCACACCAGTTGCTTCAATGATGGCATCCAAATGTTCTGGTTCAAAATTGGAAACGCCGATGGAACGGATCAAGCCTAATTTTTGGGCGGTCACTAAGGCTTGCCAAGCTTCGACATATTTGCCGCGTTTTGGTAATGGCCAGTGGATCAAAAAGGCATCGAAGTAGTCGAGCCCCATGCGAGCAAGGGATTCTTGAATGCTGGTTAAGGCATCATCATAGCCATGGTATTTTCCTGGTAATTTTGAGGTGATATAAAATTCTGAACGTGGGATACCAGAGCGACGGATCGCTTTGCCGACAATGCCTTCATTGTCATAATTGGTTGAAGAATCGATCAAGCGATACCCGTCGGCGATCGCTGCTTGCAGCTGGCTCAATCCTTCTTCACCGCGGATCTGATAGGTACCGATGCCCACTGCGGGGCGTAAATTGCCGTCGTTTAATGTCAGTAAAGGTGCTTTCATAAAATGATTCCTCCTTTTCTTTTCTACATTCTACTCTAACGCTTTTTTGACAGGAACGTAACCAACTTGCTCAAGCAGACAAAGAAAAAAGAGCAACGGTTTCTGTTTCAGAAACAATTGCTCTTTTTGATCAAATTATTTTTCAGGCGGTGTGCCATACATTTTTGGTGTGACTTGATCGAGTTTTGGCGCTTTTCCTTCGACTTTTGGTTCGTCTAGCCATTGGTATTCGCCTTCACCATCAAGGGCTTTGCCTTTCGCCCAAGAGCCTTCTTTGCTTTGGTCGCCTTCTGAGAAGTTATAGAAATCATAAGCGATATCTAAGCGTTCGTTTTTGCGGTCAAAGGTAGTCGGCACTAAAATTGAGCCTTCGTTTTCTTCCAATTCTTTCACGGCAGCTGCCCAGAGATTTTGGTGGTAGCTATCACGCGCTAATAAGACCGAAAGTAAGTCTTTGACCCCACGGTCATCGATCATTTCATAGATGCGTGCTACTTGCAGACGACCTTGTGATTCCGCATTTAAGTTGGCACGGAAATCAGCAAGTAAGTTGCCACTAGCAATGATATACGCACCTGACCATGGATTGCCGACGCTATCAGCAGGACGTGGTCCTAAGCCGGCAACGATGGCATGTTGCGGATTCATTCCAGAAATGATCGCACCGATCGTTGGGTCTTTTTTCATAGCCGCTTCTTGATCTTCCACAGGTGCACCTTCCAGTAGACGTGCAACCATCGTTGCTAACATTTCAACGTGTCCAAGCTCTTCAGTAGCGATATCCATTAACATGTCTTTGTATTTTTCTTCCCCACGGCAGCTCCATCCTTGGAATAAGTATTGCATGGCAACACTCATTTCTCCATATTGTCCACCGATTAATTCTTGAAGGTATTTCGCAACTAACGGATTTGGTTTTTCTGGTTTAGCTTCAAACTGTAATTCTTTCTGATGACGAAACATACGATTCCTCCTAAAATTTTTTATTGGGCCCATAAAAAGTTTCTCATGAATCGAAACGTTCGTCTAATAAAACGCACTTTGCCAAAATGAAAAAAGCATTGAAAAGAAAAGCCATTTATTTTGACAAAAAGCCTGAAGCGTTAGATAGTTAAATTAAGAGAGAATTAGAAAAGGAGCGAGTCACCATGTTTCAGTATTACAAAATGGAAGACCGAAAAATAAGGAAATCTTCGGAGGAGGATTACAATTGGCTAGTGGTTTCTGGCACAGATCCAGAGGAACAACGCCACTTGTTAGATAAGTATCAACTGCCCGAAGATATTTTTATTGGCGCCAATGAACCGGAAGAAGTGTCGCGGTTGGAATACTTGCGCAACACTAAGTTGAATCATCCGATTCTCTATACCCTGATCGATTTATCGGAAGTGACTGAGGATCGAATCGAAGACCGTCTTGAGCCTGTGACTTTTATCTACACCAAAGATCTGTTGATCACGTATGTCTCTCATCAATCCAATCTGATCAAACGATTGATCGAAAAGCATGAGCAAGACATTCAACGGTATGAAGATATTGTTGCCTACTCGACGCTGATGATCTACACCCATTACATCAAAGGTCTGCAGGAAATGAAGAAACAGATTGATGCACTAGATGAAGCAGCCCGTAAAACGACGGAAAACAACGAATTGTTTAATTTAGCCGATACCGAACGAGACATGGTCTATCTGGATCACACCTTGCGGGACCAAAACCATACTGTCGATCGTTTGATGGATCGCAAAGAATTTTTGGATCGTTTGGATAATGAAGCACTCGTTTATGACATCAAGCTGCGGCAGAAATTTGCCATGAAAATGGTCACCATCTATCGCGACTTGCTAGAAACCATCGGTGGCTTGTTCTCTGATATGATGGACAACAATCTAAACCATCTGATGAAATACTTAGATTCTGCGGCATTAGTGGTGGCTGTGCCGTCCTTGATCGCGGGGCTATGGGGGATCAACACCGGGGGACTGCCAGGAAAAGACAATGCCATCGGCACGATCATTGTCTTTGGTTTGGCTATATTAGTCGGCATTTTAACTGCCGTCTACTTGTCACGAAAAGACTTTTCAAAATAAAAAGCGCCGCTGCTCTGTTGCACCATTCATCCATAAAAGGAGAAAGGTGTGACGAAGCAGTCGGCACTTTTTTTATTTTAGTCCGCTGTCTAAATTGCTATCGAGAATCCAGCGCTGAAAGGCGAGGAAGACCAGCAGCAAAGGCAAAATGGAAATTACCGAGGCAGCGATCAAAATCGTCCAATTGATATTTTCCGCACCCACCAAGCTGCGGATCGCCACTTGCAAGGTGTATTTTTTCGGATCATTCAAGACGATCAAGGGCCAGATATAATCATTCCACCGCCACTGGAAGGAAAAGATCCCCAGTGTCATAATGATTGGTCGGGCAATCGGCAGCATGATTTTCAAAAAGATCATCCCATCCGAAGCGCCATCGATGCGGGCTGATTCAATCAGATCGTCAGGAACGGAGACGAAAAAGGTTCGGAACATAAAGATACCTGTTGCTGTATTGATGGAAGGGATGATGATCCCCAATAAGTTATCATATAAGCCTAGCGAACGAATGACAGAAAACGTTGGGTTCATGATAACTTCCGTCGGCAGCATGGTGGTGGCGATGATACAGATGAAGAAAAAACGCAGCCATTTGGCATCGTATTTTGCAAAGGCATAGCCACAGGCGGCGCTGACTAGGATCGTCAATAAAGTGGTGACCACCGCTGAAATCAACGTATTATTGAAGTAACGAAAGAAATCCAATGTTGTCCAAGCATCAATAAAGTTTTGAATGGTTGGATTTTCAGGAATGATTTTCAAGGGATAAGCAAATAGTTCAGTCCCTGGTTTAAAGGCACTTAATAAGAACCAAAGTAGTGGGAAAAGGTACAGCAGGGAAGTGATGATCAGTGCCAGCGTTAAAAAAAACATCGCTGACTTTCTTGTGACAGGTCGTTTGGTTTTGATGGTCTTAGATGTCATTCTTGCCGCCTCCAATCTTCATTTGTGCTAAGCCTAACAGTAAAAGAATCACGAAAAGTACCATGGAGGCAGCACTAGCATAGCCGACCCGCATTTTGTCAAACCCAGTCGTATAGATATATTGCACGATCAACATGTTGTCGGTTCCTGGACCACCATTGGTCAGCGATTGCACGAGGGCGAACTCTTTCATAGCGCCGATCGAAGCCAATAAGATGACCATAAAGGAAGTCGGCCGCAGCATAGGCAAGGTGATGTAGCGTAATTTATGCCCAAAGCTGGCGCCGTCGATCTCGGCAGCTTCATACAATGAGCGAGGGATATTTTTCAAAGCTGCAGTAAATTGCAGCATGTTAAAGGCAGTGCCACCCCAGATGGCAGCCAAAATAATGACAGAAAAGGCAGCATTCGAGTCGGTAAACCACGGGACAGTTTGTTGTCCTGCTTGCTCTAGAACAAAGTTGATAAAGCCAAAGTTTTCACCAAACAGCCATTTCCAGATAACCCCAGCGATGATCCCAGAGATAGTCCATGGTAAGAAAAAAATGATCTTTGCGAAAAATTTGCCTTTCGCCAGCTGACTGTTCAACATCAAAGCGACGGCGAGAGAAACGACATAGATACTTGGGACCAGAATGATCACGTAACGAAATGTACGAAATAGTGCTTTATAGAAGCTGGCGTCTTGAAACAATTCTTGATAATTCGCCAAGCCGATAAAATTGGCTGTCGCAAAGCCTTTATAGTCCGTCAACGAGTAATAAAGTCCTAAGAGTGCTGGAATCAAAAAGAAGATAATGAACAAAATGATGCTTGCGCCAGTGAATAGCAACGGCCATTTGTTTTTTTGTAAAGTGCTCACAGAAAATTCCTCCTCCGACGATCGTATCAGCAACAAAGAACCCGCAGTCTGCAAAAAGCCAGACTATGGGTTCTTTGTGGTTGAACGTCTGTTTATTTCTTCAAAAACCCATCATTGTAATCCTTGATCGTCTTGTCGATTGCCTCATCTAATGTAATTTCATCATTTAACACTTGCACGATGGCATCACGGTAAGCCCCTGTCAATCCAGTGTAGCCTTTCATACTCATCGTCACTTGATCGGTGGTTTGCTTGCTGCTGATTGGTTGAGCAGCGGCTGCGATCTCTTGGTTGTAGATTTCATAAGCATCCTGGCCTTGTTCATAATCGACCGTCAAATCTTCCACCGCAGGTAAGTAGCCAGCATAGGTACAAAGCTGTTTGTAATTTTCTTCTTCGTACAACCATTTGATGAATTTTTCACCTTCTTCACTGTTTTTACTATTGTTGAAGCCAGTGATGAAGTTGCCGCCCATATTGACCGCGCGGGTCTCTTCATAAGGAGAATAGGTGGATTGCCAGTTAAAGTTGCTGATGTTGGTAGAAAAATCAACGATCTGCCAGCTGCCAGAAAAGTAAGCTGGAACACGGCCGCTTTTGAACATAGCAGAAGCATCTTCTCCAGAGGTCCAAACCGATTTTGGCATCACTTCGTCATTGTTCAAATCAACAAATTTTTGCAAAGCCGCTTTCGTAGCATCATCGGTCGTATAAGAATCACCGCTGTCATCTAAAAAGAAATCTTGTCCCCCGTATTGATAGGTGAAAGCCCGTAAACGGTGATCCGACGCGTCCATGACCATGCCGTATTTGGCATCGGTTTTTTCAACGACTTCGTTGATCGCAGTTAAAAATTCATCCCAAGTCCAAATGTCCTCTTCCGAAGTGGGGTAGGTCACGCCAGCTTCATCAAACAAATCCGTATTGATAAACAACCCAGTGGCAGTGACATCGGAAGGGAGTGCTTTGACGACATCTGCTTCATCTTTGATCGTCATCGATTCCAATGTTTTTGCCTCACTGGCGATGTCTGATAGATCCATTAGATAGTCATTCCAGTCAGGTTGAACGGTAGAAACCCGCACGACCTCTGGTGCATCATCCGCTTGAACAGCTTTGGTGATCTTTGTCAGCAAGTCCGCATAAGGCACATCGGTGACTTCGACAGTCACACCAGTTTCTTCCTTGTATTTTTCCGCCATTTTCGAATAAGCGCCGCCTTCACTGGTATCTCCAGAAACGAACATACGAATCTGCTTGTTCTCGCTGGCACTGTCACCACTGCCGCAGCCGGCGACTCCCAACATCACTGCCGCCAAAGACAAAATTGAATACCCTATTTTTTTGTTCATTTTGTTCCTCTCCTTAATTGAATGATTTTTGTTCAAAAAAACGTTTCCAATCGAAAACGATCGAAACGTCCCCCAATGAAAAATAGCTGAAGTACTGAAAAGATAGCAGTCCTAGGACTGATTGAGGAGTGAAAAGTGCCAATTATCTGACAAAATAAGAGTGGTTCTCCCTCAGTTTAGCGGATAAGATGCAAAATACAAAATAAAACGATTTCAAAAAATGCACCAATACTAAAAAAAACGAATTAAAGCTCTTACAACGATAATTAGGAAGTGCTGATAAACGTTAATATAACAAGGTTTGAAAATTTTTTTTGCAAATTGAGTGCAAATCTTTTGTCTAAAACGGGGATTAAGCGTAACATAATATGTGTAATAACTACTTAAAAGAAAGAAGGAGAAAAATATGCATTGGTTATGGGTATTAATCGTAGGAGCTATTATCGGTTTGATCGCCGGAGCTATCACAAATAAAGGTGGATCAATGGGTTGGATCGCCAACATCGTTGCAGGTTTAGTAGGTTCAGCTATTGGACAAGCGATCTTAGGTTCTTGGGGTCCATCACTTGCTGGAATGGCAATCGTCCCATCAATTATTGGTGCGGTTATTGTAGTTGCTGTTGTTTCATTCTTCTTAGGACGTTCAAACGGCTAGTCCATTCAGCAATTGTTTTCATTCATTTATTTCGGGTAGGAACTACCTTGAATAGACAGGCAAATCCAGAGTTTCTGGGTTTGCCTTTTTTGTTTTTTAAAAGGATGCATAAGCAATCCTTTTGTCAGATTAGAAAATTGTCGTTACACTTGAAGTAGGTCAAAAAAAGAAAGGAAGAGGTTCAATGAAAAAGCAATATGAAACAGCGATGATCAATCGAGGCGGACGTGTCGGAGAGGTCGAAGCACCAAACGGTAGTTTTCACCTGAAAATCGACAAGCCAGGTCTTCATAGTGAAGGGACCAATCCAGAGCAATTATTTGCCGCAGGCTATGCTTCATGCTTCAACGGTGCCGTACAGCATATGCTGAAAGAGCATAACATCGAATCCGAATCCGAAGTTAAAGCAAGAGTGTCTTTGTATCAGCATGAGGACGGTAGTTACCAAATCGGCGTGATTTTAGAAGTATCGTTACCAGGCGTTGAAAAAGCCGAGGCAGAGAAAATCGCAGAAGAAGCCCACGATTTTTGTCCGTATTCTCGTGCCACTCGCGGCAACATTGATGTCGAAGTTCAAGTAGTCTAAGCAGTATTACGAATAGGCAAACAATAAGCGGTTGGGAAATCAACCGACAAGAGGGAATTCATCAAGGAGGCCAATCAATGAGACAAACAGAGAGCTTGCTGCTTTTGGGCGTGTTTGCGGTTGGCCTTTTTGTGGTGTACTGGCTAAAAAAGCACCGACATACACGCCACAACCAAGCACTGGCAGCCCAGCTGAAGCGTTACCCCAGCGTGCGGCAAGCGTGGCTGGCAGCCGGGGCGAAAAGGGAAGCAGTCCTTTTGGTTCCCGGTTTAAAAGAAGCCACTGCCGCAGTGGCAACGACGGCAACGGCGAAAGCAGAAACGAGGCTGCACAAGCATGCAGATCAATGTCAGGCAATGACCCCACAAGGGTTGGCCGTTTCAGAGGACTATTTGTTCATCTCAGCGTATTGTTCGCAGCAGGAACATCACTCACAGCTTTATATAATAGAAAGAACGAGCGGGCGGCATCTGAAAACGGTGGTTCTGCCAAAACGCCCCCATGTCGGTGGACTAGTCTTTGATCGAGCAACGCAAATGCTGTGGCTAACCATTACAGGGAAAGGAATGGGGCGCGTGGCGTGTGTTTCTTTGCAAGCACTGCTGGAAGATGATTCCTTGGCAACCAATCAGCCTATCGCTTATCAGCAAGTCATCGAATTGGCAGGCATCACTCACAGCTCCTATTTGGCAGCCGATGGCGGTGAACTTGTCTCAGGGACCTTTGCCTTGAAACAAGGAGGCGTGGTGGCGAATTATCCATTGTCTGTCCTTTCAGACAGCGGTCGCAAAGCGCCTCCTCGCATCAAGCCTCGTAAGAGAAGGGTCACCACCACGAAAGTCCAAAGTATCGCCTTTACCACTGAATACATGTTGCTGGCACGTTCTTTTGGACCAGGGTCGGCGGAGTTATGGGTCTTTTCAAAGGATGCAACGGTGCTGACCCGCAAACATGCGTTGCGGCGCATCAAGTTTCCCCATTACCTTGAACAGATCGTGGTAGAAAAAGGGCAGCTGTACTGCTTGTTTGAAAGTGGGGCATGGGCGTATCGGCAAAAAGGCGGCAGCATTGATGAAGTCGTGGTATTGGACCTTGCGACCTTGCTCCAGTAAAAGCACTGCTTAAAAGAAAAAAGACCAGCCTCTTAAGAAGCTGGTCGTAAGTGCAGTGATTAGTCCACGATTGCTCGTTGGATATCTAAGACGGTACCTGTATGAGCATCTGCCAAAAATTCATAGGTGACAAGTTGCCCGTCTTCGGTGCGGGTGATGCCGCCAGTATATCCTTGGGAAGTGATCGCAAATTTGCGCAAAGGTTGTTTTTCGAAATTGATCCAAGAACCTTCGATTGGTCCTTCTTTGATAAATGCTGCTTTTATATTGTCTAAGACATCATCGGCATTCATGGCTTGCCTTTTCTTCAACCAGATCGTTGAAAAAATTCCTCCTGCAAAGCCAAGACCTAAACCGATGGTCAGTCCATTTTTAAAATAATGCAATGGATGCTCATTCTCCATCTAATGTCCCTCCTAAAGTAAGTTTTCCCGAATGTTTTGATCTCGGTGAAAGCACAGGTTCTCTTAACAATAGTTTACCATAGTTTAGAAATATTCTATAAGAAAAATAACCAACAATAGAAATTTGCGCTATAATAAAGAATATCAGTAGGAATAAGGAGGAAGAGAGCACATCCGTTGTTTCACCCAAAAATTGCTGGAAAACACAGCAACAGCAAGCGTTGCTTTTTCAAAAAAAGCAGCTTTGTTTCTTTAGGGCAGCAAACAACCGATACGTGTTTCTCGAATGATCATGGAAGAAAAAACATTTCAACGCATCAAAGAACTAACGGAGTTACAAGGAACCAGCGGGTTTGAACACGACGTGCGAGCGTATATGCGTGAAGCGATGACCCCATTGGTGGACGAGATCCAACAAGACGGCTTAGGCGGCATCTTCGGTCTGCGTCACCACCAAGAAGCAGATGCACCACGGGTGATGTTAGCTGCTCACATGGACGAAGTTGGTTTCTTATTGACGACGATCACCGATCGCGGCTTATTCAAAGTCACTCCTTTAGGCGGATGGAACCCTTATGTGGTTTCTGCTCAACGCTTTACATTGAAAACAGCAAAAGGCGATTATCCATGTGTTTCTTCTTCAGTACCGCCACATTTGTTGCGAGGAAGCAGCGGTCAAAAAAATGTCGAAGTCACAGATATTTTGTTTGATGCTGGGTTTGAATCAAAAGAAGAAGCAGAAAGCTTTGGTGTACGTCCTGGCGATACGATCGTCCCACAAGTGGAAACCATCAAAACAGCCAATGGGAAAAACATCATCTCGAAAGCTTGGGACAACCGTTACGGCTGTGCAGTCGTATTAGAAGCACTTGAAGCCTTGAAAGAGGAAACGTTAGGCCATACGCTGATTGCTGGTGCCAATGTTCAAGAAGAAGTCGGCTTACGAGGTTCTCGTCCATCTGTGACGAAATTCAAACCAGACTTGTTCTTTGCGGTCGATTGCTCGCCAGCAGATGACACAGTCACGAAAAATGGCACCTTTGGTCATCTAGGAGCCGGGACTTTGATGCGAATCTATGATCCAGGCATGATCATGTTGCCACGGATGAAAGAATTCTTGTTGGATACAGCAGAAAGCAACAACATTCCTTACCAATACTTTGTTTCAAAAGGTGGTACCGATGCTGGTGCAGCACACATGGCAAATGAAGGGATCCCAAGTTCTGTCATCGGTGTTCCTGGACGTTACATCCATACTCACCAAACCCTATTCAGTATCGCTGATTTTGAAGCGGCACGGGAAATGGTGATTCAAGTCTTGAAAGGTTTGGATCGTTCCACTGTTGATACGATTTTGGCTGGACAATAAGCGAGAACGAACGAAAGCAAAGAGACAGCAATCCGTTGTCTCTTTTTTTCTGCAGGGGTTTGCAAGATCAGCATGTCAGTTGGTAGTCCCTGAAAGAAAGGTGTATACTGAAAGAAAAGAAAGTGGTGAGCATTTGATTATTCCAAAAGATTTAGCAGAGTTAGCAACATATGTGGAGAAAGGCAAAAATGTCTTCTTTTTCACCGCCGATTGGTGTGGCGATTGCCGATACATCAAACCGCAATTGCCTGAGATCGAAGCGGACTTTCCAGAGCTTCAATTTGTCGAAGTCGACCGTGATGAATACATGGATGTAGCGGTTGAATGGAACATTTTTGGTATTCCTAGCCTCGTCGTTATCGAAGACGGCAAGGAGCTGGGACGGTTAGTCAACAAGGATCGCAAAACCAAAGAAGAGATCGAAGCCTTTTTAACCAGTGTACAATCAGCATAGGAGGGGAAAAAGATGGAAGTACAAAGATATCAAAACATTTTAGTAGGGATCGATGGGTCAGATCAAGCGATGTCTGCCTTCAAAAAAGCAGTGGAAGTCGCTCGCCGAAATCAAGGGAAGGTCTATGCCGCAACGATCATTGATCAGCAAGTGCCGACCATGATGGGCTATGCACCTTTGGATAGTTCCATCTTAGAACAAGAAAAAGATACGGCGAAAAATCTGATCGACGACTGCAAAGCTTATGCAAAATCAGTGGATTTTGATCTAGTAGAAGGCATCGTCGCTTACGGCTCCATCAAAGACGCCCTTGCCACTCAATTACCAGACCAATACGACATCGATTTGATCATGGTGGGGCAATCTGGGCTGAACGCCGTGGAACGCTTCATGATGGGGAGTGTCGCCAGCTTCGTTATCCGTGAAGCCCGGTGCGACGTGCTGATCGTATCGCCTGAAGAAACCAAAGCGTAAGGTCATTTTTGAAAAAATAAGCTTGTCGTTGCCGTGTTCTTTTCCTTAAAGAAGATGGCAGCAAAAGAAGACAAGGGCTAAAAGAAAGTTCCTGAGAACCAGCGATGTTTCACTTGTTAGCAAAGCACCGTCTTTCGCTGATGAGCTGCAGCTGGTTCTCAGGATTTTTTGCTCATTTTGAAGGAAGACATCTGTCGCTGTTGTCTTTCTTCTTAGGTAGTAGTGCCAAACAGAAGTTTTTAGAACCAGTGTTTATCGGCTCGTTAGCAAAGCAGCGTCTTAGCTAATAAGCCGCAGGTTCTGCTCCTTCGCCAATCCTCAACCTAAGCCAGCCAGCAGAAGTTGGTTCTCAGGCGTTTTTTGTCTTTGAAAATGAGTAGAATTTCAAGGAAAACAAAGAAATTCCATGACGGATGCCAAAAAATTTGTTAAGATTATGGGCGGAATGTGTAAGTACCTAAGGAGGAAAAAACGTGATTTTTGCTTATAACAAAGAATATGTCAGTGATACACTGCTTGCCATCACAGCAGATGATAAAGGATTAGAACAAACCGTCGAACGCAAAGGCAATGTTGCCCAAATCAAAAATGAAGAAGGCACGATCGTCGGCTGGAACTTTTTTGCGATCTCAGAAGTGATGACGATCGAAGGCCGTGGCCAAGTGACGTTGACGAAAGAACAAATCCAACAATTGAACACCATGATCAAAGAAGCAGGATTCAGCGAAGAACTGCCAGCAGATACAGAACCAAAAATCGTCGTTGGCTATGTGAAGTCTTGTGTGGAACATCCAGACAGCGACCATCTGTCTATCACGGAAACAGAAGTCGGGGATGGGGAAGTCTTGCAAATCGTCTGTGGTGCTGCCAATATCCGTAAAGGCTTGAAAGTCGTTGTCGCAAAACCTGGGGCAATGATGCCAGATGGCTTGATGATTTGGCCGGGGACACTTCGTGGCGTAGAAAGCTTCGGAATGATCTGCTCTGCTAAAGAACTGCATTTAGAAGGTGCACCAATGAAAAAAGGCATCCTTGAGCTGCCTCAAGATGCCGTTGTAGGTGAAGCTTTTCCAGTCGGTAAAGCCTAAAAAAATGAACTGCCGCTTCCTGTTTTTGCGGCAGTTCATTTTTTGATTGTTTCGATTGGTTTTGGTGATTAGTTGCTGCTGTCTGTTGATTGTTCGTTGATCGACGTATCAACGGAAAGTTTTACTTCTGCTGTTTTTTCTTCATCGCCACGATAGAAGGTTACAGTGATCGTGTCACCGACTTTGTGTTTGTACAACGCAGATTGCAGATCCGTTGTTGTGCTGACTTCTGTATCATCGATCTTCGTGATAACGTCATATTGTTGCAATCCTGCTTGTTCTGCTGGTGTTGCATTGTTGACTGAGTAGATCACAACGCCAGAAGTTACGGATGAAGGAACTTTCAAGATTTGTTCTTGTTGTTGTGATGTGATGGAACCTAAATCGATCGTTTGGATACCTAGTGCAGGGCGAACCACTTTGCCATCTGCTTCTAGTTGATTGATGATTTCAACGACATCGTTACTTGGGATCGCAAAGCCCATCCCTTCGACACTAACACCTGAAGCAGAGCCAGATGTGCTGGCGATTTTACTTGAGTTGATCCCAATCACTTGACCATCAACGTTGATCAGTGGACCACCTGAGTTCCCTGGGTTGATCGCAGCATCCGTTTGGATCGCATTGATGCTGATCGTACCACCAGATTCGTTTTGGCTTGTTACTTGACGATTCAAGGAAGAAACGATCCCTTGTGTCACAGAGTTTGCGTAGTCAGAGCCTAGAGGAGAACCGATCGCGATGGCTGGTTCGCCGACTTTCAAGGCACTTGAATCACCAAATGTTGCGGCAGTCGTCACATGCTCTGAAGAGATTTTCAATACAGCTAAGTCTGTGTAAGCGTCAGTACCGACCAATTCAGCTTTGACTTTCGTACCGTCTGCTAAAACAACTTCCAAACCGTCTTGACCTTCAACGACGTGGTTGTTGGTTACGACATAGGCATCGTCGCCATCGATTTTGTAGATGACCCCACTACCTTCAGAAGAAGCTTCTAAAGCACTGTCGTCGTCGCTTTGGCTATCGCCTTCACTTTGTCCGCCTTGCTGACCAAAGAGGCTGTTCCAATCGTTGCTTTGACTTTGTTGTAGATTAATGATGGAAACGACAGAATCTTGTACTTTTTCAACTGCCTCAGTGACATCGCTAGTCACATCAAGTTTTACATTGGATACTTGGGTTTGTCCGTTAGAATCTTGGACCCCGCTGTTGGTCGTGGTTTCTGGTGTTGAAGTCAAAGAGGAACCCATTGCCAGATACAGACCGCCGAAGGTCAATAAACCGCCGACCATACCGCCTAAAATCCCAATTCCTAATCGTTTTAATAAACCAGGAGAAGTTTTCTTGCCTGGTGTGACATATTTTCTTGCCATTACTATTTCCCCCTTAATGAATAATTCGTTATAATCAGTATATTCCTTCTATCTGAGATTAGTCTACTAAGAGATTTTGAAAAAAATATGAAGAAGTTGCGTAAGAATCTGTTTCAAACGATGAAATTTTCTTCGCAAAACCCGTTCATTTTTGAATAAAAATAGCAGGCGAAACTGGGGAGAAGCGAAGGTCTTTTTATCCACAGTGTGTGGACAAGTTCGAGAGCTTTGATTGGGTGGATGAAGAAACCCTTGAAGTGTCGCAGTTTTATAGATAGGATAGAAGAATTTCAAAGAAAGTCAAAGTGTGTAAAAGGTTGTGGATAGCATTGTCCACATTTTCGTAAAATAAGGGGATAACGAGGAGGAACCTATGAAAATCAAAATCGTCACAGTAGGAAAACTAAAAGAAAAGTACCTCGTTCAAGGAATCAACGAGTACGCCAAACGATTGGGGGCATACGCAAAGCTTGAGTTTGTCGAAGTACCAGATGAAAAAGCACCAGAAACCTTGAGTGAAGCCCAAATGCTGCAAATCAAAGAAAAAGAAGGGCAGCGCATTTTAGCCAAAATCAAAGACACCGAATATGTCTTTGCCTTAGCGATCGAAGGCACCAATCCCACCAGCGAAACCTTCGCCAAACAAATCGATCAACTCGGCATCCAAGGAAAAAGCCAACTGACCTTCGTCATCGGCGGCTCCCTAGGCTTGAGTCAAGAAGTCATGACCCGCAGTGATGCCAAGATCTCTTTTGGCAAAATGACCTATCCGCACCAACTCATGAAACTGATCTTATTGGAGCAAATCTATCGCGCGTATCGAATCAATACGGGGGCGCCGTATCATAAGTAAAACGAATTAGTAAGGATAATCTATCAATAAAAGGAAAGAAAAAATGAAGGAAATTAATCAGTTTTCAGCTTCTACGCTCGCAACATTACAAAAAGATGAGAAGCATCTATATTATGTATATTGTTTAGTTGATCCTAGAAACAACCAGCCTTTTTATATTGGGAAAGGAAAAGGGAATCGTATTTTTGCCCATCGGCAAGCTGCTTTAAATAGGATGAAACAAGCAAATTTAGTTGGAGAAAATGAAACAGCAATTACTTTAAAAATTAAAACGATTCAAGAAATTATTGAATCAAATTTACAAGTATTAAGTTATATCCTAAGTTATGGGTTATCTGAAAATGAGGCATATGCAAGCGAAAATGTTATGATCAATTATGCACAGCTGGTACAGGGGCTTTCACTGACAAATTTGGTGAAAGGACATGGTTCTAAAGTAATGCTCGTTGAGGAAATCGAAGAGCGTTTTGGCTTCCAACCAATGTCTATCAGTGAAATAGCAACGGATGACTTGATATTAGCAGTAAAAGTAAGAGATGCTTTTTCTTTGAGTAAAGATGAATCTAAAGAATACCCTATCGATGAAGAATATCGGGATATTTCAAATCTAAAGTCGCGAACTTTAGGGAACTGGGTTATTGGGCGCAATAAAATTCAACACATCCGTTATATCATCGCTATTAACACAGGAGCAGAAAATGCTGTTGTGGCAGCTTATAAAGTATCTGAGCAGTTTTCAGAATCAAAGAAACTAGAAAACGGCCTAACGCGATATGCGTTCCGTGCACTATCAACCAGAGAAGAAACACTGAAGGAACTCAATTTAGTAAAGCGTTCATTGCCAGAAGTTAAATTTGGAAGCGGCAGTGCGATCGCTTATATAAACACAAAACAAGCGAGATAACGTCATATTGTTCTTTTAAGAACTTTTAGGTTGACGAAACGTTTATAAATAATAGAAATAGTATGAAAAAATAGAAAAAATTTTTGTGTACTGTTTCTTGTATCAATGCACTTGTATATTTTTTTAAAGTCACTTTAAACAACAATCACAACTATCCACCGATAGTATCGGTAAAAAGGAGCAACAACCATGCGAAATATCAAATTAACGATTGAATATGACGGCAAGCGCTACTTAGGGTGGCAACGACTAGGAGATTCTGAAAAAACGATCCAAGAAAAAGTTGAAGGGGTCATCAAATTACTGACGGGAGAAGAAATTGAGATCGTCGGTTCTGGCAGAACCGATGCGGGCACGCATGCTCGAGGACAAGTGGCGAATTTCAAGACGAACCACCAAATGAGTTTGCCAGAGATGCAGCTGTTCTTTAACCGCTATTTGCCGCAAGACATCGTCGTCAACAAGATTGAGGAAGTGCCTGAACGATTCCATGCACGCTATCACGCCAAAGGCAAGCAATACAGCTATTATGTTTGGAACAACGCGATCCCATCGGTCTTTGCTCGCAATACTAGTTTTCATTGCCCGCAGCCCCTTGATTTGGAAAAAATGCAGCAAGCGGCTGAGAAGTTGATCGGCACCCATGATTTTATCGGCTTTTCTGCATTGAAAAAATCAAAAAAATCAACGGTGCGCACGATCGATGAAATCACCATCACACCAGAAGGCGACCTATTGCGGTTTACCTTCAAAGGCAACGGCTTTT
Source organism: Enterococcus sp. DIV1083b (assembly GCF_051713705.1). Classification (NCBI taxonomy): domain Bacteria; kingdom Bacillati; phylum Bacillota; class Bacilli; order Lactobacillales; family Enterococcaceae; genus Enterococcus; species Enterococcus sp. DIV1083b. Next base: position 991,271 of record NZ_JBIOQJ010000001.1, read on the forward strand.
TGCATAAAATGGTCCGAATCTTGACAGGCACACTGATTGCCATTGGCGATGGCACACTGCCACCAGAAGTGATCGATCAAGTGTTAGCCGATAAAGTACGACAAGCAGCTGGTGAGACAGTGCCTTCTCATGGCTTATTTCTAGATGAGGTGTATTATTAAAAGAAACATGGTAATGGCTATTTAAGGAAAGGAGATCATCTATTGATCACATTAAAATCCCCACGAGAGATCGAACAAATGAAAACTTCTGGTCGTATCTTGGCAAGTATTCACGAACAGCTACGGGAAAAAATCGTTCCCGGTATCACCACGAACCAAATCAACGCCTTTGTCCATCAACAGATAGAAGCTGCAGGGGCAACAGCCGCGCAAATCGGGTTTGAAGGCTATGAATTTGCGACGTGTATCAGTGTCAATGAAGAGATTTGTCATGGTTTCCCTTCAGAATATGTTTTAAAATCAGGCGATGTCGTCAAAGTCGATTTTTGTGTCGATTACAAAGGGGCAATCTCTGACAGCTGTTGGACGTATGCGGTAGGAGAGATTTCACCAGAACATCAAGCGCTGATGGAAGTAACGAAAGAAGCCTTGATGAGAGGCATCGAGCAAGCACAAGTCGGTAACCGTGTCGGCGATATTGGTTATGCGATCCAAAGCTTCGCTGAAGAAAAAGGGTATGGTGTCGTGCGGGACTTTATTGCTCACGGCATTGGCCCAACCATTCACGAAGAACCATTCTTTCCTCATTTCGGGTTACCTGGCAAAGGAATTCGGTTGAAAGAAGGCATGACGATCACTATCGAGCCGATGATCACGACCGGCACTTGGCGCATGAAGATGGACCCGAACGGCTGGACAGCACGCACGATCGACGGCAGCTATTGTGCCCAATATGAACATTCGATCGCCATCACCAAAGAAGGTCCTGTCATCATGACATTGCAAAAGGAAGAAACGTGAACATCACTTATTGTCTTTGAAAAGTAACTGTGTGTATTTTCTGTAACATCTATACTTTCTAGATCTCTTAAAAGGGCGTACCTAACTGATGGTACGCCCTTTCGATCTGTGCTTTTTTCAAAAAGATCGTAAAAGAACTCAGTAATCAACAAGTGCTTGTCTATTCATATTGGTATTATTTGATGGAGTCATTTTATTTAAGGTTTCAGAAACTTAAAACGTTTTTGTTTTTTTCTTATTTGGTTCCGATTATTTATTTTGCTTTATAAATCATTTAACGATCAGTAGAAGAGGGAATCGAGTGACATTAGGATTATACATTAGTATATTATTAGGAAGTTAATATACTACCTAAAAATATCAACGAGATACCTACAATACTAGAAAAAGGAATAGGATCATTTAAGATTAGCAAACCAAATATTGCAGAAACCGCAGGCTTAGAGAAAAAAACAATGTTTGATAATTTTTTGAATTTTATTTGACAGATAAGGTAAAACAGAAAGCCGCAGGCGGTTACCACAATGCTCAAATAGAATAGACCTGGTAATGTTTGTAGGCTAAAATCGGTAAAGTAATGAAATGTCAAAATCGATTTTAATGGAGAACCATCATTAAATTTCGAAAAAATCAAATTTAATAGCGCCAATTCCAATGCGCCAAAAATAAAGGTATATGATGTAGAAGTCACTGTACTTAAAGTATATTTTTTTATAATTCTTTCATTTAGTGTACTATATAATCCAAATAAAATAGAAGAGATCAAAGCAAATAGAACCCCTAGGTCATTTTTTGTGTAATTTGAAACAATGATGATTATGATTCCTAGTACTGAAAGTATGATCGAAAGTGAAGGTACTTTTAACTGACGAGTTAATAACGTATTTATCAATTGTGTAAACAATGGATTTGTGCTAAAAACAACTGCTACAAAGAATGCGCTTGATTGAAAGATAGCCATTTGATAGAAATTCATGCTGAATACGATAAATAAAGTTGCATTTAAAACAAGGAGTGGCAAAGAAGCTACCTTTATACTTTTTTTCTTAGCTAAAATAAATAGAAAAATACCGCCAATCAAAAAACGCCAAAAATTTAATTGCCCCCCGTGGCTACTCGTTCCCCCTAGTAACTTTAGTGTGATCTCTGTAGAACTGACTATTAGAATTGTAAAGATAGTGAAGAGAATGCCTTGGTATTTTTTTATCATAGCGATCGATGCATAATATACATGTCAGTAAAAATTCCATTCCTCAGTCGGAATCCTTTAGGGATAGAACCGATAATGGAAAACCCATTTATCTCGTAGGTATGGATCGCTGCGGTATTATTAGAAACGACGGCGTTAAATTGCATTCCTTGAAAACCTAGTTGTTTTGCTTCCCATAAGGATCTTTTTACTACGTGTTTGAATAAGCCCTTTCCTCTCATCCTTTTATCGATACAATAGCTCGCATTTGCAGTATGTGCACAACGACCGATATTATTAGGATGAATTATGAAGAATCCTGCATAGACTCCATTATAAAGAAGACAGGTTGTAGCAGATTGTTCTAATAACATTAATTCAAAACCTTCTGTATTAAATAAATCTTCTCCTGGAAATGCTTCACCATCTATCAAAATATCATTCCAGGTTTGTGTCATTTCACTTAAAAAACGCTTATCATAGGGGATAAATTCGATTGTCATAATTATTCAACTCCAATATTTTTATATGATAATATCATCAAATGCTATATAATAATATGAAAAAAAGGTTCTTTCATATAAAAATATAACCAAAAGGACAAGTTGATGAAAAAATTATTTGAACAGAATCACTATCAAGATACTAGTTTTCCTTTTGAAATTTATCATATAAATCAAAATGGAGTAAAACCTTCAGGTAGAGGATTCGATGATGCCCATTGGCATGATGAATTACAATTTACCATTGTTGAGAAGGGAGTAGTTAATGCAAAAATTAATGGAGTCGACTATATATTAAATAAAGGTGATTTTATCTTTATCAACTCTAATGTTCTTCATCAAATGACTCAACTAACACCCAATAGCTCTTATATAAGCATAAATTTTATCAAGGAGAATCTCACTTTCTTCCCTGGAAGCCGAATGGACCTTAGCTATGTGGAGCCCTATGTAAATAGTATAAAATATCCTTGTATTGCGATGGACAACCTGGATATTTCTTCAAGAGAAATCTTATCTATCCTAAAAGAAATTATCGATTTGTATTACATGGAACCAAGATTTGGTCGAGAGTACTTGATATCGATAGATCTTTGTAAAGTTTGGCTTATTCTAATCAACTCGAAGTTAAATCAGATAAAGCAACCGACTACCATTAAAAATACTAAAATAAATCAGATAATGACAATGATCCAATTTATATATGAAAACTATGCCGACAATATAGCTTTAGCTGATATTTCCTCAAGTAGTCACATTAGTAATTCAGAGGCGAACAGATTGTTTAAACAGTACACATCCATGACCCCTTATAAATTCTTGATTGATTATCGATTACAACGAAGTCAGAGTTTATTGGAAAATAAGAATCTAACAGTTACTGAAATTTCTCAACAAATAGGATTTTCTGATACGAGTCATTTTATCCAAAGTTTTAAGAAAAAATATGGGCGAACGCCCGGATCCATAGATTAATGGGCGATAACTTAAAATAGGGTCAGAAACTTAAAATTTTTTGGTTCTTCATTTCACAATTCCTTTAGTAGCGCCATTAGTTAGGTCACGAAGATACTAATTTAGCACAGCAGAGACCACTTTTAAGAACAATTCTTTTTAAATGAATTTAGGTGAATCGACCAAAAAGGATAATTATGTATATACTCTGTCGCGGTATATGTTATACTATGTATATACAGAAAGAGGTGTCGAACATGGAAATGCTACCTATAAAAAAATGGGGCAATAGTAACGGTCTTAGATTGCCAAAGTACATTATGGAGTATCTTGGCATTCATACTGATGACAAAGTGAAGATAATACAAGAAGAAGTAAACGGACATAAACGGCTAATCATCGAAGCAGCAAATTTAGAAAACGAGTTAACGATTGAAGAGTTATTTGAAAACTACACTGCTGAGAAAAATCATGTGGAAATTCAACATTTAGGTGAAGCAGTAGGGAATGAAAAATGGTAAGAAAACCTAGACAAGGTGATATTTTGTTATTGGATACAGCTCCTCGTTCTGGGCATGAACAAACGGGAAAAAGACCCTATATTGTTTTAAGTCATGACATGATTGCAGATTATAGTAACGTTGCCACCGTTGCTCCGATTTCTAGTACAAGTAGAAACTATCCGTTATATGTAAGTATTAATCCAGATTACGGAATGAAGACAACAGGAAAAGTATTGTTGGATCAATTAACGACAATTGATTATGAAGCCAGAGCATGTGTTTTTTTGGAAAAAGCGCATGAGCACTTGGTTGATGAGTTATTGATGAAAGTTAGAACAGTATTTCAAAAAGTAAGTAAATAAAAACAGCATGCTCATCTTATCGATGTTGACCATGCTGTTTTCTTTTATTCTATAAACGCTTTGTCTCGTAACATTATACTCCATTGCAATCTTTAAGATACCAGCTCCATTCCCATGATCCTGAACGATGCTTTTATAAACAAGGCAACGTGGGGCGCTTTTGTGTTTGCACTAGCAATCTTAATACTTTGTGCTTGGCGATGTTTGAATTCGGCACGCTGCTGCTGGGCATCATTGCGAAAATTTCGACGATCAAGACTTTGATGAATATATCAAGGAATCTAATGGATGTAGGACTAGCCCACAGCGGCTAACATAAATCATCCCCATGATTGAGTTTGTCAGCCACAAAGGTTTCTACACTATACCGGCCCCATTTTGAGAGACTCTCTATAAACAAAGGGAAGGTTACATCTGTAAAATGACTGACCAAGAGATAACAAGCTTGACCCGAAACTTTATGAAAGACCTCAATTTCTTTGTATTGATTCACGAAGGCTTCAAAAGCTGTATAGCGATTTGAATCCATAAAAAACCGGATGTATTGCGTACTTGGGTAGTTTACTACAATACTAAATCGCTGAATGATTCCCTCATCTTGCAATTTCAAGATCCGATTGCCCACGGCTTGTCCCGTCAGGTGGACCATTTCGCCGATTTCTTTGTTCGATAATTTACTGTTGTGTTTCAGGATAGCTAGGATTTGTTCATCGATGATGTCCATAAGGGTTCCTCCTTTCATAATGAAAGTAAATTGACTTTATCTTTTTCAAGAGACGCTTTGTTGTAAGGTTATATGTATTTATACTGGATTATAACAAATAAGAAAAGAAATGGTGATTCTATGAAAAAAGCTTTAGTAATTATTGATGTCCAAAATGACTATTTTAAAGAAGGAAGAATGGCCCTTCATTCCCCTGAACAGGCGCTTGCAAACATAAATAAACTAGAAGCATCTTTTATCGAAAAGCAACTCCCGATCATCTATATCCAGCACATCAACGATCAAGAAGCAGCTGATTTTTTTGAACGAGGGACCAAAGGTGTACTGCTGCATGAACAGTTAAAAACAACGCATTCTTCTATTATTATCGAAAAGCACTTTCCTAACTCCTTCATTGAAACAAATTTAAAAGAAACGTTAGACTCTTTAGGTGTTCAACAAGTTATCATCACTGGGATGATGACGCATATGTGCATCGATTCAACCACAAGAGCTAGTAAAGAACTCGGTTATCAGCCCATACTGATTTCTGATGCTACGGCAACGAAAGCATTAACATTTGAAGCACACGAAATTCCTGCGGAAGCTGTTCAACGAGCGTTTTTATCGGCCTTGGAAACCTTCTCTACGGTGATGAAAACCGATGACTATTTAAACGGATTGTAGAAAAATTGCGTATTTACTAACAAAGGCAAAGGTTCATTTGCATTGAGTGGTTCTTGATCACTCTTTGAGATCGGCGATCCTATCTCATTCCGCTTCAATGTTTCTTTAAAAAATGAATGCCCAGTTGCGTACCCACCAATTATACTGAGCTGATCCCTCAGAGGATGAATAAGAACTAACCCATACAAAAGCCAAAAACGTTCGAGGATTTTTCTCGAACGTTTTTTGGGCATCAAATTGGGCGAATCGGCGAAACTATGGTACAGTGCAACCAAACAAGGAGCGAAAGTCGCTCCTTCATGAGGCAAAGGGGCAATGGTGATGAAGCAAAAAACGATGGCGTGGCTGTCAGAAATCTATAATTTGATCTTGCATCCTGGCACAAGACAGTGGGAACGAGAACAACTGGTGCAAGCAAAAAATACACTGGAAACTCAGCTGGCGACCAAGCAAAAAGCAGGCAAACATGAAAAGGAATCGTCAAATAGCCTTGAAGACCAAGAGACCAGACGGGTTTTGGAAAAACTAGAAGCGTCGTTGCGTCCTTTGGCACTGAGAAACAATCTGACCCCGAATGTCGCCGAGTTTTATCAAACAATCAGCCAGTCAGCACCGAAAAAGGCAATGAATGAAGAAACAAGCAAAGTCCAACCAGCAGAAGTTTCGGTGGAGCCGAACGAAACAGGTGGAAAAGCACAAGAAGTGGCTATTTTTGCTGGCGGTTGCTTTTGGTGTATGGTAGAGCCTTTTGAAGACCAGCCGGGCATTCTTTCCGTCTTGTCGGGGTATACCGGGGGAACAGTCCCGAATCCGACGTATGATCAAGTACTAAGCGGAACAACAGGGCATGTCGAAGCGGTAGAGATCGTTTTTGATCCCAAAATCATCACCTATCAGGACTTGTTGCAATTGTACTGGCAAGTGACAGACCCGACAGATGCTTTCGGACAATTTCAAGATCGCGGCAATTTTTATCGCCCAATCATTTTCTATACGACTGCTGAACAGGAAGTGCTTGCGCAACGAGCCAAAAAGGAACTAGCACAATCTGGTTATTATCAGCAACCCATCGTGACTGAGATCCGCAAGGCCATGCAGTTTTGGCCAGCGGAAAACTACCATCAAGCATTTTACAAGAAACAGCCAAAGCGCTACCAGCGGATCAAGCGAGCGCGCAAACAACTGATGCTTTTTTATCGGCTGAAACGCTGGACAAACCGAGGAAAAAAACGATCATAAACAGAAGATCATTAAAAAAGCGGGACTCCGAGAAAAGGGGAAAAGGTTCAAATGAAGGCTCTTTTCTCCACAAGCCGCGCTTTTTTCTGCGCTTTTAGCCAATTGGATAAAAAACGTAGATTTATTTTAGAATAATGTCCAAAGAAAGCGTTAACAACAAGAATTATAATAGAGAAAGAAAAAGTGGCGAAAAAGGTCGAAAAAGCAGGTGTCTTTTGCTTGATTCCTTTCTTCGAGGAAAGAAGGTGGGAAACACCAGAGAAAAATCAGCGGAAAAATCAATCGGCAACACCCCATAGCAACACAACATTTATTATATGAAGGTTCATATAAGTTAGGAGAAATGTGATGAAAAAAAAGGGAACGTTCGTCTCACTGTTTATGGCTCTCATTCTTTTTATCTTTTCAGAAAGAACAGTGTTTGCGGCAGAAGCGATCAATGAGATCGTCGCACCAACAGGAGTCAAAGCATTTCTAGTACTGATTCCATTAGTGTTAGTGCTGGTTTTGCTCTTTAAAAAAGTAGATATGATCATTGCTGGCTTGATTGCTGGGATCTTGGCGATGATTATTGGCGGGATCAGTTTAGCTGAAGCCAATTCCCAACTGTTGGAAGCTATTCCGACGATGTTGAGTATTACGGTGCCAATCATCAATTCCGCTGTAGCGATGGCGGTCTTCAAAGCGGGCAGTTATACGGCGGCCTTAACCTTAGCCAAAAGAGGAACCAAAGGAAAAGTGGAATATGTGGCTGGTTTTATTGTCATCTTATTGGCAGCAGCGACTTATATGTCTGGAATCGGCGGCGGGAGTGCGATGGTGATCGCACCGTTAGCATTTGCGGCAGTTGGGGTGGTACCCGAATTGATCGCAGCGATGTCGTTAGCGGCAGCGGTCTCCTTTACGACTTCTCCTGCCTCTTTGGAATCTAGTATCGTGTCTGAACTAGGCGGTTTTAGTGTCGCTTCTTATGTCGATCAAATGCGCCCATTTTGGTTGCTATTCGTTGGTTTGGCGATTTTATTGGCATTCTTCGGGACCAAGCGTCGTCATTTGGGCTTCAAAGAATCAGCCAACCAAGAGTACGAAAACAAAAGCAATGGCGAGTTATTCAAAACGACACTGCCTGCGATCTTCTTGCTTTTTGCGGTCATCTTTGGCCCGTTGATCAATGACCTGATCGGCTTTGTCCTCTTTACGCCGCTAGTTTATATGGTGGTCACGTTGGCGTTGATTTTTGTTTGTACCGACTTTTCGATGAATCAATCGGTGGAAGCGATGGTGGACGGATCGACGTATATTTTGACCCGCTTGTTCCAAGTGGGGATCTTTTTAGCCTTCATCAACGTAATCGCTGAAACTGGGACGTTTGCTGTAATTGCAGGTGCGGCACAAAATGCCCCCGCAGCGATCGTCGTTCCTGTGGCGATCTTGACGGGTGTCTTGATTGGGATTCCCGCAGGTGCCTATGTCGGCTCCGTTTTAACACTCGTGCTACCAGTTGCCGTTTCATTAGGCTTCCCAGTCTTAGCTCTTGGCTTTGTCACGATGGGGGTTGGCCTCGGCAGTCAAATGAGTTTCGTCAACATTACGATGCAAGCTTTATCTTCTGGTTTCCAAATTCCGATTCTGGATGTAGTCAAAGGAAACGTGAAGTGGTTGAGTTTAGCAGCCGTATTATTATTAGTCATCGGCTTAGTGTTTGGCTGATGGATAGGAGGAAAACATGGATTTATTGATCAAGCAAGCACGTCTTGAAGACGATGCAGAATTAGTAGATATTGCAATTTCAGAAGGAAAAATCACCGCAGTTGCACCCAACATTGAAGAATCAGCAGCAACAACGATTGAGGCGAAAGGCAAAGTGGTGATCCCTGGATTGATCGAAAGTCATATCCACTTAGACAAAGCCTTGATCGCCGATCGTGAACCCAATAATTCAGGTACGTTGCAAGAAGCGATCCAAGTTACGGCAAAGTTGAAACCGACCTTTACCGAAGAAGACATTTATGATCGGGCGAAACGCGCATTAGAAATGCTGATCGTACATGGCACGACTGCTGTGCGCACCCATGCCGAATTTGATCCAGCACAAGGCTTCACTGGATTTGACACCATCATGCGCTTAAAAGAAGAATACCGAGACCTGATCGACATTCAGGTCGTTGCCTTTCCCCAAGAAGGGATTTTTAAAGCACCCGGAACGGATAAAATGATGATCGAAGCGATGGAAAGAGGCGCCGATGTCGTTGGCGGCATTCCTTACAATGATGCGCCAGCCAATGAACACATCGACTTGATCTTTGAGATCGCCAAACGATTTGACAAAGACATTGACTTGCATCAAGATTTTGCCGATGAAGCAGACGATACATCGATCGTCTACCTGTGTGAAAAAACCATCGCAGAAGGCTACCAAGGCCGGGTATCAGTAGGACATTTGACTGCGCTGCACGCCATGGAACCGGATCAGCTGGCAGAAGTTATCGATTTGATGGTCAAAGCCCAAATCAATGTGATGCCGTTGCCTGCGACCGATTTACACTTAGGTGCTAGAAACGATGCTTACAACGTTCGTCGTGCCGTGACGCCGATTCGCAAATTACGTGATGCCGGTGTGAATATTTGCTTAGGCAGCAACAATATTCGTAACGCCTTTACGCCCTATGGCAATGGGGATTTGATTCAAATCGCTATGTTGGCTGTGCCAGTGGCGCATTTAGGCGGCGCCGATGACTTGCCGACGGTCTTGCCAATGATTACGACCAATACCGCCAAAGCATTAAATATCAAAGACTATGGGATCGCTGTTGGCAACCGCGCAGATTTGATTCTTTTAGATACCCAGAAAAAAGCCGATGTGCTGATCGATATTCCTGAACGTTTGATGGTCATCAAAAATGGCCGCATCACCGTGGAAGTCAAAAAAGAAGTGACGATCCACCGCTGATGACAATAATTGAAACTTAATTTTTCGATGCAAAAATAAAACATATTTTAATAGATGAAACAGACTCGTGAGATGAAGAATTCAATCATTTCATGAGTTTTTTGTGTTTAAACGAATATTTTCACACATATAGGAGTGGATTTTTATAAAACAAGTGTCTCGGATGTTATTGCTATGTTTCAAATAAAAGGTGTATCGTTATTTGTTTTAAAAAGTTGATGTTTTTTTATACCCATTGAAGAGAATGCCATCTTTGAAACACGATTTTCGTTGATCGATGAATATTCTGATTTTTTCTCATGGAAGATGTCCACTATACTGGAAGAGAGTAAGTTTGAGAAACTTCGTGTATGAATAACAGCAATGAAGACGTATTGAAAGGTTTTTAAAGTAACGCCTAACGTTGCTTCTGTAGTAAATTTCTTTTGTGATAAAAAACAACGAATTTCTATCTCAATAACGATCCTCAACCCACTGGATACTTTTAACTTAGGCAGTCAATAAATTGCTTTTGTGAAGCGAGACATTCTTTAATTGCTGTGTTAGTTATGAGGTTTTGGATGAATGCCATCATTCTGGTATGCAAATGGCACTAAGTACTCATATGCCATTTCAAGGCGCTTTGAATCTAAATCGATTCTATTCCGCGATGACTGCTCGTTCTAAAGGAGCAGTGTGAATGCAAAAGGAGCTTCGGATCGATGCTACTTACGTACGCCGTTTGAACAATGAAGATGTCTCCATTAGCCGGAGACCAATTGGTGACTGTTTGCTGGAATCATCGGAATTGTCTTAGTCGTCTTGCATATTGTTGTCTCGATCATCAAGAAAAAAACAAAGTAAGGTGGGATCAATAGTATGAAAATGAAAACACTAAAAGTAATGGCATTAATCTTTATCGGGCTGTTTATTGTTCAGCAGGGGTTTCCCATAGTTCAAAATTTTTTCATTGATACGATTTATGCACTACAAGATAAAGAAGATGATGCAGTGCATTCTACCTTGGAGACTGCGGGGACTGAACAGCAAGACGTCGAAATTGGTTTTTCAACAGAAACGAAGCAAGGGAGTCCTGGAGAGACAGTCTTGATCGAATTCACTTCTAATCAGCCTCTAGACGAAATCGATCTGATCTTGCCAGCAGAAGCAAAAATCGAAACATCTTCTCTGCTAGAAGGTGTCGTCATCCAGCAGGTAGAAGCTGAGCAATGGCATCTTCTGTCCAAAGAACCGTTAAGCGTTTTTTTGCTCCCATTGATCTTTGAAGAAACCGGCGAGTATGAAGTCCAAGTAAAAAAAGAGATGCTCACTGTGGAAATAGGGCAAGACGATAAAACAGCTGAGCCAGAAACTCCGAGAGAAATAGAGGAGCAGCAATCGGATGAGGAAGTGGAGGATTCAGAAGATGGAACAAAGCATGCCCGTGATGATATCTTTACAACACCTGATCCAGATTTGCCTTTTGACCCCAATGATTCAGGAAATCTTTATTTGTTAGAGGGGCAGGAAATCGTTGAGCGAGGAGTCAGCAATTGGGTTGAGTTTTTAACAGCCTACAGTGATCCTAGTGTCAACTATATTTATTTTGAACGAAGTTTCAACTCGACCAATCCTGCTACTGCAGGAGTACCCGGAATGTGGAATAATGGTGGTTCAAATGTCAACGGGGGAGACAATTGGATCTGGTTTAATCAAAGCAATATTTCAAGAACACTGATCGTTGATGGAAAAGGCCATACCCTTGATATGCAAGCAGTAGTCTTGGGGATGCCCAGTGTTTCACACAATGCTTCTAATCCTTGGGATGTGACTTTACAAAATATCAAGATCTATCATGGGAGTTCCTTTGGAGCCTTTAACTTTTATGTTGGAGGCACTGAGAATATACGTCGATCTAGACTTCGCTATCACAATATGATGAGTGTCGGAAATCGTCTAATACTAGAAGCGGAAGCCAGTGTTTCTATGTCAGGTTATGTTAGCTCTCACCAAACCACGACGTATTCATCGATGTTTAACACTTCATGGAACATTTCTAGTGCACGAAACTTAGCGAATCTTACTGTCAATCAAATCGATATTGCAGAAAATGCGGAAGTATCTTTGTCCACCTTTAATTCGGGAAATCTCGATTTGAGAAGCGGGGGTTGGCCAACTGATCCAAGAGCTGCTTTAAGAATCGGAGAGAACGCAAAACTGACATTGCAGTCAAATGGTACTTCTACTTGGATGGATTCAGCTTATGGGGCGAATATCGTTTTTCAAAATTTGGAAGGGAATATGACAGTAGGAAAAGGCGCGACGGTCAATCTTATTCCACGTGCGAATGGAGCAGCCATCACCATGGTTGGAAACAATGGCAACATTCAATTGCTCGAAGATAGCACTGTTTCTATTCGCTCATCGGGTCGAACAACGAGCATTAACGGTTTGACAACCAACCTCATCTGGGTAGCGGCAGGAAACAATCTTATGCTCGGTGAGGGAAGTACATTAGATATAGAAGCAATCAATCAGACAAGCTCAGGGGCGAATATCGTGAATTTTAGTGGGACTACTGGAATACTTCAAGTTGGCAAAGATGCGACGTTGGATATTCGTTCGGATACTACGGCTACTGGTCAAAATCTTATTGGTTTTTCTGGAGCAAACAATGCTACTAGATTTGTGATAGATGAAGCCAAACGTGTCAATCTTCAAAAATTAAACAGCATGAGTACTGGCAATCTAATCCACGGCGGGGGAGTTACTGCACGAAGGCAATCGATTCAGCAATGGGACTATGGGAATATCAGTGGGAGCTCCAACTTTCATTGGGCACCGATTTTTTCGATGACTGCAAATATCTCCAATGCAGCAAATGCCGTAACAAACGTTACGAGTGTGACGTCTTTTCTACCAGATACAGAGGAAAGTTTGAGGACCTCTTTTAATTCGAGATCGAATCGCTTAATCTTTGAACATGTTCCTAACGTGGAAGTGACCATCGATTCCTTGACAGAAGATCCGTCTCTTCGAAATTCTCGTGTTATATCTGGCAGGGCGACACCAAGCAGCTATATTCGATTTCAAAGAGAGGGAGCACTCCCTGAGCCAGAGATATCAGCAATCACAATAATAAATCAGGATACTGAATCCTTTCATGTCATGTCAGATGCAAATGGTTACTATGAATTTGATTTATCACAGTATGAGCCTTTTGAACGCTTTCAAGTGGGAGAGTTTGTTACAGCCCATGCTATGTTATATGGTGAGTGGGCAAGTAAAACGGTTATCGTTGAGGCAATACAAGATATGGATCCAAAAGATCCACTGCAACCTGACAATACGATCGATCCGGATAATCCACCAGATTTGGGTGTGAATCGCGGCATCATCAGTATCGATTTTATTTCACAATTTAATTTTGGATCGGTACCGATTCGTTCAAGCCGAACCTCCTATTCAGCACAACCACAACAATTAAACAATGCTGAAGGGGATACATTCGGTGGAAAACGACCAAACTTTATCCAAGTCACTGATCGGCGAGCGGAAAATAGTGGATGGACGTTAAGTGCTCGTCTCGGAGAGGATGGCTTTGTCAGCAATGATGGCCACAAACTTCGTGGTGTCGAACTCTCGCTGAACAACATTGATATGGTAACGACGGGATCCAACAATTCGATGCGTCCTCACTACTGGGAAAGCCGAGCACTCAACACTGGTAGACAAACGCTGGCGAACGCCGAAGTAAATCAAGGCGGCGGTACGTGGATCCAACGGTATGGAGATCAAGAAACAATGGCGGATAGCGTTGTGCTAGAAGTACCTTCTGGAGCAGTACCACAGGCGACTGCATACACAGCCACGATCCATTGGGAACTGAGTTTTGTTCCGGGAATGGATTGATTGTTTTACAGCTAAGTACAACAGCATGATCAACTATCCGGTTAATGATAGAAAAAATAATGAAAAAAGTTATGCGGAAGCTGCAGAAGGAATCTACAGCTTCTTTTTTTTACGACTTTTTGTCAATAAGGGCGGATGTGTTTTGCAAATTCAAATCTGAGACTGAAGAATGCCTTATGATTTATTAGGTCGACAAATTATAAAACAAAAAAATACTAATGGAGTAATTCCGACTTCATGTAGCTGGGATTTTTTGCGTTAAGACGTTAATTGAATGGAATCTGGTTTAATGTTGTAGAAAGCTCAGATACGTATTATGCCGAAATCACTCAATAAGCGGTTCTCTAGTCATTTGTTCTTTTTTCATCTATGATAGAAAGAAAACCGCTATCACGGAGAGTTCGTTTAAGAAAATCCTGTCAAAACTGTTTGACAACGCCATGATATCAATGGATTTGAGCAGAAACCACAGCAGGTCTGCGTTAAGGTAGAAGAAGGAGGCCAAGATGACGATTGGGGAAGCGCTAAAGAACCATCGAGTCACACAGCAAATGAGCCAAGAAGAAGTAGCAACAAAAATTTTAGTGACCCGCACATCGATCTCAAATTGGGAAACCGGCAAGACGGTACCAGACAGTTTGAATTTATTAAAACTGAGTACCCTTTATGGGTGCAGTGTCGATGAGCTATTAAAAAAGGAGCGAGCAGGAATGAAAAAGAACTTTCGTACGATGACCTATGGTGCTGGATTGAAAGATGGAACGATGCGTTTGAAAATCGAGACCGATGCCAGCAAGTTTTTCCCAAAAGGGGTTGAAGTCAAAGCATCCGTCGATTTAGAAACAGGAGAAGTGACCTTTTTTGTCGAGCAAGAGGATTTGAAAAAGCTAAAAGCAGCCACCGACGAAAAATAATTTTTTTATACAGGTTTTTGCTAAATTTTGCTTGGACAAGAGAAAAAAAGTGATGGATAAAAAAACACGAGCTCAGCTGCGTCGTGTTTTTTTATGTGGGATGAAAGAGGGCTGAGACAATCGATGAAAGCTGATTCTACTTTTTCTTTTCTGCTATTTTCAAGGTTTGTAACGTTTAAGGAAAAGTGAAAAGATGCTAACGGCTATATACAATATATAGTGAATAGAACGTTTTTTATCTAAATGGAGCACAATATATAGTATTTACTTTTGTGAGAGATTGTGTAAAATAGCAGATGTAGTGAAGAAGGAGCTGTTGTTTTTGAGAGTAGCTGTATGTTGCGGGACCCGTTTAGAAAATGAGAAAAAGTTGGCAAAGACCGCTCGTGCCATCGGCAATGCCTTGGCAAAAAATCACATCGAGTTGGTTTATTGCGGCCCTTTGGCTGGCTTGATGAGGGAGATCGTGAAAGGGGTCTTTGAGAAAGAAGGCGCAGTGACAGGGATCTATCCATCAGGTTCCTTTGCAGAAGAATTGCCACCAATCGTCGCTGGATCAAGCACCTATACCGAGTTCTATACGGATACGAGGGAGGAACAAACGCAACAATTGCTGGAAATGAGCGATGCCTACCTTGTATTACCTGGTGGATTTGGTACACTAGAGGAGTTGTCATCAGTATGCTCTTTTACGACTCTTGGGCCATTGTCAGGCAAGCCGATCGGTGTGTTGATGACCGAAGGCTTAAATGATGGACTAAAGCCGCTGCTAAAAATGTTTGAAGCTTCCAGCTTTGCTTGGGCTGAACTGTCTGAAACGCTCTTTTTCCTATCTGACGTTGAGTCGTTGATCCAACGATTGGCTGCGAAGGGGTCAGGAAAGGAGTGCTTGGCAGGATGAAGCATGTCTATTTAGCGGGACCGTTTTTTTCAAACGAACAAGTCGCCCGACTCAAACAGGTAGAACGCAGTTTAGCTGAAAACCCGCAGCCCTTGGCGGTCTATTCGCCGCGTTTGTATCAAGAAGGTTCATCTGAACCCAATACACCAGAATGGGCAAGAGAAATTTTCGAAAAAGACATGCTGGAATTGACACGAGCCGACGTCGTCGTTGCCGTTTTGGATGACCATGAAGGGATCACCGATCCGGGAACAGCCTTTGAAATCGGCGCAGCACACGTACGAAATAAACCAGTGATCGCTTTTCAGGAAAAAGACGCGGCGGTCAATCTGATGTTGACGGAGTCGGTGCAAGCGTATTTGACTGATTTGGCGGCGCGAACAGCGTATGATTTTGAAGCGATGGCGCACCGAGCATTTGTCGGTGACTATATTTAATAAAGGATGATGAATGTGTTATTAATCGCAGGAACGATCGGGGCAGGAAAAAGCAGTTTGACTGATTTTTTATCGAAGGAAATGGCGTCGAAGCCTTTCTATGAAAACGTGGAGGACAACGATGTTCTGCCATTGTTTTATTCCAATCCAGAACGATACGCCTTTTTATTGCAGATTTTTTTCTTAAACAAAAGCTTTTTAGGGATGCGGGAAGCTTTGTCCAATGATGACAATGTCATTGACCGCTCCATCTATGAGGATAGCTTGATGTTTCATCTAAATGCGGATCTAGGCCGAATCGCACCGATGGAAGTCGAACAATACGATAACCTGTTGAACACGATGTTGCGGGAATTGGAAGAATCAGCACCATTGAAACATCCAGATCTAATGGTTCATATTAAGGTTTCCTTGGATACAATGATTGAACGGATCAACAAACGTGGTCGTTCCTATGAACAAATTGCCAACGATCCGACATTGTACGACTATTACAAAGAATTAAATCAGCGGTACGATGAATGGTATGAAAACTTTGACGTTTGTCCGAAAATGCAAATTGATGGGGATCAATTGGACTTTGTTGCCAATGAGGACAACCTCATGGTGATCCTCGAGATGATCCAAGAAAAACTGGCGGAAGTCCGTCAGACCCATGGCAAAGGCCACTATTGTACGGACAAAGCCATCGCAAAAGGTGATTTTTCTAAGAAAAACGCAGCATCTGTGACAAGCTGACCCAGCAGTTGAGGACAGCTTAGGGAAAAAACAAGTGTCTTATCGACAATGGGAGGGAGCAAGGCGATGAATGTAGAACGATTTATTGAAGCGAGGAAACAGGCGGGCTTCTCGCAGCAAGAACTTTCGGAAGGAATCTGTACGCAAGCCACTTTGAGTAAATTTGAAAACAACGGTCAGGCACCGTCCCTCAAAATTTTGATCAAATTGTGTAATCGGATCGGCTTGCCATTGGTCGACTTGTTTTCTTCCATGAATGTCGCAACGACCAAAATCAAAGAAGAATTGGCAAAAGCCGAATTCTTCTTGATCACGAGCGAGTATGAACAGTTGGCTGCATTGCTAAGTCAAATCGAAGTGAAGCTGATCGATGAACCAGCATTAAAAGCGCAATATGATTATTTAAAAGGCTTTGAAATGATTTTTAATGAAGCTGCGATTACCGATGTCTTGTTTCAATTCGATCAGTTATTGATGAATGAAACGGCGGAGGAATTGTTTGATCTCTTAGCGTATACTGGGATCGGTTTGGTGTATGCCAGAGAAGAAGAATGGGCAAAGGCTGAGTTTTATGTGACGAAGGTCTTTGAGAAAATTTATACCTATCCGATCAAAACGATCGAAGACACGTGGCGGGTGTTGAACATCGTCTTTCATTGCGGCGTCTTTTATGCGAAAGTCGATGATTTGGAAACTAGTGATACCTTGTTGAATTATGTGTTGGCGATTTGTTCCGACAATCATTTGACCTACTACTTGGCTCGCGCGGCAGCCCAACTGACCGAAAATGCCATTCGTGAACAACAGCCGAAAGAAACAATTTTGGAAATGTTACACGATGCACGAGCGTATGCCAAAATCAATAAAAATGTAAAATTATTGGCGCATTTAAAAGCGGTCGAAGAAACGATTGATTAAAAATATATTTTCGACAAAAAAGTTTTGTTGCGCAAATGCTTGATAACTAGCAGTCCTTTCGACGAAGGGACTGCTTTTTTGAATTTTCTTTATATAAAAAAATATATAATCGTGTTGACAAAAAAATATATCGGGAGTATTCTTTAATTGTGAAAAAACTAACATAATTTGAGGTATATCGTTTTTAGGAGAAGGGATTTTATGAAGACAGCAGTGAGAGAAGCCGCTCGCACGATTCAGCGGATGGGCACGTCCATTGAGTTAAAAGTTGCTCATACAAAACCAGAAAGTGTACTGGACGAGCTGGAGACCCAACTGAAAGTATACGACCATCGCTTTAGTGCCAATGATCCGCGATCGGAATTGAATCAGCTGAATCAGTTGGCAGGACAAAAGGGGCTTGTGCTTGATCCAGAATTGTACCAGCTGATCGAAATCGGCAAACATCATAGCTGTGCTCCCCACAGTCAGCTGAATATTGCCATCGGTCCACTGGTCCAAGCATGGCGCATCGGGTTTGAAGATGCCCGCATCGTATCAAAGACGCAGGTCAAAGAATTGCTTGCGCTAACAGACCCGCAACAGATCCAATTGGCAGCAGGCAAGGTTTTTTTGAAAAAAGCTGGAATGAGGATCGACCTCGGAGCATTAGCAAAAGGCTACATCGCTGATAAGTTACGCACCCATTGCCAAGCCCGTGGAGCAGCGTATGGATTGATCAACTTAGGCGGAAATATTGTCTGTTTCGGCGCTGCACCAAATCATTCGGACGGGCATTGGCGGATCGGGATCCGAGATCCCAAAGGCGGTCGGGCAGACACCTTGGGCATTCTGCCAATCAAGGACCAAACCGTCGTCACTTCGGGGATCTATGAGCGGGTCTTGACCACCGCTGAAGGAACGTATCATCATTTGATTGATCCTCAGAGTGGCTTTCCCATCGAATGTGGGTATTTGAGCATCACGATCGTTGCAGCGACATCGTTACTGGGGGAAATCTGGACTTCGCGCTTGTTTGGCAAGCCCATTCCAGTTGTTTTGCAAGAGATTCAGCAGCAGCCAGAAATCGAAGGAATCATCGTAACCAAAGAAAATGAAGTCATTGCCTCTAAAGGCATTCAGGCAAGACTTTTAAGATAGCCCAACCAGAAAGGAAGAGACAGGATGAAATTTATCGGATTCGTAGGAACCAATGCCACTCGTTCCACCAATCGCACGTTGTTGCAATTTATGAAAAAAATGTTTGCCAATGAGGCAGAGATTGAACTAGTCGAGATCAAAGATCTTCCAATGTTCAACAAACCAGAATCAAAGGAGTTGCCCGTACAAGTAACCCAGCTTGCCGAAAAAATCGCGGCAGCAGACGGTGTGATCATCAGTACACCAGAATACGATCATGCCGTACCCGCAGCGTTGATCAATGCCCTGAACTGGTTGTCCTATGGAATTTTCCCTTTTGTTGACAAGCCAGTGATGATCACTGGTGCTTCTTATGGGACGTTAGGTTCTTCTCGTGCCCAAGCCCATCTAAGACAGATTCTGGATTCTCCAGAGTTAAAAGCACGGATCATGCCTAGCTCTGAATTTCTCTTAGGTCATTCGCTGCAAGCGTTTGACGAGCAAGGCAACTTGATCGATGAAGAGCAGACCCAAAAACTGCAAGGACTGTTCAACGATTTTCTTTTATTTGTAAAAATTACCAGCCAGTTGCAGCACGCCCATGCCGCCAATCAAAAAGAAGCTGCTGAATTTTCATGGGAAACCATCTAACCGCAAAAGATAGGAGCGTAAAGACAATGAAATTGATCGGAATCGTCGGATCAGCCGCTGAAGTCTCCACCAATCGTCAGCTGCTGAACTTTATCAAAAAGCAATACAAAAAGGAATTCACGTTAGAACTTGTAGAGATCAAAGACTTTCCTCTCTTTAATCAAGAGGAAGATCAAACCCAAAGCCCAGCCATCCAGCGTTTGAATCGGCAATTATTGATGGCAGACGGTGTGATCATTGCTACACCAGAGCACAACCATACCGTGACGGCAGGACTGAAAAGCTTGCTAGAATGGCTTTCATTCAAGATCCATCCTCTGGAAAACAAACCAGTGATGATCGTGGGTGCCTCTTACTATGATCAAGGAACATCAAGGGCCCAGCTGCATCTGCGCCAGATTTTGGACGCACCGGGAGTCAATGCTTTAGTGATGCCAGGAAATGAGTTTTTGTTGGGCAAAGCCAAAGAAGCTTTCGATGAAGCGGGTGATTTGATCGATGCCCGAACGGTTGCTTTTTTAGATGCGACGATCAACAGCTTCTTGCAATTTATCAAAGTCGTTTCTGCCTTAGCGGGTCCTAAACAATTGCCGCCCGAAGACCTCTACGCCACAGGGAAAATCGCAACCACCGTGGAAGGGGTGGATATGTATGATGATCAATGGCTGGAAAAAGCCGCTGAAGCAGTCGGTGCCGTTTCTGGCAATACCTACGTCAAACTAAATCGCGGCTTGCTGACAGTCGATCAGATCAATTACTTCTTAGATTCGATGCCGATGGAATTGACATTTGCCGATAGCAACAACCAATTCTTGTATTACAATCTGCGGGAAGAAGCCCAAAATATGCTGGCAGCACGTGTGCCAGGACAAGTCGGCAATCCATTAGCAAAATGCCATCCTGAAAAATCCTTCAAAAATGTTGAGTGGGTGATCCAACAGCTGCGCAGTGGAGCGACCGACGCGGTTCGGGTCCATGTACCGAAACAGGTGCCAGAAAAATACATCGTCCACAATTATCAAGCGATGCACGATGAAAACGGCGAATATGCGGGGATCAACGAATACATCCTTGATTTCAAGCCAATCATCGAATGGTATTTGCAACAAACCGGTCAAAAACTTGTCGGCAATGAAGACGCCCTTTCCAGTGCTTCTGTGCACCAAGAACCGACCGATGCGGTCACTAGTGCCAGTACTCATGACGCACCTGCAGCAGATGCGGTCACCAGCGCTTCAGTGAAATAAGGGTTGTCTAAAGGGAGAGAAGGAATCGCTAGAAGCATTCGCTTGCAATCAGTTGCCAAGCGAATGCTTCTCTTTTTGCTGCTTTTTCATGAATGAACGGTTTTCTATGAGCGATTGAATTGATCAAGGACATCGTTGCGAGGATTTCGCAAAGTTTCTGAAAAAAATTTGCATATTCATCTTTTGCTTCGTATACTAGTTTAGGACGTTGCTTATAAAACGGCTGTATCATCGTACATATTTTTTGATAGGAGGAATTGCATGAAAGACAAACGAAAAGTCTTGCGTCCGTTAGGATCAGGGTTTGCGATGGCGGTTCCTTTGTTTATAGGGATCCTCGTTCAGGACCCTTTGATAAGTTCTGTGGGGGCGATGGGGGCTTTTTCCTACTTGGCTTTTCAACATCGGTCCCTTTTTTATAATCTGCGCGCCATTTTGACCCACGGCGCTGCGCTGCTGCTGGCATTTATTTTAGGTGCTGGGACAGCACTGATTCCTTGGAGCGCGCCTTTTATCATCGGTGCGTTATCGTTTTCTGCGTTTTTGTTGTCAAAAGTGATGCGGATCCCCAAGCCCGATTATTTCTTCGTGTTGATGCTTTATGCCACCGGCTTTAATTTTCACGCAGCGCACCTTGGAGAGATTTTGCACCACAGTTCCTATTTGCTTTATGGCATCGCAGGCTCGCTGCTTGCTGGACTGGTGATTTCGTTGGCTGAACAGCTGCCGTTGAAAGAAGAAAAAACGGCCTTTCAACAACTGAGCTTGCACGAGAAATATTCGCTAGCATTATCTCAGCAACCAGAAATGGTCATCAAGGCGCTGCACTTTTCTTTGATATTGTTTATTGCGACCTACATTGCCTATCTGTTGCGGGACAGCAACGGCTATTGGATCTTGATTTCTGCTGCTGCCGTCTTGGCAGGAGAACATATGGAAAAAATCAAAAATCGCACGATTGGCAGGGTACTGGGAGGAATCGTGGGGCTGCTGCTGGGTTTCTTATTGATGTCCTTGCATATGCCCCTTGAAGCGATCGCAGTGGTATTGATCATTCTAAACATATTGACGGAGTTTTTTATGCCAGTCAATTATACCGTTGCTAATTTTTTTACCAATCCGCAAGTCCTGCTGTTAATGACCATCGGTACTAGTTTTACGCCGCTGAAATTGATCCCATTGCGTTTTTCAGGGGCATTGATCGGCAGCGTGCTGGCAATGCTGTTGATCTTTCTAATGGATTGGGCAGTAAAGCAAATGGAACAAGCGCTGGGAAATAAGCCAGAAGACACGACGGATCATACACAATAGAATGCACCATCATCGATAAGCAAGAGCAGCAGCTCTTGCTTTTTTTTGCCTTTGATCCTCTATCTAAACGTTTTCTGCATCGGATAGGAAAAATAAGGGAAATATGAAATAATCGAGCAAAGGTTCCTATTTTGAAATAGAAGCGTTTACATTTTTGCAAACTAAAGTGGCAGAAACATCTACTTTTTTTGTTGTAAGCGAAATCATATACTCAAATCAGAGAAGGAGAGAAAGTTGTGAAAAAACGAATCGTAGATGTTTTGCATCGCCTGTTGGTGACTGATTATCCACTATCCATCGAGCAACTGGCAGAAGAGACCGCAGCCAGTGGGCGGACGATCCGCAATGATTTGAATGAGATCAACACGTTTCTTGCTGACTTACACATCGGACCGATCCAAACTCTTCGAGGAAAGGGCATCCTTTTGAAACTGACCTCGAAACAGCAAGCCATCGTTTGGCAGGCATTACAGGCACAACAGTCGGAATATATGACCCGTGAAGAGCGGAGTTTTGATCTGCTGCTGCATCTGACATTTTCAAAAGAGATCCTGGTGTTGAATAAAAAAGAAGAAGCGTACCAGATATCAAAAAGCAGCATGGATGAAGACATGCGCCGTTTGCGGGCGGACATCAATAAATATGGCATTGAGATCATCAGCCTAGGAAAAAAAGGACTGCGGTTGAATGGATCGGAACGAGCGATTCGGACGATGATTTTTGACATCATCAATCAGCGGATCGGTAGGTTGCCACTTGATAAACAGACCCCAGATTTAGTCTTTACGAAATTGCTTTATCGCTATTTGCCGCAAAAAGAAATCAAACAGATCCAACTAGTGATGCAAGCAGTGTTGCCGCCAAATCAAAATGAGTTGTACAGTAGCCAAATCTTATTGTTTACCGCCATTTGGCTGATGCGTATCAGAATGAAGGAATTTATCACTCGCATGAACTGGTCTACTTCCAGCAATCCGCTCCAAGGGTCAGCCTATATCCAGGCGATCGCTGAAACCTTTTCGATCCAGCCACCAGAAATCGAAGTCAACTATCTTTCTTTCATCATCGAGTCACTGAACTTTAAAGATTTGTCCAATTCCATCGAATGGGCGCATGCGCAACTTTTGTCGCTGCAGCTGATCCAATTTGTGGAATGCCAAACCAAGATCCCTTTTAGTAAAAAGGAAGAAGAGCTGTTAGAGGGATTGTATAAACATATGGCAGCGCTGATCGTTCGAGCCAAGAGCGGCATTCAAGTACCCAATCCGATCAAAGAGACTGTTCGCAAAAATTATGGACAAATCTACCAAGCCGTCAAGGGCTTCGCCCCCACGATCGAAGAGATCGTCGGGCAATCACTTTCAGAAGATGAACTGACATTTCTCGTGATCCATTTTTCTACAGCCCTAAGTTCATTGAACCACGAGCTCATTACGAGCTATAAGGCAGTCGTCGTCTGTAACCATGGAATGGCAACCGGCAATCTGCTGGCAGCCAGCCTCAAGGAGAAGTTTCCAGAAGTAGAAGTTGCGGCAGTCTTGAATTCACAAGAAGTCAATTTGATTACGAAATTCGATGTGGATCTGGTTTTTTCAACCTATGAGATCGATTATCGAGAAAAGCCGGTATTACTGATCCCACCGATCATCAATGAAGAAAATCACCAAGTGATCCGCCGTTTCTTAAACAACAATGAACAATTCAAGCGGATCGCCTTTGACCAAAAAAATGCCACGCTGTTCTTCAATCAGTTGCTTACAGTGATTGAAGAAAGCGGCGGGACAGTCGATGCTGCCGCCTATCGCAAATTGACACACTTGTTTGAACAAAATCAATTATCCATTAATGCAAGGGAGATTCAGCCAATGTTAAAAGATGTTTTATCCGCTAATCATATTCAATTAAACGTTCCTGTTCAAAATTGGGAAGAAGCCATTGAACGCTCTGCGCAGCCGCTAGTAAAAGAACAGATCATCGAAAAACGCTATATCGAGGCAATGGTTGCGGCGGTGGAGGAATACGGTCCCTATATCGTCATTGGCAAACATTTGGCGCTGGCGCATGCACGACCAGAAGATGGCGCCCAGCAGTTGGGTGTGAGTGTCCTCACCTTGGCGCCGCCAGTCGCATTTGGGAACCCAGAAATGGACCCCGTCAAAATCATTTTTTGCTTGGCTGCGGTGGACTCCTACTCTCATCTTGCCATCATGAAGGAATTGATCGAACTGATCAATGATGAAGAAAAAGTCACGCAGTTGCTGGCTTGCTCTACGATTGAAGCGTTTCAATCATTGCTATTTTCATAAAAAACAAGAAAAGGGGAAAAAATCATGAACAAATTATCGATCTTATTCGTATGCGGTGCAGGTCTTGGCAGCAGTTTTGCGGCTCAGATGTCAACAGAAGATGTCTTAACGAAATTAGGAGTGGAGGCGAAATTGGATCATGTCGATATCTCATCAGCAGTATCAATGAAACCAGACATCATCATTACGGCAGAGAATTTTCGGACGCAATTTGAAAAGTTTGCTTTGGACCCGACAACCGCAATCATTTATTTACGCAACATCGTTTCAAAACCAGAAATCGAAGAAAAAATCACCCCGGTATTAACGGAAAAAGGCGCACTGTAAGGAAGGGTCATGACGAAGGGAGTTTGAAAAAATGGGCATCATCAATTTTATCATTGATAATATTTTAACGCAGGCATCGATCACGATCGCTTTGATCGCGATGTTAGGGCTGCTGCTTCAGAAAAAGTCAGCAGGTCAAGTCATTTCAGGAAGTTTGAAGACGCTATTGGGCTTCCAGGTTTTAAGCGCTGGTTCTAGCATCATCGTCGGTAGTTTGACCTATTTCGGCGAGATTTTCACAGAAGGATTCGACATGCAAGGCATAATTCCTTCCATCGAAGCCATCAACGGGCAAGCGATGAATGAGTTGGGCTTGGGTCGGGACATAGCGCTGACATTTTTAGCCATCTTTGTTTTTAATATTTTATTGGCACGCTTTACAAAATGGAAATATATTTTCTTGACGGGTCAAGCCATTTTATGGATGGCGACCATGACGACGGTCTTTGGCTATTTCGCTGGTTTACGGGGCGTTGTCTTGATTCTTGTCGGTGGGTTGATTGGAGCGATCTTTGCCGTAGCGATGCCAGCGATGGCTCAGCCCATCATCCGCAAAGTCACTGGGTCAGACGACATTGCTCTCGGACATTTCTGTACGATCGGCTACCTCTTTGAAGCAGGCGTTGCCTATCTGTTTGGAGAAAGAGGCGAGAAGAAAAAATCGATCGAAGACATCAAACTGCCACGTTCTTTTGAATTTTTACAAGATACCTATCTTTCTGTCATGGTCGTGATGGTTCCACTGTATATCGTGACGGTCTTGTTTGCTGGAGAAACCTTTGCTTCTACGCTCTCTGGTGATCAAAATTACATCATGTATGCCTTCTTACAAGCCATTCAATTCGTGGTTGGGGTCTATGTTTTGTTAGCAGGCGTTCGGTTGCTCTTAGGCGAGATCGTCCCTGCGTTTCGTGGGATCGCCATGAAATTGGTGCCTGATGCAAAACCAGCACTCGATTGCCCAGTGTTCTTCCCATATAGCCCAAATGCAGTTATTTTAGGCTTCATTACTACAACGATTGGGACAGTCATAGCCATGTTCGTTTTACCAGTCTTTGGCTTGGCGATGATCTTGCCAGGGATGCTGACGAACTTCTTTGCAGGCGGCACCGCTGGGATCTTCGGCAATGCGGTCGGTGGACGTCGAGGGGCGATCATCGGAGGGATCTTTCACGGTTTCTTCATTACGTTATTGCCAGCCCTACTTGTAACGATCTTCAATCAAATGGGCTTTGTTAACGCTACGGCAACTGATGTGGATACCGTCACGGCAGCCTTGCTATATGCTTGGATCATCAGTCCCTTATTGAAAAACTTTTAATCGCTAGGAGGAAGACGCATGTTCTCTTTTTTCAAAAAAGAAAAAAAGCCCACAGAAACACCAGCGGTTCCTTTGACCGCTGAAGAAAGCCAAGAGGCAGAAGCGCTTATTGCAAATCTAGAAAGTCAGTTGCAAGCAGAAACCGACATCGACGAACAAGCAAAATTGTATGAAGCGTTAGGCTTGGCGCAGGCAAAACTTTCCCGCACAGAAGAAGCGATCGACGCATTGGAAAAAAGCTTGCAGGCGAAAAAATCGATCGGGGACGGCTACAAAAAACTGATGTCCCTTTACAATGCTCAGCGTGCCGCCGCCGCACGAAACGGCGACGATGCAAAGATCGACTATTACATGGACAAAATGGAAGAAATGCGGCAAATCGCCAAACAACTTACGATCAGCGGCAATTAAACTAGACGAGGTGGAATCAAGGATGTATACAACATTAAAAGAAGTAACGAAAACAGCAGAAGCATTGAATTTTACAGTGGGGGCTTTTAATACCCATAATTTAGAAATGCTGCCAAGTATGCTGCGGGCAGCCAAAGAGATGGGGGCACCCATCATCATTCAAACAAGTATCGATACGGCGAAATACATCGGCTATGATGTCTTGGTCAATGTCGTCAAAACGATTGCCGATCACGAGCTAGTAGATGCTGTCTTGCATTTGGATCATGCCAGAGATTTCGATGAGATCAAAGCGGCGATTGATAGCGGCTATAGCTCGGTGATGTATGATGGCTCGCATTTGCCCTTCAAAGAAAACATTTTGAAGACGCGCGCAGTCGTCGAATACGCTCATGCTAATGGTGTGTCCGTCGAAGGAGAACTAGGAACGATCGGCGGCACAGAAGAAGGCATTCATGTGGAAGAAGACGATAAAGTCTTCACACGCCCAGAAGATGCGGTAGAATTTGTTGCTGCTACTGGCGTCGATGCGCTAGCCATCGCTATCGGAACCAATCACGGTCAATTCCGCTCAAAAACCGAAGTGAATGTTGAGTTATTGAAGGAGATCCATGCAGTCGTCGACGTGCCGCTAGTCATTCATGGAGGAACTGGCGTCAAAGAAGAAGATTATCCCGAATTGATCAATAACGGCATTCGCAAGTTTAATGTAGGTACTGAATTGTTGGTCAATTGGACGAAGATTGCGAAAGAAAATTTTGGGGCAACGGAAGTCAACAAATCTTTGCGCCACAACGTGATCCCATCCAATGAAGCCATCAAAGAAATCGTCAAGCACAAGATCGGCCTTTTCATGAATACGAAAGCGCCGACTGCGATCGGCAAATAGATGGTACGCAAAAAGATGCTTGTTTTATTAGCAGGCAGCCCTGGAACTGGAAAAAGTTATTTACTGAATCTGTTGAAGAAACGTTTTCCTGATCTTTTCGCTCTTACGCCAGATGAAATCAAAGAGTGCTATGCCGAATCCCTCGGCTTTGATTCATTGGCAGAAAAAGCCCAGATCGAAAAGCAGTATGTTTGGCCTTTTTACTATCAGGCATTGGGCTTGTACATGTCTTTAGGAAAACGCTTGGTGGTCTCGGAATACCCTTTTAGTGAAAAACAGAAGCCATTGCTAACTTTTCTCGCCCAAAGCTATGGTTATGAGTGCTTGACCATTCGCTTGACTGCTTCTTTTGAAACCTTATGGGAAAGACGTTACTTACGTGATCGAGCGGATGACCGTCACTTGAGTTTTATCATGGAACGGTACCATTACGGGGATGTGCTGGAAGATAGACAAGCTGCAACCAACCATATAACCAAAGAAGCGTTTCGGCAAATCATCACTGATCGCCGTTACGATGACTTTCAGTTAGGAGCGCTTATCGAAGTCAATGTGGAAGATTACGAGCAAGTGGATTATCGCCCGTTGATCGAGAGAATCGCTGAACAACTCAATGACTTAAATTGAAGAAAAACAGGCGCTACACCTGAAAAGGGCAGCGCCTGTTTTTTTAGTCTAAGCCCAAAAATTTCGAAGTTCCTTGGTTTTGGACTTGTAGGATTTCGGCTAATACTTTGGCATCAAATTGCCCCTCTTTATTGGCAGAATAGACATTGACCTTGAGCTGGTAGTCGGGCAAAGCATAGTTTTCAAGACTTGCTTCAAGCTGCGCGACCGCTTGTTTCGAGAGTGGTTCACCGACGAGTTTTAATTCAAGGGATTGTTTCTGCTCATTAAGTGTTTGCTCCAGCAAATAATGTTCCCCCAGTTTGGCTTCTACAAAACGCTTGGCATGGTATTCCACGATGGTCGTTTGGATCGTCGTATAAACGAAGAAACTCCCAATGACCGTGATCGGTAAGGCAACCACGGCAAACTTCCACCATTTTTGGTGACGGAAATCCCCATACTGCAACAGCCAGATGGTAATGAACAAGGAAAAACAAATCAAAAAGGAATTGGTGAAGAAGAGTTGAACAGACTCCCATGAAATCGAATAGTCTTTGATCGACAGCCCATAACCTGTCACACAAAGCGGCAAAATCAGGGACGTCCCGATGGAGACGCCGATAATAACATCGTTGTCGCGGCCCCTGACTTTGGCAAAAGCCAGTGCTGAACCACCGATCAATGCGACGCAAATATCCCAAATCGTCGCAGACGTTTGGGTGATGATCTCAGGTGTTGTGTCTTTGACTGGCGTGAGTAAGAAAAAGGCAAATGAGATGATAAGTACGATGATGACTTGGATGCTAAAGACCAGCAGCCCTTTTTTGACTAAGCGCAAGTGGGAAAGACCTAAACCAAAGCCGATCCCGTTGATCCCATTTAAAAGTGGCGAAATTAACATCGCCCCGATAATCGTTGTCGTAGAGTTGTAGTTCAAACCAATCGAAGCAATCAGCGTTGCACAAACTAAAAGTGCATAGACGAGCATCGTTTGGTCCATATCTTTTTGAATTTTTCCAATCAATTGTTCTTTGGAAACTAAATCAGGCGTTAAGTTCACCTTCATCATCCTTTCTGAGAAAAATCGTTCTGCTCTTTTCATTGTCCCTTAAATCGGCTGATTTTACAAAAATCTGCGTCTATCAGGTGATGATAGCAACGAGAATTCAATGATTGGGTTGCCAATCTTTTGCAAAACCGCCGATTTCCTCTAGAATAAGAAGCATATAAGATAAATGGAAAAGGTGGGGAATGGATGAAAGATTATTTTGCGCAATACAAACGCCTGTTATCGATCGCTGAAGCAGGTTTGTACTATGGCAAAGATGTGTACGATAAGGAACGTTACCAAGAGATCAAAGAGTTGGCATTGCATTTGATGAGTACCGTCGTGGATCAAGACGCAGCTGCGTTGACCCTTTTAACAGAAAAAAATGAGGGCTATCCTACGCCAAAAGTCGATGTACGAGCATTGATCCAAAAAGACGAAAAAATCTTGCTGGTGGAAGACAGCCTGACGAAAGAATGGTCACTGCCAGGAGGCTATGCAGAAATTGGCTTGACACCACGGGAAAACATCAAAAAAGAAGTGCTGGAAGAAACTGGCTTACTCGTTGAGGTCAAGGAGCTGCGAGCAATTTTTGATACGAATGTAAGACCAGACATTCCGCAAGTGTTCCAATACTATAAGCTGGTCTTTGCCTGTGATGTTTTGGCAGGGGACTTCATCAAAAACAGTGAAACCTCCACCAGCGATTACTTTTCGTTGAAGGAGCTGCCGAAGCTTTCCATCAAGCGCACCACCAAGGAACAACTGGAGCAATTGGTGAATGAGAAGTCGTTACACGTTGATTAGAAACAGCTAAGGGTAAGATGTTGGAAAAAGCGTTTTATTGGTTTT
This sequence comes from Enterococcus sp. DIV1083b, assembly GCF_051713705.1. Classification (NCBI taxonomy): domain Bacteria; kingdom Bacillati; phylum Bacillota; class Bacilli; order Lactobacillales; family Enterococcaceae; genus Enterococcus; species Enterococcus sp. DIV1083b. Next base: position 1,021,213 of record NZ_JBIOQJ010000001.1, read on the forward strand.
TTTAACTGGATAATATTTACTTGCAGATAAAGTTGGTTTATGATTGATTTCGTCGTTTTCATTATAAAAAATCAAGCAATGGCGGCACCTTTGCTTGATTGCTGGAGGAGTAAAAATGAAGAATCAAATCAATTCCTTTTTTGGGCTGGATGCCTTACAAACAACGGTCAAACGAGAAATCTTAGCTGGTTTTACCACCTTTATCTCGATGGCCTATATTTTATTCGTCAATCCAACGGTCCTTGGGGCATCTGGGATGGACGAAGGTGCCGTCTTTACGGCAACGGCGTTAGCCAGCGCATTGGGCTGTATCTTGATGGGGGTTTTAGCAAAATACCCGATCGCTACGGCACCCGCATTAGGGATCAACGCTTTCTTTTCTTATTCAGTCTGTATTGGAATGGGGGTTCCATGGCAAACAGCATTAGCGGGTGTGTTTGTGGCATCACTGATTTTCATCGTGATCACGATCTTCAAATTACGGGAGCTGATCATTGATGCGATCCCTGCTGATTTAAAATACGCCATCTCTGGCGGGATCGGTCTGTTCATCGCCTTTTTGGGATTGAGCGAAGGCGGGATCATCGTTTCCGATGATTCGACCCTTGTGGCACTAGGGTCATTGAGTGTCGGTACGACGTGGCTGACGATTTTTGGTTTAGTGATCACTGCCGTCTTGATGGTTCGCAGAGTTCCTGGTGGAATTTTTATCGGGATGGCCGCAACAACTGTTTTAGGTCTTTTGACTGGCTTGATCCAAGCACCATCCAGTATCGTTTCTGCTGCACCAAGTATTTCTTCCACATTCTTAGTGGCGCTAAACCATGTAGGAGACATCAACTCCCTGCAAATGTGGGTCGTAGTACTGACTTTCTTACTCGTCACTTTCTTTGATACGGCAGGCACCTTGGTGGGACTTGCCAATCAAGCGGGCTTTATGAAAGACAACAAAATGCCGCGGGTCGGCAAAGCACTTGCTTCTGACTCCACCGCCATGCTCGCTGGTTCTTTATTAGGGACCTCACCAGTAGGCGCATATGTCGAATCCTCCGCTGGGATCGCCGTGGGCGGTCGCTCTGGCTTGACTGCCGTGACGACTGGAGTTTTCTTCTTGTTCGGCTTGTTCTTTTCACCATTGCTATCCGTTGTTACTTCCCAAGTGACGGCACCAGCTCTGATCGTCGTAGGCGTGCTGATGGCACAATCGCTACGAGAAATCAAATGGCACGAAATGGAAATCGCAATCCCAGCCTTCTTGATTCTACTAGGCATGCCGTTGACCTACAGTATCTCCGATGGGATCGCCTTGGGCTTCATCTTTTACCCAATCACCATGTTAGCAGCCAAACGCGGCAAAGAAGTCTCACCAATCATGTACGGCTTGTTCTTTGTCTTTCTTGGGTTTATGTGGATTTTGAATGTGTGATAGAGACGTTTATCAATTATAAAAGAAAGAACAGTTAAGCTTGTGGCTTAGCTGTTTTTTTTGTATTGAGAATAAGAGTTGATAAATACAAACTGAAAAAAGTAAAACAGTGTTTATTAAAGCGATGGATGCTGAATAGTAGTTTTTTTCATTTTTTACAAATACGAGGAGTGGTTAAGGAATTCTATTTTTTACCTAACATTCATATGATTTTATTCTGATTTAAAAAAACGAATCATTGATTCTAACTTATAATTTTCTTCAATCAAATGGTAGCACCTACAAAAGGAAAAGTTTTGGCGTAGCTGATTTTGTATAGGTTTTCTTACTTCAATTGTTCTTTGTTTAGATTAGATAAATAACGCCTTCTTTTCAGCAGTAATCGTTTTGATATTTTTTGACTAGAGTCTTTGATCAATAGCAAAAAATATTCATTTACAAGTGACGTTCACATCATTGAGAAAATGTAGTAAGTTAGAAAAGGAATGAAAAAATGATTATGGGTTAAAAATACATGGTATGATTTTCTATAAAGTTGGGAGGTGTTAGGATGAAAGATCTGCAGTTAAAGTTTATTGTTGATCCAACAACTATTCGCTGGTTTCGTATATTGAATCTTTTTGAGCGGACACAAAAAGCGACTAAGGGTCAATTAGCTAAACTAAATGAGGTTTCAGAACGGACGATTTTAACTGATATAAATAAGCTAAAGGAGTATTTTTCTGATAGTGCGCAAATTGTTTCAACGAACAATGGGTACCTTTTCGAAAAAAAGAACTCCCTTCGATTTATTGAACAAAAAGAAAAACTATTGCAAAATGAAATTTTGTTTGAATTATTGGGAAACGTTTTCTATGGAGAGCTAGAGGACGTAGCGGAATTAATTGACCGATTTCACATATCAGAAACGTCATTTCGACGCTATTTGAGACAAATTGAGCCGGTTCTTAAAGAATACGGATTAAAACTATCACTCACTCCCATTGATTTAAAAGGCGATGAAGCAAACATCCGAAAGTTTTTCAAAGATTTTTACTATGAAGGGGAAATGACCCCTCATACGTTGGTTCCTCCAAAAGAGATTCATGAATTGATCTATCAAACTTTTTTATCTAAAATCAAGGAAATTACGATTGGTACAGGTACTTCTCCAAATGAATTTTACTATAATTTATATATTGCTATCGAGCGAGTACGTCAGGGAAAGAGGATCAATGTACCAACAAATCTTTACAAGAGTGTTAGGAATAACAAGGATTTTCTTAATTTATTCTTGATTCAGCAAAGAATTCAAAAGATCTATCAAGTGGAATTATGTGCAGATGAGCTCTGTTGGCTATTTTTAGTAACGATTGCCAAACGGCCTTTTGATCAAATAGACCAAGATAAGGTATTCTGTACGCAATTGCAGCGCATTGATTCTTTTGCTCATTTAACTGAAAACTATCTCAAGAATTGCTCGCCTGAGTTGTATACATCAGAACTTTTATGGATCTATCGTGCGTTCTTCCTTTCTAGGTACGTGAATCATCTAATTTCACCAGTTCAAAATAGAATAATGTCAGAAATCATAGAGAAAACAAAACATGAATGCAAAGAATCATACATCAACAATCATCACTTTTTGCGCTCCTTTTTCGCTGAATCAGGAATAACAGAAGACTTTTTGGAAGATATTACGGCGAGCTTAACTTTGCTGGGAGAAAGATTGAAAGAACAGTATTTGTACAAAAGCAAGAGAATTGTTTTTTTATTAGAAGGCGATCTGTATGTCTGTCAATTGATAAGATCGCGAGTATATCAATACTTTGGTGATCGTCATCAAATCTTTTTTATTACGATTCCAGCTTTGACGGAAGAATTCTTAAACCAAGAAGATATTGATTTAATTGTGACAAACTACAGTGAATACTTGTCAGAGTATAAGGTGAGCACCAACTGCCTATTATTGAAAACAGTTCCAGATAAACAAGATTGGGAACTCTTATTCAAAACGATCGAACCAAAAATGTTCGAACTTATAAAATAATTAAAATAATAACCCTATTTTTTACCTATTCAGAAGGAAAGAAAGCCTTTTGCATAGGTTTTTTTATACTTAATTTCCCCCTAGGGTGAAAAACATGATTTTTTTATTAAAAAACATCCTTATATACTTTTGTTTAGAACTTCCAAGCTCGTGATAGATTATTCTACCAATTCGGCAGTGTCTGCATGAATAATTATTTTTCATGTTTCAAGAAGTTTACGTTAAAAAGAAAAGGAGTGTTAGGGAAGTGATACGCAAGTTAGGTTACATAATGTTGGTCATTGCAATGACTCTAGGACAGCCGCTCACTGTATTTGCTAATACAGTAAAGGATGGCTCTCAAAACGACAGCTTAGAAAATAATTTGGAAATGACGGATGTTCCTGTTGCTGAAGGGTTTCTAAGTGAATTGGCGGATGGAAATGCAGATCGTTATGAAGAAAGGCAATTGATAGAAGACGATCAACCGTCGACAGTAACTGAAGAAAACATAAGTACCAATGGATCTGGGGAACATACCGAAACAGACAGTGGTATAGAGGCAGATTCATCTGAAAGCTCTTCTGAGGAAAGCTCCAGTGAAGCTATATTAGATAGTAGTACAGAAGACAGTCATGAAGAATCAGTAGATAGTAGTGCAGAAGACAGTAGTAAGGAAGACAGTCATGAAGAGTCAGATGAAAATGTGGAAGGCGTATGGGGAACTGTTCCGTGGACGTGGGATGAAGAAACGAAAACAATTGTGTTAGAAGAAGGGGCAGCCGGCACGTCAGCCACAGCACCTTGGAAAACCTACACGAATGTTGTTCAAATTTCTGTTAATGGCAAGGTTATTTTTCCAGAAGACGTTTCATGGTTGTTTGGATCACCGCAAGCGCAAGCAGCAGAACGTCTAACAGATTTGCTGACGATTGAGCATGCAGGAAATATCGATGTGTCAAATGTGACAAACATGGATCGCATGTTTCATGGCGTTACTACACTAAAAAATATTGATGTATCAAATTGGAATGTATCGAATGTGACGGACATGAATGGAATGTTTGGACAAACCAGATCTTTAGCAAGCTTAGATGTGTCAAATTGGGATGTATCAAATGTACAAAATATGGGAGGAATGTTTAATTCAGCAGAGTCTTTAACGAGTTTGGATGTTGCAAGTTGGGACGTATCAAGCGTGACGAATATGCGTAGCATGTTTGGTCTAGCCAGATCCCTATCCGACTTAGACCTTTCAAACTGGGATGTTTCCAGTGTAACTGATATGGGCTTGATGTTTAATGCGGTTAACTCTCTCACAAGCTTGGATCTTTCACGTTGGGATGTTTCGAGTGTAACAAACATGTCGAATATGTTTGGAGTAGCGACTTCATTAGTTACTATTGACGTGTCAAACTGGGACGTGTCGAATGTCACATCGATGCTGAGTATGTTCAGTTCGGCTAGATCTTTAACGAGTCTTGATCTTTCGAGCTGGGATGTAACGAATGTTACAAATACGAATAATATGTTTGACATGACCCAATCGTTACGTGAACTGACCTTAGGTGAGAAATCTATTTTTGCTTCAAACGTAAGATTGCCAAGAATCAACGCAGGTCTACCCTACTCTGGAAGATGGATAGAGCGTATCAATGATGGGGGGGATAACGGTTCAACTCCAGTAATTTATGCTTCATCTGATGAGTTTATGAATCAGTATGATGGCAGTAACCCAGGGACATATGTTTGGGAAAGGTTAATCTCAGCACCAGTGACTATACGGTATGAAGATACTGAAGGAAATGAATTATCCGAACCAGACATATTAAATGGGGAGGTGGGAGAACGTTACACAAGTGAACCGAAAGAAATTCCCGGTTGGTCTGTTATAGAAACACCAGTTAATGCATCAGGTAGATTTACAGAAGAAGAACAGGAAGTCATTTATGTTTATGAGCGATCAGATTCATTAGTCAGAGGAACGTGGGGAACCGTTCCGTGGACATGGGATGAAGAAACGAAAACAATTGTGTTAGAAGAAGGAAATGCGGGTACCGTTGCAACTGCGCCTTGGAAAACCTACACGTCTGTGACACAAATCGTTGTTAAGGCACCAGTATTGTTGCCAGTAAATTCTGCGGTTTTATTCAGTGATTTAAGTGAGCTTATGATTATAGAAAATGGGAATAATTTTAATACTTCCCAAGTGACGACAATGGCAAGCATGTTTGCTAGATTACCAAAATTAAAAAAAGTGGACGTTTCGAACTGGGACACTTCTAAAGTTACTAACATGTTCGCCATGTTTAGATATGCTTATGGTTTGGAAGAGTTAGATGTGTCTAACTGGGACACTTCAAATGTTACAAACATGGCAGAAATGTTCAGAGAATTAGATAATTCTGCTAGCCCAGTAACACCGTTAACTGTTTTGGATGTATCTAAATGGAAGACAGGAAATGTAACAGATATGAGGTATATGTTTGGGGGAAAGAAGAATTTGACCTCTTTGGATGTATCCAACTGGAATGTCTCTAAAGTAGAACGGATGGATGGCATGTTTGCTGGAGGATTCAATAGAGGAAATAGTTCACTGAGTCAATTAGATGTTTCAAACTGGAATGTATCTAATGTAACAAATATGAATTGGATGTTTGAGAACTTACCTCATTTAGAAGTTCTGGACGTATCTAATTGGAATACAGAGAATGTGACGAGCATGTTAAGCATGTTTAGAAATGCTTCAAGATTGACATCACTTGATACAAGCAATTGGAAAACAAACAAAGTAACAAATATGGCGTATATGTTCAGCGGAGTACGGGTACCAACTGAATTTAGTGTTAGCAATTGGGATACATCTAGCGTAACTGATATGAGAAACATGTTTGCCTTCACTCATTCTTTAACTTCTCTCGATGTATCCAACTGGAATACTGAAAATGTCACTGATATTAGAGAAATGTTCCAGTATACAAGAGCATTGAAAAACTTAGATCTGTCAAATTGGAATACCGCGAAAGTAACCAATATGTGGTGGATGTTTCGCGAATCAGCCATAGAAAAGCTTGATGTATCAAATTTCGACACATCGATAGTGGAAAGTATGGCTCAGATGTTTTTAGACGCGAAACAATTGAACGAACTAGTAGTAGGCGAGCATTCGATCTTTTCTACGTCTACTCGTTTACCAGAGATTCTTATTGAGAACGGATATACTGGCAGGTGGATACAAAAAGAAGATGCTTATGGGAATGAGCCAAGTGTACCAATGGTTTATGAATCCTCGTTTGATTTTATGGACTTATATGACGGAACCATTCCAGGAACCTATATTTGGGAAAAAATAGAACATAAAGATGCGGCACCAGTGACAGTCAAGTATGAGGATACTGAAGGAAAACAACTTTCGGAGCCAACGATATTAAGAGGGAAAGTTGGGTTGCCATACGAGAGCGAACCAAAAGAAATTCCGGGGTGGTATGTGCCAGAGACACCAAGCAATGCTCATGGAATTTTTAGCGAAGACCCACAGGAAGTGCTCTATGTTTACGATCGATCGGATGCAGCACCTGTAACCGTCAAGTATGAGGATGCCGAAGGAAATCAACTTTCGGAACCAACGATATTAAGCGGAAAAGTTGGGTTGCCATACGAGAGCGAACCAAAAGAAATTCCAGGGTGGTATGTGCCAGAGACACCAAGCAATGCTCATGGAATTTTTAACGAAGAGCCACAGGAAGTGCTCTATGTTTACGATCGCTCCGATGCGGCACCAGTGACGGTCAAGTATGAAGATGGCGAAGGAAACCAACTTTCGGAACCAACGATTCTAAGCGGAAAAGTTGGCTTACCATACGAAAGCGAACCAAAAGAAATTCCAGGTTGGTATGTGCCAGAAATGCCAAGCAATGCTCATGGAATTTTCGGAAAAGAAGCGCAAGAAGTAATCTATATCTATGACCGTTCGGATGCAGCCCCCGTAACAGTCAAGTATGAAGATGGCGAAGGAAACCAACTTTCGGAACCAACGATTCTAAGCGGAAAAGTTGGCTTACCATACGAAAGCGAACCAAAAGAAATTCCAGGTTGGTATGTGCCAGAAACACCGACTAATGCTCATGGAATTTTTAGCGAAGAGTCACAGGAAGTGCTCTATGTTTACGATCGCTCCGATGCGGCACCAGTGACAGTCAAGTATGAAGATGGCGAAGGAAACCAACTTTCGGAACCTACGATTTTAAGCGGAAAAGTTGGCTTACCATACGAAAGCGAACCAAAAGAAATTCCAGGTTGGTATGTGCCAGAAACACCAAGCAATGCTCATGGAATTTTCGGAAAAGAAGCGCAAGAAGTAATCTATATCTATGATCGTTCGGATGCGGCACCAGTGACGGTCAAGTATGAAGATGGCGAAGGAAATCAACTGTCGGAACCAACGATTCTAAGCGGAAAAGTTGGGTTGCCATATGAAAGCGAACCAAAAGAAATTCCAGGCTGGTATGTGCCAGAGACACCAAGCAATGCTCGTGGGATTTTCGGAAAAGAAGCGCAAGAAGTGGTCTATGTCTATGACCGCTCCGATGCAGCACCTGTAACCGTCAAATATGAAGATGGCGAAGGAAATCAGCTTTCGGAACCAACGATTCTAAGCGGGAAAATTGGCTTACCATATGAAAGCGAACCGAAAGAAATTCCAGGCTGGTATGTGCCAGAGACACCAAGCAATGCTCGTGGGATTTTCGGAAAAGAAGCGCAAGAAGTGGTCTATGTCTATGACCGCTCCGATGCAGCACCTGTAACCGTCAAGTATGAAGATGGCGAAGGAAATCAGCTTTCGGAACCAACGATTCTAAGCGGGAAAATTGGCTTACCATATGAAAGCGAACCGAAAGAAATTCCAGGTTGGTATGTGCCAAAGTCACCAAGCAATGCCAGTGGAATTTTTGGAAAAGAGTCACAGGAAGTGATCTACGTTTATGCTCGTTCGGATGCAGCCCCCGTAACAGTTAAGTATGAAGATACCGAAGGAAATCAACTTTCGGAGCCAACGATATTAAGCGGAAAAGTTGGCTTGACATATGAAAGCGAACCGAAAGAAATTCCAGGCTGGTATTTGCCAGAAACACCAAGCAATGCTCATGGAATTTTCGGAAAAGAAGCGCAAGAAGTGGTCTATGTCTATGACCGCTCCGATGCAGCACCTATAACCGTCAAATATGAAGATGGCGAAGGAAATCAATTGTCAGAACCAACGATATTAAGCGGAAAAGTTGGGTTGCCATACGAAAGCGAACCAAAAGAAATTCCAGGGTGGTATGTTCCAGAAACGCCAAGCAATGCTCATGGAACGTTTACTGAAGAAGCGCAAGAAGTAATCTATATCTATGACCGTTCGGATGCAGCACCAGTGACGGTCAAGTTTGAAGATGGCGAAGGAAACCAACTGTCGGAACCAACGATTCTAAGCGGAAAAGTTGGTCTGCCATATGAAAGCGAACCGAAAGATATTCCAGGGTGGTATGTGCCAGAAATGCCAAGCAATGTGTCTGGAACGTTTACTGAAGAAGCGCAAAAAGTAATCTATATCTATGACCGTTCGGATGCGGCACCTGTAACAGTCAAGTATGAGGATACCGAAGGGAATCAGCTCTCGGAGCCAACGATATTAAGTGGGAAAGTTGGCTTACCATACGAAAGCGAACCAAAAGAAATTCCAGGCTGGTATGTGCCAGAGACACCAAGCAATGCTCGTGGGATTTTCGGAAAAGAAGCGCAAGAAGTGGTCTATGTCTATGACCGCTCCGATGCAGCACCTGTAACCGTCAAGTATGAAGATGGCGAAGGAAATCAGCTTTCGGAACCAACGATTCTAAGCGGGAAAATTGGCTTACCATATGAAAGCGAACCGAAAGAAATTCCAGGTTGGTATGTGCCAAAGTCACCAAGCAATGCCAGTGGAATTTTTGGAAAAGAGTCACAGGAAGTGATCTACGTTTATGCTCGTTCGGATGCAGCCCCCGTAACAGTTAAGTATGAAGATACCGAAGGAAATCAACTTTCGGAGCCAACGATATTAAGCGGAAAAGTTGGCTTGCCATATGAAAGCGAACCGAAAGAAATTCCAGGGTGGTATGTGCCAGAAATGCCAAGCAATGCTCGTGGAATTTTTAGCGAAGATCCACAGGAAGTGATCTATGTTTACGACCGCTCGAATGCGGCACCTGTAACAGTTAAGTATGAGGATACCGAAGGGAATCAGCTTTCGGAACCAACGATTCTAAGCGGAAAAGTTGGTCTGCCATATGAAAGCAAACCGAAAGAAATTCTAGGCTGGTATGTGCCAGAAATGCCAAGCAATGTGTCTGGAACGTTTACTGAAGAAGCGCAAGAAGTAATCTATATCTATGACCGTTCAGATGCGGCACCTGTAATAGTCAAATATGAAGACACCGAAGGAAATCAACTGTCGGAACCAACGATTCTAAGTGGAAAAGTCGGTCTGCCATACGAGAGTAAGCCAAAAGAAATTTCTGGTTGGACCGTGAAGGAAATACCAGATAACGCATCTGGAACGTTTACGAATGACGTGCAAGAAGTGATTTATGTCTATCATAAAGAAGAAAATAACGGTGGGCAAAATACACCTGAAAAAGAGAATCCAGAAAATGAGAAGGAAGATTCTAACGATCCAAAACTTCCCAATACTGGGGAAGCGATGGTTGGACAACGAATCATGATCATTGTTGGATCGCTGCTACTGTTATTTGCCATTTTCATTATCTTTGATAAGAAGAAAAAAACAAGATAATTAGTTTTTAGAATAGTCAATATAAAAAGAAAGCAGCAAAGCCCGTGGAGGTTTTGCTGCTTTCTCAAATCTAAAAAAACTTCAGAAAAATCATTCACTAAATGAAGAGGATCACGGTTTACTTTTATAGTAGATGGTAATAATCAGTAAAAAGTGGAAAGGAGTTCAATTGAATTGATGTTTTCGACGAAAAAAGAATATAACGAATATTTTCTAGAAGAGATTAGATCTCTGCCAAGAGAGAAAGACATGCTGGAAGACTACTTAGAAAAACAACTGGAACGGTTAAATCAATTGATAGATGAAATTTCGAAAGAAACGTTTTGGAAGGTTTTTCCTAAAATTCTTGGGATTGATGCGAAACTGAGTCTATTAGCTGATTTATCAAAGTATGAGGATTTTTCAGAAGCCGACATTATAAGAATTATTGAAAGTGATTATCAAAATTATTTTAAAGAATTGTGTGGGTACGATCTTAGTATGCAAACGAAGTACTCAATAGTTTTTAATGTCTGCTGAAAAATAGCAACTTATCGAAAAAGCATCGGGGTTAAGATGGACCGTGGGTAGAGGTGATTTAAAGTAAAGTTAAAGTACGATTTCTACTAATGAAAAAACCAGTTAAGCGCAGCTTAGCTGGTTTTTTTATTATATGCCGCTTGCTATAAAAATGATCAGAATCGAATAACGGTTAAATATCTAAGCCAGGACGTCTTTTATTGAATTTCCTTTCCAGCCGAAGGGGCAAAGTCGATCCAAGCGATAGTCGCTTTTTGGAAATGTATGTTTGAACATTAGTTACTAAAAAATCATTTTCCCTTCAGATGAAAGGTCTTCCCACGCATCTTTTTCATAAAACTCTGATTCCACTCCACCATTAAAAGGATCTTCAATTTTAGGAACAAGAATGATCGTCCCATCCTCTGCGTAGACAACAATATATTCTTGGTTTTCAGGAGGATTTTTTCCGTTATCAGAAGGAAGCGTAACGGCGATGGAATTGCCTTGTAGACTTGATTTAGTAATAAGCATAGTATCACCTCTTAGAGATAGTAACCCTTGCAATACTATGGAAGGAGAAGACAACAGTGAGATTTAATGTATTTTGAACACATCAAAAGTTCAAAACGCACTTTACATAAGATAGATAAGAAACCGCAATGAAATATTGTTTGAAAAGATGGATGAACATCTCAGAAAAATAGATGTTAGATTTTAAGCAGAATTACGAAGTTTTTTAGATGGATCATTTATGGCATACCAAGGACCAGGGTATTAAAGCAACGAAAAAGTGAAGCTTCATTCCAAAACCGCCCAACCCAACAATTTTTACGCAAAACCTGCGCTTTTCTTTCAGTTATTGTTATAATAAAAGAAAATGCAAAGGTGGGAAATCATGACAACGATCAAGGACATTGCTGAAAAGGCGGGAGTAGCGAAAAGTACGGTTTCCCGCTATCTGAACAATGGCTATATCAGTGAAGAAAAGCGCAAAAAAATTGATCAGATCATTGCTGAAACTGGCTATCGCCCCAATACATTTGCTCGCTCGCTGAAAGCCCAAGACACGAAATTGCTGGGCGTGATCATTCCTCGACTGAATTCACCGTCGACAAATGATGTGTTGAAAGGGATCGATACGACGGCACGGGAAAACGGCTATCAAATGCTAATCACCAACTCTGATCAAAGCGATGAACGGGAATTAGAAAATATCGAAATGCTGGTCAAACAAAAAGTAGCAGGGATGATCCTGTTTGCGCGCAAAATCACGCCGCAGCTGCAAGCGGTGCTGGCAGAGGTTCCTATGCCTGTTTTATTGTTAGGTCAACAGTTAGCTGGCATTCATTCCATCGTCCATGAAGATTATCAAGCTGGCAAAACCATGGCAGAATATGCAGTCAGCGCTGGCCACCGACGTTATTTATTTGTTGGTGTCAGCGAAAATGATTATGCGGTAGGTGTCTTGCGGAAAAAAGGGTTTCTTGATGTCTTGGCACAAACGCCCAACGTCAAAGTCGACTTTATCGAAACGTCCTTTTCAAGAAGAGAAACGTACCAAAAAGCCCTTATGTTCTTGAAAGATCAATCGGCAACGTACATCGCCTGTGCTACCGACAATATTGCTGTTGCTGTATTGAAAGCCGCCCATGAACTAGGGTATCAAGTGCCGCAAGACTTTTCCTTGAACGGCTTTGGCGGCTATGATTCGACGGATTATGTCTATCCGACCATCACAACGACCCAATATCCCTATGTCCAATTAGGCATCGATGCCGTCTTAACGATCCAAAAACTGACGCAAGGGGAAGAGGTTCCTGAGGTGATCGAGTTACCGAATCGATTAGTGGTCAAACAGTCGACTGCCAAGCTTGACAAGCAGGAGAAATAAAGCAAACATTTTTAGAGAAAACAGGACGTCCAGTTGCGGCGTTCTGTTTTTTTATTTTCTTTGCTTGCAATTGCAAACGGTTTCTGTTAATCTACAAATGTAGAACCGGTTCCACAAATGGACCGACGATCAAAGGAGTGGGAAAAATGAAGGAACAAAAAACGATCGACCAAGTGTTAGAAGCTGTTGGCGGCAAAGAAAATGTCAAAAACTTTGAACACTGTGCCACACGTTTGCGCTTGATTTTGAAAGACGATCAGTTAGTAGATAAAGACAAAGCGGAAGCAGTTGAGGGCAGCAAGGGCTATTTTTTCAACACGGGACAGCATCAGTTCATTTTTGGAACAGGAAAAGTCAATGAAGTTTATCAAGCCTTCGCAGCAGAAATGGGCAATGACGCCTCCGCTGATAAAGCTGGCTTCAAAGATGATGTGTATTCGAATCTGTCACCCGTCCAAAAAGTTGTCCGCACGTTGTCAGATGTCTTGGTGCCATTGATTCCAGCTTTGGTAACGACGGGGCTTTTGATGGGGATTCGGGGATTATTGACCGAGTTGGGGGTCACTTATAGTGCTGACTGGTTAGCTATGTTTGAAATGTTAACGGATACAGCGTTTGCCTTTTTACCTGTTTTGATCGCCTATAGTGCGACGAAAAAATTCGGCGGTAATCCGATCATCGGGATCGTGGTAGGATTGATGATGGTGGCACCGCAATTGCCGAACGCTTGGGCAGTTGCCAGCGGGGATGCAGAGCCATTGCACTTATTCGGTTTATCGATCTCTGGGTATCAAGGGTCGATTTTTCCAGCAATTATTGTCGGGATCTTAGTTTCTAAGCTAGAAAAATGGTTCCGTAAATTTGTTCCGCAAATGATGGACTTGATCGTGACACCATTCTTAACGATTGTCATTACTTTAGGTTTGATTTTGTTTGCGTTAGGACCAATCTTGCAAGTAGCTGAAAGAGCAGTCATCAACAGTATCGTCTACTTGGTGCAAGCACCATTGGGCATCGGTTATATCATTTACGGAGGGGTTCAGCAAGTGATCGTAATCACTGGATTGCACCATTCGTTAAGTATTATTGAGTTAGGGTTATTGAATACGACAGGCGAAAACGTCCTACAAGTCTTAGGTACAGCAAGTATGGCGGGACAATTTGGGGCTGCGATTGCTGCGGCATTTATTTATAAAAACAAAGTCAAACGCTCAAATGCCATCAGTGCGGCGGTTCCAACCTTATTTGGGATCACTGAACCTTTACTATTTGGGGTCAACTTACGCTCGATGCGGATTTTTGGCGCAGGCATGCTGGGAGGCGCAGTCGGTGGGTTTGCGACGTATGTCTTCCAATTAGCTGCCACTGGGATGGGCATCACTTTTATTCCAGGACTGTTGTTGTATACTGGAGATTTCGGAGCCATGCTGAAATACGTTGTCGTGATTTTGATTGCCTTTGGTGTCGGTTTTGCTGGTGTCCAATTGCAGCGCAAGCCGCTAGCCAAAGAGTTGAACCAATAAATAATCCCTTGTTGTTCATCGGCAAGAGAAAAGAGGTACCACATTGTTAACGAAGGAATACTGGGCACAACTTGCCCAAACCCAAAACGATTTAGCAGAAAAAATCAGTGCTGATGCGTGGCGCTTGAACTACCATTTGATGCCAGAAACAGGATGGATGAACGACCCGAATGGTCTTTGCCAATTCAAAGGCGTGGTTCATTTTTACCATCAATATGTACCGCAAACGCCCCATGGCGGGGAACCACCTCACTGGGGACACAAAACGTCGACGGATTATGTCACGTTTCAAGAAGAAGCGCTGTTTCTTTCTCCCGAACACGACTATGACAAAGACGGGGTCTACTCGGGCTCTGCCTTTATCGAGAATGACGCGATCCATTTCTTCTATACTGGGAATGTCAAACATCCAGGTGATCATGACTATACCTTTAGTGGACGAGAACAAAACACGGTCCATGTAATCAGCAAAGACGGCTATACCGTCGAAAAGCAAGAAGTCGTGATTCCTCATGAGGACTACCCTGAAGGATTTACCGATCATATTCGTGACCCAAAGGTTTTTGCCCACGAAGACACCTACTATATGCTGCTAGGCGCGCGTACGTTGGAAAACGAAGGCAAAATTTTGATTTATGAATCGACGGATTTAAATGAATGGACCTATCGAGGAATCTTTTTCGGTGAGGACTATGCTCTAGGCTACATGTGGGAATGCCCAGACTACTTCCATTTAGATGGCAAAGATGTGTTGGTCTTCTCACCGCAAGGCTTGGCAGCCAAAGAACATTCCTGCCAAAATATCCATCAATCAGGGTATCTGATTGGTGAGGTGGATTGGGAGACTCTGACGTTTAAAGAAACTTCTGCGTTTCGCGAACTTGATTATGGGTTTGACTTCTATGCCCCACAAACCTTTGAAGATGAGCAGAAACGCCGCATCTTATGGGGCTGGATGGGACTAGGGGATACCAGTCCTGAATACAGCAATCCTACGATCCCTCGTGGCTGGCAGCATGCCGCAACGCTGCCAAGACAGCTTTCGGTCAAAAATGACCAGTTGTATCAAGAACCTTTGCCAGAATTTCAAAAATTGCGAGACAAGCAAGTCAGCCAAAAAATTGTGCTATCAGAGAAACCGCAGCACTTGTCTTTCGATGAATCGGTATATGAGTTGAAAGTTACGGCGGAAGCACCCTTGCAGCATTTCCAGCTTGGGCTTTTGCAAGATACGACTTTGGCTTATGAAGCTGGCGTCTTTACGATTCATCATGGCGTTTCTGGCTATGGTCGTAAACAGCGTAGTGTCAAGGTCGATGAACTGATGCAGCTACAGATTTTCGTCGATACGTCTTCCATTGAGATCTTCCTAAATGGCGGGCAATATTGTTTGACTTCTCGCGTGTATCCAAAACGGACCGCGGCGATCGCTCTCAGCGGAACCGGCACGGTTAGTGTCAATGCTTGGGCATTGGCGAAAAAATAAAGCAACGTCCCGAAAACGACAGCAAACAGTTGGTTTTTCTTGTTGCGCCCCCTAAAAGTCAGCTTTCTCTCTGGCTTTTAGGGGGTGTATCATACCAACTATTTCGCTGTCGTTTTTGCTTACTACTGCTTTTGTTGGTTTTGGATAAAGGTCTGCAGCGCAGGCGCATCGATCCGATAGCCGTCAGCAGTTTTGACCACTAGTTTTTGCGTTTTGAAATCTTTTAAGGTATACGTCAAATGGCGATAGCTCACGCCTAAGTATTCGGCGGTCTCCGTCAATTTTTCTTGAAAAAGATCATCGATCGAAGCTTCCAACAGTAGCTGGGCAAGGCGCCATGCTAAGGGATAGGTTTGATTGACGGAAAAATGATCCATACGCAGCAGCAATTTTTCACCGATAGTTTTGCCTAGTGTTTGTACGAAAGCCAGGTCTTGCATGAGCCCGTGGTCCGCTGCTTTCATAGGAATGCCCAGACATGTTGTTTCACCGATCGCAACCACGGTTTTCGGTACTGTTTCGGCGCCAATCAACGTGAGATCGCCAATGCAATCACCAGGATGGAGAAACTGCAGCAAGGCACGTTTGCCGTTTTCTTGCGTTTGAATGATCTTGGCTTTGCCAGTCAATAGGACGAAAAAGACCGACATCGGCACCGTTTCTTTTTGGATCGCTTCTCGATGATCAAAGGTCCAGAGGGCACTTTGTTGTAAAATCTCCTCAGGAATCGGCAAGGGGCAGCTTTCTTTGATTGGTACCTGCTTTATTGCCAAGGCATAAGCGGTTTTTTTCACTTTTTCCCTCCAAACTAGGAGAAATCTCCTATTTGTTTTTAGTCAGTATAGCACATACTTAGAAAAGCAAAAACGAAAGTGTGGGAGAAAAAATGAATAAAAAGCAATGGATAGGATCAGGGATTTTTTATGGGCTGAGTGCATTCGGGATCAGCTTGACCATTAAAGCAAGCGTTGGGGTCAGTAGTTTTAATGCCTTGAATGTTACGCTGGCAACGATGTCAGGAATCAAAGTCGGCACCATCACAACAGCCATCAACTTGGGCTTTTTAGCTGCCTGTTGGCTATTGGATCGGCGGCAGACGTCCCTCAAACAAAAAGGCAGTGAGTACTTGATTATGTTTTTCGCTTTGCTGGCTTTCGGCTATTTGATCAATGGCTTTGTTTACTACTTCTTGGCATCGCTGCACTTGACGAATTATTGGAGCCAACTAGCTGCTTTGATCGGTGGGATCTTGATTTCTGGAACGGCGACGGGACAAGTCCTACGGTTGCAGGTCTTGAAATTTCCAATCGAGCACTGGTGTCATTTGCTGGCGCAACGCAGTCGTTGGACATTTAAGCAGTACCGTTATGGCGTTGATGCAGTCTGTATTTCGGGGGCACTCTTGCTAGCGATCAGTTTGGGCTTACCGCTAGCGGTGAGGGAAGGGACGGTCATTAGTTTCTTTTTGCTGTCAGGTGCCATTGCTTGGTCGAAGGAACGTGATTTGGCAGCGGCTTTACCCATTTGGCAAAGAAACAGTTAGCCAGTAGTATTCTTGGAATTGGGAAGGCGTCGAGTGTTCTAAAAATGCAGAAAGCGTTTTTTATGCTACTCTTATTAAAAAAGCGAGATATTTAGTAGGAGGAGACAGGATGAATCGGTTGATTGAAGGGTTTCAGGAAAATTTTGCACCAAAATTGGTTAGGATCAGTGAAAATCGGTTTTTAGTTGCCGTGCGCAACGGAGTCGCCGTCACGATGCCGCTGACGATAATCGGCAGTCTCTTTTTGATTTTAGCCAATCTGCCTTTTCCCGGCTGGACCGAGTTTGTCGGGGAGTTTGGCATCAAACTAGGCGCCGCCAGCAATTTTACATTTGGGATTTTGGGACTGGCCGCTTGTATCGGGATCGCCTACTATTTGGCGGCTTCGTATGAGATCGATCGGATCGGTTCTGTCGTGTTGGCAGTCTGCGCGTTTTTGCTGCTGCAGGCGGGGGAAGAATGGACGATCGATCCAGCTTCTTTGGGGGCGTCTGGTCTGTTTACAGGAATCGTCACAGCGATTGCGACAGTAGTGATCCATCGCTTTTTTCTCAAGCACCGCTTAGTGATTCGGATGCCGGCAGAAGTGCCGCCCGCAGTTGCCAAGAGTTTTTCGGTCTTGCTTCCTGGAGCTGCCATCATCACTGGTGCCTGGGTGATTCGGGTCTTGTTGGAATTTAATGTCAATCAATTCGTGCAAGCCATCTTTTCACCGCTGGCAGTTGGTCTAAACACATTGCCTGGGATGCTGTTGTATACCTTTTTGATTTTGTTGCTTTGGTGCTTAGGGATTCATGGCAGCAATGTGATGGGGAGTATCGGCGATCCGATTTTTCTAGCTTTATTAGCAGCCAATACCGAAGCCTACACTGCAGGCGAACCGTTACCGAACATTTTTGCAGGCGGGTTTTATATCATGTTTTTGTGCTATGGAGGCACTGGTTCAACACTGGGGCTGATCATCAACATGTTAGTTTCAAAGAAAAAAGCCTATCGTTCCCTAGGGAAGATGGCTTTGCCCTCTGCTATTTTTTGTATCAATGAGCCAATCATTTTTGGGTTTCCGATCGTGATGAACCCTATTATGATGATTCCTTTCATCCTGACACCCCTTGTATTATGTGTCGGAACGTATTTCTTGTCGGTCACCAATGTCATTGGGCGAATCATGTTCAATCCACCGTGGACCACACCGCCCTTTATCAATACTTACCTTGCAACCGGTGGCAATATCCCTGCTGTTCTTTGGAGTATCGCTTCCTTACTGATTAGTGTGGCGATCTACTATCCATTCTTTAAAATCAGCGAACGAAGTTTAACGGAAGAAGAAAAAGGCGTTACCGACGCAGTTGCCGCGAAGGGGGAGAACTAAACGCTGATGATTGGCACGTGGTGCGTTGTTTTGTCTGGCAAAGAAAACAGTGGCTGCTACTCATCAAATTGCACAGTGATCCCAGATTTCGTCAATTGTTCCCATTCACGGATCGTTGGCAAGCGACCTTGGCAAAATAGCTGATCGTCGACATAAACGAGTGGCAGACAGCTGAGACCATTGCTTGCTAATTGCTGCCTGACGGCTTGATTCGTATGAAAAGGGGTAGGATCTTCTGTAAAGAAGTATTCGTCGATCGTTAAAGGTTCGTTATAGAATGTTTGATGAGCCTGGGTCCTTTCTTCATTTATTTTTAACTGGTGAGTCAAGTGTGCTTCCCAAGTATCTTCTTTCTGGTCGGCATAAACCGCGATCGTTGGCATTGCATCAAATCCTTTCATGGCAGCTGATTTGTCAAAAGTATACCTGAATTTCTTGCCACGAGAAAAAAGAGTATCAAAAAGAAGTGAAGCAACAAAAAAAGACGCAAATGCGTCTTTTTTGTTGTTTCTTATTTGTCAGCGGGTAAAAAATCGAAATTGGTCAACTCGTTGTAAGAATACGCTTGGTCGATTTGACCCTTGTCTTTCGTCCAAGCAATGATTGCGTCGAATTGCTCTTGCGGCACTGCCTGGGCATACGGATAGTCTTCCTGGCTGTCTAAGTAAGTACTCATAGCATCGGGAAATTGATAGTCTGCCAAGATGTCGGCATAGTCTTTTGCTGAATGAGCATTCATGTAATCGATGGCTTCGTTGTAAGCAGTGTAGAATGCTTTTAGGTCTTGCGGGCGATTTTGGATAACTTCGTCCATAAATTGCAGTGTGCCGCCTTTGATGCCAACATCTTTAGAGCTGCCTAAAACAATCGCCCCTTGGGCAGCCAACATGCTGGCTTGCGGTTCCGTATAAACAGCGCCATCGACTTGGTCATTGAGCAATGCTTCGGAACGGGCAGAAAAAGAAGCGATATCCACGATGTCATAGGTAAAATCATTTTCCTGTGCAAATTGGTCCATGATGTATTCTAAAATGAAATTCGGTACAAGGGTGATTTTTTTATCCGCTAACCCTTTCATCTCAGTGATCCCTGAATTCGGTGAAGCGAGAATCTTGAAGTTTTCCAAAATATCAGAAGTGATCGTCATATCAATGCCGTTTTGCTTAAAGGTCGCTTTTGTCATGACATCACTGATCGTACCATCCAGCTCGCCTGCCTGCACCGCCACATTGCGGTCATTCGGGGAAGTGAAGGATTTGAGTTCCACAGTCAATCCTTGCTTTTCGAAAAAGCCTTCTTCTTTTGCTAGAATGATCGGAATCGCTGATTCTGCTGGTAACACCCCGATCGTCAATGTTTGATCTGTGACCGCAGCTTCTGTACTGCTAGTGCTGGAATTGCTGGTACTTGCTGTTTCGCCAGTGTTACCGCATGCGGCAGCGCCAACAGCGAATAGTGCTAGGATACTTGCTAAAATCGTTTTTTTCATTGGTTCATTTCCTCGTTTCTAAATCGTTGTTCAAAAGCAGCCATTGGTAGTGAGAACGGGATGACTGCCCGATGGAGTTCCATTGGCTTGGTTTGTGCCGTGTTGATACCTGGTTTGGTGGTAAATGCTAGAACGAAGCCTTCCTTTTCCAAGGTAGCGATCGTCTGCGGATCATAAAAGCCAAAGGGATAGGCAAAAACATCCTTGATGGCCACGTGCTGATTGCAGCTTCGTAAGTCTTGCGCAAAGGCTGCTGGTGTTTCCCACATTGAACGCCCTTGCTGGTCCTTGCGTTCGTGAAAATGATCGGTATGGTTGGCATATTCGAAGACATCGCTCATTTCGGCTAATTCGGCGCTGCTCAATGTCCGCGAAACTTCTGGCTCGTAAGGCTGAGGGGCATCAAAAAGCCAGCCAGTCACGACAAAGGCTGTTGCCTTGAAACCAGCTTCTTTCAACAGTGGGTAGGCATATTCTTTCATCGATTGATAGCAGTCGTCAAAGGTCAGCAACACGGATTTTTCTGGTAGCGGCTGCTGCTGGAAATAAAAATCTTTGACTTCTGCAAGGGTCAACGTATGGTAATTTTCTGCTTTCAAAAAGTCGATTTGTTGTTTAAAATGAGAAGTGCTATTGAATAAGGGCAGAGGCAAGGCATCTTGATACCCGTCTGCGACTTTGATCGGGCGAACCTGATCATAAAGTTCTGCTTCGGGACGTATTTCATGAAATACGAGGGTCTGAAACATCATAAACCATCCTTTCTTGTCAATCACGCAAAAAATAGTATAGCATAAAATGTGAAAACCAACACAAATAATTTGAAGAAAGAAGTTTATTCTCTGATGAGTATTCTATTCGATTCCGTTTCCTTTACCTATGGAGATACCGCCATTTTTAAAAACCTTTCGTTTTGTTTTGAACAAGGCGTGACCTATGTGCTGCTGGGAGAATCGGGCATTGGCAAAAGCACGCTTTTATCCTTGGTCAAAGGGTTGCAGCGACCGCAATCGGGCACGATCACTTACCAAGGCTGTTCCCCTGACAACATCGAGGTCGTTTTCCAAGAACTGCATTTGTTTCCTTGGCAAACAGTCTACCAAGCACTGGAAATGCCGCTGCTTATCAATCAAACACCCAGTGAGAGCCGTAAAAAACGGGTCACAAGCTGTTTGGCGGAGTTGGGATTGACGCAGGTGCAGGACCGCTATCCGCATCAGCTTAGCGGCGGTCAAAAACAGCGGGCTGCCATGGGGCGGGGACTGATCACACAGCCCGATGTTTTATTATTGGATGAGCCGACTGCTTCGCTGGACCAAGAAACCAAAGCAAACGCCCAAGCCATGATCGCTGCCCAACAGCAGCGCAGACAAAACAGCTTGATCGTGGTGACCCACGATCCAGAAGAGGCAGTGTTTTTGGGGCAGACGATTTTGCTGCTAAAAGATCAGGGCGTTACGCCGATCAGTAATCCTTTTTACGGCAGCCAGCAGGAACGAGACTCGTTGGCTTTTTATGAAGTCGTCTTGCAGTTGAAAGAACAAATGAGGGAGGCGAGGCAATGAAACCCATCAAATCTTTTGCTTGGGGCTTCTGTTCGTTTGTCGTGGTTTGGTGGGGCGTAAGCTGGGTGACCAACAATCGCTCACTGCCTAATCCTTTAGAAACGGCCGAACGTTTTTGGGCACTGCGAGAAGTCATACTGATCCACGCAGGTGCCAGTTTGTTGCGGGTATTTGCGGCGTTGAGTGGGGCGTTGCTAGTCGGGGTGCCGTTAGGAATCTTGATTGGGCGATCCCAAAGAGTGGATCGGCTGCTTGGTCCACTGCTTTACTTTTTATATCCGATTCCTAAAGTTGCGTTTTTACCCGTCTTTATGATTTTCTTTGGCTTAGGCAATCTCTCAAAAATTCTCTTGATTTTTGCGGTGATCGTCATTCAAGTGATCGTCTCGATTCGTGATGCAGTCACGAAGATCCCGCCAGCGTATTTTCAGGTCATGAAAAATTATACCAACCAATGGCGCCATGTCTTGCGCTTCGTTATTTTGCCCGCGCTCATGCCCGCGCTTTTTGCCAGTGTGCGGGTCAGTATCGGGATCGCGTTGGCTTCCCTCTTTTTTGCCGAAAATTATAACACGACGTATGGTGTCGGCTATCTGATCTTAAGTGCGTGGTCAAAAATGGACTACCCACAAATGCTTTCGGGTATCCTCCTGATTGCTTTGATGGGCTATCTGCTTTTTGCCAGTATCGATTGGTTGGAAAAAGTGGTGTGCCGTTACCGACAATCTTAGAAAAAAATGATCGATTGATGAATGTTTGCGGCAGTTCGTGTATTTTTGAACAAAATGATTTATACTAAGGATATCTTATTGAGAATCATTCTCACTGAAAGGAAGACCTTACTATGAAAGAAATCGATCTGTCAAAAACGCTCTATGAACTTGTGGCACAATACCCTGAAATACAAGAAATCATGAGTCAACTAGGGTTTACGGCGATCAATCAACCAGGGATGCTGCAAACTGCTGGACGTTATATGACGATACCCAAAGGTGCTCAGATGAAGAAGATCCCCTTGGAAATGGTTTGTCTCGCTTTCGAAAAACAAGGGTTTCTTGTGAAAGGAGCGACGAAATGAAAACCAACAGTCAAAGACAAGAACGGATCGTCGAAATACTGAGTTTGCTTCACCAAGGCGGTTCCTTTGAAGAAGCTAAACGCTTATTTAACGAAGAATTTGATGGTGTGGATGTGACGGAGATCACTGCTGCTGAAAAAGCTTTGATCCAAACGGGGTTGGACCCTTCTGAGATTCAGCGTTTGTGCAATATTCATGCTGCTGTTTTTAAAGGATCGATCAACGAGATCCATCACTCCAATGAAGAATATGGGCAACCAGGCCATCCTGTTCATACCCTGAAATTGGAGAACCAAGTCCTGCAATCCCTGTTGACCGATGAGATCGACAGCCTCTTAGCCAAAATCAAAACCGGTGATTGGACGCCTAAAAAGCGTCTACAAGCTGCCTGCAATGATTTAATGCAGATCGACAAACACTATGCGCGAAAAGAAACGTTGATTTTTTCTTACATGGAGAAGTATGGCATCACTGCGCCGCCAAAAGTGATGTGGGGTGTTGATGATGATATTCGGGTTATGATCAAAGCGCTCAATGAGCTTTTGGCATCCGAAAAAGCTGCCTATAATCCAATCGCTGTCCAATGGGAAGCAGTCAAAAACGAGATCGAAGAGATGATTTTCAAAGAAGAAGAAATCATGGTGCCCATGACGCTGGATGTCTTCAGTCTTAAAGATTGGGAACAAATTGCGGCTGACAGTTTTGACATCGGCTTTGCCTTTATCCCAGAACCGCTTCCTTGGAAACCGAGCCAAGAAGCCCTTGAAAAGGAACAGGCGGCAGAACCCGCACGGCAAGCGGCGATCAAACAAGCCCAAGAAACAACCGCTGGCATCGCAGCCGGTTTAGGATTCAATGACTTTCAAGTCACAGAAACGGAAGATTCGCCGCAAATTGCTGAACAGCCGACCGTTTCATTGCCTACTGGTAATCTGCAATTTGAGCAATTGGTGGCAATTTTTCAAACGTTGCCAGTGGACTTGACCTTTGTAGATAATGAAGAGCGGGTGCGCTTTTATTCAGAAGGCAAGAGGCGCGTCTTTCCACGAACGAATTCGGTTTTAGGTCGTGAAGTCGTCAACTGCCATCCACCGAAAAGCATGCATCTCGTGCAACAGATTTTGGATGATTTTCGAGCGGGTACAAGGGAGACTGCTGAATTTTGGATCGATATGCGGGGCCGTAAAATCTATATTCGCTATTTTGCATTAAAAAATGAAGCAGGCATCTATTTAGGTTGTCTAGAAGTCACGCAAGACATTACGGAGATCCAAAAAATCGAAGGGCAAAGCCGTTTGCTGGACCAGTGAGCAGTTTGGAGAAAGGCTGATCCGTGTCTATTTGAAACGAAGCAAAAAAAGAAAAATCAATAAAACGCTTGCAACGTTTCTAGAAAAATAGTATAGTAAAGGCAATCAAATGGGTAGTTACTGATAATGCAGGCTATACCTTTTTACGTGTGTATGGATCCTACACATGTATTAAGGTATCGCCTTTTTTCATTTTAAGGAGGTGAGAAGCGTCTTGAAGATCAAAAAAATCTTAAACAACAATGCAGTTTTGGTCGGACAAGATGGCAAAGATTTTATCTGGATCGGTACCGGCCTTGGCTTCAAAATGAAACCAGGACAAACCGCCGATGAATCAAAAATTGAAAAAGTGTTTGTGCTTCATAAGAAATCCTCTGATCGTTTGATGGAATTGCTAGAGAACATTCCAATCCAATATGCGTCTCTTGCGGATGACATTATCCGTTATGGCAAGCAAGTCATTTCCTACCAATTAAGTGATTCCATTTACATCTCTTTGACGGATCACATCTATAATTTGATTCGCTTGAAAGAAGAAGGGATCAGCATTAACAATCGCTTGACCTGGGAAATCAAGCGTTTCTATCCCAACGAGTATGCAGTAGGAGAGCATGCGGTTCGATTGATTGAAAGCAAAACGCAATTCTCCCTAAATGAGGCAGAGATCAGTAATATCGCCATGCATTTTATTAATGCGCAAATCAATGACGATTCAGAGAAGATGGAAGATATCGAATTGCTGACACAAAAAATCAAAGACATTATTTCACTTATTCGTATTCACAATCGTGTGCACATTGATGAGAATAGTTTAGCTTTCGATCGCTTCGTCACCCATTTGAGATTCTTTTTTAAACGGATTGAAAACAAGGAAATCGTTGAAGGCGTCGGGAATCCTCTGTTAGTCCACGTGATTGATAAATATCCTAAAGCCTATGAAACCACCCGTTTGATTGGCGAATATTTAAATAAAACATTATATGACGATGAACAATTGTATTTAACGCTTCATGTACAAAAATTGATCGATCAATAATTCAAGGTGTTACTGGTAAAGCAGGCAAGACTTGACAAGGCTACAAGAAATGTAGTGTTGTTTGGTCTTGCCTTTTTTATTGGTTGTATAGTAGAGAAAGGAATGAATGAGATGCAATACCAAGAATTGAATGAACAAATTTTAAAGAATATCGGCGGAAAAGAAAACATTGCTGGATTGACGCATTGTATTACCCGTCTTCGGTTTAAACTTAAAGATGAATCAAAAGCCCAGACCCAAACGATCAAAAATTTGCCGGGGGTTGTCACCGTCGTCCAAAGTGGGGGACAGTATCAAGTAGTTATCGGAAATCACGTAGCAGAAGTTTATAAAGAATTTACGGACATGATCGATATGAATACGGAAGAAACTTCTGGACAAGAGGAAGAACCAAAAGGGATTTTAAACCGATTTATCGATATTGTCGCTGGTATTTTTACGCCGATCATCAATGTCTTGATGGCAGCAGGGATGATCAAAGGGTTACTTGCTTTATTGACAACGTTTGAAGTGCTGGATAAAGCATCAGGGACGTATTTGATTTTAAATGCGACAGGGGATGGATTGTTTTATTTCTTCCCACTCTTTCTAGGGTACACTGCTTCGAAAAAATTTGGGGGTAAACCCTTTATCGGAATGGCGATCGGGGCAGCATTAGTTTATCCGACGATCGTAGCAGCAAATGGCGGAAGCGAAGCGATGTATACCTTATTTGCAGGTTCTGTCTTAGAATCTCCAATCTATATTACTTTTCTTGGAATCCCTGTTATATTGATGAGCTATACTTCAAGCGTGATTCCAATTATTGCAGCTACTTATTTGGCATCAAAACTAGAAGCTTTCTTTTCTTTATTGATTCCACGAGCAGTGCGGAGTTTCTTTGTTTCTTTTCTGACCTTGATCATCACAGTTCCATTAGTCTTTCTAATCGTTGGACCGATTACTACTTGGGCAGGATTATTACTAGGGCAAGCATTGTCAGCTGCTTACGAATTTAGTCCGATTATCGCGGGTGTTGTTATCGGTGGATTTTGGCAAGTCTTCATTATGTTTGGCCTGCATTGGGGCTTTGTGCCGATCGCTTTGAACAACTATGCCACACTAGGGTACGATGTCGTGATGATGGCTGGTCTGGCAACACCCGTGGCGATGGCGGGAGTCACCCTCGCAATCTTTTTGAAAACTAGAAACAAAAAATTAAAAGAAATCGCCTTCCCTGCTTTTCTTTCAGCAATCTTCGGTATCACGGAGCCTGCACTGTATGGGGTAACCTTACCTAGGAAAAAAGCATTTTATACTACCTCCATCGCAGTCGCTGTTGCAGGAGGAATCATGGGATTGTTCAAAACGAGAGTCTACATCAACGGCGGGACAGGTATTTTCGCTTTACCACGATTTATTCACCCAGAAAATGGCATTGATAACAGCTTTATCGGGTTTGCCTTAGCTAGTGCCGTTGCCTTTGCATTAGGATTTTTGATCACGTTCTTTTATGCCTATAATCCTAAAAGTGATGACGAACCAACTAGTGAAGGAACTCAGGAAAAAAACGTGGAGTCATCGACACTGAATCATGAACTTGGACAAACTGTTCTCTATGATTTAGCAACACCAGTTAGAGGAACGATCATCCCACTAAAAGAAGTAAAAGACGAAGCGTTTTCCAGTGGATTGTTAGGGAAAGGATTAGCTGTCATTCCGTCAGAAGGAAAGGTCTACGCACCAGCAGATGGAATCGTTTCAACACTTTTTCCGACAAATCATGCAGTGGGAATCACGACCGCAGATGGCGTCGAAGTTCTGATTCATGTAGGGATGGATACAGTGAATTTGAAAGGACAGTATTTCCAACCAGCCGTTGCCCAAGGAGACTCAGTAACGAAGGGACAATTACTTTTGAGTTTTGATAAAGACGCATTGGAAAAAGAAGGCTATTCCATCGTGACACCGATTATTATTTCAAACACGGCGGATTACCTAGATATTGTTGAAACAGACAAACAAGATGTTGAAAAACAAGATACCTTATTAACGGTCATCGGTTAGGAGGAAAGACCAGTTGAAAAAAAATATCTTTTTATTCGTAGCAGATCAGATGAGAAATGACGCACTCGCACATATGGGGAATCCCGCATCAATCACCCCTAACTTTGATGAACTGGCAGAAGAAGGGGTTTCATTTGAAAATGCCTACTGCCAAAACCCTGTCTGTGTGCCTTCTAGAAATAGTTTTCTGACGGGTTTTTATCCACATGTCAATGGGCATCGAACGATGCACTATTTGCAAAGAGAAGATGAACCCAATATTTTGAAAGAAATGAAGAATCAAGGTTATGAAGTCATCTGGATCGGCAGAAATGATGTGGTTCCAGGGGATAAACCAAAAACAGACTATTGTGATGAATATTATGACGGTGTGGTAGATGAAAACACTCGGGATGCTCAAAACAGTGAAGTCAATCATTCTGCTGATATGAACGAAGCCAGTAAACAGCTGTACGACCAGATGCTTTCAGGAGATACGTATTATTCATTTTATATGGGAAAATTACCAGACAGTGAGGGCTATGGCAAAACGGACTGGAATTGTGTGAAAAAGGCGTTGGACTATCTTGAACGCCGCAGTCAGGAAAAGACAGACAAACCATTTTTCGTTTATTGTACGATCTCATTCCCACATCCACCCTATGCTTGCGAAGATCCATGGTATTCGAGTATTGATCGTCAGAAACTGCCGAAACGTCGGCCGAATATCAAAGATATTCCTAACAAAGCCTCAATGCTGTATGGCATCAATGAGAAACAGAATTTGAACGGTTGGACAGAAGAGCGTTTTGATGAATTACGAGCTACCTATTTAGCAATGGTTTCGCGTTTTGATCATCAACTGGGCATGATCAAAGAGAAGCTGCGTGAAACAGGCTTTTATGATGAAACAAACCTCATTGTTTTCAGTGACCATGGAGACTATACTGGTGACTACACGATCACTGAAAAAGTCCAAAACTGTTTTGAAGAGCCGATCACGAATGTCCCATTGGTCATCAAACCTGCTAAAACGATTGAAAGTGTGCCGCGAATCACCAAAGCACAAGCGGAATTGCTAGATTTACCAGCAACGATCGCTGAACTGGCTGAGTTCGATCTTTCCTATACACAATTTGGAAAATCCTTGGTTCCTGTGATCAAAGGAGCCGAAGAGCACAAAGATGCTGTTTTTTGCGAAGGCGGACGCATTCATGGCGAGACACAAGCGATGGAGCTGGGGCATGGACCGAAATCTCCGTATTGGCCGCGGCTTGCGACACAGTATAGCGAAGGTCCGGAACATACTAAAGCAGTTATGTGCAAGATGGGGAACTATAAATATGTGATGCGTCTTTATGAGCATGACGAATTATATGATTTGGAAAAAGACCCAATGGAAATCAAAAACTTGGCGCTAGAAAAAGAATACACCGAAATTGTCGAGAAAATGAAGCAACGCGTTACTCGTTTTTATATGGAAACGACTGATTTTGTTCCGATGAAACGGGACAAACGCTAAATAAGTAAAAAAAGAATCGAGGCCTTCACATGAAACACATCTCCGTATTGATCAAGCCAGCATCCTCTCTTTGCAATCTGCGCTGCACCTATTGCTTTTATGCCAACGTCAGTTCCTTGCGCGAAGTGCGTTCCTTTGGCAAAATGAAAGAGGATGTAATGGAAAAGATGATTGCAAACATTTATGCAGACTTAGAAGCTGGCGATCATTTGACGTTGGCATTTCAAGGCGGAGAGCCGACGATGGCGGGGCTGAGTTATTTTAGAAAACTAA
Source organism: Enterococcus sp. DIV1083b (assembly GCF_051713705.1). Taxonomy (NCBI): domain Bacteria; kingdom Bacillati; phylum Bacillota; class Bacilli; order Lactobacillales; family Enterococcaceae; genus Enterococcus; species Enterococcus sp. DIV1083b. The sequence continues at coordinate 1,050,075 of NZ_JBIOQJ010000001.1, forward strand.
CGGCTTATGTTGCGGCGCAAAAAAAGCAAGTGACAGTACACTATGCGATCCAGACCAACGGCATGGTGATCAATGACAAGTGGTGTCGTTTTTTGAAAGAGCATCGCTTTTTAGTCGGACTGTCGATGGATGGGCATCCGCTTGCGCACGATCGGCATCGATTAGACGCCAAAGGACGGGGGACCTTTGCGCGGGTTTTACAGACCAAGCGGTTATTGGATGCCTATCAGATCGAGTACAATGTCTTGTGCGTGTTGACAAACCCGTTAGCAAAGGAAGCCCAGCGTGTGTTTGATTTTCTCAAGGAAGAGCAGATTGCCTTTGTGCAGTTCATTCCTTGTTTGGCTGATTTGGATGCCACATCAACCAACGACTATGCCTTGACACCAAGAAGCTTTGCTGGCTTTTATCAGCAGCTGTTGGCGTTTTGGCTGCAGGAATTGAAGCAAGGGCGCTACCTAAGTATCAAGCTGTTCGATGACTTATTGAATCTATTGGTGCGGCAGCAAGTAACTGCCTGTGGGATTCTAGGCAATTGCCAAGTGCAGTATGTGATCGAAGCCGACGGCAGTGTCTATCCTTGTGACTTCTATGTATTAGATGAGTTTCGCATGGGCTATATCCAAGAGCAAACGTTGCGGGAATTGTTTTCTCAAGACTGTTCGCAGCAGTTTTTGTGCCAGAAAAAAGACATGCCTTCGAAGTGTACGCAATGTCCTTTCCAAAAAATGTGCCGAGGAGGCTGTAAGCGAATGAAAGATGCAATGTACGTGGATAGTGAGGGTTTTTGCGGCTATCAGGAGCTGTTAAAAGACTTTACACCTAGAATCAATGAGATACTGGGACTTTTGCAAGGGGTGAGACAATGATCGGACTGATTTATTTTCTCGTGATCGTCTTAGCAAATGCCGTAGGGGCAGTTTCGGGCATGGGGGGCGGCGTGCTGATCAAACCGATTTTCGATTTTATCGGCGCCCATTCTGTTGCTGCGATCTCTTTTTACTCGGCGACAGCGGTCTTCACGATGTCCATCGTTTCGACAGCTAGACAATTAGCCAGTGGACGGAAAATCAATTGGTCGATTGCCTTGTGGGTTTCTGGCGGCGCTGTGTTAGGCGGTGTTTTAGGCAATGTTGCCTTTGAACAGCTATTGCTGGTCTTTCGAGACGACAAGATGGTTCAGCTGATCCAAATCCTTGTGACCGTGCTAACACTATTGTTTGCTTTTTTGTATACAAAATATAACTGGCGTGGGTTTGCGCTGGAAAAAGTCGGCTGGTATGCAGCTTGTGGCTTGATTCTCGGCTTTCTAGCCAGTTTGCTGGGGATCGGCGGCGGACCCATCAATGTTTCTTTATTGATGCTGCTGTTTGCCATGCCGATCAAAGAGGCGACGATTTATTCAATTTGTACGATTTTTTTCTCACAGCTGGCAAAAATTTTGACGATCGCTTTTACGACAGGTTTTGGTGCGTATGATCTGCAAATTTTGTGGTTTGTTATTCCAGCCGCGATCGTGGGAGGACTGTTAGGCGCCAAGGCCAGCAACGTCCTGTCACCGCAGCGAGTGACACTGGTATTTCAAACTGTGATCGTGCTGGTGTTACTGATCAATCTGTACAATGGCTATCAATTATTGTAAAAAGGAGGCAAACAGATGCCCACGATTCCAGCAGGAACTTATCGAATCGGCACGAATACGATGGACGGCTTTGCCGAGGATCTTGAGGGACCGCAAATCAGCCTCGACAGCCCAGCATTTGCCATTGATGCCACGACGGTGACGAACCAAGCTTTCCAAGTTTTTGTGGGAGCAACAGGATATGTCACAGAAGCCGAGCGATTTGGCTGGTCGTTCGTTTTTCACTATTTTTTAAGTGAGCAAACGAAACACCGCAGTCAAAAGGTACCAAATATGGCTTGGTGGTACGCGGTTAGCGGCGCAGATTGGCGTCATCCTGAAGGACCTGATTCAACGATTGCCCAGCGGATGGATCACCCAGTGGTTCAGGTGTCTCGCAACGATGCGATCGCCTATTGCCAATGGGCAAAAAAACGCCTCCCGACAGAAGCAGAGTGGGAGATCGCTGCAAAAGGCGGGACAAGTTTTGAAAAATATCCTTGGGGAAGGGAATTTTTGGCAGAAAATACCTATCATTGCAATATTTGGCAAGGAGAGTTTCCAAAAAGCAACACGCGAGCAGACGGCTTTGCCAATACAGCGCCAGCGAAATGGTATGAGCCCAACGGCTTTGGTCTCTATCAAGTGATCGGCAACGTCTGGGAATGGTGCGTCAATCCTGCCCGCATCCCGCTGACACAGTTTCAACAACAGACGGGACAAACCTTTTGGGCAAGGAATCAAACACAAGATGATCAACTGTATGCGACTCGCGGCGGTTCGTTTTTGTGCCACGAATCCTATTGCAAACGATACCGAATTGCCGCTAGAAATGGTAATTCTGGGATGTCGGCAGCCAATAATCTAGGGTTTCGGTGTGTCAAAGACTTGGATCAGTAAACCGATAAAAGCAAAAGGAACTGTGACATAAGTCCATAGAAGAAAACCGCAAGAAATGACGAGAAATCGTTCATTTCTTGCGGTTTTTTGGGTAAAATAAAAAGGAGCACCGGTTGCCGCCAATGCCCCATCATTTAATCCTGAAAGGACTAAACAAAATGTATACTAATTATAACATGAATCAACTCACTTTGGATCTATCTACTTCATTTTCTCCAAAAGAAAATCATGTCGCCGTTTTTATCCATGAACTGGTCGAAGCGCTTCAGATTAATGACCCCTATCTTTTTGGTCGACCAAGAGAATATGATTTAGGTGCCATGTTGAAGTTGGTTCTTTTTGCGTATACGCGAGAAACCTTTACAAGTCGCAAGATTGAACGCTTAGCTGAAGAAAACCTATATGCTCGCTGGTTGACGCAAGAACGGGTTCCAACTTATCGAACGATCGCCCGTTTTTGTGTATCTAATGATGTGCAGGAGTTGACCAATAAAGGCTTAGATCAGTTGACAGAGTATCTGCGTGCACGGAATCTGATTGATGATGCGTTGTTTATTGACGGTACAAAAATCTTGGCAGATGCGAATAAGTACAGCTTTGTCTGGAAGAAAAACACGATCCGATTCGATCAAATGAATCGCGAAAAACTGCTTACTATGATGACGGAACTAAGAGAAGCGTATGCCCTGAAACAGATTCCCGAAGGGACGACCTTGACAGTAGACATGATAGATGAACTGTTAACACGGATGGAACTACGTCTGGAAGAATTAGAAAAAGAAGTTGAGGCAACGAAACGTCTTTCGCCAAATCCAGCGAAACAACAACGGCGAACGTTGAAAAGCCAAGTACGCAAATTAAATACAAAACGAGAAAAACTTCTGGAACATCAAACGCAGTTTTCTACTTATGGGACAAGAAACAGTTATTCAAAAACTGATCATGATGCGACATTCATGCGCGTAAAAGAAGACCCTATGAAAAATGGCCAACTTAAGCCTGCGTATAACCTGCAGATCGCTACTTGTAATCAATTTGTACTCGGCTACGATGTCTTTCAAAACCCAACAGACACTAAGACGCTGAAACCATTACTGGAAAAGATGAAGATTGCACAAAAGTCCCCTCATTATTTGGTCGCCGATGCAGGCTATGGTTCAGAAAGCAATTACCGCTATATAGAAGATGAACTTCCCCAGCATACTGCACTGATTCCTTATGGAACGATGTTTAAAGAACAAAGCAAGAAATGGCAGACAGATGATCGGAAAGTAATGAATTGGGATTATGAGCCTAAGGAGGACTTTTACATCGACCCCAAAGGGGTACGATTCAATTTTCATGCTTACCGTCAACGAACAGATGCGGATGGCTTTGTCCGAGATTTTAAAGAATACCAAGCAGAAAAAACGGATGCGAACCAAGCGCTCATTCCTGAAGCCTTAACCCCAAAGGGGAATCGCAGAAAGATCACTGTAAATCCGTCTTGGGAATACCATAAAGAAAAACAAAAAGAGCGCTTATCAACGCCTGAAATTCAAAAAATATATGGTCGGAGAAAGATCGACGTGGAAACAGTCTTCGGATTTATGAAGGCTTGTTTGGGTTTCACTCGATACACGGTTCGGGGCTTAGAAAAAGTCAGAAAACAGACGGGTTTACTCATTACGGCAATCAATATGATGAAATTGACAAAAATAGGTACTTGAACTACCCAAAATGAATAAAAAAAACAAGGAGCACTCGAAAAATCACATGATTTTCGAGTGCTCCTTATATTTTGGAGAGCGTAACTAATTAACTTATGTCACGCCCCCTTGTTTTATTGCCATTCGGATTGATAATTTCCTTTGAGATCATAAACATAATTGATCTCGGTGCGATTACGAATCCCATTTAAACCAACGGTCCAAGTCCATTCGCCTTGGAAGCCGTTTAAAATGACGATGCTGACGCCAGGAACATAGTGATCCAGCTGAGCTGCTCGTGCCTCAGAATCCTTGATGATCTTGGGAATGACGCCCCAATCGATGGCATCAAAGGCAATGGTATCTTCCATCGAAAGCTCGATCGTATCGTCGTCTTTTTTCCATTTAGTCAACAGATTTTCTGGGTAATACCAATACTCGTCTTGCAGGCCTGTGTTTGGATTGATCACTCGCGCAACTGCATAAATGCCGCTTTTCAGCGGGACATTGCGGATGTGAAAACTATAGCTTACCAGTTGCAGCTCTTTGTCCTTGAATGAGGATTGATTCGGCAGCGCAGCCATAATTTCTTTGGCACTGGCTTCTTCTCGAAAGAGTTGGCGGTCTACAGGTAAAAAGGTGGAAACTACGCCAATACAAAAGAGAATCACTGGCAGCAAGAGCAATGAGAATAACCAATAGAATGGCGATTTTTTCCGTTTCTTGATGCCGATGACCAAACCAATCAAAAAGACCAGCAGGATCCCTGCGACCCAAAAGTAGGGGAACAAACGAATGATCTGATGCCTGGTTTCAACGACTTGGTATTCATTCAGACCAAACCAATTTTCCGCGATGGTGAGGTTATTTAAAACAATGATTCCGCCAATAATACTTAGAATAAATAAGAAAATCAATAGCAAAAGTATCCGGCCGAGTATCCGACGTATCAGCGAGGGTCTAGTAGGTGGGGTCATGAGTCACGTCCTTTTTGTTTTTTCGAAAATAGTAGGTTAAATACAAGAGTAGTACAACTGGTGTTTTTTTTCAATGATTGTAGACAAAAAAACTGCATCCACAGATGCGACCTCAAAAAGTTAGACCAAAAATCTAACTTTTTAGGGTCAGGACACCGCAGATGCAGGTTTTATTTTCAATTAGTCGAGTGTTTGTTGGCGGGCGATAGCTGGAAAGAATTTCAGGCTATACAATGCGCTGATCCCAACTAGAATATAAATGACGCGGGCAATGATCGACGTGCTGCCGCCGGTGATCGCTGCGACAAGGTCAAACTCGAAGGCGCCGACCAGCAGCCAATTGATACCGCCGATGATCAATAAGGTCAGTGCGATCCCATCAAATGTTTTTAACATAGGAAACTCCTCTCTAGTTGTCGTCCCATCAACGTTCATCGTCGGTGATGGTGACATCTTTTTCTTTCTCGCCTTGTTGATTGCGCTCATTATAGATATAGACATGGCGAACGATTTTAATCAGCGGGCGAATGGTCAAAAAGACTCCGCCGATCAAATAAGCAATCGTTCCGTAAATCGCAGGCAAGCTAGTTAATGAAACGATACTTCCGAAAATATAAAACAAGCCCGTCAAAATATCATTCGTAAGTGAGATCAACATGTAGCGATTTTGAAAGTAGATGCGAAAGCGGCTTGCCTTGATGATCACATCTTCTTCTTTTCCCGGATCGAATTGATGTTCACTCCGTTTGATTTTTGGCATAGGTGCCATCACTGCTCCTTTATTTGTGCTAAGGTTTCAAGACAACTTTGATATTCTTGTCTTCTTTTTTGTCAAAAATCTCATACGCTTTGGCAGCATCTGCTAGAGGCATCGTGTGGGTGATGATCTGTGACGGATCAAAGAGTCCGTCCGCAATCATGTCATAAATTTTTGGCATCAAATGGATCACAGGTGCTTGCCCGTGTTTGACATCAATGTTGCGCATAAAGAATTCTTGCAATGGATAAGAAGAAGCAGGTGTCATGTAAACGCCAGTGATTTGGACGGTACCAAATTTTTTGACTGCTTTGGCGGCCATCTGGATCGGTGAGATCGTTCCACTTTGCAAGCTGACTAGGTTTTTGGCTTTTTCTTTGACGGGTTCTAAACCATCCATCCCAACACAGTCGATGATTACATCAGCGCCACCTTTGGTCAGCTCATACAGTTCATCAGCACTAGTAGCCAAATCATCCAATTGGAATGTTTCGACTTGATTGTAGCTGCTGGCTTTTTCTAAGCGATGAGCAACAGGGTCCACGGCAATCACCCGCTTAGCGCCTGCCATCACGGCAAATTTTTGGGCAAACAACCCAACTGGGCCTGAGCCTAAGACGATCACGGTATCATCCTTTTTGACGCCCGCATTTTGGACGCTCCAATACGCTGTAGGTAAGATGTCAGATAAAAACAATACTTTTTCATCAGGGATCGTTGATTCAGGTACGATAAACGAGGTGAAATCTGCGAAAGGAACGCGCAAGAATTCGGCTTGACCGCCCCAGTGGTTGCCGTTCATTTTTCCAAAACCGAATAAGCCGCCATACAATGTATCTTCTGAAGAATTGTCGCATTGACTTTCCATTTCATTTTGACAAAAGTGGCAATGGCCACAACCGATATTGAAAGGGATGACGACGCGGTCGCCTTTTTTTAGTTTCTGTACTTGACTGCCAACTTCTTCGACAATACCCATTGGTTCGTGACCAACAACATAGCCTTCTTCCAAGACCGAGCCGCCATGGTGGTAAAGGTGGAGATCAGAGCCGCAGATTGCGGTTGCGGTGATTCGGATGATCGCATCCGTCGGTTCTAAAATCGTTGGATCTTCTACACGGCGAACGTCCATTTTTTGATTTCCTTGCCAGGTTACTGCTTGCATCATTTTTCCTCCTTGTTTGTTCAGATAAGTTCGGACAATCACTAATTTTTTCAACAACACGTTTTTACTTTTTAGTAACAGTTAATTTAATTCTGCAAGGATTTTAAGGATTTGACAACGAAAACGCTCAAAACGGTTGATTTGTTTTTTCTTCATCAATGGTTTAAAAAAAGAAAAACAGATGATTTGCTAAAAAAGTGAAAGCGTGACACTATTAAAGTGAAGCATGCATGCGTTACGAGTATCTAACGAAACCTGCATCAACTAGTGACAAGAAATGAGGAGGGATGATCATGGATCTAACGATTCGAGGAAAAGCTTCCTGCACCAATTGCAATGAAAACTTTGATGGGAAGCTGGTCGTTCATTTACAAGAAGACAGCGAGGGGCAATTAACCATGGTACCACCGTTGGAAACGAATGAATTGGCAGAAGATGAAATCGCTATTCATTATGCTTACGGGGAAGTGAAGGAAGCCATCGAAGGAACCTTCATATGTCCAAACTGTCAGACTGAAAATGAGGTTCGGATTGAAATTCCGACCGAGCTATTAGATGGCTCAATGAATTAAATGAATAATCAAATTGAAAAAGCTCTCTGTTCCTTGAACAGGGAGCTTTCGTTACCTATTGGCCATTGGTTTGTTTTGTGCCATCAATGATTTCGACATTGAAGTCTCGTAAGATGTCGAGTCCTTGCGACTCGTGGTTTTTACCAGCGACTAATGTTTTATTGATAGTGAAATCAGCGTCAGGAAAGGCGCTTTGGATCTCGATCGTATTGGAAAGGACACAGATGTTGGTTTCAACACCGGTGATTTCGATTTTCTTTTCTTCTTCAGGTTCAAATAGATTTTTCTTAATGTCGATCAAGACTTCAGGTGGAATACTGTAATAGTATTTTTTGACGACTTTTTCATTTTCGAGAGGCTTAAGTTCTGGGATCAGCTGCAGGGCATCGGCTTCTTCATCAGGCGTTCCTTTGACTTCGATTGGAATGTCGCGGGTGTGTAAAATGTACTCCCCATTTGCCCTCGCTTGTTCTAGGCGCTTGGCGATTCGTTTGACGAGAGCGGCGCCATCTGGCACATACGCTTCGTTCTCTTCATCGAGAATTTGGTTTTGCATATCGACAATGACTAGCATGTGGTTACTCCCTTTCTATAAACATCGTTTTTTAAATGGTCTGACATGAGGATGAAAAATAGGTGCTATTTCTATGATGCCCCACTTTTTTTATATTTTCAAAGAAAACGCTCTTCTTGTCGATAAACAGTAAAAACGTTATTTTTTTATTCGGATCACGATGCTTTTTATTTGCTGAAAAGAAGAAGTAGTGATAGCTTTTAAATAGTACATTAAAAATAAATGAAAGTAGGTTAGGTTAAATGAGAAAGTTATTTTATATGGGGACTTTGCTTTTTTCAGTTGGTGTACTGGCGGCAGGATGCGGCAACAGTGAAACCGCTGATTCCTCGGGGAATGAGTCAGCAGATGGCAAAACGACGTTGGACTTTTGGTCCTTCTGGGGGTCTGGTGCAAGACAAGAAGTAATTGAAGAAATTATTGATGATTTTAATGCCTCACAAGATAAAATCGAGGTCAAATACAGCTACCAGCCTTGGGGCGATATTTGGACAAAATCACTGTCGTCGATCACTGCTGGCAATCCGCCTGATGTTATTGTACAAGATATCAATTCTGTTGCTCAGCGGGCAGAAGCGCAGCAAGCAACGAATTTAAGCGAGTATATCGAAGAGGGCTTTTCTGATGAATTTTATCCGCAATTATGGGATACGGTGGAGTACGAAGGGGATGCCTATGCCGTTCCATTCAATACAGATACGCAAGTGATTTTCTACAATAAGACACTCTTTAAAGAGGCTGGTATCAGTGAAGAGCAACTGCCACAAACGTGGGAGGAGTTAGAAACAGTTGCTCGTAAATTAGATGTCAAAAACGGTGATGATTTTGAGCGAATCGGCTTTTACCCATTGTGGAATTTAGGCGCTGACGTGTGGGCGTTGAATGCCGACGATGGCGTCAGCTGGTTTGACAAGGATGAGAACGTCAAAATCGATACAGACAACAAAGTGGAAGCGTTGGAATGGATCTTAGACTGGCAAGAGTATTATGGTCAAGATACCATCAATCGCTTAGAAGCTGAATTTGGTTCAGGGGTTGCCGATCCATTCATTTCTGGATTAGTGGCGATGCGTGCGCAAAACATCAACTACTACTCAAGTTTGGCGGAAAATGCACCAGATGACTTTGAATTTGGGGTCATTCAAATTCCTGAAAAAGAAAGCGGCTCTGGTCACTGGTCATGGGGCGGCGGGTTCGTCCTAGAAGTGCCATACGGTGCCAAAGATCCTGAAGCGTCCTATGAGTTTATCAAATACTTGTCGACACCAGAAGTTCAAGAGAAATTTGGTGAGAAGAGCTTTGATATCATGGCGAATCGGACAGCCAACGAAAACTTGGTCAACAACGACAATCTAGATGAAAACGGCCAAATGATCTACCAAATGGCGGATGAAAACTTTGCCAATACGGTGATCACGCCTGTGCCGTTGACAGCGCCTGACTTCAGCAGTCTTGTCAATGAACAGATCGACCAAATCATGCTCGGCAGCAAAACACCGGCTGAAGGGTTGGCAGATGCGCAAAAAGCGGTGGAAGATCTTGTTGAGCAAAACAAATAAACTTCAAAACGAGCGTTTTTAAAAAAGAAGGAAAGTCCAGTCGGTTAGCGGACTGGGCTTTGCTTTCTGCTTTGCGAAGCGGACATGTTTTCTTGAACAAACAATGAGTAAAAATAGAATGGAGTGGAAGGAATGCCAAAGAAGCGTTCAAAAAGTAAACGGCAAGAAGCTCTTTGGGGCTACTTCTTCGTAGCACCATTTTTGCTTGGGTTCGTGGTGTTTATGTTAGGGCCCATGCTGTTTTCCTTCGTAGGAAGCTTTACCGATTACAATCTGACGTCGAAAATGAATTTTATCGGCTTTAAGAACTTTACCCGCATGTTTACGCAAGATACCCTGTTTTGGAAATCTCTCTATAACACGGCGTATTTTGTACTCTTCAATGTTCCCTTAACCACGTTGTTCAGTGTCTTCCTAGCCACTTTATTGAATCAAAAAATCCGCGGAATCAGTTTTTTCCGAACCACCTTTTACTTACCAGCGATCCTTTCAGGGGTTGCCGTCTACGTCTTATGGATGCAATTATTATCTCCTTCCGCAGGATTGATCAATACCTTCTTGAGCTGGTTCAATATCAAAGGTCCAGCATGGCTGTTTGATCCCGAATGGACGAAACCAGCGTTGATTTTGATGAAGATTTGGAGTTCGGGGGGCGCGATGCTCTTGTATCTAGCTACCTTGCAAAATATTTCACCGACGCTGTATGAATCGGCTGAGATCGATGGGGCGGGAGTTTGGGCGAAATTCAAAAATATTACGATCCCTTTGATCACGCCAATCATCTTCTATGATGTGATTACTTCAACGATCGGTTCTTTTCAAATTTTCCAAGAAGCATACGTGATGACCAAAAATGGTACCGGCGGTCCTGCAAATTCGCTGCTCTTCTATAATTTGCATATGTGGAACAAAGCCTTCGTCGCCTTTGATATGGGCTATGCGATGGCCATGTCGATGATCTTGTTCTTGATCGTCTTAGTCTTGACCTTTATCAATCTCAAGCTGGCACCACGCTGGGTTCACTATACCGGAGGTGGCAGCTAATGGAAATGACGACAAAAACACGAAGCAAATCAAGCCAACAGCGAGTCAAAAAAATCATCAGCTATGTGGTGATGTCGATCATCGGGATCGTGCTGCTGATTCCGTTGCTGTGGATGGTCTTTACGTCATTGAAACCGATGGAGGAGATCGTGCGCTACCCGCCGACCTTTTTCCCAGAAGAAATCAATCTTGGCAATTATTTGGAGACTATCAACGCCTTTCCATTTTGGCAGTATGCAAAAAATACGTTATTCATTACCGTCTTAGTGGTCTTCGGGAATGTCTTATCAAATTCCTTCATTGCTTATGGGTTTGCAAAATTGGCCTTTCCAGGAAAAAATCTGATCTTTGCCCTCGTCTTGTCTACGATGATGATTCCTGGCTTTGTGACGATGATCCCGCAATATGTCTTGTTTTCCAAAATCGGCTGGGTCGGCACCTATCTGCCGCTGATTGTTCCAGCGTTTTTCGGCAACGCCTTTAACATTTTCTTGATGCGGCAGTTTTACTTGTCCGTCAACAATGAATTGATCGAAGCCGCTAAGATCGATGGCGCCAATCATCTTTATATTTGGAGCCATCTAATGATCCCATTGACGAAACCCGCGCTGATCACGATTGCCATCAACTCCTTCAATGGGGCATGGAATGATTTCTTAGGACCATTACTGTATATTCAAAACCAAGAAAAGTACACGCTGCAGATTGGCCTGCAAGTTTTCCAAAACCAATCAACCACCCAGTGGAACTACTTGATGGCAGGAGCAACGCTTGTGCTATTGCCGACGATCTTGCTGTTCTTCCTCGCTCAACGCTACTTTATTGAGGGAATGGATCTGACGGGAGGTTCCAAAGGATGAGAACAAAAGTTACCCCGCAACGCTTAAACCAAGCGCTGTTGACTGGCATCAACTGGCTTCCGCATTTACTGGTTTTACAAGGCATGTGGCTGTTGTATTCCTTGCCTTTGATCACGAGTACCACTGCTAGTCGAGCATTGATCGAGACGTTGACGGAACTGCGTAACGATGGCTTGGAGGCAAGCAGCAAAGCTCGTTTTCAGCAGGCATTTCATCAACAGTGGACAACAAGAAAAGGGCAAGACCGTTGGCTCAGTCTATTCTTCCTGCTGCTTTTGGCGGACAGCTTTATCTTTAGCCGTTTGCAGCACCCACTGTTTCAGATCGCTAGTTACGCGTTAGCGTTCACCTTTGGCTTGTTTTGCTTGGTCTTACTTTATCAAACGAGGCTGCTTCACACCTATCCGCAGCAGCCCAGCTCATTGTTTTATAGTTTTTATCAGTTTGCTCGTTCACCCAAACGAGTACTGGCGCATCTTTTAGCAACAGTGACGCTTGTCTTGACCTTTTTGCTGTTTGGCCCAGTCTACTTATTGGTCTTAGGAATCAGCACCTTGTATTTGGTCAATGTCGTGCTCTGTGACCAAGCGCTCAAATAGAAAACAAATGGGTATCCCGAAACTTCCTTAGTGAAAAGCCAAGGAGTTTCGGTTTTTTTGTGAAAAGAAGGTTGACAGGGTCAAAAATTATGCCTATGCTGAATGTAAATTTAGTAAACAGTAAACAGATGAGGTGCAGCTATGGCAAGTATGAGAGATATCGCGAAATTAGCCGGGGTGTCGGTAGCAAGTGTTTCTAGAATCCTTAACAATGATGAAACCTTCAGTATCAATGAACACACGCGTCAACGAGTCATTGAGATCGCCAATCAAATGAACTATTCAAAAGAAAAAAATCAACCCCATTCCCGTGACGTCGGCGACCAAAACACGATTGCCATCATTACCCGCCACGATCGAGAGTCGGAAAGAAACGATCCGTATTTTATGATGATCCGCAATGGGATCGAAAAGGAAGCGGCGAAGTGGCGTTTAAAAACGATTCGGGCCTTTTCCATGCGGGAGCCTCAAAAAGATTTGGCACAATTGGCGAAGTATGGCGCAGTCATTATTATTGGAGAGATGACCAGCGATGCTTTGGCAGAGATCAGTCAGCAAAATGCCAATATTATCCTGGTGGATAATTATAGTGAAGCACCCAGCTACGATTGCATCCAAACCGATTTTGCCCAAAAGACCCACCAGATCCTCACGATGTTAAAAGAGAAGGGCCATGAGAATATCGCCTTTGTGGGTGGTGTTGCCAGCCGAGTGACGATTTCTGGCGAAGTCGTTTACGATGAACAAGAGATTCGAGCAGAAAACTACCGCCAATGGATGCTGCTCAATAAATTGGAAAAGTTCACAACCGTGTTGCAGGGGAAATGGTCACCAGAGACTGGGTTGCATTTTGGTCAGCAGATCGCGCAAATGAATCCTCGCCCCACAGCGATCGTCGTTGCCAGCGATCCTATGGCTGTCGGGGTTTACAAGGCACTCGCTGAAGCGGGGCTATCGATTCCTAAAGATGTGTCGGTCGTTAGTTTTGATGATATCGAAATGGCGCAATTTATGACGCCCGCATTGTCCTCCGTTAAGATGAAAGCCGAAGAGATGGGGCAGATGAGTGTCGAATTAGCGAAAAATAAAATCCTTGGGGTGCGGACGATGCCGGTTCGCGTCGTTTGTGGCAGTGAATTGATCATTAGAGAATCGATTGCCGAAAAAGATCAGTGACGTCTGATCTTTTTTTATTTTAGGGGTTGTGTAAACATTAACTAAACAACTATACTGATTGTAGTAAACGTTTACAGTTAAAAATAAAGGAGAAAACGAAATGAAGTTTATTGATAAATTAGCCGAAAAGATGGTGCCTTTTGCTCAGATCATTGCCAACAACAAATACTTGTTAAGTCTTCGTGATGGGTTTATGGTCGCTTTTCCTGCGACAATGTTTGCGTCAATTATGATTATTATTCAAAATCTGCCTGCTACTTTCGGACTCTCGGAAAAACTTCCAGAGGGATTCATCACGTTTCTAAACGACTTTTTTGGTCCTATCGGAAATGCGACCATGAGTATCACCGCTATTTTCGTTGTTTTTGGGATCGGCTATCAGTTGGCTGGCAAATATGGACAAGCCAAATTATTTGCGGGTGCCATCTCACTGTCTTCGTTTTTGATGCTACTGCCTTTTGGCTCATCCGAAGAGTTAGGTACAGTGATCCCCTTGTCGAAATTAGGGGCTGAGGGAATGTTTGTCGGAATCATCACGGCCATTATCGCTACGCAGATCTATTGCAAAATCAGTGCGGCTGGACTGACGATCAAAATGCCAGATTCGGTTCCGCCAATGATCGCAGAATCATTTGTCGCCATCATTCCTGGTGCGGCACCGTTGTTCCTTTTCAATTTGATCCGCTACTTGTTCACCTTTACTTCATGGGGCAATGCCGTTGATTTCGTTTATGAGATTTTGCAAAAACCATTGATGGGCTTAGGCGGTACGTTGCCAGCAGTACTTATCGCCGTCTTGTTCACCCAATTCTTCTGGTGGTTTGGGATTCACGGAACACTAGTGGTCAATGCGGTGATCGATCCAATCATGAATGCGTTAGCGATCGAAAACTATGAAGCTTACAAAGCAGGGGCGGAACAATTGCCCCATATCATTAACACTACGTTTATGGGCGTGTTCGTCAATCAAGGAATGCAGCTGGGGATCTCGATTACGATGGCCTTCTTTATCGCTCGTTCGATTCGGATGAAAAAATTAATGAAGACGGTGATCGCTCCATCTGTTTTCAACGTATCTGAACCAATGACCTTTGGTTTGCCGATCGTCTTGAACCCGATCGCTTTTGTCCCATGGATCTTAGCGCCATTAGCCAGTACGACGATCTCTTACTTTGCGATTGCCGCAGGCTTGGTGCCACGACCAATTGGAGCAACGGTGGTTTGGACGACCCCGGTCTTCTTATCTGGTTGGTTAGGCACGGGTTCTGTTGCCGGTGCAATCTTACAGTTAGTGACGGTTGCCGTAATGACCTTGATCTGGGTGCCATTCTTGATCGTAATGGATCGCGGGTACTTGAAAGAAGAAAAAGCGGAAGCGGCATTAAATGAACAAGCGGCATCTGAAACGATCAATCAAAGGGTAGAAGAAAGATAAGCCCAGAAACGTAAAGGAATGCAATAGCGCACCCTTTAGAAAGGAATTTGTGATGAGAACCGATACATTGTCTTGCAGTTATCAAATGAATACCACACCTACGGACTTTTCCCGTGTGTTATTGGCGGAACAAGAGAAATTCTTTCTAGCCAAACAAGCCCAAGAACCGTTCGGGGAAGGCTGCCGCATTGAAACGATGATCCAAACCAAAACCGCCCCGCGGTTGGTACCTGCCGTCATAACGGTCAAAAAAATTGCCGCGGATGAGCTGTGGCTGCGTACGACCCATGAAGAAGGAGTGATCGATCAACGGTACAGGTTTGCTCCAGGACGAAAAGGGAAGCTGCAAGTCACGTATTCGGAACAAAGCCGTTTTGAGCAGCAGAAAACAACCTACAGTTTTATGCTGGCGGCGCTGTTTTACAAATTCTTTTTCAATCGCGGCGTCAAAAAACGCTTGCGTTATCTTGAAGCAGCTTGTCAACGAGCAGGAGAAAATGAAAAAAATGGGGAAAATTGAGGATAGCAATGATAGAAATTAGGAATGAACAACTCTTTCACTTATACAATGAAAAAATCAGTTATATCATAAATGTGTTACCAAATCAGCAACTGGGTCATGTCTATTTTGGGCCATCTCTAGGCACACTGGCGCCGTTTGATCAAGCGTACCTTGAGAAAAATGAGAATAAATCGGCAGGAACCGTCAAATTTTTTGAAGCAGACAATCTTTTTACCTTGGCGGACCGTTTTCAAGAATTGCCAACGTATGGGACTTCTGATTTTCGAGAAGGGGCAGTGTCGGTTTTTGAGGAAGAAACCCCTCTTTATGTGGATTTTAAACTTATGACTTTTCACTGTTTTGAGGGCAAAGAACGAAAGCTGGCGCAACCAGCCAGCTTTGCTTCTGCTGATGAAAGCCAAAGCATCGTCTTTGAATTAGTAGATCAAGAGCGGCAGCTGGAAATGGCGATCACCTATACGATCTTCAAAGGATCAGGAACCATCACGCGGCAGCAAACACTGACCAATACGGGGAGCAAGCCTAGAACCATCCAGCGCTTTTTGAGTGGTGTCTTGGAGCTGAAAAATCGCGATTTTGAACTGCTGCATCTTTCAGGTGCATGGCTGAAAGAACGGCATATCAAGACGGTCCCTTTGACCCAAGGTACGATCAGTGTCGGCTCGTTAAAAGGAGCGTCTGGTCATCAGCACAATCCTTTTGTCGCCTTAAAAGAACAGCAAGCCACCAATGACACTGGTCACGTCTATGGTGCCAACCTGATTTATTCGGGCAACTTTTTGGCGCAAGCGGAAATGGATGAGTGGGACAACGTTCGATTGATGTTGGGGATACATCCTGAGCATTTCAGCTGGCAGCTTTCACAAGGAGAAACCTTTGAAGCCCCAGAATGCCTCTTCACCTTCACCGCTGCTGGTCTGAATGGCTTGAGTCAAGAATCCGCCCAATTTATCGAAAAGCATGTGATTGCCCCTTATTGGCAAAAGCGGCAGCGGCCGATCGTCTTTAATAACTGGGAAGCGACATATTTTGATTTTAATGAAGAAAAGCTGTTGTCCTTAGCCCAAGAAAGCAAGGCATTAGGGATGGAGTGCTTTGTGCTGGATGATGGTTGGTTTGGGAAACGCAACAATGATCGCAGTTCATTGGGCGATTGGGTGGCGGACCCTGCCAAATTTCCAAAAGGAATCGGGTCTTTTGCTGAGAAAATTCATGCCATGCAGCTGCAACTGGGGATTTGGTTTGAACCAGAAATGGTTTCGCCAGATAGTCAGTTGTACCAAGAGCACCCTGAGTGGGTAGTCAAGCATCCTTATGAGCGGATCTCTGTGGGGCGCGGACAATACGTGTTGGATTTTGCCAATCCAGCAGTGGTCGAGGCGATTTTCGAAGCGATGCAAAAAGTGATCCTTGAAACCAAGCTAGATTACATCAAATGGGATATGAACCGCAATATCACTGAAGCTTACTCTCCCTATTTAGCGGAACAGGGAATTTCTCAGACGGAGTTTTATCATCGCTACATTTTAGGTCTTTATCGTTTATATGAAAAAATCTTAGCGGCGTTTCCGACCCTTTTGATCGAAGGCTGTGCTGGCGGCGGGGGCAGATACGATTTAGGGATCTTATTTTACAGTCCGCAGATTTGGCCTAGTGATGATAGTGATGCAGTGGAACGTTTAGCCATCCAAAGCGGAACGTTGTTAGGGTATCCTTTGTCCTCCTTCAGCAATCACGTGTCGGCGGCACCAAACCACCAAGTCGGCCGGGCAACGTCTTTAGCCTTTCGGCAAACCGTCGCAATGTTTGGGCCTTTGGGGTATGAACTCGATCTCTTTCACTTGTCTGAAACCGAAAAGCAGGCGATCAAATCCCAAATCGTCTTTTATAAAAAACAGCGGCAATTGCTGACCTTTGGCACTTTTTACCAGCTGCAGCAGTTGAACCATGCCAATGAAACGACTTGGGCAGTGTATGATCCGCAAAACGAAGAAGCATTGATTGCTTTCTTTCGCGTGTTGGCACAAGCCAATCCGACGGCGGAAGACTTTTTGCCCGCAGCCTTTCTCAATGCCCAACAGGTGTACCAGGTTAATGGTGAAACTGTCTCTGGTCAGCTGTTAAGGCAATTAGGCTTGCGTAAACCCTATCAGTTTAATGCCGTCAACCATGGAACAGCGCAAGTCACTGGCGATTTTCAATCATTTGTCTACCAGTTACAAGCCAAAAAAGGAGTAGAATGATGAGCAATCAATTGTTTGATCAGCAGTTTATGCATGGCGGGGATTACAACCCCGATCAATGGCTGGCTTATCCAGAAATCTTGCAAAAGGATCTTGCCTATATGCAGCAAGCCCATGTCAACACCGTCACATTAGGGGTGTTTGCTTGGAGTGCCTTAGAGCCGCAAGAAGGCGTTTATCAGTTTGACTGGTTGGATCGAGTGTTTGATCAGATCCATGGCATCGGCGGCAAAGTCATTTTGGCCACTCCTAGCGGTGGGCGTCCTCAATGGTTGAGCCAAAAGTATCCCGAAGTCAATCGGACCAACGCCCAAGGACAAAAACATACCCATGGGTTTCGCCACAATCACTGTTACTCTTCACCGATCTATCGGGAAAAGGTGACGCAAATCAATCAACAGTTGGCAAAACGTTACGGCAAGCATCCGGCATTAGCCATGTGGCATATCTCCAATGAGTACTCTGGGGAATGCTTTTGCTCCTATTGTCAGGAAAACTGGCGCAGCTGGCTGCAAAAAAAATATGGTGATTTAGCCACGTTGAATCATGCCTGGTGGACTTCTTTTTGGGGCGGTACTTACTCCGATTGGTCGCAGGTTTTACCGCCTTCACCTTTAGGGGAACACAAAGTGCATGGCATGGATCTTGATTGGAAACGATTTGTCACAGATAGGACGATCGATTTTTATTTGCATGAATGTGCGCCGATCCGTCAGCTGACACCGGACATTCCTGTGACAACGAATTTTATGGCGGAAGGACATGCTACCCAAGATTTTATTCCTTTAGAAGGCATTGACTACAGCAAGTTCGCTCGTCATGTGGATATCGTTAGCTGGGATAGTTACCCTGATTGGAACAACAACTTTGAATCCTTGGCAGCGACAGCGATGAAATCCGCCTATGTGCATGACCAGTACTGGTCATTGAAGAAACAGCCCTTTTTAGTGATGGAATGCACGCCGAGTTTTGTTAACTGGCATTCCTTCAATAAAGCGAAAAAGCCTGGTGTCCATCAGTTGAGTGCCATGCAGCAGATCGCCCATGGCTCAGATAGTACCTTGTATTTTCAATGGCGCCAATCCCGCGGCAATTCAGAAAAATTCCATGGGGCAGTCGTGGGACATGATGATTCCACGGAGAATCGGGTCTTCAAAGAAGTTGCGGCTTACGGCAAGCGCTTGGAAAAAATCAAGGAGATTCAAGGAACCACCAGAAAAAAAGCAGTGGCGATCCTTTTTGATTGGGAAAGCAACTGGGCATTGAAGCGAGGCGGCGGGTTTGGGCGACCAACCAGACGGTATCCGCAAACGTTGCAGGAGCATTATCGTTATTTCTGGGAACAAGACATCGCGGTCGATATTTTGACGCCAGAGCAAGATTTTTCTGACTATCGGTTGGTGATCGCTCCAATGCTTTACTTGATGACATCAGAGACGATGGCAAAACTTTGCCAGTACACGGAAGCTGGTGGTACCTTGATTTCCAGTTACTTTAGCGGCATGGTCAATGAAACCGACCTGTTGTATCTGGGGGGATTGCCACAGCCGTTGCGAGCATTATTAGGCATCAACGTGCTGGAGTTGGAAACTCTTTTTGACACTGAACACAATCAGCTGGTTTTTCAAGGACAGCCCTTTGAAACACGGGACTATTCTGCAATCATTGAAGCCGAAACAGCGGAGGTACTAGGGGAGTATCAAGCGGATTTTTACCAAGGAACACCTGCGATCACCAAAAATACCTTTGGTGCAGGCACCGCCTACTATCTGGCGGCTCGCACCAACTATGACTTTTTCGAACAGTTTTATGCCTCTTTGGTCCGTGAGTTGTCTTTGGCAGAGGAAAGGATCGCGCATGCCAACCCTGCAGTCTCGATCCAAGGCAGGATCAGTCCAGAACGAACGTACTTTTTCATCATGAATTTTTCTGAGAAAGAGCAGACACTACACTTGATCAAAGAAGTCGTTGATTTAGAGACCAATCAAGCAGTCCCTCAAACAGCAACCTTGGCGCCGTATGAAGTGCGAGTGGTTTATTTTAACAATTAGCTGACCATTGGAAAAAACGTCCCTTTCGACAAATGCAGAAAGGGACGTTTTTTTGATGAAAGGTTTATCAGAAATCATTCTGAATCGGCTGCTTGGTGCTTTTTCATCCATTGAGGCAATGCGGCACTGATTTGTGTCGGCAAAACGACATAGTGCTCTTTTGCCAATGCTTCGCCAATCAGGCTATGGAGATAGACAGCCGCTTGGATCGTTTCCTCTGTTTTTTCAAACTGTGCCAAAAAGCTGGTGATCATGCCTGCCAGCGTATCACCCATCCCACCAGTCGCCATAGCGGGTGTTCCGAGGGGATTTTGGGCGATGCTGCTGCCGTAAATTTGTGTGCGATGGCTTTTTAAGACTACCAGACTTCCGAGTTTTTGTTGGGCTTGCTGGTTGTTTTCTTCTGTCTGGTCGGCAATTGCCAGTCCGCTGAGCCGTTGCCATTCCATCTGATGCGGCGTGAAGACGACTTGTTCAGGAAAGGGGATGATCAGCGGATATTTGGCAGCCAAATTGATCGCCGAACCATCGATCACTAACCATTGGTGTTCTTTTTGGGCAGAAACGATCCGCTGCAGCAGATCAAAATTGCTTTTTCCTTCGCCTAATCCAGGACCAATCAGTAGGACGTCTGCCGATTCGGTGACCGTATCGATCAGTTCTGTTTGCTGCCAATCGACAAACATCGCTTCAGGCAAGCGGGCGTGCAGGGCGGTTCGGTTGACGCCATCGGAGATCACGGTGGTCAAACCAGTTCCCCCATACACACAGGCTTGCGCAGCCATTAAGATCGCCCCACCGAATTGGCGGTTGCCCCCTACTAAAACGGCTCGGCCAAAAGTGCCTTTGTGGCTTTTTGTCGGGCGCTGTTGGATCACTTTGGATAAAATTGCAGAATCAAGTTGCTCCATGCAATGACTCCTTTCGTTAATCAAAATCGAGTTATATTTATTATACCTGTTTCCTAGAAATTTCATAGAAAAGACCCATGGAAAAAGGCGCAATTTTTTTTCCTTTTTTGGTTTAAGAGTGTTATCATAAATAGCGAGAACAGAAATGGAGGGAACACTATGACAATCGATTGGAAAAAAGAGGTCGAAGCCCGCAAAGACGATTTGCTGAACGACTTGATTGATCTATTGAAAGTGAAAAGTGAAAGAGAAGATGATAAAGCGACTGCGGATGCGCCATTTGGTCCTGGACCTCGTGATGCGTTGCTACACATGCTAGCTTATGGCGAACGTGATGGCTTCACAGTCAAAAACGTCGATAACTACGCTGGTCACATCGAATTTGGTGAAGGAGACGAAACATTAGGGATCTTCGGCCACATGGATGTTGTTCCTGCAGGTGACGGCTGGTCAACCGATCCTTATGATCCAGTCATCAATGACAACAAAATCTATGCTCGTGGTTCTTCTGATGATAAAGGTCCTTCAATGGCTGCCTATTATGGGATGAAGATCATCAAAGAATTGGGCTTGCCATTATCGAAAAAAATCCGTTTTGTCGTTGGTTCTGATGAAGAAAGCGGCTGGGCAGATATGGATTACTACTTTGAGCATGAAGAAAAGCCTGATTTTGGCTTCTCACCAGATGCCAATTTCCCAATCATTAATGGAGAAAAAGGAAATGTGACATTAGGGATCCATTTCCAAGGCAACAATGAAGGAGACTTCACGCTGCAAAGCTTTACTGCTGGCTTGCGAGAAAATATGGTACCAGGAACGGCAACAGCAAGCTTCATTGCTCCATCAACAGAAGAAGCATTAGCGATCGAAAAAGCCTTTTTCGATTACGTTGAAGCCAATCCAGTGACGGGGACGATTGAAACAGAAAATGAACAAGTGACGATCGAATTAGTCGGTAAAGGTGCTCATGGTGCCAGCCCACAATCAGGAATCAATGCGGGGACTTTCTTAGCAGTCTTCTTAGATAACTATGCCTTTGGCGGCGGCGCAAAACAATTCATCCATGCAGCAGCAGCCTATGTCCATGAAGATTTCTACGGTGAAAAATTAGGTGTGGCGTACGAAGATGAAAAAATGGGTAAATTGACTATGAATGCTGGCTTGTTTGCTTTTAAAGCGAACCAAGCAGGAACACAAGCAGACAACTTTATCGCATTGAACTTCCGTTATCCTAAAGGCGTAACTGCGGAAGGACTTGAAATCGGTGTGGAACGCACCGTCGGTATGGAAGGGGCAACCGTTACCCGCAATGACCGCAACATGGAACCTCACTACGTGCCAGCAGATGATCCATTGGTAGAAACTTTATTGGCGGTTTATGAAGAACATACCGGCGAAAAAGGCTTCGAACAAATCATCGGCGGCGGCACATACGGCCGTCTATTGAAACGCGGCGTTGCTTATGGCGCAATGTTCCCTGGCTATGTTGACACCATGCACCAAGCCAATGAATTTATGAGCTTGGATGACCTATTCAACGCAGCGGTGATTTATGCAGATGCTATCTACCGTTTGGCGAAATAAAGAGATATTAATACCGTCTATTCTTTTTTTAGCTGAGTCGATTTATTAATACTTAGATGAATAGAGGCAATAAAGGAATAGCAGTACGACTGATTGTTTCAATCAATGTCGTACTGCTATTTTATTACTTTGGGAAATAAATATTTTATTTTCGTTGGGTTATTTTATTATTGACATCAAATCATCTGAATGATTTACTTTTTGTAAGGAGTTGAAAAGTGATGCCTGATTTGGTGAAATTTATTTTGGTTATTCTGGCGATTTGGGTGGTTTATCAAGTATTTACGACGATTTTATTTACCCTTTCCCAAAAAGCAGTTGCCAAACGAATCAAAAGCGGGAAGATGTCTGATCAGCAATTGGCGAATTTGTACCATGCTGTAGCACGAGCAAATCAAGGAAGCAATTTCCAAACGATTTTCTCTTATGGGCTCTTTTACCGCAGCCATGCAAAGCAAAGTGATGCGGTCTATGAACTGTATCGCGCAGAAATGGCGAAAAGAAATCTGCTGTAACCAACTGTGAAGCAGCTGCTTTCGAGAATATTGCTCGAAGTAGCAAAAAAGCCTAGGTCTTGCACAACAAGTGCAGAACCTAGGCTTTTTTGGTATTTACTGGGCAGCAATTTGTAACAGATAAATACAGCTCCTTGCTGCAGCTATTTCTTGTCTTTGCTGCTTTTTTGATCCATGCCCGCACCGATCGCTACACCTAGTGCGATGCCTAAACCCATGCCTAATGCCAGGTTGTCAAAAAACAGCAGTCCAAATGCAGCACCTAATGCCATTCCGACACCGATCCCCAGTCCCATATTGTTAGAAGCGGCTTCCTTTTCTTCAGACGTTTGCGGCGGTTTTTTCGTCATTGTGAAAAACCCCTTTCTTTTTAGTATAGAGGGGTTTCGTTTGGATGACAAATATTCGAACTGCTGCTCAGTGATATGCATCAGGAGAGTGCAGCCGCTGAGTATAGCAAACGGGTTGAACCATTGGTCTATCTTCCGCCGGGCAAATAGTTACGCTCGGGGTTGTAGCGGCGAATGATCTTATTTTCAGCGAGTACGTGCTCATAATAATAAACAGGCGCATCCTTAGTCTCTAGTCGAAAAACAAAGACGAGCGGAACCTTTAAGACGGAATAGCGCGCGGGGATCGCAATATACGATTTTTGATTGCGCTCCATCGTCAGTGAGAATTCATCAAACAAAAGCGCCACTGGTGTGGGAAAGTTTACCAATTCATAATAGTGTTTTTCAAATGCATAGGTTTCTTGTTTTGCATAAGCGATTTTTGCAGCTGGCATACACATTCACCTCACTTGAATTATACGAACGTTTGTTCTGTTTGTAAAGTGAAAAATTACCAAACGAGGAAAAAGGAGGCGTTCTCTATGAAAAAGATGTTTTGCTAACAAGAAATTTGCTACACTAGAGAAAAGAAGGAATCAAAAAGGAGCAGATACCATGGATTACGAACGTTTCGCACGATTACAGGCACGCTTTGCCGATGAAAAACTGCTGACCAAAGAAGGGGTCTATCGGTTGCGTTTGTCAGGGAAGGCGCAGTTCGAACTAGCCTTTATCAAAACCGGACCCTGTGGCGAGTCTGTCTACCAGCCGCTGATCAAGGGCACTTTTGCTGAAAAAGAAGCAATCCCTACCTATTTGCTGGATCTTGCGGCGCAGCCTATGATGCAAATCAGTCAGCGAACCTCCGAAAATGAAGCAGTGTTAGATAAAGCGTTAGTAGCATTAATAGAAAAATGTGAGCAGGCAGTTGCCGTCAACGAAACCGCACAAGAAGCCGCACGTTAATTAGCGCGACAAAGATACAAGAGCAGCCTGAACCTGATTTTTTACACTAAGCAAAAAACGATCCTGACAAGATTCCTTGCCAAAGATCGTTTTTTATTTTCCCGTGGTAATTAGTGTCCTCATTCACCGAAGTAGTCTGAGAAGCCTTGTTGCTTCATAAAGGCAGCGACATCTGGACGCCGCGGTTCACGGAAAAATTCCGTCATTTTCGTTTGCCAATTGGTTTGCTGTTGATTGCTGCTGCGTTGTGCATAATAGGCTTCCGTCGTTTGGTTGTACTGGGCTGTTTGCTCCTGCGTCAGCGGTTGATACTGATCGACACTTACGATCGCTTCTTGGGGCAAGCGGACTTTCGGCTCATTTCTGTGTTGCGGATAGCCGATCGTTAAACCGAATAACGGAAACGTCAATTTTGGTAAGCCGACAAGTTCTGCGATACGAGGCAAATCATTGCGGATGCCGCCGATGTAGCAAATTCCTAAGTCTTGTGCTTCAGCATATGCTACCATATTTTGGGCAGCGATGGTCGTATCGACGACAGACACAATAAATGGTTCCATCGTGGTTAAGTGGGTATCAGGCACCCCTGCTTGGGTCAGCAGCTGCTGGTGTTTATGTAAGTCGGCGACAAAAAGATAGAAGACGCCCGTTCGAGTGATGTAATTTGGGGCACCGGCAATTTCTTCGATGGCAGCCAGTTTTTCAGGATCACTGACCTCAATGATCGAATAGGCTTGAACAAAGTTCGAACTGGAACCGCTCTGGGCAACCGTTACTAATTTTTGCTTGAGTTCCTTTGATAGTGGCCGGGGTTGAAAATCTCGGACAGAGCTATGGCGGGTAAAAGTATCAAAAAGATCCATCGTTTTTCCTCCTGTAACGTACAAATTTCTTTCTTCCTTAGTGTAACAGAAAAAAAGGAATGGGAACAAAAAGAATGTTTTCAAAAAATTTTCAAATTGATGTTTTATAGTTGCCAAGCACAAAAGTTTCCGTTATGATAATGATACATTCTTATTATTATTCCTTAGGGGAGTAACCGGTGGCGCAAGCTGCGATAATATCAACAGTAAGTAAGCTGGCGACAGCTTTCTGGTATTATTTGAAATGGTGAGACCTAAGACAAGCGTATACTTGTCTTAGGTCTCTTTTTTTCTAGCAGAGTGCCTAAGGAAAATAAAATTAAAAGGGGCAAAAAAATTGGCGAAAGAAATGTATCAAAAAGAAATCTCGGAAATTATGGCAGAGGTCCAGAGCAGTCCAGAGGGGTTGACGCAGCAAGAGGCAGTCAAGCGGTTAGAAAATGGCTTGAACCAGCTGAAGGAAGCACCTAAGAAATCTAGCTTTGCCTTATTCTTAGATACCTTCAAAGATGCGATGGTGATCGTCTTGCTGATCGTGGCAATCATCCAAATGGTTATGGGTGCCCACGTTGAGTCGATCGTTATCTTCGCAGTACTCTTGTTGAATTCCGTCGTCAGTGTGATTCAAACGAAAAAAGCCGAAGGGTCGTTAGACGC
The DNA here is from genome assembly GCF_051713705.1 of Enterococcus sp. DIV1083b. NCBI lineage: Bacteria > Bacillati > Bacillota > Bacilli > Lactobacillales > Enterococcaceae > Enterococcus > Enterococcus sp. DIV1083b. Next base: position 1,075,647 of record NZ_JBIOQJ010000001.1, read on the forward strand.
TTTGAAAAGCCTGTCGGCACCAGATGCTAACGTCATTCGGGATGGCAAAGAACAAAGTGTGCTGGCGAAAGAATTGGTTGTCGGCGATATCGTTATTTTAGAAGCTGGGGACTATGTACCAGCAGATGGTCGATTGATCGAAGAGGGTTCTTTGAAGGTCGATGAAGGAATGCTGACTGGGGAATCAACGCCAGCGGAAAAAGAATTAGGTGTGATCGATCGTACCGCACCGATCGGCGACCGTGACAACATGGTCTTCAGTGGAACGATCGTCACTTATGGACGTGGTCGGTTTATCGTAACTGCGACTGGTAATGTGACGGAAATCGGTCAAGTGGCTGGCTTATTGGAAAGTACAGTTGAACACAAAACACCATTGCAAAGAGGATTGGACAGCTTCAGTAAAAAACTGAGCTTGGCGATCTTGGTCCTTTCATTGATTATTTTAGGGGTTCAAGTCGCACGGTTGTTCTTAGGTGACGGAACAGGCGATATGACGGAAGACTTAGTCAACGCCTTTATGTTTGCGGTAGCCGTAGCCGTAGCAGCGATTCCAGAAGCCTTGCAATCGATCGTGACGATCGTCCTTTCCATTGGAACAAAACAAATGGCGAAGCGTCATGCCATCATTCGAAAACTACCAGCGGTTGAAACATTGGGTTCAACGAGTATCGTTTGTACCGATAAGACAGGGACCTTGACCCAAAACAAAATGACCGTTGTTGACTACTATTTACCAAATGGGCAAACGGGTACGTTCTCCGATGAGCCAACTACCTGGACATTGCCTGAAAAACGCTTGGTAGAGATCAGTGTTTTGGCAAATGATGCTGCCATCAGTGAAGATGGGGCGAAGCTAGGAGACCCTACTGAAATTGCTTTTCTGGATTACAGTGAGAAACTAAATCAGCCTTATCGGGCGATTCGTCAACAGTTTCCTCGTTTGCAAGAATTGCCTTTCGATTCTGATCGTAAATTGATGTCCACCTTACATGAGATCGATGGCGAACATTTATTGTTGACCAAAGGTGGTCCAGACATCGTCTTTGGCCGCAGTACTAAAGTCTTGATCGATGATCAAGTCGTGCCTTTAACAGATGAAATCAGAAATAAATTGCAACATCAAAACGAAGAATTCTCAAAACGGGCATTACGGGTCTTGGCGTTTGCTTACCGTCCATTGACCGATGCCCAATCACGAGAATTGACACTAGAGGATGAAAACGAGCTGATTTTGGTTGGTTTGATGGCAATGATCGATCCTCCTCGTAAAGAAGTCAAACAAGCCGTAGCGGATGCTAAATCTGCTGGTATCAAAACAGTTATGATCACAGGGGACCACAAAACGACAGCCGTGGCGATCGCACAAGAGATCGGTATTTCAGCCGAGGGCGATTTAGCCTTGACTGGTACGGAATTGGATGCTCTTTCTGAAACCGAACTAGCGGATCAATTAGACAAAATCACGGTTTATGCTCGTGTTTCGCCGGAAAACAAAATCCGTATCGTGCGGGCTTGGCAAGACAAAGGCAAGATCTCTGCCATGACCGGAGATGGGGTCAATGATGCACCCGCCTTGAAACAAGCGGATATCGGGATCGCAATGGGAACCGGAACGGACGTTGCCAAAGATGCAGCGGCGATGGTCTTGACGGATGATAACTTTGCCTCGATCATTCGTGCCGTAGAAGTTGGCCGAAACGTCTTTGACAACATCAAAAAAGCCATTTCGTATTTGTTTGCTGGAAACTTAGGTGCGATCATTGCGATCGTCTTTGCCTTAGTGATGGGTTGGGACAATCCATTTACTGCCTTGCAGCTGCTCTTTATCAACCTAGTCAACGACTCATTACCAGCGATTGCTCTAGGAATGGAAAAAGCCGAACCAACGATCATGCAGCGCCAGCCTAGAGATCCAAATGCAGGTATCTTCACTGGAAAAACTTTGATCTCAGTAACGTATCGCGGTATTTTGATTGCCGCTGTCGTGATTTTGGCACAATGGTTAGGGATGAGCCAATCACCTGAGTTAGGTGTAGCGATGGCCTTCTCAACACTTATCTGGAGCCGGACATTGCAAACATTGCCAGCACGCTCAAATACCGAGACTGCTTGGCAAGCTGGCCTTTTTGCCAATAAAATGGTATGGTTGGCGATCGTCGTTTGTGGTGGACTATACAGCATTACCTTGATTCCTGGAATCCGTGAAGTCTTTGCGATTCCAGCAACCTTCACTTTAGGACATGTCGGTCTATGTATCGCAATGGCTGCTGTAGCAGTTGTTTTGATGGAAATCACAAAGCTGATTATTATTGCCGTTCAAAAACGTCAAGGAAACGCCTAGAGCAAAAAACGTATCGATCCTTTGATCGATACGTTTTTTTGTCGTTTATCCTCACCGCTTAGTTGATTTTTTTCAGCTGACTGATTTGGGCAGCGACTTGCTTCAAGAAGGCTTCTTGGCCAGCCGGCTGTTCTTGGCTGTAAAGGTAGGCTTCGTATTGCTGCGTCAAGCGGATAAAATCACCATGAAACAGTGGATAGAATGCTTCGAGTCGTTGGGCATAATCGATCAACGGCTCCGCCTCGTTACGGTACAGAACTTTCGTCGTTTGCCGTAAAAACAAAGGATAGGCAGCAACTAGCGGCTGTTTGTTAAAGCGGCAGATCAACCATAAATGAATACGGAAAAACGAATGGCGGAAATAGAAAAGCAGGCCAAGTCCTAGGAGAGCTAAGCTTCCAAAGAAGCCATTGCGCAGCGTTTGTTTCAGCTCCTCAGTCAACCAAACGTCATCGGTAACCGCGGCTGTTGCAGAACTGCTGGTCGTGGTTTCGCTACTTTCTGTTTCCCTGCTGCTCGTTGGTGTTGTTTCACTGCTAGCGGTCGGCGTTTCTTCGGAGCTAGTAGATTCTTGAGTCAACACGGGACGATCTGGATTTTGGAAACTAGGGGTCGGTTCAAAAGGCACCCAACCGTATCCGTCAAAGTAGACCTCCACCCATGAGTGGGCATTCAAGTTGCGAACGGTATAGGTAGTGATGCCGTTTTCTGTCGCAGGAGATCCAGGAGAAAAGCCTTTTGCCCAGCGAGCAGGGATCTCTAAACTCCGTAGTAGCACGACCATTGCCGTGGAAAAATTGTCACAGTAGCCGACTTGTGATTCAAATAAAAATTGATCAACATAATCTTGCTCTTCTGCAGGCACGACGGCATCGGTTTTGGAATAGCGGAATACGAGCGGATCTTTCAAATAGCTTTCAACCGCCGTGACTTGATCAAACAGACTGTTGCTGTCAGCGGTGATCTCAGCTGCGAGATCTCGTACCCGCTGCGGCAAAGAATCGGGTAACTGGATATAATCGATCGGAGAATCCGGATAGATCAAAGGCAGATTTTGGAGATTTTCTGCGGCAAAATCTGGATGGTCCCAATCGAAGGTCAAGGTGGTGTCTGGGAGTGGATCAATGAGATCGACCCGCTGGATGGCGTCGCTGATCTGAAAACCGCGAGCACCGTTTTCAAGGGACAACGTGCTGCGTCCATAGGGCAATGGGACATAGTCTCCATGGTTTTGAAATTGGATCCGAACGGATTCGTTCTCAAGATAGGCTTGCTGATAGCTTTGATCCGCGATCGTGACGGCCTCTGCTTCTAAGCGAGCCTCTTCGCGGCTCGTACTGATCCAGCCCTTACCAGAATAAAAATCTTTGCTTTCCACCCGCCAGTAATGCGGGGTTTCTTGTTGCGCTTCAAATAAAATCGTCGCATCATCCAGTAGTGGTCCGCCTAATTGACGGTCGTTTTCACTGAATCCAGTGCGAGAGCCGCTGGGCGTGCCATGATCTTCAATAAATTGATAAAAACCCAGCTGATTCAGATTTGTCCGTATAGGCGTGGAACGGGCTGCCAACTGTTCCCGCAGGCTCGTTTGCGGCAAGTAGACAGCAGTGACGGCTAGTCCACCAATCAATAGCATCACAGCGAACCAGGGAGCGATCGTTTGACTGGATTGAAAGACGCTGCGCTGGATCAGTGAAGAAGCCAAGGCACAAAGAAAAATACCCATCAAATGCCACGTCAGATCAAATTGATTAAAAATCACGACTGTTAGCAAGTAGCCGATCATGGTAGCGTAAATCAAGAAAAAGCGTTGATAAGCGATCGGTAAGATCGCTAAAAACAAAACCCAACTAACGATCAATGTCACCGCCGCCAGTTCGGTGATATAGCCGACTTCACCGCTGAGGATCTCTTGAAAGGCACGGTGCAGGTCTAGCCAAAAACGCAGCAGCCAATCAAAAGAAAAGGCAGTCCCATAAGGAAAGATCCGATACAAGACGATCAGCCAAGCGGCTGCCAGCAAAGGCAAACTGTAACGGACTTTCGGCACCACGGTCAAAATCAAACAGACACTAAAGGCATAAGTTAAAAGGGTGAACTGATTGCCAAGGTCATAAACTGCGATAAACGGCAAGATCACCAGTGATAGACTGAGAAAGGTCAGAAGACCAATCAGCGCTTTCTTAATAAATCTCATCCTACCGCCTCCTCAAGTTTATTCAACTGCCTCATTAAATCAGCGTAGGTAAACACTTGGCAGCTGTTTTTTGCTTCCAACTGACTGAGGTAGTCTTCCAGTTGTGGGGTAAAAACCGGGGTAATGAAGACAAGATGGCTGCCAGTCAAAAGCGGTACCCCTTCAGGAACTTTCTCGAAGGGAAGGATCTGGGCATAGGCAGCGGCATCCGTTTGGTAAGGAGAAGTCAATCCGTCACCAATCAAGAGCGGCTGAAAAAGTCGTTGATTTTGCGAGAAATGGTGGATCGAATAAAACAGTGTCAAAGTCTCTTCAAAAGCAGGATGATCTTCTCCCCAAAAGAGCAGAACGATGTCATGTTCTGCTTCATGTTCTCGTTCGCGATAGATCAATTCCTGTTGTTTGCTGGATAATTTCCAATCGATATTTTTTAAGGAATCCCCTAACTGGTATTGACGGAACTGTCGAATAGAAAAATTGGGTTCTCCGTGGGTTTGGCTGCGGACTTGCTGTTTAAAAAATGGCAGCAGGGTAACGGCTTCTGGCGCCAATTTAGGCAGGATAAAAATCGATTGTTTCGCAACTGCAGCGTAGCTTTTTTCAAAAAAGCCAAAGAGATCATGGCTGTACAATTGAACGGGCAATTCTTCATAGATGCCTCGCTCCTTTGGGGTCCAAGGCAGCTGCAGCCGAATCAGATTGCCTCGATAAAAGGTGCTGTGATGACTTTCCTTGAAACGATCGTCAAACTGTAAGGTGAAATCGACCAGCGGCAGCAGCGTCGGGCGATACTTGAAGACTTGCAGCGGTAAGGTGATCGCTGTGTGTGTTTCAGCTTGGATCGACTCTTCTAAAATGATTTGAACCTTCTTGAGGGAGGGGAGCAAGAATACTGCATCAAGCAACAATAACAAAGTCAGTAAAAACCAAAGGCTCCAGCCAGCATTATTATTGAAGATCACACAGTAAGCCAGCAGCAGAAAATAGGCAGCGCTAAACAACAGGAGGCGCAGCAGGCGTTCAAGCTTCTTTTTCTTCATCGCTATCTCCTCGTTGGGACAGGCACTCGTTGGATCATCTGTTTCATCAAGTCTGAAAGGGTCTCCGTGCTGGCATGAACGCCACCTTTCAGTAATAAACGATGACCGAAGACTGCTGGTAAAATTCGCTGCAAGTCTTGCGGCGTGACAAAGGTCCGACCTTCCGTCAATGCTAACGCTTTGGCCCCTTTTAAGAAGGCGATCCCACCACGAGGGCTGATACCAAGGTCAATGGCATTATGCTGACGGCTCGCTTGAACCAGCTGCAATGCGTAACGGGCGACCCGCTCATCGACATACACGTCATCGACCATCGCTTTTAAAGCGGTCACTTCATCAGCATGTAAAATGGTTTGGATCTGATCCAAGCTTTGCTGTCGTTTTCCAGTCAAGAGGGCGAGCTCATCTTGAAAATCTGGGTAACCGATATGCAGGCGGAACAAAAAACGATCCAATTGGGCTTCAGGCAAAGGATACGTTCCTTCATACTCGATTGGATTTTGCGTGGCTAAAACAAAAAAGTGGGGACTCAATGGGTACGTTTGATTGTCGATGGTGACATGATTTTCTGACATAGCTTCTAAGAGTGAGGCTTGCGTCCTTGGTGTGGTTCGGTTGATCTCATCTGCCAAGAGGACGGAGGTGAAGATCGGGCCAGGACGAAACTCGAACTGGTGGCTTTGGGAATTAAAAATCGACACACCTAACACATCGTTAGGTAAAAGGTCTGGGGTAAACTGTACCCGTTTGTAGTCACTTTGAATGGCTTTGGCTAACGATTTGACCAACATCGTTTTCCCGACACCGGGGATATCTTCGAATAAAACGTGTCCGCCAGCAAGCAGCGCAGCCACGGTAAATTGGATCACATCTCGTTTGCCTAAAATCACTTTTTCCACTTCTGCGATCAAGGCATCTATTTTTTGTAATTCAGCGGTCATCTGATAACCTCCCTACGTTCGTTTCTTCCATTGTAACGGTTTTCTAGGACTGTCGCAATTTTCGTGTAACAATTAAAGGAAATTTCAAGAATATTCAAAAAAAGAAAAATCCTTTCAGCGGATTTGCGAAAGAAAAACAAAAAACTTCCGAAGCGTTTCCTCGGAAGTTTGCGTTTGATAGAACAGAAGCGACTAGAAGGTGTGGTGCAAGAGGTCAGCGGCGATCTGGTCCGCCTGCCGTAAATTCCAAGCATCGGTTCCTGGCTGAGCAGTGGCAGCCGTCAGCCAGTGGATGCCTTCTGTGGGAATCCCAAAACAATAGAGGGTAGGGTAAGGGCGGTCATCTGGTCCAAGGATCTGATTGGTCTCAGGATCGATGGCGATCGCACCCGTCTCAAAAGGCACCTCATTGGGGATCGCCAAGTGGTGTGGATGAATGATCCGATCGTTTAGCAGTTGCCGCAACAAGGAATTATTGGTTCGACGAATCGCTGTCGATGGAATGCGAGCCTCAATTAGTTGCGTCGCGTGATAGCGTGTGTCGTCAAATCGCTTTGAATACGTACAGTAAGCCTCCTCGATCTCAACAGTCATGTCAGAACCTAGTAAGGTTACCACTCCCGCTTCCATCAATGCCACCAGTTCCTGCAGTCGCTGAACTGGCGGTCCGATCGATAAAAAGCTGTTCAAGGGAACGAAAGACTGCCAAAAGAGTGTTTTCAGGTCTTGTGCTGGCATTAGCTGATGATCGAGAACAAACCGAATCGGGTCCCGCAGATCTTTGAAGACTTCCAAGGCACTGCTGATAGGTCCTGTTAGATTGCCTTTTTCGGCATCTTGGATTTGGGTACGTAATAGTGCAATGAAAAAGTCTTGCAACGACTGTTGCTTTTTCTGAGCAAAGGGGTCGGCTAGTTGTTGCCATGACCACCACTCCGTCGTAGGAAGCTGCCATTTTTTCAGCAAGTCTTCAGATCCTTCAGAGGCAACAAAGGCGGCGGTAAAAGCGGCAAGCTGATCTTTGTCCAGCAGCTGTTTTTCTAAAAGCAGCGTCTGATAATAGACGAGTTCTGCCTCTTTTTTTAAATAGAAGAGTAGGGTCTTGCCAGCAACCGTTTTGGCTGCTTGCCAAGTAGCTAGGCGTTCAGGGGTCAAAAAAACGGGCTTTCGCTGCTGCGTCGGTGTTTTTTGATTGCGGCCACGAGGATGATACGGGACACCCCGACGAGAACCTGCGATGATTTGCGGTTCTTCACCAGAAGGTTGATAGACGAGGGATCCATTGACTTTGACGAAGGTTCCGCCCCGACCGCTGGTCAAGCGGGTGACGTAATCGTAAAAAGCAAGTCCTAGTCCCCGTAAAATCATAGGTTCTCCAGCTTTCACCGCCCTTAGATCCGTATCTGCCGCATTGGCTGGCGGTGCATAAAACCAGCCATTATTTTCTGCGGCAGCCGCCAATCGTTGTTCTGCTGCTGACAGTTGGGCTTGTGAATGGCCTGTAGCTAAGACGACGGCATCAACAAGAAATGTGTGGTGAGCCGTCGTCAACTGGTAGCGATTTTTGGAAAGAGGGGTCAAGGAGCTGACACTGTCTGATAGATGGTTGACGGTAATGGATTCAGGCAGCTCTTTTAATAGCTGCTGATAAAACCACTGCTGATAGAGGCCATATAACGCCCGCGAGCAATGCCCGTTAGGATCAAGTGAATCAAGTGCTGTGCATTCCGTAACGAGCTCAGGGGCATGCGTGGCTGCGAAATGTTTCCCTTCTGTCACTGCCCATTCGTATAAGGTAGGTCCTTTGACCACGGGACCGCCGGTGCTTAATGTGTCATCCGTGAAAAGGGTGACTTGACTGGTTACAGAATTCAATAGCAGATCCGCCGATTGGTCCGTGCGCCAAACTGCCCCAGGAAGAAAGGGATCAAACAGCAGCAAGTTGATGGCTTGTTTGTTTTGTTTGCTATGAGCGATCAGTCGTTCTGAAAGTGAAAGTCCACGAGGACCAGCACCAATGATAGCTATTTTCATATCACACCGCCTCTATTATTCTATGGTCATTGTGTCATCAACGGGCTAAGTCAAAAGGTGTCTTGCGGAAAATCAGCCAGTGCATGCCTAGCACCATGGCTTCCTCGATGGCATCGATATAATGAAAAGCAGGCTGATTGGGTTGTTGCTGCAGCAATGGATTTTTTTGGATCGCGTCTAAGAGATCGGTTTTTACTGCATCACTGCTGGCTAAAATAATACAGTGGGGGGCAAAAGCTGCATTGTAAAATGGCAGTAAGCTTGTCAGGCGCTGAACCAAAGCCGTGCGGTCTTGCGGTGCCCCTTGATCCAAGTAGCCGGGCAAAAATTTTGCCTCTCCCGCTAGGGCATCTTTTCCTTCTAAAAGTGCACCATTGACCAGGAGCGTGATACCAGGCATGCTTTTTTCGGGATTGTACATGCCGACGATGGTTTGCTGCAAAGAGATCTGTTGGGCGATGCAATAGCCGATCGTTATAATATGGGCATCGTTTTGACAGTAGAAGGGCAGTGCAGTGATCTCTGCCACGAGGGCTGCCAGGTGCCAGCCATTGAATTTTTCATACCAGCTGGAAGTCACGGTTCCTCCACTGATTTTTCCTGGTAAAAAGAGGGCGATCTGTTCCACAGAGGGAAATAATGCTAGCTCGTTCGTTACACATTCTTGAAAGCGATGGGGGGCAACATCAGGAAAGGGCTGGTCGTGTTTTGCCAAAACCTTTCCCTTGCGGTCGATTAGCATGGACCAAAGAGCCAAGGAACCATCGTGATCAATAAAGCTAAGCAAAAGAGAATGACCTCGGTCTTGGTTGAGCTGATAGGTCACAGCAGGCCGCCCTAGCTCTTTTTGCTCCAGCGGACCTTTAGTGATTTCCCCCTCTGCCAACAATTCTTTTAATAATGAGTTAGTGGTGACCATGCTGATGCCGGTTTTCTTTACTAAATCGGAGGCGAATAATGCCCCGTTTTGAAATAAGGTTTTTAAAACCAGCTGTTTGTTTTGCTGGCGAATGGAATGGGTGGTAGAAGCCATAGGTGTTCTCCTTAATGAAGTGATTTAATTAAGTATACCGACGGGATGGAACGATGTAAAGTTTTTAAAAGACTGACTTGACGGAAAACTTGAAAATAAGTATACTTAATTAACAATGTTAATTAAGTGATTCGCCATGAAGAGGACACGAGGTAGAGGGGAAGAGAAACGTATGATCAAATTAGTCATCACAGATTTAGACGGCACATTTTTGAACAGCCAAGGCAGTTTTGATCGGCCTTATTATGAACAAGTCAGCCAACAAATGAAAGAAGCGGGTGTTGCTTTTGCTGCGTGTACCGGCAAACAGTGTGAACGAGTGGAAGAACTGTTTGGTGAAGCAGCAGCGGATGTTTGGATTCTTGGGGATAGCGCGACCCGCATCAAACATCAAGGAGAGTACATCTTTGAATCGCTGCTGCCAAACGAATTAGGGCGGCGGATCATTGCGAAGCTCGCTGCGATTGCGCAAGATCATGTGATCATCGCTTGTACACCGACTGCGGCGTACATTGCTGACACAACCAATGAAGCGGATGCGCAGAAAGTGCGTGGCTCTTATCGGGTGGTCAAAACGGTGGCGGATTATCAAACTATCACAGAAGATTTTGTGAAGCTCACTATTTTTGATCCCAAACTACGTTGTTTTGAGCATGTCCAACAGTTAAGCGAATTTACTAATGAAGCGTACATCGTGGCTTCGGAAGCCGCTTGGATCGATATCACCAATCAAGGCGTCCACAAAGGAACGACTGTGGCACACTTGCAAGAATTGCTGCACGTCACACCCGAGGAGACAATGGTTTTCGGCGATGGCTTGAACGATTTGGAGTTGATGGCAGCTGGCACGTTTAGTTTCGCCATGAGCAATGCCTTTGAGGAAGTCAAGGCAGCGGCAGCGTTTGTGACCAAATCAAACGATGAAAATGGCGTGCTGAAAACTATCGAACGTCTGTTACCGCTACAAATGAAACAATAAAAAAATCGCTCCCTGGCAGGGACAGCGTGCACTTTCAATTGACTGAAAGTAGACTGCTGCCTGTTGCTAAGGAGCGGTTTTTTCGTTATGCATGTGGTTGACTGACGCTATAAGGATAGGCATCGGCTGACCACTCTTTGCTGCGAGGGACGATACCTAGCTGGAAGTTCAATGTACCACCGGCAGTCAATTCTTGGTGGGTGAAAAATAATCGCTCGAAGGGTTCTTCGTTCAATGTAATTTTATCCACGAAGAGCTGTTGCGGCGCATTGGGCGTGCTCTTGATCACTAAGTCTTTGCCTGAAGCAAGATGCAGTGTTGCTTGATCAAATAAGGGCATGCCAATGACATATTCGCCTGTCCCCGGTGTGACTGGATAAAAGCCCAAGGCATTGAAGATGTACCAACCAGCCATGCTGCCGTTGTCTTCATCGCCAGGAAAGCCTTTTGGTGAGTCATTGAAGCACTGTGTCAGTAACTGCTTGATCAAGGGCTGTGCCATTTCTGGTTTGCCCAAATAGCTGAATAGATACGGATAGTGGAAGCTTGGCTGATTGGAGATCGCCAGCTGACCAAAATCGAGTGCGGCCATCTCACTCATTTCATGGATCTCGAACCCGTAGCCTTCTGTCGTATAGCGAGGTTCTTGATTGCACAAGTCGATCAGTTTTGCTTCAAAGGCCGCTTTGCCGCCGTGTGCAGTGATCAAGCCAGCGAAATCATGGTAAACAGCAAAACTACTTTGCCACGCACTGCCTTCTGCATAATCCAAGCCCCAGCGTGTGTCACTAAACTCTGGACGAAAAGCGCCATCTGGGTCTTTTGCCCGCATAAAGCCGGTCTCCTGATCGAAAATGTTGCGGTAATTTTGCGATTGCTGCTGATAATAGTCTGCTTGCTCGTCACCCAGCTGTTGCGCGACTTGTGAGATACAAAAATCACTGTAACAATAATCAAGGGTGTGATTGACCGATTCATGATGCGTCAATGGCACATACCCGTAAGTCAAATAGTCCGTCGTGCCGCGCCGACCATAATTGGGATTTTCACTTTGGACGGTGGCACCTTTTTTCATCGCTGCTAAAAATTCGGGCATCAAATCGGGACGAATGTCTTTTACTGCGGCATCAGCGATCACGGCATCGATCAGCGTCCCGGGCATCAATCCACGCTCATCAGGTGATAGCCATTTTGGTAAAAAGCCGCTTTCGCGATAACTGTTCAAAAAGCCTTCCAGCATGTCTTCCAATTGTTCGACAGCCAAGAGTGAAAAGAGCGGGTAGACAGTTTTATACGTATCCCAAAAGCCGTTGTTTGTGTACAGTGGTCCTGGTTTGATCGCTTTTGCCAAGGTATCCCAGTGCACTTTGCGACCCTCTTGATCGATTTCGAAGAAGGTTTGAGGAAACAAGAATAAGCGATAAAAATTATGATAAAAAGTAGAAACTTGTGCTTGATCGTGATGCTCGATCTCGATTTTTTGCAAAAAATGATTCCATTGCTGTTGGACAGAAGCCAGATAATCGGCAGGAGCCCATTGCTGTTCCCGCTGCAAGTTCAAACAAGCTTGTTCGCGACTGAGAAACGAGGTTGCAAAACGGATCGTCTGTGTTTGGCAATCATCAAAGCGGAGAACGACGAAGGCTTCTTTGCCTGTCAAGGCACCTTCGATCGCCGTGATGGGTGTTTCAAAACGATAGACGAAATGGAAGGTGAAGCTTTCGTCTTCGCATCCTGAAAATACGATCAGTTGACCAGCCACTGTCTGTTCATCCAACTGTTCTAAGACATAGTCACCCGGCAGTGACAAGCCAAGACCCGGCTGATCCCCGCAGTTTTCAATAGTCAGCACACCGCCATACATACTGGGAATCAAAGTCGTTGTTGTTAAATACCGCTGCGTCTTGATTTTAAGAAAGGCTGGATTAAAGGTGCTTTCTTCCGGACGATACGAGCTTTGCGCATGGAAAAGGGTATTTTCAGAAAGCGTGCCGTTTAGCGGCAGCATCGTCAGATGGCTGAAATCACCCATCCAAGGGCTAGGCTGATGGGTGATGCGAAAGCCCTGAAAGGTTCGATCTTCTGGATGAAACCACCAACTGCCTCGTTGATCGCTGGTTTGCGGGGCAAAGTAGTTCATGCCAAAAGGAACCCCTGTATAAGGCAGGCAGTTGCCATGGGAAAAACTATATTGGTTGTCTGTTCCGTGTCGTGTGTCGATCATTGATACGTTCACTTGGTTCACTCCTTTAATTGGGTTGATTCTCTTTTGATCAAAGAAACAGCCACTAAATGGGTGGTCGTCTCCGTTGGTACTGGGGGTGCTGCCTTCGCAGCGTTGATTTTCTCAATCACTTGGTTTCCTGCCAAGCGCCCCATCTCCGCAAAATTCTGCCCGATGGTCGTTAGTGCTGGATCAACGAGGGCAGCGGCTTGGATATTATCGAAACCAACCAGGGAAATGTTGGCAGGGACGTGCAAATCTGCTTGGCGCAATGCCCGCATCAATTCGATGGCGATCAAGTCATTTTCACAGACGGCTGCCGTGACCTGATGTTCTTCCAGGTAGGCAAGCGCATTTGCGATACTGGCAGCTGTGTCGTCGAGCTTGGTGCGAAAGGTTCTTTGGGCTTTTTTCAGCGCATCGATGTAACCTAGATAACGCTGACGGACGGATTGTGGATGATGGGTATCACCAAAAATATAAGCGATCCGTTGATGCCCCAACGCAAGTAAATGCTCCGTAGCTAGCTGTCCACCTTGAAAGTTATCTGGCATGACCGCTGGAAAATCAAACTCATGCAGCTTTTTATCTAAGGTCACGATAGGAAAGTGTTTTTCAGCACATTCGAACAGCAAGTCATAGTAAGAAAACGTATTGCTGGCGTAATAGATCAGGCCGTCGAATTCTTGCATCAGCTCAGCTGCCGTCGTTTTTTCCAAATAATCCACTGGTGTCATCAAAAGTTCAAAGCCGTGTTCTTGCATCACGGGGTAAATGCCTTCGGTAAAGTTTCCTAAAGAGAGATCATTGGCAAAGGGCAAGACAAACAAAATTCGTCCAGTCGCTTTTTTTTCCTTCAATTCTCGGACAAAGCTGCCGCTGCCTTGCACGCGATAGATCAGCTGATTTTGTTCCAGTTCCGTCAAGGCTCTTTTAGAGGTGATCCGACTGACTTGGTATTGTTCAGATAGTTCTTTTTCAGTAGGGACACGACTGCCAGGCGCTAATCGCCCTTCAACGATGGCTTCGTGAAGCTCCGCGTAAATTTTTTTATATAATGGTTGTTTCATAAGAAAACCCCTTTTGATATATCATATTTGTTAGCATACCATAAACTAATAAAAATGAAAACCCTTTAATTATTTTGGAAAAGCGCTAGACATTCAGATAATTCATGATATACTAGGTTCGTAAATTGATATATCAAATCAGGGAAGGTGATGGAATGGTTTATAAAGAAATACCAACTTCAGTAGCAACATTTATGGAAACGATTACGGATCTATGCGGAGAAACGCATGCCGATTGGGCGAAAAATTTTAACGCAGCTTTCGCCAATACACTATTAACGACGGTCAAGCGTCATGAGGATGGCACGACCTTTTTACTGACGGGGGATATTCCAGCGATGTGGCTGCGAGATTCCACTGCACAAGTTCGTCCGTATTTGGTGATCGCCAAAGAAGATGAAGACTTAGCAAGCATGATCAGCGGGTTAGTTAAAAAGCAATTCTACTATATTACGATCGATCCTTACGCAAATGCCTTTAACGAATCAGCCAATGGCGCTGGCCACCAAACAGACGATACTGAAATGAACGATTGGATCTGGGAACGCAAATATGAGATCGACTCTCTATGCTATCCGATCCAACTGGCCTATCTGCTATATAAAAACACAGGTAGAACCGATCAGTTCAATGATGATTTTGTAACAGGCATCAAAAAAGCCTTGGAGGTGTTTGTGACAGAACAAAATCATGAGGAATCTCCATATCGCTTTGAACGGGATACCTGGCGAAAAGAAGATACCTTGACTCATGGCGGCAAAGGCGCACCAGTGAAACCTGTCGGCTTGACTTGGTCAGGCTTTCGACCAAGTGATGATGCCTGCAAATACGGCTATTTGATTCCCTCCAATATGTTTGCGGTGGTGGTCTTAGGCTATATCCAAGAAATCTTTACGACGGTTTTAGAAGACGCAGCGATCGTGGCACAAGCGAAAAAATTGCAAGCAGATATCGAAGCAGGGATTAAAGCATACGGGTTGACCACGAACCAAGCTGGCGAAGAAGTCTACGCCTATGAAGTGGATGGATTCGGCAATGGCACCCTGATGGATGACAGCAATGTGCCGAATTTGATCGCCGCCCCTTACTTGGGGTATGGCAGCATGGAAGATCCCCTTTATCTTCAAACCCGTAAAACGTTGTTGAGCAGTGAAAATCCGTATTTCTATGAAGGGAAATACGCCAAAGGCATTGGTAGCTCTCATACACCAGAAAATTATGTTTGGCCGATCGCCATGGCAATGGAAGGGATGACCACCACTGACAAAGAAGAAAAGAAACGAATTTTGGATCAGTTAGTGGCGACAGATGCGGGTACAAATTTGATGCATGAAGGGTTCGATGTCGATGATCCTTCGCAATACACGAGAGAATGGTTCTCGTGGGCGAACATGATGTTTTGTGAATTGGTCATGGATTATTTCGATATCCGAGTGGAAAAATAAGCAGCACGACCCACCACCATTCGAGTGACACAAAAAGCAGTCCAACGACGCAAACAGCGAGGAGTAAAAATCAATGAAGAAACAAGTTTATATCATCTCACACAGCCACTGGGATCGGGAATGGTACATGCCTTACGAACAGCATCACATGCGGCTAGTTGAATTGATGGATGATCTTTTAGAGTTAATTGAAAATGACCCTGAGTTCCACAGCTTCCATCTAGATGGGCAGACGATCATCTTGGATGACTATTTAGAAGTGCGACCTGAAAAACGCGAAGCGGTCAAAGCGGCCATCAAACAAGGAAAATTACAGATCGGTCCGTTTTATATTTTGCAAGATGACTTTTTGATCAGTGCTGAATCAAACACCCGTAATATGCTGATTGGAAAGGCAGAAAGCAAAAAGTGGGGCACCCCTGTTATGTTGGGGTATTTCCCAGATACTTTCGGCAATATGGGGCAAACCCCGCAAATGATGCTGCAAGCCAATCTTGAAAGTGCTGCATTTGGACGTGGCGTCAAACCGATCGGCTTTGACAACGAAGTTTTACCCGATGATCAATTTACTTCCCAATATTCTGAAATGCATTGGGAAGGTCCAGATGGCAGTCAAATCTTTGGTCTACTTTTTGCCAACTGGTACTCCAATGGCAATGAGATTCCAGTGGATAAAGCAGAAGCCAAAGCTTTTTGGACACAAAAACTGCAAGATGTAGAAAAATTTGGAGCCACCAATCATTACTTAATGATGAATGGGGTCGATCATCAACCCGTCCAAAAAGACATTTCGGCAGCGATTCGTACAGCCAACGAGCTATTCCCAGAGTATGAATTCAAACACGCCAGCTTTACCGAATACCTTGAAGCGGTGCAAGCAGATCTGCCAGATGACCTAGGAACTGTCACAGGTGAATTGACCAGTCAAGAAACCGATGGTTGGTATACTCTAGCCAATACCGCCTCTTCCCGAGTTTATCTAAAACAATGGAATACAAAGGTTTCCCGCCAATTAGAAAATGTTGCGGAGCCATTAGCAACTATGGCTTATGAAGCAAGCGGCAGCTATCCTCACGATATGTTGGATCATGCGTGGAAAACCCTGATGCAAAATCATCCTCACGACAGCATCTGCGGCTGTTCAGTGGACGAAGTACACCGAGAAATGATGCCGCGGTTTGAAAAAGCCAATGAAATCGGCAAGTTCGTGGCAGATGAAGCGTTACGCAATTTAGTAGCCGCCATCGACACGAGCCAGTTTCCTGAGGAGAGTCGCCCCTTCGTGGTCTTCAACACCACTGGCAGCACCCGTTCTGGTTTAGTGGAAGTCGTGATCGAACTTGAGCGTAAAACATTCCGTGAAGGATTGCCAAGCAAGCTTTACCACGAATTGTTGGCGAAGCCAAAAGGTTCTTATTCGGTGATCGATGAACAGGGGAACCCTGTTGCTGCGATCATCAGTGAAGAAGAGGTCCTTTTTGACTATGAATTGCCTAAAGATGCTTTTCGGATTCCTTTCATGAAACGCTTTGTCAAGGTCCAAGTTGAAGCAAACCAGTTGCCAGAATTTTCATGGCAGACCTTTGCCCTAGTAGAAAAAGCCGCTACGCCAGTAGAGAGCGCCCCGATCGTTTCAGAAGGAGGGCGCAAACTTGCCAACGCACATTTGGAAGCCGTCATTACTGAAAACGGCAGCTTGGCGATTACAGACAAAGCAACCCAAAAAACGTATCGCAATTTACTGGTTTTCGAGGATGTGGGGGATATCGCCAATGAGTACATCTTCAAACAACCAGAAGGGGATCAAGCAATCTTATCGACACAATTTCCGCATCACGTGACGATCGAACAAAACGATCCACTGGTGGGGATCGTGCGACTGACGCAAGAATTGCAGATTCCCGTTTCAGCAGATGACCGTTTGTTAGAAGAACAAAAAGCTGTCGTCGATTTCCGTTTCCGTAAGGCACAGCGGAGTCAAGAATTGGTTGCTTTCAAGATCGAGACGGAGATCCGTTTAGAACGAACCAGCAACCGCCTGGCATTTAAAACCACCGTCAACAACCAAAGCAAAGATCACCGACTGCGAGTGTTATTCCCAACAGGGATCATCACGGATTTCCATGAAGCTGACAGCATTTATGAAGTCGTAAAACGGCCGAATCAGGTTTCCAGTCATTGGGAAAACCCAACAAATCCGCAGCATCAGCACGCCTTTGTCAACTTGCATGATGAAACTAGCGGCATGACGGTTTCTAATTTTGGTTTGAACGAATATGAAATCGTGAAGGATCAGATCTGCTTGACCTTGTTGCGCTGTACGGGAGAGCTAGGCGATTGGGGCTACTTCCCAACACCAGAAGCGCAATGCTTAGGCAGCCACACCTTTGAATACGGCGTAGCCTGTCATGGGGCTCCTAAAGAACGTTATGAAACGTATCGCCAAGCACAAGCTGCCCAAGTTCCTTGGACGGCAAGTCAGACCGACAAACATCAAGGCAAGATAGCCAGCAGCAACCAATACATGGAAGCTCATGGATCGACAGTAGCTATCACCGCCTTAAAACGCAATCGCCAAGACCAGCAGATCGTTTTGCGAGGCTATAATTTAGCGGATCAAGCCACTGCCTTTCACGTGCAAAAAGAGCAGGCGACGCTCTGTCTGTTGAACCTTTTAGAGGAAGAACAAGCATTGACCGTCAATCAGCAATTACACCCATATGAAATTCGTACCATTGGAGTAAAGGAGTGAGTAATGATGGTTTATGGAGGAATTGAAGCCGGCGGCACAAAAATGATCTGTGCCGTTGCCGATGACCAGTTGACGATCATCGCCCAAGAGTCGATCCCAACGACAACACCAGAGGAAACGTTAGCGGCGATCTTTGCCTTTTTCGATCCCTACGATCTCGTGTCATTAGGGGTCGGTTCCTTTGGTCCGATCGGGATCGATCCAACCCAAGCGACCTATGGCCACATACTAGCGACGCCGAAACAGGGCTGGCAGCAGTTCGATTTTCTCGGTGCATTGAAGAAGCGCTACCCAGAGACAGCATTTGCTTGGACAACAGATGTCAATGCTGCCGCTTATGGGGAATTACGCCAAGGAGCGGCGCAAGGCAAAGACAGCTGTGTCTATTTGACAGTAGGAACCGGCATTGGCGCAGGAGTCGTTCGTGAAGGAAAGATTTTCGAGGGGATCGGTCATCCAGAAATCGGTCATACCTATGTCAAACGCCACAGTGAAGATACGTATGCTGGCACCTGCCCGTATCACGGCGACTGTCTGGAAGGATTAGCCGCAGGGCCTTCTTTAGAAGGACGTACGGGGATCAAAGGACAAGACTTGCCGCAAGCGCACGAGATTTGGGGGTTGCAGGCCTTTTATCTAGGGCAAGCGCTGGTCAATATCACGTTGACCTTAGCACCTGAGAAAATCATTTTAGGCGGCGGGGTCATGAATCAGCCGCATCTACTCGCTCAAATCCAACAAGCCTTCCAAAAACAAATGGCAGGCTATATGGAGACACCACCAGTGGAAGACTACATCGTCACTTGGGGCTTGCCGAACAAAAGCGGGATTATCGGCTGTCTCTTGTTAGGCAAAGAGCAGGTGACTGCCCATGACTAACTTGCATTTTCCTAAAGATTTTTGGTGGGGAGCCGCCGCCAGCGGTCCGCAAACTGAAGGACGAACGGCCGATGATGGTAAAGGCGATTCGATTTGGGACTATTGGTACGCAACGGAGCCAGAACGTTTTTATCAAAAACGGGGACCAAAAGATACCGTCCAGCTGCTGCAGCGTTACCCAGAAGATGTGGCGTTGATGAAAGAGATCGGCTTTAATTCTTTTCGAACCTCGATTCAGTGGAGTCGCTTGCTGCCAGAAGGAAGAGGAGCGGTCAATCAACAAGCGGTGGCGTTTTATCGCGAGTACTTCGCCACTTTGATCGAAAATGGTATCGAACCCTTCATCAATTTGTATCATTTTGATATGCCGATGGCACTGCAAAAAGAAGGCGGCTGGCTCAATCGCGAGGCTGTCACAGCATTTGCAGATTATGCTGCTTTGTGTTTTGAGTTGTTCGGTGATCAAGTCCGTCATTGGTTCACGCAAAATGAACCGATCGTGCCAGTGGAG
This sequence comes from Enterococcus sp. DIV1083b, assembly GCF_051713705.1. Lineage (NCBI taxonomy): Bacteria > Bacillati > Bacillota > Bacilli > Lactobacillales > Enterococcaceae > Enterococcus > Enterococcus sp. DIV1083b. Next base: position 1,095,096 of record NZ_JBIOQJ010000001.1, read on the forward strand.
ATGGGGTATTTGTATCAACAGCATTACCCAGCAGAAATCAACTTGGCACATGCGGTGCAAGTCGGCTACCATGAAGCACTCGCCAGCTCCTTAGCGATCCAACGCTTCCGTCAATCTCAGCAATCAGGCGAAATCGGCATCATCTTGAATTTGACACCGACTTATCCGAAAGATCCGAACGATGAAAAAGATGTCCAAGCGGCGCAACTGGCAGATGCCTTTTTTAACCGATCCTTCTTAGATCCAGCGGTCAAAGGCACCTTTCCTGTAGAATTGATCGCTGTCTTAAACGAGTTGGCGATCATGCCAGAAACCAGGGCAGAAGATTTGCAGATCATTAAAGAAAACACGGTCGATCTCTTGGGGGTCAACTATTATCAGCCACGGCGGGTGCAGCAAAAGCGTTCTGCCAAAACAGCGGACACACCAATGCCAGAAGATTACTTCGATGTGTATGATTGGCCAGAAAAGAAAATCAATCCCCATCGAGGCTGGGAGATCTATGAACGAGGCATCTATGATACCTTGATCAACCTACGAGACAACTACGGCAATATCCCCTGTTATATTTCAGAAAACGGCATGGGGGTCGAAGATGAAACACGCTTTATCGATGCCAGCGGTCAGATCCAAGATGAGTACCGCATCACCTTTATCAAAGATCATTTGCGGTATGTTCACCAAGCGATCCAAGAAGGCAGCCAGTGCCGCGGGTATCACATGTGGACCTGCATGGACAATTGGTCTTGGCTGAATGAATTCAAAAATCGTTACGGGTTTATTGCTGTCGATTTGGCTACCCAAAAACGGACCATCAAAAAGTCTGGTGAGTGGTTCCACGAAGTGATTCTACAAAACGGCTTTGTCGACTGATCATTCATAAAAAACAAATCAATGAAGCGTCCTATCTTGCAAAAGGTAGGACGTTTTTCAGTTTTTTAGAGAATAAAAACAAAATATAAACAAAGACCTTTAATTTGTTTCATTTTATCTTTAGTTTGTTCCTTATTTTTTAGGGATGAAAGCGTTATTCTAGTAGCATGAAGGAGATGATGAGATGTGAAGAAAAAGGGGTTTTGGAGGAATGTCTGGCAATACAAAGCATTGATATTGATGGCTTTGCCAGGTGTTGTCTGGTTTATCTTTTTTTTCTATATACCTGTATTCGCAAATGTGGTGGCGTTCAAAGATTTCCACATTTCACCAGACGGCTTTTTTGCCAGTTTGAAACAAAGCCCATGGGTCGGCTTTGATAACTTTAAATTTTTATTTGCATCTAATGATGCTTGGCTGATCACTAGAAATACCCTACTCTACAATATCGTATTTTTAGCATTCAACCTATTCTTTGCGATTGCCTTTGCCATTATTATGAGTGAGCTGCGCAATAAGCGCTTGGTAAAAGTGTATCACACGATGTCCCTGTTGCCGTACTTCCTTTCTTGGGTGGTTATTTCGTACTTTGTCTATGCCTTTTTGAGTCCAGACAAAGGGATCATTAACCAATGGATCACGGGTATGGGCGGTGAAGGAATCAACTGGTATGCTGATCCGAAATGGTGGCCGTTTATTTTCGTCTTTATGAATGTCTGGAAGAGCTTAGGCTACAACAGCATCATCTATTATGCGTCAGTGGTCGGGATCGATCAGACGTATTACGAAGCCGCGATGGTCGATGGCGCCAGCAAATGGCAGCAGATCAAAAATGTGACGTTGCCACAGCTGATTCCAATGATTTCTGTTTTGTTGATTTTGAACATCGGTGGGATCTTCCGTGCCGACTTCGGACTTTTCTATCAAGTCCCACGAAACTCTGGGGCGTTGTACCAAGTCACCTCCGTTTTAGATACGTACATTTATAATGGACTGACTGCCACAGGCGACTTCGGGATGACCGCAGCTGCCGGCCTTTATCAATCAGTGGTTGGGGCATTACTATTACTAACAGCGAATTTGGTTGTTCGTAAACTAGAACCAGATTCAGCATTATTCTAAGGAGGATGGATAAATGAAGAAAAAAGTAACGAAAGTCGAGATCCGCTCCTTTAACCCAACGGTCAACCTGATTTTTAATATGGTGATCGGTCTGTTCGCGATTTCCTGTGTCTTGCCGTTTCTCTTTGTGATCGCGATCTCATTGACCAGTGAAACCTCTTTGGCAGAAAACGGCTATCGCTTTTGGCCACAAGAATTTTCGTTCGCAGCGTATACCTACCTGTTTAGCGGACAAATGAGCAGCAAAATTTTCCAAGCATTTGGCGTATCTATTTTTATCACTGTTTTTGGTACCTTCGTCAATGCAACGATGACTTCGCTATATGCCTATGTCATCTCTCGCTCAAATTTTCCATTCCGTCGTTTCTTTACGATCTTCGCTTTGATCACCATGTTGTTTGCGCCAGGGATGGTTGCCAATTACTTAGTGATGGTCAACTTGATCCAATTGAAAGACACGATTTGGGCGTTGATTTTACCCCTTGCCTTAGGGCCTTTTAATATCCTTGTTATGCGGACCTTCTTTAAAAAGACGGTACCAGATAGTATTATAGAATCTGCGCGCATCGACGGTGCCAGCGAAATGAAGATTTTTCTGTCCATCGTGTTGCCGTTAGCCGTTCCAGGGATCGCAACGATCAGTCTATTTGCCGCTCTTGGCTATTGGAATGACTGGTTCAATGCATTGTTGTATATTCAAAAAGACTCTTTAGTGCCCTTACAAGCACTTTTGATGCGGATTCAAAGCAACTTGGACTATCTAGCCAAAAGCTCTGGTATGGCTGCCCAGATCCAAGGTGGTTTGGCCGCTTTGCCAAGCGAAACTGCTCGCATGGCAATCGTTGTTGTTGCAACCTTACCGATTGCGATCACCTATCCATTCTTCCAACGGTATTTTGTCGGTGGTCTGACAATTGGTGGCGTCAAAGAATAATCAAATAAGTATAGGGAGGAAACAAAAATGAATTTGTGGAAAAAAACAGCTTTTGCTGGGATGGCCGCAGCGGCAACTTTGGGAATGGCTGCCTGTGGGTCGAACGGCGCAACATCCGATTCAGAAAACAATGCAGACGGCGTAACGACTTTATTGATGTATCAAGTCGGGGACAAGCCAGAAAACTTTGATCAATTAATGGAGATCGCCAATAAACGCATTGAAGAAAAAACCAACGCTCGCATCGATCTGCAGTATATCGGCTGGGGTGATTGGGATCAAAAAATGAGTACCATCATTTCATCGGGTGAAAACTACGATATTTCCTTTGCCTCAAACTATGTTGCGAATGCGCAAAAAGGCGCGTATGCAGATTTGACGGAGTTAGCACCAAAATATGCCAAAGAAGCGTATGATCAATTAGACGAATCTTATATCAAAGGCAATACGATCGACGGAAAATTATATGCCTTTCCAGTCAATGGCAATATTTATGCCCAACAAGTCTTGACCTTCAATAAAGAGTATTTAGATAAATATGATTTGGATATTAGCGGGATCGAATCTTATGCAGATGCCGAAGACGTGTTGAAGAAGTTTAAAGAAGAAGAACCAAACATCGCACCGTTTGCGATCGGACAAACCTTTAATGTTTCTGGAAACTATGATTATGTGATCGGGAAAGATTACCCATTTGCTGTTAAATTGGACGGCGATACAACGAAGATCATCAATCAATACGAAGATGATGAACAAATGGAAAACTTGAAATTGATGCACAAATGGTACAACGAAGGCTTGATCCCAACTGATGCAGCCACTAATACGACTGGTTACCCATTAGAAGGCAACACATGGTTCATGCGTGAAGAAACCCAAGGACCAATGGATTACGGCGATACGATCTTAAGCAATGCCGCAGGTCATGAATTGGTTTCACGTCCAATCACGAAACAATTAAAATCAACAGGCCAAGCGCAAATGGCAAACTTTGTCGTAGCGAATGTTTCGAAAAACAAAGAAAAAGCAGTGGAAGTGTTGGGCTTGTTGAACAGCGACCCTGAATTGTTGAATGGATTGGTTTGGGGTGTCGAAGGCGAAGCATGGGAAAAAATCGAGGGCGAAGACAACAAAATCCGTCTCCTTGATGGCTACTTGCCAAATACCCGGATGGCTGCTTGGAACACTGGGAACAACATGATCCTTTATACACAAGAATCCATCACAGACGATATGATCAAAGAGCGTGATGAAAATATTGCTAACGCTGAAGCATCACCAATCTTAGGGTTCAACTTCAAGACTGATAATGTGAAAACAGAAATCACGAATATCGCCAATGTCATGAACCGTTACAAAGCAAGTTTAGCAACGGGAACGATCGATCCAGAAGAAAATGTTCCGAAACTAAACGAAGAATTAAAAACCGCTGGCTGGGAGAAGGTCCGCGATGAAATGCAAAAACAATTTGATGAGTATCGTGCAAGCCAAGAATAAGCAACAGGCGCCGCTCACCAATCAATAGATCAAGTAAGCCGGAGGCTAAACGCATCAGGACCAATGGTTCCCACGTCTAGCTTCTGGCTGCTTTTTCTTTAAAGTAAATAGCGAAATTTTTTGATGGAAAAATAACGTTACTTTTGTTTTTTAACCTTCAAGCAGCAAGCATAGTGCCTCTAAAACGTACATAGCATTAAAAGATTCTCAGGTAGCTTGAGTAGGAAGCTAAAATCATGCTACATTTTCGATAGGGAACAAATAAGGGAGGAATTTTAAATGGAAGAAACAGCAAATAGTGGGTTGGTCAAGGGCTTTCGCTTGATTTGGGCGATCGTGAAGTTGAATTTGTTTTTCGTCGTATTGACATTGGCAGGTGGCGGAATCTTAGGGATCGGTCCAGCGTTTCATACCATTAGTACCTTGATCCATGAAGACGGACTAAATTATGAGCATCAAAGTTTTCGCAGCGCATGGCGCATTTGGCGAAGCGTCTTTGTCAAAGCCAATAAACAATTTTATCTTTTCTTCCTACTGACAGGTTTCTTAGTGTATAACTTGTATTTAGCTACCCAGATCCAAGGCTTGATTTGGCTGATGATCTCTTTTGTTTTAGTTGTCGTCAGCGGATTGAGTATCTTACTGTACTTACTAAGTGTGGTTTTTGACACATCCTATGAGATTTCCCTGTGGAATAACCTGAAATTGTCCTTCGTGTGTCTGTTTCTTCATATGGCGACCTTTCTAAAATTGTTCGTGGGGATTGCCAGTATTTTCGCTTTTACTTGGATGATGAAAGGGCTCTTGCTCTTTGGAACCTTCAGTCTATTGATTTTGTGGTGCCACGTGGCGATCAGTCAGGAAAAAAACGTCATTGATCGGGACTTGGCACATGACTAAGCAGCGCTTTCGTTTATTTAAACATGACTTTTTGATCAATCAGTTGATGCAGTTGTATAGCGTCCTTTTGGTGATCATCTCGATTATTATCATGCTGGTTCTGACGGCATATACTGGGGCAGACCGCTTCAATAGCAGCGAACGCCTCGTGGAAGCTACCAGTATGCAGCTGGATGCATACGTGCAGGATCAAAACGCGGTCGTCTCAACGGTATTAGGCGAATTTACCAGTTCGGATACTGCTTTTGAATCGCTGCGCAATTATTTACAGCTTTCATTGCCAGACTATTTTTCCTATAGTAATGATATTTTTCGCCAGACGGGTCAAAGTGTGTATTTGCCAAACATCCTCTATCGCTTGATCCGTAATCATCCTAGTATCGAAGAGATCATTATTCAACTAGATGAAAGCAATGAGACACTAGTGGCAACCCCAGATACCCCTTATGGAGAAAAACGCAGCGGCAAGCAGATCGATTTGAAAAATCGTCTGTTTTTTGTTCGTTCGATCGCCCAACCAAGTAATTATGCGCAACCGTTAGGGCAAGTCTACGTGATTTTTCACTCAGACGATGTCTTAGCCAATCGACAAGAAGACAACCAAGCGCATGGTATTAACAGTTTTTTGTATACCTCCAATGGTCAGCGACTATACAAGGATGCCGCGAACCTTAGCAAGCAGACCTTAGCGAAAATTGATCAGGCGGTGGCTCATGGAACTATTCACGACACTCTGTCGAAAGACTTTTATATCAAAAAACAAACGACCGTTAGCGGAGAGTTGTCACTGATCTTGTTGTCAAAAGGTGTGATCTGGCGGGATATTTTTTCTAGCGCCATTTGGATCTTTAGCTTTGGGATTGGGATTCTCTTATTGGTCCTATGGGTGCTCCATCGGACCTTCAAGCGCTATACATCGCAAGTACAGCAGATCGTCTATGCGACGAAAGAAGTCAGTCAAGGAAATTTTGATAAGCGGATCGATACCGCCAATGTCCAACAAGAGCTGAAAGAAATCGCAGAAGCCATCAATCAAATGACTTACAGTATCAACGAGTATATCAAAGACATTTACACGTTAGAGATCAAGCAGCGAGACGCCGATATGCGGGCGCTGCAAGCACAGATCAATCCGCATTTTCTGTATAACACGTTAGAATACATTCGAATGTATGCCTTGAGTCGCAACCAAGAAGAGCTGGCGGATGTCGTCTATGCCTTTTCGGCACTGCTACGGAACAATACGACGCAAGAAAAGACGAAGACCTTAAAAGAAGAAATCGATTTTTGTGAAAAATATGTCTACTTGTTTCAGATGCGCTACCCAGATAAGATCGCCTATCATGTAACCATCGATCCAGCATTAGAACAGTTGAAATTGCCGAAGTTCACGCTGCAGCCGCTTGTCGAAAACTATTTTGTTCACGGCATCGATTATCAGCGCAATGATAATGCCATCAGTATCAAGGCTTATAAAGAAGTCGATCAGATCGTGATTGAGGTCAAAGACAACGGCAAAGGCGCAGATGCACAGCAGTTGGCGATGATCCAAGAAGAACTGCAAAATCAGGAGATCGGAGCCCAAACCTCGATCGGGATCAAAAATGTTCACGAACGGTTGCGGGGCATGTTCAACAGCGCCTATCAAATGGACGTTACGTCTCAGGCAGGTGCTGGGTTTACGGTCAAGATCCGCTTAGATGAGAAACGTTTGCAAAGGGGGCATGAGACAGATGTATAAAGCAATGTTCGTTGATGATGAATACATGATCTTGCAGGGGCTGCAAATGATCTTGCCTTGGCAAGAACTGGGCTTTGAAGTGGTGCATACAGCGAAAAGTGCTAGTGAAGCCCTCGAGTACTTGCAAGAGCATTCCGTTGATTTGCTGATCACGGATATTCGGATGCCAGAAATGAATGGCATCGATATGATCCGCCAAGCACAAGCGTTTGGGAATCGATTTTTCTCGATCATTCTATCAGGCTATCAGGAGTTTGCCTTTGTCAAACAAGGCATGGCGTTAGGTGTGCGTAATTATCTCGTCAAACCTGTTAACAAAGAAGAACTACGCAGCAGTGTACAAGCAATTGCAGCTGAGTTAGAGGAGCAGCAAAAACTGTTGGCAGAAAAAGAACTGTATCAAGAGTCAAGCCTGCTGCTTTGGTTGAATGATGAATTGAACGAAAGCGAGTACCTCCATTTGCTGGCGCAACAGCGGGTGCCACTAGCAGCACCCTTTACCGTTTTGCAGTTCAATGGGACTGCTGAGATCTTACAAAAAATCACGACGTTTTTTCAGCAACACGATCAGCCATTGATCTTACCAGGGCGATTAGATGAAAACCAAGTGATCATTACTGCTGCTGGACCAAGGCAGCAAATCAACGCTGATCTAAAAGCACTGGCACAGCAGCTCAATAGTACTGACTGGCAGTTGATTATGAGCGAGACCATCAACGAGTGGGAGAATTTGTATAAAGCCTATGAAAAAATCAAGCAGGTTCAGTCACTGCAAGCCTTCTACCCAGATCTGTTCTTACAAGAACAGACGATCCACGTGGATATTTTAGAGCGAAACGAAGAACTCCCGTTTCTGTCTTTTAACAAAGCACTGACCATTGGGGATGTCAAAACGATCCAACATGAGCTGGATAAAATGTTCGCTATTTTGGAACAAACCCAAGCAGACCCTGAGCATGTTCGCTATGTTTCGTTCTTGTTGTTCAATGATATTTATCGGCAGCTACCAGTACTTTCCCATGAAAACCATGAACAGATTTTGGCACGGATTCGTGAGTCTAATACACTGGCAGATTTGCGGCAGCTCTTTGATGATGTGCTGGAGCTGGCGAAATCGCAGCCACCGCAAAAACGCTATTCGGAGATCGTTCAAAAGACGATCCAACTGATCGAAGAAGGCTATACCCATGATTTGACGGTCAAATCAGCGGCAGAAGAACTGCATGTCAGCGTCGTTTATTTGGGCCAGCTCTTTAAGAAAGAAACGGAAATGAGTTTTAATCAGTACGTCAATCTGGTGCGGATCAAGCAAGCCCAGCAGCTGCTGCTTCATTCGAAAGCCACGATCAGTGAGATCGGCGATCGTATTGGTTACAACAATACCAACTATTTTTCCAAAATGTTTAAGAAATTGAATGGTCTGACCCCCAAAGAGTTTCGCGATACCTATGAACAGCATTATGAATCCCTTGATTGAATTTAGATTTCTTCAAAAAAAATCTGGTTTTTGTGATTAAATGATAGTAATTGTGACGCTTTCACGGTAAACTAAGAGAGGAAAAATAAAGAAGAGAGCGTGATGTTGTGAAAGAAACCAAAAAATTTGCACAAGTTTTGATAGGTACCGGGCTGATTGCGTTGGCCATTTCCTTATTGATCACCGCCCATCAAGGTTATGATACGATCAGTACGTTTTTACTAGGAATTTTGAATTTCGTCGATGTCCCTTTTTGGATTGCCAGTTTGTGTTTTAATATTATTGTTTTGTTGATCGTTGCAGTCTTTGATCGTGCTGAATTAGGCATTGGCAGTTTTATCAATGGGATCGGATTAGGCCTGTTGATTGGGATCTTTGAACCAGTGATGGACAAAGTATCGATTCATTTGCCTTTTTATCCTTGGATCGCTATTTTCGCTGCACCGATCTTATTTGGGATCGGCGCTGGTATCTACGTTTCTTCCAACAAAGGATCAGCGGCGTTAGAAGCCTTGACTGCCTTAATCTACAAACGAAGCAAATTGACGCAAAAAACGATCCGTATCGGCTTGGATGCAGCCATGGTCTTGATCGGTTTTGCGCTAGGCGCCAGTGTTGGGTTAGGTACTCTCTTGTGTATCGTCTTTATTGGCCCAATCTTTGAAGCCACCATGAAAACCATCGCTGCTCGGAAGAAAAACGCCTAGCCTTGAGAATAAGTCGGAAAAAGCTGTCTGTGAGGATAGCTTTTTTGCTGCTTCCATTTAAGGGAATTATCTGAAGGAAGAAAAATGCTGATTTCCTTAAGATTCTCTGGGTAAAAAAAGTGTTTTCTCCATGGTTACTGTCTTATTGGACTTGGTATACTGATAAGACGAGTAAAGGAGAAGTGAAAATGAAAAGTTATCGTTCGACGATTGCGGCTTGCTTTGTAGGGTACATCGTTCAAGCCGTCATCAATAATTTTGCCCCCTTATTATTTTTGACCTTTCAAAGCCAATACCAGCTACCGATCAGCCAGATTACTTTGCTGGTTAGTTTTAACTTTTTGACCCAGTTAGCCGTCGATTTTGCAGCAATCTTTTTTGTAGACCGCATCGGCTATCGAGTGTCGATCGTAGCCGCGCATTTTTTTGCAGCGATCGGCTTGATTGGTCTAGCCGTTTTTCCCTTATGGTTTCCGACCCCGTTTAGCGGATTGTTAGCAGCGGTTTTGTTGTATGCCGTTGGCGGTGGCTTGCTGGAAGTCTTAGTCAGTCCCATCGTTGAAGCCTGTCCAACGGAACATAAGGAAAAAACGATGAGCATGCTGCACTCGTTTTATTGCTGGGGGTACGTGGGGGTCGTTTTGTTCTCAACGGCGTTCTTCATGGTGTTCGGTATTCAACAGTGGCCGATTTTGGCGATCATCTGGGCACTGATCCCGTTGGTCAATTTATTTTTCTTTACCAAAGTCCCGTTGGCGCCAATCGTTGCCGAAGGAGAACGAGGGTTGACCACTCGGCAGCTCTTTTCCTTGAAAAGCTTTTGGCTGTTTCTGGTGATGATGGTCTGTGCTGGAGCCAGCGAACAAGCAGTCAGCCAATGGGCATCGACCTTTGCCGAACAGGGCTTAGGCGTTAGTAAGACGCTAGGCGATTTAGCAGGGCCAATGGTTTTTGCCTTGATGATGGGGATCTCCCGCTTGCTTTACGGCAAGTTCGGGGAACGCATCGATTTGAAACGCTTTATGTTTTTGAGTGTTTTGCTTTGCCTACTGGCGTATATGATGATCGGCTTTGCTTCATTGCCATTGATCGGGTTCCTTGGCTGCGGCTTAAGCGGTTTTGCCGTAGGGATCATGTGGCCAGGGGTCTTTAGTCTTTCTGCGCAATACATTCGCAACGGCGGAACGGCGCTATTTGCTTATTTGGCATTAGCAGGAGATTTAGGGTGTTCAATCGGACCCGCTGTCGTCGGCAGTATCGTCGAATGGACGGGACAACAGCTGCAGGTTGGGATTCTAGGGGCGATCGTTTTCCCGATCATCTTGCTGGCAGGAATTTATTTAGTTCAACAAATGCACAAAAAACGACAGCTTCCGTTGCTGATTTTTCAAGAATCCACAAAAGAATAAAAAAATTTTGGAGCAAATGCCGTCTTTTCATGGTATTTGCTTTTTGTTTTCTGAAATTCCTCTAGTCAAGATAGTTTCTATCCGCTATACTTTGACTTATTCATTTAAAAAGGAAGTGATGTTGTGAAAAGTCAATTGAAAAAAGAAATCAGTTTTTTTGGGGCATTATCGACAGTAATGGGAACGGTGATCGGCGCCGGCGTGTTTTTCAAAGCAGCGGCTGTGGTCCAGCAGACCCAATCCACCGGTTTGACCTTGTTGGTCTGGCTGCTTGCCGGCTTTCTAACGATTTGCGGCGGTTTGACGGTGGCGGAGTTAGCGACGGCGATTCCTGAGACTGGCGGACCCATTCGATATATTGAAAGAATTTATGGAAAATTACCCTCCTTTTTATTAGGCTGGGCACAAAGTATCATTTACTTTCCAGCGAACGTGGCGGCATTAAGTATTATTTTTGCGACCCAGTGTTTGAACTTATTTCATCTACCCAGCAATTATTTGCTTCCTTTATCGATTTTGACCGGAACGAGTGTGACCTTGATTAATCTTTTGGGAACAAAAGCTGCAGCTCAAGTCCAGTCCGTCACCTTAGCAGTCAAGCTGATTCCGATTGCGGTGATTATCGTGGCTGGCCTGATGACACCAGGGCAAGTATCGGTCTCATTGGTGGATTTTTCTTCCAATACTCAAGGCTCCCTTGCAGCTGGTATCAGTAGTGCCCTCTTAGCAACCCTTTTTGCTTATGATGGCTGGATGGGGGTCGGCAATGTCGCTGGAGAAATGAAGCGACCCGAAAAAGATTTGCCTAAAGCCATCATCTTTGGGCTGAGTTTTGTCACCTTGGTGTACGTGTTGATCAATGTTGCCTTTTTAAAAACATTGCCGATCGATCAAATCGCTGGTAATTTGAACAGTGCCTCAGAAACTGCGATGGCCTTGTTCGGCAGTTTTGGCGGAAAACTGGTCACGATCGGTATCTTGATCTCTGTTTATGGCGCATTGAACGGCTATACAATGACTGGCTTGCGGGTCCCATATGCGATGGCGTTGGAAGATGAGATTCCTTTCAGCAAGACCTTTGCCACCTTAAGTAAAACCACCAATGCACCTAATGCGGCGGCCTTTTTACAGTTGGGGATCGCATGTATCATGATGCTTTTAGGCACCTTTGATCTCTTGACCGATATGCTGGTTTTTGTTATGTGGTTCTTTAGTGTATTATTATTTGTAGGAGTTTTTCGTTTGCGAAAAACAGAACCGCAGATGAAGCGTCCGTATAAAGTTCCCTTCTATCCAATCATTCCCTTGATTGCGATCTTAGGCGGCTGTTTTATCTTGATCATGACCTTGATCACTGACACGTGGTTAGCAGTCGTGGGAATTGGCGTGACGTTACTAGGAATTCCCGTTTTTTATGGAAAAGCAAAAGGAAAAGCGAGAGGAGCGAAAGAATGAAGATCGTTGTACTTGATGGCTATGCGTTGAATCCAGGAGATTTGTCTTGGCAAGGGTTTGAAGAATTAGGAGAGGTGACGGTGTATGATCGTACCTCGTATACAGATAAACAAGAAATTATTGAGCGAATCGGCGATGCCGAAGCAATTTTGACAAATAAAACACCGATCACCGCAGATGTGCTCAAAGCATGTCCGCAATTGACCTACATTGGGGTCTTGGCAACTGGATACAATGTCGTTGATTTGGCAGCAGCGAAGGAACAGGGAATCACCGTGACCAATATTCCTAGCTACAGTACCAATGCAGTAGCACAAGCGACCTTTGCTTTGCTGCTGGAAGTGACGAATCAAGTGGGACACCATAATCGTTCCGTGCATCAGGGCGACTGGCAAACCAGCAAAGATTTTTCTTATTGGCAGACACCATTGATGGAATTGGCAGGCAAAACGATTGGGCTGATTGGATATGGTGCGATTGCTCAAGCAGTTGCCACGATCGCTCATGCGTTTCAGTTGAAGGTGATCTACTTTAATCATCGACCAAAACCAGCACAAGCAGATTGGGCAAAACAAGTTTCGCTGGCGGAATTGTATCAAGAAGCAGATATCATCAGCCTTCATGTTCCGCAGTTTCCTGAGACAGAAAAAATGATCGATCGCACAGCATTGGCACAAATGAAATCTTCTGCGATCCTGATCAATACCGCCCGTGGCGGCTTGATCGATGAAGCGGCAGTTGCTGAAGCACTGCAAACTGGGCAGATCGCAGCCTTGGCGGCAGATGTCGTTTCAAAAGAACCGATCGCAGCTGACAATCCCTTATTACAGGCGCCAAATTGCTATTTGACACCGCATATCGCTTGGGCACCCGTCGAAACGCGGCGTCGTTTGATGGGGATTGCTGTGGCGAACTTAAGCGGCTTTAAAGCAGGTACACCGCAAAATGTCGTGTAAGCAAAACGAGCAAGTAAAAGGACTTTGACAAAACAGGCGACTAGCAAAGCAGTTAGTCTCGCCGACACAGTAACCATTTCGACCAGTCATCCAGCCTCACAAGGTGATCGGTCGTAGGACTGGGGGTTTGTCTAAGTCTTTTTTTGCTGAAAATGAAAGGAGACGATCTTGAAAAAGTATTATTATCTAGCGGCCTTTGTTAGCGTGCTGGTCTTGAGCTGGCTGATCCAAACCCAAAGCAGCCGCTTTTATGCACAGCCGATCATAGAAGTACAAACGGTTCAAGTCACCGCCGACCAGCAGCAGATCCAAGGGATCGTTCGTAACGGAGAAGAAGCGGGGGTACTACGGACAGTCACTACGCAATACACCCCCAACGGTGCGATTCATCCGTTGTATCAGACCGGACAACAGCTGCTTTTGCAAAAAGAAGGGGATGGCTGGCAGGTACAAGCACAAAAACGGGATGGGTATCTCTTTTTCTTCCTTGCCTTATTTTTGATGGCAGTAGTCGCAATTGGTGGCAAAAAGGGCTTGCGGGCTTTACTTAGTATCTTTGTGAATACTGGCTTGCTGCTCCTTTTTCTTTGGTTTCACAAAGGCAACAGCTCCTTTTCATTGGTCTTTTTGATGATCGTTTTTACGATCGTCTCGTTGGTTTTGACGATGGGGATTTCCTATGGCTTTCGTACGATCGACAGCCGCAAAATCATTGCCTCGTTAGCCAGCGTCCTCTTGGCGTTTTTTCTCTGTCGGTTCGCCATGGATCTTTTGCAAGATCATGGGTTGCGCTATGAAGAAATGTCGTTTCTGACCCGTCCGTATCGCAGTGTCTATCTAGGGAGTCTGCTGATTGGCGCGATTGGTGCCAGCATGGACAATATTGTCATGCTGATTGCCAGTCTAGATGAGATCCAGCGCATCAATCCCCAGACTAGCCGCAAGGAACGATTAGCGATCGGTCGGTCCATCGCGCAAGATACGACTTCTTCGATGATCAATGTCTTGTTGTTTGCTTATTTAAGTGGGAGTATGCCAGCGCTATTGTTTTACCTAGCAAATGGCTGGCTGCTGTCGCAAGCATTGCCGATGCATCTTTCTTTAGAAATAGTGCGTACATTATGCGGCGGCTTTGCGCTGGTTTTATCGGTACCGTTGACGCTCCTTTGCTTTGAACTACAAAGGAGGAAAGCAGGATGAATGTTTTGTTTGTGTTGATCTTGCTTTTTCTCTTGCTGACTTTCGCTGTTTTTCGGATCGAAGGGCTGTTTCAAGTCACTGGTCTGTTTATGAATGTGGCTGTCTTTCTAGCGCTTCTGGTCCTGATTGACCGAGGGGCACCGATCATACCAGCGGCTTGTGTTGCCTTTTTAGCCGTGGCGGCGATCACCTTGTTTTTCGTGAATGGCGTCAATCAGAAAACCAAAATTGCCTTTGTCTGTGTGTTGGTCTTTCTAGGGCTTTTTCTACTACTATTTCCGCTTGTGCTCTCTGCAATGAATCTGCATGGGTTTTCGGCAGAGGAACTGGATGAGTTGGCGATGTATTCCTTTGATGTAGCCATCGATTTTAAGACATTGATGACTGCGATCATTTTGATGAGTTTTTCGGGGGCGGTGGCAGATGGGAGTATGGCAATCAGCACTGCGACCTATGAACTTTTTCAAGCAAACCCGCAAGTCTCGATCAAGGCATTAAGTAAAAGTAGTATGACCGTGGTATCAGACGTATTGTCTTCAACGATCAATACCTTATTGTTTGCCTTTATGGGAAGTAATCTGGCGTTGATTGCGTGGTTTCAAGATTTGTCGATCTCCTTTGGTGAAATGATCAATTCGAAGGCGTTCGTCTCAGAATTGGTCGTTTGTTTGATCACGGGTCTGGCAGCGGTGATTATTTTACCCATCACCGCATGGGCAGCAAGTTGGTATTTTTTGAAAAGAAACCGAATGGAATAGGAAGGAGCGCAACCACCATGGAACCACTAATTGAAACTAAGCGATTAGTGCTGCGAGAAATGAGTCATGACGATCGACCAGCGATTGAAAAGATTTTGCAAGATCCAGAAGTGATGATTGCCTATGAAGGACCCTTCAGTGAGCAAGAAGTCACTGGTTGGATCGACAAACAGCTGCAACGCTATCAAAACGATCACATTGGCTTGTGGCTAGTGATTGAGAAAGCATCCGGGCAAGCGATCGGTCAATGCGGGTTGACATGGCAAGACGTCAAGGGAGAAGCCGTTTTAGAAATTGGGTACTTGTTTCAAAAGAACTTCTGGCATCATGGTTTTGCCACAGAAGCCGCCCAGGCTTGTAAAGGCTATGCGTTTGCAACGCTGAATGCCGCCATTGTTTATTCGATCATTCGTGAGACCAATCAAGCCTCCATAAATGTGGCATTGCGCAATGGAATGAAGCTGGTGGATCGCTTTGTCAAACACTATCGGCAAGTGGACATGCCGCATCTTGTGTATGCTGTGGCGAAAGAGATGTGAAAAACGAAAGAATGCTTTTTTCGATTTAGACAATGAAACGCCCCTAGAAAGTTAGCTTTTCTAACTTTCTAGGGGCGTTTTTTATGCTTGCGTAAAGCTTTTTCGTTCGATGAGTTCAGCCCCTAAAAGGACTGTTTTGGTGATCGCTCGAGGATGAACGATCTGATCCACCAATAAATCGATCGCGGTTTTGGCGATTTCCTCCACATCAATTTTAAACGTTGTTAGAGGGGGAGCCACAAATTTTGCGATCTCATTGTCGTTGATACTGATTAATTCCAAGCGATCAGGAATGATGATGGATCGTTCATTTAACGCTTGGAGCACACCAACTGCGATGGTGTCAGAAGCCACAAAGAGCGCCTCTGGCAAATTGTCACCAAGGGATTCCACCATTTTTTTCGCCAAACGATAGCCGGTTTCAACGGAAAAATTGCCACCACTAAACAAGAACGCCTCATCGAGCGCATCTCGACGAGCCAGCGTTTGACGGAAGATGACCTCGCGACTATCCATTTCTGCAAGTTGGGTATCAGGATTTAGATAAGCACCACCAATAAAGCCGATCTTTCGGTATCCTTTTGTTAAAAATAGATCGATCGCCAGTTGCGTCATTCGATCAGTATCAGGTTTGACCGTATCGAACAGCTCTGGACAGGGGTTGATTTCCAAAAGGACGCCATAGGGGCAAACGGATTTGAACTGCTGCGTTTCTTTCTCAGTGAAAGAGCCAATCCCAATAAATCCGGCGACTTCTTGCAGTGTTTCTAAAACATCATCTTCATGGGTGATCAGTTGAATTTCCAAATTGTTGATTTTCGCATATTTTTCTAAAGAGATACGCAATTGTCGAAAATAGACATCTTGCAGCTCTTCTTGTTCTGTCAGCCAGAAAAGGACGGCGATTTTTTCTAGTGTTGTTTTTATTTTTGAGCGATCATAACCTAGTGATAAAGCGGTATGAATAATTTTTTGACGCGTATCGGCTGCGATCGACAACGATTCGTCGCCTTTCAATAATCGGGAAACAGTCGCTTGTGAAAAGCCTGATTGCTCGGCAATTTTTTTTATTGTAACCAATCTTCTTCACCTCTTTCTTCTAGTATACGCTAACAACTTTACTAAGTAAATGAATTTACTAAATATATTTACTCAATAGTGAAATTTTAGAGCGTGGAGGTATTTTAAAAAATTATTTGTGAGATAAACCTTTATTTAATCCGTTTTTTTACTTCGTTGAAGAAATTAATTTAGTAAAACTATTTACATATTAAGTAAAATAATTTATTATAAACAAGAAGATAGCGTTTGCAAAATAAAGAAAAGGTGGAGAAATGATGATGAAAAAAATGTCTCGAGTTCTTTTTTTAAGTGTAGCAGCTTTAGGATTAGGTGCTTGCGGTCCACAAAGTGAAGGGACAGATAGTACTGCAGCAAATAGTGGCAGCGATAAGGACTATGATCTATTGGTCTGGGAAGACCAAGCAAAATCAGTTGGGATTGAAGAGGCAGTCAAACAATTTGAAGAAGAACACGATGTGACGATCAAAGTGGTCGAAAAAGCCTATGGTGGACAGATCGAAGATTTGCGATTGGATGGACCCGCTGGTACAGGTGCGGATGTCATCACGATTCCTGGCGATCAAATCGGTACAGCCGTTACCGAAGGTTTGTTGAAAGAATTAACAGTCGATCAAACGCTACAAGAGCTGTATACAGAATCAGCAATGCAATCGCAAATCGTTGACGGCAAAGTCTACGGCTTACCAAAAGCGGTTGAAACACAAATTTTGTATTATAACAAAGAACTAATTTCCGAAGAAGACTTGCCACAGACAACGGATGAGTGGCTGGAGTATTCCAAGTCTGTCTTAGATGCTGACAGTTATGGGTTACTGGCATTATGGGATCAAATTTATTACGCACAAGGTGTATTGAGCGGTTATGGCGGTTATGTTTTTGGCGAGAATGCCGATGGATCCTATGACCCTGAAGATATTGGATTAGCTAATGAAGGCGCGATCGAAGGGGCAGACTATATCCAACAGTTTTATGATGCAGGTGTTTTTCCATCGGGATTGGTCGGCGAACAAGGAATCAATGTGTTGGACTCTTTATTTACGGAAGGAAAAGCTGCCGCTGTCATCTCGGGACCATGGAACTTGTCTCCATATAAAGAAGCGGGCATCGACTATGGTGTGAAAGAATTGCCATTATTAGGCAATGGTGAACATATGGGCTCCTTTATCGGTGTCAAAAGCTACAACGTAAGTAGCTATTCCCAAAACCCTGAATTAGCTGAAGCATTCGTCAAATTTATCAGCAATGAAGAAAATTCAAAAGTTCGTTATGAAAAAACACAGGAAGTACCAGCGGTTGCTTCATTGGCAGATGATCCAGCAGTTCAAGAAAGTGAAAGTGCTGCAGCCATTGCCGCTCAGTCCCAACACGCAGAACTAACGCCTGGGATCACTGAAATGAATTCAGTATGGGAACCAATGGATGCCGCATTGCAAACCATTGCTACTGGAAAGGCTGAACCGAAAACAGCTTTACCACAAGCAGTCGAACAGATCAAATCAGCCATTGCGGCAATTCAAAACTAGAAAGTCGTCTCAAGGACAAACGTTTCGGATGGTCATTCATCATTAGGAATCAAGTAAGGCCGAACGAAACGTTTGTCAGCGGCTTTTTCTTACAGGGGGCGAAAATGTGAAAAACACGCAGTCGTATGCAAAACGAGCAATGCTATTCTCGATAATACCAGGATTCGGTCAATTTTATAATCGGCAAAAAATCAAAGGCGCTTTATTTTTCTTCTTTTTTGCTATGTATCTTGTCGTCTTTAAAGATTTATTTAATATGGGACTTTGGGGCATCGTGACATTAGGCGTGGAAGTGCCGAGAGACAATTCCATCTTTTTATTAGCAGAAGGATTAGTTGCCTTGATCGTCATCGGTTTTGGTCTGTTGTTTTATTATTTAAACATCCGTGATGCCTATAAAAACGGTGAATTAAGAGATAATGAGCTACCAGTCAACTCTATCCGTGAAAGCTACCAGGCACTATTAAGAGAAGGGTATCCTTATTTAATGAGTAGCCCAGCATTTTTCTTACTCGTGTTTTCTGTTATTTTTCCGATTCTCTTTAGTATCGCGTTAGCTTTTACGAACTATGATCTGTATCATTCTGCACCTGCCAATTTAGCAGATTGGGTGGGATTAGAGACCTTTAAGAAGATTTTTACTGTCGATATTTGGCGTAGTACCTTCTTCAATGTTCTGGGCTGGACAGTTATCTGGACATTGATCGCCTCAACGTTACAAGTTTCTATCGGAATATTTTTAGCGGTGCTGGTGCATCAAAAAGAATTACGACTCAAAAAGTTCTTTCGAACGATTTTGATCCTCCCATGGGCAGTTCCGGGATTTGTTACGATCTTGGTGTTTTCAGGAATGTTCAATGATTCCTTTGGTGCGATCAATCATTCGATTTTGAATTTCTTCCAGATTTCACCGATTCCTTGGCTAACGAGTGCGAATTGGACCCGCTTAGCTTTGCTACTGATTCAAGGCTGGCTAGGCTTTCCGTATATTTTTATCGTGACTACAGGGACGCTGCAATCCATTCCTGATGATTTGTATGAGGCGGCGACCATCGATGGTGCTTCAGCTTTACAAAAATTTCGCCGAATCACATTGCCATTACTGCTTTATGCAATGGCACCGATTTTGATTACGCAATATACGTTTAACTTCAACAATTTCAATATTATTTATCTGTTTAATTCTGGTGGACCAGCAGTTCCTGGTTCGACCGCTGGTGGTACCGATATTTTGGTTTCGTGGATCTATAAGCTAACGATGCAAAATAGTCAATATGCACTGGCAGCAGCGTTGACGATTCTCTTATCGATCGTCGTGATCGCGATTGCTTTATGGCAATTCCGCCGAACAAATTCATTCAAGGAGGTTGGATAACATGAAGGCAGCAAGTATGAAGAAACAAAAATTTGTCCGCCTATCCTTGACGTATCTCGTACTGATTTTTACGGTAGTAGTGATCGTCTACCCTTTACTTTGGACGATCGGTGCTAGTTTTAATCCTGGGAACAGTTTAGTAAGTACGAGTTTGATTCCGACGAGTCCGACATTAAGTCACTACACGAAATTGTTTGCTGGTGACAACTCGCTTTATTATAGTCAATGGTATTTGAATTCATTAAAAATCAGTGTATGCACCATGTTCTTGTCACTGATTTTTGTCTCCATGACGGCGTATTCCTTTTCACGATTTCGTTTTGCAGGCCGTAAAAATGGGTTGATGCTGTTCTTACTCCTACAAATGATCCCGCAGTTCTCTGCCTTGATCGCAATTTTTGTATTGGCGCAAATGCTCGGCTTGATCAATAGCCATTGGTTGCTGATCTTGATTTACGTTGGGGGCCAGATTCCCATGAACACGTACTTATTGAAAGGGTATTTTGACTCGATCCCGTTAGATTTAGACGAGAGTGCCAAGATAGATGGCGCAAGCAATACGCGAATATTCTGGCAAATTTTGATTCCTTTATCACGACCAATGCTGGCAGTCGTTGCCATGAATGGCTTTACTGGACCACTTGGAGACTTTGCCCTGTCTTCTGTGATTTTACGTAATCCTGAGTACTATACATTACCCATCGGGTTATACAAATTAGTCACGGATAAAATGGGAGCCAGCTATACAACTTTTGCGGCAGGGGCTATTTTGATCAGTATTCCGATCGCGCTCGTCTTTATTGCATTACAAAAACATTTTGTCTCCGGTTTGACCGCTGGTGGCACAAAAGGATAGGAAGAGAAGATGACAAGATATAACTTAGAAGAACGCTTTTTACATGGTGGGGATTATAATCCTGACCAGTGGCTAAATTATCCCGAGATCTTAGCCAAAGATTTAGAACTAATGGAAAAAGCTCATGCTAATACATTTTCCCTTGGTATTTTTGCTTGGAGTGCCTTAGAGCCAGCAGAAGGGGTGTTTCAATTTGAATGGTTAGACAAAATCATGGATGAGCTCGCCGAACGAAACAGCAACGTCATTTTAGCGACGCCAAGCGGCGCGCGTCCTGCCTGGTTGTCTAAAGCATACCCTGAAGTTCTACGGACCAATGAAAAACGGGAAAAAATGTTACACGGCGGGCGTCACAATCACTGCTTTTCTTCACCGATCTATCGTGAGAAAGTGGCGATCATCAATCGGAAATTAGCTGAACGCTACCACGATCACCCAGCACTATTGATGTGGCATATTTCCAATGAGTATTCTGGAGATTGTCATTGTCCCATTTGCCAAGAAAACTTTCGTCAGTGGGTCAAGCAGAAGTACCAAACATTAGCAGCCTTGAATGAGGCCTGGTGGGGACCTTTCTGGAGCCATACGATCACCGATTGGTCGCAAATCGAATCTCCTTCACCGATCGGCGAAATGCAAGTTCATGGACTAAATCTAGACTGGCATCGTTTTGTGACAGATCAGACCATTGATTTCTATGAACATGAGATCAAAGACATTCGTCGTTTGTCTCCAGATGTGCCGATCACAACGAATTTCATGGCAGATACCCGAGATTTGATTCCCTTTTATAGCCTTGATTATGGAAAATTTGCCCAGCATGTAGATGTCATTAGTTGGGATTGTTATCCTGCTTGGCATAATGATTGGGGAACGACCGCTGATTTGGCAAGTAAGGTTGGGTTTATCAATGATCAGTACCGTAGCTTGAAAAAGCAACCCTTTTTGATCATGGAATCAACCCCTAGTGGTGTGAATTGGCATCCAGTCAATCGCACGAAACTCCCCGGGATGCATCTGTTGTCTTCTATGCAATTTATTGCTCACGGTTCAGATAGTAATCTTTATTTCCAATGGCGAAAATCAAGAGGCTCATCTGAGAAGTTCCATGGGGCCGTCGTGGACCATGACAACGACGAACAGAATCGTGTTTTTCAAGATGTAGCAGAAGTGGGAAAAGCCTTAGAAGAAATCAAAGAAATCAAAGGATTGCACAAAAAAGCCAAAGTGGCGATCATCTATGATTGGGATAACAATTGGGCGCTCAATGATGCGCAAGGTTTTGGTTTGGAGAGCAAACGCTACCCACAAACGTTGCAAGAGCATTATCGCTATTTTTGGGATCATGACATCGCGGTTGATGTCATCACGAAAGACCATGACTTTGACTCTTACCAATTGATCATCGCTCCGATGCTTTACCTTTTACCAAAAGAAACTATGAAAAAGTTTCAACAGTATACGAAAAATGGCGGGACGCTGGTTTCCACTTATTTGACGGGGATCGTGAATGAAACGGACTTGACCTATTTAGGGGGCTGGCCCCAAGAGTTAGAAGAACTGTTTGGTGTGTCTGTGAAAGAAATCGATACGTTATATCCGAAACAAAAAAATCTGCTTTTAATGAAGGAGCAGCAGTACCAAATTCATGATTATTGTAGTGTTGTTCAAACAAACACTGCCCAAACGTTAGGGGTCTACGGTGCTGATTTTTATCAAGGTCAAGCTGCAGTGACCGTAAATGATTATGGTGAAGGAAGTGCCTACTATCTTGGGGGACGGACGGATCAAGCCTTTTTGGAAGACTTCTATCAAGAAGTAACACAACAGCTTCGCATACAAAATGAGTGGGTCCGTCAAGGTTCAACGAACGTGTCGATCCAAAGTAGAGAAAGTCAGCAAGAGCAGCTCGCTCCGACCACCTATTATTTTGTGATGAATTTTTCCGAAGAAAATCAAGAAGTAGAGGTAGCAACTACAGGAGTCGATTTGCTTACTGGAAAAACGACAAACCAAATGCTTCAGTTGGCGCCTTATGAGGTGCAGATTATCAAAGTGACAGCACCAGAACAATAAAAACTATTGTGTCAATTATATGAAAAAAGAAGTACTTACGTTGATGAAAAAAACGTAAGTACTTCTTTTTTATAGAGAGTGTTTTAATTTTCTTGCGCAAATTCGGCAGCTTTTGTTCCTGCTTGGCGTCCGAAGATGATGATATCGGCAACGGCATTACCGCCAATTCGGTTTTCACCATGCAACCCACCAGTTACTTCACCAGCTGCAAAAAGACCTGGAATGATCTCGTTATCCGTAGCGATCACTTCTGTGTTGGTGTTGATCTTCACGCCGCCCATCGTGTGGTGGATACCAGGAGCGATGGCAATAGCATAGTAAGGTCCTGTTGACAAATCGTTGTCCATTGCTGTGCTGCGTCCAAAGGCTTCGTCTTCACCAGCAGCTACACTGCTGTTCCAGGTAGCGATCGTTTCAGCAAGCGCTGCTTCAGGCATGTCCAATTCTTTTGCTAATTCTTCGATCGTGTCAGCGGATTTGACTAACCCTTGTTGCTCGTAAAAATCAATGGCTGTCACGCGTTCTTTGACACCTGCATCAAAAACTAACGTTGCTGATTTTTCAGGTAGGGCAATGATCGCTTCAGAGACTTTGTCTCGTGTTTCCATTTCATTGAAGAACCGTTCGCCTTCTTGATTGACCAAGATCGCGCCTTCTCCACGGACAGCTTCAGTGATTAACAGTGATTTAGACTGATCCACTGTTGGGTGGATTTGGATTTGCTCTAAATCAACCGTTTGTCCACCTAATGCTTCGATCATTTTGATCCCATCACCAGTCGAACCCTCTTGGTTCGTTGTCACGTAGTCTGCCAATTCTGGTTTGTATTCGGTGATCATGTCGAAATTGGCACCGAAACCGCCTGTTGTAACGACAACTGCTTTGGCATCAATGGTTTGTTCGGTTCCTTCTACTTCAACGGTCACCCCGTTGACTTGACCATCTTCTTCATTGATTTCTTTGACATCGGCATTCACAAAAATTGGGATTTCCAATTCATGGATGTTGCGCATCAAGCCATCAACTAAGTATTCCCCAACAGCAGAACCATCCGATGGACGGTGCGTTCTTTTTTCACTCATCCCGCCAGTCGTTGTTAAGTTGTCTAAAGTGATACCCATGGAATCTAACCAATCGATCGCTTCTGCTGAATGATCCACAAAGTAGCGCAACAATTCTTCATCATTGGTGTTGTGACCGCCAGCTAATGTTTCTTCATAAAATAGATCGTTTGAATCTTCGATGCCTTCTGCTTCTTGGAATTTGGTTTCTGAAGCGTTCATTCCTGCTGAAGATTTCAATGTATTCCCACCAGAAATTGGCATTTTTTCTAAAATAACTGGGTTTGCGCCAGCTTCTTTTGCTTGGATCGCAGCGGCCATTCCAGCGCCACCTGCACCGACGATCACGACATCGTAGCTGTCTGCAAGTTCGCTAGGGTCTGTGTATTCTTGACCAGATGCAGCAGAAGTTGCATCTGTTTCTTCATTAGCAGATGAACCAGTACTTGAGCTGCTGCTTGTTTGTGAATCAGCGCCACAAGCACTCAAAGTTGCTAACGAGGTTAGGACTAATAGTGTTTGGAAAATTTTCTTCATTGTTTTTATTCCTCCTAAAACTTTTTCCAAATCAAAGACTAACATAGTTGTCATGTTATTTTTAGCTTTTGTTCGAAAAATCACATAATAATTAGAAAAGTTTAATTTATAAAGCGTTTTAGTCGAGGTGAAAGGGTTTCTTGGTCATCATAAAAAAGAGTGAATTCGTGAATTTATGGAAATAGAAGAATTATTGATTCTTTGATTTGTTTGGTATTAATCATGAAGGGAGAAAGCAAAGAGGCTTTGATTCGCCTCTCTTCTGTTATTGAAAAAACGTACGTCACTGAGGTGCCGAGGAATGATCTCTTTTATTAAGAATAAATCAAATGCTTTGCGATCAAAAGATAGAAAGAAATTGATGGTATCCGTGTTTGTGGGCACCAATTTTTACTCAATAAATAAAGATAGAAACTTAGTTTTCAAGAGTTATTGCCAAGAAACTGTGGTGTTTCTTAAAAAAATCAAGAGAACTGTCTTGCAAAACAAATCCTTTCTAGTATAATAAAAATAAGTTAGGTCTACCTAAAAAATAAATAAACTATCCTTAACTATGGAAATGGAGTGAAAATAATGATTACTTTTTCAGAAATATCCGCAGCCTATGATGGCGATCATCAAGTGATCTCGGATTTGTCGTTTCAAGTAGAAAAACCGTCGATCGTAGGGATCATTGGTCCAAATGGGGCAGGGAAGTCGACGCTGATCAAAGCGGCGTTGAAATTGATCCCTTCCAGTGGGAACATGAGTGTCGACAAAAAAGCGTTAAAAGACTTTCAAAAGGAAATTGCCTATGTCGAACAAAAGACCGCGGTTGATTACACGTTTCCAATCACAGTCAAAGAAGTCGTATCTTTAGGCTTGTATCCTAAGATGCGCATGTTCCAAAGGATGTCGGCAAACGATTGGCAGAAAGTGACAGCCGCTCTGGCAGCGGTAGAAATGGAATCCTTTGCGGAACGTCAGATTGGGGAATTGTCCGGCGGGCAGTTTCAGCGGGTCTTGATTGCTCGAACGTTGGTGCAAGATGCCAACTATATTTTCCTCGATGAGCCCTTTGTAGGGATCGATGCCACCAGTGAAGCGATCATCGTCGGCCTGTTGCGTAACTTGCGAGATGCTGGCAAGACGATTTTTATCGTTCACCATGATCTGGGGAAAATCACCGAATACTTTGATTTCTTGGTTCTGCTCAATCAAACCCTGATCGCTGCGGGACCAGTCAGTGAAGTCTTTACCGAGAGCAATTTGAAGCAAACATTTGGCGATGCGATCATCGTGAAAGGAGGCGTTTAACATGTTGACAAGCTTTTTTACGAGTTTAAGTAACTATCATTTCTTGCAAAATGCCTTGATCACGGCAGTCGCGATCGGGATCGTGGCAGGGGTGATCGGTTGTTTTATTATCTTACGAGGGATGTCCTTGATGGGGGATGCAATCTCTCATGCGGTCTTGCCAGGGGTAGCCTTGTCTTATATCTTCGGCGTTCATTTTTTTGTCGGGGCGATCTTCTTTGGGATCTTGGCTTCCATGATCATTACCTATATCGCCAATAACAGCCTGATCAAAAGCGATACGGCGATCGGTATCACCTTTAGTTCGTTTCTAGCTTTAGGGGTTATCTTGATTGGAGTAGCAAATAGTTCGACTGATTTGTTTCACATTTTGTTTGGGAATGTGCTAGCGGTGCAAGACAGCGACAAATGGCTGACGATCGCTATCGCTATCCTTGTGCTGGCAGTGATCATCCTCTTCTTCCGTCCACTGTTGATCACGTCTTTTGATCCGATGATGGCAAAGGCCTTTGGGATGAAAGTGCAAGCCTATCACTATTTATTGATGTTCTTGTTGACTTTGGTTTCAGTGACAGCGATGCAAAGCGTCGGAACGATCTTGATCGTGGCTCTGTTAGTCACTCCAGCAGCAACGGCTTATCTTTATACAAAACAATTGAAGCATATGATGGTCATCGCAGGGGTTTTAGGTGGTTTCGCCTCATTTATCGGCTTGTTTATCGGGTACAGCTTTAATATTGCCGCAGGATCAAGTATCGTTTTGACCGCAGGAGCCTTTTTCGTGATCGGTTTCTTGTTCTCACCAAAACAAAAGACCAGTCCAGTCAAACGCTGGTCAGCGACGGCGGTTTTAGCAACGGCAGCTGTAGCTGGTGGCTTCTTTTTGGCACAGCAAAACGGACAGATGGCCCAAACAGAAGGGAAACTTTCAGTAGTAGCGACCAATTCGATCATTGCTGATATTACGGAAAACATTGCCGGTGATCGAATCGATCTTCACAGTATCGTACCAGTGGGGCGTGATCCCCATGAATATGAACCTTTAGTGGAAGATGTTCGAAAAGCGACCGATGCCGATCTTATCCTTTACAACGGCTTGAATCTAGAAACTGGCGGCAATGGCTGGTTTACCAAATTGATGAACAATGCCAATAAGGTAGAAAATGAAGATTACTTTGCCGTCAGTGATGGCGTGGATGTGCTTTATCTTTCTGATGATGAAGACCACAGCAAAGCCGATCCTCATGCCTGGTTAAATCTAGAAAACGGTATGATCTATGCCCGCAACATTGCTCAACGCTTGAGCGAAATGGACCCTGACAATCGCTCTTTCTATGAAGAAAACCTTGAACGCTACTTGGCTTCATTAGAAGAACTGGATCAGCAAGCGAAGGAAAACTTCCAATCGATTCCCGAAGAGAAGAAATTGATCGTCACCAGTGAGGGAGCCTTCAAATACTTTTCTAAAGCCTACGGTGTACCGTCGGCCTATATCTGGGAAATCAATACCGAAGAAGAAGGAACCCCTGCGCAAATCAAGAACTTAGTGGATCAGCTGCAAAACTCAGCCGTCGCTTCCTTATTTGTCGAAAGCAGCGTCAATACTCGTCCGATGCAAAGTGTTTCTCGTGATGCAGGTATTCCGATATTCGGAACCGTCTTTACCGATTCGATTGCAGAACCGGGAGAAGAAGGCGACAGCTACTATAACATGATGAAGTGGAATCTCGATACGATTTATCAGGGCTTGAATCAATAATGCAAAAAACATCCTTAGCTCGTTCTGGCTAAGGATGTTTTTTCGTCGTATTTTTGTGCTGGAGAAAAGCAAAGAGATAAAATCCGCAGCCCATCAAAGCAGCAAGAAAAGCGATGACAGGAAAGTACAACCCCTGACCGTATACATAGGCTGTATAAGCGAAGAAGGCGATCAAAAACCAAAGCGTTCCCGAGATGAGCATTTTTTGGTTCCTCCTAATTGTTGAAAAGTGTTTATTTAGTATATTTTAACACGGTAGGCGCAAAAAGAAAATCAGCGAATCGAACGTTTGCTGAAACGAGTCGCTGATTTTTTCCCAATTGCACCGATGAACAGTTAAGAAACGTTCAATTGCTGTTGCGGTTCTAAATGGTAATAAAGGATCTCAGGTGGGACACCGAGTCGGGCGGGAATCTTGGTCATACCAACCCCGCTGGAAACACTTAATAAGGTCTCATTGCCTAAAAGGTAGAGCCCATCGGTATATTTCAACGCGCCCTTTGTTTTCGCATAATAAAAAGGCAAGCGAATCTGCCCGCCATGGCTATGGCCAGAAAGAATCAAGTCGTAGTTTGGCAGATTGGTGATCCGAGAAACATAATCGGGTTCATGGAGCAAAAGCAGCTGCCATTCTGCTAAGGTTGCTTCATAGGTAAAACTGACTTTCGGACTTTCTATATCGATACCGACAATATTCATCGACGTCTTGTCATCAGAACCAAAAACCGACTCATTATCAAGTAAGGTAAACCCTGCATGCTGGTATATTTCCTTAACAAAGTAATGCCCGTCATTCAAATGGTCATGGTTCCCCATAACTGCGATCTTACCCAGAGGCGCTTGCAATTTTTTCAGCTTTTCGATCAGTCGCTTGGTTGAACGATGCGGCCATTTTTTATAATTATCGATCAGATCCCCTGTGATGATGATCAGATCCGGCTTGTTTTGGATCGTTGATCGAATGATGCGATTCATTCGCCGTGGTTTGTACCAACGAGAAAAATGAAGGTCGCTGATATGGGCGATCACGAGATTGCTTTCTGCTTGATAAAGATCGTAAGCCTTTGAAATATCTAAGACGGTGCGCTTGTCTTTTTTTATGAGGTAGTGCCGTTGTTTGAGAAGATGCGGTTCAATAATAAAGGAGTAAACTAGCAAGCCCGTAAGGAGGAATGCAATAAGAATGAGGGTGTACATGGCGTGGCTCCTTTTTTGATTTGCTAGTTTCTAGCATAGTAGATTCTTACAAAAAAAGCAATCATGCGAAAGCAAAAATAACAAAAAATATCCATCGTATTTCGTTTGTTTCTTCCGTGAAAAAAAGATACAAAAGGGGCGGCAATAGCCTACTTTTGTATCCTAGATCGTAATTATTTGATTTTCACCAAACGTTTAAAGCGTGCTTTGTGTTTGACGGGGATCAAAGCCATGACACAATCATAAGGGACGGAGATGATCGCCCATGCGAGACTTTTACTTGAAGCAAAGGGATAGTTTTGCTTTAAGACAAAATGGCCACTGATCAAGGCAAACCCGATACTGCCGACCCACAGCCATTGCGGGTCCCAATTCGTAAAGTGTTGGAGGGCTGTGATGACAAAGGGATAACCGTAAAAGTACAATGCAGTCAAAACGAAAGTGACATTTTTGGTTAATTGACGCAGGGTCAGTAAGAAAAATAAGCCAGAAAGAACGATACCCAATGGCGGGAACAGACTAACTAAGAAGGAATACACGATGCCCCATACGATCATGCCAGGTCCTTTGACGAGAGCGGCTAAGACAAAGACAAAAAGTAGGAATAAGAGCTGTTGCGAAAAACTTGCTGCTGTCAAAAGTCCGAAGAAACCAACCAATAACCAGTGAGAAAAAGTCGCTGTTTGATTCTTTTGTGGTGTCTGTTGCTGCAATTTTAGCCAGGTAGCAAAATTCGGGAAATCATGCTGGAAATTTCGCTGAAAATCGCTGTTGAATGCTTGATGGGCATTTTGCTGCCGATAGTAATGATATTGATGTTTTAACGTGCCTTTCGTTGCTGCTTTTTGGCCAGAAAAAAAGCGGCCGGGATCAATTTTTGATCGTTCCATATTTCCACCTCCATACAATTTCGTTACCCTCAGTATAGAGAAAATCAGCTTCGGCGTCCTCCAACTTTGGGCGGATTTTTTTGGCTTGCTGAAAGTTTTCTTAAACTGATGAAAAAAGCGAAGAGGATTCGTTTCTTAAACCGTCAAAATATGCTAGAGTATAGAAGGACTAAGGAGGAGATTTCATGATTTTTGATTCTCATACACATTTGAATGCAGAACAGTTTAACGAAGACATTCCCGAAACGGTCGCCCGTGCGCAAGAACTAGGAGTAACGGAGATGGCGGTCGTCGGTTTCGATCAGCCAACGATTGAAAAATCGTTAGCATTAAGCAAAGAATATCCTGGCATTTACAGTATTATCGGTTGGCATCCAACCGAAGCTGGTTCTTATACCCCGCAAGTGGAAACCTATTTGCAAGAGCGCTTGGAACAACCAAAAGTCGTTGCCCTAGGTGAAATCGGTTTAGACTATCACTGGATGGAAGATCCGAAGGAAGTTCAAGAAAAGGTCTTTCGTCGGCAAATGGCGATCGCCCGTGAACATCAGCTGCCTATCAGTATTCATACCCGTGAAGCCTTAGAAGATACCTATGCGATTTTAAAGGATGAAAAAGTCCAAACGATCGGCGGCATCATGCACAGCTTTAGTGGGGACGGCGAATGGGCGAAAAAGTTCTTGGACCTAGGAATGTATATTTCCTTTAGTGGTGTCGTGACCTTCAAAAAGGCGACGGAGGTACAAGAAGCTGCGCAAGTCGTGCCACAAGATCGGCTACTCGTTGAGACTGACGCGCCTTATTTAGCCCCTGTTCCTTATCGTGGCAAGCGCAATGAACCGGGCTATACTCATTATGTAGTGGATAAAATCGCGGAGCTGCGGCAAGAAGCGGTGGCTGATGTTGCGGCCTACACGACAAAAAATGCCCATCGCTTGTTTAGGATCAATGACTAATAAACCGAAAATCGAAGAAATCATTGTCGTCGAAGGCAAAGACGACACCCGCCGATTGCAAGAAGTGTTCGATGTAGATACCATCGAGACGATCGGTTCGGCGATCGATGACACGATCCTTGATCAAATCGAGCACGCCCAAGAGACACGAGGGGTTATCGTGTTTACCGATCCCGATTTTTCGGGAGAAAAGATTCGCAAAATCATTATGGAAGTCGTTCCTGATGCCAAGCATGCCTTTTTACCGCGCAGTCAGGCAGCACCGAAAAGCAAGGGCAGTTTAGGCGTGGAACACGCCAGCCATGAAGCGTTGAAAGAAGCCTTGCGAAAAGTCGTAACCCCGATTGCTTCAAATGAAGTCAGTGAGGGGACCATTGATCGGCAACAGTTGTTAGCGTATGGCTTGATCGCAGGGGCTGGAGCGAAAGAGAAACGAGAGCGGTTGGGGGATCTTTTACGCATCGGCTATACGAACGGCAAACAATTAGAGAAGCGGCTGACAATGTTTCGTATCACCGATGCAGAGTTGGCAGAAGCAATGAAAATAGTGGAGGAAGAATTGTGAAGGAAGAACGGGATATAGCAACCCCCTCAAGAACCAAAGAGATTTTAGCGAAACATGGCTTTACCTTTAAAAAAAGTTTAGGGCAAAACTTCTTAACAGAACCGAATATTTTACGGAAAATCGTAGAAACTGCAGGCATCGACGAGACGACAAACGTCATTGAGGTTGGTCCTGGAATCGGTGCGCTGACCGAACAGTTGGCAAAACACGCCAAGCAAGTGTTGGCGTTTGAAATCGATGATCGGTTGATCCCTGTGTTAGCTGATACGATGCAGCCTTACGCAAACGTAAAGATCATTCATCAAGATGTCTTGCAAGCAGACCTATCAACGACCATTCGGTCAGAATTCAGCGATACGGCTGCTTCATTAAAAGTTGTCGCAAATTTGCCCTACTACATCACTACGCCAATTATGATGCACTTTTTAGAGTCTCAGGTAAAAGTAGATGAAATGGTCGTGATGATGCAAAAAGAAGTGGCTGATCGAATCTCAGCAGTTCCTGGGACTAAAGCCTATGGCTCGTTGTCGATCGCTGTGCAATACTACATGGAAGCAAAGCTGGCATTCATCGTCCCGAAAACCGTTTTTGTGCCCCAACCGAATGTTGATTCGGCTATTTTGAAATTGACGCGTCGATCACAACCAGCAGTCGCAGTCACCGATGAAAAAGAGTTTTTCAAATTAACGAAAGCAGCCTTTCAGCTGCGTCGTAAAACCCTTTGGAACAATTTGCAAAATAGCTATGGAAAAGATGAAACAACCAAACAGTGGTTGGCAGACAGCTTAGAAGCAAGTGGGATCGATCCGAAACGACGTGGAGAAACGCTGTCGTTAGCGGAATTTGCCAAATTAAGCAATGAAATGCAAGCGCGTAAAGGATAACTTCAATAAAAACGGATGTTGAATAAACATTCGTTTTTTTGTGTCTTGACACCTCGTGGAAATACCAGTAGAATAAGCAAGACAGAACTGTCATGACACATTGAAGGAGAGAGTATAAATGAAAAATCATTCCATTCGCCATTTAACGATCGCTGCATTGTTGATCGGCATGGGGATCGTCATTCCCATGGTAATGCCCAAAATCGTCATCGGACCAGCATCTTTTACCTTAGCTAGCCATGTGCCCGTCTTTGTGGCGATGTTCTTTTCACCTGCGATGGCGATCGCGGTAGCTTTAGGAACGACCTTTGGCTTTTTCTTAACACTGCCACCAATCATTGCTTTACGGGCATTGTCTCATGTTGTTTTTGCCGTCATCGGTGCCTTTTATTTACAGAAGCACCCAGATATTTTACTAAAAAATGGCAAACCCTCTTTATTGAATATCAAATTTCAGAGCTTTAACTTGATTATCGGACTGATCCATTCTGCCGTTGAAATGGCCGTCGTTGCCGCCTTTTACTTCACAGGAAATGTACCAGGGACCGCATTCGATGGTAATTTCTACTATTTCTTGTTCGTTTTGATGGGGATCGGCGGGTTGATCCATAGCTTGATCGATTTCAATTTGGCTTATTTTGTTGCAGGTGCCTTAAGCAAACAATTTGATATTCGTTCGTTTTCAAAAGCAAAAGGACGCTTTATCCAGAAACAGAAGAAAGCGGCATAAGCGCCAGTTTGAATAGACCCGCTGCCTAAACGGGTCTATTTTTTTGTGTTTAGATTAAGAAAATACTCCTTCCTAAAAAGTTTATTATAGTGAAATAATAAACAGAAATAAGTTATAATATACAAGAGGAGGAAGTAGATGAAGAAGAAAAAGTTAAAACGGTTACTTTTAGGTATGTTCGTCTTGATGCTCTTCTTTCTGCTGATTTTTTATGACAGTAAGAACGGGCAGTCCCCCTTTGAAAAGATAGAGGATGAATTGACACTAGCACTTTCGGATGAAGAACAAACACCAGAGCCTGAATACAGTGAGGTTATTCAGTTGGATGTTCCGTTAGAAAATCAATTCGATGAAGTGGCGTTAGGGAACGGCTGTGAGGTAACGGCTTTATCGATGCTCTTGAATTTTTACGGATTTGATACCAATAAAAATCAATTGGCGGAAGAATTAGCGTATGTCCCGCTTTATGAGGATTATTATCACCATGGAGATCCACGAGAAGGCTTTGTTGGAAACATCTATGGCGGCGATAGCGCGATGGGGGTTGACGTAGAACCGATCACCGATGTCGCCGAAAGGATTGTAAAAGAGCAATACGAAGTTGTTAGTGGACGAGACAAAAGCTTTGATGAGATCGTCAAAGTACTACAATCCGGGAAACCAGTTTGGATGATTGCGACGTTAGAATTACAAGTACCTGCTGATAAGGATTTCTTTGAATGGGAGACCAAAAGTGGGCAAATCCTTGTGACTGCATTGATCCATTCGGTGGTGATCACCGGCATTGATGGTGATACGATGTATGTCAACGACCCTTATGGATATAAGGATCGTGAAGTCAGCAAAGAAGACTTAGCAGCGATCTATGAAAAAATGGGTCAGCAATACTTATATTTAGAAGAAATCTAAGAAAAATCCCTAACTTGCCGTTGACAGTAAATGAAAAAACAATTATAATTTTTTAAAATTAAACAAAGAAATCGATAACGTTGAAGAGAAGAGTAGCAGATCAACAAAGGTACAGAGACTCCGGTTGGTGAAAAAGGAGACATGCGGTGATCAGTGAAGATGAGCTCTGAGTTTTTTTGTTGGTTCACGCCAGCAAAACGGCATGCGCCCGTTACAGCGCCAAGTATCATAGTGTACTGTTGAGGTGTTATTTGTGAGAATAGCACGAATTAGGGTGGTAACGCGCATCAAGTCGTCCCTTTTATCCGTAAGGATAAAAGGGCGGCTTTTTTTGTTTTTCACAGCCGAAACTGTTCGCCTTCTTTTCAACAAGAAATTTATCTGTAAGGAGTTGAAGCAATGCCGATCATTATTCCCCAAGAACTACCCGCTGCAGCGGTCCTGCAAAAAGAAAATGTCTTTGCCTTACTGCAGCATAAAGCGGTGAAACAAGAGATTCGTCCCTTGAAGATCGCAATCGTCAATTTGATGCCGAAAAAGATCGCCACAGAAAATCAATTGCTGCGCCTGCTTTCCCAAAGTCCGCTGCAAATTGAAGTAACTTTACTGAAAA
Organism: Enterococcus sp. DIV1083b; assembly: GCF_051713705.1. Classification (NCBI taxonomy): domain Bacteria; kingdom Bacillati; phylum Bacillota; class Bacilli; order Lactobacillales; family Enterococcaceae; genus Enterococcus; species Enterococcus sp. DIV1083b. Next base: position 1,128,974 of record NZ_JBIOQJ010000001.1, read on the forward strand.
TGAAGTACCACGAAAGTAAAAACACGTCTGTCGATCACATGGAAAAGTTCTATCAAGAATTCTCAGTGATCCAGTCCCAACGATTCGACGGCTTGATCATCACTGGTGCCCCTGTTGAAAAAATGGCCTTTGAAGTCATTGATTATTGGCAAGAACTGCAAGCGATCATGGATTGGAGCCAGACGAATTGCACTTCAGTCCTGCATATTTGTTGGGGGGCACAAGCTGGTCTTTATTATCATTATGGTATCGACAAAGTGTTGTACCCAAGCAAATTGTTTGGCGTCTTCGAACAAGCAGTCACGCATTTTCATCCGCTCGTTCGCGGTTTTGACGACGTCTTTTATACGCCCCATTCGCGCTATACTGGCATCGATGAAGGCCAGCTCGCCCAAGCGCCTTTAGAAATCTTGGCAGCGGGTGTTGAAACAGGGCCTTCCATCTTCGTATCAGAAGATCATAAAAATGCCTTCTTGCTAGGGCATTTTGAATACCACACAACGACCTTGAATGAAGAGTACTTGCGAGACATGGAACGGGGATTAGCTACCGCATTGCCCAAAAATTACTTTGCCTATGACCGTTTAGGCGGAAAAATTACCAACCGTTGGCGGGGACATGCCTCTTTGTTTTTCAGCAATTGGATCAATGAAACCTACTTGCGAACGCCGTATGACCTGTCCGTCACGCCGACGAAAGAAGGTTACCGAATTGGCAGTGAGCCAGAAGGTCGGGTGAGTATCAATGACGATTGAGCATTTTCTCTCCCACTATGCTAGACAGCGAAAAGGCACTGATTCTTTAAAATGGGATCTTGTGGATCAACGGTTCCAAGGAGAAAAGCTTTTGCCTTTATGGGTAGCTGATATGGATTTTGCTGCGCCAAAGGCAGTGGAAGAAGCCTTGCAGCAACTGGTTGCTCAAGGAACCTTTGGCTATGCGATTCCCCCCTCAGGCTATTTTTTAGCCTATCAAGCTTGGCAAGATCGCCACTGGGGGACGAAATTCGAAGAAAAATGGCTCTCGTTTTCCACAGGGGTCGTCCAATCTTTGGTTGATTTGCTTCATTGTTTCACAGAACCAGACGATGGCATCTTGATCCAGCCGCCCGTCTATTATCCCTTTTTTGACAGCATCAAAGAGACGAAAAGGCGCTTGATAGAAGCACCCTTGCAAAAGGTAGGGAATTCCTATCAAATCGATTTTGCTGCTTTTGAAGCCATAATCATTGAAGAAAAAGTGAAACTATTTATTCTCTGCTCCCCCCACAATCCAGTAGGGCGGGTCTGGCAAGAGAAAGAACTGCATCAATTATTGGCCATTTGCCAAAAACATGAGGTTGTCGTGATCGCCGACGAGATCCATCGGGAGCTGATACTCGGTGAGCAGCAATTTGTTTCGGCAATAACAGTGGCGCAGCGTTTAGGTTTTGAAAAACTGATCGTTGTCGATTCGCCCTCAAAAACCTTCAACTTAGCAGGATTATTGCTCTCTCATGTTTGGATTCCTGATTTAGAGATGCGCAGAGCCTATCAGGCGTGGTGCCGACAATACAAGCAGACGGAAGTCAACCGTTTGGGATTGGTGGCTGCGAAAGCCGCGTATGAATCGGGGGATCAATGGCTAGCAGACCTGCTTTTGGTGATTGCTGCCAATGAACAAATGGTCCGCCAGCAACTGCAAGAAGCATTTCCCAAAATTGAGCTCCTGCCATTAGAAGGAACCTATCTTCTCTGGGTCGATCTGCGGCAACTCATTGCCAAAGAACGAACCAAGCACGTGATCCAAGATACTGCCGGTCTGGCAGTCGACTATGGGGAATGGTTTTCACAAGACGGTCAGGGATTGATTCGTCTGAATCTTGCGACAACACCGACGATCATTCAAGAAGCCCTTGATCGCATGATCGAGGCAATCAAAAAGGAGGAACGACATGACGATTGATACAGCAACTTTTCTGGCACAATTAGGCAATCATTCGGATCAGCAAACTGGGGCGATCAGCCCACCGATCTATCTTTCCACGACCTTTGCTCATCCCGAGTTAGGGCAAAGTACAGGCTATGATTATACCCGTACCAAAAACCCGACCCGTGATATCTTAGAAGCAGGTCTTGCTGAATTAGAAAAAGGAGCTCGGGCAGTAGTGACCAGCTCTGGCATGAGTGCGATCGCTTTGATTTTTGACTTATTTACCAGCGGGAGTCGCTTTTTGGTTTCTCGTGATTTGTATGGCGGCAGCTTTCGCTATTTTGCGGAATTGGAAAAAAGCCAACGGGCATTCTTCGATACCTTCAGCACTGTAACAGAATTAAGTGAAAAACTAACTGACGAGGTAACGGCTGTCTTTTTAGAGACCCCAACGAATCCTTTGATGACCGTGACGGATATTGCTGAAACCGCCAGGCTTGCTCACGACCATGGGGCACTACTGATCGTAGATAACACCTTTTTGACGCCGTTACGGCAGTTGCCATTAGAAGAAGGCGCGGATCTAGTGATCCATTCAGGCACCAAGTTCTTATCAGGTCACAATGATATTTTGGCTGGCGTCGTGATCGCCAAAGATGCGCAAGTAGGGGAGCGCTTGAATTATTTAGCCAATACTTCAGGCCCGACCTTGAGCAGCTTTGATACATGGTTATTCATCCGAAGTTTAAAGACGCTGCCGTTGCGCTTTGAACGGCAAGAAGCCAACGCCAAGGAAGTTGGCCGCTTTTTACGAGCCCATCCGGCGATCAAAGAGGTGTTGTACCCAAATGCAGGGGCGATGATCAGTATTCGGGTGCTTGATGAAACCAAAATCAGCGGCTTTTTAGCGGCATTAAAGGTCTTTACCTTTGCGGAAAGCCTGGGTGGTGTGGAAAGTCTCATCACGTATCCAACGACACAGACCCACGCAGATATTCCTCAAGAGGTACGAGAATCTTATGGATTGACGCCGGATCTTTTACGGATCTCCATTGGGATCGAAAGTAGTAAAGATTTGATCGATGACTTAGAAAATGCACTGAAGATATTCAAATAACCCAACCACAGATCAGCTAGTGAAAAACTTACTTTTGTAGAGTAATTTTATTGACAGTTTTAGTTGTATAGGATAAAGTTACACTACATATGAATAGTGAGTCCGATGTTTTCGGTTGACGGCAACAGGGATTAACCATTTCTCCTTTGAAAAAGTAGGTTGTTTTGAGAAACAGAGGGGAAATTGGTCTAGTTGGGCCATTCGACAAGGAAATAGGACGATTGATCTGAGGAGGGAACAAAAGGGGAAAAAAGGGATGAAAAGAAATGTAGTAAATGTGTTGACGACAGGAGTAATTGGGCTGCTTGCCTTGTTTAGCTTGGCTGCCTGTGGCACCAACCAAGCGGATGAAGAAACGACCGTCGTCAAATTAGGTGTCGTTGGCGAACAAAATGAAGCCTGGGAACATGTGCAGGAAGAATTGAAGGAAAACGAAAATATCGACTTGCAACTGGTGAAGTTCACCGATTATCGCCAACCAATCGTCGCACTAGAGGATGGGTCAATCGATCTTCACGCAGCATTGACGGAAATTTTTATGGATAATGTCAACGAAGAAAGTGGTTATTCCAACACGACGATTGCGTATACGACATTAAACCCACTTGGTATTTATTCCGATAAAATCACTGATGTCAGCGAATTGGCAGATGGTGCTACGGTGGCTTTACCCAATGATGTGTCAAATGAAAGCCGCGCACTATTACTCTTACAAACGGCCGGTTTGATCACTTTGGATGAATCAAAAGGGTTACTGCCAACAACCAGTGATGTCACTGAGAATCCCAAAGCCTTGAAATTTGAGCTGCTTGATTCCAATCAAACGGCTCGGGCAATGACCGATGTCGACATCTCTTTGATCAACAACGGCATGGCAGTCGATGCTGGCTTGGTTCCGACAGAAGATGCGATTTTCTTAGAACCTGTGGCTGACTCCTCCACGCCCTATTATAATGTCATTGCTGCGCGAGCAGACGAAGCAGAAAATGATGTGTACCAAACGGTCGTAGCGTATTATCAGACCGATGAAGTAAAAGCAATTATTGACGAAGTTACCAAGAAATCAAGTATCCCTGTTTGGGAATAAAAAGCAAAAAATCTACTATAATTATATAGGAACAGGAAGTAGGATGGAAAAATGATCAATTGGAAAAAAGGTTTAGCAAGTGTTGCCGTCGTTGGACTAGGATTTGTTCTAGCAGCCTGCGGTGGATCAAATACAGAAGAAACGTCAACCAGTAGTGCAGCTGGAGCTGGGGATGATGCAACATTCACTTATGCGATCAGCGGGGACCCATCGTCCACCAACCCGATCAACACCAGTGATCGCTGGGGCTTGACAGTGACAAACATGATCTATTCTCCACTAGTTACAGTGGAAGCAGACGGAACAACACAAAATGCGTTGGCAGAATCAGTGGAACCGGCGGAAGACGGCCTTTCATTGACCGTGCATTTGAAACAAGATGTGAAATGGTCAGATGGCGAAGGCTTTACCGCCGATGACGTTGTTTTCACATATGAACAAAAAGTCAAAAAAGAAAATGGCAATGCCGATTCCCTTTGGGTCGACGACCAACCAATCGCGATCGAAAAAGTGGATGAATACACCGTCAAATTCGTGTTGCCGACACCGAGTGCGGCAGCGATCAGCAATATCGCAACTGAAACATACATCATTCCAGAGCACATCTTTAAAGATGTTAGCGACTTTTCGGTCAGTGAACTGCCTGAAAAACCAGTTGGTACGGGTCCATATCAATTGAAAGAATACAAACGTGGTGAGTACTTTACTTTTGAAGCCAATGAAAACTATTATGGCGGCAAGCCTTCGATTCAAAACGTGACCTTGCGGATCATTGAAAGTACTGATACGGCCAAAGTTGCTTTGCAAAAAGGGGAAGTGGATGCAGCCGTTGTCTTGCCTTCAGATATTGAAGACTTAGATGATACGCAAATTTCTGTTTATCCCTATACAGAAAACCGCATCGGATACTTAGGCTTAAATACTCATTCAGATGCATTACAAGATGTGAAGGTCCGTCAAGCAGTCTTGTATGCGTTGAACAAAGATGAATTAAATCAAGCTGCATATCTAGATGAAGAGTATTATGCAACACCGTATTCATTCTTACCACCGAACAATCCATACGTCACCGAAGATGTCGAGAAATATGAAACAAATGCTGAAAAAGCAAAAGAGCTTTTACAAGAAGCAGGTGTCACTGATTTGTCATTGAACTTGGCGTTCAACTCAACTGACCCAGCTCAAACGATCCAAGCTACGTTGATCCAACAACAATTGCAACAAGCAGGCATCACAGTTACCCTTGAAGGGGGCGATGGTACTGCGATCTTCACTGAGTTGAAGAAACCTGATTCAACGAAGTACAACTTATTCCTTGGCGGGTATATCATGGGAAATGACCCCGACTTATACGGCAGTCTATTTGAAACTGGCGGTAGTGCCAACTACTTCCAAAGCAATAGCGAAACCATTGACAATTTGTTTGCGCAAGCAGCAGTTGAATTGGACACAGACAAGCGTGAAGCATTGTACGATGATCTGCAAAAAGCCATTGCTGACGAAGCGATCATTTACCCAATCGTTGACAACAAGAAAATCTTAGCGGTCAATAACCGAATTGGTAATGTAGAAGATGCAGGCTTGATCCCAATCTATACATTCGAAGATATGTCTAAATTGACAATCAAGTAAATCCATTGGCTGTGATAAAGAGGAATCTTTTTTATCACAGCTTTTTTCTATGAAAAAGAAAGAAGGTCAATTATGTTTCGATATATTGCAAAACGAGTATTGCAAGCAATCCCTTTGCTATTTGTGATCTCTTTTATCGTATTTTCACTTATACATATCGCCCCGTATGATGTGATCGATTCCATCACGACACCGAATATGTCACAAGAGCAAATCGATCTGTTGCGGCAGCGCTATGGCTTGGATCAACCCTTTTTGGTTCAATATTTTCTTTGGATCAGAAATGTTCTTACTGGTAATCTTGGCTTTTCTTTGGTGTCTCAAAGTAGTATTTCACAAGAACTTGCGACTCGGATCCCGAATACGATGCGGCTAGTGATCCCTGCATATTTGACCGCTTTATTGCTGGCGATCATTTTGGGCCTGTTGGCTGCTGCCAACAAAGGAAAGATTTGGGATCGGATCATTGACGCTGTGGCATCTCTAGGGATCGCTGTGCCGACCTTCTGGTTTGCGATGATCTTGATTTATGTGTTTGGTTACTTATTAAATATGTTTCCGATCATTGGCATGTATACGGTCGGTAAAGAAGGGGATTTTGGCGATTTTCTGCAGCATTTTATTTTGCCTTATACCACATTGACTGTCGCCTTCTTCCCAGATTTGACAAGGTATATTCGGGCATCAGCGACTCAGCAAGTATCAGAAGACTACGTGATGGTGCAACGGGCATTCCACGCCAGCAAATGGCAGATCTTCAGTCGTCACATTAGTCGCAATATTTTGATTCCCGTTGTCACCCAAATCGGCTTGGCGTTACCGATGTTAGTTACCGGTGCGATCATTACAGAAACGATCTACGGCTGGCCGGGCGTCGGACCTTACTTGATGAGTGCAACGAAAAGCCTCGATTATCCTGTGATCATGGCGATCATGCTGCTGTCAGCAACACTGGTCATCTTAGGGAATTTGTTAGCGGATGTATTATATTCCGTGGTTGATCCACGTATCCGTAAAGGAGGGAGCAAGTAATGAAACGTTTCAAAAAAATCAGTGAAGTCATGCTTGCTTCGCCCATCTATACTTTTTCTGTCGTTTTCTTGACGTTATTGATCGTGTTATCGCTCGTTGCGCCTTTGATCCCGATCGATCCCAATGCAACGGATGTCAGCAACATGTCACAGCCACCGAGCTGGGCTCATTTGTTTGGGACTGATGAAGTGGGGCGGGATTACTTTATTCGGGTCGTCTACGGCGGTCGGGTGTCCTTGTTTGTAGGTGTGTTGGCAATGATCACTGCGACGTTTATCGGGACCCTTGTCGGTCTTGTTTCTGGCTACTTTGGCGGATGGATCGATAACTTGCTTATGCGGCTCGTCGATGTGTTGTCATCAATTCCTTGGCTGGTGTTAGTGATCGTTTTGAGCGTCTTTTTACGTCCTGGACTAACCACGATCATTATTGTGATCGGCGGGTTTTCATGGATGAACATCGCTCGTTTGATTCGTGGTGAAACGTTAGCAGCGAAAGAACGGGAGTATGTTGCTTACGGGAAATTTATCGGTCGTTCTTCATTCAGTATTATCGTGAAGCATGTTTTCCCCGCAGTACTGCCAACCTTGATCGTTGCGGCATCCGCAAGTATTTCTGGTGCGATCATGACCGAATCAGCGTTGAGCTTCCTCGGATTAGGGATTCAGCAACCGATGGCTTCGTGGGGCAGTCTGTTGCAAAACGCGCAAAACAGCTTGCAGCGGGCACCATACATGGCGATTCTTCCAGGGCTCTTTGTTATTTTCACCATCTATTCCTTTAACAATATCGGCGACATGATCAAACATGTCTTGCAGAGAGAGGTGTGACCGATGAAGACAGAGTTATTAGCGATCGAAGCGTTGAATGTGACATTTCAAAGCAAAACCGGTCCGAAACCGTTAGTAAAAAATCTTGATCTGGTAATTCCTAAGGGCAAAGTCGTTGGGATCGTTGGCGAATCTGGCAGCGGCAAAAGTATGACCATGAAAAGCGTCATGGATCTTTTGCCTGATAAAGTGACCGATCACTATACCAGTTATACATTTGAAGGAGCAGCAGTGACCGATCGTCGAACATTACCGATCGCCATGATTTTTCAAGACCCGATGACTTCGTTAAATCCTTTGCGCACGATTGGCTATCATTTGATCGAAGTGATTCGCCGCTCACAAAAAGTATCGAAAAAAGCAGCACAAGAAATCGCCGTCAAAGAGTTAGAAAAAGTCGGCATACCTTTTCCAGCACAACGCATGAAACAATATCCTCATGAGCTATCTGGGGGGATGCGTCAGCGGGTGATGATTGCCATGGCTTTGTTGGCGCAACCGAAATTGCTGATCGCAGATGAACCGACAACGGCTTTAGATGTGACGATCCAAGCACAGATTTTGGCATTGATCAAAAACCTGCAAAGAGAGAACCAGCTTTCCGTCGTCCTTGTGACCCATGACTTTGGGGTCGTTGCAGGAATGTGCGACTTTATTAAAGTGATGTATCAAGGCCGAGTCGTGGAAGAAGGAACCACGGAAGAAATTTTTTATCAGCCGGAACATCCTTATACGAAACAATTATTGCAGGCGGCCCATTTAGGCGACAAGCATGCCGAATTAAAAGTCTTTGACTATCATGAGACATTGGCAGATGAACTGCAAGAAACGCAGCTATCTAAGACCCATCGCGTTTGGCGCAATCAGGAGGTGACAGAATAATGGAAGAACTGATTCGCGTAGAACATGCGACGAAAACCTTTCGCAGCAAAAACTGGCGCGGCACTGTCAGTGAAGTCCGAGCGGTCGAAGATGTCAGCCTAACGATCCATCGGGGCGAGACATTAGGGCTAGTAGGGGAATCAGGGAGTGGGAAAACCACTTTAGGACGCAGTATTTTAAATTTAGAGACCTTAACAAGCGGGGAGATTTTCTTTGAAGGCAAAGAGCTAACAGCATTGACGGCAGAAGATCGCAAAGCAGCGTATCAGCAAATGCAGATCATTTTCCAAGATCCGTATTCATCATTGAATCCCCGCATGACGGCACTTGAACTGGTGATGGAGCCGTTGTATCATGAAACGAAAGATGCTGCCCGAGCGAAAGCCAAAGAAATCTTAGCGATCGTCGGGATCACGGGTGATGATGTCCATAAACTGCCCCGCAGTTTCAGCGGCGGACAACGGCAACGGATCGGCATCGCTCGTGCGGTGGTCAATCGCCCGGCGTTCGTCTTGTGTGATGAACCGACTTCGGCATTAGATGTCTCCATTCAGGCTCAGATCATCCAATTGCTACTGCGTCTGCAAAAAGAGTTTTCGTTGTCTTATTTGTTCATTTCCCATGACTTGTCCGTGATTCGTCATATCAGTGACCGAACAGCCGTCATGTATCAAGGGAAATTAGTTGAATTGGCACCCACCGACCGTTTGTTCGACAATCCGCTGCATCCTTACACGAAGAAATTATTAGCAGCAGCGCCGATCGCTGATCCTGTGTTAGCAAGAGGTGCGATGGAACAAACGGAAATTCAAAGCACGATTACTTTGACACCATTGTATGAATGGGTCGAAGTTGAACCAGATCATTTTGTGAGGAGAGAAAAACGATGACAGTAGAAACATTGACGATCCATCAAGGAAGCGACAAATTTGAAATGACGACCCCAACTGGCAATTGGGTATTAGCACGGGAAAAAGGCTATTCGCCAGTCCAAATGCTGGTGAGTGCAGTCTCTGCTTGCGGCGGCTATGTATACGCATCCGTCCTAGAGAATTCAAAAATCACAGCAGAAATCGAAAAGATCGAAGTCAGCTATGACCGGGACGACAACAAAAAAGCCCAACCAGTCAGTGCCATCCACATTCAGTTTTATGCGAAAATCGCTGAAGCCGACCATGACAAAGCGACCCGTTGCCTAAAACTCGTTTCACCAAATTGCCCCGTGATCCAATCATTAGATCCAGCGATCGAAGTGACGGAAACAGTGACGTTTATTTAATCGAAAAAGACTTTGTGTGCCTGAAACCAATAGGCGTACAAAGTCTTTTTTTTGATCAATAAATAATATTCTCCCGAATAAAGTCGATATCTGTCACTAATAGTTTGCGATCGACACTTTTTAGGGCGCCAGATTCTCGTAATTTTTGCATCATTCGATTGACACTGCTGGCAGAGGTAATGCCGCAAAAGCGAGCGATCTCCTCATTGGTGACTTCAAAGTCAATCAAGACACCATCTGTTGTCTTGATTCCGAACGTTTCATACAGCTCATTGATTTGGGTACAGACAGCACCAAATTTGCCGTTCATCAGCATTTGCTGCATCTTTTTCATCGTATCCATCAAGTTTCTTCGATAATACTCTTTGACATAATCCTGCAGCAGGCGATCACGATTGACATCTGCCCAAAATTGATCCCGCACGATTTTGTATAATTCGGCTTCTTCTGATTCAACCCGCACATTAAAAGGGGCTTCGACTTCTTGAGAGGATTCGTCTTTAAACAAAGAGACGATCTCAAAATCCGTCAAATAGCGCAAGTTGAATTCGCGCCCTTCATGGGTCACTACGCTAGTTTTGATGATGCCTTTTTTTAAAATATAGACGTACCGATCCGGGATGCCTTCATATGTCAAGTAACTCTTTTTCTTACGGATAACGACCGGTATTGCTTGTTTTTCTAAATAATCACGTAATATCTGTTTCTCCACCCACGTTACTCCTTCACTTCATGCCAACCCAACATTTTCTGAAAAAAATTTGAAATTTCCTCTATTCATGCTTCATTAAAAGACATTTCTGGTGAAAAAGCAATAACAAATGTTAATGTTTCTTGTTAATGCTCTTTTTTAACAGCAAAAGCGCATTTCAAGCAGAGGAAGTTTCGGTATAGTAAAACGCATCACAGCACAAACAGGAGGAATGGAAGAAACATGTCAGATAGGGAAACCAATCAAGAAGGAGTCGTCAGCTCGTTGCCGTCAACTAAAAATGAAAAACTATGGAACAAAGGGTTTATCACGATTACCTTGATCAATTTTATCGTCTTTCTCGTGTATTATTGTTTTGTCGTCATCACCGCGAAATTTGCCACGCAGGAGTTAGGGGCATCCACTGCACAAGCTGGCTTGGCAGCGGGGATCTACATTATCGGGACCTTGATCGCTCGCTTGTATGTTGGGAAAATTTTAGAATTAGTTGGTCGTAAAGCCGTTTTGCGCTGGGGGATATTGTTTTATGTCATTACCACCGCTGCTTATTTGGTCTCAGTCAACATTTATATTTTAGATGCGGTGCGCTTTTTCAATGGCTTTGCTTATGGTGCCGTCTCGACTGCGGCTAATGCGATCGTCACCGCTTATATCCCAGCTTCCAAACATGGCGAAGGGATCAATTACTATGGATTAAGTACTAGTTTAGCAGCGGCGGTCGGACCTTTTATTGGTATGCTTTTACTACCGACAGTCGGCTTTGATTTCATTATTTGGTTAGCAACTATTTTATCGATCGCAACAGCCATCGCTTGTTTCTGGTTCCCAGTCAAAAACATCCCATTGACGGAAGAACACAAAGCACAGCTGCAAAAATGGTCCGTCAAAAGTTTTGTCGAACCAAAAGTTTTTTTCATTTCTGGGATTGCCTTTTTGATCGGGTTGGCTTATTCCAGCGTTCTCGGCTTCTTATCGATCTACGCCAGTGACCTTGGGTTGGAAACGGCCGGTGCCTTTTTCTTCATCGTCTATGCACTTTCTGTGACCTTCACACGGCCAATGACGGGCAAACTGTTTGACCGCCATGGCGCAGATGCAGTCATGTATCCCAGCTTTCTTTTCTTGACCCTTGGTCTTTTCTTATTGAGTATTACTGGCAATAGCTGGATGTTGTTGCTTGCGGGTTGCTTTGTCGGCTTGGGCTATGGCACCTTCATGTCCAATGGCCAAGCCGTCTGTCTGAAAGAAGTCGATCCTCACCGAGTCGGCGTAGCGCTCTCCACTTATTTCATCGGGCTGGATCTTGGCTTAGGCGTAGGTCCCTATGCACTAGGAAGCTTACACGGTCTGTTTGATTATTCGCAAATCTACATCTTATGCGGACTGATCCCAGTCGTCGTTCTTGTTTTATACAAATTGTTTTATAAAACGAAACGCGCAGTTGCCGCCGTTGGTACGATGAAGCAGCCAATCAACGAAGAAGACTAACCTCAACCATTACAAAAAGGAGTGTTTCACCATGGATAACAATCAACTGATTATTGAAGCATTGAACAAATTAGTAACGAATATCAACGAATTGAATGAAGAAATGCATGCCATGAAAGAGGTCACCGCAACAATGACCCATGAACAGCTTGCTATCGATCATCAATTACGCGACATCAAATCGGTATTGATCAATGACAATCTGATTGGGTAAATTGTCATAAGGCTTGAAAGGAAACAAGAAACAAGAATGAACGCTTTTTTTGAGAATGTTTGCTGCTCACTTACTGGTGGTAGAAAGATTCACATGAGAAAAGCGTTTTTTTGATGCACAAAAAAAGAAAAGCGAACATTGGCAGATTTTGTACAAGAAAATAAACAAGAAAAATTGTAGCAGTCCGCGCTTGTATGCTATAGTGTGTCTGGGTAGCAATACCTAAAAAAAATCAGAGTAGGAAATAAAGCGTTAAGTGCTGAAAGGATGGGATGTTGCCTTTCGGACGAAGAACGATCATTCGTTCGCGGTTTTATTTTCGCATTCGCTGCATGAATTTGTAGCAACTCTAAAAGGAGATGCTCGCTATGAAAAGAAAAGTCGATGCACACATGATTGCGGTCATGGGACTTTTGATTGCCTTAATGGTGGTCTTGTCGCAAATCTTGGGGTTTGAAACCTCCTATATCAAAATCACATTTTCCTTTGTACCCCAGCTGATCATGGGTATGCTGTTTGGTCCGTTTTGGACAGCAGTTGGCTCGTCATTAGCTGATATCGCAGGAATGGTGATTTTTCCAAAATCAGCCTACTTTTTTGGCTTTACCATCAATGCCTTCGTTGGTGGACTGATTTATGGCTACTTCTTTTATCGGAAAGAAGTCACATTAAAACGAGCGGCGATGGTCGTCTTGTTAAATACACTTTTAATAACCTTGATCTTAACACCGATCTGGTTAGCTATGATGCTGAATATTCCTTTGACAAGCTGGGCGATTTGGTCGGTCCGCTTGCTAAAAGCAGTCATCATGTTCCCGATACAAACTGCGTTGATTTACATCGTAGGGCGTGCGGTACCATACAAACGGCTGATCCGACGGTTCGTTTAACGAGTAAAAAAGAACGATAACATCCATTGAAGTGAATCATCTGCGAATATTTCGTCAGTGGTTCACTTTTTTCTTTCTAAGGATTGGCTTAATCATTCTCAATAACTTGTTTAGAGGGGAAGGGGAATCTATGAATAAAAAAGGACTCGCTATGGGACTGTTTCTTTTCTTGGTCTTAGCAGCAATGGGAGGGATGAAGTGGATGATAGAACAGCAAAAACAGCAAACCGAAGAGCCAGCCATGATCCAGCAAAGCAGCTTGAGGGACGAAACACAGGAAGAAAGCAGGGAAAGCCAGGAAACTACCTCAGTTTCCACGTCAACTTCTGTTTCAACTTCCACGCAAGAACAGCCAGAAGAGGCAATAGCAGAAAAAATCGCCACGATGAGTTTGGAGGAAAAGGTCGGGCAATTGTTTTTTGTGCGTGTGCCAGAAAGCAATCAAATCGAAGAGCTTCAAAAGTATCATTTCGGTGGCTATCTGTTATTCGGCCGTGATACCGAAAATGAGACGGCGGAGAGCTTGAAACAGAAAATTTCAGATTACCAAGCAGCCAGCGCCATTCCGCTGTTGATCGGTATGGATGAAGAAGGGGGCACAGTGACTCGCATCAGCCGCAATCCGAACCTTACGGATCAGCGTTTTCTCTCACCACAACAGCTGTATGCCCAAGGTGGATGGTCGGCGATCGAAGAAGATACAGCAAAGAAAGCGGAAATTTTAAAAGCTTACGGCATCAATGCTGGGCTGTTTCCCGTTGCCGATGTTTCCACTGATCCGCAGTCCTTTATCTACGACCGAACCATTGGCATGGATGCGCAGGGCACGAGTACGTTTGTAGAACGTGTGGTTCATGTTTTACAGAAACACCACGTTGGGTCTACCTTGAAGCATTTTCCTGGCTATGGCAACAATCGTGACTCGCATGTCGAAATCGTCACCGATGACCGCCCGCTATCTGCACTGCGGGAAACGGATTTTCTGCCTTTTGCCGCAGGGATCAAAGCTGGTGCCGATAGTATTTTGGTGGCGCATACGATCGTCAATAGTATCGATAAGACCGTACCCGCCTCTATTTCAAAACCCGTGCATGAGCTGCTGCGAAATGAATTGCATTTTGAAGGGGTCATCATGACGGATGACTTGGATATGGCAGGACTTTCTGAGTTCATTCCGCAAAAAGAAGCCGCATTACAGGCGTTGCAGGCGGGAAATGATCTAGTGATCTCCTCTACCTATCAAGAACAGATCCCTTTTGTGGTACAAGCGGTTGAAGATGGCCGCTATTTAGAAGCTGATTTGAATGCTTCCGTCAAACGAGTCTTGCTCTGGAAAGAAGCATTGCATTTACTTTAAGAAAAAAATAAACCTGCTGTTTCCTCCGTGTAAGAGAGTTGTTCTCTTACTGAGAGGAAGCAGCAGGTTTTTTTAGATACTCTGAGCCAGTGCCTCTAATTCTTTGGCAAAGGCTTCTTGACCAATAAATCGCAAATAGTCCAATGCTTTTTCAATCGTGGCCATTCCCAACGTACGATCGCCTTGGAACAAGGCGTAAATGCCTTCGAAATAACGAATCATCAAGCGGATACGATCATTGTCCGGCGGCAGGTGATCGGCTAGATACGTCAGCACATGCGCCAACTCGGCAGGTTTTTTGCGATCGATAAACAAGAAAGCCGCATTCGTCAGCAATTTTGTGTAGATTTGATAATTGATACTTAACGCATTGCTGTAAAAAATTTTTTTATTCAGGTGTTTCATTTGATACAAGATGTACTCGTCAGAAAAGAGGAAGAGCAGATTGGTAAATAAGGAGATTTCAAATTTTCCCCACGTGTCGATGCGTTCCAAGTATTTCTTGATGGTCGCTTCGATGATGCGCCGTTCTTCCTCGTCGGTAACCACGCCTTTTTTCTCTAAAATCAAAAAGAATTGACTATACAGGACATAATAGAAGAAATCCTTCGTGGTTTTATACAGCGCTTGGGCTTTGTTGATCAAAGAAAGGACTTCAGAATACTTGCTTTCATAGTAAGCGGTGGTCAACTGTTTGGATAGCTGCTTTTTCTCGCTGACTTGATTGTCATCCAAGCGATACTCAAATTCCTCCAAAGTGACATTTAAGCGGTCCAAATATTGGTGCAAAATATCAAAGGCGATGCGGTGCCCTTTTTGTTCAAAGGTTGCCAGTGTACTGCGTTCTGAAATGTTCTCAACCAATTTTCGCTGTGAGATATTTCGTTCCGTTCGTAACTCTTTTAACAAGTCATTGGCCTTCAAAAAATCCCTCCTAAAAAAAGTGGACGGAAAAATAGTCCAAATATGTTACAGCTTTATTTTGCGGGTAAACTTGAAGAAAGTCAATTAAAGGAGGAGAAATGGATGTTTGATTTTTTTAGTTTTCCCTGGGAAGTTGTAGAACTAATGGCTAACGTTTTTTCTTTCTTCAAATAATCGATCCTTTGTGATTGGTTAGCAATTGATTTTTTAACAGGAAAAAAGTATAAGTGGTTTCACGTAATAAGTTACTGTTCATTCGCGCATTCAAACGCCCTCTCCCCAAACAGCTTACCCTGTCAAGGTGCGTAGGTCTGCCGAATCCCTTTTAAAAAAGGAGCAAACACAACAGCGAGTGATTGCTCTTTTTTTGTTGGTTAAAAAACCTGCATACGGCATCGCAACAGTCAGTTTTGCTTTTTCTTGAACATTGGTTCATTCGGATCAGAATAGTAATCAGGATTGAATTCATCATCGATCGATACCCCGAAAAGAGAAACGAGACTGGGAAGAAACCCAATCATGCCAAGGACGACGGCAACTGGAAGGTAGAATTTTTTGTGCTTGTACCACGGAAGCTGCGATTTCTTTTCCATAGGAAATCCCCCTTTTCGCTTAGTGTAACATGTTCTCAAGTCGGTGTGAATAAATATGATGTTGATAAAATTTCGTTTGGGGGATGTGTATCATTCGTTACACTGATTTAGGAATTGTATAGGATCAGTTGTAGATGATCATGGCAGAATAGCCGTAAAAACTTGGGCGATACTGAATCTCAACAATTTTTAAACCATTATCCTGAATAAAGTCTAAATACTGGTTGACTTTATTCTCAAAGGATTTTTCAGAAAAACCACTTGAAATTATTTTTACGTTCATTGCGTCACTCCTTTTATTAAGATAAAACCATTATATATTTGAACAGAATTAAAAACAATGAAATTATTCAAAATAAATAAACTGTGTTCTTTTTATTTGTTTTATATGATTAATAATTCTCTTTTGTGTTATAAGAATATATGTATTAGATAGCTGGTAATACAAAGAGAAAAAGAACCGAGTAAGAAAGCCATCCTTCTTACTCGGTTCCTTTTATTGAAAATAATCCTTGGTTTGGTCCATCAAGGTTTGAAAGTCTGATTCGTTTTTTCTTATCGCCTCTGTTAGGGTAAACAAATAACCGTTGGGGTCTTTGATGGTCATTTCAAGGGCATTCCAAGGCTTTTCCATCAAAGGTTCCACGATCCACTTTTCGGGAATTTTTTGAGCGATATTCCTAAGATCAATTATCGCTACATTCAAAATTGCCCCATCGCCAACAGTGAACGAGTCTGCGGCAATCAGCATCAAATCTTGGTAGTCAGCAAGACGCAGATGGTCCATCGTCACTTGATTTTCTTGATTGCGAAACTGATACAATGACTGGAACCCCAAGATTTCTGCAAACCATTTTGATGATTGTTCAATATCTTTTGTCTTCAATTGGTAAAACATTGGCATAACATAAACCTTCATTTTGACACCTCCTCTTGATTAGAGGATACCGCTTGACGCAGCGTCAAAGTCAATAGACAATTTCGTATTGAAGCAAAGCTTGAGAAAGGCGTTTCTTTTAGACTTAAGTCAAGGAAAAATGGGCAATAATTGTTTGACTCACTTCATCAGGTGATAAGTGGGTATTGTTGATTTTCAGCGAAGGAATCGTTGGAAAAAGGGTAGTTAATTCCTGTGGCAGGCTTTCTAAGCGATAGTTTTCAAACGAAGACAAAAGCTCGTTTCTAGAAAAATCCAGCGCTCTTTTTGACGGCTTTGCGGCTAAACGGTCCTCATGGCAATTGCGCTTTAAGCGTTCCTCAATATCAGCCACTAGTTCGATAAAATAGACCTTTTGCTGGGCATCGGTAAATAGTTGGGCGATCTCTTGTAAAAAAGCTAAATCTCCCGCTTGATCGAAATCAATCAAGACCGTAAAAATGATTGATTTTGTCGTATTATTGGCTTCATTTTGAACAAAGGCTTTGAAGAGTTCGATCCGTGTTTGATTAGACAAAGCGAATGCTGCGGGGCTATAGCCAAGAAAGTTCGCAAAAAGATCAATGGTCTGGTGATTGAATAAAAGCTTTGCATCCAATCGTTTTTCCAGTTCTTTGCCCACAGTCATTTTCCCTGCGGCTTGTGCGCCAATCAAGACGATCAATGACATCACAACACATCCTTTTTATCAATCGTAACAAAGGTGGTTTGCAATGTAAATCAGTTCTTGTGATCAATTGAATCTTGACGTAGGCTAGGGGGTAACTGAGGAGCTTAAGTGTTCGTGGACCAAAACCCAGTTTCCTTCGATCTTTTCAAAAACATTTGTGGCTCTACCCGAGCCTTCAATAAATTCTTCATTTAGAAAACCTTCATAGTGATACGTATAAAGACAGACTGCGGATTGAGCAGATTTGTGGAGCCATTGTACATCTGAAATATGATAATGTTCGTCTTTGATTAAGTCCCAAGCATTCTCAAAATATTGGCAAATTTCCATAGGTGTTCGACAGGTTGCATCAGAAAAGTAATAGATCGCCTGTTTTCCAAGGAATGGCTGAACTTGACGAAAATCGTGGGTATTGGTAGCTTGAATATAGCCTTCAAGAGCTTGTTCCGGTGTGTGGATACGCGCACTTCCTTTCGCAAATAGATAAGGATAGTGTATCAAGGAAACCGAAAACTGTGAACCCTTCTT
This sequence comes from Enterococcus sp. DIV1083b, assembly GCF_051713705.1. Taxonomy (NCBI): domain Bacteria; kingdom Bacillati; phylum Bacillota; class Bacilli; order Lactobacillales; family Enterococcaceae; genus Enterococcus; species Enterococcus sp. DIV1083b. Next base: position 1,147,057 of record NZ_JBIOQJ010000001.1, read on the forward strand.
CTCACTGACTATGTAAATAAGAAACGTCGGAACTTCTCCGATAAAGGGAAGAAAACCATGCAGCACAAAAGCACAGTCTGGAACAACAAAATGACTAGTAGATTGATCGTTTCAAATCGTGAATAAAGATAGAAGTGGATCAGCCATTCGAAGACATTGACAAAGACTAAATAAAGGTAGTGCGCTTTTTTGACCTTGCAGTTTTTTAACCAATAATAGCTTAAGTAATAATCTAGCAAGATCATCAATAATAGAAAAAGTTTACTGAAAGCCGTCAGATTGTCATGCTGCGAGGCGAGTTTTTGAAAAAACAGCAAAAGGGTTGGTGTCGGAATATAAATGATCAATAAGGATAGGAAAAAATAGACAATAAAGGGCATAGTCATGCCTCCAATCTGTTATTAAAAAAACATAGATAAACTAACAGATTTATTGAGAGCCGTCAACTGGTTTTTTATCGAAAATTTCGATAATGATAGGGTGGCAATGCTTGGAGGAAAGGGTTCAAAGGACAGTCGGTGGTAGCAAAGGATGATCGCGAGATATCCAAAAGAAAGACTCCCTTTTACGAGAAAAGGGAGCGGAGGAGCTGCTTCATGGGGTATATTTATGCCCATGTCTCATTGAGTTTATCCGCATAAAACAAAAGAGCCTGTCGGTAAGACTGGATGTCTGGATCGCTAGAGGTTTCGGCAAGCAGGGTCATTAATCGTTTAGTGGCTTGCTCATACTCGGCGAGATTAAACAGTGTCATGGCATAGAAGGTTTGCAAAGCATGATTTTTTGGAAATAGCTTCATCGCTTGTAAAAACACGTCTTCGGCTTTTTGATAATTGCCGAGGGCACGATAGGTGCTGCCTAGACCTAGGTAGGCATCTGGCAAGTCGTTTTCTGATAAACCTAACGCGATTGCTTGTTCATAATAAGGAATTGCCTGTTGTTCTTCCCCTAAAAGATCATAGCTCCAAGCCGTTTGGTACTGCACAAAGGCATCTTGGGGATTTTCGGCAGCTAATTGAATCAATTGTTCATTTGATTGTTGCAGTTTTTTTTCAGTCCGCAGTTGGATCGCAGCAGCTACTCGTTCATTCATTGGTTCGAAGCTCCTTTTCAAATAGTAGAAAATGACTTAGATAACTTGCAAGCTTAGCTAAGGAGAAAGATCAGCCCAGCTTTCACCTGCAAAAGAAAAACCGCATGCTTCATACAGCTTGTAGGCTGGCTGGTTTTCAACCGTCACTACCAGATAAAGGCGAGTGAGCCCCATGGCTTTTGCTCGTTGGATCACTTCCTTCATCAGCAGCTTGGATAAGCCTTTGCCTTTAAAGGCTGCGCTCATAACAACAAATAATAGCAGGGGAAGCTCTTGAAACGTGCTGGTTACTACGGCACCGATAGGATGGTCATCCTTTTGTAACTAAAAAGAAAGCTCTGGAATCAAGGGACCGTATTTTCCGTCAGCAGTCTCTCTCAGCTCTTTTTGCCAATCAGCAAGCGATTCCCCTTCGTCATCCGTCGTTTCATGATAGGCGGAATAAAAAAGTTCTGCAACGCTTCGAGATTCCGGGAGAAAAGGCTCAAAAGAAAGGGCGGATTCTTGTAAAGCTTTGGGGGCATGTTGTAAGTCATAAGCCATAATGATTCGTTTCATAAAAGCACTCCTCTCTGCTCGTTTCATTTATTATAGCAGAGCCAAGCTTTTTCAAGATCGTTTTTTTCTAACGATAGCCCAGATCCAACGAACTCCTTCGTAGATTGCAGTGAAGACAGCCACCAGAAACAAAAACGACATGTAGTGGATCAAAAAAGCGAGCTGAAACCATAAGCCATAGACCATTGGCAGGACGACGAGCAAACAAATTCCCAATTCGATGTTTCGCTTTCTTCTAATTTGAAACCAACGTTCATCGACATCCATTTTTCCTCCTGTTCATTCTTTACACACACACTTCGTTAAATCTCCATATTTATATAAAATAATCGATAGAGTTTCTATATTTTGATTAAAAAACTAGAAAATTGATTTATTTTTTGGTAATCTTGAAGATAAGATTAGAAATAGCTGTTGTTTTTTATTTTGACTGATTTTCCCACGAAAGACAAGGTGAGCACAATGGAAAGAAAACCGATGTATTTAAAAAATGGGCTTCCTTTAACAATGGAACCGGGTAAAATTTACACATGCCTTTATCGAGGCGGTTATTTCATTTGTGAAGAAAAGGGCCAACCGCTGCCACCGACAAAAAGAGAAGCGAAATAAGCGAACTTCTCACTTAAGATTTGTCAGGGATCGAATGGGTTGTTGGAACTGTTATCTCCTTTTGGGTACCAATCAAATGATGTCTAGCATTTTCAAAAAATCTCAACGTTCTTCATTCATACCATTCTAAGTCTTAAATTGATTTTGACCGATTTCAATTTAGTAAGAACAATCCGATCCCTGGCAAATGTTAGGTGGAAAATCTCTAAGAGACTGAACGAATAGTAATGGTCATTTGAACAGCCCATAGCAATGGAATTACGAGCGAACATACAATAGTAGACACTGGCTTTTTTCTCACAGAAGATGATTTCACTTGAATAGAACGCCGTTTTTTGCTATAATAGTTCAGGAATTGAAAAATAAAATAGACAAAGGTTGAGCATTTTTTATGCTTCAAGGATCAGGTTTGCCAAGGGGTGAGGCAAACATTCTTGGAGGAATGCTGGCCTTTTTTCATATCAGCATACTTCTTCGTGAGGTATGCTTTTTTTGTTTATTTTTCAGTTGAGAATACAAATCATTATAGGAGGGGAATCGATGAGAGAAGCTTTGACTCGTTTACGAGAAGCAGAAGAAGCCAATGAACAGCAATTGCGCGCTTTGAAAAAAGAATTGCAGTCGGAAGAAGCGCAGCAGCAACAAGCATTGCAAGAGCGATCAGCCGCTTTGGAAGAGGCGCTTGCTCAAGAACAAGCAACAATCGAAGAGCAGTTGCAACAGTCACTAGCAGCACAAAAGCAGCAGCTGGCAAAAGAGAACCAGCAAGTGTTAGATCGTTACCAAAAAAATATGCAAAGCTTCCAAGAACAAGCGGTTCAACAGATCGTTGAAGGAGTGATCGGGACTTATGGCAGTAACCAAACTAAATAAACTAACGTTGATCACCCCGAAGCACTACCAAGAAAGGTTATTGACGAAGCTGCAAACGATGCAGTTTGTTGAAATCGAGAACGTATTTGAGCAGGAAGCGAACGAAACTTGGCTGCGGGAATTTTTTGCAGGAGCCACCCCAGAAGGTGCTTCTCATCAACCAATGATTCGTCGACTGCAAGAAGCGATCCGCTTTATTCGTCAAAATGGTGATGCGAAAAAAGGCACGGAATGGCAACGAGATGCCTTGCGGCTGTCGGACTTTGAAACAAGCTTCGATGAAGCAGCAGCATTAACGGAGCTGGTTGAAGTCGAGAATTTGCAGGAGCGCTGGGTAGAGACGATCGAAGCGATCGAAGCAGCGACGCAGTCGGAAGAATGGGCGACACAATGGCAAAATCTTGACGTACCCTTGGAGATCGAAGCGCCTGCACATACAAGTTTTTTTGCTGGGAGTGTCGAAGGTCCACGCTGGGAAGATCTAGCTGAAGCCTTGCGTCAATTGGAAGAGGTTCATATCGAAGTGATCTATTCTGAACCCAAAAAAGTCAATTTCAGCTGCCTGTTTTTAACAGCGATCGAAGAGCAAGTGTTCCAATTGTTTCACCGATATGGGGTGAAGAAAGAAACTGGCCTGACATCCGAATCACCAAAAGTGGTTTTGCAAAATGCGAAACAAGCCTTGACTTCCTTGACGCAGCAGCGCAAAGAACTGATTACAGAAATTAGTCAGCACAAACAACGGCTGATCCTGCTGCAGCAAGCGGAAGAACTGTTTTTGACTCGTGAGAATCGGGCAATGATGCAACAGCGCTTAGCAGCTGGTCAGACCTTTGCCCTCTTGCGCGGCTGGATCGAAGAAAAGGATCAGCCGTTAGTGGCGGAAATGGTCCAAGAATCCTTTGCCAACGAGATTTACTATTCATTTGAAGAACCCACTGCAGAGGAGATCGCTGCCAATCAAGTGCCAACGAAACTAAAAAACGCCTCGTTTATTCAACCCTTTGAAATGTTGACGGAAATGTACAGCTTGCCAAAATACGATGAGATCGATCCAACCCCATGGATGACGCCTTTTTACTATGTTTTCTTTGGTATGATGGTGGCTGACTTAGGTTATGGTGCATTAATGGCTGTCGCGACCACGATTGGGCTACACGCCTTGCGTTTGCCCAAAGGGACCAAACGGTTTCTGAAATTGTTCCAGATTTTGTCTGTGCCAACTATGATTTGGGGCGCAATCTACGGCTCCTTCTTTGGTGCTACATTGCCCTTCCAACTTTTATCGCCCTCCGAAGATTTTATGGCGATCTTTGGTCTATCCATGATTTTTGGTGGGATCCAACTGTTTACAGGCCTTTATTTAGCAGCCAAAGAAAATATCCGCAAAAAGGATCTTTTAGGTGCAGTCAACGAAGGCTTTGCGTGGCTAGGACTTTTGAGTGGTCTTTTAGTGGCAGCCGCAGGCAATCTTTTGATCGATGTCCCAGCACTAACAACCGTCGGCTTGATTTTAGCAGGCTTTAGTGCCTTATTGATCATCGTCGTACCGATTCTGAAAGGGAAAACCAAAGTGGGCGGCTTCTTTTTAGGCTTGTATGACTTATACGGTGTGACCAGTTACATCGGCGACTTTGTCAGCTATAGCCGCTTGATGGCATTAGGGATCTCTGGTGGGAGTATCGCAGCAGCCTTCAACTTATTGGTGGGCTATTTGCCGCCAGCCGCTCGTTTTTCTGTAGGCATTCTCTTATTGGTTGTCCTACAAGCTTTAAACATCTTTTTATCGTTACTGAGTGCGTATGTGCATGCCGCTCGTTTACAATATGTAGAGTTTTTCGGAAAATTTTTCACTGGTGGGGGGCGCCAATTTGAAACCTTTAAGCCAAGTGAGAAATACGTTGATTTTGATAAAGAAAATGGAGGAGACAATAAATGATTGATTACTTAATTAATAACAATGGTGGTATGGTGTTTGCAATTATCGGAATGGGGATCGCTACGATCTTTTCTGGGATCGGTTCAGCCAAAGGGGTGGGCCAAACTGGTGAAGCAGCGGCAGCCTTAACGACGAATCAGCCGGAGAAGTTTGGACAAGCCTTGATTTTACAATTGCTTCCCGGAACGCAAGGACTATACGGATTCGTTATTGCGTTTATGATCTATGGTAGCTTAAGTGGTGAAATGTCGACAGTGACTGGTATGGCGTACTTGATGGCATCACTGCCAGTTGCCTTTACTGGCTTATTCTCAGGAATGGCCCAAGGGAAGGTCGCTGCAGCTGGGATTCAAATTTTAGCGAAGAAACCAGAGCATTTCTTTAAAGGGGTTATGTTCTCAGTAATGGTTGAGATGTATGCCATCTTAGGCTTTGTTATTTCTTTCTTACTTTTAGGAACGATTTAAAGGGGGCGAAGGTATGGATGCAATCGACAAAATGATTGCTGAACTAGACCAAGAAGCGCAGACAAAACGGGAACGTTTGGCTGCCGCTGAACGTGCTAGGATCAGTGAAACGATGGCACGTGACTGGGCGAAAAAAGAGTCGGACTTGCAGCTTCGTGCCCAGCAAGCAAAAAAGCAAGCCGAAAAAAATTATCAGCAAGCGCTGAATCGCCAAGCAAGTGCCGCTAAGCAGCAGCAAATGGTGAAACAAAACGAATACCTGACACAACTTTTTGAGCAAGCGTATCAACAAATGGTTGCCTGGACGCCAGAAGAGCTGCAGTCATTTGCTGAAAATGTGCTGCAACAGCTGCCGATCAGCGGGACGGTGACCTTCCACGCTGGTCCTGAGCAAGCAGCCCATCTAGATGCCGCTTGGCTTACGTCTTGTCAATCAAAACTACCGTATCAAATCAAAGCAGGCGCACCATTGACAGAAGCAGGCTTTTTGGTGGATGACAACGGCATTCAATACAATTTTACCTATCAGGTTTTGCTTGATGAATACAAGAAAGAAACCCGGGAACGGTGGTTGCAGATCATACAACAAGGAGGTTGATCCATGAGGAACTATCATCAATTGAATCCAATCATTCGGCTGAAAGAGATGACGTTGCTAAAGCCGCAAGAAGTCGAACAAATGATTGCGGCAAAAGGGTTTGCTGAAGTCGAAGCTGTCTTGCAGCAGACCCATTATCAACGCTATTTGAAGCCAGATTTTCATGAACGATTCGAAACCTATCTCGATGAAGAATTGTTAAAGACGATCAAAGAATTGGCCGAGCTGGTTCCTGATCAAGAGATCCTCCGACTGTATATGATGCCTTTTACTTTCCATAATCTAAAAGTCTTGACCAAAGAGTCAGTCACTGGAAAAGATTATGATTATCTACTGATCGAAGATGGTTTTTACACGATCGATGAGTGTCGGACCGCCATCAAAACGGGAACCTCAGAGGTATTGCCTGAGAAAATCGTGACTACGATCCAAGAAGTGCGGGAGTACTTAGAAGGCGGCGCCGTGCTGCAAGGCATCGATATCATTTACGATCGCCGGTATTTACATGAACAACGGCGACTGGCAGATGAAATCAAGATCCCTGAGCTACAAGAAGCTGTCATCAAGATGATCGATCTGACCAATATAACGATTGCCGCTCGTTGTGTACTTCAAAAACGATCGCGTAGTTTTATGGAGGCAGTCTTAGTGAGTGTCGGCAGTATCCCGAAAGAAGAATTTTTAGCGTTTGCGGATGCGTCCTATAGTGACTTTTTAGCCTTCTTATTAGAAAGTGATTATCAGGAAGTGTTGCGGCCTTTGATTCATGAACAGGTGATCGACTTTGCTGGCTTGGCACTTTTACAAGACAATTTGATCACAGAAAGCTATGGCCAAGCCCAAACAGATGCTTTAGGACCACTGCCTTTACTCGCATTTTTGAATGCTAAGGTTTTGGAACTGCAAAATCTGCGTATCTTGCTAGTAGGCAAACGCAGTGGCTTTACGGAAGAACAACTCAGAGAAAGGATGCGGCACTATGACTCATAAAATCGGCGTAATCGGCGAGAAAGAATCCGTCATTCCTTTTCAACTATTTGGCTTTCAGGTCTGCTATGCCTCGGAAGAAAAAGAAGTGAAGCAGGCGCTGGCAAAATTAATGAAGAACAGTACGATCATCTACCTGACTGAAAAATGTGCCGAGCTTATTCCCGATGAATTAGCAAAAGTCCAACAAAAAATGACACCTGCAGTCATCTTGATTCCTGATTATGATGGTTCCCGAGGAATCGGCAAGCGAATGATTCAAGAAAATGTCGAAAAAGCAGTTGGACAAAACATACTATAGAGAGGAGCCGATGTTGTGGAAAAAGGAACAATTATTAAAGTATCTGGTCCATTGGTGCTAGCCAAAAATATGGGCCATGCAAGTTTAGAAGATATCTGTTATGTAGGAGATTTAGGCGTGGTCGGTGAGATCATCGAAATGCGCGGCGACGTCGCTTCGATCCAAGTCTATGAAGAAACGTCTGGGATCGGACCTGGTGAACCAGTCGAAACCACCGGTGAACCGCTATCCGTCGAATTGGCGCCTGGGATCATGTCACAAATGTTTGATGGCATCCAACGTCCCTTAGAAACCTTCATGTCTGTCACCCAAAGCAACTTCTTGACGCGTGGGGTGCAATTGCCTGCGTTGGATCATGAGAAAAAGTGGCCCTTTGTACCGACAGTCGAAGTCGGCGCAGTAGTCAGTACCGGGATGGTCATCGGCACCGTGCAAGAAACACCGTTGATCAATCACAAGATCATGGTTCCTCATGGCGTTTCAGGAACAGTCAAGGCTGTTTATGCGGGGGAATTTACCATCGATGAAACGATTTATGTTTTAGATACACCCAAAGGAGAACGGTCTTTCACGATGCTGCAAAAATGGCCCGTTCGTCATAGCCGTCCAGTAAAGCAAAAACTGAATCCAGTCGAACCAATGATTACTGGCCAGCGAGTGATCGACACCTTCTTTCCAATCGCTAAGGGCGGGGCGTCAGCCGTTCCAGGACCTTTTGGTGCAGGGAAAACTGTCGTTCAGCACCAAATCGCCAAATGGGCGGATGTCGATCTGGTCGTCTATGTCGGCTGCGGCGAACGCGGCAATGAAATGACCGATGTAATGAACGAGTTTCCAGAGTTGATCGACCCTCGTAGTGGTGAATCTTTAATGGCGAGAACCGTGTTGATCGCTAACACCTCCAATATGCCGGTAGCCGCTCGGGAAGCGTCGATTTATACTGGGATCACGATTGCGGAATACTTCCGAGACATGGGGTATTCAGTGGCGATCATGGCGGATTCCACCTCACGTTGGGCAGAAGCACTGCGAGAAATGTCTGGTCGTCTGGAAGAAATGCCTGGGGATGAAGGGTATCCAGCTTACTTAGGCAGCCGCTTGGCAGAGTATTATGAGCGTTCTGGAAAAGCGATTTGCTTAGGTTCTGATCAAGAAGGCAGTATCACTGCCATCAGCGCCGTTTCACCATCAGGCGGCGATATTTCAGAACCAGTTACCCAAAATACGTTGCGGGTCGTAAAAGTCTTTTGGGGCTTAGATGCCACTTTAGCGCAAAAGCGTCATTTTCCATCGATCGATTGGTTGAAGAGCTATTCATTATACGAAAACGAATTGGGTGCCTTTTTGGACCAACAAATGCAAGTAGATTGGTCCAAACAAGTAACAGAAGCCATGCGGATGCTGCAAAAAGAATCTGAGTTGTCAGAGATCGTTCGACTTGTCGGCATCGACGCTTTGTCCGAAAAAGATCAGTTATTGCTGGAAACCACCAAATCATTGAGAGAAGATTTCTTGCAGCAAAACGCTTTTGACGACGTCGATACGTTTACCTCTCGTGAAAAGCAGTTCAAAATGCTGGAAACGATCTTGCTGCTCCACAAAGAAGCGGAAGATGCGTTGACACTAGGTGCGTATCTTTCAGAAATCTATGCAGGAACCGAAGAATTGCGAGACAAAGTGGCACGTATGAAGTACTTGCCTGAAACGGAATTAGCAAAAATTCCTGCTTTACATCAAGAGATCAAAGCAACGATGAAAGAAATTTTACAGAAAGGAGACCGCACCGATGATCAAGGAATATAAAACGATTGGAGAAGTCGTCGGACCATTGATGGCCGTCGATCGCGTCTCCGGTGTCAAATACGAAGAGTTGATCGAAGTCCGCATGCAAAACGGCGAAACGCGGCAAGGACAAGTACTGGAGATCCAAGAAGACAAAGCGTTGGTTCAAATTTTTGAAGGAACCGGCGGGATCAATTTGCGGGAATCTGCGGTGCGTTTCTTAGGACATCCTTTGGAATTAGGCGTTTCCGAGCAAATGATCGGGCGAGTCTTTGACGGTTTAGGTCGGGTTAAAGATGGCGGAGTAGAGATCGTCCCAGAAAAATTTATGGACATCAACGGCGAAGTGATCAATCCAGCAGCGCGGGATTATCCTGATGAGTTTATTCAAACGGGGATCTCATCGATCGACCACTTGAATACGCTCGTTCGGGGACAAAAGCTGCCGATTTTTTCTGGTTCTGGTCTGCCTCATAAAGAATTGGCTTCGCAAATTGCGCGTCAAGCACAAGTGTTGAACTCGGAAGACGATTTCGCTGTTGTGTTTGCTGGCATCGGGATCACCTTTGAAGAAGCAGAATATTTCATGGAAGATTTTCGTCAAACTGGCGCCATCGACCATTCTGTCGTCTTTATGAATCTAGCCAATGACCCAGCGATCGAGCGGATCGCTACTCCCCGAATGGCACTGACGGCAGCCGAATACTTGGCTTACGAAAAGGGCATGCATGTCTTGGTGATCATGACGGATATGACCAACTACTGTGAAGCTTTGCGGGAGATTTCCTCTGCTCGTCGTGAAGTGCCAGGACGTCGGGGCTATCCTGGGTATCTTTATACCAATCTATCAACGTTATATGAACGTGCGGGACGGATTCGCGGCTTGAAAGGTTCAGTGACCCAGCTACCGATTTTGACCATGCCAGAAGATGACAAAACCCATCCGATTCCCGATTTGACCGGCTATATCACCGAAGGACAAATCATCTTGTCTCGTGATTTGTATAAAAACGGCATCCAGCCACCCATCGATGTCTTGCCGTCATTGTCACGGTTAAAAGATAAAGGGACCGGTGAAGGAAAAACCCGTAAAGACCATGCCGCAACGATGAACCAGTTGTTTTCTGCCTATGCTCAAGGAAAGCAAGCCAAGGAATTGGCAGTTGTTTTAGGAGACTCGGCATTGTCGGAAGTAGATAAAACCTATGCCAAATTTGCGGAACGCTTCGAAAATGAATACTTGAACCAAGGGTATCGCACCAACCGTTCGATTATCGAAACCTTGGAATTAGGGTGGGAATTATTGGCGATGCTGCCAAAAGTCGAGCTGAAGCGGATCAGCGATGCCCTACTGGCGGAATACTTACCGGGAGAGGAGAACAATGGCGCAAAAAACCGTTAATCCAACCCGCATGGAGCTGTCGCGCCTCAGCAAACAATTGGCGACAGCCAAACGCGGACACAAATTATTAAAAGACAAACAAGACGAACTCATGCGTCAATTTATTGAATTGATCAAAAAGAATGACCGCTTGCGTAAAGAAGTCGAAGAACAATTGCAGCGTGCCATGAAGGCATTTCGCTTAGCCAATGCCACGATCAATGAAAAATACATTGAAGAAATGTTTATTTTACCAGCAACTGAAGTCTCCCTTGAATTGTCCACGAAAAACATCATGAGTGTGGAAGTGCCAGTGATGCATTTTGATTACGACGATACGGTGATGCAAGCGCCGATCGAGTACGGCTTTTTGAATTCCAATGTTCCGTTAGATAATGCTGTCGCCCGTTTTACTGACGTCATGCCGAAGCTGTTGGAGCTAACGGAAATCGAAAAGACCTGTCAATTGATGGCAGGGGAAATCGAACGGACGCGCCGACGCGTCAATGCCCTAGAATATTTGACGATTCCCGAGCTGGAAGAAGCCATTTATGGAATCAAAATGCGGCTGGAAGAAAATGAACGAGCAAACGTAACAAGAATGATTAAAGTGAAGAATAAATCAAAATAAAATGGTATGATAAGAGAAAAAACAAATGCAATAAACTTGGATTACTAAGACATTGGTTTTTGCAAAAGGTCAAAGGAAATGAAAATGAAAAAAAAAAATCGTTTGAAAAAAAAGCTGGCATCGCAACGCTTTTTGATTCCGCAGATCGTCACACTGGTCTTCGTTTTGCTGATATTGGCAGGAACTGGCTTGCTGATGCTGCCGGCTGTCACCCAAAGTGGTGAAGGCACCAACTTTTTAGATGCGCTGTTTACTGCCACATCGGCTGTTTGCGTGACGGGTCTTTCGACCTTGACCGTAGCCGATCATTACAACCTGTGGGGCCAAGGGATCTTGCTGATGCTGATTGAGATCGGTGGGATCGGCTTCATGTCGATTCCCGTCTTCTTTTACATCTTGGCGAGAAAAAGAGTCCATCTTAGTACTCGGATGATTTTGCGGGAATCATTGAATCTGGACCGAATGTCTGGAGAAATCCATTTGGCATGGTACCTGATTCGGATCGCCTTTTTGATCCAAGTCAGTGGGATCATCTTGCTGGCTTTTGCATTCGTGCCCCGTTTTGGTTGGGAGCAAGGCCTTTGGTACAGTGTTTTTCATGCGATCTCGGCCTTTTGTAATGCTGGGTTTGATTTGTTCGGCAACAGCATGGTAGGGTTTCAAAACGACCCATTTGTGCTGGGGGTCGTCAGTTTCTTGATCATCGCAGGTGGTCTGGGGTTTCTCGTTTGGTTCGATCTCCTGCATACGGCGTCCAAAAAAAGGTCCCTGCATAGCCGCTTGGCATGGATCGCTATGATCGTTTTGGTGGTTTTTGGAACGGCAGGGTTCTTTTTGACCGAAGCCAATTCACAGTTGATCACGGGTGACTCGGTCATCGAACGTTTTTTCCAATACCTCTTCTTAGCGGTCACCCCAAGAACCGCTGGATTTTTCAGTATTGATTACGGACAAATGAGTCAAGCAGGCCTGATGCTGACGATGATTTTAATGTATATCGGCGGCACCTCTGGATCAACTGCTGGGGGATTGAAGACAACGACATTTGCGGTCTTGATCATCAAGATCCGCAGCTTATTGAAAGGGCGCAGTCGAGCGGAAGTTTTTGGTCGCACGATCAAAGAATCTGCTGTATCGCGTGCCTTTACGTTGTTCTTTCTTACCTTGACGTTATGCTTCGTAGCGATTTTCTTATTGTCGATCACTGAGCGTATGCCGCAAACCCCAAACTTTGGGTTGCCAACCATTGCCTTTGAAGTTTTTTCCGCTTTTGGAACGGTGGGATTGACCATGGGGTTGACGCCTTACTTGTCGGTTTTTGGCAAACTTTTGATCATTTTTTTGATGTTCATTGGTCGAGTCGGCATCATGACCGTTGCTTTTTCATTGATGAAAAAAGCCAACAAACAAGAAGCTGGCTATAAATATCCTGATGAAACCGTGATGATCGGGTAACGAAACAGGGAAACGAAGCGTGCTTCGTTTCCCTGTTTTTCGTTTATTGAAGTACTTCTAACATCACATCTCGTTGGTCATCGCTGACATTTCCCGCATAGTTCGGCGTGATCAAAGATAGACCACCCTCCTTATTTGTAAATAGGTACAGGTTTTGGTTAAAATCAGGATTGCTATTGGGTGTGATCTCTTTTGCAAAGGTCAACTGGGTATTCACTTTTACTGTACGAATCCCATTGTCATTTGCTGAAAAGATGCGAATCTCCTTTGTCGCGATCGTATCGACTTGTGCTTCATAACTAATTCTGTCGGGAATCGAAATGATCATTGGAGTCGTATTTTGAATCGTGACAGTATCTGGTACATTGAAACCGTTGAAGTGAAAAGTCAGTGTAGGGCCATATTGGGAAAGATCAACGGCATATGGAAACTCGTTGGAAGCTGAGCTTGCTGTCGTTTGCATTGCGTCAGAGTGGTCCGTCGATTGCTGGCTTGTGGTCGAAGTTTTTGAAGTAGAGGTTGACGCTAAGGAGCTGCTTTCAGTCGTTTGCATCTTCGTACTTTGCTTGCTTTCAGTAGATACAAGACTCTGACTTAGCTCGCTGGTTGATTGCGCGGTATCTTTTTCGTTGTTACAACCTGTCAAAAGCCCCAAACTGACTAACGTCAGTGTCCCAATCAAAGAAAATGTTTTTTTCATCGTTTGCTTCATCCTTTCCTTAGAATACTAGAACATCTAAAACAAGCAAATTATTGTGTCGGAATGCACAATTTTGCTGATATAGTGCTTAAATATTCTTTGGTGTTAAAGCTATTGTAGTATAGAATATTGAGAAAGAACAGGAAGTTTTTGCTGAATTTTTCGTCAATTCTATCATAAAACATTCATGAACGCCCGCAGTAGCTGGCTAATTTTGTATAATAAAGCGTTAACCTTTTCTGGCGACTTGCGTAACGCGGGGATCTAGATTAAAATACCTTGGTATAGAAGAATGGGTGGTGAAGAGGATGGAAAAAGAACGGATGGGGCAATGGTTAGCCTTTACGAATCAGCATCAAGCGATCGAAGCTCGTTTGGAGCAAGCCCTCAAAGCAGAAAGCAATCTGTCTTTGAATGAGTATTACGTGCTTTATTACTTAGAAAAGACCCCCAATCATAGCATGCGCCTCAATGATTTGATCGCCCATTTTGATCTGAGTCAAAGTGCGATGTCACGTATGATCATGCGCATGGAAGACAAGCTGTGCGGTGTGATCGAACGGCATTCTTGTCAAGATGATAAGCGGGGGATCTATATTGATTTGACCCAATCAGGGGAAAAGAAACTGCATCGTTCAAAAGTCGTTTTTGAAAAAGTCTTGGAGGAAATGCTAGACTAATGATGTTTTTCACTTGTTTTCTCCTTGATTCTTTTGTAATATAGATGCATGTGCATGTATATTTTGATAAAGGGAAAAAGATGCACCGATTTGCTTTAAGGATCTCCTTGAAAAACTAAGCCAGTCAGATCCACAAAGCGAAATGAATCCAATGGAAAAGGTGGGAAACCCATGCGAAATGTAACAGACAAAGCAACATTTAAGCGCGGATTGCAGTTGAAAAATCGAATCATTATGGCACCAATGACGACCAAGATGTCCTTCTTTGATGGGGTGATTACGAAAGATGAGTTGGCTTACTATGGCTTACGCTCTGGGGAAGTCGGAGCAGTCATCACAGCGGCAGCCAATGTCCAAGAAGATGGCAAGGGCTGGGAAGGGGAATTAGGCGCTTACGACGATGCCTTTTTACCTGGATTAAGTAAATTAGCCAGCACCATCAAAACCAATGGGACCAAAGCTATTTTACAGATTTTTCATGCCGGTCGGATGACGGATGACTCGGTCCTACGAGGAACACAACCGATTTCTGCTAGCGCAGTTGCTGCCGAACGACCAAATGCCCAGGTTCCCCGAGAAGTCACAGTAGATGAGATTTTAACGATTATTGAAAACTTTAAAAAAGCTACCGAACGGGCGATCAAGGCGGGGTTTGATGGCGTAGAACTCCACGGAGCCAATACGTATTTGATCCAACAATTCTTTTCTCCGCACTCAAATCGTCGATCCGATGAATGGGGTGGCTCACTAGAGAACCGTTATCGTTTTATTGAGAAGCTCGTCGATGAAGTATTGGAAACAGTGGACCAATCAGGTGTGAAGGAGTTTATCGTCGGTTATCGTTTTTCACCGGAAGAATTCGAAGAACCAGGGATTCGCTTTGAAGATACGTTGTTCTTAGTGGACCAACTGGCAGAAAAAGGATTAGACTATCTGCACATCTCCCTTGCGGATTATACCCGCAAATCGATTTCAAAAGCGTACCAAGAAAAATCGATGTTGGCGTATGTCTATGAAAAAATCGCTCAGCGGGTTCCTTTGATTGGTGTAGGGGATGTCCGAACATCGAAAGATGCCGCGGGATTGCTAGAACATGCAGACTTTGTAGCAGTGGGCCGGGCATTGTTGATCGATCCTCATTGGGGACAAAAAGTCTTAGACGGTCAAGATGAGTTGATCCGCACCACGGTTTCTACTTACGAACGTGAGGAACTCGTATTACAAAACGGCGTTTGGGGTTTTATGGAAAACATGATGCCAGATCGACTAAATGAAGAAAAATAAGCAGACAACCACCTTCGCCTTGGGCGAAGGTGGTTTTTTGGTAAAACGAGAGGAACGATCCGATTATTTTCAATTATGACCATCATTCTTTATAATTGGTGTAACGGAAAGCGCTTACTTTATTTTTATGCTGATGGGGATGAGGAGAGAATCATATTGGAGGGAGAAAAATGAAAAAAAGTGGCTTGTTCTTGCTAGTATTTTTCACAGGGTTGTTATTTGCTGGTTGTGGAGGAAATCAAGAAACAGCAGATTCACAAGATTTTGCCAGTACAGATGAGAATACGCTGACTGTTTGGGCTTGGGACACAAATTTTAATATTCCAATTATGGAAAAAGCCGGGGAATATTACAATGCGGACAATGATGCAATCGACCTTAATGTCGTCGAGATGTCCAACGAGGATACCAAGCAAAAAATGGTTTCATCCTTTACTTCAGGGGTCTCCGAAGGTTTGCCAGACATCGTTTTGATGGATGACTATGATGTGCAGAACTATTTGCTAAACTACGAAGGAAAATTTGCAGAATTATCGGAAGACATGGACTTTGACCAATTTGCTCCTTACAAAGTAACGAATGCGACCTATCAAGAAGGCGTTTATGCGGTTCCCTTTGATTCAGGTTCTGCTGGACTCTACTACCGCAAAGATTATTTAAGTGAAGCGGGGATTGATGAAAGGGAACTCACCAATCTAACCTGGTCTAAATTTGTGGAGATTGGTGAGACAGTCAAAGAAAAAACGGGGAAATGGTTCGTCGCGTTTATTCCAAATCGCGGCACTCATTATATCCAGATGGCAATGCAGTCAGCCGGATTATGGTATTTTGATGAAGACGGAAACATATTCTTGAAAGACAATCCTGCTATTCGTGAAATGCTGCCAATCCTGAAGAAGATCGAAGAAAAAGAGTTGGCAAAACCAGTAGATTATTTTGCGCCAGAAGGGATCGGTGCAGTGACGAGTGGAGAAGTGGCGGCAGTCAATTCAGCCATCTGGTTTTCAGCGACGATCCGATCCGCAGAAGATCAAAAAGGAAAATGGGGCTATACGAATCTTCCCCAATTAGAGACAGTGTCTGGAGCGACACCTTACTCGAACTTGGGTGGCTCTAGCTGGTTGGTGCTTAATGACTCACCAAATAAAGCGTTGGCCATTGATTTTCTCAAACAAGAATTTGCTGGGAATGATGAATTCTATCAAGAGATTTTAGTAGAAAATGGGGCAGTGGGGACTTACCTACCCTCACAAGAAGGAGAAGCTTATCAATATGAAGATCCTTTCTTTAATGACGCCCCGATCTATAAAGATTTTTCCAGTTGGATGGCGGACATCCCCGCCGTTGATTACGGGGTAAATACCCAAGCGGCAGTGGATGCCTTGCGTGGGGGAATGCAAAGCTATTTTGATGGTGCCATGTCCTTAGATGATATGTTGACGGAAGCAGAAAACACCTACAAGATGCAAGTCGGCGAATAGCCGACTTGTGTTGCTTAAGGAGTGATGAATATGCAAAATACGATCAGAAAAAAGCGCCCCAAAAACCAACAAGTCTGGGGATTTATTGGCCTTTCTTTAGTATTCAGTAGTGTCTTTTTGCTGTATCCCATCGTTTATTCCTTATACCTTTCCCTGCATCGGATGCAGGGACTGCAATCGGTTTTTGTCGGTTTCGGCAATTACCTGCGCATGCTGCAGGATACGATTTTTCAAAAAGCTTTACTTAATAATTTTATCTTTCTGATCTTTCAAGTACCAATCATGGTGTTATTGGGTCTTCTGCTAGCGTTTGTTTTGAACACGCCGAAGCTTGTAGGACGCTCCTTCTTTAAATTGGCGTTGTTTCTACCCTGTGTCACCTCGCTGGTTTCCTATGCAGTTTTATTTAAAATGATGTTTCAAATTGGCGGGATCGTTAATCAAGGGCTGCTGAACATTGGCTTGATCACGCAACCGCTAGATTGGCTAAATAATCCGTTTTTAGCAAAACTGACCGTTATTATTGCCCTGTGCTGGCGTTGGACAGGCTATAACATGATTTTTTATTTGGCAGGATTGCAAAATATCTCGGATGACACTTTAGAAGCTGCTGCGATCGATGGGGCGAATGGGTTTCAAAAGTTCTTTTTCGTAGTGATCCCGCAGCTGAAGCCGGTGATCGTTTTTACAACCATCACCTCCACCATTGGGACGATCCAGCTCTTTGATGAAGTGGTGAATCTAACAGGTGGTGGCCCATCCAATGAGACGTTGACTGTCGCCCAACTGATCTATAATCACTCCTTTGTCTATACGTCAAATTTTGGGTATTCGGCTACGCTGTCGTGGGTCTTAGTGATCATCATCGCTCTTTTATCTGTGATCCAGTTGAAACTCTCGAAAACGAATCAATAAAAGCGATAGAAAGGAGCAGCTATGAAAGTTACTTTAAGTGGATGCATAAAATATGGTTTTTTACTGATCGTCTCGTTTTTTTCGATTTTTCCGTTTTACTGGATGATGGTGGGCTCTACCAATACCGCCAATCAAGTTGCCGAAGGGAAGCTGACTTTTGGGAATCAGCTAGCAAGCAATTTTCAGGTGCTGTTCAGCAATTACGACATCCCATTGATCATGTGGAATTCCATCAAGATTTCATTGATCACCGTCCTTGTCAGTCTACTGGTCACTTCTTTGGCTGCCTTTGGATTTGAGAAGTTTCGAACGCGGGCGAGTGAAGGGATTTATGCGGTTTTTCTGCTATGTATGATGGTGCCACTGGCAACTTTGGTGATCCCGTTGTTTAAAATGATGGCAGGAATGCAGCTAGTCAATCAGCACGTGGCGGTCATTTTGCCATTGGTCAATAACCTGTTTCTGATTTTCTTTTTTCGCCAGAACTTCAAGTCTTTTCCTGACGGTATTTTAGATGCGAGTCGCATCGAGGGGGCAACAGAGTACACGATATTTTTCCGGATCGTTTTCCCTATGATGCGCTCGACCTATGCTGCCGCTGCCATCTATGCCTTTATGAACGCATGGAACAGCTATTTGCTACCACTGGTCTTTTTGCAAACGGAAAGTCGTCAAACCATGACATTGCTGATTTCCAATTTATCGTCAGCCAGTTACGTACCAAATTATGGCGTTCAAATGCTGGCGATCGTGATTGCAACGATCCCAACGTTGGTATTGTTTTTGTTTATGCAAAAAGGCTTTGTGAAAGGCATGACCGGTTCTTTGAAACTATAAGTAGCAATAACCAGCTTGGCTACTTTTCCATAAGGTTGGGGAAGGCTTGACGCAGGGGGTGAAATAGCTTTCCTCAGATAAAAAACAATTGCCTTGAGAGGCATTATTTTAATAAATAGTCAAACAATTCAGATTCATTCATTTTTCTTACAAAAAGATAGCGCAAGTCGAGTTGATTGATAAAAAAACAATCAGTTGTTAGACTGAATACAGGTTAAAAAAACAAAAAGGGGATGTAATGATGAAAAGAGGATTCAGAAATTATTTAGGTTCAGATGAGCGGGAGGCAGGCTACAATTTGTCTTGGGGGTCTATCTTTGCAGGGGTCGTAACATTTATCGCATTGTTCATGACACTGTCAATGATCGGCTCAGCAATCGGTTTTGGTTTGGTGGAACCAACATCAAATAATCCATTAGATGGTGTTGGGACAGGATTATTGATTTGGACAGTCATTACCTTTGTCTTGGCATTATTCGGTGCTGGTTTTGTTTCAGGTGTGGCGGCTCGACGTGTTGGATTGGTTCATGGTTTCTTAACATGGGCAACTAGTATGATCGTGATGATGGTTATGCTCTCTTACTTAACGATCGGTGCATTTTCTGTAGTCGGTTCACTTTTAGGGAACGTTGCTTCTGCTGTTGGCAGTGGCGTTGAAACAGTTGCCTCAGGTGCTGGCGATGTCGCTTCAAAAGCCTTCGATGAAATAACAGGAAACATGGAAGACGTCAATACAGATGAATTACAAGCGAATGTCAATGATGTTTTACAAGATACCGATGTTCCTGAATTACAACCAGACTACTTGCAAAATCAATTGTCTGATGCGACGAACGACATCAAAGATGCCGGCAAAGACATTGCAACGAATCCAAATGATGCTGATAAAATCATTGATGATTTAGCAAGCAAATTACAAGATCGTGCTACAACGATCGGTGATTCAGTCGATAAAGAAGCAATCTCAAATGCAGTGGCTCAAAACACAGATCTAAGCCAACAAGAAGCAGAAGAAGCAACGAACAATATCGTGAACGGCTTACAAGATGCTTCTGATGAAGCGCAAAAACAAATCGAAAATGCGCAACAAAATCTTGAACAAGCCAAACAAGACATTGACCAAGCAGTGGAAGACGCTCGTCAAAAAGCGGAAGAAGCAAGTGATGCAACAGCCAAAGCATCCATTTGGGGCTTTGTGGCAATGGTCTTAGGACTCGTTCTTACGTCAATCGGTGGTATGGTGGGTGCAAACTTAGTCAAAACTGCTGACCACGAAAATCGTATCTAATTCATCTCTCACAAAGAGAGTTAGTGAGCCATAAACCAGTGAACAGCGTTCTGCCAAAGACTCAAATGGCAGCAGCGCTGTTTTCTGCTTTTAAACAAGCGGTTAAAAATCCCCATTGACGAGTGATTTTTCTCATGCTACACTGGCTCTGAGGATTGTTACCGCTTTAGGCGGGCTATACCTATTTTTTTGTGTGAAGAAATCTAAAGAAGAATAGGGTCGTTAAAATGAACGTAACAAAAGTGATCAATAACAACATTGTGATTTCTGAGAATGAGGAAAAACAAGAATTGGTCGTCATGGGCAAAGGCTTAGGCTTTAAGAAAAAGCCAGGCGATGTGATCGACGATACCAAGATTGAAAAAGTCTATCTCAGTACACAAGAGTGGAATGTCACAAAACTAACCCAATTACTTTCTTCTATCCCTATCGAACATATTCAAGTAGCGAATGAGATCATCAGTTTTGCAAAAGTTTCCCTTGGGAAAAAATTGAGCGAAAAATTATTTCTGACGCTGACCGATCATATCAATTATGCTATCGAGCGCTATCAAAATGGCATGGAAATCAAAAATGCCTTGCTATGGGAAATCAAGCGGTTTTATAACCATGAATACCTCATTGGCAAAGAAGCGTTATCGATCATCAAAAATCGCTTGGCGATCGAGCTGCCAGAAGATGAAGCCGGCTTCATAGCATTGCACATCGTCAATGCGGAGTTGGATATGGCGCAGGTCAGTCAAGTATCGGAAATGGCGAAGATCATTCAGCATATCCTAAACATCGTTAAATATCATTTTTCAATGGAGCTTGATGAGTATTCATTGAACTACGAACGCTTTGTGACCCATTTGAAATTTTTTGTCCAGCGCTTATTCAGCGGAACAAAGCTCGATGATGCAGGAACCGGCAGTTTTATTTTTATGTTGAAAGACCGCTATATGAAGGAATATGCGTGTGCGCTGAAAATCAGCGACTACATCAACAAAGAATTCGGTAGACCGTTAGAAGAAGACGAATTGATCTATTTAACTATACACATCAAACGAATAACAAGTGCTTAGGATTGTTACTGGATTGGCAGGCTATACCTAAATGAACTCCCAAGGGGTTCGTTTAGGTATTTTTTTATGTTTTGACACACGAAAAGCAAACGAAGGACCAAAATAGGAGGAACGACATGAATTACAAAGAGTTAGCAAAAACGATCATCACCAATGTTGGTGGGGAAGAAAATATCCAAAGCTTGACCCATTGTGCGACCCGCTTGCGCTTCAACTTGAAAGATGACAGCAAACCACAAGAAAGCACTTTAAAACACACACCAGGCATCATGGGTGTGGTCAACAAGGGCGGACAGTACCAAGTGATCATCGGCAGTGATGTTGGCAATGTCTACAACGAAATCACTGCCCAAACCAATTTGACTAGTGATCAAGAAACAGAAGAAGACGATCGGGGACGTGTAGCGAAAATTATCGATACGATCACTGGGATCTTCACCCCGATCTTGCCAGCCATCACGGCAGCTGGGATGTTAAAAGCGGTCCTTTCGTTGTTGGTGGTCTTCAATGTCTTGACGGCAGAAAGTCAAAGTTACCAAATCCTAAACTTTATGGCAGATGCTGCGTTCTACTTCTTACCGATTCTACTGGCTGCTTCTTCTGCGCAAAAGTTCAAAGCCAACATGTATCTGGCGATGATGGTGGGTGGAATTTTACTGCATCCCAACTTCATCGGTATGGTGACAGCAGTCAATGAGTCAGGTGGCGGCATCCATTTGTTCGGTTTGCCGATTTCACCAGTGACCTATTCATCATCGGTGATCCCCATCATCTTAAGTGTCTGGTTCATGTCTTACGTTGAACCGATTGCTGATAAGGTCTCACCAAAAGCAATCAAATTCTTTAGCAAACCGTTGCTGACGATCTTCGTCGTAGGGACGGTAGCATTAGTTGCTTTAGGTCCTCTAGGCTATATGATCAGTGAAGCGATTTCCGCAGGGATCCAAGCCTTAGAAACGGTCAGCCCATGGATCGTTCCGTTATTGATCGGTGCCTTCACCCCATTGTTCGTGGCAACGGGTACCCACTATGGATTGGTTCCTATCGGTATCAACAACCGAATGACCACAGGTTATGATACAGTGATCTATCCTGGCATGCTGGCTTCAAACGTCAGTCAGGGAGCTGCAGCTATCGGCGTTGGTTTCAAATCAAAAGATTCTACGATCAAACAATTGGCATTTTCTGCAGGTCTGACAGGTCTATTCGGCATCACTGAACCAGCGTTGTATGGGGTCAACTTACGGTTTAAAACACCTTTGTATGCAGCAATGATCGGTGGCGGATTTGGGGGTCTGTTTATGGGAATCATGCGTGTCCGCAATTTCTCAGGCGGTTCACCGGGCCTATTGACTTTGCCAAGCTATATCGGCGATGACACCTTACGTCATTTGACCAATGCCTGCATTGGTGCGGCAATCAGTATCGTGGTCACATTTATTGCGACATTATTCTTATACAAAGACCCTGTTACAGAAGAAGCACCTGAAGCAACACCAGCAGACAAAGAGCAAGAACCAACCCATCAAATCAGCGGCGCGGAGATCAAAGCACCTTTAAAAGGGGAACTAAAAAGCCTGCAAGCAGTCAATGACGGCATGTTTTCAGAAGAAATTCTTGGACAAGGGGTAGCGATCGAGCCAACCGTTGGAGAAGTGCTAGCACCAGTCAACGGGACTGTCACAGCAGTCTTTGATTCCAAACATGCCATTGGATTGACCAGTGAGGAAGGCATTGAGCTGCTGATTCACGTGGGGATCGATACAGTGCAATTGAATGGCGAAGGCTATGCCTATCAAGTAGAAAAAGGACAAAAAGTGACAGTTGGCGATCCTTTGATTACGTTTGATATCGAGTTTATCAAAGAAAAAGGTTATCCAGTGATCACGCCGATCGTTATCACCAACAGTGCAGAAGTTGGCGACATTTTGACGGCAAACAGTGGTCCGATTACGTTTGGCGATCAAATCATCAAAGTGATCGGCTAAAAAAGGAGAATAAGACATGGGATTTCCAGAAAACTTTTTATGGGGCGGCGCTACAGCCGCCAATCAATGTGAAGGCGGTTTTGATCAAGGGGGGCGTGGACTTGCCAATGTCGATGTGATTCCGACTGGCAAGGACCGACGAGCAGTCATTACCGGCAAGCGTGAGATGCTTGCCTTTGAAGAAGGGTATTTCTATCCAGCAAAAGAAGCGATTGATATGTACCATCATTTCAAAGAAGATATCGCCTTATTTGCGGAGATGGGCTTTAAAACCTATCGTTTATCGATTGCTTGGTCAAGAATTTTTCCGAAGGGCGACGAAGAAACCCCTAATGAAGAAGGCTTGCGCTTTTATGAAGAACTGTTTTTAGAATGTCGAAAATACCAAATCGAACCTTTGGTGACGATCACGCATTTTGACTGTCCGATCCATCTGATCAAAGAATATGGCGGTTGGCGCAACCGTAAGATGATTGCCTTTTACGAAAACCTTTGTCGGGCGATCTTCACTCGCTACAAAGGATTGGTGAAGTACTGGCTGACCTTTAACGAAATCAATATGATCTTGCATGCCCCGTTTCTCGGTGCAGGGCTGACCTTTGCTGAGGGCGAAAATGAAGAACAAATCAAATACCAAGCTGCTCATCATGAGTTAGTCGCTAGTGCGTTGGCAACAAAAATCGCCCACGAGATCGATCCAGAAAACAAAGTAGGCTGTATGCTGGCAGCGGCTAGTTATTATCCTTACAGCTGCAATCCGAAAGATGTCTGGGAAAGCAAAAAAAGCGATCGCGGCAACTATTTCTTTATCGATGTGCAATCGCGAGGAGAATATCCAAATTATGGTTTGAAGATGCTAGCGGAAAAAGGAATCACTTTGGAGCAAACCGCCGAAGATACGGCTTTATTAAAAGCCCATACCGTCGATTTTATTTCCTTTTCTTACTATGCCTCTCGGGTCGCTGCTTCAGAAGATTCCGGTGTTGAAAAAACGGAAGGCAACTTGTTCCCGACCATTAAAAACCCGTATTTAGAAGCGTCGGAATGGGGCTGGCAGATTGATCCGCTTGGTTTGCGGATCACGATGAATGATCTTTATGATCGTTACCAAAAACCGCTTTTCATCGTCGAAAATGGTCTAGGAGCGGTGGATACACCAAACGAAGATGGAAAAATCAATGATGTGTATCGCATCGACTATTTACGTGCGCATATCGCTGCGATGAAAGAAGCCATTGACCAAGACGGTGTTGAACTGTTGGGCTATACTTCATGGGGCTGTATCGATTTGGTTTCTGCAGGAACCGGAGAAATGAAGAAACGCTATGGCTATATCTATGTCGATCGCGACAATGAAGGCAATGGCACATTAGCCCGCAGCAAAAAGCAATCCTTTTATTGGTACAAAAAAGTGATTGCCTCAAATGGGGAAGATTTGGCTTAAGCCAGTTAACCAACGATTATTTTTAAGGAAAGAAACGCCAACGGAACAGAACTGCTCTTGGAAGCTGTCTGGTTCTGTTGGCGCTTTTCTTATTTAATGAAAGAAATTACTCTGATTCCTCCCGCTGGATCGGCAGCAGCAAGCGAACGGTGGTTCCTTCGTTGATGCGTGATTCTACAGTCAATCCGTATTTTTCCCCATAGAGCAGCTTGATACGCTGATCAATATTGTCTAAACCAATACCCGAATAGTGTTCAAAGTGGTTGGCGGTGCTGGTTGGGTGCTCTTCATTGAACCCGATGCCCGTATCGATGATCTCAATTTTCAGGCCTTCCTTACTGACGCGAGAAAAAATCTGGATCAATCCTGAATCCTCTTCGGGAAAGGCATGCAGGTAGGCATTTTCGATAATCGGTTGCAAAATCATTTTCGGTACGAGAATATCTTCACAGCCATCTTCTGAAAAAATCGTCGATTGGATGCGATTGCCGTAACGTACGTTCATTAACACGAGGTATTCTTCCACGATCGCTAGCTCATCTTTTAAGGGGACGATCTCTTTGCGGTTAAAGGTGTGCCGCAACAATTGGACAAAGCTTTCAATCGCTTGGGTTGCGGCTTCTTGTTCGTTTTGCCAGATCAAAAACTTAATGGCAGTCAATGTGTTGTAGACAAAATGCGGTTGGATCTGCATTTGCAACGAGCGGATCTCGAACTTGCGTTTTTCGGCTTCTGTAACCATTAAATGATCGACATAAGATTCTAAGTCCTCTAGCATCAAGTTATAGGCACGCCCCAATTCTCGCGTTTCGTACGTCCCGTTGATGGTGACCTTGTCGCTGAAATCGCCTTGTGTGACCGCCGGCAGCTTGGCAATCAGCTGATAAATCGGTTGGGTGATATTGCGGATGATCCAAAATGCCAGCAGACTAAAGAGTAAAATACTGACGACAGAAATCAAAAGAGCTGGCTTGATCAGATTCATATTGCGTACTAGATGCGATTCATCCAAAACATCGTAAAAAGTAAAATGATACGAATAAAGGGGCAGCTGATTGATGCTAGTATCTCTTTTGACCGTGACGAGACGATCTTCAAACGGCTTGCCTAAAAGGCTCGGATCAGAAGTAGAAAGAATTTGATTTTGTTCATTGACGATATAGATCGAGTGGAGACTGGTATCTAAGAGTTGACGATAGATCGAAGAAAAATCGGATTCTTTTAAGAAAATCAGGGCATAGCCGAAAATCGTTTCTTCTTTCATTAATTTGCGCACGTACATCAAGCCAGGGGAGTCGCTGGTGGAGGTGCTCAAGCCTTGGTCCAAGAAATAATACTGACTGATGGCGTCATTGTCATTGATCTGCTGGATAAAGGCACTGGCGAGAAAATCATCTACTGATTGATTGCGAACCGCATCGTTTTGAAAGAAAGTGCCCCCGTTGACCCCAATCAACACTAAATTCGAGGGGATGTCTTGAAACAAAGAGCGGGTGTCTTTTAATTGCTCGTTTAATTCTAAAATCGTACGGCCTTGATTCATGTCGCCTTCTAAGTATGTTTCAACGGCTTTGCTTTCATCGACGATATCAAAAATCCGATGGATATTCTCGTTCAGACGCTCATAATCTTCTTGGATTTTTTCCAGTAGCAGCTGATTGGAACTCTGGTACGAAGCAACATAGGCATCTTTCGAGCGACCATAGATTACGACGACGGTTAGCAGACAAACACTAATGACCCCGACGACAACAAAGAGGAAGATCCGACTGAATAATTCATTTTTCTGAATCCATTGGTTGATTTTCATAATTGATTCAACCGCCGATACTTCGATGGGGTGACTTGGCATTCTTTCTTAAAGATGCGAGAAAAATAGCTGATATCCGAATACCCGACCGCTTCACTGATTTCAGATAGATTCAGATCAGATTGTGTCAGTAGTTCTTTGGCTTTATCCAAGCGGGTTTTCTTTACATACTCAGAAAAGCTCATTTTCAGTTTCGCAGAAAGAAAAGCCGAAAGATAGGTGTAACTAAAATGAAAGGTTTCAGCTAGTTCAGACAAAGACAGACTTTTGGTGTAGTTGTCTTGAATAAAGCGCTGAATCGCAACGAGTAGATCATCTTCATCCAGCGGTGATAAGGTCGTCAACTGTTGACGAATATCATCAATGGTCGCCAACAACAAATCAGAAAAATCTTCCAAATACTGCACGTGACCGATGGCATGCAAAAATTCGGCTTTTAAGCGGCTAAAGCGTGGCGCAGTGGGAAATTCTTCTTCCAAGCGGGACAGTAACGTGTAAAAAATACTGCTGGCCTGCTGTTTTAAGAATGTCGGATCGACATTGGATAAGATCATGTCATTAAAATATTCCTCGATTCTGGTGATTCCTAACAAAAAGTTGTTGTCTAACAAAGCCCGTAAGAACTTCTTCGTATCAAAGCGATCACTTTCAATGTACAAAAAGAGTTCTTGTTCTGGCACCAGCCGTTGTCGTTTATAAAAAAACGATTGTCCTTGGCTTTTGGCTTTAAGCGTCACAAAATGGTCCCGCAACTGTTCAATCTTTTGAAAGGGCACACTGAGAGTAAAGAAGGCGTCTGGCTCGGTAAAACGCAATTGTTCCAACGTTTCTTTCAAAGAAGAATAAACATCCGTTCCTTCGGGATAACTAATCACTAAGCCGGCATCTTTGTTACTGGTTTGAAAAAAGAGCGTCTTTACTTGCGGTTGTGATTGAGTAAATTCCGTTAATGCGTGCAGCAGCTGATCATTGGCACGAAAGCCGCTAAAATTGGTGGTCAAAATTTGGGCTTGCTGTTGCGACTGATCTAATGCAAGGTAGTCCGCCAAAGGAGCCAACGGTTCTTCATACCCTGCTAAATAGCGATTCAACGATTCTTGCAGCTGCGTCTCCTCAGTCACGGAGCCTTTTGTATGTGACAGCTTTTGTGAGATGTTGTGCAGTGTCTTCAACAAGAGTATCGGTGTCAGTGTCGGTTTTAAAAGATAATCTACGGCACCATTTCTAAAAGACTGACTGACGTATTGGAAATCATCGTAGCTGCTCAAGACCAAAAAATGGACTTCTGGATATTGTTGTTGAATGATCGTTGTGAGTTGAAGACCGTCCATTTGTGGCATTTTCAAATCTGTGATCACGATGTCGGGATTCAGTTCATGGATCAGCGCCAATGCTTCTTGCCCGTTCGCTGCATCGCCTAAGAGACGGAACCCTTCTTGCTCCCAACGTATCATATGTTTCAATCCATCTCGGATCGTTGCCTCATCATCAACGACTAAGACCGTGCGTAAAATAGTCATGGTATCCCCCCTATATCTCTTCTTTATTATAAACGCTTTCAAAAAAGAAAGGTATTGTAACTTTTTTCTATTTTTGGACAAATTTAGTAAGCTCTTTCATAATCGTTGAATACGGTTACAAAGTCAGTGTATAGTTAGCCATGTAAATAAAAGGAAAGAGGGATAAAAATGAAAAAACTACTTGCATCGATGGTAACGGCGGCTGCAGTGCTGACTTTGGCGGCTTGCGGAAACAGCAACACAAGCTCTGGGGATTCTGGCGAGTCCTCAAACAAAGTCACGGTCTGGGCATGGGATGAGACCTTCAACATCAAGGCAGTCAATGAAGCCAAAAAAGTATATGAAAATCAAGATGTCGATGTGGAAGTCGTGACGATGTCGCAAGATGATATCGTCCAAAAATTAAATACGAGTCTGGCATCTGGAAATACGGACGGACTACCAAATATCGTTTTGATCGAAGACTACCGCATCCAAGGATACCTTTCTTCTTATCCAGATGCGTTTAGTGATCTAACGGATATCGTGAATGAGGAGGATTTCTCCAGCTATAAATTTGCGGTCAATAAAGTCGACGATGTCATTTATGGGGTGCCATTTGACAGTGGCGTTGCAGGACTATTTTACCGCACAGACTATTTAACCGATGCAGGCTATGAGCAGGCTGATCTCCAAGATATTACTTGGGATGATTTTATCAGCATCGCCAAAGACGTCAAAGAAAAAACGGGTCACGCTATGATGTCGTTAGACCCAAGCGATCTTGGCTTGGCACGAATCATTATGCAATCGGCAGGCGAATGGTATACCGGTGAAGATGGCTCCACCGTAACCATCAAAGACAATGAATCCTTCAAAGCTGGTCTAACTGTCTTAGCAACATTGTTGAATGAAGGCTTAGTTGAACAAGTTTCTGATTGGGATGGCGGGGTCAATGCCGTTCAATCAGGCAATGTCGCTTCTGCGCCAACTGGTGCGTGGTATTCCAGCACGATTCAAGGCGCGGAAGACCAAAGCGGCAAATGGGCGATCGCTCCAATCCCATCTATCGCTGGCAACAGCAATTCAGTCAATGCTTCCAGCATCGGCGGAGCAGGCTGGTACGTGATCAAAGGGGTTGACGGCGAAGAAAATGCCAAAGACTTTTTAGCCAATACCTTTGCTTCAAATAAAGAATTGATGGGTACATTAGCTACCGAGATCGGTTTGGTTTCAACCATGAATGCTGCAGAAGAAACGGAAGAATATACGTCAGGGCTTGATTTCTATGGCGGTCAAAAAGTCTTCCAAGATTTCTCTCAATGGTCACAAGAAATTCCAGCTGTGAACTACGGAAATCACACCTATGCCATTGAATCTGTCTTGACTGAAAGCTTGCAACGAGTGATCAACGGCGAAGACATCGATAAAGTATTAGAAGAAGCACAATCACAAGTGGAAGCACAAATTGCAAACTAATCGAACAACTTTGCAGAAACTCGTGAGCGATCGCGAGTTTCTGTGTTAAGGGGGAATTACAATGAAAAACAAAACAAAAAATTGGTTTGCAAACGGCAATGCCTTTATTACCTTACCCGTCATTTTGATCACGATGCTGGTCTTTATCCCGATGGTCTCGGCATTGTTCACGTCATTCCAATCAGGACCACCGACAGCGATGACCTTTAACGGTCTTGGCAACTATCAGCGGATGTTGAGCGACTCAACCTTTAAAAAAGCCTTTGGCAATACGTTTTTATACTTATTAGTCCAAGTTCCGATCATGCTCTTTTTGGCGCTGATCGTATCGAACATATTGAATGACAAAAAATTGAAATTTAAAGGGCTGTTCCGCACCGCTTTGTTTTTACCCTGTATCACATCTTTGGTTTCTTATTCCTTGATCATGAAAAGTCTCTTTTCGGCAAATGGGTTAGTCAATAACTTTTTGACACAGCTACACTTGATCGATGCACCGATCCAATGGTTGACAGATCCTTTTTGGGCAAAAGTACTGATCATTTTTGCCATCACGTGGCGTTGGACTGGCTACAATATGATCTTTTTCATCTCAGGCATGCAGAATATCGATCCAAGTATTTATGAAGCGGCAGAGATCGATGGCGCTTCAAAATGGGATCAGTTCTTCAAAATCACGATTCCCAACTTGCGTCCAATCATCCTATTTACCACGATCACCTCAACGATCGGTACGCTGCAATTATTCGATGAAGTTCAAAATATCACTGGCGGTGGACCAGCCAATGCTACGACGACCTTGTCGCAATATATCTACAATTTGAGTTACAAATTCACGCCAAACTTTGGGTACGCCGCTGCGGTCTCCTTTGTTATCGTGATTGCGATCGTGATCTTATCGATCATCCAAACGAAAATAGGAGGAAAAGAAAATTGAAAACAATCTCACTCACTTTAAAATACGTCTTTCTGGCGATTTTGGCTTTCATCTCTATTTTTCCATTTGTCTGGATGATCCTAGGGATGACCAATCAAACCTTTGATATCGTTGCTGGAAAAATCATGATTGGGGATCAATTGGTGATCAACTTCCAAAATCTCTTTTCTTCTGATTTGAATTTTACTCGAGCATTAGGCAATTCCGCAGTGATTGCCGTGATTACGACCGTCTTTGCGCTGTTGTTCTCCTCCATGGCAGGGTATGGCTTTGAGATCTATCGGACGAAAACCAAAGACTGCATCTTTAATATTCTCCTGCTGTCGATGATGGTGCCTTTTGCCGCGCTAATGATCCCGCTCTATCGGATGTTCAGCAAGCTTAGCGGCACACCAATCGGGATCAATACCTTCGCTGTCGTGATTTTGCCCTCGATCTGTACCGCCTTTTTGATTTTCTTTTTCCGCCAAAACATCAAGGCATTCCCTAGAGAATTAGTCGAAGCTGCTCGGATCGATGGCTTGAATGAACTGAGTATTTTCTTTAGAGTCTACATGCCGACGGCTAAAAATACTTATGCAGCTGCCGCGATCATTACGTTTATGGGCAGCTGGAACAATTATTTGTGGCCATTAGTTGCCTTGCAATCACCAGACAAACGGACCGTTCCACTGGTTCTTTCGGCTATGGGTGCTTCTTATACACCTGATTATGGCATGATGATGTGCGGCATCGTGATCGCCACACTGCCAACGGCCATCATTTTCTTCGTTTTACAAAAACAATTCGTCCAAGGGATGCTGGGCTCCGTGAAATAAGCGGGACATCAGCAAGCAAATACAAAGTAGAGGGTACGATATGATTCTTTTTGACAAACAACTAAACGTCTTTCATTTAAGCAACGATCAAATCAGCTATCTCTTACAGATAGAGGAAGGGGGCAATGTGGCGCACCTTTATTTTGGGAAGAAAATCGCCCATTATTCTGGTGGCTATCGCTACCCACGCCTTGATCGGTCCTTTTCACCTAATCCCCCAGACAGTAGCGATCGGCTTTTCTCATTAGACACCTTGATGCTAGAGTTTCCTGGTAATGGCTTCGGGGACTTTCGAGAAGCTGCCTATACGATTCGCCAGTCTGACGGCAGCCGAGTCAGCCATTTTGTCTTTAGTGATTACCAGATTCAACAAGGCAAACCAGCCTTAGCAGGATTGCCTCAGACCCATGGGGCCGACGACGGCATCGAAACACTGATTCTGTCCTTAAAAGATGATGTGGCGGGACTCGAACTGCAGCTGTTTTACACGATTTTTGAGGATGCGGCAGTGATCGTCCGCTCAAGCAAAGTGATCAACCACGGTAACCAGCCTGTTACGATCGAGCAGCTGGCGAGTCAAGCGCTGGATTTTCCTAACCGGCCCTTTGATTTGATCCACTTGCCGGGGGCGTGGGCGAAGGAACGCCAAATTACCCGAGAACCCATCCATCGCGGCATCAAGCGTTTAGACAGCAAGCGGGGTTCCAGCAGCCATCAGCAAAATCCCTTTGCCGTCTTGCTGGAACCTAATGCTACGGAGTTTGCTGGGGAGTGTTTTGGTTTTAGCTTGCTATATAGCGGCAATCATGAAACCATCATCGAAAAAGATCCTTACCAACAAACCCGTGTGATCATGGGGATCAACAGCCATCAATTTGCCTGGCAATTGGCGCCAACTGAAAGCTTTCAAGCCCCAGAAGCCGTGATCGCTTATAGTGAGGCTGGCTTGAATCAGCTGTCAGCCACCTATCATGATTTTTATGACGAGCATTTGATTCGGGGTAAATACAAAAAGCAAGAACGGCCGATCTTGATCAATAACTGGGAAGCAACGTACTTTGATTTCAATGAAGAAAAACTGGATGCCCTTGTTGATGAAGCCAAGGAGCTGGGAATCGAACTGTTTGTTTTGGATGACGGCTGGTTTGGTCAGCGAGAAGATGACCAAACCTCATTAGGCGATTGGTTTGAAAACGAAGGCAAGCTAGCTTCTGGCTTGGCAGGATTTGCCCAAAAAGTCCATGACAAAGGGCTGCAATTCGGGCTTTGGCTGGAACCAGAAATGATTTCTGGTGACAGTGAACTAAACCGACAGCACCCCGATTGGCTGTTACAAGTACCCAATCGCAAGCCAGCGCTTAGCCGCAGTCAGTATGTGTTGGACTTTTCTCGACAAGATGTCAGAGACCATCTCTATCACCAGTTAACCCAACTGTTTGATACGGTTGCCATCGACTATATCAAATGGGACATGAACCGCAGTCTGTCGGATGTCTATTCCTTGCTCCTCGATCCTGCCCAGCAAGGGGAGGTCGCGCACCGCTATCTGCTGGGCTTGTATGAGTTCCTAGAGAAACTGACCACTGCCTATCCGACGATCCTGTTTGAAGGCTGTTCTGGTGGCGGTGGGCGCTTTGATGCTGGCTTCTTGTATTATATGCCGCAGATTTGGACCAGCGACAACACCGATGCCATCGCCCGCCTGAAGATCCAATACGGAACCAGTCTGGTCTATCCGCCATCCACCATGGGTGCCCATGTCTCAGCGATCCCGAACCATCAGACCCAACGGGCAACGGACCTAGCGATTCGCGGCAATGCTGCGATGTCTGGCTTGCTGGGCTATGAGCTTGACTTGACACAGCTGACACAAAAGGAAAAAGCGCAGATCAAAGAACAAATCGCTTTTTATAAAAAACATCGGCGCCTGCTGCAGTTGGGTCGCTTTGTTCGACTGCTCAGCCCTTATGAAGGCAATGACACCGCCTGGCTGTATGTTTCCCCAGATAAAAAAGAAGCGATCGTCTTTTACTTCCGAGTCTTAGCCGAAGCCTCTGCACCATTGGTTACTTTAAAGCTGGCTGGCTTAGATCCTGACCTGACCTATCAAAGTGGGGAAGAGACCTTCGGTGGTGATGAATTGATGCAGCTCGGGTTCTATATCGATCCTCATTTAGCAGGGGATTACGCCACGCAGCGGTTCCATTTTGTTGCAAAAGCGCCTCACGAATGAAAATCAGCGTCCCGTCAAAGCAGCATGTTTTGACGGGACGCTTTATTGTGCTGCCGCAAGCTTTTGGCTAATGATCGGCAACTGAGAGGTTATTTTTGAACAAATGATTTATTTTTTTCTCGAGAAGTCGTATGATGAAGGAGGAGGCAGGCAGATTGCTTCTGACAATCAATAAGAGGAGGGTGTTCAACATGGACGAACAGCCACTAGGCAAGGAAACAGAAGCAGGGTTGATTGCTGCAGGATATCGGAAGTATCGTGGCGAAGCGATCGATATTTATTACAACAAAGAAATTTGCCCTCACAGCGGCAACTGTGTGAGGGGCAATCCCGCTATTTTTGAAGTTGGACGGCGCCCATGGGTGATTCCTGATAACGGGGAAGCAGCGCAAGCGGCACAAGTGATCCACACTTGCCCCAGCGGTGCATTAAAGTACATATTAAAGGAGGAAGAACCATGGAAATCTTAGAAGAAAACACTCGATTTGTGTTAAAAGACGGCGACAAAGAAATCGGTGAAATGACGTGGTCGGAAGCGGGCGAAACACGCTTGATCATTGACCATACCTTTGTCGATCCCGCTTATCGGGGCCAAGGTCTGGCCGAAAAATTAGTGGAAAAAGGGGTGGAAAAAGCCCGCAAAGAACAAAAGAAAATCATTCCTTTGTGTCCCTTTGCCAAAAAAGAATTTGAACGCAAACCGGAATATGCCGATGTTTGGAACCAATAAATAAAAAAAGACCCCCATCAGCTCAAGCAGGTACCTTTGAGCTGATGGGGGTTGTTGTTGACTGATCAATGTTGGAATTGAGCATGGTACAGGCGATAGTAATAGCCTTGTTCTGCCAGTAATTCTTCATGGGTTCCTTGCTCCACGATTTGACCGGCATCCATTACAAGGATCTTGTCTGCTGCTCGAATCGTTGATAACCGATGGGCGATCACAAAGCTGGTTTTGCCTTCCATCATTTTCAAAAAGGCATCTTGAATTTTTTTCTCAGTCAGAGTATCAACCGAACTGGTTGCTTCATCCAAAATCAGCATTGGTGGGTTACTGATCATCGTGCGGGCAATCGTCAATAGCTGTCGTTGTCCGTCAGAGATCTTGATGCCTTGATGACCGATCGGCGTATCTAGTGTTTCTGGTAAGCGCATCACATATTCATACATATAGGCATGCTTTAGGGCATCATAGATTTCTTCATCTGTGGCAGTGTCATTTCCGTATTGCAAGTTTTCTCGTAAAGAGGCATCAAAGAGCCATGTATCTTGCAAGACCATTCCGAAGCTTTGCCGTAATTCTTCTCGTTTCAACTGACGAATATCGGTGCCATCGATCTTGATCGCGCCTTTATCGACATCATAGAAACGCATCAACAAATTGACCAACGTCGATTTACCGGCACCGGTTTTTCCGACGATTGCGACGGTTTCTCCAGGTTTTGCAGTAAAAGTGAAATCTTCGATCAATTTTTGACCAGGATCATAAGCAAAAGACACCTCCTCAAAGGCAATCTCGCCTTTGATCTCTCCCAGTGATTGAGATTCTTGATCATCGGCTGTTTCTGGCTCTTGATCCAACAGCTCAAAGGTTCTTGAAAGTCCAGCCAATGCCGTTTGGATCTGGGTCGTAATTCCTGACAATTCAATGAATGGTTTCGAAAACTGACTGGAGTAGATCGTAAAGCTGGAAATCATCCCAACCGTGACAGCACCTGTACCAGAAAAGTAAAGCAGACCGCCGACAAAGCCGACTGACAGATACGCCAAATGATCGACGAATCGTGAAAGGGGATTGGTCAAAGAAGAAGAAAACTGTGCCTTTTGCCCCCGGACATTCAATTCTTGGTTGATCGTTTCAAAACGGTTTTGGTTGATGGTTTCTCGATCAAAGGCTTTGACGATTTTCTGATTGCCGATCATTTCCGTAACAAAGCCAGAAATTTCGCCGACGATTTCTTGTTGGCGAGCAAAATGCGATTGAGACGTTCGTGCCACGATCCAGTTGACCAAAAAGATGATCGGGGTCGAAACCAATACGACCAACGTTAAGGGCACACTCATTTGCAGCATGACGACTAAGGCGATCAAGACGACCGAAATACCAGAGAACAATTGGTTAAAGACTGCAGCGACGGCAATGGAAATATTGTCCATATCGTTGGTAAAACGACTGACGATGTTGCCGTGGGAGTTTTGGTCATAATAGCGCAACGGCAATATATTGAGATGGGCAAAGCCTTTTTTACGCAAATCGGCGACAGATAAATACGCCACGCGGTTGCCTAGTCGCTGGATCAACCATTGACTGACCACAGTCACTAAAACCACTCCGGCAAACAAAAGCAAAATGCGATAGAGGGCGCTGAACTGCACTTGATCGGCACCTATCAGCTGATCGACGGCTTGACCGATCTGATACGTCATATAAACCGATGAAACACCAGCAGCGATCCCGAGGACAACTGCTGCCCAAGTTTCCTTCGCGTAGGCAGTCAAATAAGGGAGGTAGCGACGAAAGGCCGACCAATCGAATGATTTCTTTTTCATGCTTCTTCCTCCTCTGCCTGTGATGCCACGATTTCTTGGTATTCTTTTGACGTTGCCAGTAGCTCTTCATGGGTCCCTTTGCCTACCAAATTCCCTTGGTCTAAGACCAAAATCTGCTGCGCATCTTGGATGGAGCGAACCCGTTGGGAGATGATGATGACCGTACCACGAATGCTTTCTTTTAAAGCCATCCGCAAATCAAGATCGGTTTGATAGTCAAGGGCACTTAAAGAATCATCCAAAATCAAGATATCTGGTTTAGCGATCAATGCTCTGGCAATCGTTAACCGTTGTTTTTGTCCTCCAGAAAAGTTCTTGCCCCCTTCAAAAATCGGGGTATCCAATTGCTGCGGCAAGGCTTCAACGAAGTCGCGGCTTTGAGCGATTTCGAGTGCTCGCCAACACTCTTCATTGGTGGCATCTTTTTTGCCCCATTGCAAGTTTTCTCGAATCGTTCCCGTAAACAGCACGGCGGTTTGAGGCACCATGGCGATTTTTTGGCGTAATTGCTGTAAAGGCCATTTCCGCACATCGTGCCCGTCAACGATCACTTTGCCATCTGCCACATCGTAGAAGCGGGGGATCAATTGGGTCAAGGCAGATTTCCCGCTCCCGGTTGGTCCAGTGATACCTAAAATAGTCCCCGGCGCGACTTGGAAATCAATGTTTTTCAAGGCTAATCCGTATTCTTTTGAAAAGCGGAAATCAACGTGCTCAAAGCGAATCGCTCCCACGTTGTTTTTCGGCTGATCCATAAAGACTTCTGAAAGTTCGTCGCCGATCGACGGCTCAGTGGCTAACACTTCGTTGATCCGTGAACCAGATGCTGCGGCACGGGTAAAGATGATCACTAAGTTGGAAACCACGATCAACGCTAAGAGCATTTGATTCATGTAATTGACCAGTGCCAACACTTGTCCTTGCTGCAAATTGCCAATATTGACCTTGAATCCACCGATATAAAACAACGCGATAATGCCGACATTCATGATCAAGGTGGTGGCAGGCGTCAATAAGGCGGAGAGATTTGTGACCCGTAAATAGACATCACTTAAATCATCAGTTGCTTTATCAAAACGTTTCGTTTCCGTTTTTGTGCGGGCAAAGGCACGAATCACCCGAATCCCGCTTAAATTTTGACTCACTAGTTCGTTCAATTCGTCGAGATGAATTTGAACTTTCTTATATAATGGCACGGTTTTGGCGATGATCCAGAATAAGACGATACAAAAGAGCGGTAAGACGAGTAGGAAAATCAAGCCAGCTTGCCAATCAATGACAAAGGCCATAATCACCGAACCGATACTTAAGAAGGGCGCACGGACCACCAGCCGAATCAGCATCGCCAGAGCAATCTGCATCTGATTGATGTCGTTGGTCATTCGGGTGATCAAGGTATCTGTACCGAATAAGTTCAGTTCGCTATGGGAAAGGGTGTTGATTTTTTTCATCAAGCGATTGCGTAATTCTGTTCCGAAGCCT
Source organism: Enterococcus sp. DIV1083b (assembly GCF_051713705.1). Classification (NCBI taxonomy): domain Bacteria; kingdom Bacillati; phylum Bacillota; class Bacilli; order Lactobacillales; family Enterococcaceae; genus Enterococcus; species Enterococcus sp. DIV1083b. The sequence goes on from NZ_JBIOQJ010000001.1 coordinate 1,184,220, forward strand.
TGAGAAGCGACGGAAGCATAATATTGACAGATGACGGCACAGATCATGCCTACCACGGACATCACGATCATCCAGATCGTCATTTCAACGACCTTTGACCAATTGTTTTGCCGTAGCCCCTCATCGACTAAAGCGGCCATCTGCAAAGGCAGGACCAATTCAAACACCGCTTCTAAAAATTTGAAAAACGGACCAAGAATAATCTGTTTGCGATAATCCTTGGCATAGCGTAACAAGCTAATCATAAAAAACCTCCTAAATTATTTCGGATGAGCAGGATGTTCACTGGCCAAACAGGCAAAAACCAAACTATCGGTCCATTCCCCCTTGTTCCACCAGTCTTGGATAAAATGTGCTTCTTGGCGTAATCCAATGCGTTGGCAAAGCTTAGCTGAGGCCTGATTGCGGGCGTCTAGCGTCGCTTGGACCCGATGGATCTTCTGACTGGCAAACAACCAGTCCAATAATTCCTTCAATGCTTCTTGAGCAAACCCTTGTCCGCCAAATGACGGATGGAAGGCATAGCCGATTTCAACGGAAGACGGCTGACCAGTAAACCACACCGACAAATCGCCGATGACCGTTTGATCGTGTAGTACCGCCAAAGAAAGGCCTGCTTGGTCCGTCAAGGCGTGCTGTTGGCATTTTTTGGCAAAAGCTGCCACTGCCGTTTCTGTCTGCCAAGGCTCATGAAGTAAGAAACGGCAGACTTCCGCTTGACGATAAATAGCAAAGGTATCGGCAAAATCACTTTCTTGAAACGGACGGAGCAGTAAACGTTCGCTTTCAATAAAATCCATAACAGCCTCCAATTCTTTAGGGACATCTTACCATAGAATGAAATAGCCGAAAACATCCCCTGAAAAATCTATTCATTTTCTTGCAAAAAAAATGTAAATCACTTGAAAAGTCTTTTTCTAGGCAAACGAACCCTGCCAGTTGCTGCTCATTTACCACGACTGCCAGCGGGCAAGAAAGGTTTTTTGCCAATCTCCCAAGGGCAAGATCACTCGCTGCATTTGAAAACGGTAGGTTTCCCCTTTATAAGTAAAGCGAATCGGGACGAGCATCCCTACAACAGGATCTTTGTGCTGTTTTTTCAGCTCAGCAAGCGGCACGTTTTTGTGCTGCAGGACTTTTGTCGAGAAAAGATTCAATGCCAAAATCGTCAATTGCTGATCATCTAAGACGAGCAGGGTACGGCTGGTGATGGCATTGAAGGACTGCCATTTTGCATAGCCGATCACAGCTCCTTCCGTTAAATAGGGGGCTGCCAACGCTTGGAAGGTTTTTTTATTTAAAAGAAACATGGGTAGAAAACTCCTTATAAGTAAGAATCGTTTTAGGCAGAGTGTCAACCATCATCGAACAGCGTGAAGACGCTTAGTCAGTTGTAAATGGCTGCAGCATCCGCCGAACTTTTTCAGTATACGCCTGTTTGAGGGCTAACGGTTCGATTTCTTTGATGGTTGGCCCAAATTGCAAGAGAAAGTCAGCTAGAAAATCAAGCTCATTGTCGGCAATGTGTCCTTCTAAGCAAAGCTCACTAGGACGTTCCACCACTGCCATATCAGGATATTTTTCTTGCCACAAGCGTTCCTTTGCCGATAGATCAAAGCGGATGTGATAGCCCAGTGTTTGTGTCAACACTTGTTGCTGCAGCTGTTTTTCAGCTAACTGCTGCAAGGTATAGCCTGTTTTTTCAGTCGGAGCAAGTCCCTGCATTGCATCACAGCGATAGCGGCGAAAGGCCTGCTTTTGACAATCAAAGGCCAAACAATACCAGTAACCAGCACGAAAATCCAGCTGATAGGGTTGTACGGTCTTGTTCGTTTTTTGATAACGCTGATAGGTAAATTGGATGACCTGTTCTTGTACGATTGCTGAAAAAAGCGCTGAGAGGATCGGTGCACTCGTCAATTGAGGCACCCCTTGAAACGAAACCGCCGTCTCCATTTTTTCTATCCAGTCGGTATCTCCTTGATAAAAAGACTGCAAAAGTTTTCGCCGCAGCCCTTGATAGCTCCGATCAAAAGGAGAATCGGACAGTTTTTGTAAGAGCTGTAAAGCAAAGAAAAGGGTATAACGTTCATTTTTGTCAAAGTACAAGGGGGTCAGTTGATTTTTTAAGATCTGATAGCCGCCATAACGACCGGCTTCTACCACGAGAGGCAAGCCCAGCTCTTCCAACGATTGGACATCGCGGACGGCTGTGCGTTTTGAAATCGCAAAGGTTTCCATCAAATCAGCTAGATGAAAAGTGGTTTTTCCTTGTAAATACAATAGCTCCTGAGTTAAACGTTCTGTTTTTTTCATTTCTTTCTCCAATGGTGCCAAGTTTTGGCAATATTCACAGTTACACTTATGGTAACAAGAAAAGGAGGAACCAACAAATGATCGAACCAAAAATCGCTTTATTTTTGACCTTAGACGGCAAAGCCCAAGAAGCCATCCACTTTTATCAGGAAACATTAGACGCGACCCTCTTATTCGCCATCACCAACCAAGAATATCAAAAAAAACTTGATCCAACGCTGGAGATTCTTGCAGGTCAAGAACAGTATCTTTCTCATTCCATCCTACAAATCGGAGATTTCCAGTTGCAGCTGGCTGACAATCCATTGATCGAAGGGGAGCCCATTCAAGCAGGGAATCACTTATCCTTGAGTTTGACGATAGACGACACCAAAACAGCTCAAAAGCTTTATCAACGACTAGTGGAAAAGGGCAGTCAGGTGATCCAGGCACCTAGTGAAAATCCGTTTGCGTTTTTTTATGCAAGTGTTCGCGATCCATTTGGTGTAATTATTCAGCTTACTGTCGAAAAAGAAGTTGATCCATCAAAAAAGGGTGAATGAAAAAAATCGTTTTTTAATAAAATATCCATAGAAGTTGACTAATTATCCAGCTTTCTTTCATCATCAGAATTATTTTTAAGGAATGTTTAAAGGACTTCACAGAAAAAGAATAAAACTTCTTAAAAAAATAGGCGGATCGCAAAAATTCTGGTACAATCGGGGAGAGCAATTCAGGAGAAATGAAGGAGGCACTATGGATAGAAAGACGAGATATAAACAGCAAAGAGCCCACAAAGCGCGCAACAAACGCGTGATTATTGGAGGAATCTTTCTTTTCGCCATTGCAGGCATCGTTTTATTTGCCGGCTATACGTATTATGCAGCAAAAAATTCAGTGGATAAAATGTTTAAAGAATCCGCTGTGATAACCTCTAACAAAGAAAAAGAGGATGGATCACTCAAAACATCCGATGTAAGTTCCAAATTCGGAGTTTTATTGATGGGTGTCGATAATGATGAGGAACGTGAACAAACAGATCATTTAGACAGTGCACGTACAGACAGCTTGATTTACATGGTTTATGATGGCGAAAACAAAAAAATCGATATGGTGAGCATCCCGCGGGATATTTGGACGAATATCTATGATGGAACTGGAACGGGTACAATTTATACGACAGCAAAAATCAATAGTGCCTATACAGTCGGTGAAGAGGATGCAACAATCGAAACCGTTCAAAATTATTTGCAGCTCCCAATCGATTACTACGTAAACGTGAATTTTATTAGTTTTAAAAAAATTATTGATGCAATTGGTGGTGTAACTGTAAATGTCCCTTACGACATAAATCAAGATTATGCCGCAGATAACTCTGGGGAAACATTGATTCCGGAAGGTCGTCAGTTGTTGAACGGTGAGCAAGCTTTGATTTTTGCGCGTATTCGAAAAATGGATACCGATGTTGATCGGGGAAATCGTCAGCAAGAAGTCATTGAAGCAGCAATTCATCAGGCTTTAAAAATTAATAACGTGACGAAATATCAAGAAATTTTAGATTCTGTAAGTAATGACGTAAATACAAACTTTAAATTTGAAGATTTAGTTTCCCTTGCTGGAAATATGATTTCAGGATTTGAAATCAATAGTCATACCTTTGAATGGTATGATGGGGAGTCTTACGATGGTCAGTCCATTGTGTACATCCAAGACTACTCTTACAATGAAATCCGAAACGACATGCTTAAGGCATTAGGCAAGCAGACAGAAGAACAGAGTACCCAAAATCAAAATACAGATGCTCAGACAGGGTACGACGATGGGTCTCAAGGCACAGGCTATGGCAGCGAGTACGGTACTGACAACGGAACGGGCTATGGCACGGAGTATGGATCAGATTCAAATTATTAATGAAGTATTATTGTCAGAAGCAAGCCAGGAGAAATCCTGGTTTTTTTGCGTTCAAGAGGGGAGTAAATGGTAAATCTTTATCACAAGCCACTTTCGTTTTCATCTAGGAAGTGCAGTGCTATGCTTATGAAAAGAGACAGCTTGTTGCAGCGAGTCCGACACCGAAGGAGGAACCATGATGGAAAAACAGCAAGAGCAAAAAGCCCGTAGAATCGTTTTGCTGACCCACGTCTTAGGGTTGATCATGAAATCCATCGGCTACTTCTTTAGCGGCAGTGCTGTCTTGATGAACGAAAGTATCCATAGTCTGATCGATTGCATCAATCAAGGACTTCTAGCCATCGGTGAAAACCGAGCACAGCGAGGACGCAGTGAACTGCATCAGTTTGGTGAAGGACGAGCGACCTATTTTTTTAGTACTGTAGTTGCCATGACAGTTTTTTTAGGTGGTGGGATTTTAGCGGTTGTTGAAGCCAGCCGTGATCTGCTAGACCCAACCCACGAAGTGGAGCAGATCCAGCTGGTGGCAGCGATCTTATTTGTCAGTTTGTTCATTGAAGTAACGGCTGTTCAAGAGGGCTGGCAAGAAGTCAAAGAACAAAACAAGCAAAACCAGCCCCTCGTCCGTTTCTTAAAAGAAAGCCGCGATTCCGATCTGCTTTTAGGCTTCACGGAAAATTTGTTTGCCTTAGGTAGTGTGACGATCGCCATCGCAGGAATCTTATTGACCGCATTGACGGACAATCCAGTATTTGATTCCCTCGGCGGCATTTTAGGTGGATTGTTGCTGATTGCTGCTGCTGTCTTTTTAGCCAAAGAATTTTATAGCCTCTTGATTGGTGAAGGCGCTTCTGCTTCTGATTTAATGGCGATCAAACAAATTTTAGCCGATCCTGCCATCATTCAAATCAAAGATTTGCGAACCCTCCATCTAAGTCCAGAAGAACTTTTGATCGTCGCCGACCTTACCTTGAAGCTAGGACCCGAAGAACCAAGCGTATTTATCGATACCATCGAACAGCGGATCAAACAGGCTTTGCCTGATCTGCGAGTCTATTGCTACATCGAGAGTGAGGAAGTTCCCTCTTAAATTAGAATAGATACGAAGTATTCCTCGGTTGGTGATTTATCATTCAAACGAGGAATGCTTTTTTGGGGTATTGGCGTGCTTGTTTTATATGAACACAATGGATCAATGGCTTGTTTTGCTTCAACCTTTTCTGGCGATCAGGAAGGAGAATGTCAGCGAGAGGTCGTAATTCAATTGTTTTTTTAGCAATAAACACTTTTTTTGTTCAAAAGTTTGTTGTTTTTTGTTAAAATAAAGTAAGGACAGCAAGCGTTCTCTTTTTAAAGTTATTTTTTTGCTAGAGTTGTAACATTGTAAATCACAACATAGCAGAAGCTTAGTTTATTAAGAAAACACCGAAACGAGTACCTGTTTGGCATTGCTGACATGCTGCCCAATCGTCACCAAAAGCGGTGGTGCTAATTTTGTTACGACTGTTTTTTTACACCACTTGTGAAGCAAAATCCTTTGCGAACATCTTCATCCATGATAGGTTAGAAGTAGGCCGGATGGTTTTTTCACAAAGTACGTACATAGAAAGATCACTTGCGACGATTAAAAGAAGCGACTTCATTGCTCGCAAAATGATCGATGCTCAACACACATACCTTTTCCCTCAGCCAGTCAACCTGCGCTTGCTTTTCTTATTGGTTATATTCCCTTCACTCAGCAATTGCCTGAACCGATTCAAATCAAAAAATGACTGTGCAAGGTATCTGTACCGATTTATCCCTTCAGAAACGTGGAAACCCTCGGCAAGAAGTTTATAATTTAAAGGAGGAATTTGATGGAAAAATTTTACCAGCAAAAGACTGAAGAGACCTTGAAACATTTTGAAAGTGACCGCAAGCAAGGCCTAAGCGGGAAAGAAGCCGACAAACGCTTAGAAAAATACGGAGAAAACACGATCCAGCAACAAGAATCCCTTTCTGTATGGGAATTGCTGTGGCATAACTTGAACAACTTGATTGTTTATTTATTGCTAGCAGCTGCGTTACTCTCTTTTGCGATGGGGGAAACGATTGAAGGAATTGCAGTATTGATTGCCGTGGTGATTGCTGTAATGACAGGTTTTATCACAGAATTACGAGCACAAAAATCAATTGATTCTCTTCAAAGCATGATTTACACTACCGCAAAAGTGATTCGTGATGGAGAAGTAATGGAGATCGAGTCGGCAAAAATCGTTCCAGGCGATATTCTCGTTCTGGAAGAAGGGGATGCCATTGCGGCAGATGCCCGCTTACTTGAAACGAGCAACTTTGCCTGCATCGAATCAGCGCTGACCGGTGAGTCAGAAGCTGTTGAAAAAGATGCACGAGAAACCTATGAAGAAGATGTTCCACTAGGCGATCGCCGCAATGTCGTTTTTGCAGGAACTGCGGCAACTCGGGGAAATGCCTATGCTGTAGTGACAGAAACCGGTATGAAGACTGAGGTCGGAAAAATCAGTGACATGCTGACGGGTGACAAAAAGCGTCAAACGCCGTTAGATATCGAATTGGACAAGCTAGGAAAAGCAATCATTATTGCCGCGCTTTTTGCTGCGGTGGCAGTTTTGATCGCTGGGGTCTTGACGAATCAACCATTTGTCGAAATGATCCATATCTCGATTATTTTGGCGGTCGCAGCGATACCTGAGGCAATGCCAGCCGTTTCGACCATCACATTGTCCCGAGGCATGCGGACGATGGCCGAGCACAAAGCACTGGTCAAATCGTTATCAGCTGTTGAGACCCTGGGCGCCACCAGTATCATTGCCAGTGACAAAACGGGGACGCTGACAGAAAACCAAATGACGGTTGCTGAGATCATTTTAGGTTCAGGAGAAATGTTCAAAGTGACAGGAAATGGGTATGAACCCAACGGGAAATTTTACAAGGCAGACTCGGAGGATGAAACCGAGATCGATGCAGCCAATCATGATGCGCTGCAAGGGATGATCGAAAATGGTGCTTTATGTACCACCGCCACTTTACGTGAAAACGAAGGGCAATACGAGATCCTCGGTGATCCAACAGATGGGGCGTTCGTCGTTTTAGGTCAAAAAATCGGCATCGATCGCCAAAAAGAGCAGGACAGCGGGCTGAAGAAAATCGCAGAAATGCCCTTTGATTCCGACAACAAATACATGGTGACCGTGTATGAAGGAGAGCAACGGACATTGATCATCAAAGGGGCACCAGATGTCTTAATTGATTTAGCTGATGCTGATGCCACAGAAAAAGAACAACTTCATGAATACAATGACACGTTAGCCAGTCATGGGCAGCGGGTGATCGCTGTCGGTTGCATCAAGGATTATCAAGGTGGGACGGACGAAGCAGAACTGAAAGCAGCATTACAGGAAATCAAGATCCAAGGCTTTGCGGGCATCGTCGATCCGCCACGAACAGATGTCAAAGAGGCAGTGAAGGTCGCCCAAGAAGCGGGGATCCGAGTGAAGATGATCACGGGGGACCATCCGAAGACGGCATCCATGATCGCCAAAGAAATTGGCTTAAAAGATCATGAAAAAACCATGACAGGTCGCGAGATCGATGAATTGGCAGGGCAGGAAGGCTTTAACGAAAAAATCGAAGAAGTCGCTGTCTTTGCTCGAGTCTCTCCAAAAAATAAATTACAACTTGTGGAAGCCTTGCGTGAAGAAGGCGATATCGTTTCTATGACTGGCGATGGCGTTAACGATGCGCCGGCACTCAACGGCGCCGATATCGGGATCGCCATGGGGATTCGTGGGACAGAAGTAGCCAAAGAATCTTCCGATATGATTTTAACGGATGACCGTTTTGGAACAATCGTCGATGCCATCAAAGAAGGACGCATCATTTTTGACAACATCAAAAAATATGTTTCTTTCTTATTCTCATGTAATATGGTTGAGATCGTGACGATCTTTTTAAGTGTCATCTTCTTGATGCCAATGCCGATCCAACCGCTGCATATCCTTTTCTTAAATCTAGTCATCGATATTGCGCCAGCAATGGCGTTAGCCTTTGAACCAGCAGAAGACGATATCATGAAACGTCAGCCACGGTCGAAAGCTGATGGCCTCGTCAACAAACGCTTCTTAGGACGCATCATTTTAAGTGGTGTTGTGATTGGTCTGGTGGCGTTTGGCTTCTTCAATTTCTTGATGTTGACGGATCACGAGTTGCTTTATGCACAAACAGCGACCTTTACCTTTATGGCAGTAGCACAATTGATGCATATTTTCAACGTTCGTAAGAGCAGCGGTTTTGGCTTAGACAAAACTCTCTTGAAAAACAAACCGTTGATGGGGGCATTGCTCCTTTCCGTAGGTTTACAGCTTTCAGCAGTCTATGTACCGTTTATGAATGAGCTATTAGACACGATGCCAATTCAAGCCGGCACGTGGGGGATCATCTTCGCTGCTGCAGCGATCTCTACACTGATTGTGATGGGCTTGAAGAAACTCTTCCAATTAAAATAAAATAAATTCTCCAGTATTTTCTCAATACCGGAGTAACGAAGACCCGCAGCCTAATGGCGCAACTTCGCCAAAGGATTCTTGATTCGATCCTTGATGAAGTTCGCCTAGCTGCGGGTCTTTTTTGCTTACTCTTTACAAGCAAAAGAAAATGATTTATACTTGACTAGTCAACAGTTGACAAGTCAATGATGAAAGGAGCGGTTTATGCAATGAATTTACGTGAGCTAAGCGGATTGCTGTATCGGATGAAAATCGTGAATCAAGAATTAACGGCGATCTTTGAAAAAGAGACTGGCTTTAGTCTGACCCGTTATCAGTTGCTGCAGTTTTTGAATGAGCAAGGACGCTGTACCCAAAATCAAGTACAGAATGAATTGAAGATCGATAGTGCAGCGGTCACTCGGCATTTGAAGATTCTCGAAGAAAAACAATTTGTGACACGGGAACGAAACAAAGACAATAACCGCGAGATTTTTGTTTCTTTGACACCGAAAGCACAAGCCGATTTGGCTAGTTGTGCTTCAAAGCATGCCAGCTCTGAGGAGTCGTTAGGCATCAATTTGACCGAAGAAGAAGAAGCACAGCTTCTAACATTACTTATGAAATTAGTTCCATGAAAGAAGGCAAACCCATGACAGAATACAGCAATAACAATTTTTCAGAGATCACCTTTGGCCGAAAATCGGTTCGTGTCTATGATGAAACCTACAAAATCCCCCATGAAGAAATGTTGACCATGATCCAAGAGTCAACGACAGCACCTTCCTCAGTCAATATGCAGCCTTGGCGCTTTGTCGTTGTGGAAAGCGATGAGCAAAAAGCAAAATTGAAACCGTTGATTCGTTTCAACGTCCGACAAAATGATACATCTTCTGCAATGGTCTTGATTTTTGGCGATATGCTTTGTCATGAACTAGGAGAAGAAATTTATAACAAAGCAGTAGCAGAAGGCAAAATGCCAGCGGAAGTACGTGACCAACAATTAGCAGCGATCATTCCTCATTACGAAAATCTTACAAAAGAACAAATGAATGATGTGGTGAAGATCGACGCTAGTTTAGCAGCGATGCAATTTATGTTAGTTGCGCGGGCGCATGGCTATGAAACCAACCCAATCGGCGGCTTTGAAGCAGATCAATTAGCAGAAGCTTTTGGCTTAGACAAAGAACGTTATGTTCCTGTCATGATCCTTTCAGTCGGAAAAGCCAAAGAATTAGGCTATGAATCCGTTCGGTTAGACGCAGAACAAATTACGACATTTCTATAAGAGGAGGGAAAACGATGGAAATCATCAATGCAACGTTTTACATCAAAGAAGAAAAGCGGGCAGATTTTTTAGCCGCTGTTACCCCATTAATAGCATCGGCAAGAACTGAGGATGGCTGCCACGGCTATCATCTCTATGAATCATTGGAAGAAAACAATCAGTTTGTCATGGTCGAAAAATGGGCGAATCAAGAAGCGATCACCGCCCACAATCAAAACCCGCTGCTGCAACAATTATTCCAGCAAATGCCTGACTTTGCAGCCAAACCGAGCGAGATCATTGTCGCTCAACAAGGAGAATAAAGATGACGATTTTATCGACGATTTTAATTGTACTGGTTGCCTTAGAGTTTTTCTATATTCTCTATTTAGAAACATTTGCCACTACGTCCAAAGCAACGGCGCGGGTCTTCAACGTGACGAAAGCAGAACTTGAACGACCGATCGTTGTGACCTTGTTCAAAAACCAAGGGGTTTACAATGGACTCATTGGTTTGGGGTTACTGTATAGTATTACCTTTGCTTCAGCACCATTGGAAATCAGTCGCTTGTTGCTGATCTACATTATCTTAGTAGCTGCATATGGCAGTGTGACTAGCGACAAGAAAATTATTTTGACCCAAGGCGGTCTAGCGATCCTTGCCTTGCTGTCCACCTTTTTTTAACCAATAAAAGAAGAAGCCCCCTAATCTAAGAAAGCCTTTCTATACAATAGAAGCTTTCTTAAATCGGGGGCTTTTAATGTTTGGGCAAAGAGTACTCAGAACGTGAAAAAAATGATAGGATAAGAGAAGGGACTAACGATTTTCTGGACGTAAACTGGTTGCCGCAAATAAGGCTTTTACTAGAATGGGTGTTAAGATCGCAGCTGTGATCACCTCAGAGATTCCATTCGTTATAGCAATTCCACCGAGGGTCACGAATAAAGCCGAAGCATCGACACCATAGGTATTGGCAACTAAGCCAGTATATAAGGTTCCCATTAGGGTTAAGACCAAAACTGTATTGGTGATGGTCCCAAAGATTGCTGCAACAATCGAAGCAGCGACGACTTTTTTGGTCTTTTTGTAAATGATCGTAAACAAGAGACCAGCCACTAAGCCAACCAACACACGGGGAACCACCGAGATGATTGGGTTGGTGAAAACGGCAATGTCCAAGGGCGTTGTCGGAGAAGTAAACGCACGGATCATGGTAAAAACACCCCAGACTAAGCCGATGAACATCCCGTCTTTTGTCCCTAAAACGATGGCAGCGACGATCACCGTGATATGGATGATCGTTAAACTAGTGATACCGATCGGAATAAATCCAAGGAAAGGTACCATCGTCTGTAAAATAATAATAGCAGTCAAAATGGCACGAATGACAAGGCGATAGGTTTTGCTTTTTGTATTCATTGTAAAAACTCCTTTTTTTATAATGACACTCGTGTCATTTTTAAGTTAGGTTGATTATACAACAAAATGACACGAGTGTCATTAATAATGTGATGAAAGGAGCCAAAAAAATGGCGAAGAAGCAGCAGAGCGAATTGACTACAGCGGAAAAGAAAAAACAACAAAAGCGTGATTTGATTCTTGAAAGTGCCAAAGTCGTCTTTAGTAAGAAAGGTTTGATTGATGCGACAATGAAGGACATTATCGAAGAGTGCGGCATTAGTCGCGGCGGCATTTATTTGTACTTTCGTTCGGTGGATGAGATTTTTTTGGCAGTGTTAGAGCAGCGTTCCAAACGAAAATTTGATGATGTACGAGAGATGATCATGGAGCAAGTACCCTTTGAAACGATTTTAAACAAATATTTTTCCGACCATCGCAAGCGTCTACTCCACAGCATTTCTGACGGTATGCTGCGAGCCGTCTACGAGTATTACTATACGCATAAAACCGAAGCCTCCAGTTCACTGCAGCAAGCTCAACTCGCTGAGACGAAACGGACGATCCATGAGATTTTTCAAGTGGGCGTTCAGCAAGGTGTATTAAAAGATGAAAACTTGGCAGTGATTGCAGAAAACTATATGTTCGTGATTGAAGGATTAGGGATTTTGGCTCTGACCGGTCACATCACAGAACAGACCATTGATGACCAAATCGCCGTAATGAGACAACTACTCCCTTATCGTGAATAACACAGACAAAAAAAACTCGCTCTTTTCTAGAAAACACTAGGAAGGAGCTTTTTTCGTCTGTTTATAACTTTGTGAATCAAGCATATTTTGCAGAAAATTAATGTAATAAAAGTGAAATCTACAACATTATTTATTTTTTCTTAAGAAAAAGGACTTTTTCTATGAAGTTTTCTTGAACAGTTGATACATAGGGATTCACTCGGCGTGTCGGCGGGATAGGAGTGGGGAACATGTAATAAAAAAACAGAGCTTATTTATGTAACTAAAATGTAAATCGCTTACGGATTGGGTTTGTTGCTGAACTATGGTAAAATGAAAATGGTCAAATAAATGAAAAAAAAGTTTTAAAATTGAATTTGGAGGATCAGATGAAGAAGAAAATCTTTGCAACAGTGTGTATGTGCGGCATTGTATTGTCATCATTCGGCGGACCTGTGACCGTTTTTGCTACGAATCACGATCAATTGATCGAACAAAAAAATAACGAAATTGATCAGTTGAGACAGCAACGTCAAAGCGTACAAGGGGAAATTGACGGATTGTCTGCAGAAATTGATTCGTTAAATCAAGAAGCAGCAATCATTTTAGCGCAGCAAAGTGATTTGTTGCAAGCGATCGAAGGATTGGATCAGGAAATCAGTCAGTTAGAAGAGCGCATTGCCAAACGCTCAGAAAACATTGAAAAGCAAGCCAGAGAAACACAAGTTAATGGAAAAGGCGACCATTTTCTAACAGCGGTACTAGAGGCGGACTCTGTCAGTGATCTAGTCGGTCGTTTGCATGCGATGACGACGATCATTCGAGCGAATAATGAAGTGATCGAACAGCAAAAAGCCGACCAACAAGCTGTTGAACAAAAGCGTGCGGAATCACAAGAAAAAGTGGCAGAATTGCAAGCAGCACAGAGCCATCTGGAAGCACAAAAAGGTGTTTTGGAAGCAAGCCAAGCAGAATTAAATGTCTTAGTTAGTAATTTAGCCTACGAAGAAGCAACGAAAGAAGAAGAAAAAGAACAGCTGCGTGCGGAAAAAGAAGCCTATGAAGCGGAGCAAGCGAGAATTCGTGAAGAAGCTGCCCGAGTAGCTGCTTTACAAGCCCAAGCGGAACAAGCGGCGCAACAGCAGGCAGAACAAGCTGCAGCGGAAGAAGCAGCCTTGAATGAAGCAGCTGTTCAAGTAGAGAGCACAGAACCTGACGCAGAAACAGAGAGCCCAGCGCCAGTGGAAGAGCCAGAAGCACCAGCAGAAACGCAACCAGAGGAAGCGCAAGAATCTGAACCGGTTGAAACACCAGAGGTTCCAGAGGAAACACCAGTAGATACACCAGAAATTCATGAGCCAGAAACACCAGTGACACCTGCAGCACCGGAGACGCCAGCGGACAGTGCACCTGCAGTTCCTGCACCAACGCCAGCACCGACGCCAGTTACACCAACACCGGCGCCAACGCCTGCTCCGTCACCTGCACCGATCGTGACGCCGCCAGCACCTTCTGCACCAGCATCAACAAATGGTGCTGCAATCGTGGCAGAAGCCTATAAGCATATCGGAAAACCCTATGTGTGGGGTGCCAAAGGACCGGACAGCTTTGACTGTTCTGGGTTTACTCGCTATGTCTTTTTACAAGTAACAGGGAGAGATATTGGTGGATGGACGGTGCCACAAGAAACAGCCGGTACAGTGATTTCCGTTAGCCAAGCACAACCAGGAGATCTTTTATTCTGGGGTTCATCAGGTAGCACCTATCATGTAGCCATTGCTTTAGGTGGCGGACAATACATTCATGCACCACGCCCAGGACAAAATGTTTCTGTTGGCAGCACCGCTCATTTTACACCTAGCTTTGCAGTAAGAATGTAAGAAGTAGCTAGCTGTAGTTTTAAGGAGAGACAAATGGAAGAAAGAAAACAGCTTCGTTATCGTGCGAAGAAACAAAAAAGAGGGCTTCTTTACCGTAAAAGTGCGGCGGCAACCGCTGCACTTGTTAGTACGGTGAATATTTTGCCGATGAATGTCTTAGCAGATACACTTGAGTCAGCAGAAACCCAAAATGGTGTTCAAGTAGTTGAAACAGCAGAGTCAACCCGAGACACATCGACGCAAGATTCCGTGAGCATTGTAGAAGATCAAGAAGTGAACGAGGGATCACCAGCAACGCAAGATAGTACCGAACCATCAGAAGCTGAAAGTTCGGATGTAGTAGAAATTCAAGACGTACCCGAAAATGAACCAGCAGATGATGCTTCTGAACAGAATGAAGCAGAAATCGATCGTGACATTCCTGTTCTGTCAGAAGAAGAGCGGATCGCCATTGAAACGAAGGTCATGCCCAACTACAACAATCCAATGGCACGTTCTAATAATCAGCAAGCATTTATTCAGCAAGTAGGACCAATGGCACAAGAAGTGGCGGGGGCAAATGACCTCTACGCTTCAGTCATGATTGCGCAAGCGATCTTAGAATCAGGTTGGGGGCAATCCACGCTGACTACTCTTGCCAATAATATGTTTGGTATCAAGGGATCTTACAATGGACAATTTGTAGAGATGCAAACCTTGGAAGATGACGGGAATGGCAATCTCTATCCGATTATTGCGAAGTTTCGTAAATACCCTTCATTAAAAGAATCTTTTCAAGACAATGCGCACGTTTTGAGAACCACCTCATTTTCGCCGGGTGTTTTCTTCTACCATGGGGCATGGAAGTCTAATACGAATTCTTATCGTGACGCGACACAATGGCTGCAAGGACGCTATGCCACCGACACGGCTTATGCAAGTAAGCTAAACAACTTGATTGAAACGTACAATTTGACCCAATACGATACATCAAGTGGTGGTGGTTCAAATGATAATAACAATAACAACAATAACAATTCTGAACAGGCGATCAATAAGCAATTCAGAACAAATGCAGCACTCAATATCCGTTCGGATGCTTCCACCAGCGCCTCGATCGTGGGTTTATTGGCTGCCAATGCAACATTTGAAGCAGTAGCGCAAAAAAGCGGCACCAGTGTGAACGGCAATACGACGTGGTACCGAATTCAAGGACGTGGCTGGGTAAGTGCCGCTCACGTGACGGAGATCTCATCGAATACGGGTGGGAATGATAACAACAATAATAATGGTAATAACAACGATAATAATAACAGTAACAACAGTGCCGAACAAAGCATCAATAAAGAGTTTCGCACCACCGCTACTTTGAATATCCGTTCAGACGCATCGACTAGCGCTTCTGTTGTCGGCTCCTTGGCAAGCAATGCAACATTTCGAGCAGTCGCTCAAAAGACGGGAACGAGTGTCAACGGCAACAATGTGTGGTATCGAATCCAAGGACGCGGCTGGGTGAGCGCTGCGTACGTGACAGAAGTCAACGCTGGAAGTAATAGCTCTGAACAAAGCATCAATAAAGAGTTTCGCACTACCGCAACATTGAATATTCGCTCTGATGCGTCTACCAGTGCCAGAATTGTTGGATCTTTGTTAAACAACTCCTCTTTTCGTGCAGTTGCGCAAAAGACCGGAACCAGTGTCAATGGCAACAATGTCTGGTATCGAATTGAAGGGCGTGGCTGGGTAAGTGCAGCGTACGTTCAAGAAACGAACGCTTCCTCATCAAACAGCACCACCTATACTGTACGTTCGGGAGACACTCTATGGGGGATTTCGCGACGCTACGGTGTGACTGTGAATCAGTTGATGCAATGGAATAACCTTTCTGGCTCATTGATTCTTGTAGGGCAACGTCTTGTAGTCCGTAGATAAAAAGAAAAAATATCTGTACCCATTTTTCTGGCTATTTGCCAAAATGGGTACAGATATTTTGTTTATTCTTCTTTGAAGCTGTTCATGATCGCTGTTAGTTCCTCTTTTGAAGAGTCATATAAGCTTTCTAACGTCCAGCCATACAACTGAACGTAATTATTTTCGGTTTCAAGTACATAATAAATATAGTGGATATTTAGCCCTTCAACTGTCGCAGGAAAATCCACGAAATAGGCCTTTGTGTCAGGAATTGGTAAAAAGGTGGCCGTCGTATCGAAGCTCGTTGCCAAATTTTCTTGAACCAATCCAAGATAAGTTTCTAAATCGGCAAAATCCTTTTTCGATTCAACGACTGCAGCTAAATATTTCGTTTCTAACGCATCGGACAACATAAAATCATTGTCAGGATTCAATGAAGTGAAATCAGGTACCTCTTGCCAATTGCTAGGTAAATCGATGGTATAGTTTGTTCCGCTAACGCCTGTGATGGTTTGTTCTGAACTAGGTAAAGCCGCTTCACTGGAAGAGACCGTCGATTCTTGGGCGACTTCGGTTGATGATGTCATAGATAAGCTTGTAGCGCTTGCATTTTCCGTACTTTCTGAAGCTGGTTTCTCCTCTTTTGGCGTGCAGCCAGCAAAAAGAAGTGTGAACCCCAATAAACTAAAAACAACACTTTTTCTCATTATTCTCACGTTCCCCTTTGTTTTTTATTTTCAAATAACCAACATTATTTAGTTAATCGTATAATAGGAAAGGAAATAACGCAATAAAATATTCTCAGTTATTGCATGAATCGAAAAAAATAAAGGATTGTTAAATAGTAAATTTAAAAAAATGAAGCGGAAATAACTGACTGTTACCGCTTATTTTCACTTTTTTCTTAGATTGATGCAAAAGTTGATTATAAATACGGGGCGACTTTTGCTATGCTTTAGAAAAGAAAGGAAGCATTAAAAGAATAGTGAAGTTAAAAATTGTGTCGGTTATATCTATAAAATAATAGTGTGCTTTTTATTTGTCTATTTGTTTTGAATAATTGTCAGAATTTTGTTGCGAAATACTATGGCTTCTTTCGATACAAAAAGTAGGCGACATCAGCGACAGTCGGATAGAGGAAGATAGCTCAAAGCGACGAGGAAATAGAAGGAACATAGGATCTACGTTTAAAAATAATGGAACTAGGGGGAAGGAAATTGTTTTATCAATCAGTGAATGAGTATCTAGTAAAAATGAGAGAAGGATTATCTGCTGAAACCATTAAAGGTGAAATGCCATCAGTCTATGCGTACTGGTTAGCACAGGAAGCAGAATTGAAAAAAATATTGAAAAAAAAAGACATGGCTTTTTGGATGGACATCCAACGAGTTCTCTTGATCGATGCAAAATTAGTATTACTTCGCAGTTACATCAATGACTACGATTTTCACGGATTTTCCGAAGATGAGATCATTGCCAATGTGGAACAAGATCATTTTACCTTTAACAAAGAACTGTGTGGCTATAGTTTGAAAGAACAGGTGCACCCATCAATTATTTTTGGTGATCAATAAGCAACAAAAAAGACCGTTCAAACGAGGAATAAGCTACTGCACTGATTCAAAATAAGACCGATTGATTTGTGGTATGATTGTGATGACAAGTACGATTGCACAGATCATTGCAACAGTTTGAAAAGGAGCGGAGAGGTATGGTTCAATTTGAACGGATCATTTTATTGTTTTTCTTGTACTCATTTATCGGATGGCTTTGGGAAACCATTTATTGCTCACTAAAAGCCAAGCACTTTGTGTATCGGGGGTTCCTTATTGGCCCAATCACACCCATCTACGGCTTTGGAATTCTTGGCGTTGTCTATTTGTTACGGCCATTGCATGAGCAAGTGATTCCACTGTTCTTTGCGGCAGCGTTATTGGTCACCGTGCTTGAATATGTGACAAGTTATTTACTTGAGCGGTTTTTTCATGCTTCATGGTGGGATTATAAAGAGGTGCCACTGAATATCAATGGACGGGTGGCATTGCCGATTTCTCTTTTTTGGGGCGTGTGTTGCGTGCTGATTGTTCGATTTGTTCATCCGCAAATGCTGGAGATCGTGCAAACATTGAGTGCTCGGGTCGGATTCTTATTGCCCGTTTTCTTATTAATGGTTCTTTCTTTTGATATGGGCTATACCCTTGCTAACTTGGTTGCCTTTCATAAAGCGGTGCAACAAGTCAATCAAGCTTTTGAGCAGCACAAAAAAGAATTGGCTGAAAATATTGAGCAATATAAAAACGATTGGCAAGGGCGCTTCGCAGCGTTTCCAGAAGAATGGCGCGTTTTAAAACAAAATCTACCGCGATTGAATTTCCATCAAAGAAGACTCTTAAAAAACTTTCAAAAGTTAGAAATCAATCAGATAAAAAGCAGTCAGGAATTGTCTCGATTTATTGAAGCCATTCGTAAGAAAAAATAGATTTGTTACGGTTAGATTACAAAAAATAAACCCTTATCAATGCTGATTCTTCCCACTTCTGACTAATTTCAGTCGGAAAAGACGATGAAAACACCCACTTTTACGATAATTTGTAACAAATTGTAAAGGTCCTGCAATAAAATTCTTCTTAAGAATTTGTATAATAGGATATGTTGGAAACCATAGTGAGAAGTGAGGGAATTTTTTGAAGGCAAAGAAACTACGAACAATCGTTGTCGCTGTCTTTGCGGCAGGAATCGTTTCTCCAATCTTTGCGCAGGCTGAGTCACTTGAATCATTGCAAGAGCAAGAAAGTGCCGTCATGCAGCAAAGTCAGGAAATCAGTACGGAAGTACAGATTGCATTGACTGATGTGAATGCGAAATACAGTGAGGTAGAAGAGCTAAAAGCTCAAATCGCTGAAAATGAAGAATCATTAGCAACAACCAAAGCAGAAATCAAAACTGCACAAGAAACAATTGAAAAGCGTGAAGCTGTCGTTGCGGAACGTATGAAAGACATCCAAGTCAATGGCGGGGCTACCAGAGACTGGACGGTACTATTAGAATCATCCAACATCCAAGATTTTATCAATCGTGCGTATGCGATGACGATGCTACAAAACTTGGAAAAAGAAAAGATCGATTCATTGACAGCAGAAAAAGAAAAGCTGGAAGCTTTAGAAGAAAAAGCACAGTCAACACAGCAATCATTGAAAGAAAATCAAACCGCATTAGAATCAGAAGCCAAAACACTGGATTCAAAAATTGCGAATCTACAAGCCCAATTGAAAGAAAACGAAGCAACCTTGGCACAAATCGCTTCCAGCAAAGAAGCTGAAACAGCTCGCTTAGCTGCTGAAAAAGCAGCAGAAGAACGGGCAGCCAAAGAAGCAGCGGAACAAGCAGCGAAAGAAAAAGCTGAAAAAGAAGCAGCCCAAGCTGCTGAACGTTCAAGCGCTTCTGAATCCCAAGCGTCTGCTTCATCGAACAGCAATACGACTGAAAGCAGCAGCTCATCATCGAGCAGCTCTTCAAGCAACAACAATAGCTCGAACAGCAGCTCAAGCAATACAACTAACAACAGTAATAACAATAGCGACAACAGCAATACTAGCAGTGGTCGAACATTGATGATGGAATCAACTGCTTACTCGTATAAAGAAGCTGGCTCTAGTTTCTTTACAGCAAGTGGGACAGACTTACGTAAAAATCCAATGGCAGTTGCCGTTGATCCAAACGTGATTCCCTTAGGCACCTTAGTCAATGTTGAAGGCTATGGCGTAGCATTAGCGCTTGATACTGGTGGCGCGATCAAAGGAAACATCATTGATGTTCACTTTGATAACGTCGCACAATGTATCCAATGGGGCCGTCGTCAAGTAAAAGTAACGATCCTTGATTAATCAATCAACTAGCAAGAAGCAGCTCACTGAATGAAGTGGCTGCTTCTTTTTTTACTTTTAATGTAGGAAGGCATAAGAAGAGAGCCTATCGCTGCGTCAGTGACGACATAAGCGATAGGCTCTGGATTTATTGTTAAACTGCTCACAAGCTCTTACACTCATTCTCAGGAGCATTTTTTGAATAGCTTGGTCAGATCGAGGGAAACGGGAAACGGCGGGTGTTCGTTGATCAAGGATTGAAATTAGCATTTAGCGTTTCCTCTAAAGCTTCCCAGTCGTGCTCATCAGGGAAGGTTTTGAATAGCAAATAATCAATGTCTTGGGCATATTCGGTAATGTATTCCGTATAGTTGGTAACGATCAAATCAATCTGATTTTTTTCCAAATAGCCTGCCGACAATTCATTGGAGTCCGGAAAATAAAAGGTCCGAGAACTGCGCAAATAACGAACAGATTTGCATTTTAATAATTGGCATAAATAAAAGGGGCCTTCGAACAAAAAAGCGATATTCTTCTTGGCTTGCCAGTACAAAGATTTAATAGAAGTAACGTACATCGTAAGACTCGTTCCTAAGTGCTCCAGTGTGTTACTGTCCCAAATTTCTCTAGCTAATGGTTGCGTCAACAGATAGTTTTTAAATAGATGGTAATCGTCCGTATACGCCTCTTCGACAAATTGAACGGTATCAGAAATCATATGATTTAATAAGGGGGATAATAATTGCTTGATTTTTGCTACCGTAAAAAAGGACTCTACTAAGAGTCGATCGCGAGCGCTATCTTGTGTATCTGGCAAGCAATCCTTGACAAAGGCTGCCGCAAGCTGCTTGATTTCAGGCCAATGATTATACTCTCTACAAAAGGTTTGCTCGATTGCTAAGTTGCTGATCGAGCGACGGGCTTTTACCAATAAGAACAAATAAAGGACTTCCTCGTGGGGAAGTTCTTTTTGATATTGCTCACTTACAGCCTCATTGATTTCAGAAAATAGCCGAAAATCATTATACTGTTCAAATAGTTTTTTTATTTGCTTAGGCAACTCGATACGTTGACCTGCAAAATGGCGCTCAAAGGTGATATATAAGTAATAATTGAATTCACCAAATGAACAAGCATGTTGGTCGAGTTGATAACATCTTGAAAAAGCACTAGCCGTGATATTTTGGATGGCGATGGGTGGAAAGATCGTATGGGCAGTAATTTCCGATTCATAATAGAAATCATGGAAAAATTTGCGAATATTGATCTCTTCACCAATAAAGCAAATGGGATTTGTTTGGATCTCCAAACGATAGAAAGAAAAAATAGGTTGCACCTTCCGCAAATAGCGAAGAACGGTGCTTTCTGATATATGGTATTTCTCTGCCCATTCCGATGAGCTATAAAGATCATTGTGGAAAATACTTTCGATGATATGGAACAAAATCTCATCGGCAATCAGCGCACGTTTTTTCGTTAAATACACAGCGGACTGCTTGATTGAAAAAATATACCCCTTATGAGAAGAGTCGATCGATAAACAGTCGCCAAAATACTCTTTTAGATCCGTCACGTCCGTTACGATCGTTCGCGTGGTACTTCCTGAAATCTTTGCCAAACCTTGAGTCGAACATTGATAATTTTTCTCGAATGCCATCAAAATTTTCAGCCATCGAATCGTTGCTGTGTTGGTAATAAAATTAATTTGAAAATTTCTCAAGACGTGGCTCCTTTCATGAATAAAATCGCAAATCTTACTTATTCATCTTAAAGAAGATAGGGAAGAAAAAACAAATCACGTATTTCATCGGTTGGTGAAATCTATACCTGAGCCTGTGCAAGATTTTTTGCATTTTCTATAAATCAACTGATGATCGGCATATATATAGGTAGAAACACGTTTTTTCAGTGCAAACAAGGAAATTGACTGGCATTGAATAGTAAGAGAGGGGGGATAATTTTATTACGATAAAATAAAAAATGAATGATTAACTATATTTGAAATAAACCGATAGAAGATGAAAGGGCGGAATTGAGGGGGAAAGTCAGTTTGGGGAAGATAACTTATAATTTTAACAGGAACGACTGGTGTAATTAAATAGTAACCGCGAAGGAAAACCTATGTGCCCCAAGAAAAATATTCAGTTTTATTCAACTGATTTATAATAACAACAAAAGCATTTAACTTTTCTTTCTGAAATTCTTATGTTTTCTATTTATAATGAAAAGATGTTGAGAAAATGAATGAATATAATCACTCGAGGTTATTTTTCTATGATGTGACACCTCTCAAAGACGATGAGAACAACGATTATCACTGAATTATTTATTATTTAAAATGAGGGTTTAAAAAAACTGTCAAGTATGCTATACGTTATTTAAGTATATTTAAAATAACTGATGTTTGCCATTATATAAGTCTTTTGTTGATGAAAAATATACCTTTAAAAAGAAAAAACAGGAATTTCCTTTATTTAATGATACATTTCTCTTATAATAAACTAGAATTGCCTTTATTATGTGAGACGAAGGCAGCATGCTTAAACAAGCACAATTGAAGTAGGGAGTGTGTTCATGGGAAAGCCGTTAGTAAAGACTTTGACTGTTTTAGCCGTGGGTATTGGCGCAGTTGCAATATGTTTCATTGGTTACCGACAAAATAACCAAAGGCAATATCAGCAGCGAGTCGAATACGCACAGACAGCGATTGCCAGCGAAAAAGATCGCATCAATGAGTTGTCTAATGAAATTGCTGAATTATACAGCAACGAGGATCAAACATTTTTAAGAAAAGATCTTAAAGAGGAAGACGTTCTTAAAACAGTCGCAAAACTTTCTGCAGTGAAAGTATCTGCAGACGATTATGGGATCGATGATGATGCATTACCAAGTGAGTCAGTCGAGATCCAACAAGAAAAAGCCGCCCTTGATGATCAACTAAAAGACATCGAGGCAAAATTAAAAGTACAAGCGGATACGGAAGCCTTATTTACTGAAGGCGTTTCAAATTGGCAAAGTGCTGAGAATGATGTCATCATTAGAGACGATCTAAAAGAAACGGATGTTGGGAATGTCCGTGAAAATCTGAGCTTTTTTGAAGATAGTAAATGGAAAGAGTTAGTTGTTTCCTATTTAGAGTATGCGGATACCCAATTGGACCGCATTGCAAAATTACAAGAAACTTTTGATGAAATGCTTGATGGGGATGAGGTGACCAGTGAAGTCACCTTAGAAAAATACCTGAGTGCAGTCGACAGTATCAGCAAAGTTCGCAATGAAGAATTGAAAGAGAAATACACCGAATTAGCTGACAAAGTCGCTACCCAAATGGGGTACACAGGATACAGCACGTATACCCCCCCCGCTTCAACGGAAAGTTATTCAGAGGATACATCCGCAGGAGACGGCACCTGGACAGATCAAAGTTCAGACGTTGTCTACTAATGGAAATATGTATCAAAGAAAATAGAGATAACTGGAGGAAAGCAAATGTCAAAAGGAAAAAAGATTTTTTTAATTATCTTTTCAATCGTCGCAGTGTTAGTCATCGGATTGATCGGTGTCGCTGCCAAACTATATTTTGATGTGTCAAACTCAATTAATGAAACTTATCAATCAGTCGAGCGTGATCGAGAAGATCGCTTACGTGAAAATGATGTCGATCTATCCCAACAAGAGTCCTTCTCGGTTTTACTGATGGGGATCGATACCGGTGATTTAGGCAGAGTCGAACAAGGCCGTTCTGATACCATGATGGTGGCGACCATCAGTCCTCAAGACAATCAGACGACGGTGGTGAGTATTCCTCGCGATACCTATGTTGATATCGTAGGACATGGAACAACAGATAAAATCAATCATGCCTATGCCTTTGGAGGGGCAGCCATGTCTATGAACACGGTTGAGAAGTTTTTAGATATCCCCATCGATCATTATGTATCTCTTAATATGGAAGGCTTGAAAGAGTTAGTTGATGCGGTCGGCGGTATTGAAGTTGATAATGATTTGACTTTTTCAAAGGATGGCTTTGATTTTACAATTGGTCGTACAAAATTAAACGGAGAACAAGCACTCGCTTATTCAAGAATGAGATATGATGATCCCAACGGAGACTACGGGCGACAAGACCGACAACGTAAGATGGTTGAAGCAATCGTAAAGAAAGTTCTTAGTCTAGATGGGGTTAGTCAATATCAGACTATCTTGAATGCAGTTGAGAACAATATGAAAACTGATATGAGTTTTGATGATATGCGGACATTGGCAATGAATTATCGCAGTGCGTTTCAAACGATCAAACAAGACCAGCTTCAAGGTGAAGGATTCATGCAAGATGGTATCTCGTATCAGCGTGTGAGTGATGAAGAATTAAATCGTGTACAAAGTATCCTTAAAGACCAGTTAGATATTAATAACTAGAAGAAAGTGGAGAAATATGGAAGAGACTATTAGTTTAAATGAAATATTTGATATATTACGGAAACACCTGACATCAATATTAATTTCGATGTTTGTTGGCTTGGCGTTAGCAGCGATCGTTACCTTTTTTGTTCTTACGCCCAAGTATCGTTCTCAAGCACAATTGATTGTTACGTTGCCACAAACCGAAACAACAAATGCAAATGATGTAAATATGAATCTACAAATGATCAACACGTATAAAGAACTAGTTACAGGAGATTTGGTTATCAATCAGGTCAAAGACCGAATAGAGTCAGAATATGGCATTGATAAAAGCGTGCAAGAATTGAAGGATTCTGTCGAAGTGACCCAATCACAAAATTCACTGATGTTTTCTATTATGGCTACAGATACTAGTTCTGTTTATGCTGCAAACATCGCAAATACAACAGCATTAGTCTTCCAAGAAAACGCAAAAGATGTATTGAGTGTGGATAAAATATCAATCATCTCCAACGCAGAAGCAAGCTCTTCCCCAGTATCACCAAACAATAAACTTAATTTAGCAATTGGTTTAGTCTTGGGAATTCTAGTCGGTTTTGGGATTGCTTTCTTACTGGAATTGTTGGATCGAACGGTCAAAGATAATAAGTTTGTTACAGAAACATTAGGCTTTACGATTCTTGGAACAGTTCCACAAATGTCTGCCAAAGAAGTAAATGCCACGATCCAAAAGAAACCATCCATACAAATGATCAAAAAAAATACTGGTGACAAGGCAGCTGAATCGCGCCGTAGCCGTACAAGAGTTTAAGGAGGGAAGATGAATGGCGAAGATAAAAGAGCATAAAGGAACACAAACACATGCGGTCAGCTTAATTACATTGGTTGATCCATCGTCACCTATTTCAGAGCAATATAGAACAATACGGACGAATATTCAATTTGCATCCTCAGCCGATCAACAGATCAAAACATTAGTAATTACATCTTCTGGTCCAGGAGAAGGAAAATCTACGACTTCTGCGAATTTAGCAGTCGTCTTTGCAAAATCTGGTCAGCGGGTGTTGTTAGTTGATGCTGATATGCGTAAACCTACGGTTTATAAAACTTTTAACCTAAACAACGCTTCTGGTTTGAGTACGGTGTTAAGCACGACAACAAGCGTCTTAGAAGCATCACAAAAAACGGTTATCGATAATCTTTCTGTTCTAACTAGTGGACCTAAACCTCCAAATCCATCCGAGCTTTTAGGATCTTCTAGAATGAATCAAGTGATCGAAGAAGCAAGGAATCTATATGATGTAGTTATTTTCGATATGCCTCCTGTGGTCGCAGTTACGGACGCACAGATCATGGCATCGAAAGCAGATGGCACTTTGCTGGTTGTTCGGGAAAATGTTTCCCGTAAGGAATCTCTTGCAAAAGCAAAAGATTTATTAACTATGGTTCAAGCGAGAATTTTAGGGGTTGTTTACAATGGCGCCGAAAATAGTAAAGATTCAGGCTATTACTATTATTATGGAAACTAAATGATATAAAGGAGACGGGAGAAATGATTGATTTACATTGTCATATTTTACCAGGTGTTGATGACGGAGCAGAAAATATTGAGGCAAGTATTGCCATGGCTGAACAAGCTGTTAGTCAAGGTATTACACATATTTTGTGTACACCACATCATAATAATGGGAAATATACAAATCCTAAGTCAGAGGTCATTTCTCTTGTCGCATCTTTACAGGCAAAATTAGACAAAAGAAATCTGCCGTTAACTGTACTAGAAGGACAAGAAGTTCGAATTACAGGTGATTTAATTGAGGATATACGAAAAGATAAGATTTTATTTACAGACCTTGAGGATACGTATATCTTGATAGAATTTCCTACAATGGAAGTTCCTTCATATACAGAACAAGTTTTTTTTGAACTATTACAAATGGGGAAAGTTCCTGTGATCGTTCATCCAGAACGAAATGCTCATTTTCGAAAGGACCCTAACAACTTAATTCCATTTTTAGAAATGGGTTGTTTGGCACAACTTACTGCTCCAAGTTACGTCGGGGTATTTGGTAAAGATATTCAAAAAACGGCAAAAATAATGGTAGAGTATAATTTGGTTCAGATGGTAGCTTCGGATGCACATGGCGTGAAAAAGCGCTCCTTTAACTTGAAAGAAGCTTACGAACAAATAGCAAAAGATTTTGGGAATGAAAAAGTGGTAAAAATGCAACAAGTGGCAAGAGATTTATTGAATGGTGATTCAATTAATTATCCTGATTATCTTGTTGTTAAGAAAAAAAAATTCGGGTTATTTTAGGGGGAGAGTTTGTTGGAGGAAATTGAGATGCACAATAATAAGCAACTAGATATTAAACCTTCTCCAAAAGTTTGGGTCAACAAAAAAGAACTTGATTCGAAAATAATATACTATTTTGTGAAAAGACTTATTGATATCTTAGGAAGTTTAGTAGGTTTATTAATACTCTGTCCAATTTTCATATTAGTTGCTTATAAAATTAAACGAGAAGAGCCAGAGGGACCAGTATTTTTCTCCCAAAACCGAGTGGGAAAAAACGGTAAAAGTTTCAAAATGTATAAATTCAGATCAATGTTTATTGATGCTGAAGAAAAATTGGAGCAACTATTGAAGTACAATGAGATTGAAGGGGCCATGTTCAAAATGAAAGATGATCCTCGAATTACCAAAGTGGGGAAAACTATTAGAAAATATAGTGTTGATGAGTTACCACAATTATGGAATGTGTTAAAAGGTGATATGAGTCTTGTTGGACCTAGACCACCACTTCCACGAGAGGTTGACGAGTATTCAGCTTATGATATACAGCGCTTGTTAGTTAAACCAGGATGCACGGGTTTATGGCAAGTTAATGGAAGAAACGATGTGGATTTTCATGATATGGTAGAGCTTGATTTAAAGTATATTATCAATCAAAGTATATTATATGATATAAAAATAATTTTAAAAACTGTCATAGTAATGATGAAACCGGATGGAGCATATTAATGGATGATAAGAATTTGAAAGTTTGCTTAGTAGGATCTAGTGGTGGACATTTAACACATCTATATTTGTTGAAGCCTTTTTGGGAAGATAAAAACCGATTTTGGGTAACTTTTGATAAGCAAGATGCGAAAAGCATTTTAAAAAATGAAAGAGTGTATCCATGTTACTATCCTACTAATAGAAATATTAAAAATCTAAAAAAAAATACCGTATTAGCATGGAAAGTGTTGAAAAAAGAAAAACCAGACTTAATTATTTCTTCAGGGGCGGCTGTGGCGGTTCCGTTCTTTTATTTAGGAAAACTATTTGGTATAAAAACTATTTATATAGAGGTCTTTGATAGAATAGATAGTCCTACGTTAACAGGTAAATTAGTATACCCAGTAACAGATAGATTTATTGTTCAGTGGGAAGAAATGAAGAAAGTATACCCTAAAGCAATAAATTTAGGAGGGATTTTCTGATGATATTTGTTACAGTAGGAACTCATGAGCAGCAATTCAATCGATTGATAAAGGAAGTGGATCGACTAGTAGAAGAAGGAATTATTGAGGAAGAAGTTTTTATTCAAACTGGTTATTCAGATTATGAACCGAAATATTGTCAATGGAAAAAATTTCTTAATTATGATGAAATGGAAAACTATATAGAGGAGGCAAATATCGTAATAACTCATGGAGGTCCTGCTAGCTTTATGGGAGTTCTCAATAAAAATAAAGTACCAATTGTGGTTCCAAGAAAATTAGAATTTGAAGAGCATGTGAATGATCATCAGCTAGAGTTTTGTGAAAAGGTTATAGATAATGGATATTATATTATTGCGGTTAATGATATAGATTTATTAAAAAACGCACTTAATGATGCCACGAAATTAAACAAAAAGAATAACTCAACATTGAAAAGTAATAATAATTCTTTTTGCATAGGATTTAATAAGGTGGTTGAAAAGTTATTATGAAAAAAATATTATTAGTAATTACAGGGATGCCACTTGGTGGAGCAGAAAGAGTCATGGCCACAATAGCAAATTCATTTTCTGAGAAATATAGTGTTACTTTAGTATCACTAAAAAAAATGGAATCAAAATATGAATTAAATGAAAAAGTGAATTATATAACGACTAATGGAAGAGTCGATAAACAAACTGGAGTAAAAAGAAAGTTTCAGTTAATAAGAAGTGGTATTAGTTCAATTTTTGAATTAAAAAAAATTATCGAAAAAGAAAATCCAGATATAATTCTTTCTTTTTTAGATAATGCCAATTATATTGTATCAATTTTGAAAAAGTTATTTTTTAAGGATAAAGAAGTTGTGATTTCTGAACGAAATGACGTATCTCAAAATTCTAAATTATCTATTTTTATTAAAAAAAATTTGTATAAAGAAGTTGATACTCTAATTTGCCAAACCGATTTTGTTGGAAATTACTATATCAATGAAATGAATATAGATAAAGAAAAAATATCTATAATTCCTAATCCTTTAAATATGAAAGCAATATATCTAGGTGAAATTAAGAAAGAGAATGCAAAAAAGATTGTAGCGGTTGGACGATTACATAAACAAAAAAATTATTTATTACTCTTGGAATCTTTTAAAATATTCAGTGATAAATATCCAAATTACATTTTAGAAATTTATGGAGAAGGTCCGGAACGTGAAAAACTAACCATAAAAATAGAAGAATTGGATTTATCAAATAAAGTTATATTAAAAGGTACTCTGAAAAATCCATTTTTACAAATCTATGATTCATCTATGTATATTATGACATCAATTTACGAAGGATATCCTAATGCACTTATGGAGGCAATGGCTTCAGGACTACCAGTAATATGCACAAATCTTCCCAACGGTGTAAGTAAAGAATTAATAGCAAATGGCTTTAATGGATATACTGTAGAATATAATTCAAAAGAATTGTTTTATGCAATGGAAAAAATTATTCTGGATAGTGACAAATCTTTAAATATGAAGCTTAATAATAGAGAGAGCGCGTTGAATAGATTTAATGAAAAAAAAATACTGGATATTTGGGAAAAAATTTTAATAAAGGATGGTATTTAAAATGAAGATTTTAGTGACAGGTTCTTGTGGATTTATAGGTTATCACTTAAGTAAAAAATTGTTAGAAAGTGATAATATTGTTGTAGGAATAGATAATATAAATGATTATTATGATACTAATTTAAAAATGAAACGCTTAAGTTTTTTGGAAAAAGAGAAAAATTTTACATTTAAAAAAATTGATTTAGTAGAGTCAGATTTATTAGATGATTTATTTTTAAATGAAAAATTTGACATTGTTATTAATTTAGCAGCACAAGCTGGTGTTAGATATTCAATTGAGAATCCAAAAGCTTATTTAGATGCGAATTTAATAGGTTTTTTCAATATACTAGAAGCATGTAAAAAACATTCTATATCTAAATTAATCTATGCTTCTTCAAGCTCAGTATACGGCGGTAATGATAAAGTACCTTTTTCAGAAGATGATCAGGTAGATAGACCAGTTAGTTTATACGCAGCAACAAAAAAATCAAATGAATTATTAGCATATAGCTATAGTAGTTTATATAAGATGAAGACAATAGGATTGAGATTTTTTACTGTTTACGGTGAATTGGGACGACCAGATATGGCGTATTTTAGTTTTACAAAAAATATTTCTGAAGGGAAAAAAATAAGTTTATTTAATAATGGAAATATGAGTAGAGATTTCACATATATTGGAGATATAGTTGAAAGTATTAATTATTTATTAGATGAAAATCTAGATAATAAAATATTTACAGATAAGAAAAATGAATATTATAAAATCTTGAATATTGGCAATAATAGTCCCGTAGCACTAAAAAAGTTTGTTAGAATTTTAGAAAAGCATATCGGAAAAGAAGCAGTAATTGAATATAAAGAAATGCAAAAAGGAGACGTAGAAAAAACATTTGCAGATACTGAAAAATTAGAAAAAATAACGGGCTTTAAACCATTAACAAGTTTGGATGATGGACTGAAAAAATTTGTTGACTGGTATAAAGATTATAATGAAAGATAAAATGGTGTAGTTTATGTATGTATACTTATCGATGATTTTTTTTTCAGTTTTGTTTGCATGGTTGGGTGATCATGATACTAAATTAGTGGTTGCTTTGAAAAATAATAACAAGATATCTATTATGAATAAATTTTTTATTATTTCAATGCTAATACCAACTATTGTTGCAGGTGTAAGATGGAATGTAGGGACAGATTATTCTCTATACAGAATTAAACAGATTCCCTTTGTTTTAAATGAATTACATCGATTCGGCTATAAAGATATTGTTGAACCATTATATAGGTATCTTATAAGATTTTCGATGTATATTGGGAATGAGCAAACTGTTTTTATTATTACTCACATATTAATTATTTTCTTTTGTTATTTAGGTATATATAAAAATTCAAAAAATATTACTTTGAGTGTTTTTCTTGTATTTGCAACAGGTTTTTATTTCTTTTCGTTGAATATAATGAGACAATCTATTTCAATTTCTATTTTTTTATATGCAATCAAGTACATCTATGAAAAAAAACCAAATAAATTTATTGCTTGGATAATTATTGCATTTTTATTTCATAAGACTGCTATATTATATTTAATAGCATATCCTCTTCAATATATTAAACTTAACAGGAAAATTTGTTTATTTACACTACCAATATTTTTGGTTCTTTATCCATATATAAGAATATTAATAGAGTTTTTTGTTAAATTTATTCCAGGATATGATCATTATTTTGGTAGTCAATACGACTATTCAATTGTAGATACTTCATTAATAGCTTTAAATTATATAATACTAGTAGTAATTAGTAAGTCAAAATTAACAGGAAGAAAATTTAATTTATATTTTAACATGCAAGTAACGGCTACAATAGTCGCAATATTATCTGGTATAATTCCTAATTACTCTAGGATAGTATATTTATTTCTCAGTGTTTTGATTATATCGGTACCCAATGTATTTGTAGAAAATAGATTAAAAGAAAGGCGTATGTTAATAATTGGAATTATTGTGTTACTTTCTGTTTATTCAGTAAATAAATTTTTTATAAATAATTCTGGAGATATTTTCCCATATCAAACTATTTTTAACAATTAAAGGTGAAAGAATGAAAAAAGTAACAATATTTACACAGAATATGAAATTAGGCGGAGAGCAGAAAGTTTCTGATACTTTGGCAAAAAATTTATCGAATTTTTATCAAACAGAAATTGTCACAATTAGTAAGTCTAAAAGTTATTTTGAAATGAATGTGAATAGAATAACGCCAAAGACTTATTTTCCAAATATTTTTTTTCATATTGACTTGAGATGTAGAAATATTTTTTTTAAGTTGTTGGGTAAAGAGTTAAATAGTACCTTAATAAAGCTACCTATTATTTTTTTTCTTTCAAAATATATCAAAAAAAATAATATAGACGTATTAATCCTATGCTCTAATATGATTTTATACGCAAGAGAGTTAAGAAAGATTCACCCTGATGTGAAAATAATTTCATGGTTTCATAATAACGCTTCAGTTTATTTTGAGGACGAAAAATATTATTTAAATTCGAAAAAGAGTTTCTTAAATGGATTGAAAAATTCAGATGATGTTATAGTTTTAACGAGTGAAGATGTTAAGTATTTAGAAAAAAAAGATATTCCTTCCAAATGTATTTACAATCCTTTAACTATTGATAATAAAAATAGAATTAGTAAATTAAAAAATAAAAAAATTGCTTTCGTAGCAAGATATGAATTAATTCAAAAAGGTTATGACAGATTGATAGAACTTGCTGGATTTCTTCCAAATGAGTGGTCTATTCATGTAGCTGGAACGGGCAGTTCTGAACAAATTGAACAATTAAATTATATGCTTATTGAAAAAGGTGTCAAAAACAAAATAATTTTGGAAGGTGCATTAAACAATCAAGAGCTTGTTAAGTTTTATGAATCTTGCTCAGTCCTAATAGTTTTATCTAGGACTGAGGGCTTTGGATTGGTTATCCCAGAGGCTATGTCCTTTGGACTGCCTATAGTATCTTACTCTCAGTTAGGTTCGCGAGAGATTCTTATGCAGAAGTTTGGGATATTAGTGGATCAAAAATATCCGATTTCATATTTTTATAAGCAATTAGAAAATATTCTTACAAAAATCGAAATGAGAAAATATTATCAAAAGAAATCATTAGAAAGAGTTAAAGACTTTTATTCTAGTTCGATTGTTAAAGAGTGGCGTAAAATTTTGTAGAATTAGGAGATATTAGGTATATGATTTCAATCTTAATGAGTGTATACAATGAAGAAAAACATTGGATTAAAAAAGCTGTAGATTCTATATTGAATCAAACATATAGGGATTTTGAATTGATAATCATCCACGATAACCCGGTCGATAATGAAACATTTCAATATTTGAAAGATTTTATGAAACTTGACAACAGAATAAAAGTGTTTCAAAATAGTCAAAACTTAGGATTGGCTAATTCTTTAAACGAAGCTTTTAAAAAGTCAAGAGGTAAATATATTGCACGTATGGATGCGGATGATATAAGTCTTCCTAATAGATTTGAAAAACAAATTCAATATTTTGAAAAAAATAGATATGATCTATTAATTTCAGGATTAACAAAAGTTGATGAAAATGAAGATATAATTGAAGAGTATTCATTTAATAATTATAATGAGAGATATTTTAAAGAAAATATCTATTATTTACCAATGACTAATCATCCAACATGGTTGATGAAACGTAAATTATTTGAATCGAATAATGGATATAGGAGTTTTAAAACTGCCCAGGATTATGATTTTTTACTTCGCACGTTGGATAATGAAAAAAAAGTAGGCTATTTAAATCAAAGTGTATTGTTATACAGAATAAGGAACTCAAGTATTGGAGGCAGTAATAGGTTAAGACAACTACTTACAGCTGATTATATTCAAAAACTGCATACGGAAAGAACAAAAAATAAAGAAGATAGCTTTGATGAAAAAGATTTAGAGAAGAAAACTGAAAAGAGTGCTAAAGAAATTTTTAAATATTCAAAATCTGAAATAACAATGAAAAAAGCTACAAAAAAAAAAGGATTAATGAAAATATATTATTATTTATACTCAATTATGTTATCAAAATATAATTTAATAAAACTTAAAAGAAAGTTTTTATTATTAAGAACTTTCTTTCCACGTAAATATTTTTTTAAATTAATATTATTATTCGGTTCTCCAAGGAATTTTAGACGAGATTTTTTAACATATAATAATATAAATAATATGAAATTTAGAAGTCTAATTAGTAATAGATTGTCAAAAAAGTATAATGTATATATTTCTCCAGGAGCAATATTAGATGATTCAATAGAGTTTCCTCATCCCATGAATATAGTTATTGGCTGGGGGGTTCACATTGAAAAAAATGTTACTATATATCAAGGCGTTACTTTGGGCATAAAGAGTAAGGACCATTGGAATAGCTCTAGTCAACAAATTTATTATCCGACTATTTATGAGAATAGTGTGATATATCCAAACGCTGTAATAGTGGGAAATGTTTTTGTGAATATTAGTAATATAATTTCTCCAAATTCTGTGGTTATTAAAAATACTGATGAATTTTCAATCTATTCAGGTAATCCTGCAAAAAAAATAGGTGTAAAATATGAACAATTATAGTAAAGCTGTTTTTTATTTTATTGGTAATTTTGGTTCGAAATTTCTAAGTTCATTATTGGTTCCAATCTATGCAATATATTTAACTTCTCAAGATCTGGGTGAGTATGATTTTCAATTATCAATTGCTCAATTCCTAGCACCTATATTATTATGTGCGATTTGGGAAAGTGTATTAAAATTCTCTTTATCTGGGAAAGATTATGATGAAGATGAAGTGATTACTACATCTGTATTATTCAGTACCCTATTATTAATAATAGAAATAATTGTAATAGTCAGTATCTATGTTCAATTGTACTCGTATAGATATGTTTTACTTTATTCACTTCTTATAGTTTTAACACCTTTATTAATATTATTTCAGTATATAGTTAGGTCGATTAAGAAGAATCGAGTTTATGTAGAAGCAGGAGTATTGCTAACATTTTTTAACTTCCTGTTAATCCTGATTACAGTGGTTTTATTAAGTTATGGGTTAATTGGGTTGCTTATTTCACAAATTATTTCACAAATTATATGTATTATATATATGTATTATAAAGGAGAAATATCAAAAAAAATTGATATTAAAAAGTTTAACTTATACCTACTAAAAAAAATGTTGCTATACTCGACTCCATTAATATTTAATTTGGTTTTCATTTGGTTTTCAAATAGTTTTTCTAGATTCTTTATTAATATAAACATGGGTAGCTCTGAAAACGGTATGTTTGCCTTTTCAAATAAATTTGTAAATATTGTTGGCTCATTCGGCTCAATAATTACAATGGTATTAATTGAAGATGCGCTTGTATCTGTCAATGATAAAAATTTTATTAATAGATTTGAAAAAAATGTATTAAGTGTGTTTAAGTTAATGTTGATAATTGGAATAGTATCATTACCCGTAATCAATATATTTTATAGTTTTATTACGTCAAGTGACTTTTTTCAATCTTTTATTTTAGTACCATATGGTATGCTTAGTATTATTCTAACAACTATGTCTTCGAATGTAGGTAATATATTTAATAGTTTGGGTAAGACTAAATATATATTTTATAGTTCTATTATTGGAGGCACAGTAAATGTTATATTTATTTTATTATTAGGGGATTTTCTTGGATTAGTAGGTGTTTCAATAGGCTCTCTGATAGGATCGGTTAGTTTGTTGATTTCTAGATATTTTTTTGGTAATAGATTAATTGGGTTTAAAGTTATAGATATGGAAATAATTTTAATATTTGTTTTATTTATTATTACTAGCCTAATATTTATTACGAGTAATGTCATAGTAAATATTTCGGTTCTTACTTTTACTATGATATTTTGTTTAATAAAATATAAAAACAATCTTAAAGAAATAAAAAATAAATTATTGAAGTAGAGGTTTAATTATGAAGATTTCAGTATTTGGTTTAGGATATGTGGGGTTAGCAAATGCCTTGCTATTAGGCCAAAATGAAGAAGTTGTTGCCTATGATATTGTTCATGAAAAAATCAATATGTTAAACAACAAAGTATCACCACTTGAAGATAAAGAAGTCATTGATTTTATAGAGAACAAAGAACTATCGGTTGAATTTACGACTGATTTTGAGAAAGCTATTAAGCACGGTACGTTCAACATTATTGCGACACCAACGGATTATGATGAGAAGAAAAATTATTTCAACACATCAACTGTGGAAGATGTTATTGAGAAAGGATTAGCAGTTAATCCTGATGCGGTATTCGTCATCAAATCAACGATTCCAGTAGGATATACGAAAGAATTAAAGGAGAAATATAGAACGGAAAATATTATTTTCTCACCAGAGTTTTTACGTGAAGGTAAAGCTTTGTATGATAATCTATATCCTTCAAGAATTGTGGTGGGAGAGCAATCAGAACGTGCGCAACAATTCGCTAATTTATTATTAGAGAATTCTGTAGAGAAGAATACAGCAGTTTTATTAACCGATTCAACAGAAGCAGAAGCGATTAAATTATTTGCGAATACTTATTTAGCATTACGAGTTTCTTTCTTCAACGAGTTAGATACGTATGCTGATGTTCGAGGCTTAGATTCTAAACAAATTATTGAAGGTATTGGTTTAGATCCGCGTATTGGTTCACATTATAATAATCCATCTTTTGGTTATGGTGGATACTGCTTACCAAAAGATACGAAGCAATTATTAGCAAACTATGAAGATGTGCCAAACAATATCATTGAAGCTATCGTTAAATCTAATTCTACTCGTAAAGACTTTATTGCCAGTCAAATCTTAGAGAAAAATCCTAAAGTAGTAGGGATTTACCGCTTAACAATGAAAGCTAATTCTGATAATTTTAGATATTCATCGATTCAAGGGATTATGAAACGTATTAAAGCAAAAGGAATCGAGGTGGTGGTGTATGAACCATCCCTTAACGAGGAAACGTTCTTCAATTCTAAGGTGATTAAGGATTTTGAAGAATTTAAAGACATTTCGGATATCATTGTAAGTAATCGTTTTGAAGGTATTCTCGAAGATGTAAAAGAAAAGGTATATACGAGAGATATTTTTGGAGATAACTAATATTCTTTTGGAGGGGCAAAAATGAAAAAAGTTCGTAAAGCTGTTATTCCTGCAGCAGGGTTAGGGACCAGATTTTTACCAGCAACAAAAGCAATCGCAAAAGAAATGTTACCAATCGTTGATAAACCAACGATTCAATTCATTGTTGAAGAAGCAATTGCTTCAGGAATTGAAGATATTTTAGTTGTGACAGGAAAAGCGAAACGTCCAATTGAAGATCATTTCGATTCAAACTTTGAATTGGAATCAAACCTATCATCAAAAGGGAAAAAAGAGCTTTTGGCACTAGTTGAAGAGACGACAGGAATCAATTTGCATTTTATTCGTCAAAAACGTCCTTTAGGTTTAGGACATGCGGTTCTCCAAGCAAAAGCTTTTGTAGGCGATGAGCCATTTATCGTCATGCTGGGAGATGATATTATGGAAGATGATGTTCCATTAACAAAGCAGCTGATCAACAATTATGAGAAAACAAACGCATCTACTCTTGCGGTCATGAAAGTTCCTCATGAAGACACGTCAAAATATGGCATCATTAATCCCAGTGAAGAAGCCGCAAAAGATTTATATAGCGTGAGCGAATTTATCGAAAAACCATCACCTGCAGATGCTCCGAGTGATTTAGCAATTATTGGTCGCTACCTTTTGCGGCCAGAAATCTTTGGAATACTAGAAGATCAAGAACCAGGAGCAGGAAATGAAATTCAACTTACTGATGCGATCGATTCACTAAACAAGATCCAACGGGTATTTGCTCATGAATTTAAAGGCAAACGCTATGATGTTGGTGACAAGCTAGGAATGGTTGAAGCAAACATTGAATATGGATTAAAACATCCTGAAATCAAAGATGAACTTCGGAGTTATATCAAAGAGCTAGCTGAGCGAATATAAAATAAAAAGCAATCAGATGAAACTGATTGCTTTTTATTTATAATATTATTGAAGATTGCTTATATAAATGGTATCTATTGTAATATGATATTCTGTTTCTAAATGAATATTTCTCAGGTAGCATTGATTATAGAGAAAGGTGGTTACTAACTTGAACGTATTAATCACAGGTGGTGCTGGATTTATTGGGAGTAATTTTATCAGATTTATAATTGAAAAAACGGAAAGTACGATCGTTAATTTAGACTTATTGACATATGCTGCAAATCTGGAATATTTAGAAGAAATCCAACAATTACCTAATTACCATTTTATTCAGGGAAATATTAAAGATAGTACATTGGTTATGAAGACCATACAAAAATTTAAAATTGATTGTATAATAAATTTTGCCGCAGAGTCTCATGTAGATAATTCAATAAAAAATGCGGAAGACTTTATTCAAACCAATATAGTTGGCACTGCCAATTTGTTAGAATGTGCTAGATTATCCAAAATTAAATATCTACAGATATCAACGGATGAAGTTTATGGTAGTTTAACAGAAGGATATGCTGATGAGAAAACATTTTTGAATCCTAGTTCGCCATATTCTGCATCGAAGGCTGCTGCAGATCATCTTGTTATGTCCTATCATAAAACCTACGAATTGAATGTCAATATTGTTAGAGCAGCAAATAATTACGGTCCAAATCAATACAAAGAAAAATTGATCCCGTTGATGTTACATCAAATAAGCAATAATAAACCATTGCCGGTATATGGCAATGGTTTGAATAAACGTGACTGGCTATATGTTGAAGACTTTTGTAGGGCAATCTTCATCGTATTAGAGTGCGGAAAAACGGGTGAAATCTATAATGTTAGCGCCCATGAAGAAATTGATAATCTTGCTTTAGTTAAGAAGTTATGTCACTTATGCTCATATGATGAACGCATGATTGAATTCGTTGAAGATCGATTAGGTCATGATTATCGTTATGCCATGCAAACATCAAAGATAGAATCACTTGGCTGGAAACCAAAAACAAACCTAGAAAAAGGTTTAATTAAAACTGTAAAGTGGTACTCTGAAGCCAAACGGTTGGAAAGTTGAAATAGCATATAAGATCATGACTTTCATTGGATAATCCTTCTTGGCTTACATCTCAAACTTCCGCCAATCAAACAAATAAATCACCGCGATTGCTTTAAACGTCAAATAGATAAAGTGACCATAATTATGGCCAATCAGATGTAACGCATCAGCGGAAGCTCCTTTATTCGACCAAAGAGTAAAAACTAATATAATGGCTAAGATCAACAGACCTTTTCCTAATGCAAAGACAATTGTTTTTGCAGGGAGGGGTCTTTTTTTTGTGAGGAAAAAGCCGAATAAAAGGACAAAGTTAACTAGTAACAAAAAATGTGCAGCAGCTGTCCATAGGGTCATTGTTCCTGTAGGTGTTAAGAAGTCGGTGAAAACGCAAGCGACGACTGCAGTCAAATTTAGCAAGTATAGAGGAAGGCGGAAGGTTGGTTTCTTCTCCTCGCTCATTCTTTCTGGTTCTTCTGCTAATTGTTCTGGTTTTAGTAGTGACTCTAAATCGATTTGATAGAGATCACTTAATTTGATCAATGTGTCGATGTCTGGGGTACTTCGATTGTTTTCCCAATTTGAGATCGTTTGTCTAGTAACAAATAATTTTTCGGAAACTTCTTGTTGGGTGAGTCCTAATTTCAAGCGACTCTCTTTTATTTTTTCAGCTATAGTCATTTCAATGCTCCTTCTGACCTATCCTATCATAAAGCGGTTCAAAGAAACAATTGTAAAGCTCGATTTAACGAAAAAATGCACAAGTTCTTTTCTTTGTTCTTAAAAGATTAAATTTAAATGAGCTTATGTCAGATATTCCTAAAAAATTTCCTGAAATTGCTCGATTTTTTTCAGTGAATCCTTCACCTGTAATAGGTAACAATTGTCATATATGAACTGATAAATGTTCAAAGATAGCACATATTGAGAGTAGAAGATAGTCTTACTCGAATCATTCGAAAAAAGAAAGTCATGATTAAGTAAAAAAATAGCTTCCTTTTTTTGAAAATGAAATCATTGATAAAACAAGGATGCAAAGAAGCTTTGCGCTGATTTGCACTGGATTTGCTTGAAGATGAGGGTGCTTGAATTATAAAATTCTGAAGAGGTGATGCAATGCGATGACAAGTGAATCAGGTAAACATACGCTCAATGGTATTTCATGTGTCCGCAAAACAAAACTTTTGATAGGAGTGGATGATACGCTAAATAAAAAATGTTTGTAAATTAAAAATCAATAAATTATACTGAATTTCAGGCGTAAAAAAAGTTCGGATAAAAAGGTTTTAATTTTGAAAAAGAAGGTTAAGGTGAAAGTTTGTGAAAAAGAAGTTTAAGTCTATTCTATCTTTAGTAATCTTATTAAGTGCTGCGGTGGTAACGCCAGCATTTCAGGTAGTGGCGGAAAGCCAAGTGTTTTCAGAATCTCCGCAGGTGGATCAGGAAGAAGTGAATACTGTGCAATCTGATTATACGAATGCTTCTGCGGATGCTAGACAAGCTACCTCTCAAGTAGAAAATCCTACGCTAACAACAACGACCTCAGCGCGTGTGGATGCTGAGAACGAACAAACACAAGCAAGTAGTGACAGTAAAGAAGCCATCAGCGTATCAGAAAATAAAGAAGAACCTGCTGTAGACACAGTAAATAATGTCCCTTCTTCTGTTGATCCGTCGTCTGCAAGAGCTGCCAATGCACAACTGACGGTTCAAGTTTTAGATAGTAATTCAAACCAGCCAATCCAAGGCGCTTATTTCACATTGACCTCCTCGACATCTGGTGAAGTGACGTTGTTAGTCACGGACAGTTCAGGAAAGGTAACGATTCAGGTTCCTTCAGGGGGCTACTTTATTAAGCAAGTGGGTACAACGAATCAAAGATTGAACTACGCATTTACATCGATTGGAAATTCTATCAATTTGCAAGCAGGAGAAACCAAAACATTGGCACTTTATGAGCGTCAAATTGTAGGCGAGTATGCTTTTGGAGATAGCCCCGATACGATTCATATTCCTGTAAACAGTAACTTCGATTTCTCAACACAGGCATTAGGGATCGAGGCGTTTAAGTTAAATTTTAGCGGCAACATAGAAAAAAGTATTTCTGACTCACAGATCTTTCCGTACTACACAAATGTTGATCCGAGCAAACCGGGGACTTACGTAGCAATTTTTATGGCTAGACAAGCCTCATATAGTGTATATACAACACATGTAGTGAATGTCATTGTTGTGGATAGGCTACAATTAACTAGACAGAAAAATTAAGGTGTGTAGACTAGAAGAAAACATACCAGGAGGAATTTTTATGTCTAAGAGAACACGAAGAACTTTTTCACAAGAATTCAAGCAACAAATCGTCAATCTTTACTTAGCTGGAAAGCCACGTGTAGAAATCATTCGAGAATATGAACTAACGGCTTCAGCATTTGACAAATGGGTAAAGCAATCTAAAACGAGTGGTTCATTCAAAGGAAAAGATAATCTTACGCCTGAACAAAAAGAATTGTTAGAACTACGTAAAAGAAACCAGCAATTAGAAATGGAAAATGGTATTTTAAAGCAAGCAGCGCTGATATTCGGACGAAGAGACAAGTAATCGATGCGAATAAGCATCTTTACCCTATATCAGCGATGTGCAGAATATTAGGTCTATCACGTCAGTCCTATTATTATCAATCAAAACCAAAGAAAGACGAATCAGAACTTGAAGAAGTAGTCGCTGAAGAATTTATCCGCAGCCGAAAGGCCTACGGCTCAAGAAAAATAAAAAAAGCCTTATCAAAACGAGGCATTCGGATCAGCCGACGATAAATTAGTAGAATCATGAAAAATAGAGGATTAAAATCGAGCTATACTGTTGCTTATTTTAAAGTACATCATTCTACTTGCAATGAAGCCAAAACGACAAACGTATTGAATCGTAAATTCTTAAGAGACAACCCATTAGAAGCGATCGTAACAGACTTGACTTATGTACGAGTCGGGAAAAAATGGAATTATATCTGTTTCATTTTGGATCTGTTCAATCGAGAAATTCTCGGCTATTCTTGTGGAGAACATAAAGATGCCGTTCTAGTAAAAAAAGCATTTAGCCGTATCAAACAACCTCTGACAGAGGTTGAGATTTTTCATACTGATCGTGGAAAAGAGTTTGATAACCAAGCTATTGATGAATTATTAACAACTTTTGACATCAATCGATCATTGAGTCATAAAGGCTGTCCTTTTGATAATGCCGTAGCTGAATCAACTTATAAGTCGTTGAAAGTAGAATTTGTCTATCAATACACATTTGAAACCTTACAACAATTGGATTTGGAGTTATTTGACTATGTCAATTGGTGGAACCACCTTCGGTTGCACGGTACACTTGGCTACGAGACACCGGTTGGTTACCGTAACCAGAGATTGGCGCAGCGAATCCTTGATAATGAGCTCGGATGTGCTAACGCTAGCGAGGCAGTCTAACTTTAACTGTTAGCTCCTGCCGAAGATCGTCACATCCGAGGAGGCTCATTGTCAAGGACAATCGGAATAGCATACGGAAGGAAGTTCTGCACCTTATAAAATTTGTCAAAAAAACTGTTGCCATTCCAGTTGATCCGGAGCAGGTGGGAGAGGTAACTGTCAGATATCTTGATAATCAAGGGCAAGAAATCCATGAAACGAAGACTTTATCTGGTACCATTGGTGCTTCATATGATGCTAATACGAATGAGTATAAGTTATCAATTGACGGTTACACCCTAGACGAAAGCCAATTACCAGAAAACAGTAAAGGCGTATTTAGCGAAACAGCACAAACCATCACCTACATTTACACAAAAAATCCGATACCAGCAGCGGATGTAACGGTCGAGTATGTGGACACAGAAGGCAACGAAATTCACGCTTCACAAACGATCAGTGGAAACGTAGGCGACTCTTACGATGCCAGTACAGAAAAATAT
Source organism: Enterococcus sp. DIV1083b (assembly GCF_051713705.1). Classification (NCBI taxonomy): domain Bacteria; kingdom Bacillati; phylum Bacillota; class Bacilli; order Lactobacillales; family Enterococcaceae; genus Enterococcus; species Enterococcus sp. DIV1083b. The sequence goes on from NZ_JBIOQJ010000001.1 coordinate 1,226,556, forward strand.
CAGCTAACAATCGAAGGCTACACCCTAGATCAAAGCCAATTGCCAGAAAATCTTAAAGGTGTCTTTAGTGAAACAGCACAAACCGTCACCTATATCTACACAAAAAATCCGATACCAGCAGCGGATGTCACGATTGAGTATGTAGATTTAGAAGACAACGAAATCCACGCTAGCCAAACGATTAGCGGGAATGTGGGTGACTCTTTCGATGCAAGCGCAGATCAGTATAAACTATCGATCGATGGCTATACACTAGACGAAAGTCAATTGCCAAAAAACAGTAAAGGTGTGTTTAGTGAAACAGCACAAACCATCACTTACATCTATACAAAAAATCCGATACCAGCAGCGGATGTCACGATCGAGTATGTAGATAGAGAAGGCAACGAAATCCATGCTAGCCAAACGATCAGTGGAAACGTAGGTGAGTCTTACGATGCCAGCACGAAGAACTATCAATTAGTGATTGAAGGCTACACCTTAGACGAAAGCCAATTACCAGAAAAGCTTAAAGGTGTGTTTAGCGAAACAGCGCAAACAGTCGCCTATGTGTATACAAAGAATCCGATACCAGCAGCGGATGTAACAGTGGAGTATGTGGATACAGAAGGCAAAGAAGTTCATCCTTCTCAAGTTATCAGTGGAAATGTGGGCGAGTCTTATGATGCTAGCACAGAACAATACCAACTAAAAATCGACGGTTACACCATAGATAAAAGCCAATTACCAGAAAATAGTAAAGGTGTATTTAGCGAAACAGCGCAAACCGTCACCTACATCTACACAAAAAATCCGATACCAGCAGCGGATATAACGGTCGAATACGTAGATACAGAAGGCAAAGAAATTCATCCTTCACAAACGATCAGTGGAAACGTGGGCGAGTCTTACGATACCAGCACAAAAAAATATCAACTAACAATCGACGGCTACATAGTAGACGAAAGTCGGCTGCCGCAAAATGCCAAAGGTACATTTGGTAAGGAAGAGGCAACTGTGACGTATGTTTATACAAAAGAAAACGCAGCAACCGCCATTATTTCTGATAAAAAAGAAAAAGAACCAACGGCGACTGTTGTTTCGAAAAAAAGCGCTTCTGCACAAAGATTGCCGCAGACCGATGAGCAGGGGACGTTGTTCCCGTTTGTAGTTGGTTTATTCTTTATCGCCACGGCAAGCTGGCTTTATTTCAAAAAGCGTAAATAGTGATTAAGTAAGCCCTTGGGGAAAGGCGTTACTAACTATCAAAAAGGACAGCTAGGCTTCAGCTGTCCTTTTTGTTGCTTATTTACCTAAAAATGAAATGAATCCCAGGGAATCATAAAGAAAATGGCAGATCCAGCTGACCCATACGCTATTGGATTTTTTCCAAACGTAGTTGAGTGCCAATCTGGCAGGCATCAAGGTGATCAATAATTGGGCTGGATGAAAGCCGTAGGCTGGGATGTGCCATAAAGCGAATAGCACACTGCAAATGATGGATGACCAGGCAAATGAAAGGCCTCTTTTCTGCAACGCCAACAAGAGGTTGGTGCTAAGCAATTCTTCTCCCATCAGCATAAAGGGGACTTGCAAAAAGACCATTTGGACAGTGATGGTTTCGCTGATCGAGTTGGTTGTTGGTTGTCCAAAAATAGCGGCATAAATAAAGGAAAAGAACACGCCAGTCAAAATGACGAAAGGGACACCCCACAATAAAACGGTAAACCGAAAATGTTTGAACTGCTCCAAAAAGGTTGCTCGTAAGAGAAAATACCCTGCGCTAAATGCGAAGACCAGATTCCAGATGGTACCGACGATCGATAACACGGAATCGTTTAGTGGGGTATATGGAAGTAATTGATAGGTTAACCCAATGAGTAAGGTAAGAACGAATAAATAAACTGCTGATTTGTGTTTCATTTTGAACACATCCTTCATAGTAATTGCCACATGCTGAATTATAAACAGAAAAAACATCAAAGTACAAAAAGATATCTCTCATTATTTTTAAACAAAAAGAAAAAGCAGTGAACACGATATCATACTTGGCAGAATTGGTTTTCTTAAAAGCAGAATAAAGGATTTCTAAGAACAATTCTCAAAATTTATGAACAAAAAGAGAAGTTTATAAGAATCTCTGTAACACTGTTGAAATATTATTACGCTTATGTTACATTTTGTTTACGTTATTATGTTTGAGGGAGAATGTTTATGAAGAAATCAAGCAATGATTCAAATAATTCACAACATAGAGAAGCGACTTCTGAAAAACAAGCACCTATTTCGAGGGTCGAATCACATCAAAAGCAAACAACGGGAACGACAAGACGCACGCCAACCGCCAATCGTCAAGTTTCTAAAAAGAAGCCAACCCATCGCAAGTATCTCTTTTCATTGATGACGCTGCTGACAATCGTCATTATCGCCACTGGGGGCTATATCGCTTTTACTTTGAAGCAGCAAGAAGCATTGGCACGGGAAAAATATGAAGCTGCCGCACAAAAGCTATTAGCGTCGATCCAAGAAGAGCAGGCCAAAGAGGGAATTCCCGCAAAACTTGAAACATTGTCTGATGGGGACAAAAAAGAATTGATTTTCCGACCAAAAGAAGAAAATGCCATCCCTGTAAAGGATGCAAGTCAGAAATTATCGACCATGGCGAACAAGCTATGCAAAAAGCACGCCGACAAAGAGACCGTTACGATCGCTCGGATTCAAGCACAAGCAGTTGCATCAAAAGTGTCAACCTATTCCTTAAAAGCGGACAGCTATGTTTGGAATCGGGAGACTGGGCGGTTTGAAGATGCGGATAGCGTGGTTGCCGATCCAATTTTTATTTCCGAGAAAACCGGCAATGAATTATCCTTGAAAGAATTGGTTCCAGATGAAGGCAGCTTGCTAGGAATCCAGCAAGTGATTCAACAAAAGCTTTTGGATCAAGCCAAAGAACCGACTAAAATCATTGATGCCGTCTTGGGGATGGACCGAATCACCTATGATTCAAAATTTACTTATGATCCTGAAAAAATAACGCTCCAGTTGCCGCAAAATCAAACAGGTGTATCCGAGATCACTTTGGCTTACAAAGAGATTGCGCCCTTTATTGATCCAGAGCTTGTCAATGCGGATCAATTGAAAGAGCAACAAGCGATGTTAGACGAAAACAAAAAATATGTTGCGTTGACTTTTGATGATGGACCAAATGATACTTCGACATTGGATCTCTTAAAAATCTTGAAAGACAATGATGTGAAGGCAACGTTTTTTGAATTAGGCCAAATGGTGGATCGATACCCTGAAGTCGCGAAAAAAGTCCATGAGGAAGGGCATGAAATTGCCAGTCACTCCTATTCTCATCCCCAATTAAATACGTTGTCGCCAGAGGAGGTCAAAGCGGAAATAACCAAAACGGACAAAGCCATCTATCAGGCGACAGGGGTCTTGCCTAAGAATTTGCGCCCGCCATATGGGGCGATCGATCAGCAAAGCGCCCAAGCGGCAGGAAAATCGATCATTCAATGGAGTGTTGATACCGAGGATTGGAAGCTAAAAGATCCAAACAAGATTTTGAAGGTCGTCCAAAACAATGTTTACGATGGATCGATTATTTTGCTTCATGATATTCATCCGAAATCTGTTCGAGCCGTGCCGGGCATTATCAAAGCACTCAAAGCGCAAGGCTATGAATTTGTGACGGTCGATCAATTGCTCAATGGCAGCCAAAAACCAATGTATCAATACTTTGGGGCGACAGACGAACGCAGCGTTAGCTAATAGCTGAAAAAAGGAAGTGACGGCAATCATCACTTCCTTTTTTTATTAAACGAACGCTGCAGTTGCCGCTTTATCACTCGGAGGAGGCAAATGCTCGGAGGTAGTCATCATCCAGCAGTAAAGCAAAATCATCGGCAAGGGCACCTTGATCCAATTCTCGCATGATAGCTAACATCTTTGTGGTAATCCTTTTTCCTGCTTTTTTGTCACCGGTTCTTAAGAGCAACACGCCTTGGAAAAACTTGCAGACGGCTTGGTGGAAAAATTCTTTGTAGTCTGTCGCCAAAAGTTTTAATTGGACGACGAGAACCTCCGTCGCATCGTATTGCTGGTGTTTTAGCGTATATTCGATCAAATTGATCAGTAGTGCGCAATAGATTTCCCGTCCTTTTTCCATATCGATGTAGTATTCGAGCATCTTGGATACTTTTTTGAAGAAGAGGAAATTATGGTCGTTGTCCAAAAGATCGATGGTGTTGCCAAAGAGTTGGATTTCTTGTAACGTCCAGCTCTCAACATCAACGAGATAGGAGATAATCGTTTGACGATCACATTCCAAAACCGCACGTTTCCGATAGACGCCATGCTCTGCCAAGCATTGCAGCATGCGAATCCGTGAGCGAACCTCCGCGATGCGGACCTTGTTCAGTCGGCTAGAGGTTTGCTGCAGCTCCTGTAATAGAATTTGTAACTGGTAGATATCGTGCTTGTTTGAATATTGCGTGTACCGATGGTTGTAGCTGTTTTGCTCATCCAGCCGATAGCCATTAGCGATATAGAGAAATTCATCGATATCCATTGATAGATTTTCTAAGATTTGCAACAGCAGGTTGGCAGCAATCTGATGCTTGCCTTTTTCAAATTCGATGGCATAGGATTTTGAAATAATCGTGCCATAGACTTCTTTTTGGGTGAAGCCTTTTTTCAATCGGATTTGTCTGATCGTTTCGCCATACATAAGAAAGCCTCCGCTCTCATTGAATTAATGAAATCATGTATCCCCATTATAGTAAAACAAGTCCAGTGTAGAAATTAAAAAGGTCTTATATTTCAGACCGCTTCTGATTTGATGGAAGGATGTTTCGCGGTAATGTGCACCCAGAGAGGGCGTGAAATAATAAGAAAGCGTGAGAACGATTCGTTCTCACGCTTTTTTCTCAGACAAAACTAAGACATATCAATACAAGAATCATTACTAACCAATCCATCTTCTCATGCTCCTTATGTGGTATTAGAAGAAGACGATTGGGCAGCAGCGTTTCCTTCTTACCAGCAAGTATAAACAAAAAGAAGCGAATGAACGCTTACGTCCAAAATATAAGACCAAATAGCTACGGAAGAATTTCCCTGAAAGAAAAAAGTAAATGGCGATTGAAGAAATTTCATTTCATGATTGCTCACGCTCGATTTTAATAGGAGATTTTCATTCCTTTTTTCACAGAACGTTCTGGGAGCTTTTCGAGCCCATTTTTTTCGTCGGTAAGAGTTATTTTAGACAATATCGTGAAAAACGCCTGAATTATTTTTGTTTTTTTTATTTTCGTAGGTAAAAAACGGGGTTGAAGACAAGAAAAAACAACATCATCGTTTTTCTCTCTTCTTGAGTATAAAGAAACAAATGTAATCGTATTCATTGTATTGATTAATTATAAGGAGTAAGGTGCTTTTTTTGATAAAAAATGATAACTTTTTATCGTTATGCACCTGTTTATAAGATAAATATAAATAATCTGTGCTTGTTTATAAAATAAATGTTTTATGTTTTGTAACGTTAATTTCAGTGTTTTTTTAATTATTTATCGTGTTTATAATTTGTTGGAAAGAAATAAATTTGCTAGAATTTTGTTGCACAGTGTGTTCGATTAGTTATTTTATCTCTCGGTTTTCACAAGCGCATTCTAATGTGCTGTGAAACGATTTGAACAAAAATCACTGGGTTTTTCAGAAAGCATGCGAAAAAATCTTCGCTTTGCGATCGGTAACTTTTGTTTTCTCTCTATGCCTTTGGGTGTTGGGTTGAAATAGATTTTCATCTGGTTTAAAAGGGGGCAGGAATCATTCCAGAGATCATCAGTTTTATCTTTTGTCGGTTAAATTTTTTCGAACAGGAGGAGAATGAATGAAAGGCATTAATTACAAAAAGCTCATGGATTCAAAGAAAAACACACGCGTTCGAACAAAGAAAAACATTATTGCGAATTTAACTGTCAGTGGGATGTTGTTGACGAGTACGGTGGTCGTGCCAGCAAGTTTATTATGGGCACCAACGACGGTTGAAGCTGCTTTGGTTTCAGCTGAACTTTTCTCAGATATCACAGCGTCTAATAACTCAGGCACGAGTGCGTCTGCACCTTATGCAACGCCTGGTGCAACGAACCAAGTCAATTTCTCGATTTCTGGATCAAATGCAGTAACGGTTGATGTCTTGAATGGGGATAAAGTCGCAGTTGTTGGGGTTCCTCAAGGGCTTACTGGTTTGGTTCAACCGGCAGGAAATGCATCGATTTCCACCAATGTGATACTCCAACTGGGGAATTTCCCAGCCTTGCAAACATTGATCGGGACAGTCACACCAGCAGTCAATACCTTGATCAGCACGGTTGATGGAATCGTCAATCAAAATTTAGCTGACGCATTGGATATTCCGCCAACAATCCTACCCGGCGTACCAAATCCGTTGTATACGGCGGCTTCAATCGTGGATGTTAGCCAAGTGATTTCCGTCAACTTAGATGAAATTACGACCCAGTTAGACTTATTAAATCAACTTGGACAATTTGGCCAAGCGAATTTTGAAGTTCCAGCTGGATTAACCGAAAACGAACGTGCCCTGATTGCCAATGTGGATGATGGTTTATTTATCGTTGTCAATCAGCGCATCAATCAAATTCTTGATAATTTACAAGCGGCACAGATCCAAGTCAGTATTCTAGATGGTGCCAGCGGCATCCCAGGAATTGGTACCTTGATCAGCGGGATCAATACACTGGTACAAACGACGGTCAATACCGCCAAAGCGACTTTAAATGGCACGGTTGAAACTGCTCAAAATGTCTTGAATGCTACGACCAATCTAGCAGATCAGGTTGCTTCTGCTTCTGTTTTAGGTCAAACCAACGTGGTGATTCCAACGAATGTTACCAGTCCGACCTATGCGCAATTGGTTGAAAATGGGGTGGCGAATCCTTCCACTCCTTACGAAGCTCGCTTCGAAGCAACGATGTCTCAGCTTGACCTCATCACCATTGATTTATTTACGGATGCTGACGGCAATAACTCGATTTGGTTTGCACCAGACACACCAGAAGATCAAACCGATACACCAACGATCAATCCATTGACAGCAGGGGAAACGACGATCAGCGGAACAGCTGAGCCAGGCGCAGCCATCACATTGGCGATCAACGGCGGTGCGCCTATTACCACAACCGCAGATGGTGACGGCAATTGGACGACCGATGTCCCTGAATTGGTAGAAGGTGATACAGTCACAGCAGTAGCGGAAGCGGATGGGGAATCGGCGAGTGAACCTGCGACAGCAACGGTAGCAGCACCAGTGGTCAATGCACCGACGGCTTCGATTGCAGGAAACAGCACCGATGGGTATCCTGTGACGGGGACAGCCGCAGCAAATGCAGCCATTGAAATCACTAATGCCGAGGGTGAAGTCGTTGGCACTGGGACGGCGAATGAGAACGGCAACTACAGTATCACGTTGAACCCAGCAGATGTAGTAGAAAATGAAAACTTGAATGTTGCTGCAATCGTTACTGCTGGCGGTCAAACGTACCGAAGTGGCAATACGCCAATCGTCGTTCCAGCAGACGATGCCGAGCAACAAACGGGAACACCAACGATCCAACCAGTGACTGCCGGGGATACAAGCGTCAGCGGAACGGCTGAGCCTGGTGCCTCGATTACTGTGACCGTCAACGGTGCAGATCCGATCGTGACGGAAGCCGATGAAGAGGGCAATTGGCGTGTTGATGTGGACGAAGTGTCAGAGGGCGATACGGTTTCAGCTGTCGCCGAACTAGAAGGACAAACACCAAGTCAGCCAGCAAGTACCACCGTGTCCGCCTTGACGGTCAATGCCCCGACAGCTTCGATCACAGGAAATAGTCAAGAGGGCTATCCAGTGACTGGAACAGCTGCACCAAATGCGGCCATTGAGATCACCAATGCGGATGGCGAAATTGTCGGAACAGGTACTGCCAATGAGAATGGCGTTTATACGGTGACGTTAGATCCAGCAGATGTTGCCGCGGAAGAAACCTTGAATGTGACGGCGGTTGTGACCGCTGGCGGCGAAACCTATCGAAGCAACCCGACACCTGTTGTGGTGCCTGCAGATATCCTGCAGACGGAAACACCAACGATCGATCCAGTCAGTGCTGGAGATACAACTGTTAGTGGGACAGCCGAACCGGGGGCAACGGTAACGATCACGCTTCCTGAAGGCGACCCAATCACGGCTGAAGCCGATGATGAAGGCAACTGGGAAGCAACGGTTCCTGAATTGTCAGAAGGCGATTCCGTGACGGTCGTAGCTGAGTCTGAAGGCAAAGATCCGAGTGCCCCAATCACCGTGAGTGTAAGTGGTTTGACTGTGGCGGCGCCAACAGCTACGATCACTGGAAATAGCACAGATGGGTATCCAGTAACGGGAACAGCGACTGCCAATGCAGCGATTGAAATTTTGAATGAAGCAGGCGATGTCGTTGGTAGTGGAACAGCCGATGACGATGGCAACTTCACGATCACCCTTGATCCTCAAGAGGTGGCAGCTGGCGACAACTTGCGGGTGGAAGCGATCGTGACGGCTGGTGGTGAAGACTATCGCAGTACAGGCACACCGCTTGTAGTTCCTGCAGATGATGTAGAAAACTTGATGGAAACACCAACGATCAACCCAGTAACAGCTGGGGATACGACTGTCAGCGGAACGGCTGAACCAGGGGCAACAGTGACGATCACGCTGCCTGAAGGCGATCCGATCACGGCAGAAGCCGATGACGAAGGCAACTGGGAAGCGACGGTTCCTGAATTATCAGAAGGCGATACGGTAACAGTCGTTGCCGAAGCTGAAGGCAAAGATCCAAGTGCACCGATTACCGTGACCGTGGATGGTGTTACGGTCAGTGCACCGAGCGCTTCCATCACAGGCAATAGCACGAATGGCTATCCAGTCAGCGGAACAACGACACCGAATGCGGCAATTGAGATTTTGAATGAAGCAGGCGATGTTGTTGGTAGCACGACGGCGGATGACACGGGTGCTTATACCGTGACCTTAGATCCAGCCGATGAGGCGCCAGAAGAAGCCTTGCGGGTAGTGGCAGTTGTGACAGCGGGCGGTCAAGACTACCGTAGTAATGCCACACCAATCACGGTACCAGCAGACATTGAACAAACAGGGACACCAACGATCGATCCGGTTACAGCGGGTGATACCACGATTAGCGGAACGGCAGAACCAGGGTCGACGGTTACTGTGACGATCACGGATCAAGAACCAGTAACGGCTGAAACGGATGACGAAGGAAACTGGCTTGCAGAAGTGCCAGCAGTTTCTGGTGGCGATACAGTCACAGTCGTTGCGGAAGCTGAAGGCAAAGAGCCAAGCGCGCCAATCAGCGTTGGAGTCAATGGAGTGACGGTGGCAGCACCAACAGCGATCATCAGCGGCAATAGTACCGATGGTTATCCAATCACGGGGACTGCACCAGCGAATGCAGCGATCGAAGTACTGAATGAAGCAGGCGATGTGATTGGTACTGGCACAGCCGATGGGGATGGAAACTATACGGTAACCATCGCACCAGCCGATGCAGCACCAGAAGAAACCTTGTCTGTCGTTGCGATCGTAACAGCTGGCGGGGATGAGTACCGCAGTCCTGCCACACCAGTGACGGTCCCAGCAGATGAGCTTGAACAAACAGCATTACCAACCATCGACCCAATCAATGCAGGGGACACGACGATCAGTGGGACTGCCGAACCAGGCGCTACGGTGACGGTAACGATCCCAGGTGAAGAACCTGTGACTGGTGAAGCCGATGACGAGGGCAACTGGACGGTTGAAGTTCCTGAAGTTTCTGAAGGAGAAACCGTCACAGTGGTCGCACAAGCACCAGACAAAGACCCAAGTGCACCAATCAGTGTAGGGGTCAATGGATTGACGATTGCTACGCCAACCGCGACGATCAGTGGCAATAGTACCGATGGGTACCCAGTAACGGGAACGGCGCCAGCCAATGCAGCCATCGAAATCTTGAATGCCGATGACGAAGTAGTAGGTACTGGCACTGCCAATGACGAAGGCCAATATACGATCACGTTGACGAGTGATGATGCGTCTCCAGCTGAAACCTTACGGGTGGTGGCGGTAGTCACAGCCGGTGGTCAAGATTACCGCAGTGCGGCTGCACCAATCACAGTACCTTTGGATCAAACTGCAGTCCCAACGATTGAATCAGTGACAGCCGGCGACACGACCATCAGTGGTACAGCTGAACCTGGCGCAACAGTCTCGGTAACGATTGGTGACGCAGAGCCAGTCACTGCCGAAGCAGATGACGAAGGCAATTGGACGGCAACGGTGCCCGAGGTTTCTCAAGGAGAAATAGTTTCCGTGGTAGCGACCCTTGATGGGGAAACACCAAGTGATGCAGCAACGGTCGTCGTAAATCCACTTAGTGTGGCGACACCGACAGCAGCGATCAGCGGCAATAGTACCGATGGGTATCCAGTTACAGGAACGGCCACGCCGAATGCAGCGATTGAGATCTTAAATGCAGCCGATGAGGTTGTCGGCAGTGGCGAAGCAAATGGGGAGGGTACCTACAGCATCACCTTGAGCAGTAGTGATGTTGATCCTTCAGAACCACTTCAGGTGGTGGCAGTGGTAACCGCTGGCGGCGATGAATACCGCAGTGCGCCGCTTTCCATCGTGGTCCCAGCAGACCAAACGACCGCACCAACGATCGATCCAGTGCAAGCAGGGGATACATCCGTCGGAGGGACGGCCGAACCTGGTTCAACGGTGACGGTGGAGATCCCTGGAGAAGATCCAGTGACTGCCGAAACGGATGAGGAAGGCAATTGGACAGTCACCGTACCAGAGCTTTCAGAAGGCGACATGGTCACAGTGGTTGCGGAAGCTGAAGGCAAAGATCCAAGTGAACCAATCAGTGTCGGTGTCGGTGCCTTGAACGTGGTAGCACCAACGGCAACGATCACTGGCAACAGTACTGACGGCTATCCAGTCACAGGGACAGCACCAGCCAACGCAGCCATTGAAATCTTAAATGATGCGGGTGAAGTGGTGGGCAGTGGCACTGCCAATGGAGAGGGTGAGTATACTATCACCTTGACAGATGGTGTGTCTCCAGCAGAAACCTTGCGAGTGGTAGCAGTGGTAACAGCTGGCGGACAAGAATACCGCAGTCCAGCAACTAGTATCGTGGTGCCAGAAGATAACGCAGAAGACCAAACAGCGGCACCAATTGTCGCACCCGTGGTTGCTGGGGATACAACCGTTAGCGGAACGGCTGAACCAGGAGCAGAGGTAACCGTTGAACTGCCAAGCGGCAATACTTACACTGCAACAGCAAATGACGAAGGTGAGTGGACGGCAACTGTGCCGACGGTTTCTCTAGATGATGACTTGACCGTTACTGCCTTGGCAGACGGCAAAACAGAAAGTTTACCAGTTACAGTGACGGTGCAAGGGCTGATCGTGGCAGCACCGACGGCAACGATTTCTGGCAATAGTGAAGATGGTTATCCAGTAACTGGTACAGCACCAGCCAATGCGGCAATCGAAATCTTAAATGCTGATGATCAAGTGATTGGCAGAGGGGCAGCCAATGAGAATGGCGTTTACACCGTTACCTTGACCAGTGAAGAAGTATCAGCGGGGGAAACGGTTCGTGTCGTTGCCATCGTTTCAGCAGGTGGGGATGACTTCCGTAGTCAACCAACGGCTGTCGTGGTGCCAGCGGATCAAACGGCGACACCAACGATCAATCCAGCAGTGGCTGGCGCAACAGAAATCAGCGGAACAGCCGAACCAGGAGCAACAGTCAGCGTGACGGTCGGTGAGGAAGACCCAATCACCGCTGAAGTTGACGAAGAGGGCAATTGGCAAGCTGAGGTACCAGCGCTTTCCGAAGGAACGACTGTTACGGCAGTGGCAGAAATAGAAAATGAAACACCAAGTACACCAGCAACGATCACGGTCGGGGCATTAACGGTGGCGGCGCCTAGTGCGTCTATCAGCGGCAATGCAGCCGATGGCTATCCAGTGACTGGAACAGGACCAGCGAATGCGACCATCGAAATCTTGAATGAAGCTGGCGAGACAGTTGGAACGGGTACAACCGATGATGCAGGGCTTTACACGATCAATTTGACCAGTGAAGATGTCTCTCCTGAAGAAAACTTGACGGTGGTTGCGGTGGTCACAGCTGGTGGCAAGGATTATCGCAGTCCAGCGACACCGATCATGGTGCCAGCTGAACCAGGTGAAAACCAAACAACGGCACCAACGGTTGATCCAATCAAAGCAGGCGATGAAACAGTTAGCGGAACGGCCGAACCAGGCTCAACTGTAACTGTGACACTACCTGACGGCACAGAAGAGACCGCTGAAACAGATGACGAAGGCAACTGGAGTGTCGATGTCCCTGAATTGTCTGAAGGGGATACCATCACAGTCGTCGCAGACAGTGACGGCAAAGACCCAAGTGATCCAATCACTGTCATCGTTGAAGGAGTGACAGTCGAAGCACCAACAGCTTCCATCAGCGGCAACAGCACGGATGGCTACCCAGTGACTGGGACAGCACCAGCCAATGCAGCGATCGAGATCTTGAACGCAGCCAATGAAGTCGTAGGAACAGGCACTGCTGATGGAGACGGCAACTATACAGTGGCCTTAACTGCTGAAACTGTCGATCCAGAAGAAACCTTAAACGTCGTTGCCATCGTTACAGCTGGTGGGAAAGAGTACCGCAGTAATCCAACAGCGGTCATCGTACCAGCAGATACGGTAGTGGATCAGACAGCAGCACCAACGATCGATCCAATCACGGCGGGGGATACCAGCATCAGCGGAACGGCTGAACCAGGTTCAACCGTGACGATCACCGTACCAGATGCGGAACCAATCACGGCTGAAACGGATGACGAAGGCAATTGGACGGCAGAAGTACCAGAAGTTTCTGAAGGCGATGCAGTCACTGTTGTGGCACAATCACCTGACAAAGAGCCAAGCGCTCCAGTCACAGTTGGTGTAGGTGCGTTGACGGTCACTGCTCCTAGTGCAACTATCACAGGCAATAGCACGGACGGCTATCCAGTAACTGGAACGGCACCAGCCAATGCCACCGTACAAATCTTGAATAGCGATGGACAAATCGTCGGTTCAGGAACTGCAGACGCAGAAGGAAACTACAGTATCACTCTTGAACCAACAGCTGTTGCACCAGCGGAAAGCTTAACCGTCGTTGCAGTTCTGACAGCTGGCGGCAAGGAATACCGCAGTAACGCGACACCGATCGTGGTACCTTTGGATCAAGAAGAGCAACAAACTGCAACACCAACGATCGATCCAGTCAAAGCTGGCGATACGACGATCAGCGGGACTGCCGAACCAGGTTCAACGGTGACGGTAACGATTGGTGAAAATGAACCGATCACGACCGAAACGGACGAAGAGGGCAATTGGACAGTTGAGGTACCTGAAGTTGCGGAGGGTGATACCGTCACTGTTGTGGCCCAATCACCTGAAAAAGATCCTAGTGCACCAATCACAGTGAGTGTGGATGGCATCACGGTTTCAGCACCGACCGCGTCCATCACTGGCAATCCAGAGGATGGTTACCCAGTGACGGGGATGGCAGCACCAAATGCAGCGATTGAAATCTTGAATGAAGCGGGAGAAGTCGTTGGATCAGGCACTACCGATGAAAATGGCAACTACACGATCACGCTTTCTGGTGAAGCTGTTTCTCCTGAAGAATCATTGAATGTCGTTGCGATCATCACCGCTGGTGGCAAAGACTATCGGAGTAATGCGACACCAATCGTAGTGCCCGTTGAGAATACGATCGATCAAACCGCTACACCAATCATCGAACCAGTCACAGCTGGTGAAACGACCATTACCGGTACTGCTGTAGCGGGAGCGATGGTCACCGTGACGGTAACAGGAGAAGAAGCGGTTGAAACCGAAGCAGATGAAGCAGGAAATTGGTCAGTGGACGTTGCGGAAGTTTCTCGAGATGAAATCGTAACAGCAGTGGCGCAAAGCGAAGGAGAAACCGCCAGTGAACCAGCAACGACCGTTGTTAATGGCATCACGGTCAACGCACCTTCAGCATCCATTACTGGGAATTCCCAAGAAGGCTATCCAGTAACTGGGAACGGGCCTGCCAATGCAGCGATTGAAATTTTGAATGAAGCGGGGGATGTCGTTGGAACAGGCACTACCGATGAAAATGGTGACTACACGATCACATTGACTAGTGAGGATGTCGCACCAGAAGAAAACTTATCGGTTGTGGCGATCGTCACTGCTGGTGGGGATGACTACCGCAGTAATGCGACGCCAATCGTCGTACCTGTCGATGATGAAAGCATCAAGACAGATACACCAACCATTGACCCAGTTACGGCTGGTGATACAACGATCAGCGGAACGAGTGAGCCAGGTGCTACGATCACCGTTACCATCAGCGATCCGTTAACAAGTAGATTCCTGACCATTTTCGCGGCTGAAGGACCTATCACAACGATCGCCGATCAAAATGGCGACTGGCGTGTTGAGCTATCCGCAGAAGCGACGGAAGGTGAAACCGTTACGGTTCTTGCTTTAGCAGATGGCGAAACCCTAAGTGATCCGACGACGACCGTAGTCGATGCTTTGACGGTTGATGCACCGGTTGCTACGATCACTGGCAATCCTACCGATGGCTATCCAGTCTTCGGGAATGGGCCAGCCAATGCGACGATCGAAATATTGAATGAAGCGGGTGACGTTGTCGGAACAGGAACGACCAATGGAAATGGTGCGTTTAGCATCACATTAGATCCAGAGGATGTGTCACCAGAAGAAACCCTTGACGTTGTGGCGATCGTTACAGCAGGTGGCAGAGAATACCGCAGTGCAGCTACACCAATCGTGGTACCAACGGGTGACAATGGCACGGATGGTTCAGATGGTTCAGATGGTTCAGATGGTACTGACGGTACGGACGGAACCGATGGCACGGATGGCACCAATGGTTCTGATGGTACGAATGGTACCGACGGAAGCAATGGCGCTTGGGGCAACTGGGGCAATTGGGGAAACAATAATTGGAACAGCAACAATAACAACCAAAGCTGGTGGGGAAGCAAATTCTTACCGAAAACGGGATCAGAAGGAACTTGGTATGCTTCAGTGATTGGACCAGCAGTCTTCGTTGTCGGAGGAATCGGCTTGTTCTTCAAAGCAAGAAAGAAAAAAGACCAGCAAAAATAGCATGACTTTACCAGCGGAGTGGACATCCTCCGCTGGTATCTCTAGTGAATCAAAACTTTGAAGCATTGATCATCGTTTCGTAAAGAAAGGGTTAGAAATGGTATGGAAAGCAGAAGGAGGGAAAAACGTTTTTACAAATGGACGATCGCTCAGTTGATTTTCTTGTTGACCAGCATCAGTTTCGTCAATTTGTATCTATTAACAACGACCAAAGAAGCCGAGGCGGCTGTGAACGTATTAGATGTGGAAATTTTAAGCAATTTGACGAGTGCCAATACAAGTGGTACTTCAGCAAGTGCCCCTTGGCCAGGCAGTGTGACAAATCGACCAGTGACTTTTTCGATCAAAGGGAACGGGGGCTTGAATGCTTCTGTCAATGTCAACGGTGAGGATAAATTTGCTTTGTTGGCGATCCCCACAGAGTTGAGAGCTAGCATCAGTGCCAATGGATCAGCAGCTATCAAAACGTCGACCACAGTCAATATTGCCAATGTCCCGCTTTTGAATGCGATCTTAACAGCGCTTGATTCCTTGACCAGCTCCTTAAATCTCAATCTCGGGATCGTGCAAATCGATTTAACAGCTGTCAATCAGCAAATTTCCTTGCTAAAAACCGTTGGTAATTTAGGCAATGTAGAAATAAGCAGTCCGTTGCAGTTCACCACCCAAAGAGAAGCGTTGTATGCCAATATGAGTTCGAACCTCGGTGTCGTTTTAGGAACCAATGTCCCGCAAATTTTACGGAATTTAAGTACGGCGATTCAAAATACCCAGATCCGAGTGATCGGCATCGATATTGGTGGCGTTGTTCGTGCATTGCTGCAAGGGTTGCTGAATACCCTGCTTAACACTGTAACGTCAGCGTTAAATAATTTGGCAACCGTCCAAGAACAAATGGCGGATGCAGCCGTTTTAGGAGCAACGGATGTTCAAATTCCTACGTTACTTTCGGGTCCAGGACAGTTGACCGCAAATTGGACCGCCAATTTTTCGGCTTCTGTGTTGAAGGCAAAGCCGACGGACATCAATCTCTTGAACTTTAGTGCGCTAAATATCAGCAGTCGCCAAACCATGGTTTATTTCATGGTCGAAGCACTGACGATGGATCGGACGAATCTGCCGACTCAGCTGAATTTTGGCCGACATGCCATTCAAACGAAAAAGAGTGAGACATGGCGGGCAACCGCCAACGGCGACCAAAGCGCAGCAGCTACAACTGGGATTTTACGGATCAATGATACCCGCAATCGTCAGAAAAAATGGCAAGTCAAGGTCAGACAATCCACCAATTGGGTCAATGGTACGCGAACATTGCCAGCTGCCGAATTAAGGGTTCAGCTTGGAACTGTCAATTCGACATTTACAGACGGTCGAGTGGTTTTACCTGATAATGCAACGATTGCCCTGCAGCAAAATGTCGAAAAAATGTGGTGACGTTGGAAAATGCGGCATCGACTGGTGGACTGACTGTTAATTTTTCCCAGTTCAATTTATTTGTACCTGAGAAAACACCTAAATTTCAAGGTCAGTATCGCGCCACAGTCGTGTGGACCGTTTCCGATACACCTTGAAAAGGAAGAGCCGAATGAAAAAAAATTCCCTTGTGCTGCTTCTGGTTTTGATGATCGGCAGTTTCTACAGTATCGTTCCATCAGCAGTAGCCAATACGACGACCGGCAACATTGAGTTTTATGAAGGACCAACGGAAACAGCTAGCAGTGATTCCATTGATGAAGAAATTGAACCACCGACCAGCCAAGAAACGATCACTAACGCAGAAGAACCGCTGCCACAGCTTGCGGAAACCAACCACTTTTGGCTGCCCGTAATAGGCGGATTCTTCACTAGTCTGACATTGATCATTTGCATCAAAAAAAGGAGGATGGCAAAATGATTTCAAAGAAAACGATAATAGGCGCATTGGGGGTATTGACTGCCCTTAGCATTGGTGCGACAGTGCAAGCAGATGACACGACCGGTGTCGTAGAATATACCTCTGGGGGCATCGTGTTTGACCCGGATAAAGGCGGGAGTGATCCCAATACGCAGCTACCAACGAATTTAGATTTTGGTGCCCATGAAATCCAAACAGAAAATGCCGAAACGTGGGTAGCTACTACGGATGGAACTGGACTACCTGGGGATGGGTCAACGCTGCAAAGAGGGGCAGTTGCGGTCAGCGATAACCGAGGACAGGCAAACTCTTCTTGGGCGATCAAAGTACGGCAAGCAACCCAATTTACGGCAGGAGACAGCACGTTGGACGGTGCGGTATTAACGGTAGATACGCGGACGTTGACCAATAACTTGAGTTCGCCGCCAACAGGAACCAGTGATATTGCCAATGGCGAGCTTGATTTTGCGGCGATCAACAATGAGTATGCGTTCTTGACCGCCAATGCTGGCGAAGGGATTGGTGAAACGTCGATGCCTTTAGAACAATTTACCCTTTCGATCCCAGCTAATACGGAAAAACAATCAGCAACCTACCAAACGACCCTCGTTTGGACGATCAGCAGTGCGCCGACGACCCCATAGGGCAGTAGTCATTGCGTAATAGTTAGCAGAAAAAAAGCAGCTTGCCTGAGCGGCTGCTTTTTATGCTAGCTGACTTTTCTTTCCTATTTTGTGTAGAAAGGATCTGACAGGATGCATCAGAAGAAAGTTCGAGGCAAAGGATTTCAGTATTGGGTAGTAAGTATTCTAACGGTCTTATTTTTCATTGGTACGAGCAGTACGGGGGCAGCAGATTCACTTGATACCTTCGATGTTCAAATCAAATTGCCAGAGTCACAGCAAGACAAAGAGCTGATGTACTATGATTTGTTGCTGGAGCCCAAGGCAGAAGAAAAACTAGCGGTCATGGTTTCCAATAAAAGCGAGCAACCAATCAATCTACAGCTATCCTTTAATCGAGCGGTCACGAATATGACGGGCGTCGTTGAGTATTCTGGGGTAAATGAGGAAGCAACGCCTTCTGCTCCATACGCGATCGAAGAACTCGTCACTTTAAGTGATGAAACTCTTTCGTTAGCCCCTAGTGAGCAAAAAGAAATCACCTTGACAGTCCAGATGCCATCTGAATCCTTTGATGGGATTTTGGCAGGGGGACTATACGTCCAGCAAACCGGCAGTGAAGAATTTCAAGGAAATGTCCAAAACCTACTAGCCAGAGAAGTGGCGGTGTTGCTCCGTAACAAAGAGACCGACATCCCACCAGCGGTCCGGATTGAGGAAGCCCATCTGGAAGAAATCAATCGCCGCAATGTCATCATCGTAGCGGTGGAAAATACAGCGGCAAATTATCTTAGTAAGGCCACGCTTGCTTATGAAGTGTTTCATGATGGACAAGCAACAGCGATCAAAGGAGAAAAAGAGATCCAATTAGCGCCCAATGCGTTAATGAATTACGCACTGCCATTAGATGGAAACGAACTGCAATCAGGAGAGTATGAAATAAAAACGACCCTCAAAGCAGCTGATCAACAATGGCAAGGAGAGCCGACCTTCCAAGGTGCAAGGCAAGAAGCGCAAGAAAGAAACGAGCAAGATGTCAGTATTGAAGAAACCTCTTCGCCGATCCTTCTCTATTTATTGATTGGTGGTGTTTTATGTCTGATCATTGCCTATTTGATTTGGCATAATCGTAAGCTGAAGCGAGCATTGAATAAAACAGATTAGAAAACACTGTGAGCGTCTGTAAGCAGATCCCTACTGATATTGAAAAAAAAAGAAAACAATTAAAATCGCTAGGATTGTAACGAATCGTAAGCATAAAGAGAATCAACAAACATGCCATTTATTGTTCATAATAAATGGTTTTTTGTCGTGTCTAGGGAGATTCGATATGGTAAATTAAGTAGAATTTTTTTTGATTGCAGTGTACAGTAACCAACTGACGCTTGTATTTTGATCAAAAAAACCTCAAATATATCGTTGATTATGTATGGCTGGACTGCCCCAAAAAAATGGGTAGCTTTTTTTTGCCAATAATTATTGATAGATAACAATTATTATTTTTTGAAAAAGGAGATTATTCTTAAATAATCACCAAAAAAGATTGTCAATAAAGGGGATGGAGGATGATTTTAATTAATCGTTTTTCGAATAAAAAAACGAGGGTTATTATTGGTGCTTGCACATTCTCTTTTAGAAATTTGTTGAGAAAGCAATGCATCGAGGAGTGCTTTACTATAATAGGTTTAGACCAATTATAGCGTTTTTTCTTACTTTGTTTGTCATTTAAATCCCCTTTTTTGCATAAATGTTTCGCTAATTTGTTTGAAAGTGCATGCAGGCATTTTTAATTAAGAATACAATTAGAAATGATGTGAAAAGGAGAATTAAGATGTCTGCAAATTTGAGCAATTTTGCTATTTATATAGTAGATGACAATTTTTTTAATGGAAATGTGATGAAGAAAATGATCACAGAAAGTTCTTTCCCACATTATTTGGTAGAAATCATTTCACCTGACGATCTAGCCCCTTTTTTTGAAAGGTATCTGACTGATGTGAACGACCTATTCTTATTTTCCATTGAACTCAAAGGATTTGATCGAGGTTTTCAATTAGCAGGAAGTTTGAGGAAACGGTGTAAAAAGTGTCAAATTGCTTTTTATGGTGCCTATGCCTCCAAAATCGAAATCAAAAAACTGAACCTTATCTGTCTTTTGGGAATCATCGATACAAGAGAAATGGATGTGATGATGCAACTAAGAAATTTATTAACAGAAGCGATCGAAATCAAACGATCATTACTCGGAAAAAAGCACTTATTAAAAATTGCTAGTAAAAGAGAGTTGATGATCGTTGATGCAGAAGCAATCAACTATATAGCAACGATTAAAGGAGAGCGAAACCGAATCGCATGTCATCAAAAAAAGTCAATCGAATTTCTCGAAACTTCGCTGAAGGGTATCAAACAATTAGATCTGCCAGAGTACTATAAAGTTTTCAAATCCTACATTATCAATGCACGCCAAATCAAAATGATCGATCGAACAAATAATGTTCTGGGCTTTTTTAATGGGGAAGAATTAGAAGTTGGAAAAAAAATCCGTAAAGCAATCAGTTAAAACTACATATATTTAATGGAGGAAAAAAATGAAAAAGAGAAATAAACGAATTCGTCATGGCGTTGTTGTTGCCGCTTTAGGACTGACTCAAGTAGTCACACCGATCATGGCGATTGCGGAAACAACGGAACAGGAACAAACGATTCGTACTTTAGACAGCTCGAATCATCTGCTGGATTCAACTAGCAGCATTGCCAATGAAATAAACACAAGTGATCCACAACCAACCGAGTCTTCTCAATCGGATCGTTCTTCAGAAGAAAGCGGCGAAAAAACCTCAGGGACGGGTTCAGAAAAAACGAATCAAAGTGAAACGCCTACTGCAACTTCTTCCACCCATACAGCAGATACCACTGACTCGTCACAAGGAAGTTCTTCAGAAACCGAATCCAAAGAGGCAAAAGAAACCCAAAAGAGTTCTCGTGTCCGCACCCGTATCAATGACCAAGAGCTATTGAAAAAAGGTACCCTGCTGACAATTGCTGGCGAAGAATTCAGCCAAACGGAAGAAACGCGGCTTTTAAACAACAGTCCAGTGAAACTCAAATTAGATTTTGAAATCAATGACGAAGACTATCTAGCAGGCACCACTGTTGTTTTTGATTTGCCAAAAGGCCTAGGGTTTAATGATATGCAAGGCACTAATGATGCAACCAATGCATCTTGGGCAGTAGATAGTGCATCACGTCAATTAACGATCACATTTAATCAATCCGTTCATGATGCATCTTTTTCGCTCATTTTAACCAGCTATCTTTATTCAGAAGATAAGCCTCAGTTGACGATTGCGATCGACGATAAAAACAAGACCAGTTATGCGATTGACTTGTATGAAGAGGTCGATCCAATTCAATATGTGTCAGAAAAAAATGTCTTTGGTATGGAAGGCATGGTTTATTACAATGCCGATCGGGCATTGACCGGCACACAAACTCTTTCGTTACATCTAGTTGATACGCCGGGCGCTTCCTTCAAAAAGATTGAAACGCAACCGTTAAAAGTATTCAGCTATGAAGTGGATATTAAAGGAAAGATCAAGCCAGAAACGCAAACAGCCTTAATAGAAGGATCTGACTACACGATCACATCAAATAGTCTCTACAATACTTCTGTTGAAATCAATCAAATGGACAAACAAAAGGCTTATGGTATTTCTTATCAATTCACCATGAGCTTGACCCAGCTAACCGATTATACATTTTCTTTTTCAAAAGGGTTTCCGACTACTGGGTTTGGTTCGCTGCAACTGAAACAAACTGATGCGAAAAACAGAGGGTTTTCCTTTACAGCAGCAACCAGTAAAGATGAAAAGGAAGTCGATTATAGGTATTATATGGGTGTTGCTTCGGCCAACTTTATGAATGTTAATTCGAAAGGGAATTACTATCTTTCAATTCATCAAATGCCGACTACGATGAAAGCGGGCCAACAAGTCGTTCTTTCTAGTCAAAATGGACAGCCGATTACAACGGATCAGTTGACAGCAAGAGACGCCTTTTACCAAAATGTGGACTTTTCAGATTATTTTTCTGTCGAAAATAAAGGAGATAAACTGATTTTGACCGCTGTAAAAGACAGCAATCTCGCTCTTGGTTCCACGGAAACGACCGTACCCTTTGATCAGAAAGATATTATTCTGAATGTTTCCACACCCTTGATCGCTAATAAAGAATTTAAAATCGTTGAAGATAACTATGTTAAACCTATCAGCGTCCTTAATTCCGATAACGCCGAGACGGCTTGGGGAAATTACAATCAAAATGGCGCTTATACGAGTGACACACCTATCAATATCGAAGGCAGTACCACACAACCAATTAAAAATCTAAAATTTTTTGTTGAACATCCAGAGTATCTTACTTTTAGAAAGGTACCAAAAGTCAGTTATTATTATACTTTAGGAAAAGATTATACGATTGAAGAAGTAGAAGGCGGAACAATGATTACCTTTACGGCGCCAATTACTTATTCCATTCAATTTAACATTGGATTCAATTATGTACCGGACAGTCTACCATCAACACAGTCCATTCCAAGGGAAACCATTCCCCTCACAATTTCCGCAACCGGGCTCGACACGATTCATACCTCTGTCTATACGGGAAGAAAACTATATTCTGAATATACACTGCAAAGCAGTAAGAATCAGTTTTTAGTGAATGCTCGTCAAGATACCATCAGTGATTTGACCGTTGAGACCCATGTGCCGAAAAATACCGATGTTGTGTTTTCGATCATCGATGTTTCCAATGAACAAGTCAGTGGCATTTATCCGCAGTATTGGGATTATGGGGCGTATAATAATCAAGCAATGAAAGAAAGCGATCCAAATTATCCAACGATCACTCACAATGAGGCAACCAACTATTACACCTTTGACTTTGGGACGACCAATCGACGCTACATTATTTCTTATCAATACGCCAATGGGTGGCAAGAAATGAGTACCATTTATGTGCCTGGTTTTGCAAAAGAGCCGTTGTTCAATAATCTGCAAGGATCAGCCACAGTTTCTATTTCAAATACAGCAACGGACATTATCGGAGTTACCCAAAATCCAGTCAATAATACAAAAAACATGACGCAGGTCAAGGTCACGACTAAAAATATCGATGATGGTTCGAAAAAGGTAGCAAATCCAACGATCCTTCTAAAATCGTTAGGAAATACCAATGGCGAAATCAATTTAGGATCGATCGCTGTTTCGAATGTGCCAGATGACAGCTATGAAGTCAAAGAAATTGACGGGGACGTACTGCTTGTCTTTTCAAACTATGTTCTAACGAAAAACATCGAAATCAGTTACAACGTCCTTTCACAAAACGCCGGCCAAATCTCAGCCTCAGCAACGATTGCTTCTGAGACGATCGATACCTTGTCGGAAGCCAAACGGACGGCAACCTCGACGGTGGCCAATCTGCAATTTTCGGCAGGCGATTCCAGCGGGATCATCTACAAAACCAATGCGACACTTGATGTTTATAATACCGAAGAACCAACTGAGAAGATTGCGGGGGTTATTTTGAAGCTTCGGAATCAATTGACAGGAGATATCGTTTCTGCCGTAACGGATGAAAATGGAGAATACCAATTAACTGATATTTATACGGGGACCTATACGCTTTATGTTTCCTACGTCCCAGAAGGTTACGTCATACCACAGGAACTTCAGCTTGGTAAAGAGGTGCAAGTGAACCGGACAGGCAATCATCTTTCTGTCGGCATCACACCAGAAGAAGACTTGTCGACGATCGACGCCAAGGATAGCACGATCTACGTGGGAGATGAATGGCATGCTGAAGACAACTTTGTTTCAGCGACAGACAAACACGGCAATGCGTTGACCTTCTCGGAATTCACCGTCAATGGCGAGGTCGACACGACAAACGTTGGCACCTATGAGGTCAAATACATCAACGGTAGCGTTAGCCAAACAGCGACGATCAGCGTGGTTGCCAACCAAGAAACGGTAGCAGCCAAAGACAGCACGTTATATGTGGGCGATGCATGGACAGCAGCTGATAATTTTCTATCGGCAACGGATAAAGACGGCAATGCAGTGACAATCGCAGAAGTGACTATCAACGGCGAAGTTGATACGGACACACCAGGAGAATACCAAGTCATTTATCGCAATGGCAAAGCCGAAGCGACAGCCACGATTACCGTGTTAGCTGATCAAACATCGGTCAAAGTTAAAGATAGCACCTTATACGTCGGGGATGAATGGCATGCGGTTGATAACTTTGTTTCGGCAACGGACAAAACAGGAGCGAATGTACCATTTTCAGGAGTGACCGTTAGTGGAACCGTGGATACTTCCAAAGAAGGTCAATATCCAGTGGTTTATCAAAACGGCAATCAAAAAGCAACAGCGACGATCACCGTGGTTGCCAATCAAGAAACAGTCGTTGCCAAGGATAGTACACTTTATGTTGGAGATTCATGGGAACTTGCGGATAATTTTGTTTCAGCAACGGATAAGAAGGGGCAACCGTTAAGCTTGGCAGAGCTCACCACCAGTGGTGACGTGGATACGAAAGTACCAGGAGAATACCAAGTCATTTATCGCAATGGCAAAGCCGAAGCGACAGCCACGATCACCGTGTTAGCTGATCAAACGAGTGTCAAAGCCAAAGACAGTACTCTGTATGTCGGCGACGATTGGGAAGCTGCCGACAACTTTGTCTCAGCCACAGACAAAACGGGAGCAAACCTACCATTTTCAGGAGTAACCGTTAGTGGCTCAGTCGATACCTCCAAAGCAGGCGAGTACCCAGTGGTTTACCAAAATGGTCATGTCAAAGCAACGGCGACGATTACAGTCGTTGCGAACCAAGAAACGATAGTCGCTAAAGATAGTACGATTTATGAAGGCGATGACTGGCAAGCCGCCGACAACTATGTGTCGGCAACAGATAAAGACGGCAACGCAGTAAAACTGACTGATATCACAACAGTAGGCACAGTCGATAGCGCCACACCAGGGAAATATGAAGTGATTTATCGCAATGGCAAAGCCGAGGCGAAAGCGACGATCACCGTATTGGCAGATCAAACGAGTGTCAAAGCCAAAGACAGTACTCTGTATGTCGGCGACGATTGGGAAGCTGTCGACAACTTTGTCTCAGCCACAGACAAAACAGGAGCAAACCTACCATTTTCAGGAGTAACCGTTAATGGCTCAGTCGATACCTCCAAAGCAGGCGAGTACCCAGTGGTTTACCAAAATGGTCATGTCAAAGCAACGGCGACGATTACGGTCGTTGCCAACCAAGAAACGGTAGTTGCTAAAGATAGTACGATTTATGAAGGCGATGACTGGCAAGCCGACGACAACTTTTTGTCGGCAACAGACAAAGACGGCAACGCAGTAAAACTTGCAGATATCACAACAGTAGGTACAGTCGATAGCGCCACACCAGGGAAATATGAGGTGATTTATCGCAATGGTAAAGCTGAGGCGAAAGCGACGATCACCGTATTGGCAGATCAAACGAGTGTCAAAGCCAAAGACAGTACTCTGTACGTCGGCGACGATTGGGAAGCTGCCGACAACTTTGTCTCAGCCACAGACAAAACGGGAGCAACGGTTGAATTATCAGGAGTAATCGTTACTGGTACCGTCGATACCAATCAAGAAGGCACATACGATGTCACTTATACGAATGGAAAAGTCAGCGCCACAGCGACAATCACTGTGGTTGCTCACGAAGAAACGGTCGTAGCAAAAGATAGTACAATCTATGAAGGAGAGAAATGGCAAGCCGTCGATAATTTTGTCTCGGCATCAGATAAAAGCGGACAAGTAGTCGATTATGATCAAGTATTGATTAGCGGTACAGTCAATACTGATGTGCCTGGAAAATACCAAGTCATTTATCGAAATGGCAAAGCCGAAGCAACTGCCACGATCACCGTGTTGGCAGATCAAACGTCTGTGACTGTGAAAGATAGCGTGATTTATGTCGGTGACAACTGGACAGCAGCCGACAATTTTGTCTTCGCTACAGATCGTGACGGTAAGTCACTCGCATTGGAGCAACTACTGGTGGACGGTTCGGTGGATACGAAGAAAACGGGCACCTATCAAGTCACTTATTCAATCGTAACCGATGAAGCAGCAACTCCTAACTTTTTCGCACGTTTATTTGGTACTCGCTCACAAGAAGCAGTCACCGCCACAGCGACGATCAAAGTCGTTGAAAAAGCAGAAGAACCAGAGGAGGACGATCAGCAGCCAGAGAAAGATGATTCTGACAAAGGGCAACAAAAACCAACGGATGAAGGGCAGACTGACAAACAAACCAAAGCGACCGCAAAGGACAAACGGGTGCTACCAAAGACTGGTACAGCCATCACTCAAGGCTATTCGATTGCAGGAGTGAGCCTTGTTGCTCTAGCGGGGATCGTCTTCTTTCGTAAGAAACACACGAACAAAAGCAGAAAAACGAAATAAGTCGCAATGACTCTAGCAGCGGATATCCTTCACGATATCCGCTGTTTTTTTTAATACCTGCTGTATTGCGGTTTTCTTGTCCGATAAGCAGCCGTATAAAGAAGATATAAAGATGCTAGCAGAAGATTTACACTATTTTTATTTCTTTTTGCGTATGCTTACGTCATGAAGGAGTGAAGAATATGAATCTTGTTTTAGGAATAATCGGAGTGATCGTAATGATCTATCTCTTTTGGTACTTGTTTGAGGGGGGAGAACGATGAGTAGCTATTTTGTGCAAGGCTTTTTATTTTTACTGATCTTACTAGCAGCAGCGGTTCCTTTGGGCTGGTATATCAAAGAAATCATGCAAGGAAAAACACCGCGGTTTGTCCGCTTTATTCAACCCATTGAACGGTTGACCTATCGAGTGATTGGTTCGGTCAGTAAAAAAGAAATGACCGCCAAAACCTATCTATTTTCCGTCTTGGCCGTCAGTGTCTTTTCCATCATCGGCTTGACCGGATTATTGATGGTTCAGCACTGGTTACCGCAAGGGGCAGCCGTTGAGAATATGTCCTTTGACTTAGCATTGAACACAGCCGTCAGTTTTGTGACGAACACGAACTGGCAAGCTTACGCTGGGGAAGAAGCACTGACCAATCTTTCCCAAGCATTAGAATTAACGGTGCAAAATTTCTTATCAGCGGCAGTAGGACTAGCCGTACTGTGTGCCTTGATTCGTGGGCTGCAGCAAAAGCAAAAACGTACGGTAGGAAATTTTTGGCAAGACATCACCCGTTCCTTGCTCTATATCCTTTTGCCACTTTCATTGATTTTAGCGATCTTGCTCCTGTCTCAAGGCGTTGTCCAAACGTTGAGCAGCGGCGTGGAAGTCAATGGATTTGAGGGGGAATCCTTTTGGATGGCGCTCGGACCAGTAGCGAGTCAAATCGCCATCAAGCAATTAGGGACCAACGGCGGCGGGTTCTTTGGCGCCAACGCCGCCCATCCATTTGAAAACCCAACGATGTTCAGTAATTTTTTAGAAAACTTAGCGATCTTGTTGCTGCCAGCTGCTTTGATTTTTGCCTTTGGCTTTTGGATCAAAGAATGGAAACAAGGACGTACGATCTTGATCACCGCAACCGTCTTTTTGATCCTAGCTTTTATTGGCGTAGTGATCAGTGAAGCTTATGGACCGCAATTCAGTCAAGTGCTTGGGAATGCCAATCTAGAAGGCAAAGAAGTACGTTTCGGTGTCGGTTGGTCGAGTCTCTGGGCAGTGAGTACCACCGCTGCTTCCAGTGGATCAGTCAATGCCATGCTGGATAGTTTCACACCACTCGGGGGTGCGATCCCGATGTTCTTGATGCAGCTGGGGGAAATCATCTTTGGTGGTGTCGGAAGCGGACTTTATGGCATGATCGCTTTTCTATTATTGACGGTCTTTATCGCTGGTTTATTAGTCGGACGAACACCTGAATATATCGGCAAAAAAATCGAAGCTTTTGACATTAAAATGACGAGTATCGTTATTTTGACGCCATTGCTACTGACTCTTTTCGGGGCTATGTTGATGACCTTGCATCCTGACATCATGAGCTGGCTAACCAACCAAGGCGCCCATGGCTTTAGCGAACTGTTGTATGCAGCAACTTCCTTCAGCAACAATAACGGGAGTGCCTTTGGCGGCTTGACCGCAGATACTGTTTTCCTAAATAGTTTGGGTAGTATCTTGATGTTCGTTTCACGTTTCGTTCCCATCGCAGCCATTTTATATCTGGCAGAAAACATGGGGGCCAAAAAGAAAACCGTTCGTAATGAAGGAACCTTGTCAACCACGAGTCCAGTCTTTGTCACGATGCTGATCATTGTGATCATCGTGATCGGTGCACTGAGCTTTTTACCAGCGATGGCTTTAGGTCCAATCGCAGACTTCTTTACAACGAAATAGGAGAGAGAAAAAATGAAAAAAATCTATCAATGGGCGATCGGCGAATCCTTTAAGAAATTGGATCCTCGTCACCAAATCAAAAACCCCGTGATGTTTGTGGTTTATTTAGGGGCAATCTTGACAACGATTTTATGTTTTCAAGAACAAACGGTCCCGTTGTGGTTTAGCATCAGTGTGACCATCTTCTTATGGTTGACCTTGTTGTTTGCCAATTTTGCCGAAGCAGTGGCAGAAGGGCGCGGCAAAGCACAAGCGGATAGTTTGAAGCAAGCCAAAAAAGAAATCATGACCTACAAAGTCATGTCCTTGGAAGATGTAGCGAAAGAGGCTTTTATCGAAGTCCGTTCCTCCGATTTGAAAAAAGGCGACTTGGTGTATGTTCCATCTGGCGAACAAATTCCTGCCGATGGGGATGTCGTGGAAGGTGCTGCTTCGGTGGACGAAAGTGCCATCACAGGAGAATCAGCACCTGTCATTCGTGAATCTGGCGGCGACCGCAGTGCAGTCACGGGAGGAACGTTAGTCGTTTCCGATTACTTGGTCATCAAAGTGACCGCTGAAAATGGCCACTCCTTTTTGGATAAGATGATTGCGATGGTGGAAGGGACGCAACGGAAAAAAACACCCAATGAGATTGGCTTGCAGCTGTTCTTAGTGACACTGACCATCATCTTCTTGGCAGTTTCCATCACATTGATTCCTTTTACCGATTTTAGCAGTCAGTTATCTGGTCGGGGAACGGCGATTTCCAGTGTGATCGTGATCGCTTTATTGATTTGTCTCGCACCGACCACGATCGGCGCCTTGATTTCCTCGATTGGGATCGCTGGAATGAGTCATTTGACCAAAGAAAACGTCATCGCCATGAGTGGACGCGCGATTGAAGCAGCAGGAGATGTGGATGTTTTGCTGCTGGATAAAACAGGAACCATTACTCTGGGAAACCGCCGTGCCAGTGAGTTCTTGCCAGTACCGGGGGTCACCGCTAAAGAGTTGGCAGATGCAGCGCAGTTGGCATCTTTTGCCGATGAAACGGCAGAAGGACGCAGTATCGTGATTTTAGCCAAAGAAGCCTTCAATATTCGTGAACGGGAATTTCAGCAAGCCGATGTTCATTGGATCGATTTTAGTGCCAAAACACGGATGTCTGGGATCGACTATCGTGGTGATGAGATCCGTAAAGGAGCTGCGGATACGATCAAGCAATATGTGACGGCAAAAGGGCAGACCTATCCCACGGCATGTGACGAGATCGTAGAAAAAGTCGCTAAGGCTGGTGGAACTCCATTGGTCGTAGTGAAAAATGGCCAAGTACTCGGGGTCGTTTATTTAAAAGACATCGTGAAAAACGGGGTTAAAGAAAAATTTGCCGACATGCGCAAGATGGGTATCAAAACGATCATGATCACTGGGGACAACCCTTTGACGGCAGCTGCTATTGCCGCCGAAGCGGGCGTCGATGATTTCTTAGCCGAAGCAACACCAGAAAACAAAATGAACCTGATTCGCGAATATCAGGAAAAAGGGCATTTGGTGGCTATGACGGGGGATGGAACCAACGATGCACCCGCACTCGCCCAAGCCGATGTGGCAATGGCGATGAACACTGGTACGCAAGCAGCCAAAGAAGCGGGCAATATGATCGATCTTGATTCCAGCCCTACCAAATTACTGCAAGTAGTCCAAATTGGTAAACAGCTGCTGATGACCCGTGGGGCTTTGACGACCTTTAGTATCGCAAATGATATCGCCAAATATTTCGCAGTGATCCCTGTTCTGTTTTATGCGATTTATCCAGAACTCGCAGCGCTGAATATCATGAATCTTGGTAGTCCCTTAACTGCGATTTTGTCCGCAGTCATCTACAATGCAGTCGTGATCATCGCCTTGATCCCTCTGGCGTTGAAAGGGGTCAAGTACCAAGAAAAACCAGCCAGCCAAATGCTGCGGCACAATCTGGTCGTCTACGGCCTAGGCGGCATCATCGCACCATTCATTTGCATCAAGCTAGTAGATTTGCTTTTGTCAGCTGTTCTGCTATAAGAAAAATCCATCAGAGTCAAGGAGTCATTTAGGAGGAAAACATGATGAAGAACACCCTCTTTGCCAGTATCAAATTTTTACTAGTTAGTACCGTGCTATTTGGCGGTCTCTATACATTGTTGGTCACTGGAGTCGGACAAGTCTTTTTTGCCCATCAAGCCAACGGCAGTCAAATCGTGGAAGACGGAGCGATCAAAGGATCTGAGCTAATTGCGCAACCTTTTGACCAAGCAGGTTACTTCCAAGGGCGTGATCAAACCGTTTCACAATTGTCGCCCTATGATACGACCCAAAAAAAGACTGTAGCTGAGCGGACAGCGACGTTGCTGGGAGAAAACCCAACCCAAACCAGTGTGCCGATCGATCTCGTGACCGCTTCGGGTAGTGGCGTCGATCCTGATATCAGTGTCGAAGCGGCACTTTTTCAACTGCCGCGGATCGCTGACACAAGAGGCATCGATGAACAAATAATTCATGATATAATAAACAGGAATAAAGTAGCTGATCTGTTCTCCGCAAGAGAATACGTCAATATCATGACCTTGAATCAGCAGCTCGATCAATTACCCGAGGAATAGGGGGAAGCATCTATGAGTGAAAACAACCAGCAGACGATCCCAGAAGAGATACTGCTGCAAGCAGGCTTTGGACCTAAACGTGGCAAACTACGGGTGTTTTTCGGTTTTGCTGCCGGTGTCGGAAAAACCTATACGATGTTAACCGAAGCCCATGAGTGTTTGCTCATGGGCAAAAATGTGGTGATCGGCTATATCGAACCCCACAAACGTCCCGATACTAATCGATTGCTTGAAGGGTTACCACAAGTACCATTAAAGCAATACCAGCACAAGCAATTGACCCTTTATGAGCCAGATATCGATCGACTGATCCAACTAAAACCAGATATCGTCTTGATCGATGAGTTGGCACATACCAATCCCATTGGTGCGCGAAACAAAAAACGTTACCAAGATGTCGATGAACTATTGAATGCAGGAATCACCGTCTACACGACCATCAATGTCCAGCATATCGAAAGTCTGAATGATATCGTGGAAAAGGTCACGGAAGTGGAAGTCAGAGAAACGGTGCCTGACACCTTTTTCCAACACGCCAGTTTGCGGGTAGTGGATGTTGAACCAGACGAACTGATCGATCGATTGGAACAAGGAAAAATCTATGCTGATGAAAATGCCAAACGAGCGCTAAAAAACTTTTTTACGCCAGAAAAACTTGATCACTTACGTGGATTAGCGATCCAAAAAGCTTCCAATCATATCAATCAAATGAACGGCGGTCGAAAACGAGTCCAAAGCAAGCTTTTGACCATCATTGATGATCGCTTGCCGAAAATGGCAGAGAAATGCATTCGTTGGACCGCCCGCTTAGCCCAAGGAGTGGGTGCCGAATGGACGGTCATCCAAGTTCGATCGTTAGATGATACACCTACCGAAGTGCCATTGGCAGAGCGTTTGGGAGCAGAAGTCATCAACATCGAAGCGGATGACAGTTTTGAAACCATCGTAGAGTATGCCAAAATGACGGGTGCCAGTGACATTATCATGGGGAAACAGGTTTCTCAAAAGTGGTTCCAAAAATTGTTTGTCGAGGATTTAGAAGACCGCTTGATTCGCCGCCTTGATGACATTGAGATCCATTTGATTCCTTTTAAAGAAAAAATGCAGCGACCACGGCTGACATTTTCGCAATTATTTGAAGGCGGCGGTCGAGATTTCACCTTGACCTTTGGGCTGATCATGCTCGCCACCTTAGTGACAGAAGGCATGCAGTATCTGCATTTCGGCGAGCAGAACTTGATGCTGGTCTACATCTTTTTTGTTCTCTTAGTGGCCCGTTACACGAGTGGCTATCTATGGAGTGCCATGGCATCGATCATTAGTGTCCTTTCTTACAACTGGTTCTTTGTCGAACCCTTGTATTCCTTGACGGTCTATAAAGCAGGTTATCCAATCACATTAGTGATCATGCTGATCGTTGCCTTGATGATCAGTAACTTGATGGTTCGATTGAAGACCCAAGCAGAAAATGCCAAGGAAAAAGAGCATCAAATGGAGATATTGTATGAACTGAACAAACAATACATGGAAACGCGGAATGAGCAAGAAATCTATGAAAGTACGACCACCTATTTGGCACGCTTACTCCAGCGAGAAGTGGCGTTATATGACAGAGAAGGCCATTTAAGAAGTCTGCATTCTTCAAGAGAAACACTGTCTCAACTGACTGGCAAGGATGAGAAAGCCGTCGCTTTTTGGGTCGTGAAAAATCAAAAAGAAGCTGGTCGCGGCACAGATACTCTGATTGGTGCCAATGGGTTTTACTTGCCGATCGTTTTAAACGGCAAACCACTAGGCGCCCTTGGGGTAGAACGCAACGAGGAGCATCAGTTGGCCAATAGTCAATTGAATTACTTGCGCCTTGTGATCACCCAAATCGCGACCGTGTTGGAACAAGTCTCATTAGCGAGTGAGAAAGAACAGATCCAATTAGAAAACGAACGGGAAAAAGTCCGCAGCAATCTGCTGCGTGCGGTCTCCCATGACTTGCGGACCCCCTTGACGACAATTTCTGGCATTGCCGAAACATTGAGTGAAACCGAAGGCGTGATCAAAAAGGAAACGAAACAAAAGCTGCTAGGAGACATCCAAAGTGAATCCCAGTGGTTGATCCGCATGGTTGAAAACTTATTGTCGGTGACCCGTATCAACTTGACCAATATGGCGGTCAAGCGCAGTGAAGAACCAATCGAAGAAATTATCGAAGCGGTTTTGACACACCTAAAGAAAGTCTATCCGCAACAAAAAATCATCGTGAAGATGCCTGATCAGCTGATTTTTGTCCAAGTCGATCCCATCTTGATCGAACAAGCCTTGTTTAATTTGATTGAAAATGGGGTTCGCCATGGAACCGCCGATACACCGATTTTCTTGCGAGTTTCTCAAGAGCAAGAAGTGGTCATTGAAATCGAAAACCAAGGGGAGATCCCCTTAGGGCAATACCAAAAAATCCAAGCGAATTTGACCAATGACACCGAAGTGCCGGTGGATTCAAAAAATGGATTAGGTATCGGACTGAGTATCGTTAAAACCATCATCCATGCCCATGAAGGCAAATTGGCGATCGAAACGAAAGCAGGGAGTACGATCTTTCGTATTTATTTAAAGCAGTAAGGAGGGAGAACATGCAGCGACATTTTTTATTGATTGAAGATGATTCGAATATCGTTGATTTTATGGAAGTCGTCTTGCAAAGAGAGCATTACAACTTTACATCAGTCGGCACTGGCATGGAGGCATTGATGCTCTTGCAGGAAGAAACCATCGACTTCATCTTGCTGGATCTGGGCTTACCGGACATTGATGGTATGGAGCTGTTGAAAATCATCCGTAAGCGCATGAACACACCGATCATCGTGATCTCTGCTCGCAAAGATGAACAAGACAAAGTGCAAGCATTAGACCTCGGTGCCGATGATTATGTAACGAAGCCCTTCAGTACCAATGAGTTATTTGCCCGCATTCGCACGGCACTACGGCACAAGGAGACAACTGCCTTTAGCAGCAGCCCAATTCTTGTAAACAAGGAGTTAACGATCGATTTTGAAAAAAAAATCCTGTACAAGAATCAAAATGAGATCCATTTGACCAAAAACGAATACCGCATCATGGCAGTTATGTTCAAGAATTTAGGCAAAGTCGTCACTTACGATACCCTGACTAGCGAAGTCTGGGGACCTTTTGCAGCGGATGCACAAACTTTGCGAGTCAATATCTCAAACATTCGCAAAAAAATCGAAACCAATACGCTGCAGCCAGAATATTTGATCACTGAAATCGGCGTCGGGTATCGCTTGCGGGAGTATCCAGCAGAGTAGCGGTCGTCATAGGAAATAAGGAGGAAAAACGAGCAGCGGTTCTTTGGTCGCTGCTCGTTTCTATTTTTTGTTAATTGCGAAGAGACGTTGAACTGATTGCTTCTCCATAGATGATTTGAAACTGTGGGTAAACAAGTAGGTTGGTTGTTAACTAAAATTTCTTTTCATTCTGATCATTTTGTGTTTATATCATAGTATAAAGTAAAAAAGGAGAGTATTATGGCAGGAATTAGAGACGTCGCAAAACGAGCGGGTGTATCGATCGCAACTGTATCGAGGGTGCTCAATGAAGATCCTACGTTATCTGTCACGCAAGAAACAAAAAATAAGATCAACGAAGCCGTGGAATATTTTCACTATAGTAAGAAGAAAGTACCTGTGAAAAAGGCAATGAATATTGCAGTGGTATCCACTGTTTCGGAAGAAGCTGAATTAGAAGATCCCTATTTTCGGGCGATTCGTCGTGGCATTCAAGCACAAGCAGAACAAAATAAGTTTCGCATAAAAAAAACGTATTATATGTCTGAACACCCCGTTGCCATTGAGGAGCTAAGGGAGTATCAGGGAATCCTTGTCATTGGTCAAGTCTTGCCAACTTTTTTAGCAAAGATCGCAGCAGTCAATCCTCATATAGTCGTGATCGATGATCCTTCTTTGTCTTCAGAATGGGATGCGGTATATACGGATTTCTCTATAGCAGCAACCGAGCACTTAGAGCGTTTGTATAAAAAAGGGCATCGAAATATCGCTTTTATTGGGGGATATCGGGTACGTCTGGATGCATCCAGTGAGATACATCAATCGCCAGATGATATGCGGATGATCACTTATGTGTATTGGATGAAAGAAAAAGGATTGGAAGAATACATCAATGTCTACCTAGAAGGATGGAACACATTAGACGGTATCAAAGCCACTGAGCAATTGCTTGAACAATGCAAAGAGAGCCTTCCTTCAGCTATTATGGTCGCCAATGATTCGATTGCAGTTGGTACATATCGCTCCTTGCAAAAACGTGGGTATCGGATACCAGAAGATATTTCAGTAGTCAGTTTCAACAATATCGAAGTTGCAGAATTTTTGACCCCATCTTTAAGTACCGTTGCCATCGATATGGAAGAACTGGGAAAAATTGCTTTACGGATGGTAGAAGAGCGGATCAAAGGCATTCGTCAAGTACCTGTTAAAATCATGGTGGCCAGTAAGATGATCGTCAGAGAAAGTGAAAAAGAAAGAGATTAATGCTAAGAGTAAACACTGTAAAGTGTTTACTCTTTTTATTTTAGTTAAAAGGCATTGACAATCTGATTAGTAAACAGTATATTTGTTTTGTAAAAAGAAAGCGGATACATAAAAAGAGCATGAATCATTTCAAGAAAGTGGCTCTAAATGGCAGGCTCGCTACTAGCGATTTGGCCCATGGTTGCTGTCTTTATCATTTTTCAACGTAAATTTATTGAAGGAATTGCCACTACTGGCGGTAAATTATAAAAGAATGGAGCAATAGAGAATGACAAAAATCACCTTTATTGGAGCAGGAAGCACTATTTTCGCTAAAAATGTTCTAGGAGATGCAATGTTGACCCCGAGCTTAGCAGATTCCCACATCGTCCTTTACGACATCGATGAGAAACGACTTCGTGAATCCGAGGCAATGTTAAAGACGATCAATAAAAATGCCAATCAAAACCGAGCAGAAATACAGGTCTATCATGACCGCAAAGAAGCACTAAGAGATGCCGACTTTGTAGTAAACGCCATTCAAGTTGGTGGCTACAAACCTTCCACCGTCATTGACTTTGAGATACCGAAGAAATATGGCTTACGTCAAACAATAGGTGACACGATGGGCATTGGCGGAATATTTCGGACGTTGCGTACGTTACCAGTCATGTTGGAATTTGCTCGAGAAATGGAGGAAGTTTGTCCAAATGCATGGTTGCTGAATTATACGAACCCGATGGCGATGCTGACGATGGGGGTATTGAAAGCAACATCCATCAAAACGGTTGGGCTTTGTCATAGTGTGCAAGTATGTGTTCCAGAATTATTCGAGTATTTAGGGATCAAAGAACAATATGATCTGGCTGACTTCCAGTGGAAAATTGCTGGGATCAATCATATGGCATTTTTATTGGAAATTACCAAAGATGGGGAAGATTTCTATCCAACGATCCGTCAGTTGGCTGAAGAGAAAGAAAATCCCCACCGTGATTCAGTCCGCTTTGAATTGATGAAACGTTTTGGCTATTATATTACAGAATCTAGTGAGCACAATGCCGAGTATCACCCTTATTTCATTAAATCAAAATACCCAGAATTGATCGACGATTTGGGGATTCCGTTGGATGAATATTTAACCCGTTGCGAAAATCAGATTCGCGATTGGGAAACGATGCGGGAGGATATCGTCGATAATGGCGATTTGACCCATAAGAGAAGTCGGGAATACGCCTCTTATATCATGGATGCCATCAAGACCGGCAATCCAACCGTTATTGCTGGAAATGTTTTGAATAAAGGCTTGATCACCAATTTACCAGAAGATGTCTGTGTGGAAGTTCCATGTTTGGTGGATAAGAACGGCATCCAACCAACCTACGTCGGCGCTTTACCAACGCAGCTTGCTGCATTGAACCGAACCAACATCAATGTGCAAGAATTGACTGTCGAAGCAGCGTTGACCCTTGAGAAAGACAAGATTTATCAAGCAGCATACCTCGATCCTCATTTATCATCAGAACTATCATTGGCAGACATTACCCAATTAGTCGACGATTTGATCGAAGCCCATGGGGATTATTTACCAGATTATCACTGATAAAAAAGGAAACTGGTTCACTCAAACGGTATCGAAAAAAATCCTTTGATTGGTATCGCGAAGTGATTGTCACCAATGGGGGAACCATTGGTTGAAATACCGCTAGTAAATAAAGAAAGCATTGCCGATCCAGCAAATGGAAGGCAATGCTTTTTGACGTTTAATGTATCCATTGATTCGACGGGTCAGCCGATCAGCGGTTATGGTCGTACGATTGATCAAAAGGGGAAAAAGAAGGTGAAAAAAAGCAGCATCAACGATGCCACTCCATGGTGTTTTCGATTTCATTGGTATCAGAGTCCAGTTGTTCAGAAACGATGGTAAAGTCATGTTTGAGATAAAACGCAATAGCAGCTGTATTTTTTTGGTAGACGTTCAGAGTCAGCTTCTCGTGTTCTGCTTGTACTTTTTGTAAAAGTTGCTTTCCAATGCCGTGGGCACGATAGTCTTTCAAAACGAAAATACCAGCGATATACTCATCCAACATCCCGATGAAGCCGACAGGCTGATCATCCACCGAATAGGTGTAGATAAGGGCATCGGCAAAGGCTTTTTTCACAAAGTCATAGTTATCTTGCCAATGGGCAGCTGAAATAAAGTCATGGGCTTCCAAATTGCTTTGCAGCCAAATCTGGGCGATAGTTTCTAATTCAGAATCGGTAAATTTGGTCACTTGTTGTATCATGAGAACCTCCTTTTTTTATTCAGTATAGCATAGGTCCACTGCTGATTACTGCAAATCGCGGCATTTTCGTAGGCAATCGGATAGGAGATGAACCGATTGATAAGTAACGAAGGTTAAATGGCGAAGAAAAGCAATCTTTTTCGTTGAAATATTCTAACAACTTTGTTTCAGCTAGATGTCAATTTCTTGCAGCCAGATGTTATTTGTGTGAAAACAGCCCCAAGAGTGACATCTTTCGGTATGCTAGAGAAAGCGATAAGACACATCTAGTTAAGGAGAAAAAATGAAAAAGACACTTTTGGTTGCAAGTTCACTTGTTTTGCTGACGCTGCCTGTCGTGACGGTATCCGCAGACAGCTTTGATCAGAAGATCCAGCAGCAAAATGAAAAAATCAATGACATAAAAAATGAATCCACCTCATTAGAATCACTGAAACGATCTACAGAGGCAGAGATTCAATCGATTGAAGGAGAAATCCAAGCAATCCTACAAAAGAAAACGGCGACGGAAGAAGAAGTCAATGCCTTGGCACAAGAGATCCAAGTCCTTGAAGAGAAAATCATCAAGCGCACAGAAGTACTGGCGAATCAAGCGCGTGACATTCAAACGTCGGAACCTTCCAATCGTTTGTTCCAAAAAATCGTTGATGCGGAATCCATCGGAGAAGCCATTCAACGGGCGATCGCTTCTGTAACGATCATGAATGCCAGCAACAGTATCGTCGAACAACAGCAAGAAGATATCGCAACGAGCCAGAAATTGGAAAAAGAGTTGCAGGAACAATTGGTTGCGATCGAAGAGCAGTCAAACGCATTGCAAGGAAAACAAGCGGAATTAGCTGATGTCAAATTGAATCAAGAAGTTGCACTAGCCGACCTTGCCTTGGCGTTGAACACCGAGGAAGAGAAAAAAGACCAATTGGAAGCAGACAAAGCAGAAGCACAACGGCAAAAAGAAGCAGCGTTGAAGCAACTGGCTGAGCAAGAAGCACAAGAAGCAAAAGCGCGCAAAGAAGCAGAAGAAGCAGCAAAACGTCAGCAAGCAGCAGAAGCCAAGTCAGCTGAAACCGCCGAAAGTCCTGCCGTTCAACAAGCAGCAGTGGCAGCAGCCCAGCCGAAGACGGAAGCCGCAGTGGCGCCAGAAACATCGGTGTCGTCAGAAAAAACTGCAGCTACGCCTGCACCTGTGCAGCAAGCAGCTGAGCCAAAGGAACAAGCAAGCACAGGTGGATGGCAAATGCCAGTCGATTCGGTTCATATTTCGAGTCGTTTTGGGTATCGAACAGATCCAACAGGTGCATCAGGAAATCAACATAATGGCATCGACTTTACTGGGGGGACAGGAACGCCGATCTATGCGATCCAAGCAGGCGAAGTCGTTGAAGCGGGCTATGGTCCGTCAACTGGTAACTATGTGATCATCAAACATGCCAATGGCGTTTACAGCTACTACATGCACTTTAGTACGCTGCCAGCTGTTTCGGTCGGACAAAGCGTCTCAGCTAGACAATATGTTGGCGGTATGGGAACGACTGGAAATTCAACTGGCGTCCATCTACATTTAGGGATGTCAACAAGCTTATGGTCAGGATTCTTTGATCCGGCGCCAGAATTAGGCTTATAATAGTCAGAAAAACCGCAGAAGCGAACCAGCTTCTGCGGTTTTTAAGTTGCTCATTTTTTACGAAGTCTCGATTGGCTCAGCGCCAAAAGCGGGTCATCTCCGCTTTGTCTTTCAGGTTGAAAGCGATCATGTCCTCAATCAATGCTTGATCGATCGGCTCAGTCCACCTGATGCGAAAAATGTTATCCGTATGGCTGTAGCCAGCTTTTTCGATAGCATCGGCAAACTGTTCAAGACACTTGGTTTCAGGGGAGACAGAAAAATGCGGTTTTGAAACGCTGAAACCGATAATAAAGGTCTCATGGGCGGTAAACATCGGCTGATTCCACTTGATGACTGGAACGAGGTCAGGAAATTTCTTGGTAATAGCGGCAAATAAGGCACGCAGTTTTTCTTGCTTTACTGGATCTTCAATGCTGGTTAAGTAAGTTTCTAATACATCCATTGGGAGGATCTCCTTTCGTTTTAAGGAACGAGTACAGGGAATGTCGATCACTAAAAATAACGCGTGTTCGAAATCAAACATTTTGTTACTTAGAGTGTACTGTAAAGTTAGCAAGTTTACAAACCTGTTGCCTTGTTTGGGGGATAAAGCCTTCAGGAACAAACACTGTTTGCAAAAACGAATGCTAAAAATAACTTTTTTCTACTCGAACAAAAGCCAAGAGTCAGGAACATTCCCTCGCTATCCTGCAAGGTTCCTTGAGATTCGCTTAACTTTTCAGAAATAACGAATGAAAAAGCAGATTATTTTCAGAGAACACTTTCAAAAAGAAATCGGTTGCATTCAACAAGAATTCTGCTAGAATATAACTTGTTCGAACAAGTTGTTGAGCGAAAGCAAAACGAAAGGAGGAGGACTTGTGACCAAAAGGAAACCGGTAACCCAAGCAGCCAAGAAAGAATATGCAAACAAAAGTATGCGGTTTAATCGTTTTTTGCTTTTTCGTTATATGACTGCGATCTTTTTCTTTGTCAATCTTTATTGGACCCTATTGAGTCTGTCTCAATGGACATGGGCTGGTTTGATTCCCATTGCCTTATTGATCGTTGATGGACTTATACTTATTGAACAAACTCAAAAATATTGGCAGCAATCGAATCGTTTACTGGTGACAAAGATCGGTTATTGGCTCCAATTCGGCGTCAATCTCATTGCAATTTTTGGTATTTTGATCGGGCAGCAAGCAACGTTGATTCCTTTTATGAATCAATCGGGTAGAGGGATCTTACTTGCCTTGTTTTCTGTCGGCATGATGGCGTGTTTGTTCATTCAGCGTAAAGCGTGGTTGATCGAGCATGACCGCGACAAATATTTCACGTATTTGACTACATTTGAAACTCAAGGAGGAACAGTCAATGGATTCAGAAAATAACAAAATGTTTGCCTTCTTGGACCGCTACTTAATGGGTCCAATGGGGAAAATCTCACAATTACGGATCGTTCGTGGGGTCATGGCAGCCGGGATGGCGTCGATTCCTTTCACTATCGTAGGATCAATGTTCTTGATCATCAGCGTTTTGCCACAAAGTTTTCCTGTATTAGAGGGTATTTGGAGTGCGTCATTCGATAAAATCCAAAATCTTTACATGTTAGGTAATACCGCAACAATGGGGATTTTAGCACTTTACTTCTGTGTCGTGTTTGGTTACGAGTACACGAAAATCCAAGCGCAAGAAGAGAAAATCGTTCTGAGCCCAGTCAATGGAGCATTACTTTCTATGATGGCGTTCTTTATGTGCTTGCCACAATTAGTTTTTGAAGGCGGTATGGCAACACTAGTCAATGTGATTTCTGATGACCAAAAAATCATCGATGGCTGGGAAATGGCTGGCGGCGTTACTCGTTTAGGAACAACTGGGATCTTTACAGCGATTATCATGGCGATCATTGCCGTAAAAATTTATGCGTTCTGTGTGAAACGCAATATTGTCATTAAAATGCCTGACACAGTGCCAACAGGAGTATCTTCCTCTTTTACGGCATTGATTCCAACGGCACTGACTTCATTAGCTGTGATCGTTATCAATGGTGCATTAGTCGCAATGGGCACAGATATTTTCAAAGTCATTGCGATTCCGTTTAGTTTCGTGACGCAATTGACCAGTACCTGGATCGGACTGCTTGTTATCTACTTCTTCATGCATGCACTATGGATCGTCGGTATTCATGGGGCAACGATCGTGACCTCATTCTTGACGCCAATCGTGTTGTCAAATATGGTGGAAAACCAAAATGGTGCCAACATTGCCTTTGCGGGTGAATTTAACAACAGTTTTGTTACGATCGGTGGTTCAGGAGCGACGTTAGGAATGGTGATTTTCATCGCCTTCTTTGCAAAATCAGCGCAGTTAAGTGCTTTAGGAAAAGCAGCGATCGTGCCATCCTTCTTTAATATCAATGAACCGATTTTATTCGGGATGCCAGTGGTATACAACCCGTACACAGCGATCCCATTCTTCTTAGCACCAATGGCTTCAATGTCCGTTGCTTATTTTGGCATCAACTTAGGCTTTGTTAACCCACCGATTGCTCAAGTAGCGTGGCCGACCCCAATTGGATTATCTGGCTTTATTGGTTCAGGTGGTGACTGGCGTGCCTTTGTCTTAGCAATCATCTGTGCAGTCGTTGCTTTCTTGATTTGGTTCCCATTCATCAAAATGTATGATGGCAAATTATACAAGGACGAACAAGCAAACGCAACGAAGGCATAATCAATCTGTTTTTTTGATAAGCCGGCTATGAAAAATAGCTGGCTTTTTTTACGCCAAAGATGATAATAGTAGTAGAGAATCCGAAGGAAAGGAGTAGGCAAATGACGAAACTCAGTATTGAAGACTTAGCAGCGGAATTGATCAGAAAGATCGAAGCGGGTGACATAGGAAATGAGCAGGGGAAGATGCCTAGTGAACGAGAGCTTTTGGCGATTTATCCCGTTTCTCGTTATACGTTACGTCAAGCCCTCAATAAATTGAGCAAGATGGGCTGGATCTACCAGATGCAAGGCCGCGGCTCGTATATTCGCTTTCAAAACAACCAAAAACCGGCCATTGAACAAGGTGATCTTGGCTTCAATGAAGACTTGACACGGGGCGAGAAAAACATTCGAACGGTCAAAGCCTCAAAGCGGCTGGTCAAAGTATCAGAGGCGCTGTTTCTTCCAAGTCAAAAACAATTTGCGAAAGATCAACACTTTATCGAAGTCCAACGTTTTCGCACATTAGATGACAAACCCTATTTGATTGAACGTTCCTATTATATACCTGAAATCGTGGGGGAGATCTCCGAAACAATGATGGAGGGGTCGATGTTCCAAGCTTTGGCAGAAGAAAAACAACTGACAGTCGCCTTCATCGACAAGTTCATCCAAAGCAAACCGCTATCACAGGAACAAGCAGCGTTTTTTCATCTAGAAGAAGGCATGCCCGCACTGATTGTAAGGGATGATAGTTACTTAAAAAATGGCGAACTATTGGCATTTTCGATGATTCATTATGATTATCGGATGGCAACCTTGTATATGCACAAAAAGATAATACTTTAAGTTATTAACAATGCAAATCGACTAAAAACGATGGCAAGCATGGTCTTTGTTCCCCTCGTTTTTTCGTGCTAGACTAAAATTATCAGCAGCTTTTAGCAACTGGCAGCTAAACGTTAAGAATTTAGGGTCTAAAACGAGGAAAAGAAAGGACGTGCCGCAATGGCAACAACAGCCAAAGAAACCAAAGTACATGATGTATTTGAATCGATCGCTTCCCGTTATGATCGAATGAACGGTATTATCTCCTTTCAGCTGCACAAACGGTGGCGCAAGGATACCATGAAACGAATGGCAGTACCAATGGGTGCTGAGATATTAGATTTATGCTGCGGTACCGGGGATTGGGCGTTTGCGTTGAATGAAGCGGTCGGTCCGACGGGGCAAGTGACCGGCGTTGATTTTAGCGAAGAAATGTTAACGGTTGCCAAAGAAAAGGCACAGAAAAAGCAACAAACGCAGATCCAGTGGCAGACCGGCAATGCGATGGCATTAAGCTTTCCACACGAGCACTTTGATTATGTGACGATCGGGTTCGGGTTGAGAAATGTCGCGGATCGCCAACAAGTCTTGGCAGAGATCCATCGGGTGTTGCGCCCAGGTGGGAAAATCGTTTGTCTCGAAACATCACAGCCCACACTGATCGGCTGGCGGCAACTGTTTACCTTTTATTTTCACCATGTCATGCCGTTATTTGGCAAACTGTTCGCCAAAAGCTATCAAGAATATTCCTGGCTGCAGGAGTCCGCACGGGATTTTCCTGACAGGGAGGCATTGAAACGAGAATTTCAGGCAGCTGGCTTTGATGTGTTGCAAGTCAAAAGCTATGCAGGAGGTGCGGCGG
Source organism: Enterococcus sp. DIV1083b (assembly GCF_051713705.1). Lineage (NCBI taxonomy): Bacteria > Bacillati > Bacillota > Bacilli > Lactobacillales > Enterococcaceae > Enterococcus > Enterococcus sp. DIV1083b. The sequence goes on from NZ_JBIOQJ010000001.1 coordinate 1,270,268, forward strand.
CGATGCATCTAGGGGTCAAACCCTAAGCTTGCTTTCCCTTTGTGCGAGAAAAAACGAAAAAATGAAAGAGACCATCATGCCCTTTATGGCTTGATGGTCTCTTTGCGTTGAGCAATTCAGAGAGTGATTGTTATTTTTTCTTTTGATTTAAAACAATGTTGGTGTATAACCCAATAGTCACCACGTAATAAATGGCGTAGAGGGCGATAAAGATACCAAAAGGTAGCCATAGGTCATGGTACGGATCGATCATCAAGGTGGTGAACATTTTTAGACCGAACAAGACATGGATCATTCCTAAGATACCAGGAACTAGGAAGAGCACGCCAATCTCTTTGCGGATCGAGCTTTTCAGTAAACGCGTGCGGGTACCGATTTTTTTCAACATCGTGTAACGTTGAATGTCGCTGTTTGCCCCTGAAAGAATTTTGAACATCAGGCAGCTAGCTAACATCGTCAAGAAGGCGATACCCAGGAAGAAGCCCATAAATTCAAAACCAGAGAAAATCCCGTTATAGCTGTCGTAAGCGAAGACCCGTTGGGAAAAATTCATATCGGCGGTTTCTGAAGAATTTGCGTCTTGATTTGCTTGCGCCAACTCACGCAGCCCATCGTAGCTTGCTTGAAAGTCTTTGACTTGTACCATTCGCAAGCTGGTTTCAGGTGCATTGACCGCACCAAAAGCGGTTTGATCGACGACTTGGATCTCCTTACCTTGTTGTTCTGGTAAGAGGTAGCTACGCAATTGGTCTTGGGCGGTCACATCAGAAGCTAATTGATCGCCAGTCAGCTTGTTGTAAGTGACATCGACACTCAACTGATCCATACTGGAGCTGAGCAAGTTGTTTTCGTTGAATTGTTCCTTCACGTAATAAATGGTGTCATCCGTTTCTTTCATGCTGTAGGTCACATCAAGGGTCGGGTTTAACGCATTGACTTTTTCGTCAGAGGCGTTTTGGGCATTGTTCAAATACAAGTCATAAGGGGCAACAGTTTTTGCCAAGATAGGGATCTCGTTTTTAAAGCCAAGACCAACCGTCAAGGCACCTAATGCTAGAGCAAAAAGCATCGCCACCATCGAAAGCATCTGGGTATACTCACGAATCCGAAAGCTTAATTGCGACAAGGTGAAATTGTTTAACTTTTTCAATGCGATCGTATCGTTCTTCTTTAATAGGGATAAAAGAGCGATGATCACCGAACGAAAGACTAGGTATGTGCCAAGAACAATCGTGACAAGGGCGATGCCGATGCCGATCAATTGGAAGGTCATCAAATCACTCATCATATAATAGCCGATGGCTAAGGAACAAAGACCTAAAATTGTTTGCAAGAAGAGCAAGAATGGCCGTTGTTTGACTTGTGCGGGCGTGCTTGTTTCCCGTAATAATGCTAAAATCGATTTTTTGGCAATTGCCCGTGCATTGAAGATGGCAGCAATCAAAAAGAGAACCGAGAAGAAGACGACGGTTACGATCAATGCCTCTGGACTAAATGCTGCATAATGGGTGATCTGCAAGTTTAATTGATTGACTAGCAAAGTATTGACACCACTTGCTAAGCCGATCCCTAAGATAGAGCCGACAGCGGTGGCAACGATACCTACCATAAAGGTTTCGATAAAAATCATTTGGGCGATCTTTCGTCCTTTGGCTCCTAACATCATAAACATGGCATAATCCTTTTGGCGCATCGCCATCAAGAAAGAATTGGCATATAAGATGTAGGCAAAGGTAATGATCCCTAAGAGGACCGAGCCAAAACGAAAGACGAAGACCACCATACTGATGATCGAGTTGCTTTTTAAAAAGGCTTCATTGCTCGCCATTGATTCGAACATATAAAAGATGGCTGAAGCCATGACTAAACCAGAAAAGAGGACGATATAATCCTTCAACCGAGCTTTGATCCCGGTAAGTGATAGTTTCCAAAGCATGTGTTCTTCCTCCTTATTGTTCCAAGTTTCCTAGAATGACAAGGATCTGGCGGTAAAATGCTTCGCGGCTTTGATCCTCACGTTTGACTTCTTGATGGATCTTTCCGTCCTTGATAAATAAAATACGTTGGCAATAGCTGGCAGAAAGGGGATCATGAGTGACCAATAAAATCGACACTTGGTCATTGGTATTCAAGTCGTCCATCATATTCAATAAGTCTTTCGCACTTTTTGAATCCAAGGCACCTGTCGGTTCATCCGCAAAAAGGATCGTTGGTTCCGTGATCAAGGCTCGAGCGGCTGCCACCCGTTGCTTTTGTCCACCAGAGATCGCTGCTGGATATTTGTCGAGAATATGTGTGATGGACAAGCGTTCTGCGACTCGTTTGATCCGTTGTTGGATGATCTTTGGTTTGACTCCTTGTAAAGACAACGGGACAGCGATGTTTTCTGAAGCCGTTAAGTTTTCTAATAGATTGAAGTCTTGGAAAATAAAGCCGATTTCACGGCTGCGGAAATCTGCCAAGGCATCGCCTTTTAGTTTGGTGATATCGCTATTGTTGATGCGAATCGCACCTTTTGTCGGATGATCCAACGTTGAAAGAATGTTGAGTAGGGTGGATTTCCCTGAACCAGAAGCCCCCATGATTCCAATGAATTCGCCTTTTTCAATATCAAAGCTGATGCCTTTTAAGGCTTCGGTTTGTTTTTCGTTGGCTTTTCCGTATACTTTGGTCAGTTCATTTGCTTGAATAATTTTTTCCATCGTTGCGTTACGCTCCTTTTAATTGGGTTAATGCTTTGGTTGGGATGTCTTTTTCTTTGACCTCTTCATAGCCAGTTACCCCTTTTTTTTCGTTCCAAGTAAGCTTCAAATAGGCTTCTTTGCGCAATGGTCGTTCTTGGAAACCGTTGAAATCAAGGGTTTTGCTTTTGCCGTTTTCGTCATACCCTGGCAATTCGTAATGGTATTGCGTATAGACATTCCCATTGTCATCCTTAGAAGTCGTCTTTTCACCATCTGTGGTGATTTGGACATAGTAGCTGTCGCCGCCCATGATGACGGTTTGTGCGACTTGCAATGCGCCGAACCCTATGAGGAGGAGCGCTGCAAGTCCAATCAGAAGTTTTTTCATCTATCGGTCACCTCGTTTTTTATTATGATGAAAGTATAACGCTGGTTTTCTGAAAAGTAGTGTGAAAAATCTATCAATAAACTTTCATTTTTGTCACGACAAACGAACAAAAAACGTTTCTAAAGGGTGAAGGTCACCGCTTAGAAACGTTTTTTGCGTAGGGCTTTTCAGTTGTATTTTTTGCGATACAATTCAACGATCAATTGCTCATCCTCGTACATGATGGATGCTTCGTCGATCATTAATCCTAATAGATAGTAATCTTTTTCTTCATGGATCGTTTGATGACCGCCTAACAGCTCCACATAATAATTTTCTAACGTGCTATCTCTTGGTGTGTTGAGCATGTCGATAAAATGTTCTAAATCAGAGGGCTGCTCTGGAAATTGACCTTGCACAACTGCTTTAAACCCCTCTGCTTCAAAGGCCATCTCACTTATTATCTTTTGACAGTCATGGGACAAAAAGTAGGTGACCACTTCATCGACGATTCGCCGTGCCCGTTCTTTTTCAATCATTTTCTTCTCCGCCTTCTGATTTGCTGGTATTCATCTAACAATGGTACCATTGCTGCCGCGACAAATCCACTGGAAAAGCCATTATTGTATAAGTTCAATCCTCCATGTAAATAGGTGATATTTGTGACCAAGGCTGCATGGACCACCCCAGCGATTACGCCAGCAACTGGACCATAATACCCACTGATGGGGGCTAGACTGGTGCCGAAGATCGCTGTCAGCAATAAACTGAAGGTCGATACATCAGAGGTCAAACCGACCTTGGTTGCTAAAACCACCCCAATCATGACAGGCAAACTATTTCTCCAGTGATTCCCGAATGCACTGAAGCCTATCACGGTCAATATTGCGCCTAAAAGGGGACCAGATAGTTCGCCTTGTAAGAAGAAGACAAAGAACAGCATCAACATCCCCATCATCGCCATGTTCATCATCGTGACCCCAAGGGAAAAAATCGTGACATAGTCCGTCATTAATTTCCCTGACGTTTGAAAAAGCTCAGGCAAGCCTTTGAGGGATCGCTGATTTAGAAGATAACCGATAAGAAACATAGCAAGACAAAGAATGAGCAAGAACCCAGTCAGGTAATAGTGATAATCTGTCGTCAACTGTTTGTTTGAATAGACTTCTAAGTCGAACAGGCGTAAAAAACTCGTGAAAAACATAGTGATGATGCCAGCAGCAAACCCGATATTATACAAAGAAAAACCTTGGTGGAATTGTAAAAATTGAGCTGCTAGAGGAGGAAGCGCCAAACCGATCAATAGACCGATGCCATAACCAAAAGCGATCCCGACGGGTAAAGGCAACCCTAAACCGAATGCTAAGTAACTGATGACCGGCGAGGCGGCACTGCCAAATAAGGCAACCAGTGAATATTGTGTAGCGGGGCGTTGCTGTATGTAAGAGTATAAATAGACACCAAGTGGAATGGGAATCGAGTTAAAGATGTTTTTTCCAAAAAAAGAAAAGCCAGATATGGTAAAAAAAGCAGCGATCATTGGTCCACTAATTATCGTTCCTTGCTTTTTCGCAAGGAGGATACTGATCAATGTCAATAAGCCACTGTTTAAAAAGGCGCTTCCAAGATTGCCGATCGCAAAATAATCAGAAATCAAATTGCTGGGGGCATTTAAGATTGCCAGCGAGCCTTGCCACAAAGCTTGAGGAGGGGAAGCAACCAAGCCAATGAGGATCAAGACGATGCTATACGCCAAAAGCAAGCGCTGGGTTAAGAGCTGTGAGATAGGTGCAAAGGGTTTCGATTTTGTTTGTAAGAAAACTCGTTTATCTGCCATAGTTTCATTGAACGCTCCTTTTTTTCATAGTATCACACCTTTTAGCGACAAAAAAGTATTTTTTGACAGTTTTAAGCAGCGGGAGAACAAGGTAAATGAGAACCAAAAAAGGGAGAAAAAGAAAAATTTAAGAAAATGCGAATAAAAATAACGGCGATGTATCAAGGAGAATCGCCGTTTTTTCAATAATTTCATCAATCGGTGAAATTATTGACAGAAAGAATTTTACGAAAATTGTTATAATTTAGTTAATCTCGTTCAGATTTTCTAATAAAAAAGCCATTTTAAGATAAAAAAAACTGTTTGCTTGGTTTTTTTATTCGAAGATCGAGTGATCACTGAATCACGAGGAAGGGATTTAAATAAGGAGGAAGAGTATGAAGAAAACGAAGTTTGGCATGATTACTTTATTGGCAGCGCTTGTTTTAGGGGCTTGCGGACAAAGTAACGGAGGTGGAACAGGTTCGACAGATACACAAGAATCATCAACTGAGGCAGCTGGATTTGATATCAATGATTTGCAGCTTGCAGTTAAAAATAACGATGAAGTGATCGATGGGGGCGTCTTAGATGTTGCGGTAGTAACTGATACGCAATTCCAAGGGTTGTTTCAATGGGAGTTTTATCAAGATGCTTATGACCGTGACTTCATGTTACCAAGCCATGAATATTTGTTCCTACAAGATGAAGATTTCCGAATTGTGAATGGTGGACCAGCTGATTTAGAATTAGATGTCGATAACAACAAAGCAACGATCACTTTGCGTGAAGATTTGAAATGGTCTGACGGGGTCGATGTAACGGCTGAAGACGTGATCTTCTCTTATGAAGTCATCGGACATCAAGACTATGATGGCGTTCGTTACAACAATGATTTTACGAATATCGTTGGTATGGAAGAATACCACAGCGGCGATGCCGATACGATCTCAGGAATCACAGCAGTCAGCGATAAAGTCGTTGAAATCGAGTTTAAAGAAATGCATCCAGGTATGCAGCAATCCGGTGGAGCGATCTGGCATTCTGCATTAGCGAAACATGCCTTTGAAGGCATTGAAGTGGCAGATATGCCTTCAAGTGATCCCGTTCGAACCAATCCAATCGGTTTTGGTCCATACAAAATGAGTAATATCGTACCAGGTGAAACGGTGGAATATGTACCGAATGAACATTACTATGGCGATACACCAAACTTAGAAAAAATCGTGATGCGTAACGTCCCTTCGGCTTCAATCAATGAAGCGTTAAACGCGAAGCAATACGATTTAGTCTTAAAAATGCCAACAGATACCTTTGATACGTATCAAAACATGGATGGCTACCAAATGTTAGGTCGTCCAGAACAATCTTACACGTATCTTGGCTTTAATTTAGGTTCATGGAATGATGAAACAAACAGTGTTGATTTTGATCCAAATGCAAAAATGGCGAACAAAGCATTGCGTCAAGCAATGGGCTATGCCATCGACAATGATGCAATCGGTGAGCGTTTCTACCACGGCTTGCGTTCAAATGCTTCAACATTGATCCCACCTGTTTATGGTACGTTGCACAATAGCGATGCCGAAGGATACCACTTAGATATGGAGAAAGCAAACCAACTTCTAGATGACGCTGGCTTTATCGATGTTGATGGCGATGGCTTCCGAGAAGATCCAGATGGCAACAAATTGACCATCAACTTTGCGTCAATGTCTGGTGGGGAAGTTGCCCAACCATTGGCGGATTACTATGTTCAACAATGGCAAGAAATCGGTTTAGATGTTCAATATTCAACAGGTCGTTTGATCGATTTCCAAGCCTTCTACGACAAGCTGAAAAACGATGATCCAGATATCGATGTCTTCCAAGCTGCTTGGTCTACTGGTTCAGATCCATCACCAACCAGCTTATGGGGACCAAATTCAGCATTTAACTACACTCGTTTTGAGTCAGATGAAAACACTGAATTGTTAGCTGCGATCGATTCAATCGATTCCTTTGATGAAGCAACACGGAAGGCTGCTTTTGATGCATGGCAAGAATATGCGATTGAAGAAGCTTTTGCGATCCCAACGTTGTATCGGAATCAAATCTTACCGATCTCTGATCGTGTCGCAAACTTTACCTGGGCATTTGACGCCGATCATAACCCATGGGCAACCATCGGTGTGACTTCAGAATCTCGTTAATCGGTTAGTAAATTACACAAATGAATCGGCAGCAGCATGCTCGTTGCTTTTGCCAAACAAAACCAGTTAGGTCTAAAACCTAACTGGTTTTTTTCTTGGTCCATGTAGACGGAAGAAGCAAGTCGAATGTTGAACCCTTCATTTCGAGCGGCTGTTTCGTGGGCGGGTTGGAGTGACATTGACGAAAAAGCTGAGCTCCGTTGGAAGATCAGCTTTTTTTGTTAGATAACATTACATAAATGCCCATTTAATAAGCGGCTAAATCGCACGATTGGTAACAGCAGCAAGCAACTGTTGGAGATCGTTTTTATGGTTCTGGTAACCGGCTTGTTCAATAACGACTAAGGTGTTTTTTAGAATCTCTTTGTTCAACTGAGCGGATTGCAAATACGAGTAAATTTCCTGATACAGCACTTGATGGATTTTCAAATAAAAATAGAGGGGTGTATTGGGTAGCGGTTCAGACAAAAGCAGAAACTTGTTTAGTAGATAGGCATCTTTATTTTCGCTGGCAAAGGCACAGCCGTTTAAGATCACGACACTTAACAGATTTGCATAAAATGGATCATTGGCGTAGTGAAGGATTTTTTTGATCCCATGATCTAAGTAATAACTGATGGTTTCTTGGTCAAAAATAAATAACAAATTTGAGAATAAGTTCAACTCAAAGCGCCCCCAGGTTTCGATATCAAACAAGTATTGCTTTACCAGTTCAACTTCTTGGGTGTAAGCTCCTCGATTCATCAGAAATGATTCACGGTTGAGCAGCAGCAAGCCTTGGACATACAAAGAATAATAAAAAAAATTTTGTGTCTCAAAGTAGCGTTTTTCCAGGCTAGTCAAGTAGTCGAGAGTCAGTGTTCGATCATAGTATCGGGTATAGAAATCTTGCACCAGCTGACGTTTCTGATCCGTGGCTTCGCTGTCGATCAACAGACTGAACTCATGAACCGTAATATTCATTTTGTCTAAGTAGTCAAAAAGGGTTTGTGAAGAGAGGTTTGTTTTACGATTTTCGAATGAAGAAAGGGTAGTACGTGAGGAAATACCTTCGGCAAGCTTGGCTTGCGAGATTTTGCGATCTGTACGCAGTTTTTTGATTAAAGAGCCTTGCTGTTTCATGGGGGACCTCCTTAATTGTGACGCATTTCTGAACAATGTGATTTTAATAACATGTTATCAAATATAATAAGGTATAGCAAATAATAAAGGAGGTAGTTTTTCATGGAATTTGAACCATTCGGCCCTTGGGAAATCAACCCATTTAAAAACTAGTACTGCCTTTTCTGCGAAACCTTATCGTTGACCTTTCAATGATAAGTCTTGTGACTGTTTCCTTTATGATAGGAACAGCATTTCCTCGCTCTCTGCGGTTTTTATCGCAGGATCGAGCAACATCTTGAAGAATCGAAAGGTTATTTGATTGCTTCCCCCTCTCAAAGACACCTTTTCGTTTGTGGAAGTCATGAAGCGCATGAATCGCTAAAAGCGGTCAGTCACATTGAATGTCTGTCATGCACCAGACCTTCCCCAATTCTTTGATTCTTTGTGATTGATCGTTTTTTGTAAAGCATCATCCTTCTAGCTATGACCGTAATGTACGAAGATTACGGTTTTTTTGTTGTGTGCTGTTGGATAAAATCTGCAAGAGTTGTCACAGAGGGTTTATACAGAAAAACCCCTCACTATCAGTAAAAAATCCACTTCAAATAAGAGTGAAACAAAGCCGAAAAGGAAAAAAGAAAAACGTTTGCAAAAAAAGTGTTGACATTTTTTCTCAGAATGAGTACTATTATCTCAACGGAACATGAGAGTGTTCTCATTACTGGATTCGTTACTGTTCGGCAGGCAAGACCAGAGGAAAAAAGTGCGTTGATTACCCAAAGTTTCTTGGGTTGTACACTTTTTTGCTTTGGTCTTCTTTTTTTGCTCCATTATTTCTATTCGCTAAAAAAAGAACCGGTTCCAAGGTAAGGTCCAGTCATTGATCAGCAAAGGAGGGGAGAAGTAAAACGCAATGAACTGCCAGCTAGGTTTGACGATAGCCTGCAGCACTGTCTGGAGCAGTCAATCACCTCGTCACTTAACGGCACGTCAGAGAAAGAAAAAAATACAAGACCTTCTGCATAGACGTCAAAGGATGCAACGTTTTTACGGGCTATGCTGATCAAGGAGGATCGTTCGTGAAGATTATCAAGAGGATCAACAACAATGTTGTACTTTCAAAAGAAGATGAAGTTGAAGTGATCCTAATGGGAAAAGGGATCGGCTTTCAAACGAAACCGGGTGACCCGATTCCAGCTGAGCGAATCGAAAAAAAATACTATCCAGAAGATGATTTGACAGTGGAACATATGTCGAAAGTCATGACGAAGGCGGACGAAAAACAAATGGCCGTCATTTATGAAATCGTGCGTCTTTTTCGGGATAGTGTTGGAACCGATTTCAATCCAAATGTTTATTTCACACTGATGGATCATATCTTGTTTGCCATCAGTCGTCAAAAGCAAGAAATTGTTTTGACCAATCCCATGCATTGGGAAATCAAGAAAATCTATGCCAAGGAATATGCGGTCAGTGTCCAAGCGGTCGAGTTGATCCGCAAAGAGCTGTATCCCGATTTTTCACAAGAAGAAGCTGCGTTTATCACTTTGCATTTCGTCAATGCGCAAATTGAAAAAAGCGCCAATCAAAGTGCTTATGAGCACACCGAGTTGACGAACAATATTTTACGGATCGTTAAGTACAGCATGAACATCGAGTTTGATGAGAATTCTTCCTACTTCCAACGGTTCGTGACCCACATTCGCTATTATTTAATTCGACAAAGTCAAGAAAAAGAAGAGCCAGTATTGGCAAATCCAATGATTGCCTTGGCCTTCAGCAGCTATCCAAAAGAAAAAGAAACCGCAGATTCGATCAAAGAATACTTATTTGAACAAAAGGGCTGGCATGTCAACGATATGGAATTGATGTATTTGATTCTGCATATCGGTAACTTAGCCGCTCACTCAAAATTAACCTAAGAATGGAAATGGATTCGTTACAGTTCGGCTGGCAAGACCTGCACTTTCTTACAATACTCGATGAGGAAACCCGTCACTCTTTTTTTAGGGGATCTCTCATGCTTGTTTATTGTAGAAATGGCTGGTCTTTTTATTTTTATTAAATGACCAATAAAAAAGGAGCAATCAAAATGGCAAAATATACTGAATTAGCGCAAGACATTTTGGCCCACGTTGGTGGCAAAGAAAATGTCTCATCTGTAAAACACTGTGTGACTCGCTTACGATTCCACTTAAAAGACGAAAGCAAAGCGGACACTGATTATTTGCAAAAACGTGACGGTGTCGTGACCGTCGTCAAAGCAGGCGGACAATACCAAGTCGTTATCGGCAATCATGTGCCAGATGTTTATGATGAAGTGTTGAAAGTCGGCGGATTAGCCGATGGTGGCAGTCTTGATATCGATGAAGGCGACGGGCAAAAAGGCAGCTTGTTTGACCGCTTTATCGATGTTATCTCAAGCCTGTTCCAACCGTTCTTAGGTCCATTAGCGGCAGCCGGTATCTTAAAAGGGATCACGGCGTTGCTGGCAGCAACTGGGATGGAAGCGACCAATGGTATCTATGTAGTAATGAATACTCTAGGCGATGGTTTGTTCCAATACTTACCAATGATCTTAGCCGTCACTGCAGCGAAGAAATTCAAGATGAACACCTATACAGCATTAGCGATCGCAGGGGCGATGGTCTATCCTGGCTTAGCAGAAAGTGTGGCTGAAGCGAGCAAAGTCTTCGGTCTAACCTTGACCTTACCAGCAGGTGGCTACTTTAACAGCGTACTGCCAATCATTTTAGCGATTTTTGTCGCTTCGAAAATTGAACAGTTTATGCGCAAAGTTACACCTGATGTAGTCAAAATGTTTGTGGTTCCGTTTGTAACGATTTTGATCACTGTGCCGTTGACCTTCTTTGTGGTAGGTCCAGTCGCAAATACAGCATCTAGCTGGATCGGTGTTGCTTTCCAAGCGGTGTACGATTTCAGCCCAATAATTTACGGCTTTGCTTTAGGGGCATTATGGCAAGTATTAGTTATGTTTGGTCTTCACTGGGGTCTTGTACCATTGGCGATCATGGATATGGCACAAAACGGCTCTTCGATTATTTTGACCGCAGCAGTGCTACCATGTTTCACGCAAACGGGTGTGTTAGCAGCGATTTGGTTGAAAACGAAAGAACCAAAAGTCAAACAAGGCGCAATGCCAGCATTGATCTCATCGATCTTCGGTGTGACTGAACCTGCGATCTACGGGTACACGTTGCCAATGAAAACACCATTTATCGTTTCTTGTTTAGTTTCAGGTTTCGTCGGTATCTACTTGTCAATCTTTAACGTCACTGGTTATGCAATGGGTGGTATGGGGATCTTCTTGTATCCTGCATATATCGATCCAGCAACAGGCAGCTTCCATAGTGTGATCCACTTGGCGATTGGTACAGTGATTGCGATCGTAGCGTCATTTATCATCATGATGTTGTTGAAAGTACCAACATTGTATACAACTGTTGATTCACCAGTCGACGGTCAAGCAACACCAGTAGCGCCAGCGCCAGAAGCAAAAACTGTTTCTGCCAGCGTCAAAGATGAAACAGTCAAAAGCCCAGTAACTGGTCAAGTGGTTGCTTTAGCAGATGTGGAAGACAAAGTCTTTTCTTCAGGTGCTATGGGAAAAGGGATCGCCGTTGAACCAGCGATCGGTGAAATCACTGCGCCAGCAGATGCAGAAGTCAAAATCTTGTTTCCAACAAAACATGCCATCGGTTTAGTGACAGAAGATGGAACAGAACTATTGATCCACATCGGCATGAATACGGTAGAACTTGAAGGCAATCACTTTACTGCCTACATCAACCAAGGAGACAAAGTCAAAGCTGGTCAAAAATTGATTTCTTTTGATACAGAGGCGATTCGTGCGGAAGGCTATTCTTTACTGACACCAGTCATTGTCACGAACTCTAACGACTACAGTGACATCCAAACGACACAGTCAAAAGAAGTAACAGCGCAGGACGATTTGATCGAAGTCGTAAAATAAATGCATTTAACGGCACGTCGTCGGATCAGTAAGAATGCTTTCTTGCTGATCTGCTGTGTCGATTATTAAAGAAAAAGAAAGTAGGCTAATCATGACAGAAAAACAATTTCCAAAAGGCTTTTTATGGGGCGGCGCCACTGCAGCCAACCAATTTGAAGGAGCATGGAACGAAGGCGGACGTGGCCCAGCCACATCCGATACAGCGATCGCTGTCAAACCAGAAGACCGCAAAAACATGGCAGAATTTGCTGCACCAATGACACGGGAAAAAGTTTTGTTTGCCTTAAATGACAAAGAAGGCTTGTATCCAAAACGTTGGGGGTCAGATTTTTACCATCGCTACAAAGAAGATATCGCCTTGTACGCAGAGATGGGCTTCAAAACCTTCCGTCTGTCCATCGCTTGGTCAAGAATTTTTCCAAATGGTGACGATGCTCAGCCAAATGAAGAAGGCTTGCAATTTTATGACAATGTGTTTGATGAGTGTGCGAAATACGGGATCGAACCCTTAGTGACCCTCTCTCACTACGAAACACCTATTGGGATCGCGTTGAACTATGGTGGCTGGAAAAATCGCCAAGTGATCGATTTGTTTGTCAAATACGCAGAAACCGTGTTGACCCGCTACAAAGACAAAGTCAAATACTGGTTGACCTTCAATGAAATCAATATCATGGGGATCTCTGGCTATGTTGGTGGTGCCTTGTTATCCGAAGACGGCACACAAAACCTTTCTGACATGTATCAAGCTGTGCATCATCAATTTGTGGCTTCTAGTTTAGCAACAAAATTTGCCCACGAAATCAATCCTGACATCAAAGTAGGGATGATGTTGGCACGAATGCAAGCTTACCCAGCTACACCAAATCCAGCAGATGTGATGGAAGAAATCAAGCGTGACCACGAGAATCTCTTCTTCTCTGATGTCCAAGTTCGTGGGAAGTATCCTGCATATACGAAGCGCTTCTTTAAAGAAAACGGCATCGAAGTGACCTTCGAAGATGGCGATTTAGACATTCTTGCGCAATACCCTGTCGACTTCATGTCCTTTTCTTACTACATGAGTTCTATTGCCCGCCACAATCCTGAAGAAGGCGGCGAAGCAACTGCTGGCAATTTTTCTTTAGGCGAATCAAACCCTTACTTGGAAGCCTCTGACTGGGGGTGGCAAATCGATCCAATCGGCTTGCGTGTGACTTTGAATAACTTGTACGACCGCTACCAAGTACCGTTGTTTATCGTTGAAAACGGCTTAGGTGCCTTGGATACGGTGGAAGAAGATGGTTCAATCCATGACAGCTATCGCATCGATTATTTGAAGGCGCATATCGAGCAAATGTATGAAGCGATCGAAGATGGTGTGGAATTGATGGGCTATACGCCTTGGGGTTGTACCGACTTAGTTTCGGCTTCCACATCAGAAATGTCGAAACGCTATGGCTTTGTCTATGTAGACGCGGATGATGAAGGAAACGGCAGCTTTGACCGTTCTCGCAAAGATAGTTTCTACTGGTACAAAGAAGTCATTGCCACCAATGGCGGTAGTTTGTTACAGGATTAAAAATAAACCAAAGCGGCTCTCTTTTGTGAGAGCCGCTTTTTTGATGTGCTCAGTAAAAAAAGAAGAGAAAGGGGGTTAGCAGCTGCCATACTAGAAAGATCAATGAAACAGTCAACGCCAATTTTTTCATTTTTAATTTAGGCACAAAGGATTCGGGTATCAAATAGACAAGAGAGAATACTGTAAGAAAAAACAACAGGGTCAGTGGTTGGACGACAAAGGTCAGCCAGTTCATAGGAAACGCTCCTTTCAAGAGATTTGATGATTCTTTGTTATGATGTGGTAATTTACAATTTTATTATATATTTAATTGTTTAGGAAGACAATGTGTTCTTTGGGATCGCAAGTGTCACAACGAAAGGAATCAGAGAGAAAGGCTTGGCACGCATTGATCGGCGAAAAGTGATTTTTTCATCAAAGCAGATTGAATAAGAATGAGTGAGGATGAACAATAAAAAAATCCCCTCGAAAGGGGATCATGAGCCGTAATCCTTACGAAGGGGATGAAAGGAGCTACTTCATAGGTATAGATCGTCTTTGTTGTAGTCAAAAGGCATTAAGAGGGCGTTTTGGCGCGAGTCAGGCGCAGCTGCAGTCAACGTTTTCTACTACGCAAATAAAAAATATACCCAAGCAGACTAGCAGAAATCAAGAAACCCATAAAATAAACGGTTAGTTTCATATCTGGCATGACATAGGAGTATTCTAAGATTTTACAAACAAAGATGATCAAAGAAACAGTGATCGTTAGAGAAACCCATGTGAAACGCGGCAGTCGTTTGGTTAGGAAGACCAAACCTAACGAAAAAAAGATGACTGGTACCCAAAAGATCAAGCGAGCAAGTTGGATCATTTTATCTCTCCTCATTCGTATTGATTTGAGTAAAAGGATAGCTTACAACGCTTGTTATTAAAAATAATAACCATTGTTTCTGAGCATTTTTTCGTAAACTGTGTTTTCAACTTAAGGCATGGGCGTAATGCTGCTCTTTAAATTCTTTTGGTGTTTGCCCCGTGACTGCTTTGAAATTGCGAATAAAATGGCTCTGATTGGCAAAGGCTAATTGGGTGCTGATTTTTTCGTAGGAATAATCTGTGAACAACAATAAATGCTTGGCTTCACTGATTTTTCGTTCCTGAATGTAACTGTGGATCGTTTTGTTCATTTCTTTTTTGAATTGATTGCACAGATGGGTCTTGTGTTTTTGAGTGATGGCAGCGAGGTCATCAATGGTCACTTTTTCGTAGAGATGGCTATCAACATGATTCACGATCGTTTTGACTAGCAGTGATTTTTTCGCTAGCGGGTAGCTATGTAAAAGCTCCATGAAGCGGTAGGTGGCTTCTTTGATATAGCGAAGACATTCCTCAGCAGAATGAATATAAACCAGACCTTGGATCAAGGAGTCAGATAAGCCGAATGCTTGGTTGACTGGTACTCCTTCATCAATGCTCATGCGGGTCACGACAGCGACAAAGGCCGAAAATTTTAGTTTCAACCCTTCAAGCTCATAAGGAGAGAGCGAAACGCTGTAGGTCTCTTTCATTTTGTTGAACACCCAAACCACTTTTTCAGGCTCATTACGTTTGATGTAGTCGAGATAACGCAATTCAAAATGGTAGGAATCAAAGGTGGCTTCATGCACCCGACGTTCGTAAAGATTGGTTTCCAGACTAAGATCTGTTTGCATGGATCGGTCGTGAGGCTCGTTTTGGTAATGCCAGTGAATTTGGTCTTTTGCAAGAGGTTGCTCCGCAAACAGCGTATAAAGCAGTTGGATGTACTCTTCAAAGGAGTATTTGTCTTCTTTTGAGTAGTGCACATTGTAGTGGTATTCGTGTTCAAGAAATAGGTAAGACGTATCTGGTGTACCAATCACACCACAGGGTCCGATGACCATATAACAGGTTTTTCCAGCTAACTGAAATGCAAAACAACCAAGCATATATTTGCCGTAATGATAGAGATTCGCAACTGGGCCGTTCGTTTCTTCCAAATAGTGTTTCAGAGGATTCTGGGCTGTTAAGGTGAGAGGGGGATACAAGGGAGTCCCTTCTTGATCCAAGAGGATCATCGGGATCAAATATTTGCGATACAGCAGATCCATGGCGGTCGTAAGCGTTGTTTTGTTCATGAGACACCTCAAATCCAAACATTGTTTTTTCTTTTAGTATAACGTAAATTTTTTCGCATTCAATAAATATTTTATTATAAACACTAGTTTCTTAGTATATCTAAGGAAGGATTCTTTCTATAATTCAGATAAATAAAACGGTTACAGGAAGGAGCAAACATGGATAGTAATAAATTGAAAGAATTGTTTCAGCAATTGACGCCAGAAGAAAAAATCGCTCAGACGATTCAATTGAATGGCAGTTTAGTCATTGAAAATGAGGTGATGTCTACGGGACCGATGCAAGATCTTGGACTTCCCAAATCGTTGAAGATTCATGAGATTGGTTCAATCTATAATGTCAATGATCATCAAAAATTGATTCAGTTACAAAGGGAAACGTTGGCACACAGCCGACTTAAGATTCCCATGCTGTTTATGTCTGATGTCATCTACGGGTTTCGGACGATTTTTCCGATCCCCCTTGCGCAAGCAGGTTCTTATGATTTTGACCTGATCGAGCAAGCCGCTGAGATGACCGCCAAAGAATGTTACCAAAATGGCCTTCATGTGATCTTTTCACCCATGCTGGATCTTGTTCGCGATCCTCGCTGGGGGCGGGTGATGGAGTCGCCAGGAGAAGATGTTTATACTGCCAAACGTTTTGCTAAAAGCGTCGTGACCGGTTACCAAGGTAATCTTGATCAAGGAGTGGCAGACAATCACGTTGCTGCTTGCATCAAACATTTTGCTGGTTACGGTGCACCCGAAGCAGGCAGAGAATACAATACGGTCGATATGTCGAATCAGCGCTTATTCAATGAATATTTGCAACCCTATCAAGCGGCGATCGAAGCGCAAGCACTGCTAGTGATGACGGCCTTCAACCTATTGAATGGTGAACCTGCAACGGGTAGCCGCTGGCTGAACCGAGAGATTTTGCGCGAACGATTCGGTTTTGATGGGGTATTGGTCTCCGATCATGCGGCCATCAAAGAATTGGTCCCTCATGGCTTTGCCAAAGATGAACGGGAGGCCGCTCAGAAAGGTTTGGAAGCGGGCGTTGATTTTGATATGATGACATCGGTCTATGCGACGCACTTGCCAGAACTGATCAAACAACCCAAATTAGCAGCTTTGTTGGATGAAGCAGTCTGGCGAATTCTCGTATTAAAAAATCAATTAGGTTTGTTTGAGGAACCCTATCGAGGGTTGAAAACGCAACAGACTGGAGAGGTTTTGTCGGAGGAAGCCAAAGAGCTAGCCGTTAAGTTAGTGGAAAAAAGCTGCGTGCTTTTAAAAAATGAGGGCAGCTTACCTTTGAAAAAAGACCAAACCGTCGCTGTGATCGGTCCTTATGGAGAAAGCCGGTTGACATTAGGCTTTTGGGCGTCAGTTAGCGGCAAGCCACAAGATACGATTCCTTTAAAAACTGGTTTGCTGAAGCACTTCGCACCTGAAAACCTGATCTTTGCTCGTGGATACAATTTATTCGATTCGTATGAGCAATTTGGTCCTTTAAAAGTCGGAATCGAACAGCTGAATGGACCGATCGAACCAGAAGACCAGCTGCTTTTAGAAGCCGTCAAAGCGGCTGAGGCTGCAGAGGTCATCGTCTTGACTTTTGGGGAACAATTTTTGGAAAGCGGCGAAGGGGCATCAAAAGCTCATTTGCAGCTGCCAATGAAACAAATGCGTTTGATCCAAGCGTTGAAAAAAACTGGCAAGTCTTTGATTGGCGTGCTTTACACTGGCAGACCGTTAGTCTTAACACAAGTGGAAGCATTATTTGATAGTCTGTTGCTCGTTTGGTATCCAGGAACAATGGGCGGGATCGGGATTGCCAATCTGTTGAGTGGGCAGGCTTCTCCGACGGCAAAATTGGCGATGACCTTTCCTCGTAGTGAAGGACAGATCCCACTATACAGTGCCCAGATGCCAACGGGCAGACCTCTGACAGATAGTGAGCATTCTGATCGCTTTTTGTCAAAATACCGCGATGAATCAAATGAACCCTTATTCGCGTTCGGAACAGGTCTTAGTTACAGTACGTTTACTGGAGAATGGCTTGGTAGTGAAGTATCTAGCGAGACGATCCAATTGGCTTATCGAGTGAAAAACCAATCAGCAACAGCTGCAGAAACCGTCATTCAACTTTATCTCATGCAGCGCCCAGCGGCAGTGGTACGTCCAAGTCGCCAATTAATCGCGAGTGACCTCATCTCATTCGCGCCCCAGGAAGAAAAAGAGCGAAGATTTTCACTGCCGTTGTCAGAACTTGTTTTCTATGACAATCAAGGAACCAAACATTTTACCAAAGGTACTTATCGATTCCTAATACGGATCGATCAAAAAGAAACGATGCTTAGTGTAACGATCTAAACTAAAGGAGTGAGAAAGAATGGAAAAATTAGAAGCATTTTTAAGTAGCAAACTATTACCAATGTCACAAAAATTACAACAAAACAAAGTGTTGGCCGCTTTGATGGAAGGCTTTATTCGAACAAGTCCCATCACTTTAGGAATTGCGTTTATCACGATTATTGGAAATTTTCCGATTCCCGGTTGGACGGACTATTTGACGAAAATTGGCATCTTCCAACATGTTGAAGCGATCACCAACGGAGCAACTGGCGTTTTTGCCTTGTATGTCGTATACAGTTTGGCGTATTCTTACGCAAAACAGTTAGGAAGCAACGAACGCAACTCGGCGATTATTTCTTTAGCTAGTTTCATTATGTTGATGCCCCAAACCGTCGCAACAACTGTCATGCAAGATGGCCAAGCAGTGGAACAAACGATTGGTGCCTTGAAGCTTGATTTCTTAGGCGGGCAAGGACTGTTTATCGGCATGCTGACCGCTTTGTTGGTCACTCGCTTTTATGCTTTCTTGTCGAGAAAAAATATTATGATCAAACTGCCAGACAGTGTTCCCCCAATGGTGACCCAGTCCTTAGCACCAGTGTTTGTTGTCACGATCATTTTTGCAGTCGTCTTTGTCTTACGTGTCTTATTTGGGTTTACTTCATCTAGTTCGATTTTCCAATTCTTTATCGATGTGATCAATGCGCCGTTGAACTCCTTAGTTGCCAGTCCGCTATCGATCATCATCATTATGGAATTATTAGCCGTTTTATGGTTTTTCGGAATTCATAATGCAGTTTTACAAGGACCGCTCGGCGCGATTAGTATGACCATGGTCGTTTCGAATATTGCCGCTTACCAACAAGGACAAGAACTGCCTTATCTGATTCCTTCAGTGATTTATATGGGTATGTATGCTGCTGGCTTCATGGGCTTTGTGACCTTCTTTATGATCCGCAGCAAATCGGCAAAAATGAAACAATTAGGAAAATTGTCGTTTATCCCGTCGATCTTTAATATCACAGAGCCAATCATGTTTGGGATGCCGATTATTTTGAATCCGTTGTTCTTTATTCCGCAAGTCTTCACACAATTGATCGCTGGCTTTGTGACCTGGGGATTGGCGACTACGATCCTCCCAATCAGCTTGAATCCAACCATGAGTCTATTGCCATGGACGACACCGACTTTTATCAAAATGCCATTTTCAGGAGGGCTTAACTACACGATTTTAATGATCATCTGTATGCTGATCGGTATTGTGATGTGGTATCCGTTCCTAAAAATTGCGGATAAAAAAGAGTACGAATTAGAACTGGCTGCTGAAAAAAAGCAAGCGAGTGAAGCAGCAAAAATGACAGAAAAAGTCGTGGAAGAAATTCAAGCGTAAACAAAGGAAGTGGCACATTTGGTTTATTTAGGAATTGATATCGGTGGGACGCACATCAAAACGGGATGGGTCGAACACAACGAGGTCAGCAAACGGCAGACCATTTTAACTCCTACAGCTTTGGAACCCTTTAAAGAAGCTATCAAAGGGCTATTGCAAAGCTATGCCCGTCAAGTTTCTTTCACTAAAGTGGCGATCGCAGTCCCTGGTTCAGTTAATGAAACAGGGACGGTCTTCTTTGGTGGTGCCTTGCCATACCTTGATGGGGTAAATTTGCCAGAATTGATCTGCCAGTTAAGCGATGGCATGGTGACAGAGGTTAGTGTCGAAAACGACGCAAAAGCCGCCGCACTAGGGGAAATGAAAGCTGGCAATCTGCAAGGGATCCAAAATGGTGCGGCGATCATTTTAGGAACTGGCGTAGGGGTCGGCCTTTGTCTCAATGGAACACTCTATCGCGGGCATCATGGACAAGCTGGTGAAGTCAGTTTTATGATTCGTGACCGACAAATGAGAGGCGCGGACTCTTTTGTGGGGATCGGTCTTTCGGCTGTCGGATTGATTGAGCGTTTGGCTACTAGTATGGCTGTTGCGCCTGATGGTCCTTTGGTCTTTGATACCCTTACGAAAACTGCTGATCCGGAGGCAGAGGCTTTATTTTTAACTTATACCAAAGAAATCGCTGTCTTGTGTTTCGATCTTCAGTGTCTTTTAGCTCTGGAGAAAATCGTTATCGGTGGCGGAATCAGCCGTCAACCACGCTTGATCGAAGCCATAGCTAGCAGCTATCAAGCTATTTTTAAAACCGCACCAATCATTGAGAAAACGCTGCAGCCAGTTGCGATCCAAGCCGCTTATTTTCAAGCGGACGCCAATTTGATCGGCGCAGCCAAGGAGGAACCGTGGGATGAGTAAATTTCCGGAAGCATTTTTGTGGGGAGCATCCACTAGTGCTTATCAAGTAGAGGGCGCATGGGCAGAAGACGGCAAAGGTCCCTCAGTGCAAGATATCAAAGAGATTCCGCAAGGGACCACTGATTTTAAAGTAGCATCAGATCACTATCATCGATATGAAGAAGATGTGAAATTGTTTAAAGAATTAGGCTTAAAAGCCTATCGTTTTTCCATATCATGGAGCCGCGTCATGCCCGATGGTCAGGTCAACCCAGCAGGATTGGCGTTTTATCAAAAACTGATCGATCTGCTACTAGAAAACGAGATTCAACCGATCGTCACCGTTTTCCATTTTGATCTGCCTGTTGCGATCGCGAAGCAAGGTGGGTGGGAAAACCGAGAGACGATCCAAGCATTTGCTGATTACTGCCAAGTACTGTTCGAAAACTTTGGTCATCAAGTCCCGCTATGGCAAACCATCAACGAGCAAAATGTGATGGCACTTGCTGGTTCGGTCATTGGGACGAGTCAAAAATCCATGAAAGAAAAATTTCAAGAAAATCACCATATGCTAGTGGCCCAAGCATTGGTGACCCAACAGTTTCATGCAGGTAATTTTAGCGGCAAGATTGGCCCAGCACCGAATATCGCCAGTGTCTATCCAGCTTCTGAAAAACCAGCTGATCAGCTGGCAGCTCTTTCTATGAGTGCGCTGAGAAATTGGTTATTCCTAGATGCGGCTGTTTTCGGCACATACAACCATAACGCATGGCATTTGTTAGAGACGATTGGTGCAGCACCGACAGTCACTGAAGCAGATCGAAAGATTTTGGCAGCTGGAACCTGTGATTACATCGCATTGAATTATTATAATACGATGACCGTCAGCAGCTATTTTCAAAAAGAGACAAAACTCGATCAACAGTCTGGTTTCGGGATTCCTGGCTTTTTCCAAACAGTAGAAAACACCCATTTGCCAATGACTGAATTCGGCTGGCCGATCGATCCAGAGGGCTTTCGCTTTACGTTGAACGAAATCTATTCCCGTTATCGTCTACCGCTCTTGATCACGGAAAACGGCATCGGTGCCAAGGATGTTTTGACAACTGATGGTAAAATCCACGATGATTATCGCATCGACTACTTGCAGCAGCACATAAAGCAGCTGGCATTGGCGATCGAAGACGGCGTCGATGTGATCGGCTATTGCCCGTGGAGTGCCATTGATCTAGTCAGTACTCACGAAGGCATCGCTAAACGGTACGGGTTTATCTATGTCAATCGTACGGACGAGCAGCTGTTGGACTTGGCGCGATACAAGAAAGATAGTTTTTATTGGTATCAAAACGTCATCGATAAAAATGGGTTAGGAGAGTAAGCGGTGTTTATTCAGGAATATCTATTTGATCCAGAAGCGCAAGCCGGTCTGACAGTGTATCTGCATGAGGAAAAAGCCGAGTATGAACGGGTGGGTGATCGTCCCTTTGTCTTGGTGATTCCTGGCGGCGGCTACTCCTTTTGCAGTGAGCGGGAAGCCGAGCCGATCGCTTTAAATTTTGCTGCCCAAGGCTTTCACGCCGGGGTCTTACGCTATCATGTAGGAACACATCGCAGTTTCAGCCATTCTTTAGAAGATGCCGAAAAAGCGATTGCCAAAATCCAAGAACTAACCAGTGAATGGGGAATCGATAGCGAAAAAATCGCTGTGATCGGCTTTTCTGCCGGCGGTCATCTAGCGGCGGCGCTATCGACACTCTCCCCAATGAAACCGAGCTTATGTCTGTTAGGCTATCCAGCGATTTTGTCCTCATTTGCTGCTGTGATGAAGATCGATGCCCCTTCATTAGAGAAATGTGTCACAAAAGATACGCCGCCCACCTTTTTGTTTTCAACCTATGAAGACAATGTTGTTCCTATCGAAAACTCGCTGGCCTACTTACAAGCCCTAGAAGAGCATGAGGTCCCTTTTGAAAGTCATATTTTCCAAAAAGGACGTCACGGTCTTTCTTTGGCGACCGAACGCTTCGGTAATCGCAAAGAAATGGTCGATCCACGCTTTGCCCGTTGGTTTGATGAATGCGTCGAATGGCTAGAGTTGAACTGGGCAGATAAAGTTGCCCAGCCAGCTTTGTTTCCTGATTTAGGGCAGTGGCCAATTCGAGCGTTGCTTGAATCAGGGGAAAACAGACGCTTGCTGTTGCAGGCTTTTCCATCATGGGCAGACAAAAGCCGCTTAAAAATCGTAAAAAACATCAGCTTGCAGCAACTACTAACAATCATGCCAGAAGCGTTTGAAAATGTTTCTTATCAAAAGCTTGTATCGCAGCTGATTGATCCTAGAAAGGAAGAGTAAAAATGAAAGCAATCCTGGTCCATGAAAGCTATAAGGCTTCAACAGAATTGATCACCCAAGAACCACAAGCGATTGAACAGTTATCAGCTGTTCGTAACAGTACTGCTGCTTGTCAGCTGCTGCTGCACGATGGCAATCGCAATCATTATATTATTGGCGACGAGTTTTCGATCCCCGATGAAATCGAGATTCCCATGATACGTGTTGAGATTTTTAGCGAATTGCCGGTCAAAGCGCAATTCGTCGATTATTATGTCGGTCAGCAGGAATTGGCGTACGCCGATAAATTGCTTGAACGAACTGCCAAAACCTATCCTGGCGATCGCTTTGCGCCTCTTTATTTAGAGTGGCAGATCGATGAGACGATCAAACCACAAGCATATCCCGTGAAAATCAAGGTCTATCGGGCACACTTGACTAGCCATGAGGAGTGCTTGTTAGAAAAGAACCTAACGATTGAAGTGGATGGCTTTACTTTTCCAAAAGACTATTTAGAGACGTTCCACTTAAATATGTGGCAGCAGCCCAGCAATTTGGCTCGCACCTTTGACGTTCCGTTATGGAGCGATGCCCACTTTGACTTGATCAAGGAAATGGCTGAGAGTCTCGCTGCGATCGGACAAAAAGCGATCACAGTGATCGCCGGAGAGATTCCATGGAAGGGCTGGTTCAATTACATCGTCAAAGATTATCCCGCCAATTTATATGAGTATTCGATGGTCAAGGTCAAAAAGACGCCAGACGGAGAACTGTCCTGCGATTTTTCTGTGCTGACACGTTACCTTGATTGTTTTTTTGCTGCGGGCATCAAAGAAGAAATTGATGTGTTTGGTTTATTAGGGGTCTGGGAACCGCCATTTTTCCCGCTGGTCAACTTGGACCATCCAGAAAAATTGGTGATTCGCTTTTACGATGAGGGAAAAGGCACCTTTGGCTTTCTCAATCAAAAAGCTGATTTGCAGGAGTATCTACGCCAAATATTTGATTATTTTAAAGGGAAGAATCTATGGGAGAAGGTTCGCATCGTTTCTGATGAACCGAAGAAACAGCAAATCGACAGTTTCCGATCCTCGTTAGCGGTCTTAAAAGAAATTGATCCGTCGATCCAGATCAAAGCTGCTTTTGATAAAGAAGACGTATTGTTTGAGCTGCTGCCAGTGATCGATCATCCTGTGAC
Source organism: Enterococcus sp. DIV1083b (assembly GCF_051713705.1). Lineage (NCBI taxonomy): Bacteria > Bacillati > Bacillota > Bacilli > Lactobacillales > Enterococcaceae > Enterococcus > Enterococcus sp. DIV1083b. The sequence continues at coordinate 1,294,278 of NZ_JBIOQJ010000001.1, forward strand.
TTCCTATTACTGTACTTGCAACCATTACGAATCACTGATAAAAAGCCATCCAGGGAAGATGCAATACTATGTCTGCAATTATCCCGACAAACCGAATACCTTTTTGCATAGTCCCTTGTTAGAAACGCGAATGCAAGGAATCTTATCGTATCAGTTCAAAACAGACGGCTTTCTGCGTTGGGCATACAATTGCTGGCCAGAACAGGCTCGGACCGATATTCGATACAACACGAGCTCACTACCGATCGGTGATCTTTGTTTCGTCTATCCTGGGAATCACGGACATATATTGTTGTCTCTAAGATATAAGCAACTCCAACGGGGAATTGAAGATTTTTATCTTTTGAAGACAGCCCACGCTGCTCAACCGAAGCAAACGGACGCCTTAGTAGCAGATTTTCTTAAAGTTACAGACACCAAACGCTGGATGATCGACAGCCACCACAGTCATCCCGATGTTTTTCTACAGACCGCAAAGGAGATGGAGGCCTTTCGTCGGGCACTGCTCGAACTGCTAGAAAAGTAGCAAAATCAACCACTGCACACAGAAACTTCACTACGATTTCCCAGCAAAATGATGAGATGCCTGGCGGCGTTCTCACTACTGAGTCATGCAGCATTTTCGTTTTACTAAGCATCTGTTTTCTTACGGATGCTTTTTTTCTGGTGAGCGTTTCGTTTCTCATTCCCTCCATCTTCCTTTACACTTTTAAGTAAGGTCATAACAAACGATGACAAATAAGAAGTAGAAATAATCAAGGAGGAAACGAGCATGTCAGAAAAAATCAACAATCCGTTAACGAAGTATTATGATGGCACATTTGAAAAACAGGTGCAAGAAGCACCGGCGATTCAAGGAAAGATGCAGCCAGTACCTGATTGCGGGGAAGAAAGCTACTCAGGTTCAGACAAATTAGCTGGACGCAAAGCATTAGTGACCGGTGGTGATTCTGGTATTGGTCGAGCAGCAGCGATCGCTTTTGCCAAAGAAGGCGCCGATGTTGCAATCAACTATCTTCCTTTTGAAGAAGAAGACGCGCAAGAAGTCAAAGCAGTCATTGAAAAAGCTGGACGCAAAGCCGTCTTGATCCCAGGAGACTTGAAAGATGAAACCTTCGCTCGTCAATTGGTTCATGAAGCAGCCAAAGAATTAGGCGGGTTAGATACGTTGGTTCTAAATGCTGGGATGCAACAAGCAGTGAAGGACATCAAAGAGTTGACTACGCAACAAATTCAAGACACCTTTACAACGAATATCATCTCGATGTATTGGACAGTCCAAGAAGCATTGGATTACTTACCAGCTGGTGGAAGCATCATCACGACCACTTCGATCCAAAGTGCGGAACCAAGCGCCCATCTTTTAGACTATGCAGCCACGAAAGGTGCCATTACTTCCTTTAGTAAAGGGCTAGCTGCGCAATTAAGTGAAAAAGGCATTCGGGTCAATACCGTTGCGCCTGGTCCAATCTGGACGCCACTTCAAATTTCTGGTGGACAACCACAATCTGCGATCCCAGAATTTGGTCAAAAAGAATTGATGAAACGTGCTGGACAACCAGTCGAATTAGCACCAGTCTACGTTTTCCTAGCCTCTGATGAAGCAAGCTATGTAACTGGTCAAGTGTACAGTGTAACGGGTGGTAGCTTCTTCGCTTAACAATCCCTGAATAAATTTGTAGGAAAAAAGCTCGAGCAAAGATGCTCGGGCTTTTTTTTGGGATGAAAATGGAATCGGTAGCTTACTTTCCTTGTTTGGCAAACATCTTGGACATCATCAGTTGATTGATCTTTGCAAAAACGGCTGCCCACTCTTGTTCGGCTTGCAGGTTAGACAGTAAGACTAATTTTTCGGAAAAAATCACTTCTTCATAACTATCGGTGATCAATAGATCGGCTGCTTCCATCTGGTTAATAAAAGTCACTGAAGCTTTGGAATAAATCGAATGGATCCTTGTCTCGATCATTTGCTTCGTGCGGTATTGGATCGTCGTTTGAATATAGACCGACACGGTCGGGGGCGTATTCATCTGTGTTTCCAAATACAAGAGATGCGCAAGATAAGGCAACTGTGTCTGTTCAAAATACTCTTTATCCAAGTCAGCAAATGGATACCTTGCAACATGGGTCAGTAAAAGTGTGCAGATTGCTTCATAGGTTTTGTCTTTCGAAGGAGTGTTTTCGGTCAACAGTTGGTGTTCGAGCTGCCACACTTCCAGAAGATCGATGCCGATAATGATCGAAAGATTGAAGACCAGCAGACAGCTGCTTAATAATTTTTCAAATTCGGCGACTTCCTGACTTGGAGCAAAGGTATCGTGCCAATCTTTGATCATTGCAGTGAAAAAGCGCACAAGATCGGTATCAGAATGTTTGATTTCTTGGATGATCGCTTGATTCTTCGCTTGGGGAATTACCCCTGGCAAAAACACATGCAAAAAGAAATTTAAGTAAAGATATTCTGACTGAAGCGTCTTTTCTGAGGCATAATCGGCACTCAAAAAAAGCGATTCGAGGATTTCCTCTGGTAAAAAACAATAGAAATTCATCAATCCCATGTATTTTTCAGGGATCGCTGGCAAATATTTTTTCTGGATCGTTCGGCTGACCACTGCTTGCCAAAATGCAGCGAGTTTATTTTTCGTCAACGGATCAAAGTGAGAAACAGCAAAGAACGCTGTAAACTCTTCGACATTTTTATGGGAAACGCTCGGCAATAGCCACAAATCAGCAGGCGCACTTTGGGTCAAGAAACTGTAGGTGAAAATACGGATATCAAGCTCTTTTCCAGCAAGAACGATGCGGTTATTCAGGTCTGTTCGAATTTGGATTTGAAATTTTTCCAATAGTTGGTTGATTTTCTTGATCAACCGATACATATGCGATTGGCTGACATGCAAATCCAAACATAATTGCGTCAAGGTCATTTGCGGGCGCCCAATCAAGTAGTGAATCAAGGTGTATTGTGTGGAGTTGAGCAAATAATGATACATCAATTTTGCATAGAAAGGTTCATCATCCTCTGCTCGATCAACAAAATACTGATTGTAATGATTTTTTGATAGAAGCAGGTGAGGGGAAAGCAGCTGCAAATCTTCATTTAAAAAATAAATATATTTTTGCAGACTTTTTTGTGGGATGTTCAAAACTTCTGACAGTTGGACCAATGTCACGCCATTGGAATTACAGACAACTTTGAAAATCTCTAATTTCTTTTCTTCTGCGGGAGAAATGAATTCTCGATACATAAGGGATTCTCCTTTTTGGCGTTTTTTTTACGCTAAATCTGTGAACCGTATGATAACCATGATGGATTATACTTATGATAGATGAGAATAGAATGAAAAAACGCCAATTAATTTATTATTTTTCAAGGCTGTTTTTTTCGATTAACCTCGGTTTCTCATTAAAAAAAGTGAAGGAAGAGATGAAAATGAACAAAAAGGCAGTAATGTTAGGTTTGGTCGGAATGGGTTTAGGAATGGCGCCGACTGCGGCAGCTGCAGCAGAAGCGAATCCAACGGCTTCAATGACGAGTCAAGCAACACTAACGATCGAACAAGGAATCTTGTCACTGGATCAGGTGACTAATTTTAACTTCGGTACAAGCAGTATCCAAGAGATCGCTACTGATGAACAAGTGATTCAAACAACGTCGAATGAAGTGACTTCGATCACGGATTACCGGGGGCCGAATCAAGCTGGCTGGCAGTTGACGGCGCAATTATCGAAAATGACGAATGCGAGCGATAACGAGCTGGCAAATGCCAAAGTCACTTTAAATGGTACAACGGCTTCTGGCGATGCAGCGCTAGTCTCGGGCACCGAATTGATAGTAGGGGCAACAGACCCAACGCTGATTGCTTCTGCTAATGGCACAACTGGCTTAGCAACCAATGACTTTAACTTTTCCAATGCTTCATTAACCGTACCGAAGCAAAATGTGAACAGCGGCACTTATAGCGGCACGATCACTTGGACATTAGCGAACACGTATCAAGCAGAGTAGGAAAGAAAGGGCGACAATGAAAAAACAAATCAAGTGCTTCGTACTCATTAGTTTCTTTATCAGTTTGTGTTGCGTTACGAAAGTCACCGGTCATGCACAGACCACACGGTTCACTGTAACACCTGAACTTCCCCAAAATCAAGTCAGTGACGTCACTTATTTCGACTTACTGGTAAATCATGAGACCGAACAGAACTTGACCGTTGCCCTTCATAATACAAGTCCAGACCCGTTGACCATTAAAGCATCCGCACTAAATAGTTATACGGCCTCTACTGGGATTATTGCGTACCAAGCAGAACAGACCGCCGAAGAGAATCAAGGAATCTCTTTTAGTGAATTGATTGAAAATCCAAGGCAGACGATCCAACTTGCCCCTGGAGAAAGCTATCAGGTTCATTTTACCCTTTCAATGAAAGGAAAAGAATTTGCAGGAGAAATACTTGGTGTGTTTGCCTTTGAAGAAGAACCGTCAGAGACAACTGAAAGCCAGCAAACAAATCTGCAAGCCAACTATAAAATTCAGCAAGGGGTCCGCTTGCGTCAGAATGTGGCAACCATGCCTGATCCCCAATTGTCTTTGATTAATTCTGAGGCGGCGGAAAGAAATGGTTCTGCTGCTCTCAAAAGCAGTATCCGCAATAGTCAGCCCACAGCATTTGGCAAAATATCTGTGAAAACGATCATACGTGAGCAAGACAGTGGCAACAAAGTTGGTGGTTTTTCTGCAGAGAATTTTCAAATAGCTCCAAATTCGGTTTTGGAGCTGTTTAGTACCTGTGATCAGAACATTCTCGAACCGGGGACCTATCTGTTACGGATCGAGTTGAATGCGCCTAAAGGAACGTGGGTGTTTGAGGATTCGGTGGTGGTTGATCGCAAGCAAGCCAACCTTATCAACCGTCAGACAACATTAGGTGCAGCGTATCTTCAAAAACAGTACTGGTTCTATGCTTTAGGGATACTACTCTTCCTGCTTGTCTTGCTTCTTTTGTTCTTTTTGTACAAGCGACGCAAAAAAGCAGAAGCAGATGATGCACCGGCAATGCAAGAAGAATCAGAATGAAGAAAGCAGGGGACAGCGATGAAAAAGTTTGGCATTAAACGATGGTTCTATGTACTTCTTTTTAGTTTCTTTCTGATGGGCTGGCGGCAAGAGACAATCTATGCTGCGGTATCTGTTCCGGACTTTCCTACGTTGGCGATTGACGATTCTTTGATCACTCCTGTGGGGCAAGCGGGTTCGCCACAAGGAGAGTCAGGATTCAATTATGTTCAGATCAATGATGGAACTACTACCAATTCCAGTGGTGGTGTTTGGTTTAATAAGCCAGTTTCCTTTACTCGCTCCTTTCGCTTAGAAATGGCATTTTGTATCGATAATACAGCAACGGACAGTGATGGGATCGCTTTTGTGATGCAAAGCAATGGTTTAAATGCACTGGCGCAACAAGCGGGACCGACGATTGGTGTCTGGTCAAATTCGGGAGGAGCGACTCCTTTAAGTACTGGGGCGATCCCCCAAAGTTTTGCGATTGAATTCGATACATTTTATAATAATGCAGGGTTGACGGGGGACGGAATGATGGATCGTGATGTTCCTTCCGGCCATCATATCGCTTGGAATTTTCCAGGTTCAAATGACGCATATACCACCGATGGTTGGCTGATTATTGACAAAGTCTTAAACCATCGAGATACGGTATCCGTACCAGATATTTCCGATGGGCAGTGGCATATTTTTACAGTAGTCTTTGATCAGCCGACGCAAACGTTGCGTTACACCGTACCAGATTTCGGTGTTGATGTGACGGTTCCTGTTGATGACACCTTCAAATCGAATTTGAATCTCACCAATAGTGCACCGGTCTATTTTGGTTTTACAGGTGCAAACGGGGGCTATGTTCAAGAAAAAGCTGTGGCCTTTGTCGATGTTGAAGGACTAGTAGAACTTGATATGCGAACCGGTGTTTTTGAAAAAGACCCAGTCAAACTATTGTTGGATACTGGTACGACACTTGCCCAGCCAGCCACTGTCGACAATAGCAAAACCATTACTTATGCGACCTATCTCTCCTATAAAAGCACCAGTGATCTAGCTGACTTGGAATCGGGAATCTTGCTCTCATCGCTTTTTCCAGAAGGACTATCATTAGTTCCCGAGGCGGTTTATTTTGGGAAAGCCAGTGAAATCATGGTTAATGGCATGCCTGAAGGCGGAACTGCCTTGCCCTTTGCCATTGAAAATGGACAATTGGTTGTGACACTGCCCGACATGGTCAAAGGGAATGAATACATCGTTCACTTTTCCGTCAATTACACAGAAGCTCCGCTCGATCAGAATTTAGATGTAGCCATCCCTGTCCAAACTGTTTTTAATGGAAATGCTTTTGTTTCCAGTATGACATCAGGTGATCCAGAAACTCATTATTATCAAATGACCGGATCCTTTCCACCGACTCTTTCAACAGGTTCGGCGTCATTGGCAGAAGCAAAAGCAGACCTGCAGATCGTGCGGCAAAAGCGCAATTCCTACATACCGATCACGATTGATGACCAAAATTCGATCCAAGCCAAAATATATGTCACGGATTTCTTTACGGTGGATAAGACAATCACCGAAACGGATTTCTCTGAAGCTGCGTTGGTTGAACGGGGAACATTGTCGGAGCCATTGTCGGATACATTGGCACTAGACACCTCAGATCTAGAACCGGGCACAACCTATTATCTTGCGTCTTATGTGATCGATACAGAAGGCAATCGATCGGAGACACGTTATTATGGCATTGACTTTCGAGGGATCGTGGTATTTGAGCGTGCGCCTGCTTCAATCAACGCAGCGGCAGTGACCTTGAATGAACTCGCACGATCCATCAGAGACGATGGCTTTGCTTATTTAACGATTTCTTTTGATCAAGAAGCCCTTTTGTCTGTCAGCAATACCAGCGAAGGGACCTGGCAGTTAAGCGGCCAGATGACTGATTTTATGCAAAATCAGCAACAATTAGCGGAGGAAATCCAATTGGTCCTCTATGATCCGGTGACCAATCAGCTGGTGGCTTCTGTCACTTCTGAAGAACAAGTGATTTTCCAACAGCAGCCAACAGGATCAACGGACTTAACTCTGGATCTTCAGGAATATGATTGCTACTTTCGCTTTGTTCCCAAGTTGGATTTGATAGAACCTGGTACCTATTCAGGTACGGTCAATTGGCAGTTGGAGAGTACGATTGTAGACAAATAAAAAAACGCCATTACGGCGTTTTTTTTATTAAAGTTCTCAGTCGATCAATGCTAAGCTTGTCGACTTTTCGCAATTTTTAAAACTAGTGATAGGCCTGCTAAAGCAAAACTGCCGTATTTAACGAATTTTTCCAAGGAATCTAAAGTTTGCTGTTTTTTGCGTTTGCAGTCCGGACAGCTTTTTTCATTGCCAGTTAACTTCTTGCCGCATTTACAATGGTTCTTCATCTTTGCTCCACACCTCGTCTCGTTTATTTTGATGACTTTTTCTACTTTAATTATACATGTTGCTGAAGGTTCTGTCTGAGATTATGCTGTCTCCGTTTTTTGTGAAGGGCAATAAGGGCTGCTGGTTGTTTGTTTCAAATCGATTGCTGCTAAAGGATGCCATCCTTGGCGGCTGATTTTTCGTATAGAAGAGAGGTAATCTATCTAAAAAAGGAGGGAAATCTGACAGTTTTCTCATTTTCAGATGTTGCTGATTCGCTTTGCTTATCAGTTCAGCAAAATTTTGCTATTGTGGAGTAAGATTGAGGAATCAAAAAACGACTTCTCCTTTTTTTCTTGATTCTATCCTTAATCTGAGAACGAAAATCACCGATAGTATGCTATATATAGGAACAGGGAGCCATCCTTGACGATGTCGAATATGGCATTTGAATGAAAGGATTGATGAAATAAGTGATTTCTTCAATAATCTATACGGACACAAAGGCTTATTTGGATAAGGTGGTCGATCAAGCACTGTTGGATTTGTTAAAATCTGATTATCCCAAAGTCTATGATCATGTACAACAATTGATTGCTAACTTTGAAGAAACGATCCAACAAATTGATCACTCAAATTTTTGGCAATTGATGCCAGAGATTTTAGGCTATGACTCACGCTTTGTCTTGTTGAACTCGCTGCAATTGTCGGAAGACAAATTTTTGACGGAAATCGAGGTTATTCAGATGATCGAACGCGATTATCCGAATTTGAATAAAGAGTTTTGTGGCTATTCCTTAAAAGAAAAAGAGCACGAAAGCCTGATCTTCAACATCCAATAAGCGGTTCTTCTTAGGATCACTTGATAGAAAAGAAAGCGACTAGCGCATCTAGTCGCTTTTTTTTTATGGAGAAGAAGGAGAATTAAACGTGTTATTTATCATTAAAATAAAAATTATTTTGAAATTATGAATAAAATAGATTATTATTGGTATATAATCCTTTTAGTGAAAGAAAAAACAATCGTAAAATGTAGAGGATAGATAGCTTATGTCAATAGCTGCGATTGTTTTGATTAGAAAATAAGAACCAGCCTGATTGGCATGGAAAGGAGCAGTTATGGATTACTTGAGTTTTTCAAAAAAAGAGTGGGAAGTCTTAGTTTGTTTTTGGGCTGTGGATGAGCCGCTATGCTGTACCGAATTTAGTGAACGCTTCGGCTTGAATCGCAACACGTCATTGTCAGTGATTCGTAAGTTAGTCAATAAAGGGATACTTGAGATCGCAAGTATCAAGATGAGTGGGTCAGTTTTGGCTCGTCGTTTCCAACCAGCTGTCACCGAATTGGAGATTTTGCAAAGTGGTTTGACGGAGGAACAAATTTTTGAATTGGTAAAAATTGCGATCAAAAAAATTGAAGACCCAGAACAATTAACTCAGTTGCGAAATGTAATTGGCGAATTGAAAACCAAAGCTTCGTAGGTCATCCCGTTTTCTTCGCTATTTGTTAGTGAAGGTTTAAAAGATAAAAAAAGGGGGCGTGACATAAGTTAACTAGTTACGCTCTCCAAAATATAAGGAGCATTCGAAAATCATGTGATTTTTCGAGTACTCCTTGTTTTTTTTATTCATTTTGGGTAGTTCAAGTACCTATTTTTGTCAATTTCATCATATTGATTGCCGTAATGAGTAAACCCGTCTGTTTTCTGACTTTTTCTAAGCCCCGAACCGTGTATCGAGTGAAACCCAAACAAGCCTTCATAAATCCGAAGACTGTTTCCACGTCGATCTTTCTCCGACCATATATTTTTTGAATTTCAGGCGTTGATAAGCGCTCTTTTTGTTTTTCTTTATAATATTCCCAAGACGGATTTACAGTGATCTTTCTGCGATTCCCCTTTGGGGTTAAGGCTTCAGGAATGAGCGCTTGGTTCGCATCCGTTTTTTCTGCTTGGTATTCTTTAAAATCTCGGACAAAGCCATCCGCATCTGTTCGTTGACGGTAAGCATGAAAATTGAATCGTACCCCTTTGGGGTCGATGTAAAAGTCCTCCTTAGGCTCATAATCCCAATTCATTACTTTCCGATCATCTGTCTGCCATTTCTTGCTTTGTTCTTTAAACATCGTTCCATAAGGAATCAGTGCAGTATGCTGGGGAAGTTCATCTTCTATATAGCGGTAATTGCTTTCTGAACCATAGCCTGCATCGGCGACCAAATAATGAGGGGACTTTTGTGCAATCTTCATCTTTTCCAGTAATGGTTTCAGCGTCTTAGTGTCTGTTGGGTTTTGAAAGACATCGTAGCCGAGTACAAATTGATTACAAGTAGCGATCTGCAGGTTATACGCAGGCTTAAGTTGGCCATTTTTCATAGGGTCTTCTTTTACGCGCATGAATGTCACATCATGATCAGTTTTTGAATAACTGTTTCTTGTCCCATAAGTAGAAAACTGCGTTTGATGTTCCAGAAGTTTTTCTCGTTTTGTATTTAATTTGCGTACTTGGCTTTTCAACGTTCGCCGTTGTTGTTTCGCTGGATTTGGCGAAAGACGTTTCGTTGCCTCAACTTCTTTTTCTAGTTCTTCCAGACGTAGTTCCATCCGTGTTAACAGTTCATCTATCATGTCTACTGTCAAGGTCGTCCCTTCGGGAATCTGTTTCAGGGCATACGCTTCTCTTAGTTCCGTCATCATAGTAAGCAGTTTTTCGCGATTCATTTGATCGAATCGGATCGTGTTTTTCTTCCAGACAAAGCTGTACTTATTCGCATCTGCCAAGATTTTTGTACCGTCAATAAACAACGCATCATCAATCAGATTCCGTGCACGCAGATACTCTGTCAACTGATCTAAGCCTTTATTGGTCAACTCTTGCACATCGTTAGATACACAAAAACGGGCGATCGTTCGATAAGTCGGAACCCGTTCTTGCGTCAACCAGCGAGCATAGAGGTTTTCTTCAGCTAAGCGTTCAATCTTGCGACTTGTAAAGGTTTCTCGCGTATACGCAAAAAGAACCAACTTCAACATGGCACCTAAATCATATTCTCTTGGTCGACCAAAAAGATAGGGGTCATTAATCTGAAGCGCTTCGACCAGTTCATGGATAAAAACGGCGACATGATTTTCTTTTGGAGAAAATGAAGTAGATAGATCCAAAGTGAGTTGATTCATGTTATAATTAGTATACATTTTGTTTAGTCCTTTCAGGATTAAATGATGGGGCATTGGCGGCAACCGGTGCTCCTTTTTATTTTACCCAAAAAACCGCAAGAAATGAACGATTTCTCGTCATTTCTTGCGGTTTTCTTCTATGGACTTATGTCACAGTACCTTTTTCTTGTTCTTGAAATTTTTGGACCATTTTGGTCGTCAATTCGTGGAGGACTGACAGTTCTTCCGGTTCAAGGGGCAAGAATTCAGTTACTTTGTAGGGGATCTCTAGCGCTTGTTCATGGAGTCCTTTGCCTGAATCAGTCAATGTGACCCGCAAGGAACGTTCATCGTCTTGATTTCGATTTCTTACTAGGTATCCTTTTGCTTCAAGCTTTTTTAAAACCGGTGTCAGTGTGCCAGAATCTAGACATAATTGCTTCCCCAATTCTTTGACACTGATCGCTTCATCTTCCCATAACACCAACATCACTAAATATTGGGTATAGGTCAAATTCAACGGGTCCAGTAAGTCTTTGTACTGTTTGATAATTTCTTTTGAAGCGGCGTATAGAGGAAAACACAATTGGTTTTCTAACGCTAAGACATTCATGTTTTCACCCCTTTTTCTAACATCCGCCTCTTATCATAGCTGTTTTTTCAACGAAAGTCTACTCGCTAACGGCTTTGACAGTCACTTCAATGTTGCCAGCTGTAGCTTTTGAGTAAGGACATACGGTATGAGCGATTTCAAGCAATTCTTGTGTTTCCTCTGTTGATAAACCTTCGATTTGACCTTCGATCTCAACGCCTAAAACAAAGCTTGATTCACTTTCTGCGTATAACGTCACTTGTGCACTGACAGTCGAAGCACCGTCGATTCCTTTGTTGCTTTTCACTAATTCAAGGGCACTATTGAAACAAGCACTAAACCCAGCCGCAAAAAGTTGTTCTGGATTGGTGGCATTTTCAACACGTTTGCCAGGTGCAGTGATGTTTAGCTCAAATGAATGATCGGGACTGTGTACTTCTCCTGAACGGCCACCAGTGTTGATCATTTTAGTAGAATACATTTTTTTCATCATTTCTTCACTCCTATTTTTTATATTTTGTACAATTAAATTGTATGCAATTTAATGAGGAAATGCAAGGAATTGGTTTTCGTTCTATGTTTTTTTTCTAAAAAAAAGCGGAATCTGCATAAGTTTACTGTTCTCTTGGGTGAAACGTGCTATCATAGTTAGTAACACTTGTAATAGATTAACAAATGAGTTTGAAGCTTCAAATTTACTGCATGAAGGCAAAGAGGGTGAAAATCATCGTAGATTATATGGAAAAACGAGCGGTAGGGCGCTATTTTCGATCGTTGACGGATCATTATTCAGGCTATATACGGCTTTATGGCACCTATACAGAATATCGGGTGATTGCAGGGATTCCTGCTGAAAATGTCATGTTAGAGATTATCGGGGTTGAAAACGGTGTCTTATTGACCCGTGTAAACAATACATTATTTGAAAATGGAAGAGGGTTTTTACAATGATCATTATCCAAATTATTTTAGTTATCTTCGTATTAGTGATTTTGATTTGGCTGATTGCAAGCACTGCTGTGATCGTTCGTCAAGGGGAAGTCAAAGTTGTCGAAAGTTTTGGAAAGTACGTTCGAACGTTGGAACCAGGGCTTCATTTTCTTGTTCCGATTTTATATACCGTAAGAGAAAGAGTGTCCTTGAAACAGATTCCTCTGGAGATCGAACCGCAAAGTGCAATTACAAAAGACAACGTAATCGTGCAGATCGATGAAGCAATCAAATACCACGTCACAGATGTTCGTGCCTTTGTTTACGAAAATGAAAACTCCGTTATCTCAATGATTCAAGATGCCCAATCAAACTTACGGGGAATCATCGGGAAAATGGATCTGAATGAGGTTCTAAATGGAACTGAAGAAATCAACGTGGCTCTATTTACTTCAATCAAAGACATCACTGCTGGCTATGGGTTAGCGATCGACCGGATCAATATCGGGGAAATCAAAGTTTCCCAAGAAATCATTGAATCAATGAATAAATTGATCACAGCTTCAAGAGACAAAGAATCCATGATCACAAGAGCCCAAGGGGAGAAATCTTCTTCAGTCTTAAGTGCCGAAGCCAAAGCTTCTCAAATGACGATCGACGCGCAAGCTCGGGCAGAACAAACCCAAATCGATGCAGAGGCGCGGGCAAAACGTGTACGGATCGATGCTGAGGCAGAAGCGGAACGAATCGCGAAAATCACTGAAGCTGAACGCAAACGGATTTTAGCTATCAATGAAGCAATCAAAGAAAGCCAGCTAGACGAGCGCTCCTTATCTTATCTAGGGATCGAGGCCTTTAAAGACGTGGTCAACAGCAATACCAACACGGTCATTCTGCCATCCAATATGACGGAACTAGGAAATATTCCAGTCGTCAAACAACTTTGGGAAAACGCACCATCTAAATCAGCAGAATAACTTCGAAGCGCAACAAATGAAAAAAGCTCAAATGCACCGAGAACAAACCGGCGCAATTGAGCTTTTTTTACTTCGTTTTGTCCGCCGCTTGATTATCGACGATCAACAGAGCAATCATGACATAACCGATCCAACTGTCCCGAGAATATAAGATGTAGCGAGGGGACCAAGAAGCGGCATATTTCTGTTTGTACTCCCGCAATCCTTCAAAAGAATAGAAGCGAGACCCGAAGGTGTAAACGAGATAGGCGATCCGCTCTTGTAAGAAACTACTGCGGAAAGTACCAACATTGGCTAATGGTGCCATACCTAAATCGAATTGTTGGTAGCCTTGTTCTTTAAAATAGTCAAACAGCTGAATAAACAAGAAATCCATCGTTCCGTTCGGGGCTTTTTCAGGATCGTGACGCATCAGATCAATGGAAGCTAAGCCTGTCTGATAAGTTGGCATAAAGGAGGCAAACGCGACGATCTCTTGTTGCTGATTACGGACGACTGCAATTGGTGCGGTACTCAGATAGGATTCTGAAAAGAATCCAAGGGAGAACCCTTTTTCTTTCCGTCCATCTAGCCAGTTGTCAGAAATTTCCTTAAGTGTTGCAAAGGTTTCGGCTGAAAAGGGTGGGGTGAGCACATCAAAGGTAAAGCCTTCTTTGGTGATCTTGTTGTTCAAAGCCCGCTGTCCCTTCATTTTCTTTCCTGAGAGGGTGAAACTAGGCAGATCCACATAGGCTTTCTCACCGAATTTGATAAAGTCATACCCAAATTCATGCAGCAGCATCACCATTTCTTCACTACTTTCATAAAAGACTGGCAAGTAATTCCACTGATCCATCTCTGTTAGGAAGGTTTCCAGTGCCTGGGGAAAGTCTGCTTGCTTCCCAGAAGGATCCCCCATGACTAAGCATTTATTATTAAAGGTCGTAAATTGAAAAAAGACCGTCGGCTCGCCGATTTCTGGATAAACGTACACTTGCTTGTCTTTTAAATAGACAAGATGGCTGTCGCTATTGCCGCCATAAGTGTTCAAAACATGCTTCACTTTATCGGTGGCGGCACTGACGCCGAGTTGGTGCTTTGGTCCCATCAAGTAGCGTGCAAACAACAGCATCGCAACGGCGACGAATAAAATCGCAACGAAGCCTTGGAGCCATAATTTTTCAGAAGGGAAAAGCAAAAAATCCATCGAATGGTGATGTGTCGGATGCCGATTGATATGGGGCATATTGTAGACCCCGATAATGACATAGAGGATCGTCAACGAACCAATCAGCAACCCATCGATCGTTAGCCATTCCCAAGCGAAAACCAGTTGTTTTCGGAATAACTCGCTTTTTGAAAAAATCATGATCGCCAGTAATAATAGAAGAAACAGCATGGTCGAAAAGCGGAAACCCGCAAAAATAGCATAGCCGATCGTTGCTGCAATCAACAAAAGCGTCGGCATATACGCGCGACTGACACGGGCAGAGATGCCGCGACCGGCGATCAAAAAGAGATAGCCGAGAAAGATACTCGGGTACTGCATCACAAAATTCAAGCGAATCGGATTGAGGTGGGCTAACCATTTGATTTGATCAAAGGCTTCTGGGATCGTGGCGGAAAGCACCAACATCGTTCCAGTCAGATAAAGCAGCAACACTTCGATCTTGTGGAACACTTCCAACAACAAGCTTTTTGGAATACCAGAAAAGCGCTGGTTGAGGGAGACACCGACATTTTTTGAGAAAAAAAGCAAACCGATCAAAAAGGGAATGATGTAATAAAACAGACGGAACAGCAAGAGCCAGGCAATGACACTTTCACGGGGAATCTGTAGTGAACCCATTCCCATAATCATCATGATATCAAAGGTTCCCAGTTCGCCAGGAATCATCGAGACGATCCCAATCACGGAAGCAGCGATGAAAAGCGGCAACAGTTGAAACACATCGACCGAGAGACCCATCAACAGACCCGTCGTAAAGAAGGCGGCAAAAACACCTAGCCATTCCAATAAGGAAGCGGCGATCAGCTGCAGACGATCACGTCGTTGCAGCCCACCTAAGTAGGCATTTTTTTTGGAAAAACTAAGCGCATAGACGATTGGAAAATAAAGACTGCCGCCTAAAAGCCAGATCCAATACTGTTGGAGATAATCGGTCGTGGGACCGAAGAGGACGAATGCCAGCGCTGCAAGCGATAAAATCGAAAGACCAGACATCAAGTAGATAAAAATCTTCGATATTGCTTGGGCAACGTCTTTGCCTTTTTTTCCTTTGCCATAAAATTCCGACCGTAACCCGATACTGATGAAACCGCCAAAGCCGATCAAATTGTTCATGGTATTGATGATCCAGCTGGTTTCTAGTAAATAACGGCGATCAGGTTTGTCCCCTAGCAAGCGATTCAAGACGATATCATATAAGACCATGGGAAAGACACACAGTAAGCCAATGACAGCCATTAAAGCCACTCGCCAAAGGGATAGCTGCGCAAACAATTGTTTTAGTTGATCAATCGAGATCGTCTTGCTTAACGAAAGCAGCTCGCCGAACACGATCACGGCGACTGCAATTAAGAAGAGTGTTTTAAACAGTGAGCGGTGGTCGCGGAGCCAAGTAAAGATTCTCATAGTTATTCACCGACCTTTTCTAAAAAAGATAATACTTTCGTGTTAAATACCTCTGGATTCTTTCGTGCAAAACTATGTCCTTGTCCTTTGACGACGATAAAATTGGACTGAGGGATACTGTTTGCAATATAAAAAGAATGGGAAAGCTTGATCGAATCACGTTTGCCGACCAAAATCAATGTCGGCACACTGAGGTGATTCAAATCGGCTGTAGATAAACCGATTGGACGAAACAACAAACCCAAAATAGGCAGAAAGCCCCGCATGCCTTTGGAGAATGGGGAACAAAGCCAAACGATCAGATATTGCAAGACACTGCCGATTCGAGAAAAGAGCCTCACACCTCGCGGTTCCGTGTTGCCAGAGTTTAAAATCATGCAGCTGACATGCTCTGGGTAGAGATGGCAAAAGACCATCGCTAGATTGGCACCATCGCTAAATCCTAGTAAGGCGATTTTCGTTAGCTTTTCTTGCTGAATAATTGCTAAAAGATCTGTTGCCATTTTAAAAAAATCGATTTTCTTCTGCGTATTAGTGGATTTGCCATGCCCTCGACTATCGATTAAATACAGTTGATGTTTTTGACGCAAGGCGTCGACCTGCTTTGAGAAATAGGCACTGCTGCCGCCATTTCCGTGCAGTAAAAAAAGAGGGCGTCCTGAACCGGTTTTCTCGTAATAGAGGACAGACCCGTCCGGTAAGGGCGCGTAACATTTTTCAACTTCCATTTTTTCACCTACTTTCTAAGAGTATACCTTGAAGTCAGGGACTATCACAAACATATCACTAGATAAAATGAGAAAAAATAACATTCTGCTCATCTTTTTTTTACCAGAAGTTCAGGAAAAGGCTTTTTTCTTTACAATGTAAAGAAAAATAATTGGTAAACATAATTAATTTGTTTTTAGAAAATTCTTTACAAATGGACGATCGTTGTCTATAATCGAACTAACTAATTGAGAATGATTTTCATTTACGAAAGAGAGGCTAGCCAATGACCACTATAGCAGATGTTCTGATTATCGGCGGAGGACCCACTGGACTCTATGCGAGTTTTTATGCTGGATTACGTGATCTATCGGTCGTATTGTTTGAAGCACAAGCCGAATTAGGCGGGAAGATCAATTTCTATCCTGAAAAAATGGTCTGGGATGTGGGTGCATTGCCGCCAACCAAGGGGAAGAAAGTCAAAGAACACTTGATTGATCAGGCCAAGTTGTTTGATCCAACGGTCTATCTGAAAACGAAAATCATCGCATTGACCAAGGAAGACGATCTTTTTTATGCAGTGGATGACCAAGGGAGGACCCACGTTGGACGCACCGTTTTAGTCTGTATCGGAGGCGGTGTCGTTTCTCCGCAAAAATTGCCATGTTTCATCCATAATAATGTCGACAACTATATCCACTATCAGTTTCCTGACCAGCAAGCGATCCAAGGCAAGCATCTAGTGATCTCTGGCGGCGGTGATGCGGCAGTGGATTATGCGATCGAAGCAGTGTCTTATGGTGCTAAAGTCACCCTGTGTTACCGAGGAGAAAAATTGAAAGCCCATGAAGCACAAGTAAAGAAGATGAAAGCAGAAGGGATTCAAGTGCTGATGAATCACACCATCGATGGGGTGAATCAAGCAGAAACATTCAATATGGTTCTACGACTAAAAAACAGTGCCAACCATGAGACGATCGATTTTTTATGCGATCATCTACTGATCCAACACGGGTATGACCGTGACAGTGGCTTGTTAGATAAAGTTTCCTTTGATCTGGCACGCCATGAAGACTTTTACCTCAATTGCGAGATTCCTACAAAAACTAGCCATCCTGGTGTTTTTGCAGCTGGCGACATTCATTATTTCAAAGGCAAAGTGAATCTATTGGCGGGAGCCTTTCAAGATGCTGCGCAAGCAGTCAACCAAATCAAACACTATTTAGAGCCGACCAGTGTCCCACAGGCGATGGTTTCCTCCCACAACGAGAAATTCAGTGAAAGAAATCGCCAGTTGTTGGTGAATGAGTAGCCATACTTCTTTGTGAAAGAAATAGTAGAAAAAGCAGGAGTCCCTTGTGGGTCCTGCTTTTTTGGTGGCCTCAGAACAGAAATTCGTTTCACTAGAAGTGAATGTTTGCCGCTCCTAAAAAATAAAATCTCTCAAATAAATGATGCAAACTGTGAAAATTTCAGCTATTATTTTCAAGTTGACTATTTGGAGGGGATGACATGAATCAAACAAGATACGCAGAATTAAAACAAGCAGAAAGAGGCGCCATCTTAAGTATCGTTGCTTATATTTTGGTTTCGATCGCAAAACTTGCCATCGGTCGTTTGGCAAACTCTGAAGGACTATGGGCAGATGGGTTGAACAATGCGACGGATATCGTAGCGTCGATCGCTGTCTTGATTGGTTTGCGTTTGGCTCAAAAGCCAGCAGATGAAGACCATAAATATGGTCATTGGAAAGCAGAAAATGTGGCGAGTCTCGTAACATCCTTGATTATGCTGGCAGTCGGTCTGCAGGTCTTATGGTCTTCCATTCAAACGATTCTACTCGGAGAAACGCAAAGTCCCGATATGATCGCGGCAGTCGTCGGTATCATTTCAGCTATTTTGATGTATGGCATGTATTACTATAATAAGCGATTATCCGCTCGCGTAAAAAGCTCCGCTCTGCTAGCAGCTGCTAAAGACAACCGCAGCGATGCGTGGACGAGTATTGGAACGGCGATCGCTATTTTTGCCGCTTCATTTGGTATCGGTTGGTTGGACAGTTTGACTGCGATCGTGGTAGCTCTTTTGATTATCAAAACCGCCGTCGATATTTTTCGTGAGAGTGCCTTTTCACTTTCTGATGGGTTTGATGAATCGTTAGTCGTGGAGTATGAAGCGGCAATCGCTGGTTTTTCTGAAGTGAAATCTGTCAAATCGATTCGAGGAAGGATGTATGGCGCCAATGTTTTTCTCGATGTCGTCGTGACGATGGACAAATCTTTGACGGTTGAAAAGAGTCATAACGTGGCAGATGCTATTGAAGATCTCTTAGCTGATCGTTTTCAGGTGTTTGATACTGACATCCACATCGAGCCTGCTACCGAATAAATTTTCTGGCAAAACCTTGATAGGACAAGGATGTAAACTACCCGTTTCCTGTTTGTAAACTGAAAAGTTCTTACGGAACCTGCTCATTCATGGCAAACTAGAGGTAACAAAGGAAGAAAGTAGGGAGCCCTATGAATAATAAGCAGGTAGTAGAAAATGAATTAGTTATTTCTTTAGATAAAATGGATGAAACAGAAATGATGGCACTTTGCCAACAATATATTGCGGCTATTGATGATAGCCAAGTCCTCTTCGCTTTACTGAAAAAAGTTCAAGCCTCAAAAGCAGCAGTAAGTAAATAAAAAACAAACCGGCATCTTATGTATTGATGTTCCCCTCAGCGAAAGCGAAAGGCGCATTGATCAACAGGAAAAGATGCCGGTTATTTTTTGATTTGTTTGAGTCTTTTTAAAAACTTTTAAAGGACGTTTAATAGTGCGATTAATCCATAGACGATCAAAGAGGCTATTCCTAGAGGAACAATGCGTCGGACTATAATCTCTTTCAAGCGCTTGCCTGCTTGTCGTTCTTTTTCATAGTTAGGATCATGAGCGTGTGCTTTAAATTGCTGAGGAGAACGAGAAAAGATCAAGCCATTGGTCATCGATAAAACCCATCCAATCAACGCCATGAAGAACGAAACAAAAATGATTGCCAGTAAAAGTAGTTGCAAGAGCTGCATGGTGTTGCTACCTCCTTTTCGTCACCATTTTTTCACTTCTAGTTTACCACCTTTTGAGACGTTTTGGGGTCTTTGTTCCACGTGCCCTTTCTTTTTTTTCCCTATCCCTTATAATAGAGATATTTATAAACGAGTTTTTGTTTCGTGCAGCAGAAAGAAGGGGTTCTTATGGCAATCACAAAAAAAATCATTCAATCACCTGAAGATTTCCAAACGTTGGATCGTTTGATCAAAGAAATCTGGCCAGAAGTGTTTACACCTATCATTGGGTCCGATCAAGTCGCGTATATGCTGGCTCATTACCAATCACCAGCAGCGATTCAAAACGAAGTCCAGCAAGGAGCAGTCTATCTTTTGTTATTAGAAGGAGACCGAGCAGTAGGATATACAGCGTATGAAGAAACGCAGCAGCAGATTTATTTAAGTAAATTGTATCTCCATCAATCCACTAGAGGCAAAGGCTATGCCAGCCAAGTCTTTGATTGGTATGAGGAGATCGCCTCAGGAAAAACACTGCATTTAAACGTCAACAAACAAAACCAGCAAGCGATCGCTGTTTATGAGCATCGCGGCTTTACGCGTGTTTCTGAACGTACTGTTACGATTGGTTCGGGGTTTGTGATGGATGATTTTATTTATGAGAAGAAGATGGTTTGAAGGCGAAGGTGCGCAGCAAGGAGAAAACTGATGGAACTCACTGCCGAGAATAAGTCATTTAGTAAGAAAGAATGGCAACTATTTCAGTACGTATTAAATCAGCAAGCAGAAGTCTGTTCGATGTCTATTCGTGAGTTGGCGGATGCAACAAAAACTAGCTCAACGACTGTTCTGCGGTTTTGTCGAAAATTTGATTGCGGAGGTTTTTCAGAATTTAAAATCAAATTGAAAAGGACGTTACAGAAACAAGGAAAGACTGATCGATTATTCAAACAAGATAAAAAAGCCCTGCACTATTTTTTTGAACGTATGGATGAATCCTTCTATCGAGAAACATTATTAACGATTGCTAAAGGAATAAGCAAAACAAAACTTTTAATCTTAGCCAGTGACAGGGAATCGACACTTGCTTTGACCTATGCCCAACAAAAGTTTGCACGTTTAGATAAGATCGTGTGCGTAGAGGAAGAAACAACATCGATTAAATCCGTTTGGCGAACCTTAAGTAGCGAAGCCACGTTGCTGGTTTTTTCTAATAAAGGCGCCGATCCATTCCTTGAATCCTTGATTACTGAATGTACCACCGCTGGAATTTCGACCATTTCACTAACAAATCGTTCAACAACGTCAATTGCTAAACTATCTGAGCGAAATTTTGCTTATTATTTTTCCGATAATCAAGCAGCTGATTCATTGTCCTCACAAATTCCAGCCATTTATTTGGTGGAACTTTTATTTGATTTAGTTACAGATTGTGAAGATCGCTGAATAAATGAAACTACCTGCGCCTAT
This sequence comes from Enterococcus sp. DIV1083b, assembly GCF_051713705.1. Classification (NCBI taxonomy): domain Bacteria; kingdom Bacillati; phylum Bacillota; class Bacilli; order Lactobacillales; family Enterococcaceae; genus Enterococcus; species Enterococcus sp. DIV1083b. The sequence goes on from NZ_JBIOQJ010000001.1 coordinate 1,315,235, forward strand.
CAGAGAAGTTCTTCTGATAGGCGTATTCTTTTGGCAATTTTTTCAATTAAATAGATTGCTGGTAGTTGAGAAGTCAGTTCAATGGTTTTCTCTTTTTTCTGACTGGCTTTAAAAATGGTCTCTCTTTCGATGTAATAAGGCACCGTTAAGTCGGATAACTGGCTGATGGTTGAATCTTCGGTATTCGTGATGGCAATAATCTGACAATCTTTTTGATTTAACTTTTGTAAGTATCGAATCATTTCTTGTGTTTCTCCAGAAATAGACAAAACAATGATACCGGTTTTGCACAATATGTCTTCTGGAAACCAGTCGATAGGATAATTTGAGGGATCGTCAACTTTTAATGCCGTTTTTCCCAAGTCAGTAAAATAGAGTGCGCCATATTCCGCAATCGTTTCAGATAAGCCTGATCCAATAAATAGCACGAAGCTTTTGTTCTTAAGAATCTCTGTTGCTCGATCGATTCTTTCAGATAAAAAGGGCTGGTTTACTCGCTTCAAGAAATCAATTGTTTGGGATTCATCACTATCGGATATTTTAGATTTTACGAGAGAATCTAAGTAAAAGCGCAAATTGATCTTAAATTCAGTAAACGTATTACATTCAAATTTCTTGCAAAAGCGGCTAATACTAGCAGTACTGGTATGGGTCTCTTTGGCAAGTTCTTTCATCTTCATTTTAGACACTGAAGCCAAGTTTTTTGATACAAATCGGTAAACCTCGTATTCTAGTGCAGTAAGTTCAGGATTGTAGTCAAGAAAAAGCATGACGCACCTCCGTAACAAAGTGTTTTTTTTGTGGAACAAATGACAAGGGATGAATACGTTTTCTATTTTGGATTATAACATTATATTGATTTTACTTCATGCTATACTTTCGTTGTTCAATAATGTAAGCGGATGCTTCGCTTAGTAAAAAAGGAATTGTAGGAGGGCGACATGGCGTATAATTTTTCGAAGGACTTTTTCTGGGGTGCAGCAACAAGTGCGACACAATCAGAAGGAACGATTGCTGGAGACAATAAAGGAGAAAACATTTGGGATTATGCATCAAAAAACTATAACCATCGGTTTTTTGAAGGAGTTACAACAGAACATACATCAAGGTTTTATCAGGAAATGGAAGCGGATTTGGATCGAATGGCGGCACTTTCTTTTAATTCTTTTCGGACTTCGATCTCTTGGTCACGTCTTATTCCCGAAGGTACAGGGGAAGTTAATCCAGAAGCTGTTGACTTTTATACCAGAATGCTTGATGGGTTAAATCAAAGAGGCATCAAACCGTTTATCAATCTTTATCACTTTGACATGCCAATGAAATTACAAGAAATCGGCGGATTTGAAAATCGTGAGGTCATCGAAGCGTATCGGGCGTATGCAAAAATTTGTTTTGATCTATTTCATGAGAAAGTTGCTTACTGGTTTACCTTTAATGAGCCGATGATTCCAGCAGAAGCCGGCTATTTGCATGACCGACACTATCCTTATGTAGTTGATTTTAAACGAGCGGCGCAAGTACTTCACCATATCATCCTTGCTCACTGTGAGGCAGTTAAGGTCTTTCGACAAGGAACATATCAAGGAAAAATCGGTATCATTATGGATGTGATTCCAGTTTACCCAAGAAGCCAGCATCCTGCCGACTTAAAAGCAGCGGAAATGGCAGACCTCTTCTATACTCGCTCGCTTAATGAAGCGATTTTAAAAGGTCGTTACCCGCAGGAGTTAAAGGCTATTTTAACGCGCTACAACCAAATGCCACGAGTGGAAGAACAAGATCTTGCCTTGATTGCTGAAACAACGATTGATCTGTTAGGAATCAATTATTACCGTCCACGGCGAGTGAAAGCCAAAGAATCTTTGCCTAATCCCGAGGGAGTTTTCTCACCAGAATGGTTTTACGATGATTACGAGATGCCTGGCAGAAGAATGAATACTTCAAGGGGGATTGAGATTTATCCTCATGGCTTGTATGATATCGCTAAAAAAATCCAGTTAGAATATGGGAATATTGATTGGTTTGTTTCAGAAAATGGCATCGGAATCCAGGGAGAAGAAACATTTATCGAAGGGGGGCAAGTGCAAGACAACTACCGAATTGCTTTTTTAAAAGAGCATTTAATTGAGCTTCATCAAGCAATGATGGAGGGGAGTAACTGTCTGGGGTATCACATGTGGACATTTGTGGACTGTTGGAGTTGGCAGAATGCGTTCAAAAACCGCTATGGCTTTTATCGTCTGGATTTAGAAACGGGAGAAAAAACGATGAAAAAGTCTGGTCTATGGTTTAAAGAAGTGATTCAAAAAAATGGTTTTTCAAACGAATTTTAGGAGGGTTTTATAATGAAAGTTTTAGACTCGGTTGCAATGAAGTTATTACCGGTTGCCAATGCTATTGGACAGCAGCGGCACTTGCAGGCAATTCGAAATGGGTTGATTTCTATTTTGCCGCTCACGATCGTTGGCTCTTTTTTCACCATTATTTTAAATTTGCCGATTCCTGGCTATACCGAATGGGTCGCTCCTTATTTACCGGCACTTGACATTCCTTTTCGATTTACGGTGGGGTTAATGTCTCTTTATGCCTCATTTACGATTGGCTCCAACTTAGGTGCCAGTTACAAACTCGATCGAATAACAAGTGGGTTTTTATCCATGTTAGCGACGATTTTAATGGTCGTTCCGATCAATTTGGCGGAAGGCATCAGCACGACAGGAGATGCCGTACTTGCAGGAAGGTATTTACCCATCGCTTCACTTGGATCACAAGGATTATTCGGTGCGATCATTGCGGCGCTAGTTTCAGTAGAGATTTATCATTTTACAAAAGCAAAAAATTTGGAAATCAAGATGCCAGAAGGCGTACCGCCTGTTGTAGGCGAATCCTTTGCGGCACTCCTACCAACCTTGCTGGTTATCTTAGTCTTTTGGATTCCGCGCCACTTTTTCGGCTTCGATTTAAATGGATTACTGACGATCGCCATCTCTCCTTTAAAAGGTTTCTTAACAGGCAATAATTTGGTTGGCGGAATCATCACACAATTTGTTATCTGCGTTTTCTGGGTATTGGGTATTCATGGCCATGCCGTTTTAGGACCCATCATTCGTCCATTTTGGGATCAAGCAATTTTAGAAAATGCGGAATTATTCCAAAACGGTATGTCTGCCTTTGATCTACCAAATCTTTTTACCGAACAATTTTATCAATGGTATGCGCAAATGGGTGGTACTGGATCAACGCTTGCATTGGTTGTTTTGTTTATGTTCTCTCGTTCAAACTATTTAAAACAATTGGGTCGTCTTTCCATTTTACCAGGGATTTTTAATATTAATGAACCGATGATCTTTGGGACGCCAATTGTGATGAATCCACTGTTGGCAATTCCGTTTATTCTTGTGCCAATCGCTAATACTATCTTAGTCTATATCGTTACCGCTTTAGATTGGATGCCTAAGATGATGGTCAAACCACCATTTTCGATTCCCGCACCTCTTGGCGCATTGATTACCTCAAATTGGAATTGGGTTGCTTGTTTGATGGTCTTCGTCTGTTTCTTCGTTTCATTAGCGATTTACTATCCATTCTTTAAAGCATTTGAGAAACTTCAAGTGGCGCAAGAGCTAGAAACAGCTAAAGAAGGTGAGTAGAATGGTTCTAGTAGTGAGTTGTTTGCTCTTGATTTTTCTGACCCATCTTCTTTTAGAAAAAAATAATGCCAAAATCACGCTGGCTTTTTGGAAACTATTACTTGTTTCCTTACTTTTCTTACTCAGTTTGTTTTTCTTGTTGATCCGCACTCCTTTGGCACCAGTTTTCATTTTGTTACTTATTATCAATTGTACCGTCATCCAAAATCGTTTTATGTATCAGTATCGACCGAAAGGACAACGATAGGACGCTTGATGGTTACTGTAGGAAATGTTATTGCGAAAAGATTATTCTATCTACTGTTTAAAAAACTATTTACGAACCCAGATCCTCTGTGCTATTATCCTTGTATAAACATTATAATGTTATAAACTAAGGAGGCAATTATGAAAGGGTTTGTAGAATTTATTGAACAGAAGTTGATGCCGATTGCAAATAAAGTGGGGATGCAACGGCACATGGTAGCGATTCGTAAGGGGATCATCGCTACGTTACCATTAACGATCGTTGGGTCTTTCTTCACGATCTTACTGAATTTTCCCATCGAATCAGTCGCTGCGGTGATCGAACCGTATCGGGAAGTTTTGGATATTCCCTTTCGTTATACAGTCGGATTATTGGCATTGTATGCAACATATGGGATTGCTTCATCGCTAGCCAAAAGCTACAAGCTGGATTCATTGACTGCGGGTATCTTAGCAACGATGTCCTTTCTTGTAACCGCTGCACCACCGTTGCGAGTCTTTGATTCTGTGGAAGGCATCATTGATGCGGGACGTTATATCAATGTGGCAAACTTAGGCTCAGGCTCTTTGTTTGGCGCGATCGTCACGGCAATCTTGTCCGTTGAAATCTATCGTTTCTTTATCGTAAAAAACATTACCATCAAAATGCCAGATGGCGTGCCACCAGAAGTGACGAATTCATTCATGGCGTTGATTCCTGGAGGAGCGATCCTGATTTTGTTCTGGGTGATCCGTCATATGTTAGGCTTTGACATCAATGGCTTTTTAAGTAACTTGTTGATGCCGTTAAAAGACGTGCTAGCGGGTAACAGCTTGTTTGGTGGTTTATTGACTGTCTTCTTGATCTGTTTCTTCTGGGTACTGGGGATTCATGGACCAGCCATCATGGGTCCTGTCATTCGTCCATTCTGGGATATTTCAATTGCTGAAAATATGGAAGCGTTCCAAGCATCTGGCAATGCGCATGAATTGCCTAATATTTTTACGGAACAATTTTTACAATGGTTCGTCTGGATCGGTGGAGCCGGTACGACCTTGGCGTTGGTCGTTTTGTTCTTCTTCTCCAAATCAAAATACTTGAAACAATTGGGCCGTTTGTCCATCTTGCCAGGCCTATTCAATATCAATGAACCAGTGATTTTCGGTGCACCGATCGTAATGAACCCAATCTTAGGTATTCCTTTCTTGGTGGCACCGTTGATTACGACAACGATTTCTTACTTCGCGACCATTACGGGCGTCGTACCGATGATGGCTGCCAGACTTGGGTTTGCCATTCCAGCACCAATCGCCGCCTGGATGAGTACGGACTGGAGTATCGCAGCAGCGATTTTAGTGATCGTCAACTTCTTTATTACACTCGCAATCTACTACCCATTCTTTAAAGTCTTTGAGAAACAGCAGATTGCCCGCGAACAAGAAGAAGAAACAGCCGCTTAAGCAAGAAAAAAAGAGTGAGGTGCAAACATGGGGATTTATGCCATTTGTTTATTTTTTGGTTGTCAATTTTGGTTAACAAAATCAGCACAAGGGAAAAAAATTCAAGAAGTGCCGTTTTGGCGGATGCTTTTGTTCGGGATTCTTGGCGTTGCTGCAGCGATCCTACTGAGCCGTCAGTTTCCGTGGGGACCATTTTTGACGATAACGGCGACGATTGTTTGCAGTTCGCTTTTACTGACACGTTTTACTGCTTTTTATGAAGAAATGAGGATGAGATAAGTTGAAAAGAAAACTAGGAGTATCGGTGTATCCCGATCACAGTGATTTTGAAACAGATAAAGCCTATCTGCAATTAGCCCATGATTATGGCTTTAGCCGCATTTTTATGAGTATGTTGGAAGTGAGTGACGGCAAAGAAAACGTGCAGAAAAAATTTAAAGCGTTGATTGATTTTGCCAAAGGATTAGGCTATGAAACGATTTTAGACGTGGCACCAGCCATCTTTTCTGAACTAGGCATCTCCTATGATGACTTGACCTTTTTCCATGAACTAGGTGCCGATGGGATTCGTTTAGATTTAGGCTTTGACGGCAATAAAGAAGCGATGTTGACCTACAATCCCTTTGGTTTAGCTGTTGAATTGAATATGAGCAATGATGTGGCGTATTTAGACAATATTTTGACCTATCAAGCCAACATTCCTTACTTATATGGCTGCCACAATTTCTATCCGCAAGAAGGGACTGCCTTGCCTTATGATTTCTTTGAAAAATGCAGTCGTCGTTTCAAGGAAAAAGGCATTCGAACCGCCGCATTTATCTCTTCTCAAACGGGAACGATCGGACCTTGGGATATCAATGATGGCTTACCGACCTTAGAAATGCACCGAAGAATGTCTGTAGAAACTGCCGCAAAGCATTTGTTTGCCACAGGCTTGATCGACGATGTCATTATCGGAAATGCTTATGCTTCTGAAGCAGAATTGGCAGCGCTAGGAGCGATTGATTGCTACCAGACCGCATTTGCGATTGAATTTGTGCCTGAAATCAATGAAGTTGAACGCCAAATCGCCCTGGACGAGCAGCATTACCGTCGAGGCGACATCACCGATCGGATGATCCGTTCCACAGAAGTTCGTAAAAAGTATAAGAACCATGACAATCCTGTCCATGACCACGAAGGCGTCTTTCAACGAGGGGACGTTGTGATCGGCAACGATCGTTTTGGCAAGTACAAAAACGAGCTGCAAGTCGTGCTGGAGCCTCACTCAGATCCACGAAAAAATAAAATCGGTTCGATCGTCGAACAAGAGTTCGTTCTGCTGCCCTTTATCCATCCTTGGTCGAAATTCACTTTCACAGAGAGGAAGGTGTAACGAAATGTTTGATATGATTATTCGTCAAGCCCGCACGATCGATGAAGAAGTATTTGATATTGGGATTCAAGACGGCAAAATCACTGCTCTGGCACCCACATTGCAGGAGCAGGCGAAACAAGAGCTGACCTTAGCAGAAGGGGAGTTCTTGTCAGCTGGTTGGATCGATGACCATGTCCATTGTTTCGAGGAAATGACGCTCTATTATGATTATCCAGACGAGATCGGTGTCAAACAAGGCGTCACGACCGTTATCGATGCGGGGACGACGGGCGCTGAAAATATCCATCGGTTTTATGATTTAGCCAAAGAAGCCAAAACCAATGTCTTTGCTTTAGTCAACATTTCCAAATGGGGGATCGTAGAGCAGGATGAACTTGCGGATCTGTCAAAAGTCAAAAAAGAATTGGTCAAAGAAGCACTGCAGAAGTTTCCTGACTTTATCGTCGGGATCAAAGCCCGAATGAGCAAAACGGTGATCGGCGAAAATGGCATCACGCCGTTGAAATTAGCGAAAACGATCCAAGCTGAAAATCAACCGCTGCCTTTGATGGTCCATATTGGTTCAGCACCACCGAATTTAGCAGAGATTCTCGCTGAATTGGAAACAGGCGATGTGGTAACCCATTGCTTTAACGGCAAAGCCAATGGGATTTTGGATCAGACAAACCAAACCATCAAGCCTTTCGTCTTTGCTGCCTATGAAAAAGGCTTGGTCTTCGATATTGGTCATGGGACAGACAGTTTCAATTTTGATGTGGCGGAGACGGCCTTTGCCAATCAGCTGAAGGCTTCTTCCATTAGTACGGATATCTACATTCGCAATCGTACCAATGGACCAGTCTTTGATTTAGCGACGACTATGGAAAAATTAGCGGTCGTAGGGTATGATTGGCGTGAGATCATCGAAAAGGTGACCAGTGCCCCTGCGAAGCAATTTCATTTACAAAACAAAGGCGAGATCGCATTGGGATATGATGCTGATTTTACGATTTTCCGCTTTGAAGCGGGCGAAAAGGAATTGACGGATTCTAACGGCAATCGCCGAATCACGACACAACAGATCGTGCCGCAAAAAGCGGTGATAGGAGGGAAACTTTTTGACACTGAATATTGAAGAATTAGGCTTGAAAGAAGTCATCAATGCTTCTGGCAAAATGACGATTCTTGGTGTCTCGAAAGTCAGCGAAAGTGTGCTTGCAGCCCAGCGCTATGGCGGGGAGCATTTCTTTGAAATGGCAGATCTAGCAGAAAAAACCGGTGCCTATTTAGCAAAATTGTTGAAAACGGAAGATGCGCAGATCGTTTCTTCCGCTTCAGCGGGAATCGCCCAATCAGTGGCGGCACTCATCGGTCAAGGAGACAGCTATCATTTGTACCACCCATACAGTGAGAAAATCAGCAAGCGGGAGATCATTTTGCCCAAAGGCCACAACGTAGATTATGGCACACCGGTGGAAGTGATGGTAGCGCAAGGCGGCGGGAAAGTCGTAGAAGCAGGCTATGCCAATATGTGCACACCCGAGCACATTGAACAGATGATCACGCCCGAAACAGCGGCGATCCTCTACATAAAGAGTCATCACACCGTTCAAAAAAGTATGCTAACGGTAGCAGAAACGGCCCAAGTTGCCAAGGCACACGATCTTCCATTGATCGTTGATGCGGCTGCTGAGGAAGATTTGTTTGCCTATACCCAAGCTGGTGCTGATTTAGTGATCTATTCAGGTGCGAAAGCACTGTCAGGACCAAGTGCTGGCTTAGTGATCGGCAAGCAGCCCTATGTCTCTTGGGTGCGCCTGCAATCCAAAGGTATTGGTCGAGCAATGAAAATCGGTAAAGACAATATTCTCGGATTTACTCAAGCCGTGACGGATTATCTAGCGGAGGGAACAGAATCTGGCGCTTCGATGCAAGAGCGCCTACAACCATTTATTGCGGCAATCAATCAAATCACTGGTTTCGAAGCAAAAATCGTTCAAGACAGCGCCGGCAGAGACATTTATCGAGCGAGTGTCAAAGTGAAAGAACCAAGTGCCAAAGCAGTGATTGACGCGCTAAAAGCGGGAGAACCAGCGATTTATACCCGTGAATACCAAGCCAATAACGGCATTATTGAATTTGATATCCGAGCAGTCAATGAACAAGAAATGGCAGTGATTACTGATCGCTTACAAGAAATTATGTTAGGAGCAACCAAAAAATGAAAACTGCACCCAATTATTTCGCTGACCGTGTCTGTCTAAATGTGTTAGCAAACTCCATCGACAATGCGAAAGCTTGTTACGAAGCAGCAGAGGGCAACATCGTCCTAGGTGTTTTATCAAAAAACTATGATAGTGACGAGGCGGCTATCGCTGACATGAAGAACTACCAAGCGGCAACAAATAATGCCCTTTCTGTAGGGCTTGGTGCTGGCGACCCCAATCAAAGTGAAATGGTCTCCCGAATTTCCGCTGTTCTTCAACCACAGCATGTTAACCAAGTGTTCACGGGAGCGGGGACCTCACGAGCTTTGCTAGGACAATCTGAAACGATCGTCAATGCCCTGGTTTCACCAACGGGAAAAGTCGGCTATGTCAATATTGCGACTGGTCCATTGAGTTCACAAACTCCAGCTGCAGAAGTCCCAGTCGAAACAGCGATCGCTTTATTAAAAGACATGGGCGCTAGTTCTATCAAGTATTTTCCAATGAAAGGGTTGGCTCATAAAGCAGAATATCAAGCGGTAGCCGAGGCTTGTGCTGCGAATGATTTTTATTTGGAACCGACCGGCGGTATCGATTTAGAAAACTTCGAAGAAATCTTGCAGATCGCTGTTGATGCAGGCGTGAAAAAAATCATTCCGCATATTTACAGCTCGATCATCGATGGAGAAACAGGGGACACACGCCCTGGAGATGTACAGACATTAGCAGAAATGACGAAAAAGGTGTTGGCAGCAGCCAAATAGGGGGGATCAATGATGCGGATCGGTGCTTACGGTGAGGTAATGATGCGGTTGACGCCACCAGAATATCGAACATTGGAACAGACTCACTCTTTGCGAATGGATTTTACGGGAACAGGGGTCAATCTGTTAGGTAATTTGGCGCATTTCGGCTTGACGACGTCGATGCTGACACAGGTGCCAGCCAACCGATTAGGAGATACGGCAAAAGCCAGCTTGCGTTCCTATGGAATCCAGACGGCATTTGTTGGCAAAAAATACAGTCATATCGGCAGTTATTTCGCCGAGATCGGCTACGGCGCTCGTCCGACCTATGTGACGTATCAAAATCGCCATCATAGTTCCTTTGGCGTTTCTGGTCCAGAAGAATATGCTATCGATGGATTTTTAGAAACGGTCGATCTCATTCATATTTGCGGGATCTCTCTTAGTTTGACTGAGAAAACCTGGCAAACAGCTTTGGCTTTGGCGAAACAGGCCCATGCCAAGCAGATTCGCGTCTGCTTTGATTTCAACTTCCGTCCAAGCTTGAATGAAGAATTAAATCGGGAGGTACTGAAACAACGGTATGAAACGATCCTACCCTATTGTGACCTAGTTTTCGGCTCTGTCCGTGACTTGGAGGAGCTATTGGCTTATCCCTTAGAGGAAACAGAAGGCGCAGAGCTTGCGTTGATCCAATCCTTTATTGATCAGTATCAACTCGAATGGTTCTGCGGGACACGGCGTCTAGCCGTGGAAGACAAGCAGTTTATCAGCGGAAGGATCATTACGGCACAAGATGCCTATGAAACGGCACCGCAGCTGCTGCAAGTATTGGATCGGATCGGGGCAGGGGATGCCTATGCTGCTGGCGTATTATTAGGCTACGCCGAAAAATGGTCACTCCAACGCACCGCTGATTTTGCTATCACGAATGCAGTATTGGCTCATACGATGCTGGGAGATGTCCCCTTAACCACCAAAGAACAAGTGGAACAAGTCTTACAGGCACCTGGGAAAGACTTGATTCGCTAGAAAAAACACTTGCGTCCTTCTCTTGATGGATGACTGCGCAAAAGTACACCAATCGGCTGCTTTTGCGCAATCATTCACCGCTTTTAGGAGAAGGACGCAAGTGTTTTTATTGTTTTAAAAAGGCTTCTACTTTTTTCTCAGGGATCACCCACAACAATAGCACGAGACTATCCAGTGTGATGATGAATAGGGGATGGATCAGCCAGCCGAGGAGCAATGCCAGCACGTTGATAAACAACGTAAAGTAGAGTTTCTTGTATCCGCGAAACAGTTCTACGATGGCTTGATTATCAGGGTTGGCACGCACCAAGGACTTTCCTACAAGGAAATAGCTGAAATCCGTCAATAAAATGACAGCCCCGTATAGCAGCTGAGGGGCAAGAGCGACTGGATAACGACTGACCCATGACGTTACAAAAGGAAAGAGGGTCAGTGCCAGGATCAACAAATGATTCGCCCACAAGGTCCAACCGTCGATTTTAGACACTACTTGAAACAGATGATGGTGATTGTTCCAGTAGATCGCTAACATCACAAAGCTGATCAAATAAATAATAAATTGCTGTTCCACTCCTAAAAAAGAAGCAAAGGTATCGCCTTCGGGCTGGTGCAATTCCAATACTAATAAGGTCATTACGATCGCAATGACCGCATCGGTAAAGGCTTCGATTCGATTTTTTGACATGTACATCCATCCTTTTAAGTTTCTGTTTACTGGATCAGTGTACGCGATTGTCAGAAATTCGTCGAATGATTATTCTCGGGACAAAAGCCAACGTTCCAGCTATTTCGCAATTGGCCCATTGCCTAGTGCACCGAATAAAAACAAATCGATCGCTTCTGGCATCTTGTCTTCTTTTTCTGGTGAGTCCAAATGAGCCGCCATCAGTACTAACAATTGACTGGTGACAAATTCTGGGTCGACATCCGAACGGAGATTGGAATCACTGCGACGAAACAAGTCAAGAAACGGTTCTTTATAATTTTTCCGCCAAAGCAAGTACAGTTTTTTAGAAGTGTCCTCAGAAACGGTATGCTGAATGTCGTGCATCATCATATAAAAATTGATCCGATGCCGACTTCTTAAAAAAAGAAACATGTTCAAGATTTTTTCAGAGATCGTCAAGGAAGTATCTTCAACGGTCTGATTTAGCTTTCCAGAAACCTCTTGTGCCAAAGAAACCATCACTTCATAATAGATGGCTTCTTTGCCTTTGAAGTGATAATAAAGATTGGGTTGCGTGATGCCGACGGCTTCTGCGATCTGTCTAGTAGAAGTTGCTTGATACCCCTGCTGCATAAACAGGTTCTCTGCCACTCGTAATATTTTTTCTCGCAAGTTCAAAGTCAGCCCTCCCAACGTTCCTGACGAAGCATTTTTTTCGCGGTAAACAAAAGTTGGATTTTCCGTTGTTTCGGTACCGCTGTTTTTTCAGCAAATACTTGATAGTTGTTTTTGCGAATCACAGTCAAGATTTCCCGATAGATCAAAGCAGCTGCTAATAGAGCTTCACGGCAATCTTCATCGATTTGCGGCATCATGACAAAAGATTCTTGATAAAGCGTCTCTGCCAGTTGCGCCTCGTGTTCCCACATCTCGATAAACTGTGGATTTTGATTGCCAGCGGCTAAAGCCTCTCGCGAAAGGTTGTATTGCGCCAAGACCGTTTGCGGCAAATAGATGCGGCCCATCCGCAGATCCTCGCCAATATCACGTAAAATATTGGTGCGCTGCATCGCTTCACCCAATTTGATGGCGGGCTCTTGAATCGCAGCGGCTGCTTGCGAGAGAATCGGCAAGAGCATCAGACCTACACTGCCAGCTACGTAGTAACTATAGTCAGAAAGCTCTTTTTCAGAGGTGGGCTGCTGGAAGTCAAGGTCTTGTTTTTGCCCCACCAATAGGTCGAAAAAGGGTTGAAATTGCAGATCAAACTGTTGGAAAGAAAGGGTCAATGCCCGCCAAATGGCTTCATCAGGATCTTCTTCCTGGATGGCTTGCGGCAAGTCGATTGCATCGTCTGATACTTGTTTTTGCATTTCTTCCAAGCGTTTTTTCATGGCTTCGATCAACAATGGGTCTTGCTTTTCATCGACGGCATCATCGGCACGTCGGCAAAAGGCGTAGACGGCATAGACGGCGCGGGCTTTGTCTTTTGGCAATTGAGAAAAGGCGGTATGAAAATTTTTCGAATGCTTTTTTATGATGGCCTCACAGTATAAAAAATCGTTGTCGTATTCATCAAAGACGCTTAATGATTTAACGGTCATCTTTTAACAACTCCTCCACAGCTAACTTGGCACTTTGCATCACGATTGGCACACCCGCTCCTGGATGCGTACTGCTGCCGCAGAAGTATAGGCCTTCTGCATAATCAAATTTATTATGGGGACGATAATAATTGCTTTGGGCTAAGGTCGGTTTCAAGCCAAATGTCGCACCGTTGTAGGCATTGAACCGATCATTGAACGTATCTGGCGTATACATTTTTTCATACACGATGTGTTCATCGATATCCGTAAAGATCGTTTTTTCTTTTAATAATCCAATGATCTGCTGGCGGTAGCTTTGGATCGTTTCATCCGTCCATTGATCAAATTTAGATAATTCAGGTACTGGGACTAAAACATAAAGACCTTCTTGACCATCAGGTGCTAAGGAAGCATCTTTCAGGGTTGGGCGATACAAGTAGAAGGAAGGATCTTCTGGCAGCTTACCAGCCTCGAAAAGATCATCTACATTGCGTTTGAAATCATTGGCAAAATAAATGCTGTGGAGTGCGCTATCCTCATATTTTTTGTCCAGACCTAAATAAAGCAAGAAACAAGAACAAGAGTAATCCATCGAAGCGATTTTTTGATTGGTGTATTTGCCGCGTTTTGATTCATCAGGAATCAAGCTTTCCATGGCATAAGGAAAATCAGCCGCACAAATCACGGCATCTGCGGTGATCGTTTCTCCATTGACACGAACGCCTTTGGTTTGCTTGTTTTCGATCAATAATTCATCGATCGGCGTATTGTAATGGATCGTACCGCCTAATTCTTGGAACAAACGTGCCATACCAGTGGCTAACGTATACATGCCGCCTTTGATGAAATAGACCCCATACATCAACTCGATCATAGGGATGATCGTATAAAGGGACGGCCCTTGGTAAGGGGAGACACCGATATACAAGGTTTGAAACGCCAATGATTTACGCAGGCGATCATCTTTGACAAATTTAGAAATGGAAGAGTAGGCGTCACTAAACGTTCGCAGCTTTAACCCTGCCCATAATGATTTGGGATTGTAAAAATCTCGCCATGTCCGAAACGACTTGGTGATGAAGGACTCTTTGGCGATCACATAGCGTTTGTAAATATCTGCTAAAAAGGCAAAATAGCCTTGAGCATCTTCTTCTGAGATCGCTTCTAGCGTTTTGGTCAATTCTACTAAGTCATTTGAGAAGGTCAGCGGTTCGTCTTGGGCAAAATACAGCTGCAGCATCGGATCGACTTTCTCCATAGGAATATAGTCATTCGGATCAACGCCAGCAAATTCAAACACTTCACGATAAATTTCAGGCATCATCACGATGGTGGGGCCCACATCAAAGGTAAAGCCGTTTTCCTTGATCTGATTCATTTTGCCCCCAGGTTGACCTTCTTTTTCGTAGAGGGTGACGTCATAGCCAAGTTTTTGCAAACGGACAGCAGCAGCTAATCCTGACACGCCCGCACCGACAACAATAATTTTTTTCATGCTTGCTCCTTCTGCGAATCATCTGATTCGGCTTCTTTTTTCGTGTGTTCTTTTTCTTCTAAAACGCCATCTTTCATGACGAGAACCCGATCACAATAATCTGTTAAACGGGTATCATGGGTCACCATAATGGTGGCTTTTTGTTTTTCTTTGGTTTCTTTTGCTAAGATTTTGACGACTTCGACGGCTTTTTTTGAATCAAGACTCGCCGTTGGTTCATCTGCCAATATGATGGTGGGATCATGATAGAGCGCTCGGGCAATAGCCACACGCTGTCTTTCACCACCAGAAAGTTCATCGGGGTATTTGTTCTGCAGCTTTTCGATCCCAAGTTGTTCAAACAATTCAGTTGCTGATTGCTCTTGGGTTTCTTTGCTGACCTTATCCACTAATTGGAGTTGCTTTTTGACCGTCAAAAAAGGGACAAGGTTGGAAGCTTGTAAAATAAAGCCGATCTTTTTGAAACGAGTTTTTGCCCGTTGCTTTTCTTTTTGTTTACTGAAGGGTTCGTCATTGATAAACACTTCGCCTTCAGAGGGGGCTTGCAGACCACCGGCGATCGTTAGAAAGGTGCTTTTCCCAGAGCCAGAAGGACCGATGATGGCGACAAATTCGCCTTTTTCTACCGAAAAGTTGGTTTCTTTCAAGGCTTCAATTGTCGCGTCCCCATCTTTAAATGATTTTTTGACTTGTTTGAATTCAATGGCACTCATGTTTTTTCCTCCTATCCGATTGCTTTCAATGGGTCGATTTTTACAATCGTTCGCACCGAGAAGAAAGCACCTAGCATCGCGATCAGAATCATCATGACACTGATACTAGCAAAGAATAATAGATTGATTTGGAATGGCACTGCCGCAGGTAACACGAGGGCGGTACCGATCGTTGCCAAACCACCGATCAAAACACCCGAGGTTGCCAATAAGAACGTTTGGGCGATCACCGAAAAAGCAATGTAGCGGCTAGAGATCCCTTGAGCTTTCATGACACCAAATATTTCTGATTTTTGCATCGTTAGCACATAGATAAAAATACCGATAACGATGGCAGCGATCACGATCAAGAACCCGATCATAAAGCCAAAGGTCAGCACTTGTGCGTTGTAACCAGGCAATTCATTAATAAATTTGCTGATATCCGTAGCGACCAGATCATCTGGCACTTCTTTGATTTTGCCGCGAGTCACGATCGCGTTGATACGGGCATTTTCAGAATCATCTTCTTTTTCAAAACGAATTTCTTGATAAGCACCGATCGAGGTGTAGAGGACCGGAGCGACACTGAAGCGGGCGTTATCTGTAAAACCGACGATTTTCAATTTTTTGTCACTGCCTGCTAATTTGATGGTGTCACCAATGGAAATCCCGTATTCTTCCTCAATACTGCTGTCGGCGACCGCTTCATCATCTGAAGCAAACATCTCGCCATCGGTAATATTGGGTGCTAAAAATTGATCTGGATCAATGCCGAAAAAGGTGACATCGACTTTTTCACCGTTGTCTTCTTTGGTCACAACTCCAGCGGTTTGCGCCAAAACTGCTTTTTCTGGTGCATCGACTTCATCATAAAGACTGCGAGGAAGCATCGACATGTTTAAATTATCATTTGCTTCTTCGGTCAACAAAATTTGATCTGCCTCCCATTTGTCGACCGCCATCCGATTATCTTGAGCCAACCCATAAGCTAACCCAGTTAAAAAAAAGACCAAATAGGCGATTAAAAACATGACCCCTGTGACTAGGGCGTAACGCAATTTGGAATGGCGTATTTCATTGATTGCCAAAAACATAACGATTCCTCCTAATATTTTATCACTTGATAAAATAAAAATACCATTTTTTTTATTTTCAGCAAACTATCTTGCTTACAAAGAGTAAATTCGGTGAAAAAAGGAAGGTTATTTAGAAGGGGCGTCTGTTGATTGAAGAAAACCACTTGCTGCCCTTTGATTTGAATAGGCGCGTAGGAGCAACGAAGGAGCGGGGGTTTTTAGTGGAGAAAGAACGTTTAGAATAACAGTAAAAGCCCTCTGATTCAGTGCAGACACAACTGCGGCGCTGAATCAGAGGGTTCCTATTTGAAGTCTGGTGCTGGATCAAAGTGTCAATCGTCAGTTTCTTTGCTTGTAGCGATAACTAACGGCACGATTTTTTCAAAGGAGTGACGGAAGCTTTCAGGTCGTGCTAATTTTTGATAGATGATCGCCAAACCGTCTTGGTTTTTGCGATAATCCAACCAAACCTTCAGCTCACTTTGAGGACCGTATTTCTTTGAAATGTACTGATACGCTTCATGATGCAATTGTTCTAAATCTGTCAGCTGCTTTTTCTCATAAGCAAAAAGCAAGGTACGCTTGAGGATTCGCTCAAAATTTAAGTCGCGATCGGCTTCGGAAATAATTTTGCCATAAAGCGAGCGCGGCTCATAGGGCAGCGAAGCACGATGGTCTTCTACTGCTTCGCCGATCATTGAAATGACTGGAGGAGAGAAAAAGCGTGGCAACACAGCATCTTGTTCAACGATCTTGCGGGAATTGCTTTCGTGGTTTTTGCGGCCATAGAGCAAGCCGATATCATGGTAGGCAGCTACCGTATAGACGATATTCAGGTCAACGGGCAGTGTTTCAGCAATATCAAAACTATTTTGGATCACTTGGTGGACGTGCGCTGGTGAGTGACTGCTATCCAATTGGTTGTATTGCGGGATGATGGAGCTTTCAATATAGTGCTTTAGTTGTGGATCAATCGGTGCATCAATCTTCATTTGTCTGGTTCTCCTGCCTTTCATGTGCTAGATGAGGGGGAATTGAGCCAGTGCCAAACCGATCAATTGTTGCTAGACCTAGCGGCTGACGACAAAAGCCAAAGGGCTGTCCATCAATGGTGATTTGCTGCTTGAGCCACGGAAGGTAACTGATGGTATTGGTTGGATCGCCAGCAGCTGCTTGTTCCATATTCTGCCATTCATTCGACGTAGAAATCGTTGCATCACCTTTCAATAAGCCCTGCCAAATCACCTGGATCTCCTTGGGACAAAGGTTTCCTGCCATTGATGACAGCCCGTTAAACCCTAGTGCGACCTTTTCCGCCAAGTCCGCTTCACCACCAGCATAAAAGCGAAAATCGGCAGCCGTCTTTGTTTTTAGTTGAGGCACTCGCTCCTTCCTGCCAGCTTCTTTTAAGCCGATCACCCGAGGGTCAGCGATCAAGGTCAAGATACTTTCTGCAGATAAATCAAAGCCCGTGCGGCGGGGATTGTTGTATAAAATAACTGGTTTTTCGCAAGTATGGATCAATCCCTGAGCATAGAGCACAGCTTCCTTTTGGGTCAGGCAAAGATAAGGGGGAAAGCCTAAAACCACACCATCGATTCGGGGATTTTTGCTAATTGCTTCTGCCAACGCGAGCGTTTCATGAAATACGATGCCAGCTAAACCGAAGAGGACTTCGAAATCGGCTGCCCAGCTGGTTTCTTGCGCTAAGGCATGTAGAAGCTGCTTTTTTTCTGTTAAGGTCAATGAGTGCTGTTCACCGGTGGAGCCGCACACCAAAACCGATTTGATCCCTTGCTTTTGCAGTTGCAAGATATGAGCGATCGTCCTTTTCGTGTCAAGTCTTTCTGCATGATCAAATGCTGTTGGGACGGCGACATGCAGTGAGTGATTCAATGAAGTCATCCGATTCATCCTTTCTTGTGATACGTTTAGCCAGCGATATTCTTCTTGCTTCTGGTGCAAGCCAAGGAAGACGAAACAACTGATTATCCACTAAGTGTAGCAAACTTCTCGTTTCAGCAAAAGGCTTAGCAAAATATTTTTCAAACGGTGGTTGCGTTTTCAAATAAAGCATGGTATTATGCAAGTAATAAAACAGGCATGTGACTGGTAATGCAGGCAGGACCTATAAAAAACATGGAAGGGATCGTTGGATTCCGTTCAATGTTTTTGTAGGTGCTGCCTGCTTTTTTCTTTGTTTGGCCAACAAAGGAAAACTAATTAAAGGAGAAGAAAATTATGAATGTAAAAGAAACGGCAACTGCCATCGTTGAGTTGATTGGCGGAAAAGAAAATATCGCACATTTGGAACATTGCTCCACACGCTTGCGCTTTACCTTAAAAGACAATAGCCTCGTACAAAAAGATGCCTTGGAAAAAGTCGATGGCGTGATTGGGGTGCGACAAAATGTCCAATGCCAAGTCATCATCGGCAATGATGTCGTCGAAGTGTATGATGAGGTTATGAACGTGTTAGGTCATGAGCTAACAGCGGATGGAGGAAGTGAAGGCAAACAAAAACAATCGTGGGGTGCGGTCCTGCTTGATTTTATTATCTCGATTTTTCAACCGTTGATTCCAGCGGTCGCTGGTGGGGGCGTCTTGAAATCCTTACTGTTACTTGCTTCTGTCACTGGATTGATGGACAATACGAGCCAGACGTATCAAATTTTGAATCTGATCGGTGGCGCACCATTGTATTTCTTACCGATTTTAGTGGCGATCACCACGGCAAATAAATTAAAGGTCAACCAATTGGTGGCGGTTTCCGCTGTCGGTGCCTTGATTTTGCCTGAACTAACGACACTATTGACAGATGGCGCAGCGTTCATGGGCTTCGGTTTACAAAATATCGCCTATGCGTCACAAGTATTTCCAGCAATTTTAACGGTTTTATTTTACGCTCAAATTGAAAAGCTATTTACCCGAATCTCACCAAAACCGATCCGTATCTTCTTTGTTCCGATGATGAGCTTAGTTATTACGGTTCCAGTTGCTTTATTGATTTTAGGCCCATTAGGCTTTGAAGTCGGAACGATTTTTTCAGCAGCGATCATTTGGCTGTATGCCCATTTAGGTTGGGTGGCAACAGGGATTTTAGCCGCTGTTTTACCATTGATGGTGGTTACTGGTATGCACAAAGCCATGATTCCCTATGCTGTTTCGTCCATGAGTGAGATGGGGGCAGAGCTGTTATACTTGCCTGCCTCATTGGCACATAACATTGCAGAAGCTGGTGCTTGTTTTGCGGTGAGTGTTCGGACCAAAGACCAAAAACTTCGTTCAACCGCTGTTTCTGCAGGCATCTCCGCCCTTTTTGGCATCACCGAGCCTGCTTTGTATGGGGTGACGATCCTGCATAAACGAGTGCTTTACGGCGTGATGGCTTCCAGCCTAGTTGGTGGAGCGGTGGCTGGTTTGTTTGCCATCAAGGCCTTCGCATTAGTTGGCCCTGGTCTAGCAAGTATCACTATGTTCGTGGATGAAGCCAACCCGATGAATCTTGTGTGGGCATTGGTCACGTTAGGGGTATCCTTTGCTGTTTCTTTTGTCCTTGTCCTTTTCTTATTCAAAGACAAAGCGGTAGAAAATAAGACGACGGTTGCCGATTCCAAAGCCGAAGTATTGAGCAAACCAGTAGATGGGCAAGTGGTAGCTTTATCTGAAGTCAACGATGAAGTCTTTTCAAGCGGTATGATCGGAGAAGGGTTCGGGATCATTCCGACGTCTGGCGAATTGATCGCACCAGAAGATGGCGAGATCACGATGTTGTTTGAAACCAACCATGCGATCGGGTTAAAAACCCGTAATGGCGCAGAATTGCTCTTTCATATCGGCTTGGATACCGTTCAACTAGAAGGCAAACACTTTACCCCTTACGTAAAAGCGGGGGATCAAGTGAAACAAGGGCAACCGCTGATCCAATTCGATCTAGATGCCATCAAAGCAGCTGGTTTTGATCCAATCGTGATCTGTGTGGTCACCAATCAAGAAAACTTTACGGTCAAAACGATCGAATCAACCGATGAGCAAAGCGACCAAGGTGTCCTATCGATCGCACCGCTCGTCTAAACAAATGAGCAATGCAACAAAAACAATGTAAAAAGGGGATTGAAAAAATGACTGAAACAACTTTTCCAAAGGACTTCTTATGGGGTGGCGCTATCGCCGCAAATCAAGTAGAAGGAGGTTGGAATCTTGGCGGCAAAGGCTTGTCGGTGGCGGATGTGGCGACCTACAAACCTCATGTCGATAACAAAGATTATGCGGCGCACATGAGCGTGACCGTAGAAGCCGTCAAAGAAGCGATGGCAGATCCAACAGATACCATCTATCCAAAACGGCGAGGAATCGATTTCTATCACCGCTATCCAGAAGATTTGGCTTTGTTTGCGGAGATGGGCTTTAAAGTGTTGCGATTGTCGATTGCGTGGACCCGTTTGTTCCCAACCGGGGAAGAAACGACACCCAATCAAGAAGGGATCGCTTTTTACCGCAATGTCTTTCAAGAAATGCAGCGCTTGGGGATCAAACCGATCGTAACGTTGTCTCACTATGAAATGCCGCTAGCCCTTAGCTTGAAGTACAATGGCTGGGTGGAACGTAAAGTAATCGATGACTTTGTCCGCTTTGCAACCGTCTGTTTCGAAGAATTTGGGGAGTATGTGGAATATTGGCTGACCTTTAACGAAATCGACAGTATCCATCGTCATCCCTTTACAACAGCAGGCATCATTCCAGAACAATCAGAAGCAGGCAAAGAAGAGCAAGAGGTGTATCAAGCGCTCCATCACCAATTTGTTGCCAGCTCATTAGTGACCAAAATCGCTCATGAGAAAAACCCAAACAATAAAGTTGGCTGTATGTTAACGAAACTAATGACGTATCCATTGACTTGTGACCCATTGGATGTTGAATTGACCTTAAAGAAAAACTTGGAAAATGATTTTTATGCGGACGTTCAAGTCAAAGGGGCTTATCCGCGAATGATTGAAAAAGATCTGGAAAAACGCGGGATCAAGATTGAAATGGCACCAGAAGACCGCCAAATCTTAAAAGATCACACCGTTGATTTTCTTTCCTTTAGTTATTATATGTCTATGGCCGAATCAGGTGATCCAAATGCCGAACGGACACCGGGCAATACGGTTTTAGGGGTAAAAAATCCCAAGCTGCCATCAACTGAATGGGGCTGGCAGATCGATCCTAAAGGCTTGAAAATCTCCTTGCTTTCATTGTATGATCGGTATCAAGTGCCATTAATGATCGTTGAAAATGGTATGGGCGCCGTGGATGTCCTTGAAGACGGCCAAGTGCATGATCCGTATCGGGTCGATTATTTCAAGGCACACTTCAAACAAATGAAGGAAGCCATCGATGAAGGGGTCGATTTGATTGGTTATACTTCTTGGGCACCGATTGATCTGGTCAGTGCTGGTACGTCACAAGTGACGAAACGCTATGGCTTCATTTATGTGGATGCCGATGATGAAGGAAACGGCAGTTATGACCGTTTGAAAAAAGATTCCTTCGACTGGTACAAAGAAGTGATCGCCACCAATGGCGCAAGTTTGGCAGAATAAGCAGTGAGGAGCGAGAGTGCATGATTTACATCAAGAAAGTCTTAAATTCAAGTGTCGTACTTGTTGATAAGGAAGGCCAAGAAATGATTGCACTTGGGAAAGGCATCGGCTATGGAAAGAAAGTCGGCGACAGCATAGCCGATACCCAGATCGATCAAGTTTTTCTGCCAATCGATGAAAAAAAATCAGGTCAGTTTGCCGATTTAGTGGATGAGATTCCGTTGTACTATTTTGAAATGACCAAAGAAATCGTCCAGCTGGCGCAAAAAATGCTGCCATATCCGCTAAATTCAACGATTTACCTCACCTTATCGGATCACTTGCACTTTGCTGTAGAACGTCAGCAAAAAGGCTTGAGTGTGACGAATCGGCTCTATTGGGAAATCAAGAATTACTATACAGAGGAATTTCGAGCCGCCGAACAGGCACTGCGCTTACTGAAAGAGAAGTATCAGATTGAGCTGCCAGAAGAAGAAGCCTCCAATATCGCGTTTCATTTGATCAATGCCCAGTCGAACACCGAGGAAAATCAAGATGGGTTGAAAAAGGCCAAATTGATCGGGTTGATCGTCAATATGGTGCGCTACTCGATCCAGCAAGACGTCAACACCAATTCGATCCATTACAATCGCTTTATCACCCACGTGCGTTTCTTCGTTGACCGATTCTTTTTGGATGGGCTGCTGCAAGAAGAAGACGAAGGACTATACCGTCAAATGTGGGCTCTTTATCCGAATGCCATGGAGATTGCGACAAAAGTCAAAGCCTA
Source organism: Enterococcus sp. DIV1083b (assembly GCF_051713705.1). NCBI lineage: Bacteria > Bacillati > Bacillota > Bacilli > Lactobacillales > Enterococcaceae > Enterococcus > Enterococcus sp. DIV1083b. The sequence goes on from NZ_JBIOQJ010000001.1 coordinate 1,337,786, forward strand.
TATCGATAAAGAATACCAAACGAAGATCCCTGTCAATGAAATCGTCTATCTAGGCGTTCATATCAATCGATTGATGAATCATTCAGCGATCAATTCCTAAGCGTCCTCATTTTAACAAACATAAACAAGCCGTTTTCCTTTGCTGGAGAAACGGCTTGTTTGTGTTTAGTAGGCTTGCTTGTTAGGAATCACGCCTCGAACGCCACCTTTTGGCTGCTCCACGTCGCCTTGGTAGCGTGGGATCAAATGACAATGGCAATGAAAGACCGTCTGTCCAGCAGCCTCCCCGCAATTGAAGCCGATGTTGAAGCCGTCTGGTCGATAGGTTTCCAATAAATAAGCTTTGCCTTCCTGCAACAAAGCCTGCAAGTCTTGTAATTCCTCTTGGGTGAGAGCAAAATAATCCCTGCGATGCGCTTTGGGGATCAATAGCAAGTGTCCAGGGGTGACGGGGTACTTATCAGCGATCGCATAAAAGCGTTCGTTTTCAATGATCGCATGTTTTGAGGCAGTACAAAAAATACAAGTCAAAATCTTTCGCTCCTTTTTCTTGGCTTGATAGCGTATCAATACTTATCTTTAGTGTACCAAAAGCTGATTTGAAATGAAACGCATGACAAAAAGCATGTCCTTTTGAGTCAATTGACAGTAAAATAAAAAAAAGTTTATAGATTCGCTTGACTTAGAGTGCACTTCAACCTGTATGCTTAGTGTAACTTAAAAAAACAGGAGGACGTACAAATGGACTATGTAAAATTTGGCAATACAGGACTTGATGTGTCACCTTTGTGTTTAGGGACAATGGGATTTGGCGATCCCAACAGCGGGTTTCATGAGTGGGTGTTAGAAGAAGACGACAGTCGTGAAGTCATCAAAAAAGCCTTGGATCTGGGCATCAACTTTTTTGATACGGCAAATGTCTATTCTTATGGAGCGAGCGAAGAAATCGTCGGTCGAGCATTGAATGATTTTGCACCACGAGATGAGATCGTGGTTGCCACAAAACTGTATTCAAAAATGAAACAGCGACCTAACAGTGGAGGCTTATCCCGAAAAGCGATTTTTTATCAAGTCGAACAAAGCTTAAAACGCCTGCAAATGGACTACATTGATTTGTATATCATCCATCGTTGGGATTACCACACGCCAATTGAAGAAACCATGAAGGCATTACATGATTTGGTAGTTTCTGGAAAAGTACGCTATATCGGCGCATCTGCGATGTACGCTTGGCAATTTGCCAAAGCACAAGCAGTCGCTGAAAAAAATGGCTGGACCAAATTTGTTTCGATGCAAAATCACTTGAACTTGCTTTATCGAGAAGAAGAGCGAGAAATGATGCCCTTGTGTGCCGATCAAAAAATTGCCGTGACGCCATATAGCCCATTGGCTGCCGGACGGTTAACAAGAGATTGGGGTGCAGAGACTAAACGGTACTTAACGGATAAAACCGCCAATCAAAAGTACGACAAAACGATGGAACAAGACCGAGAGATCGTGGCGCGGGTCGCACAGATCGCTGACAAACACCAAAGCAAACGGGCGCAAATCGCCTTGGCTTGGTTATTACAAAAAGAACAAGTGGTCGCACCAATTATCGGCGCAACAAAAGAAAGCCATTTATTGGATGCATTACCTGCCCTTGATCTAAAGCTGACTGCCGAAGAGATTGCGTATTTGGAAGAGCCTTACTTGCCTCATGCAGTGGTAGGAGCGGAATAACGAGTAATAAAAGGGCTTCTGGCTCGTAGCATACAAAACGATCTAGGAAAAAATGCAAAATAAGGAAGTGAAGCCATGAATATCAAGAAAGTCAGTGAATTGAGCGGTGCTTCCGCTGATACCATCCGTTATTATGAAAAAATTGGGCTGATCCCGGCAGTCAAACGCAACAAAAATGGCGTTCGTGAATTCGATGAAGATGATTTAAAATGGATCACCTTTACCAGACAAATGCGCAACGCTGGACTATCGATTGATGGGCTAAGTCATTACCTGGCTTTATTTGAAGAAGGGCGAGGAACGGTTCCTGAGCGTAAGCAACTGTTAGCTGAACAAATTGCTGTTTTGCGGGAGAAAATCTCAGATATGACGGAAGCTGTTGAACGTTTAGAATACAAACTGGAACATTACGACGAGCATGTTCTGCCGACTGAAGAACGACTGCGTCAACGCAAAGCCAATTTGGTCACTAAGTCTTAATGACTGAATTTGTTGCAATGGAAACCAGAAGCATTCTGCATATTACAATCGAAAAGAAAGGAAGCTTATGAAACAACTTGCGATTTTAGGTGCTGCTGGGACGATTGGGCAGCTGACACGTAAAAAAATTTTAGAAAGAACCAATTTATCCCTGGTACTTTATGCTCGTCGTGCAAAGGAGCGTTTGCAATCAGCAGATCCAGAACGTGAGACGATCATAGATGGTGACTTTCTAGACTTGGGTCGACTGGTTCGTGCTTTTCAAGGATGTCAGTATGTTTGTCTGACGGATATTCACGATCCGCGGGCAACGCTACGGGTGATCGAAGCAATGAAATTAGCAGGCGTCAAAAAGTTGATCAGTATTGCACCAGAAAGAAACCTGTGCCAGCCAGAGGAATTAAAGCAATTGGCAACCTCATCAGGTCTTTCCCTGTCCCCAAAAACGCATCAGCTGCTTTTGCAGCAAAAAAATCGGTTGATGTCCTATCAATTGATTAAAGGATCAGAATTGTCGGTTTACTTTGTTCATTTGCCGTCAGAGAAGAAACGTATGGCGAATAGAAGAGCATGGCGGGAATCTGTTGTAGAAGAAATCCTTTCCGCTGGTGATTGCTGTGCAGCTTAACAGCAATCTTAAAGGAATGAAAAAATAGCAGAATACTTTCTTGAAGGTCAGAATCAATTTTTTCATGTTTTCATGAAAAAATTGGTTCTTTCTTTTACGATTTTTTTGATAGAATAGACAGAAGCTTTTATACATAAAAATAGTTGCCAGATCGAAAGGAGAACGTTGATGGAAACACTTATCAAAAAAAATCTTGCTTTATTGCTTGGGGTGCTATGGATCTGCATCGCATTAAACTTCTTCCTTTTACCTCACAGCATTGCTTCTGCCGGCGTCGGGTCGATTGGCTACCTCATCGAAACTGGCTGGTCGATCAATCGTCATATCGTTGTCTGGGGGATTAATTTATTGATGCTGGCGTTGGCATTTTTGCTTTTAAAGCGAGAGGTCTTTGTCAATACGGTTATCGGCAGTCTGGCATTTCCCGTTCTTCTGGCGCTTTTACCAGAGATCATGCTCTTGCGTTTTTATTCCGTTTCCTTGATTTTAGGTAGTTTCTTCTTTAGCTTCGGTATTTTTTCACTTTACAAAATCGGTGCTTCCAATGGTGGGGTCACGATTCCGCCGCTGATTTTGGAAAAATACTATGGCATTCGAAAGTCTAGTGGTGTCTTCTTAACCAATCTGATCATCATCTTGTTGAATCTCCTGATTTTTTCTTGGCAAGAAGCCCTCATTTCCGCTTTCTCTATCTATTTGATTGCCTTTTTCATGCGCTTCTTTATGCGGATCGAGCAAAAAACACAGGCAAAAAAAGCAGTGAACGTTCAAGAAACAGCAGAACTAGAATAAACTAGCAGAAGCAAACCATCGGTGCAACAGGTAGTGACCCCCAAGAGTTAGACGAAACGTCTACCTACAGGAGGTCAGTACAACATTTGCACCGATGGTTTTTTAATAGTTTCTTTTTCTCAAAACAGCAATAGCCCCCGCTAGGCAGCTGATGATCAATAAGCAACTCAGCAGCAGCGCTGGCATCAGTTCTCCTAGTTTGATTTGGTTAGTTAAGTAGTTAGGAAATTGGCTAGAAAGAGAATAAGGGTTCCAATTTGTTAATTGGCTCCACAAACTACCTAACAGTCCGATCAGATAACAAGCGCCAATAAACAACAGTCCTTGATAGATACTTTTAGCAAAGCTGGAACCTAGCAGCAGGATGCTGATCGCTAATAAACCAAACAGCCAATAGCTGAACAATGCGCTAGGGACTTGGGCAGCGCTGGAGTCATCGAAATAGATCAAGGTATAAAAAGCACTGACACTGGCACTTAGGAGGTAGCTCAAAGACCACAGAATCGTTAAATAGCCAGCTTTGGCACAGACGATCGTCGTTTTCGGTAATCCTTTCGTAATCAGCTGAATAAAGGTTCCTTGGGCTATTTCGACAGAGAGCGTATCGGTAAAAAGAACTACAAATACCAACAGACCAATCGTTCCAATATTGCTGTAAAACTGCAGCCATGCATCGATCGCAGTCGGATCAGCGATCGTGATCTCAATCGATTCTGGCATCATGCTGGCCATCAAATCGGGCATGATTTTCGCGGTAAAGGGAGAGAGCATACCAATCAGCGCAAACAGAATCAAACAAATCAGCAGTTTTTTGCTGCGAAGACCACCGAGAAATTCTTTCTTTAAGAAAACAAGAAACACCTTCATTTGATCACCTCCAAATAAATCGCCTCTAAAGTCGGTTCGATCCGTTGAAAGGATTCAGGTACTATCTGTAGTTCATTGAGCAATCGCAGCAACTGCTTTCCAACATTCGTGTCGGCAGTTTCGTCGATCAGTAATTGATTGTTCTTTCTTTCTGCCGCAATGCCGTGGGATGCTAACAGATTGGCAAATTTCGAATGGTCACCTTCGTTGGTAAAGACAATCCCAAAGGCGGTTTTTCGATAACGTTTTTTTAAGGAATCCATCGGTTCAAACGCCTGGATCTGGCCTTTGTGCAAAATCGCAATGTAATCTGACAGCTGCTCGACATCTGCGAGAATATGGGATGAAAAAAGAACTGTCGTTTCTTCTTTGATTTTAGCCAATACATCAAGAAAGGCCTTGCGACCTAAAGGATCAAGTGCAGAGGTCGGCTCATCACAAATCAAGATAGCTGGTCGGTTGATCAATGCTTGAGCTAATCCAAGACGCTGCTTCATGCCTCGAGAAAAGCCAGCGATTTTTTGTTTCGAAGCTTCCAGGCCTACCAACGCTAAAACTTCCATCACCCGCTGAGGCTGAAAAGGTTCTTGATTGGGCTGGATCTTTCCGCAAAAAGTCAAATATTCTACAGCTGTCATAAACGAGTAAAACTGCGGTACATCTGGTAAATAGCCGATCCAGCGATTGGTCTTGGCTGAGCCGAATTGCACCGGCTCGCCGCAAACGATGATTTCGCCTTCATCAATGGGGAGCAATCCTAAAATCGCCTTCATGGTCGTTGTTTTGCCAGCGCCGTTTTCCCCGACAAACCCCACAACGCTGCCCTTTGGAACCGAAAAGGTTAGGTCTTGCAGCACTTGTTTGCGCCCAAAACGCTTGGATAAATGGTTGATCTCGATCATCTTCATTGTTGGTCCTCTTTTCCGAAAGCAAAATAAAGGATAGGACCGATCAGGCTAACAAAACAGGCGATGAAAAGCCAAAGAATACGGGAGCCGAATTTAAACTGTTCTTGTTTTAAAATATCGCGAACCGCCAAGATGATCAGGACCAATTGCAAAACAATCAAGGGGATCAGTACGGGCAAATAATCAGACATATTTTCTGGTATATTTAGTGAAACACTATTCATGTGAAGCCCTCCTTTGTGGCTCATTTTCTTGTTCGGACAGTTTTTGCAGCTGCTGAAATAATTCTTCAAATAGTGGTTGCTTCAGATAAGGTTCAAATAATGGTGTGAACTGCGCGATTTCGAGAAATTGCTTTTTGACATTGTCTGAGTTCCGCGGGATCTGACTGCCTAATTCTAATTCGCTGATCCACTCGTCGATGCTGTTGAAATAATCGTCTCCTTTCAAAACGATTTCCTCAGGCGTGTCTGCTAATGTTTTGACATACAGCGTTAATGCTTGCAGCAATAAGCTTTCTTTTCCCAAAGCGGCAAAAGAAACCATCCCAGCGGCTAGAAAATTCAGTAAAGAAAGGGGATGCAGCTGGGCCAGTTGGAAGCTCTCGCTGAGTGCCAGCCCACGTGCAAAGGTTTTTTCCAGTTGCTCCTCGTCTTGTGTGAGCATTGCCAAATAATTTGTCAGTAAGCTCATAAAAAGAATCAAGTATTGGTAAATCGCACTTTGCGTCACAATCTCAGCTTGTTGCAACTGATTTTTTTGCTGAAATGCGGCGGCAATCAACGGTTCGCTAGGTAAAAAAGAGAGAGTTTTCGTGCCAAGGATCGCCAAGACCTCATCGGGTTTGTTTCTCATCAGCAGACAATAGGCTTCGATTTGTTGCGCTTGTTGTGCTAACGCATTGTCACCATGCGCAATGATCCGTTGGTAAAGGATTTCTGCTTCTTTCAAATAGGTAGTTTTTTTCGCTTCCATTAAGGCTTCTTCAGAGGGGTGTCCTTCTGAGCTATCTGCTACAGGGACATCTGGCAAAAGATCCCAATGATTTAAGTAAAAGGAGCCCATCTGTAACAAGAACGGGTAACAAGAGTAATACCGTTTGGTAAAACTTTGTGCCAGCGCGAGGACTTCGCTTGGTGTTTTTGTTTGAAAGGCGTCTTTTAGTAATTGATAGATTCGCTGAATCTCTTTAGGAGATAGCTGCGAGTCCAAAATCAATAATTCATCGACACTGCAATCAAAATACGCTGCTAATAAGGGCAGCGAGGTGATATCTGGATAAGACTGTCCCGTTTCCCATTTCGAAACGGATGCTTTGGACACATTCATAAACACTGCTAATTCTTGCTGGGTAATACCTCGTTGTTTTCTTCTCCGAGCGATTTCCTCGCCAATTGGTAAGTCCATAGTGCACCTCCGATAGGTTTGTTTGGTATACTTCTATCATAAGAGGAGAAGAGATGACTTACAATGGATTGCTAGTTAATTTTTGGTTGATTTAATTAACTAAAAGTTGATTATAAGGCGAAGTATTCCAATCTTTGGGAAAGAGATGATCGTAAATGAGAGGTAGAAAAATGAAAGTTGTAGCAGCGATCGATTCCTTCAAAGGAAGTGCGACTTCCGCAGAACTAAATCAAGCGGTCTTAAGCGGGTTTTCAGACCAGTGGGAAACACGCAGTATCCCAATCGCTGATGGGGGAGAAGGGTCAATGGCAGCAGTCATTGCTGCGCTGGGAGGCAATTACGAAACGGTTTCAGTGACCGATCCATTAGGCGGTAAGTTGCAAGCCCGTATGTTGGTCACCAAAATCAAGGAAGAAAAAATTGCCCTGATTGAATCTGCAGAAGTGATTGGGTTGCAACTCGTGGAACCTAGTGACGAGACCACCCGCAATAGCTCTTCTTTTGGTTTAGGCCAAATGGTCTTAGCAGCTTGCAGGCAAGGTGTGAAAAAAATTTACCTGACCCTTGGCGGTAGCGGCACTTCTGATGGGGGCGTAGGCTTTTTACTTGCGCTAGGAGCAACCATTCAAAGAAACGAGCGAATGGAAAACAATCCTTTGCTGCAAGCAGAATCTCTGGCGCTCAGCCAGTTGAACCCTCTGCTTGCACAAATTGACCTGTTTGCTTTAGCCGATGTAACGAATCCCTACTTTGGCAATCAGGGATTTGCGTCGGTTTTTGGTCCGCAAAAAGGGGCATCCCAAGAAACGATCCAGCAGTTGGATCAGCAAGCAAAGCGTTTGGCTGAGCACATCAAGCGGACCACGGGGATCGATCTGGACGTCCCTGGTGCTGGTGCGGCAGGTGGGCTTGGTGGTGCTGTTCGTTTGGCAGGTGGTCAATTGGTTCCAGGATTTGCGACGATCGCTTCCCTGATTGGATTTGAGGAAAAAATCAAAGGAGCAGATTTATTGATCACCGGCGAAGGACGCATCGATGGGCAAACCGCTGGGGGAAAAGTACCCTATGGCGTCGCGTTGCTCGCCCACAAACATCAGGTACCGGTTGTTGCCATCTGCGGCTCCCGAAGCGACGATCTAGGAAAACTGACGCAACTACTATCTGCCGTCTTTTGTATCCAGCAAGGTCCGATTTCGTTGACAGAAGCGATGGAGAAAAAGCGAACCTTAGTGAATGCTCAACAGACTGCTCAAGCCATCGCTGGTTTTGTGGAGCAGTGGCAAAAAAAGACTGAATCAGACACTTCAGATAGGACTGAATAAGAAGATAACACCAAAAAAACTTCGTATTGGCTACTGCCTTTTGTACGAAGTTTTTTTTTGGTGTTTTTCTCTGTGCTTAAGCCAAGGTAGCTTGTGCATCAATCTCTACTTTAAATTCAGGGGCAACCAAGCCGGCAACGATGACGAGACTCATGGCTGGTTTGTTTTCTGCCAAAATAGTTGTAAACGCCGTACGGACAGCAGCTAAGTAGGCAGCATCTGTTAAAAAGACGGTCATTTTGACCACTGATGACCAGGACAGTTGATTGGCTGATAGAAGCTGTTCGATCTTTTTCAAAACGATGGTTGTTTGCTCTTGCGGGTCCTCAGGTGTGGCTCCGTCTTGCGAAGGCGTTTGACCAGAAATGAAAAGAAAAGGTCCTTGAGCGATTTTTGTATCGGTATAGATTGCCATTTCTTTGGCTCCTTTCGTCTATCTTGCCTTTGGATGATGGGACAGATAGAAATTGATCAGGTGTGTCCTAGTTTACCTGATTCCACCTGCAAAAACAATCAACGGAGGTTTTCAGTTGGTTGTGTGAAGCCACGCGAGCAAGCCGCTCTTCCCCTTTAAGAAAATCACTCATTTTTTTCAGGCTCCGCTGAAATTATCGCCAGAATTTTATGGTTTCAATGTCTTATACTATGTTCAGATCAAATAAATAAACAAGGAGGAAAAAAATATGAATTGGTACAAAAACACAACAGAAGAACTATTACACACGTTGCAAACAACACGGCAGGGCCTTTCCTCCGAAGAACGCAACCAGCGTTTAGCAAAGCAAGGTGAAAATAAAATTACTGAGGCAGCGCAGATCCCCACATGGAAGAAAGTCGGCAAGCACTTTACCGACTTACTGATGTTGGTCTTGATCGTCGCAGCCGTCTTAAAAGGGATTTCTGGTGATTATATCGAAAGCGGCATTATTATGGCGGTCGTCGTCATCAATGGATTCGTCGGCTACTGGCAAGAGCGCAAAGCCCAAGAATCACTGGATGGATTGAAGCAGTTCATGGGGCAAGAAGCAACGATTTATGTTCACGGCCGTAAGAAGAAAATTGCTGTTTCTTCCTTAGTAAATGGAGATTTAGTCGTTTTAGGACCAGGGGATGTCGTACCAGCAGATATGCGCTTGATCGAAACCCATGATCTTGTGATTGAAGAGTCGATTTTAACTGGCGAATCTGAGCCTGTTCAAAAAATGACCGAGCCTATTACTCAAGAAAGTACGATTGGTGACCAGCGGAACATGGCGTTTTCTGGTACCCATGTAGAAAGCGGAACTGCCAGCGGGATCGTCGTTGAAACAGGCGACGATACACAAATCGGCCAGATCAATCAAGCAATTCAGTCTGTGAAAGCGCAAGAAACCCCGTTGATCAAAAAAATGAAGCAATTGAATCACCAAATCTTTAAAGGCATTATCGGATTAGTGATTTTCTTGATCTTCTTTACTACCTTCCGCTACGGCTTTGATCTTGATCTCTTGTTCTCATCAGGTATCGCCTTAGTGGTAGCGATGATTCCTGAGGGTTTGCCAGCCGTGCTGACCATGATTTTATCGATGGGTGTCAAGGAAATGTCCGAGGAGCAAGCAATCATCAAAACGATGCCATCAGTGGAAACACTAGGTGCCATGACGGTGATTTGTTCAGACAAAACAGGAACCTTGACCAAAAATGAAATGACGGTCGTTGATGTTTTAGTTGAGTCAAACGTGGATAAAGCAACGGTGCTTGATATCATGGCAAATTGTCAAGACTTGAAGCAAGACGAAGGACAAAAGGCTGCGGATCTCGTTGGGAACCCAACCGAAAAAGCCTTGTTACAATACGCAGAATCAGCGCAGCAACCATTGCGTAAAACAGTCGATAAGATTCCTTTTAGTTCCTCTTACAAGTACATGGCAACACGCCATCAAAATCAAGAAGAGCCGAATGCCTCGGTAGTTTTTGTCAAAGGTGCGCCCGAAGTGTTGCTTGAGAAAAGCCAACTGACTTCAGATCAAAAGCAATGGTGGTTAGATGAAAGTGCAAAATTAGCAGCGAAAGGGCAGCGGCTGATCGGCTTTGCGCATCTGACGCTGTCGGCACAGGAGTCCTTGTCCCACGAAGGGCTAACCAATTTAACCTTTGTCGGGATCGCTGGCATCATTGATCCTCCGAAAGACAGTGCCATCAAAGCGGTAAAAGAGTGCTTGCAAGCGGGCATCCAAGTCAAAATGATCACAGGAGACCATGGCAAGACCGCTCAAGCCATCGGCAAGCAAATTGGTTTGAAGCACACGAATCACGTGTTGGAAGGGCTAGAAATCGATCTGTTGTCGGAGGAAGAATTGCAGCAAGCAGTCCAAAAGACAGACATCTTTGCTCGAACGACCCCTGAGCATAAATTACGGATCGTTAGTGCTTTGCAGGCGAATGAAGAGATCGTCGGAATGACCGGTGATGGCGTCAACGATGCACCAGCGCTGAAAAAAGCCGATATTGGGATCGCTATGGGGATCAAAGGCAGTGAAGTAACCAAGCAAGCAGCCGATATGGTTTTGGCAGACGATAATTTTCATACGATCGCCAATGCCGTCCGAGTGGGTCGTCGAATTTACGATAATTTGAAGAAAACCATCAACTTCTTCTTACCAACTGCGGTTGCCCAAGGATTGATCGTTATTGCGGCACTCTTGTTGAACCGACCACTACCACTGACACCTGTCCAAATTTTATGGGTAAATATGGTGACAACGATCACGCTTTCTTACGCACTCGGTTTTGAAAAGGCAAGTGCGGATGTCATGAATCGACCACCACGGCCAATCAAAGAAGGCATCTTGTCTTGGTACAGCTTGTTCCGCATCTTCTACGTCTCGCTGTTGATCATGATTCCTTCTTACGTCTTAGCGGTTCAATTTGAGGGAACGGTCCTTCAGCAAAGTATGCTACTGCAAAGTATCGTCTTTGCTCAAGCAGTCTACTTGTTGAACTGTCGTGAGCTGGTCAAGCCAGCCTTGAATCGCCAACTCTTTGCCAATAAAGCACTCTTAGTCTCTCTGGCACTGCTGATCGTATTGCAGGCAGCGATTTTCCTAACCCCTCTTGGGCACCAGCTTTTAGGGATCGGTTCTTTGACCTTGATGCAGCAGTTGAGTATCGCTGCTAACGGCGCACTCCTTTTCGCAGTCGTTGAGGGTGAGAAATTTATTACGAATAAGCTGCAAGGACGGCAAAAAGCCGCTCCAGTGAAGCAGTAGCGGCAGCTTGATGATTCTAGCGATAGCTTAAATAATAGGTTTGAATGAGCTCAGTCACTTGATTGAGCTCATTTTTCGTTGGTACCATCGATAAGTAAAAGACTGGAACAGATACTTCCTCTAAAGGGAAATTTGAGAGAATAAAATCAACCTCGATTTTCGCCAACGCTTCTAGTTGACCAGGCTCGATCGCCGATAAAAGGATGCGGGCACCGAGGAAGTCATTCAATTCTTGCAGGAGATAAGCTTTCCAGGCAGGCTCACCTTGGAAAACAAAATATCCTTTTGCGCGAATGGGATTGATTTGTAAAATCGCTTGTTGGATCAGTAAGGTGGTGGTTGACCATAATGGAAAACTCATTTCCGATTGACTGGCTGTTTGTTCTTCTAAGAAGTCATGGATCGTCGCTTCGATCGGTAGCGAATAGGGTTGATTTAACCGTTGGATCTCGTGAAATTCAAGCCCGAACAATTCTGAGAGCTTGGCTGACTCTTGCGATTTGATCAAAAGCAACAGTAGATTCTCAATCAGTTGTGTATCACTAGCTAAAGACAACTGCAACAAGCGGTCTAGTTTTCCAACAAAATGGGTCGTTTTCTGATAAATAGTTTTGTAGGATTCAAGGGTTGCTTGGATCGTTGCGAACCAGTCGTTATTGTAGTTCCAACTTTCTAAGAAGCAGTAGAAGCTAAAGAAGTGTTCGCTGCGTTCTAAATAAACGCCTTCTTTTTGATACAGCTGGCTTAATGGCTGTTGGAAAAGGCTGTAAAGGGGATCGTTCCCCTGAAATTCAAAAGAATCGATACGGCAATTGGCTTTGATGCGAATCGTATTGATAAAAAACCAGCAGGTACCGTAGATTTGTTCCACTTCGATCTGCAGCTTGGCTTTTGCTAAGCGATCCAAGAAATGAAAATAGTGGGACTCATGAATCGTATATTCCTCAAAAAAGTAATTGTTATGGGTGTATGGCAGTAACAGTCGATGAAAAAAAACACGGATGTTGATCTCACTTCCTTCAAAGCGGATCATGCGATTGGTGATCCGAATCCGCAACGAAAAATCAGTGAGACTTTTGTTTAATTTTGTCACATGTCGTCGCAAGGTCTCATAGGATGTCCCTGTTTGGCTAAGAATATCTTGCGTACGGAGTTCGCTGGAAAAAAGCAATGCTTTCATCAAAGAAACACCGATCGATTGAGGGAAAAACGTTTCCCAGAGCTGACTCATCAACAATGGCCCATCATGGGTCAGAGCAAAGCCACTACTGGCAGCTTCGATCTGCCAACCATTAGGCAATTGTTGGCGTATATAGGTTAGATCGGAAAAAACGGTTCGCTCCGTCGTATCGATCAATTTTGCTAGTTGCTTGGCAGTGATCATTTTGTGATTCGCCAGTTGTTCCAAGAGAAGGATCTGACGTAATAAATCCTTCTCCGTAATGATTTTTTTCATCATCCCATCCATGACAAAAACTTCCTTTCCGAGTCTTGAAGGTCAAAAGAGTCACATTGACTGTTTTGATGAAAGACAACTCTTTCGTGTTCTTTTTGATTTTATACGAAAAAGGCAAGTTTTGCTATTTCCAATTCACTGGATGATGTTTTTTTTATTAAAAAAGATGGGATCGGCAACCTTCTGAGTAACTGTCTAAAGGAATGCGTTTGTTTTATGTGTTTTAACGGTTAGAGGTCTATCATGTGTTCGTATTTCTTCATTCGCAAATACATAGAATAACTTTCTTTCGACAATTTTATTTTTGAGGAAAAAAGACTCTTTTTGCGAGAGGCGTAGAGTTTTCGATGGAGCGCAGAATTGATGATCCATTCAATTTCTGCTTGTTCTTCCTCGGATAATTCGACTTTTTTCTCATTGGATTGAATGAGAGAGTAAGTAAATTCTAAGCAGCTCATTTTATAAATAAAGGTGGAAAAATATAATTTGTCTATGTGCATTTAATCACCCTTTCTTACATTCGGTTCAATCATATAGAAGAATATTTCAAATAACAATTTTGTTTTTTCATGATGTTATGAAAATTTTGGATAAATGTCGATTTATTGGCAAAATTATAGCAAAGTTTTCACTCTTTGATCTTCACGTAAGGGTTATAAAAAAACAACTATTATTTAAATAGAGTGGCAGCTATAATTAAGTACGCTGAAAGAAGTGAGGGAGATTTTTGTCCTAAAGAATGTCTTTTTATTTTGGTTAAGCCAACCCATTGTAGGTTGTTTTCTTGTATTGTCAAAAGGAGACAAAAAAAGAAAATTCGCTTTTTTCTGTTGACAGATCAGCAAAAGCCACGTAATATAGCTACCAATAACTAGTAAAGACCAAACAAAAGAGAAGTATGAGGACGTTCGTCTTGCAGAGAGCTGATGGTGGTGTAAATCAGCAGATTGACGCTTCAGAAATGGACTTTTGTGTCGAAAGGCTGAAATCAGTAGGCTTTTTTCGGGATCTCCCGTTACAGAGAACGATCGTTGATAGACGATCTAGAGAACCAATTGAGGTGGCACCGTGAGTAATCGCCCTCATGCAGACGAATTTGTTTGCATGAGGGCTTTTTTGTTTTTCTTGCCCTTCAACCAATAGAAAAATAAACGTAAAATCAAACTAAGAGAAGTACTTGAGTCTTTTTTGGTTACAGAAAGTCGGCGGTGATGAGAGTCCGATACCAAGAAATCAAGGAAATGGCCTTAGCCGATCATTTTTTGAACCCTTTTTTGGCAGTAGGAAAATGCGGGAACTCCCGTTATAGAGGAAGACCGTTGTTAGACGGTTGATAGAGAAGAAGTTGCTTTTTTAGGCAACTTTCAATTGAGGTGGTACCGCGGTCATTCGCCCTCAAGTAGACGTTTTTATGATGTTTGCTTGAGGGCTTTTTGTTTACAAAGAAAGGAGCAGCTTATGTATCGAATGGAACGAATCAACAGCGATTGTTTGACACCTGTCTCAGTGTTTTTACGGATTCAAGGGGCGCATAAATGTTTACTGGAAAGTATTCCCAGAGAAGAAGATACGGGACGCTATTCGATCCTCACCTTTGATCCTGTTCAGAAACTAACCTTTAAGGATGGTGTTTTTCAAGTAGAGGATCTTTTGGAAAAAACGATCAACAAGTATCCCTGTCAGGACCCTTTAAAAGAAATGGAACGGTATGTAGTCAAAAAAGAAATCACCGCTTTATCGGATCTGCCGTTGCAAAGTGGGGCGATCGGGTATGCGGGCTATGATATCGCAGCTTGCTATGAAGACATTGGACAATTGCCAGCAGATGAATTGCAGGTGCCTGATATGGCCTTTTGGCTTTTTGAAACCTTTCTCGTTCTGGACCATCAAAGGGAAACCTTGACGATCATCCTTGAAAATTGCTACAGCCAAAGGGGGACCGCCGAGATGGAGCAGGTACTCCAAGCGGTGCAGCAGCAATTAAGGACACCAGTCGCAGCTGAGACCCGTGGGTTATCGTATGAAAAGCTGCATTTTACAAGTAATGTTACCCAACATGCCTATGAAACGATCGTTCGTGAGGCAAAAGCCCGAATTACGGCAGGGGATATGTTTCAAGTGGTTCCTTCCCAACGTCTGCAAGCAGCATTTACACAAGATCCTTTTGACTATTACCGAAAACTGCGAGTGACGAATCCGTCTGCCTACCTCTATTATCTTGATTTCGATCACGGATTCAAAGTGATCGGCAGTTCACCTGAAAGCTTGATTCGGGTTCAAGGAACAACGATCACCACAAATCCAATCGCTGGTACCCGCAAACGAGGGGCAACCAAAGCAGAAGACGAAGCTTTGGCGGCGGAACTATTAGCAGATGAAAAAGAACGTGCAGAGCACCAAATGCTGATCGATCTGGGGCGCAATGATTTGGGTCGAATCGCTGAACATGGCACGGTTCATGTTCCTTTATACATGGTGATTGAGAAATACCGCTATGTCATGCATATCGTTTCGGTTGTGGCTGCCAAGCGCAGAGCAGGTGTGACGGCAATGGATGCCTTGAAAGCAACCCTGCCAGCAGGCACGGTCAGCGGGGCACCAAAGATTCGTGCCATGACTCGCATCTATCAATGGGAAGCTGTTCGAAGAGGGGTCTATGCGGGAGCCGTTGGGTATTTTTCTCGAAACGATCAAGCGGATTTTGCCATCGGGATTCGGACAATGGTTTTGAAAGACGCGATCGCTTATGTCCAGGCAGGGGCGGGTGTCGTTTATGATTCTGATCCCTCATCTGAATACCACGAAACCTTACACAAAGCCAAAGCACTATTGGAGGTGTCAGCCAATGATCTTACTCGTCGATAACTATGATTCCTTTACGTATAACTTAGTCCAGCTCTGTCCAGAAGAAACAGTCGTCTTGCGAAATGATGATCCAGACCTTTTCCTTGTTGCTGAAGAAGCAGATGCCATCATTTTTTCTCCAGGACCAGGCCGTCCCGAAGAGGCAGGATTTATGATTTCTTTGATCAAAACATACCATGATAGCAAGCCGCTTTTAGGGATCTGCTTAGGTCATCAAGCCATTGGGGAAGCGTTTGGTGCCAAAGTGGTCCAAGCACCAGCCATTATGCACGGCAAGCAATCGAGCCTTACGTATCAGAAAAAAGGCGTATTCAAAACCTACCTAGGAGACATGACTGTCATGCGCTATCACTCGCTGGTCATTGAGCCAGCGACCCTTCCTACACAATTTGAGGTGTTGGCTGAAACAAAAGGGATCATCATGGCGATCCAGCATCGACAAAAGCCGATCGTAGGCCTTCAATTCCACCCTGAATCAATGGGGACAAACGAAGGGGCATTTTTTATCCAACGGTTTCTTGAACTCATTCCAGAAAACTCAGCAAAAAGCAGCAAATGAAAAAGGAGGAACATTTATGGAAGCAGTCAAAATACAGCAGCCGCAGCAAATCACCCAGCAGCTTTTTAATGGCAGTCATTTAAGTTATCAGGAGATGCGCCACTTTGCTCAAGGAATTTTAAGCGGGATGTTTTCAGAAAGTCAATTGGGGGCAGCGTTAGTTGCGATGAAGATCAACGGCATCACAGCCGCCGAATTGACCGCTTTAGCGGAAATCATGTTAGAGCATGCCGTGACCATTCCTTATGAAGGAGGAGACGCCATGGACAATTGCGGTACTGGCGGCGACCACTCCAATAGTTTTAATGTCTCCACTACGGCGGCTTTCGTGTTAGCAGCCGGGGGAATCACGATGGCAAAACACGGCAATCGCAGTATCTCTAGTCGTTCAGGCAGTGCCGATGTCTTAGCCTGCTTGGGGGTATCGATCCAAGCATCACCAGAAAAAATCGCCGATCTATTAGCGACAGTCGGCATCGCTTTTCTCTTCGCCCCGTCGTTGCATCCGGGCATGAAAGCAGTGATGAAAATACGGCAAGAATTAGCAACGCCAACGATTTTTAATCTATTAGGCCCCTTGATCAATCCTGTTCCGTTGACTACGCAACTGATTGGGACATACGCAGGCGAGAGCTTGGCCGACACCGCTCAGGCGTTAGGCGGTCTTGGTCGGCAACGAGCAATGGTGATCCATGGATGCAATGGGATGGATGAAGCCAATTTGGCAGGTGAAACGGCGATCAGTTTTTATCACGAAGGAAAGGTAACGAATTTTTCTTTGGATCCACAAGCGTACGGCTTTACGCCAGCGCCGATCGAGGCGATCGTCGGCGGGGATGCCGCTCAAAATGCAGCGATCTTAACTGCGGTGTTGAAAAATCAACCCTCCGTTTATCTAGAAACGGTGGTCTTAAATGCAGGGTTAGGTTTTTACGCTAACGGCAAAGCCGCCACGCTAGCGGAAGGGTTTGCGATGGCACGGGCGTGTATCGCTTCGGGCGCCGCCTATGACAAACTGCAGGAGTTGATCCGCCAGTCAAATAGTCAATAATTACGAAAGCTGTAAGGAGGAGAATCATGGATTTTTTAGAAACGATCATCCAGAAAAAAGTTGAAGAAGTTGCCGCGATGCCACAAGAAACCGAAAAGGTCGTAGCGAAACGCCCATCATTTTATCAGCAAGTCAAGGACCGACCACAAAAGATGCACCTCATTGCTGAAATCAAGCGTGCTTCACCCTCAAAAGGAGACATTAACCAAGCGATCGACCCAGTCACGCAAGCGCAAGCTTATGAAGCCGCGGGTGTCAGCGGGATTTCCGTTTTGACCGACCAGCAGTTTTTCAAAGGCTCGCTGGCAGATCTTGAAGCAGTCAGTAAGGCTGTTTCGGTGCCTATACTATGCAAAGACTTCATTATCGACAAAAAACAATTGATTCGCGCCAAGAATGCGGGTGCCAGTATCGTTTTATTGATCGTGGCTGCGTTGGAGCCAGCCCGTTTGGTCGCGCTGTATCAAGAAGCCGAAGCACTAGGGTTGGAAGTACTCGTTGAGACTCATAATGCGGCTGAATTTCAACAAGCCCAAGCATTAGGTGCCAAAATCATCGGCGTCAACAATCGTGATCTAAAAACTTTTGACGTTTCCTTGGATGTCAGTGTTGCTTTAGCACCTCAGCCATCAGAGGCGGTTTATATCAGTGAATCTGGTATTCGAACTGCCGCAGATGTGCTGCAGCTTGCACCGTTTTATCATGGAGTCCTCGTTGGAGAAACGTTGATGAGAAGCCATCGAATTGCTGAAACAGCGGCAGATTTGCAGGTGAGCCGTCGATGACCAAAGTGAAAATTTGCGGACTCACCGAACGCCTGCATGTCGAAACTGCCATCAATGCAGGAGCAGATTACCTTGGCTTTGTTTTTGCTGAAAGCCGTCGGAGAATCGATCCGACACAAGTCCGCAAGATAACGGAGCAAGTACCCGAAAATGTAGGGAAAGTCGGGGTTTTCGTTTCTCCAAGTGTTGAAGAAGTGCAAGCGGCAATTCAAGCCGCCCAACTGACAGCGATTCAGCTCCATGGAAAGGTCCTGCCATCTTTGCAAACAGCCATTCAGAAGGGGGTTTTTGCTCATCAAAAGATCGCAGTGATCCAAGCCTTTGATGGAGAAGCAGAAACTTTAAAGCAAGATTTCCTGAGCTGCGATGCAGATTTTGGTTTATTGGACGCTCCAGTAAGAGATCACCCTTATGCTGGCGGCAACGGCCAGTCCTTTGATTGGAAAAAAGCGGCGAGAGAACCGTTGCCGTTGTCTGAGCGATTTTTTATTGCTGGCGGGTTGCACGCGGAAAATGTAGAAGAGGCGATCCAACTTTTTAGGCCTTATGCTGTCGATGTTTCTTCAGGCGTGGAAACCCAGGGCAAGAAAGACAGTCGGAAAATCGAACAATTTATTCATTTAGTAAAGGAGAAAAAAAGATGACTCAGTATCCCACAAAAACAGGATTTTATGGTTCTTTTGGCGGACAGTTTGTGCCAGAGACATTGATGTATGCAGTCAAGCAATTAGAAACTGTCTACCGTGAAGCACAAGCGGATGCAAGTTTTCAAGCAGAGTTGCAGGAATATTTGCAAGAGTATGTAGGAAGAGAGACCCCCCTTTATCATGCCCAGCGCTTGTCACAACACTTAGGCGGTGCCAAAATTTATCTGAAGCGAGAAGATTTGAATCATACGGGTGCCCATAAAATCAATAATGCACTTGGCCAAGTCTTATTAGCAAAACGGATGGGGAAAAAGAAAGTGGTAGCGGAGACCGGTGCGGGGCAGCATGGCGTCGCTACAGCGACTGCGGCAGCGTTGTTCGGTATGGAATGCACGATTTTTATGGGCGCAGTAGATGTTCAGCGACAAGCACTAAACGTCTTTCGAATGGAATTACTGGGAGCAAAAGTGGTTTCAGTCACTTCAGGCAATCAGACATTGAAAGATGCTGTCAATGAAGCGCTGCGCTACTGGGTCGCCACCGTCGAGGACACTCATTACGTGATGGGTTCGGTACTCGGTCCGCATCCTTTTCCAGAGATCGTTCGAGATTTTCAAAGTGTGATTGGGAGTGAGACACGGCGGCAACTATTAGAAAAAGAAGGACAACTACCAACGACAGTCGTTGCGTGTGTTGGCGGCGGCAGCAATGCGATGGGAATGTTTTACCCTTTCATCAACGATCAAACCGTTCGTTTGATTGGCGTTGAAGCAGCTGGAAAAGGCGTGGAGACTACCGAGCATGCGGCGACTTTAACGAATGGCAGTATCGGTATTTTACATGGTACCAAAATGCATTTGCTGCAAGACGATGATGGGCAAGTGATTGAACCCTATTCGATTTCAGCTGGTTTGGATTACCCAGGGGTCGGTCCCGAGCATTCTTATTTGAAGGAAATTGCACGCGCGGAGTATTTCGCGGTCACTGATGAAGAAGCTGTTGACGCCTTTTATCTCTTGTCTCAAATCGAAGGCATTATTCCCGCTTTGGAAAGTGCTCATGCCGTTGCCTATGCTTTAAAGTTAGCGCCAACGATGACAGCAGAAGAACGTTTAGTGATCTGTTTGTCTGGGCGAGGGGACAAAGATGTTCAACAAATCAAAGATAGGAAAGGGGAAGCGAAATGACCAGCAAAACATTGACGATGAAACTAAAAGAGCGCCAAAAACAAGGCAAGCCTTTGTTTGTACCTTATATCATGGCGGGTGCCAACGGACTGGAACGCCTGCCAGCAGAAATCGAACTGTTGACGACACATGGCGCAGCCGCCATTGAAATCGGCGTGCCCTTTTCAGACCCAGTCGCAGATGGAGCGGTCATCCAAGCGGCTGGAATGCAGGCATTAGCCAATGGCACCACTTTAAAAAAGATCATTGCTGCGCTGCAAACGATCCATTCTGAGGTTCCACTGGTATTGATGGGGTATGCCAATTCATTCTTTCATTATGGGATTGAACAGTTAGCAAATGAGTTAAAAACGACAAATGTGAAAGGGCTGATTATTCCAGATTTGCCTTTTGAACATCGATCGCTAGTAACGCCTACGTTTGATGCGGCGGATCTCGCGCTGCTCACACTGGTCTCTTTGACCAGTCCTCCAGACAGAATTCAGACGCTGATCGAAGAAGCGGAAGGATTCGTTTATGCTGTGACAGTGAACGGTGTCACTGGAGAAGATCGTCAATACAACGAACAGCTGGATCAGCATTTGCAAGCCATTTCGGAAAAAAGTCCGATTCCAGTACTAGCTGGTTTCGGGGTATCGACCCACGCAGACGTGCAGCGCTTTGCCCGAGTGTGTGATGGGGTAGTGATCGGTTCAAAAATCGTAGCAGCCTTACAAAACGAGCCACTGCCTAAAGTCAGTGAGCTGTTAGCAGAACTTGTTGGTAAGCCATAGAAAATCAAGGTGAAGGAAAGAGCCCGAGTTGGGTTCTTTTTTTATGAGAAAATTAGTATTCGAGATACTGATGGGTTGCTATGGGAAAAAAGAACACGATGTGTGAAGTGGAAAAGAAAAAAGGCTGATGGAAGATCAGCCTAAATTATTTTGATTATGCCAGTGTATAGGTGTCGATGGTGACTGTCTCGCAAAAATGCCCTCTGCCCCCAACGTAAACACGTTGGATTTCCTTTCGCGAGGACGTAGCTAGTTTGACAAAGATTTCAGAAGGTTCACCTAAATTGCTGCCTTGTTCAAAGCGATACACTTCTTTTTCAAGGGAACACTTTTGATACAAGAAGCAAGCCAAAGCGGCATTGGAAGTACCTGTGGCAGATTCTTCATTGATGTCAAACAATGGGGCAAAGTTACGGCAAACGATTCGTTCTTTTTCCATTGCATATAAGTGCATGCCAACTACTTGTTGCAGCGCACTTACTTTTTTTATTTCCTCAAAATTAGGTACAACTTGCTGCAACTGGGCCGTTGTTTTGATTGGAACAAGGATATCTTTTAATCCTGTAGAAACGATTTGAATAGGAATTTGATCATTGATAGCATTGGTATCGAAACAGTCAACTAATTGTTCTAGTGAAAGGACATCTGAAAACAGCGGTTTGTTCTGTTCCATGAAAATGACACCGTCTTTGATGGTGATCGACAAACGTCCGGCGTTGGTGTCGATGCGATAATGTGGCTTGGAAAGTTTGTTCAAATACGATAACAGAGCAAAGGAAGCAATTGTTGCATGTCCGCACAAGTCAACTTCTTCTTTTGGCGTAAAATAGTCAAATCGGAAATCGGCCTCCGGGGATTTCGATAAAAAAGCTGTTTCTGAAAAGCCTAACTCTTTTGCGATGGCTAACTTTTGTTGTGGTGTAAGGGGCTGTTCCAGCAAAACGACTCCAGCCTTGTTGCCACCTGTTTGATTTTTACTAAATCCGCTTGCGATATGTACCGTTATCTCCATAGGACACCTGCTTTCTTTGTTCTTGTTAAGCATAGCATAATTTTTGCAGGAGGAGGATAAGAAAAAGGATTGGTTGAGCGTGTTATACTGAAGGTACGACAGAGGAGGGACTTCATGAAGAGAGGGAAAGTAATTGTAGTCAGTGGTGTTACAGCGTCCGGCAAAACGACATTGGTTCGTGAATTGAGTAGATTGGCAGATGGAATAGTGATCTCCTTTGATGATTATAGTATCGATGCATTGCCCTCAGCACCATCTTTTGATTATTTTTTACAAGATCCCCGCGCAGCGATCAATCAGTATGACATCAGTCTGCTACTGAAAGATCTGAAGAGAGCGATGCTACTTTACCCAATCATTTTTGTGGACTTTCCCTTCGGATATGAGCACCAAGATTTGCGTCAGTTGATCGATACGGTGATTTATTTGAAAACACCACTAGATATTGCTTTTGCTCGTCAGATTAAACGGGATTATACGAACGAATCAAAAGAAGCGATTTTGACTTGGGCAGATACTTATCTTTCCTATGCAAGGGAGCTATTTGTTTTACACGAACAGATCATTGCTGAAACAGCCGACTATGTACTGGATGGTGCTCTACCAACTGATCAGCTAGCAGAACAAGTAAAGTATTATCAAGTATTTTAAGAAGCGCTTTTAAGCAAGATTTAGTCTACTGAGTTTTGTTTAAGCTCCCTTACTATCTGTTTCAAAGGTCAAAAATGCCGCTGCTTCCTCTAAAGAGAGCGCTGCTCCATGGAATGTGGGCCACGCATTGATACCGTCACATTTTTTTCTCGGAATCAAGTGAAGATGAAAGTGAGGGACTGATTGACCCGCTGCTTGATTTGCTGCGCTTAGCAAATTAATCCCATCAAATCCTAAGTGAGTGACACAATGATCTGCTATTTTTTGAACCGTTTGAATGAGGTGAGCAAGAAGAACGGGGTCGCAGTCTAAAATACTGGTGTAATGTTTTTTAGGAATAACCAGCATATGATAATCCACGTCTTTGGCATGATCAAGGAAGGCGCAAACACTGTCATCTTCATAGATTACATAGCTTTTTATTTTTCCAGATACGATGCGGCAAAAAGGACATTCTTCCATCAAAATTCCTCCTATGGAATAAATTTTGTTAGTTGTGTTCGAGAAGTATAATATCTAAAAACGTGAAGCTACTGGATTATGGGAAACCATAAACGAGCTTTGCAATTAAGCCACTCTTTGAGAGGATAATATCATATTTATTTAGCAGTTAAAACTATATGTGATAATTAATGATGTTTTAGATAATTAGTTAATAGGTTGTTTGCAAAAGAAAAGCACCGTGCTGCTGATTTGTGGTAAAAGTGACGTTTGAAAAAAGTGGCTTTTAAAAAATTTCTCAAAAAAAATCGCTAGGAATCAAGATTCCTAACGATCTGCTAGCGCTATGCACGATAATATAACGTTCCAGGAGGGATTCGAACCCCCGACCGTTCGCTTAGAAGGCGAATGCTCTATCCGGCTGAGCTACTGGAACAAATAATTTTCAGCGAATGCTCACTTCGCCTAAGCTGTTGAAATCAATCAGCAACAAATAACATTATAGAAAAAGGGCGCAGCAATGTCAATCGCTTTTCGCCCTTTTCTTATTTTTTCTTTGAAAAAAGGAAGCGCAGCTACCCTCAACCTTTCTCAGGCTCCTCAAGAATTACGCTATCTGCTTCTTTCGTAATGAGAATCACGCCATCTCCTAAAGGGACAAGGGTGGAGGTCAGCTGAGGATGGTTCATCACGGTATCCAAGAAAAGATTCAATTTGCGATGGATCGCTCGCTGGTTGCGCGGGATTTCTTCGATGGGTTGTAGAATCGTTCCAGCTTGAAACACGTCATCCACCATCAACACGCCGCCTTTGCGTAATAGACGCAGACATTCTGGTAAAAATTCAATGTATTTCGATTTGGCACTATCCATGAAGATAAAATCATAAGGACCACTCAATGTAGGCAGGACGTCTGCCGCTTGACCTTCTAATAGCGTGATTTTGTCTTCATTCCCTAAGCGAGCATAGGTTTCTTTGGCTTTGCGGATCATGACGTCAAAGCGATCGATTGTTGTGACATGCCCCTCTTTCACACATTGCGCCATCAAGCTTGAAGAAAAACCGATCGCTGTGCCGATCTCAAGGATTTCTTTTGGCTGAAGCTGTCCCAATAAAAACTGCAAAAAGACCACTGTTTCGTGTGGGATGATTGGCACTTCTTTTTCATGAGCGGCTTGCTCGATTTCACCAAGTTCGCCGGGTAATTGTTTTTGTTTTTCACGCATAAACGCCACTAGTTCTGGTTTGACTACTGGACGATGCATCATTTCGTTGCGCATCTTCATCCTCCTAATTTATCGCTGCCCCTTATTATACGAATAACTCACCTTAAGTTCAATCTTTTCGAGTCTTTGGGAACAACAAAAAAACCAGTCATAAGACTGGCAGGATAAAGGGGTGAAAAATATTTTTGGGATATTTCTATCATAACGGTGTTATGTGGAGGTTTGGTTAAAATCCTGTGAAGATCTCGTCAGGTTCTGCTTAAATTTTCATCAAGGAAGAAAAGCAACCCATCATCAGGGCGAAAACGAACTTTTTATCGAAATATTCAGAAAATTCAGGGAAAAGTGTTGACAGAGGAACCTGCTGTTTGGTATCTTCATAACAAGATAAAAAAAGTGATAGGTGACGACGATGGATAAACGATTGAAACAAACAGCTGCATTTTTATTATTATTATCGTAAGGACTCTTTTTCTATGACCCGCCTTTTTAAGGCATCATTTGAAGAGTCCTATTCGCATTGCATGAAGGAAACCCTTTATGGAGTGCTTTTTTTATACCATTTTTTCAATTTGTTTGAATGAGGTCGCGCCAAGCGTGCCCCTACCACTGCCAAGGAGGAAATAGTGATGAGAAAAATCCAGTTTTTTGACACCACATTGAGAGACGGTGAACAGACGCCGGGAGTCAACTTCAATACAAAAGAGAAGGTTCAACTGGCGCTGCAATTAGAAAAATGGGGGATCGATACGATCGAAGCAGGCTTTCCGATTGCATCAGAAGGAGACTTTCAAGCAGTCCAAGCGATTGCTGGGGCGGTGACGAAAATGACCGTTGCAGGACTTGCCCGTTGTCAGAAAAAAGACATTGATCGTGCCTATGAAGCTCTTCATCAAGCCGTCGATCCCCAGATCCATGTCTTTCTAGCAACGAGTGAGGTACATCGCCAGTACAAGCTGAATATGACGAAAGCAGAAGTACTCGCTTCCATCAAAGAACATGTAGCTTATGCCCGTGAACGCTTTGAAAAAGTTCAATTCTCGCCAGAAGATGCCACCCGCACCGATAAGGCCTTCTTGCTTGAGGCGGTTCAAACAGCAATTGATGCCGGCGCGACGATCATCAATGTGCCCGATACAGTAGGGTTTACCAATCCTACGGAATATGGTGCGCTTTTTGCCTATTTGATCGCCAATATCAAGAGTGAGCAGCCGATCATTTTTTCTTCCCATTGTCATGATGACTTGGGAATGTCGACAGCCAATGCGCTGGCAGCTATCGAAAATGGTGCTGATCGGGTGGAAGGAACGATCAACGGGATCGGCGAACGAGCGGGCAATACCGCACTAGAAGAAGTGGCGCTGGCGTTGCATATTCGCAATGATTTCTATCAGGCTACCTCCAACATCAAGTTAAACGAAACAAAACGCACCAGCGATCTGGTGGCACGTTTGTCTGGGATCACGGTACCGAAAAACAAAGCGATCGTCGGCGGCAATGCCTATGCTCATGAATCTGGGATTCATCAAGATGGCGTCTTGAAAAATCCTGAAACTTACGAAATCATTACCCCGCAATTGGTAGGCGTACAAACCAACTCACTGCCTCTTGGCAAACTTTCTGGCCGCCATGCGTTTGTCGATAAAATGCAGCAGCTGGGGTACCAGTTTGACCAAGAAGAAACCAATGAATTGTTTAAACGCTTCAAAGAGTTGGCAGATAAGAAAAAGCAAGTGACCGAACAAGATTTGTTAGCGTTGGTGGCTGACCAGGGCCGCAGCCAAGAAGATGGCTGCGAGTTGGAGTCAGTTCAGCTGCAATACGTGTCCAATGGCCATCAAGGAGCGGTGGTTTCTATCATCAAAGACGAGGAAAAACAAGTGGCATCAGCTATCGGTGCCGGCAGTATCCAAGCTATCTACAACTCGATCGATCAGATTTTCCAGCAGCAGCCGAAGTTGTTGAACTATGAGATCACTGCCTTGACCAGTGGGGAAGATGCGCAAGCGGAAGTGCACGTGGTTATTGAATGCCAGGAAACCAATGAAAAAATCAGCGGGATCGGCTTAGACTTTGATGTCTTGCAGGCGTCAGCCAAAGCCTATGTACAGGCTAGCGCAGCTCTAAAGAATCGAGGTGTCCTTGTTTGAAAAAGATCGTGGTTTTAGCAGGAGATGGCATCGGACCAGAAATTATGGCCAGTGCGCTTGCGGTATTGAAAGCGGCTTGTCCAGACCATCTCCAACGCTTTCATTTTGACCAGCGGCCATTTGGTGGTGCGGCGCTGGCACTTACTGGAGAGCCATTGCCGCAAGAAACACTACAAGCTTGCCAGCAGGCGGATGCGATCCTTTTAGGAGCCATTGGTGATCCAGTTTGGGAAAACGCACCGATAACACCCGAGAAAGGACTTTTGGATTTGCGTCAAGCGTTAGGGCTATACGCCAATATTCGGCCCATCAAAGTAGTTGATGCGGTGATTGCTTTGTCTCCCATTAAAGAAGCGATCCTTCGGGGGACAGATTTTGTCATCGTTCGTGAGTTGACTGGCGGTATCTATTTTGGCGAAAAAGCAGAAAAACCTGAAGAAGCCTACGACATCAATCATTATCATCAAGTAGAGATTCGACGAATTTTGCGTAAAGCTTTTGAGATCGCCCGCACGCGGAAGAAGCGGGTTCTCTCTGTCGATAAAGCAAATGTGTTGGCGACTAGCCGACTTTGGCGCCGATTAGCGGAAGAAACGGCACAGGAATTCCCAGATTGTCAGTTGACTCATCAATATGTTGATTCCGCCGCTATGAAAATCATCCAAAATCCCAAAGACTTTGATGTAATCGTGACAGAAAATCTCTTTGGCGACATTTTAAGTGATGAAGCCTCGGTTTTGCCAGGGTCATTAGGGGTGCTGCCTAGCGCAAGTCATGGCGCAGAAGGGGTTTCTTTATATGAACCGATTCATGGCTCTGCACCTGATATCGCTGGGCAAAATTGCGCCAATCCGGTTTCCATGATTTTATCTGTCGTCATGATGCTAAGAGAGTCCTTTCAAGAGGAAGAGCTGGCGGATACCATAGAAAGTGCTTGTTACGAGGTAATGAATGCGGGGATCTTGACCCGTGATCTAGGTGGTACAGCAACGACAACTGCCTTTACAGAAGCGGTTATTGCACAGTTAGGAGTGAGCAATTATGGGGAAAACGCTGTTTGATAAACTATGGGATCGGCATGTCATAACAGGAGAAGAAGGGCAAGCGCAGCTGCTTTATGTCGATCTGCATATGATCCATGAAGTGACGACACCGCAAGCCTTCGAAGGATTACGGCAAGCGGGACGGACCGTCCGTTGTCCCGAAAAAACCTTCGCAACGATGGATCACAACGTGCCTACCAAAGATATTTTTACCATCACTGATCTGGTTGCAAAAAAGCAAATGGACACGTTACGTAAAAACTGTCGAGATTTTGGGATCGAATTGTGTGACAATGGCTCTGCCAACCAAGGAATCGTCCACATGGTTGGCCCAGAAGTTGGCTTGACCCAACCAGGGAAAACGATCGTTTGCGGGGATTCCCACACTGCCACCCATGGTGCTTTCGGTGCGATCGCGTTTGGGATCGGTACGAGTGAAGTAGAGCATGTCTTTGCGACACAGACGATTTGGCAGACAAAACCGAAACGCATGGGAGTTGAGATTACCGGTCAGCTGCAGCCGGGAGTGTACGCCAAAGATATTATTTTGGCATTGATCGCGACCCATGGCACTGATTTTGGTGGTGGCTATGCCGTAGAATTCTTTGGCGAAACGATCCGTAGCCTGACGATGGAAGAACGCATGACCATTTGCAATATGTCGATCGAAGGTGGGGCGAAAATGGGCTTGATCGCCCCTGATGAAACGACCTTTGCTTATGTGAAGGATCGACGCTTTGCGCCACGAGCGTTTGCCAGTGCGGTGGCTGATTGGCAAAGCCTTTATACCGATGAAGATGCTAACTATGATGCCCTGATCACCCTAGACGCAACAACCTTAGAACCCTATATCACTTGGGGAACCAATCCAGAAATGGGGGTACCAGTCAGCGAAGCGTTTCCTGAAGTGCGGGATCACAATGATCAGCAAGCCTATGAATATATGGCGCTGCAACCTGGACAGACAGCTGCTGATATTCCCATTGAATACATTTTTATTGGATCGTGTACCAATGGTCGTTTGTCTGATCTGCAAGAGGCAGCGGCGATTTTGAAAGGTCAGACCATCAAAGAAGGGGTCACTGGTATTATCGTTCCTGGTTCACGCCCTGTTCGTAAAGCAGCGGAAGCGATCGGTTTAGACAAAGTCTTTATTGACGCTGGTTTTGAATGGCGGGAGCCTGGCTGTTCCATGTGCTTAGGAATGAATCCTGATAAAGTACCAGAAGGCGTCCACTGTGCCTCCACATCAAACCGCAATTTTGTTGGACGGCAAGGGAAAAACGCGCGGACGCACCTCTGTAGTCCAGCGATGGCGGCAGCAGCTGCGATTCATGGGCGCTTTGTCGATGTACGAGAAGTGGTTGGAGGTGTTGGTTAATGGAAGCTTTTACGCAATTTGAAGGTACGACGCTGCCTTTGATGAATGACAATATCGATACCGATCAAATCCTACCGAAAAATTATTTGAAGCGCGTTGAAAAAACGGGTTTTGGCGAATTTTTATTTGACGATTGGCGCTATTTGCCGCAACGAAAGCCTAATCCAGCATTTATCTTGAATGATCCAGCATATCAGACCGCTCAAGTCCTCGTCACTGGTGATAATTTTGGTTCTGGCTCTTCTCGAGAGCACGCGGCATGGGCGCTGTTGGATTACGGCTTTAAAGCCGTGATTGCTGGCAGCTTCGGTGATATTTTCTATATGAATGCCACCAAAAACGGGCTGCTGCCCATCGAGCTGCCTTTGACTGTTCGCCAAAGGATCGCTTCGCTGCCTGCTTCAGAAAAAATCAGCATTGACTTGCCAAGGCAATGTGTGACCGTTGCCGGGGAGGAGCATTTCTTTGCAATCGATGCTACCTGGAAACACAAATTGATCCACGGTCTCGATGAGATCAGTATCACGTTGCAGGAAGAGGCGAAAATCACCGCCTATGAGCAGACGATTCCAGCGTATTGGCAGTAGGGCTAGGGGACTGGTCGTTATTCGTCGGCTGGTATTTGTGAGAGGATGTTTCTTAACCCTCGCCAATCGGCTTCGATTTGCGGAGTCAACGTTCGATTGTAAAAGATCGCAGCGGGATGATACATCGGCACGATCAAATATTCTTTTTCCGACCATTGATAGCCATCTTTTGTTGGATTGCTTTCTTGTATTTTGGAACGGATCACTTCGCCATGGTGATCTTTGATATAATAGGCGTTGCCTAATAATCTCTGCAGTCCGATATTGCCAACAGTTGCAATGACAGGCGGATCTACAACGGACAACTCGTAGTCAAGCAGCGGTGCGTGTAGCAAGACTTCTTTTTTGGTAGGTGTCCGATTGGGATGGACGATCTCATGGGCACCGCTGCGCTTGTTGATCCGTTCTTTGACGGAGTATGGGCGGCTGCGAACAGCGCTGGTGATGTAGACATCCTCACGGGTCAAACCGGCTAAAGCCAACGATTTCATCAATTCTTTTCCTGCTTGTCCGCTAAAAGGAATAAAATTCTCGATTTCGGTTCGTCCAGGGGCTTCCCCAACGATCATCAATTTGGGCTGCAGCGGTCCTTGACCGGGAACAAATCCTTCCAACGGATAACTGCGGGACGCCTGTTGAACGGCAGTGGCTAATTCTTTGGGGTATTGCATGAAAACTCCTCCAATTCTGTTTCACTTGTGCTCTTTCTTCTATAGTAATAGAAAATAAAAAATGCACAAAAGGAAATGACTAGTAGCAAAAGAATTCTGTCTTTTCCTTAATTAGTGATTGACTTTAGGAAAACATTTTGATAAAGTTAATCTGTTGTAATTGTGGACTCCACAGCTACAACCGCACAGAACAAGTAGTAAGTACGAAAGTCACTTGGGATGGCGAGTCTAAGTATATTATAAGGAGGTGCTGTAGAGCATGTACGCAATTATCAAAACTGGTGGGAAACAAGTAAAAGTTGAAGTGGGTCAAGCAATCTACGTTGAAAAATTAGACGTTGAAGCTGGACAAAAGGTTACTTTTGATGAAGTTATCTTAGTAGGTGGCGAATCAACAAAAGTGGGTGCCCCAATCGTTGCAGGAGCAACTGTTGAAGGGACTGTTGAAAAACACGGCAAACAAAAGAAAGTCGTAACTTTCAAATACAAACCTAAAAAACATTCACACCGTAAACAAGGTCACCGTCAACCTTACACAAAAGTTGTTATTGACGCGATCAACGCTTAATTCTTACGAAAAGCAGGGTAACGAATATGATCAAAGGGACATTCAAACGAAATGACTCTGGTCGGATTGTTTCTTTTGAACTAGCTGGACACGCACAAGCAGGAGAATACGGCAAAGACATCGTCTGTGCTGCAGCATCCGCTTTAGCGATCAGTGCAGTCAATGGGATCGATGCTTTGGCTGGCGTTGCGCCAAAAGTTGAAGCAGATAACGAAAATGGTGGGTACTTATTAGTCACACTGCCTTCTCGTTTGACCCAAGAGCAGTCGAATATCGCACAAATTCTTTTAGAAAATTTGTTGATCGGCTTGCAATCAGTTCAAGAAGAGTACAACGATTATATCCAAATCAAAACTACTAAAGAAAACTAGGAGGTGCATCTCATGTTGATGAAAATGAATTTGCAATTCTTCGCTCACAAAAAAGGTGGGGGTTCTACTTCTAACGGACGTGACTCTCAATCAAAACGTTTAGGTGCGAAACGTGCTGACGGTCAAACCGTTTCAGGCGGATCAATCCTTTATCGCCAACGCGGTACTAAAATTTATCCAGGGGTAAACGTAGGTATCGGTGGAGATGATACATTGTTTGCAAAAGTTGACGGCGTTGTTCGTTTCGAACGTAAAGGCCGCGACAAAAAGCAAGTATCTGTGTATCCAGTAGCGCAAGAAGCATAAGAAAATGACATCCAGATTACGTAAAAGTAACCTGGGTGTTTTTTTATACACCAATGAAACCGTTTTAACGAAATAGTTATTTATAATGGATTAGATAAGGAGCGAAGCAATGATTCAGTTAAAAGAAATCACGAAAGAAAACTATCGTGCGTGCATGAATTTGAAGACAACGAAGGAGCAAGAAGATTTTGTTGCGCCCAATTGGTACTCAATGTTAGAGGCAATCTATGAGGAACCTCGTCAGGCATTTGCCCTATACAATGGTGAGGAAATGGTCGGCTTTATCCTATTTAGTTTTTACGAGGCGGATGAGGATTATCCAAAAGCTTCGTGGTGGATCGAGCGGTTTATGATCGCAGAAAAATTCCAAAATCAAGGGTTAGGCACTCAGGCGTTTCTTGCTGGGTTAGATTGGTTCAAAACCCATATCCAAGCGCAAGAATTAAGGATCTCCGCTGTGGATGGCAACGAGATCGCAACGAAGCTTTACGAACGCAATGGCTTTGTT
Organism: Enterococcus sp. DIV1083b; assembly: GCF_051713705.1. Taxonomy (NCBI): domain Bacteria; kingdom Bacillati; phylum Bacillota; class Bacilli; order Lactobacillales; family Enterococcaceae; genus Enterococcus; species Enterococcus sp. DIV1083b. The sequence continues at coordinate 1,369,398 of NZ_JBIOQJ010000001.1, forward strand.
TTGACGGGTGAAATGATTGAGAACGAGCATGTACTCTTGTTGCAGCTGCCAACGGATCAAGGGTAAATGACTCTTTTTACAGTAAGAGAATGAGGTCAAAAGCAGAGGTTCTTAAGGGAATCCTCTGCTTTTTTTGTGTTGTTTCGTTAAAAAAAGTGTGCGGTCATCTTCTGGTTAGACGTTTCAAGAAATTTTGTGTACTTGGGGTAAGAATGACGAGTATGTCCATGCTTTGTTGTTCACAAAGTTCCTTTTGCTGTTAACAGAATCTTTACACGTTGACAACACAAACCTTATATTCATTTGATACTCTGAGGAAGTAGAACAAATGGAAAGAAACTTTCGAAAAACGTTGATTATTGAGAATGTGCTCACGAATGATTTCGGTCAAAACACGAACATTATCAAAAAAGAAAACGTTCGTAATTCGAAAAAGATTGTTTTTAATTCGTTGGTTTTTTATAATCAAAAAGGAAAGTTCGGAATTCCATGAGTTCGATTTTTTATATGAAAAGGAGAAAAAGTGATGAAAGTTTGGAAGAAAACGGCAATGTTTGGTTTAGGTTTGGTGGCAGCAGTTACGCTAGCGGCATGTGGCTCAGGAGGAGCAAGTACTGACTCGGCGGCTGAGGACGCAGGATATGTACCAGAAAAGTTGACCGTTCAATTTGTCCCATCACAAGCAGCAGAAACATTAGAAGCAAAAGCAAAACCACTTGAGCAATTATTAAGTGATGAATTAGGGATTCCAGTCACAGTGAGTGTTTCCACTGACTACAATACAATCGTCGAAGCAATGGCTTCTAAACAAGTAGATGTCGGCTTTTTACCGCCGAATGCCTATGTTTTAGCAAATGAACAAAGCAATGTTAAGGTACTGTTGCAAGCACAGCGTTATGGCATCAAGCAGCCTGGTGGCGAATCAACGGATGAATTGGTTGATAGCTATCGTTCAATGATCGTCGTAAAAAGCGGCAGCGACATCAAAGAGTTGGAAGATTTAAAAGGCAAAACGATTGCCACGCAAGATGTTACTTCTTCTGCCGGTTATGTTTGGCCAGTAGCAGAAATGAAAAAAGCAGGCATCGATATCAATACGGATGTGACGACTGTTCAAGTCAAAGGCCATGACCAAGCGGTCTTATCTGTCTTGAATGGCGATGTTGACGCGGCGTTCGTTTTTGAAGATGCCCGTAACACGGTCAAAAATGATTACCCAGAAATCATGGATGAGGTAGAACCAATGTACTTTACCGAACCGATTCCGAACGATACGATCAGTGTTCGCAGCGATATGAGTGAAGAGTGGGACAAAAAAATCCAAGATGCCTTTATCGCGATCGGAAAAGATGAAGAAGGAAAACAAATCATCTCTGATATTTACTCTCATGAAGGATACGTTGTTTCACAAGACAGCAATTTCGACATCGTAAGAGAGTATGCGGAACAAGTCGGACAATAATTAATAGATGAATAGATCGGGAGGGTACCGGTAGTTGAGGTACCCTTTTCGAATGGACAGCAATTTTTACCTAATGGAAAGAAAGTAGGAGAATCATGGCTCTAGAGAACGAAACGATTATTTCATTTCAGAATGTGACCAAGCAATACCCAAATGGGGTGTTGGGGTTGAAGGACTTGAACATCGATATCAAAAAAGGGGAATTTGTCATCGTAGTGGGCTTATCCGGTGCAGGTAAATCGACGATGCTGCGCTCCATCAATCGACTGCACGAGATCACAAGCGGCGAGATTTTAATCGATAACAAGTCGATCACAAAAGCAAAAGGAAGAGAGCTGCGCTTGATTCGTCGAGACATTGGCATGATTTTCCAAAGCTTCAATTTGGTGAAACGTTCGAGTGTCTTGCGAAACGTCTTAACGGGGCGGGTGGCTTATCATCCCACGATCAAAATGCTGCTGGGTCTGTTTCCGCAAGCGGACAAAGAGTTGGCGTATCAATCACTGCAGCGGGTCAATTTAGCAGAAAAAGTCTATACCCGAGCCGATGAATTGTCTGGCGGTCAGCAGCAGCGGGTTTCGATTGCCCGGGCGTTGACGCAAGAACCGAAGATTATTTTAGCGGATGAACCAGTTGCTTCATTGGATCCGTTAACCACTGAAAAAGTCATGAATGACTTAAAACGGATCAATCAAGATCTGGGGATCACCATCGTAGTCAATTTACATTCTGTCCAATTGGCAAGAGAATACGGCACGCGGATCATTGGGTTGCGAGACGGAGGCTTGGTTTTTGATGGTCCTGTCAGTGAAGCGACCGACCAGCGATTGAAACAGATTTATGGCAGCGAGATCATGGAAGAGCAGGAAGGGGCGGGACAATGACGACAAATACGTTGCCGAAACGCAGCGGACTATGGAAAAATGTTCTTTGGCTCGTCATTTTTTTAGTGGTATTGTTCGTTAGCGGCTCTATTTCAGGTGTTGATTTGGCACGGTTCTTTAGCAATAGCAGTCAAATGAATGTCATCTTACAAAAGATGGCTCATCCTGATTGGGCATATGCCAAAATCATTGTTGAGCCGATTTTGCAAACGATCCAAATGGCGATCATCGGCACAACCTTTGGTGCACTGGCGGCCTTTCCGTTTTCACTTTTAGCAGCACGAAATATCATGACCAATCATTGGATCAGTGGTTGTTTCCGTTTTGTTTTGAATATCATTCGGACGGTACCTGATTTGATGCTGGCGGCTTTATTTGTTGCCATTGTCGGAATTGGTCCCGTTGCAGGGGTGATCTCCATCTCTGTGTTTTCTTTTGGGATGATCACCAAATTGTTTTATGAATCGATTGAAACGATTGATGAAGGTCCGATCGAAGCGATCACGGCTTCTGGAGGATCGAAGTTTGATATCATCCGCTATGCAGTCGTACCGCAAGTCATGAGCCATTTTCTTAGTTACTTGCTTTATGCCTTTGAGATCAATGTGCGGGCATCGACGATTCTTGGGTATATCGGCGCAGGCGGAATCGGTGTTTTCTTACAACGATCTTTAAGCCAATTTCGATATGACCAGACCTCGATTATCGTCTTAGTGATTTTTGCAGTTGTTTTGGTGATTGATACCATTAGTAATAGATTAAGGGAGCGATTATTATGATGTTGCCAGCAGAACCGAAGAAGAAAAAAATACGGAATTGGCTGATCGCAGTAGTCGTTATCCTCCTTTATATCTGGGCTTTTGCTGGCGTGCCTTTTGCTGGTGTTAAAGAAAATGTCGGTCAAATTGTCGGCTCGATCTTTTATGGCCTGATCCATCCTGATTGGGGCTATGTTTATACCGGTGATGGCGAAGATTTGATCAGTCTGATGATCGAAACCGTCGCGATTGCCTTTGTTGGGACCTTTTTGTCATCGATTTTAAGTATTCCTTTTGCCTTTTGGGCGGCGCGCAGCAAAAACAGCCCTCGCTGGTTATCGGGATTTGGGAAAATCGTGCTGACGGCGATTCGAACGTTTCCAGAAATCGTCTTAGCGATCATGTTCATCAAAACAGTGGGTCCGGGCTCCTTTGCTGGAGTCTTGGCGGTCAGTGTCCATTCCATTGGGATGCTAGCAAAGCTTTACAGCGAAGCGATCGAAAACATGGACCATGGTCCCTCGGAATCCGTCATTAGTGCGGGAGGAAGCCGTTGGGATGTATTAGGCTTTGCGACATTGCCACAACTGATTCCAGAATTTCTTTCTTTTACCTTGTATCGTTTTGAACTGGCTGTCCGTTCAGCTTCGATCTTAGGGATCGTAGGGGCAGGTGGGATCGGTACGCCGATGATCTTTGCCATCAATGCGCGATCATGGAGCCGTGTAGGAATCATTTTATTAGGGATCGTGGTGACGGTCACGATCATTGATTTTATTTCTGGGCGTTTGCGTAAACGATTGGTTTAATTAAATGAAGTGAGTACTCGAAAAAACACAGTCTGATTAGGCTGTGTTTTTTTGTAGCGGATAGGCGGAGGTCGTTTAAGACAGGTTTCGTGAAACTTGTTATACTAGATTCATAGAAAATGAACCCAAACAAGGAGGCTGTTTTATGAAAGCATTATTGATCGTCAATCCAAGCTCTGGTGGGGAAGAGGCCCAAGAATATGAGCAGCTGGCAGAAGAAAAGCTGCGGGAGGCTTTTTCAGAAGTCGTGGTCAAACATACCGAAAAAGAAGGAGATGCCACACGTTTTGCCTCTGAAGCGGCAACAGAATTTGACAGTGTCTTCGCAATGGGCGGTGATGGTACCGTCAATGAAGCGGTCAATGGCTTAGCCCCTCATGACAAACGACCAAATTTTGGTTTCTTCCCGCTGGGAACAGTAAATGATTTAGCCAGAGCATTAGCGATTCCACTAGATCCTAAAGAAGCTATCGAATCATTTGCAGTGGATCACACCCGCAAAATCGATATTGGTCAGGTCAATCAAGCCTATTTTACCAATGTGGTGGCGATCGGTATGATTCCAGCAGCGATCAACAACGTAGAAGTCGAAGAAAAAACCAAGCTGGGAAAAATGGCCTATTTTGTTTCTGGTCTACGGGAAGTGCGGAAAAATGAAAGTCATCCGTTTGAAGTGACCGCCGAAAATAATGGCGAAAAAACGACGATCGCTGTGGAAAGCAGTACGATGATCGTTGGGTCATCCAATACGATCGGCGGTTTCGAATCTCTTTTGCCTAAAGCGAGTACCGATGACGGCAAATTGCATCTGATCTACTTGAAGGATACGAATCTTTGGGAGACCGTCAAAAGTGTCCCAGAGCTTCTCAAAGGGGTGACAGAATCAAATGATGTTCTTGGCTATCAAACCTTTGATAAAGCTGCGATTCGTTTGACGGATGGGGCAACGATCGAAACAAATGTCGATGGTGATCCAGGACCTGAATTGCCAATCACAGTAGCGGTACTGCCACAACATCTTACCGTGTATTGCGGAGCTGAAAAAGCCCGCTAAATCATTTATCGCTAGGAAACGATCCGTCAAAAGCGGATTGTTTTTTTTGTTCAGAAAGAGTATACTGGGAAAAAATTTACTGAAAGAAGGGATTCTATGACGATACGTTCTGCCACGATTGCAGATGCCCAAGCCTTGACAGCCATCTATGCTTATTATGTAGAAAATACCCCGATTACCTTTGAAACGGAGGTGACATCGGTTCAAGAATTCGCGGAACGCATCGCCAAGACCTTGAAACGCTACCCGTATCTCGTTGCAGAAGAGGCTGGTGAAATCGTCGGTTATGCCTATGCGTCAGCCTATAAAGAACGGGCGGCGTACGATTGGACCGTTGAAGTAACCGTTTATTTAGCACCGGATGCCAAAGCAAAAGGGCTCGGCACCGCTCTTTATCAAGCGCTTGAAGAAAAATTAAAAGCGCAAAACGTGGTCAATCTGACTGCATGTATTACAGGAGGCAATCAACAAAGCGAGGCTTTTCATGAGAAGCTTGGGTATCGGAAAGTTGCTGATTTTGCGCATGTCGGCTATAAGTTCAATCAATGGCACGATGTGATTTGGATGCAAAAAGAACTGCAATGGTTTCCTGAGAAGGTACCAGCGTTCATTCCCAATGAAAAAGCCTAACGCATCCTGACTTTTGAATATCTTTTTTTGGCAAAATGCTTTATGCTGAGAGTAGCATGTGATAGGACGTTCTATTGCTCTTTCGAACAAAGTATTTTGCTTTTTCTGTGCGGAAAAAAAGTTGCTTTTTTATAGAAAAATGAGTAAAGTATTCAAGTGGAAAAAACAAGGAGGCGAAGCTGTTGGGCAAGCGAATCGAACGGATTTATCAATATATCGTCGAAAATACGATGAGCGGCTTAGGGGAAAAGAAAGGGTTGTCTACTTCAGAAGTTGCCGATCATTTAGCCATTCAGCGCAGTAATGCCAGTAAGGATTTAAATAAGCTTGTCAAAGAAGGGCGCGTCGAAAAAAGCGACTCGCGGCCTGTTCGCTACTGGGCGGCAGGGGTCGATCCCAGCAGTAGGGAAAAGTATGTGCCAAGCTACAAAGAAAGTCGCCCGCAAAGAGAAAAAGCCTTCCCTCAACGGGTACAAGGAAAACCCTCTGACCGAGATATTTTTGCGACGATCATCGGTGCCAACGGAAGTATGAAAAATGCTGTTGAGCAGGCGAAAGCAGCGATCTTGTATCCGCCAAAAGGGCTAAACTGCTTGATCACAGGGCCTACTGGTTCTGGAAAAACCTACTTTGCCCATGCAATGTTTCAGTTTGCCAAAAGCAATCAAGTAATTGCCGATGACAAAGAATTGATCGTCTTTAACTGTGCAGACTATGCAAATAACCCAGAGCTTTTGATGAGCCATTTGTTTGGTTATGTACGGGGGGCATTTACGGGTGCCGATCAAGAGAAGATCGGTATTATTGATCAAGCGGATGAGAGTATGTTGTTTCTCGATGAGATCCATCGATTACCGCCAGAAGGGCAAGAAATGATTTTTTACTTTATGGACCATGGAACGTTTAGTCGTTTAGGGGAGACGGGCAAAAATCATCAAGCGAATGTCCGAATCGTTGGAGCGACTACCGAAGACCCCAACTCAACGCTATTAGATACCTTTACCCGACGCATTCCTATCAATATTCAACTGCCCTTCTTTGAGAAACGACCCGCATCAGAAAAAGTCGATCTCGTTCGGGTGTTAGTCGGGCAAGAGGCGTCCCGTATTCAGCGGACGATCACCTTGACAGAAGATGTAGTCAAAGCGTTGATCGGCAGTGTCAGTTTTGGGAATATCGGTCAATTGAAATCCAATGTCCAGCTCGTCTGTGCACGGGGCTTTTTGAATCATATGCAACAAGATGAGATTGAGATCGATTTGATCGATTTGCCAGAAGGGATTCGTTCTGGATTGATCGTTTTGGGGAATCGCCGCAATGAGCTGGCGGAGCTTTCTAAGATCCTTGAACCGAAGATCAGCATTCAACCGAATCAAAACTTAAACAATATTCAATCAGATTCCTATGAATTGCCTTACAATCTCTACGACATCATCGGGGATAAAGCAGCCTTATTAAAAGCAGATGGTTTGGATCAAGAAGCAATCAATCATTTTATTTCAACCGATATCAATGTTCATTTGAAATCTTTTTATAAAGATCACGGCTTCTCTTTTAATTCTGTCAATAAACTAAGTGAATTTGTCGATCAGAAAGTGATCAGTGTAACAAATCAAATTTATGAGATGGTTCGGAAACGGTTAAATTACGATTTCCAGCAAAACTTTATTTACGCGATGAGTTTGCATATCAGTTCTTTTTTGAAAAAGATCCATTTGGGAGAAGAACGGCAAACCAACGACAACATTCGTCAAATGGTGGCGGATTACCCCCAAGAGTTCGAAGTTGCCAAAGAAGTCCGCGACTTCATCGGCGACAGCTTTCACGTGGCGATTCCTGAAAGTGAATCCTATTACTTGGCAGTTCTATTGGTTTCACTGCGTACGACACATTCCTCTGGGAAAATTGGTGTCGTTGTGGCAGCTCACGGCAACAGTACGGCTAGTAGTATGGTACAAGTAGTCAAGCAGCTGTTGGAAGTCGATCAAGTGACAGCGGTGGACATGCCATTAGATATGCCACCGGCTGTGGCGTTGAAAAAAATCGTGGATAGTGTACGAGCAGTCAATGACGGCAGTGGGGTGATCCTCTTAGTCGATATGGGGTCCTTAGCGACCTTTAATAATGAAATCCAGCGAGAAACGGGTGTGGCTGTTCGAACAGTCGATATGGTGACTACCTCCATCGTCCTCGAGACGGTCCGCAAAGCATCAGTGATCGGCACGGACCTCGATCAGCTCTATGATTCATTACGGAAGTTCCGCGGATACGGAGCGGTCACTGTGGAAGAACCAGTGACACAAAACCACCACCCTAAAGCGATTCTAGCGGTCTGCGCTTCGGGAAAAGGGACAGCGCAGCGCATCAAAGAATTGATCCAAAGCTCATTGTCAAAACGCCAAAATCAAAATGTTGACGTAGTGACCTTATCGGTGGCGGATCTGAGAACGGACTTGGATCAGATTCAACAGCGCTACCGGCTGATTGCCGCAACGGGGATCATTGATCCGCATATCGATGCACCGTTTATTTCATTAGAACGTTTTATCGACCAAGATGTTGATCTTTTGTTGGATGATATCTTATTGGAAAACGATTTGAGTTTTGAAGATGAAGTGCAGCTAGATGATCGGCAGGCAAAGGAAATCTGTGTTCGGTATTTAGAGGAAAACTTTACCTATATTAATGCGAAAAAAGTGGTAGAGCCGTTGTGGAAATTTGGCGAAGAGATCATTCACGATTTGGATTTGGTAGGGGCGCAGCAAGGCTTTCAGATCAATTTTGTGATGCATGGCGCAGGTATGCTGGAGCGGATCTTATTGCGTCAACCATTGACTGTTTCTGAAATTGATTTAGCAGCGATGGAGGAGAATCCTCTTTACGGCCAATTGCATGTGCATGTCCAATCATTTTCGCGCTTGATGAATATCGAAGTGCCGAAGACAGAAGAGTATTACCTGCTGGAGTTGATCAAAAACCATCACGAAAAAGAAATGTATTTTTAAATCCTGCAAATAATACAGATACACTAAAAAAGATACAGTATTTTTTAGTGTATCTTTTTTAGTGTATTGTCCGAATGCTGATTCTTAAGGTTTTTTCAAGAATAGTGTATCGAAAAAACTTGGCACGCTTCTTGCTTCTATATAAGTGGATACAGGAGGTGATCGAAAAAAGAACAGATCCTCAATATGAAAAGCGGATCGATGGATGTAGGAGGCTTGCACAATGGGAATGGATATACGTCTTGCCCGAATCGACGATCGGTTGATTCATGGTCAGGTCGCCACAGCTTGGTCGAAAATGACTGGTATCAATCGAATCATCGTGGTCAGTGATGAGGTCGCAAATGACCAATTACGGAAGTTTCTCTTGAAAGAAGCTGCTCCACCAGGAATCAAATCCAATGTGGTGACAGTAGCAAAAATGCTTGAGGTGGCGCATAACACATTATTTAATACGCAAAAAGTCATGTTATTATTTACCAACCCTCAAGATGTCGTGACTCTGGTCAAAGGAGGCATTGACATTCGTTCCGTCAATATCGGCGGCATGAGCTTTTCAATGGGAAAACGGATGATCACTAATTTCGTGTCAGTCAATGATCAAGATCTTGCTTCGCTGCTTTATTTGCAAAATCAAGGCATAGAAGTAGAGATACGCAAAGTTCCAGCTGATCGTAAAATCTTTTTGAAGGATATTTTGGAAAAAGAAGGTAGTCACCCTTAATTTTTTCGATGTTGTTTTTTCTTTCGTATTCGTGTCACATTTTTCAATTTTGATATAGGAGGTAAAAAGATGGTAGGAATTATCCTAGCAAGTCATGGAGAATTTGCTAACGGCATTTTGCAATCTGGTTCAATGATCTTCGGCGAACAAGAAAATGTTAAAGCTGTTACATTGATGCCAAGTGAAGGTCCAGATGACATCAAGGCAAAAATGCAAGAAGCAATTGCTACATTTGACGATCAAGAAGAAGTATTATTCTTAGTTGATCTTTGGGGTGGTACTCCTTTCAACCAAGCAAACAGCTTGTTTGAAGATCACAAAGACAAATGGGCAATCGTTGCTGGTATGAATTTACCAATGGTGATCGAAGCCTATGCTTCACGTTTTTCAATGAACACTGCGCATGAAATCGCTGCGCACATCGTTGAAACAGCTAAAGAAGGGGTTAAGGTCAAACCAGAAGAGCTTGAACCAGAAGAAGCGACAGCACCAAAAGCTGTGCAAGACGATCAACCTAAAGGATCACTTCCTCCGGGAACTGTTCTAGGCGATGGCAAAATCAAAATCGTGCTTGCGCGTGTGGATTCTCGTTTGCTACATGGTCAAGTCGCTACAGCTTGGACAAAATCAGTTAATCCATCTCGGATCATCGTTGTTTCTGATGCAGTTGCAAAAGATGATTTGCGTAAAAAACTGATCGAACAAGCAGCTCCTCCTGGAGTAAAAGCGAACGTCATTCCAGTGGACAAAATGATCGAAGTTTCTAAAGACCCTCGTTTCGGGAATACGAAAGCTTTACTATTATTTGAAAACCCACAAGATGTATTGCGTGCAGTTGAAGGCGGCGTTGACATCACTGAAGTGAACGTTGGTTCAATGGCTCACTCTGTTGGGAAAGTTGTTGTAAGTAAAGTATTGTCGATGGGTACGGACGATGTGAAGACATTTGAAGATCTAAAAGGACGCGGCATCAAATTTGATGTACGTAAAGTGCCAAATGACTCTCGAGACAACATGGACGAAATCTTACGCAAAGCCAAAAATGAATTGGCGAATAAATAGAAACGTATTCAACTAAATAGGAGGTCTATCATGACTATTATATCTATGGTATTAGTAGTACTCGTTGCCTTTTTAGCTGGTATGGAAGGAATCTTGGATGAATTCCAATTCCATCAACCGCTAGTCGCGTGTACTTTGATCGGTTTAGTGACCGGTAATTTGGAAGCATGTATCATTTTGGGCGGATCATTACAAATGATCGCACTTGGATGGGCAAATATCGGTGCCGCTGTTGCACCTGATGCTGCATTGGCGTCTGTTGCATCTGCAATTATTTTAGTTTTAGGTGGACAAGGAACTGCTGGTGTTGATACAGCGATTGCCGTTGCGATCCCTCTAGCTGTTGCTGGTTTGTTCTTGACAATGATCGTTCGTACATTGGCTGTGCCAATCGTTCACTTTATGGATGCTGCTGCTGAAGAAGGCAACATTCGTAAAATCGAAATGTGGCATGTGATCGCTGTATGTATGCAAGGGGTTCGTATTGCGATTCCTGCAGCTGCATTGTTGGCAATTCCTGCTGCAACTGTTCAAAACTTCTTAGAATCAATGCCTGCATGGTTAACTGATGGTATGGCTATCGGTGGTGGTATGGTCGTTGCCGTTGGTTATGCAATGGTTATCAACATGATGGCAACTCGTGAAGTATGGCCATTCTTCATTATCGGTTTCGTTATCGCAGCTATTTCTCAATTGACATTGATCGCTATCGGTGCTTTGGCAGTAGCAATCGCATTGATCTACTTGAACCTAACTAAAATGGGCGGATCATCAAATGGAGGCGGCGGCAGCAACACTGGCGACCCTCTAGGCGATATCTTGAATGACTATTAGAATCGAAGGAGGAGAAAAAAATGGCAGAAAAAATTCAATTAAATAAAAAAGATCGTTTAGCCGTAGCATGGCGCTCTACCTTCATTCAAGGTTCATGGAACTATGAACGTATGCAAAATGGTGGTTGGGCATTCTCAATGATTCCAGCAATCAAAAAATTATACAAAACAAAAGAAGACCGTGCCGCTGCATTGAAGCGTCACTTAGAATTCTTTAACACTCACCCATATATCGCATCGCCAATCTTAGGGGTAACATTAGCCTTAGAAGAAGAACGCGCAAATGGCGCGCCTGTCGATGACGTAGCGATCCAAGGGGTAAAAGTTGGTATGATGGGTCCTTTAGCCGGTGTCGGTGACCCTGTGTTCTGGTTTACTGTCCGTCCGATGTTAGGTGCTCTAGGTGCTTCTCTTGCTTTAGCTGGAAACATCTTAGGTCCAATCATCTTCTTCGTTGCATGGAACATCATCCGTTGGGCATTTATGTGGTACACACAAGAATTCGGCTATCGTGCTGGTTCAAAAATCACTGATGACCTTTCAGGCGGATTGTTGCAAGATGTAACAAAAGGTGCTTCAATTTTAGGGATGTTCGTATTAGGGTCACTCGTTCAGCGTTGGGTATCGATCTCATTTGCGCCAGTTGTCTCAAGCGTACCGCTTGATGAAGGTGCTTATGTCGATTGGGCGAACTTGCCTTCTGGCTCTGCTGGTTTGCAACAAGCCTTCCAACAAGTTGCTGAAGGCCGTGCGTTGACTGATACAAAAGTAACAACATTGCAAAACAACTTGGATCAATTGATTCCTGGTCTAGCTGCACTATTGCTTACTTTATTATGTATGTGGTTATTGAAGAAAAAAGTTTCTCCAATCATCATTATTATCGGTCTATTCTTAGTCGGTATCGGTGGACACTTGATCGGATTGTTATAATCTTTTCAATGAAAGGTGCTTGGGGCAACCCAAGTACCTTTTTATTTATTCGCCAAACCTGCTGCAAACACGTATAATAAGATAATAAGACGATATAGAATGGAGTAAGCGCAAATGGTACAATCTCTTAATACAAAAGTGGATTTGACGATCGATGCTACGTCTTTTTTAGGAATCAATGAGTACGGCAAAATCATGATCGGCGATAAAGCCTTTGAGTTTTACAATGACCGTGACAAACGCAAGTTTATTCAGATCCCATGGGAAGATGTCGACTATGTGATCGCTTCGGTCATGTTCAAAGGCCGTTGGATACCACGCTATGCGATCCGCACCAAAAAGAATGGCACGTATACCTTCTCCTCAAAAGAACCAAAAAAAGTCTTGCGAGCGATTCGTGAATACGTCGATCCAGACCATATGGTGCATTCATTAGGCTTTTTTGATGTATTGAAACGAGCCTTCACTCGCAGAAAATAACAAGAGAGCATATATTTTTCCAATTGATTCTCAATATGGTACCCTTTTTATAAGAAAGTTTAGGAGGGGTTAGTATGCACTTTTTATGGACATTGATCGTAGGAGCGGTCATCGGTTCAATCGGTGGTGCCATTGCAGGCGAAAAACGCGGTTGTATTTTTGATATCGTTGCAGGACTTGTAGGCGCATCGATTGGTCAAGGCCTTTTTGGCACTTGGGGACCGCAAGTAGCAGGTATGGCCATCGTGCCTGCGATTATCGGTGCGGTCATTTTCGTGGCAGTCGTATCGTTCTTTTTGGGACGTAAAAGATAATTATCAAAAAAGCAATTCATTGATTGAATTGCTTTTTTTGTGCACGGAAGCCATCATTTAGAAGAGAACAACAAAAGATCACACTGCAGTTTTGTTAAAGTACTCTATCGTTTATTCATATTGCTTGATTTTTTAGAAAACTTTTCGCTTGCTTTCCGCTTTTTCTGGAAGTTTGTTATAATACTATCGTATAGAACAAGAAAGTAGGGAACGATACATGTTAAGAGTTGAAAAATTACGTGAAGCAATGAGAAAAGATTCGATTGATGGGTTCTTGATCACCAGCCCATACAATTTGCGTTACTTGACTAACTTTACTGGGACAACTGGTTTAGCAGTCATTACGTTGGACAAAGCTTTTTTTGTAACAGATTTCCGATATACAGAGCAAGCAGCTGCCCAAGCTCAAGGTTTTGAGATCGTAAAAAATAGCGGACCGATTTTTGAAGAAGTTGCAACTATCTGCCAAAAGGAAGAAATCAATGTCTTAGCATTTGAAGAAAGTTTCGTCAGCTTTGCTGAATACTCCGTCTTAGAAGACTTGATCGAGGAATCATCCCTTGCCCCTGTATCGGGTATGATCGAGGCTTTGCGGGAAGTCAAAGATGAGGAAGAGATCGCATTGATCCAACAAGCCTGCCATATCGCCGATCAAGGATTTGAACATATTTTGAAAATGGTCCGCCCAGGAATGACAGAAATCGAAGTGGCGAATCAGTTAGATTTCTTTATGCGTTCATTAGGTGCCACAAGCGTATCTTTTGAAACGATCGTTGCTAGTGGGCTGCGTTCAGCAATGCCCCATGGGGTTGCCAGTGAAAAAGTGATCGAACAAGGCGATCTGATCACGTTAGACTTTGGCTGTTACTATCAAGGCTATGTGTCTGATATGACTAGAACCTTTGCAGTAGGAGATCCTGGCGATAAATTGAAGGAAATCTATCAAATCGTACTTGAAGCGCAAGAAAAAGTCTTGGCAGCAGCAAAACCTGGAATGACCGGAATTGAACTAGATGCGATCGCCCGGGATCACATTGCTTCCTTTGGCTACGGAGATGCCTTTGGTCATTCAACAGGCCATGGGATTGGTTTAGAGATCCACGAAGGACCAAATGTATCCTTCCGTGCTGATAAAGCATTTGTTGTCGGAAACGTCATTACAGATGAACCAGGGATCTATCTTCCAGGAATTGGCGGCGTTCGTATCGAAGATGATCTTTTGATCACCGAAACTGGCAATAAAGTGTTGACACATTCACCGAAAGAATTGATCATTCTCTGATTCATCGACCTTGTTTTTCAGAAAATTCATTGAGAATAGTGGGTTATTATAGATTCTCAGTGCAGAAAATGATAAACTTAGAGCGAGAAGAAACACTGTGCCATGGATGTTATTGATTGAATCAAGCGTTGGTTTGCTTCAATCGGAAAAAACGAGCGGTTTTTTTACAAACAATACGGTACTGCTGTTTAGAATGGAGGCAAAAACGTATGAATGAAGATAAAAACCTTGTATTAAATGCAAGTCCTGAATTAGGCGAGATCGTCATCGCGCCAGAAGTGATCGAGATCATTATTGGGATCGCTGCTTCTAAAGTGGAAGGTGTCTATGGGATGCGAGGAACACTGGCAAACAGTGTCACTGAATTACTAGGTCGCGCAGCTCATGGCAAAGGAGTCTACTTAACGATCGATGAAACAGGGATCAAAGTGGATATCTACTGCTATATCACTTATGGAATGTCAGTGCCTAAAGTGGCAATGGAGATCCAAGAGCGGGTCAAACAGCAAGTCTTATTTATGACAGATGTGCAACTGGCTGAAGTAAATGTTCATGTTGTGGCAGTCGTGCCAGAAAAAGTAGATTTACCAGACATCGAAGAATTATTTGGAAACGACGAGGAAGAAAATGAGTAAAGAATTATCACGGCATGAAATACGGAAAATGGCGTTACAAGCTTTATTTCCACTAGACTTTAATAAAGATTTAACGAAACAAGATGCCATCATGCATGCCATCGAGTTGGAACACCATGAATTGATCGATGAAGAACAAGAGCATTTTGTGCCTGTTTATTTAGATCAATTAGTGGCAGGTGTCTGTCATTACAAAGAAGCCTTGGATGAAGTCATTCAAAGTCATTTAAAATCTGGTTGGAAAATCCAGCGTTTATCAAAAATGGACGTGACGATTTTACGAATTGCTTTGTATGAAATGATCTATGTGGATAATGTGCCGAATCGTGTGGCTTTGAATGAAGCGATCGAATTAGCGAAAACCTTTAGTGACGATCAGTCCAGAAAGTTTGTCAACGGTATTTTATCGACAGTCAATCAAGAACTAGAAACAAAAGCCAACCAGGTAAGTGAGTAATTTTCAGCCCTAACACGATCGATCAAAAGAGATCAGCTTTTTTTCGATCGAGTCAGAAACCGAACGATTTATGAGCAACCGCCTTGTTTTGACGGTCCTGCTTGATCGTTCGGTTTTTTTGCACGCACTTTGTCGGTTTACCCTCGTTTTTTCCGAAAAAAGGGAGCCTTAGACGGTGTTTTTCTTTTCAGAAAATGCTATGATAGAAAACGTGAAGAAGCATATCGACAAACGATTGGTACGTTTCTTTTTACAAAATAAGTCAGTATAATCAGGTTGGAGGAGTTGTCAGAATGGGTACATTAATCAATGGAAAAGAATTGGCTGAAAAAATGCAAGCAGCGTTTCTTTCAGAGACAGCAACACTAAAAGAGCAGGGTGTGACACCGGGATTAGTTGTTTTGCTTGTTGGAGAAGACAAAGCGAGTCAGACTTATGTGAAAAATAAAGAACTAGCTGCGGCGAAAATCGGTATCAATTCCCGTGTTGCCCGCTACCCTGAATCCATTACTGAGGCAGAATTATTAGCAGAAATCGAACAGTTCAATAACGATGATGCCTTTCATGGAATTTTGGTTCAACTTCCTTTGCCAAAACATATCAATGAAGAAAAAGTACTGTTAGCCATCAAACCAGAAAAAGATGTCGACGGCTTTCATCCAATCAATTTAGGAAAATTATTCGCCGGTGTACCTGACCGAATTCCTTGTACCCCTTATGGCATCATGAAAATGTTTGCTGCGTATGGGATCGAATTGGAAGGGAAAAATGCCTTAGTGATCGGGCGCAGCAACATTGTCGGAAAACCAATGGCGCACTTGCTCTTGGGGGCAAATGCCACCGTGACTATTGCTCATTCAAAAACCAAAAATCTGCCCGAGTTGGCAAAACAAGCGGACATTTTAGTCGTGGCGATCGGCCGCGGTCATTTTGTCACAAAAGACTTTGTAAAAGAAGGGGCTGTGGTGATCGATGTTGGGATGAATCGTGATGCCAACGGCAAGTTGATCGGCGATGTGAAATTTGATGAAGTCGAACCGATCGCTAGCTATATCACCCCGGTACCTAGAGGTGTAGGTCCAATGACGATCACGATGTTGATGGCCCAAACGATCGAGGCAGCAAAGGAGACAATGAAAAACTAAATGGCGCAAGAATATTTAACGGTAACCGCATTAACAAAATATATCAAGCGTAAGTTTGACGTCGATCCGTATCTAGAGCGGGTTTATTTGACGGGGGAGATCTCCAATTTTCGTCGGCGCCCCAATCACCAATACTTTAGTTTGAAGGATGATGGTGCAAAAATTTCGACCGTCATGTTCAAAGGCGCTTTTGACAAGTTGCGCTTTCAACCAGAAGAGGGCATGAAAGTCATGGCGGTTGGGCGTATCACTCTGTATGAGGCAAGCGGAAATTACCAGATGGTGATCGATCATATGGAACCAGACGGTGTCGGCGCTCTTTATCAAGCCTATGAACAATTAAAGCAGAAATTGGCAGCAGAAGGATTATTTTCTGCACCGAAGCAGTCGTTGCCGAAATACCCGAAACGCATCGCGGTTTTGACCAGTCCTAGTGGGGCGGTGATCAGAGATATCATCACGACGACACAGCGGCGTTACCCCATTGCTCAGATCGTTTTGTATCCAACCGTGGTACAAGGCAATAAAGCTGCGGATGATGTGGTGAAAAATATCCAACGAGTCGAAGCCGATGGGACCTTTGATACTATGATCATCGGACGTGGGGGTGGATCGATCGAGGACCTCTGGCCTTTCAATGAAGAACGAGTGGCAAGAGCCATTTTTGATGCAAAAACCCCCATTATTTCTTCAGTGGGGCATGAAACCGATACGACGATTGCTGATTTAGTGGCGGATGTGCGGGCGGCAACTCCGACCGCCGCTGCCGAATTAGCGGTGCCAGTGCTGTCGGAGGAGATTTTGCGGATCGAAGAAAGACAAGCCCGATTAGAGCAAGCATTTATGCACCAGATCCAGTACAAACAAGAACGCTATCAGCGAGTGATTGGATCGTATGTTTTTCGACAACCAGAGCGCTTGTATGAGGCACAATCCATCAAACTCGATCAGTTGCAGCAGCGGATGCAGCAAGGCTTGCAAACCTTGCTTTATGACAAGGATCGCCAGGCACAGCAATTGATTTCACGGTTGGCACAACAACAACCAAAAGCGCGATTACAAGCCAGCAATCAAGAGGTCAGCTATTTTTCTCAACGCTTAACGAAAGCCATGAAAGATATCTATGCAGCAAAAGAAAATCAATTTGCAAATGCAGTCCAATCCCTTGATTTGTTAAGCCCACTAAAAATCATGGGACGCGGCTACAGCTATACCACGAAAAATGAGCAGGTGATCAAATCGATTGATGCGATCGAGCCAGAAGATCAGCTGACGATCCATTACCAAGATGGCCAAGCGCTTGTCGAAGTTATTAGTACAGAAGGAGTTAATCATGGCAAATCCAACATTTGAAGAATCATTACAAGAATTAGAACAAATCGTAACCCGTTTGGAACAAGGTGATGTTCCATTGGAAGAAGCGTTAGATGCTTTTCAAAAAGGCATGGTTTTGAGCAAGCAATGCAAGGACACCTTGAGTAAAGCGGAAAAATCCTTAACAAAAATGATGACTGAATCCAATGAAGAAGTCCCCTTTGAAGAGGAAAGCCAATGAGTGCTTTGAAGGAATTTACGAAAGAACACGCCCCATTGATCGAAGAAGTTATGGAACGTTTTGTCAAAGAACACACTTCTGATCAACGACTATTTGAAAGCATGCAGTATTCGATCCAAGCTGGCGGCAAACGCATTCGCCCGCTTTTATTGGCAGCAACAGTCGCCGCTTTTCACAAACCCATCAATACCGCGGTGTACCAGTGTGCAGCAGCCCTAGAAATGGTGCATACGTATTCGCTGATCCATGATGATCTGCCAGCAATGGACAACGATGATCTGCGTCGAGGCAAACCCACCAACCATAAGGTTTTTGGTGAAGCTTTAGCGATTTTAGCTGGAGATGGTCTTTTGACGGCTGCGTTTCAATTAGTCGCTATGGCGGAAATCGAAGCCAATCAAAAAGTCTTGCTGCTGCAGCAGTTGAGTAAAGCAGCGGGCACGCAAGGGATGGTTGCCGGCCAAGCAGCTGATATTCAAGGGGAGAACCAAGCGCTTCGTCTTGAGGAGCTGATGTCAATCCATGAACGAAAGACTGGAGAATTGATCCGCTTTGCGGTGATTGCTGGTGGTGTCTTAGCCGACCAGACGGAAGAGGTTCTGCATGAATTGGATCGCTTTGCCCAGCATATTGGGTTAGCCTTTCAAATTCGCGACGATCTGTTAGATGCCACTAGTACAACCGAAGAGCTAGGCAAAGTTGTCCGCCGAGATGACGAGTTGGCGAAAAGTACCTATCCTGCTTTACTTGGCTTAGCAGGCGCGCAGCAAGCCTTGACTGAAGAATTGGGCAAAGCCAAAGAAATTCTGGCACAGTTAAGCCAATACGGTCAATTTACGCAGGATGTTTTATTAGCATTTGTGGAACGATTTGAGATTCGAGGGAACGCATGAAGAAAGAACGAGTAGATGTTTTAGCTGTCCAGCAAGGCCTCTTTGAGACCCGCGAGCAAGCCAAACGAGGAGTGATGGCTGGATTGGTGTACAAAGAAAAAAACAATGAGCGCTTAGATAAGCCTGGAGAAAAAATTGCCGCAGATACACTTCTGCAGATCAAAGGGAAGAAGCTGCCTTATGTTTCTCGTGGTGGTCTCAAGTTAGAAAAAGCACTCAAAGTTTTTGATTTTGACGTAACCGATAAAATCATGTTAGATATCGGCGCTTCCACCGGTGGCTTTACTGATGTGGCGCTGCAAAATGGCGCCAAAAAAAGCTATGCACTGGATGTCGGTTACAATCAGTTAGCATGGAAGCTGCGGCAAGATGAGCGAGTGATCGTAATGGAACGGGTCAACTTCCGTTATGCAAAACCAACAGACTTCCTGGATGGTCTTCCTGAAGCCGCTACGATCGATGTTTCTTTTATTTCACTTAAACTGATCTTACCTCCCCTTTACGATATTTTGGTAGCGGATGGCGAAGTGATGGCGCTGATCAAACCACAATTTGAAGCGGGCAAAGAAGCGGTCGGAAAAAATGGGATCGTTCGTGACCCCAAAACCCATGAACGAGTGTTGGAGGAAGTACTGGCATTCGCTAAGAAAACAAACTTCGATGTATTAAACCTAAGTTTTTCACCAATCACTGGTGGCGAAGGGAATATCGAGTTTATCGTACATTTAAAGAAAAGCCTGCAAGAAGGCACCGCAGCAGGGATCGACATCCCGAAAGTTGTTGCATCAGCACATGAGACCTTTCATCAACCAAAATAAAGAATGGAAGAGAGTGGACATTTTACTTGTCGGCTCTCTTTCTTTCTTGCGCAAAATAGGATAAAATTAGTAGGAATTCATTCAGGAGGAACAAGAGATGAGAAAAAAAGAACGGCATCGCTTGATTACACGATTGTTAAGTGAACAAGATATTCAGAAACAAGAAGATTTTGTCGAGTTGTTAAAAGATCGCGGCGTCTCAGTCACACAAGCAACCATATCAAGGGATATCAAGGAATTGAAGTTAGTGAAAGTTCCTTCCCAAAAAGGCGGCTATCGCTATAGTATTCCACAAGAGACAACGGAAGACGTGAGTGGTAAACTAGATAAAATCCTAAAAACGGCGTTTGTTTCTGTCGATCGAATGGACAAATTTGTGATCCTGCGCACACTGCCTGGCAATGCTTCGGCTTTGGCGAATTTGATCGATAAGCGTTATGCCAAAGAATTATTTGGCACGCTAAACGATGATGACAACGTCTTGATGATCACCAGAACAGAAGCAGATACCGAGAACCTATTCAAGGATTTCCAACGTTACGTATAAAAGAGGAGGCAAGGGATGCTTTTAGAATTGTCGATCCAAAATTTTGCGATTATCTCCAACTTGCACCTGTCTTTTCATGAGGGGATGACGGCTCTAACAGGTGAAACAGGTGCTGGAAAATCAATCATTATCGATGCGATGGGCTTACTAGCAGGTGGCAGAGGATCCAGTGACTATTTGCGTCAAGGCGCAGAAAAATGCCGTTTGGAAGGGATTTTTGAATGGCCGAATCAGCAGGAGTTCAAAGAATTGACTGCCGATCTGGGTATTGATGAAGAAGAAGTTCTGATCGTACAACGGGATATCTCTCAATCGGGTAAAACTATTTGTCGTGTGAATGGTCGAACCGTTACCTTGTCGGTTTTGCGCCAAATCGGCTTGTTTTTAGTTGATATCCAAGGACAAAATGAGCATCAAGAGCTACTGCAGCCAGAAAAACATTTGGCGTTGATGGATGGTTTTGGAGATGATGCCTTTAAAGCGGAACTTGCAAGTTACCGTCAAGCCTATCAAGCCTATCGCTCCTTAGAAAAACATGTGCGGACCATTCAAGAAAATGAGCAGCTCTATGTGCAGCGAATGGACATGCTGCGTTTTCAACAAGAAGAGATTGCCCAAGCGGAATTGATGGAAAATGAAGAAGAGCAGCTGATCGATGAACGAGAAAAACTGACCAATTATCAAAAAATCGTGGATGCTCTAGGGCAAAGCTATGGCGCTCTATCCGCCGAAGAAGTTAATAGCCTAGATGGGGTCAGTGTAGCTCTATCAGAAATCCAGTCGATCGCCCATCTTGATCCCGCGTATGAAAAAATCAGTGAAGCGATTCAAAGTGCGTATTACTTGTTGCAAGATGCAGCCACTGATATTTCGCGGCAAGTCGACAACCTTGAATTAGATGAAGGCCGACTGGAAGAAGTCATTTCACGGCTGGAAACGATTCGTCAATTGAAGCGCAAATACGGGGAGTCGATTCCTGTGATCCTTGCTTATTATGATGAGATCAGTAAAGAAATCAGCGAATCAGCCTATACGGAAGGTCAGTTGGAGCAATTAGAAGAAGAGCTTGCCCAAAAAGCTGAAGCAGTTTGGCAGCTGGCGGAAGCCTTGCACGTCAAACGACGTGAATTGGCTCATCGTTTAGAAAAAGAAATCGTTCAAGAGTTAAAAGAGCTGTATATGGAGCACGCGCAATTTGAAGTACGGTTTGCATCTGGCTCAAAACAATTAAGCAGCAGCGGCTTTGATACCGTGGAGTTTTATTTGACCACCAACCCCGGTGAAGGCATGAAACCGTTAGTGCGAGTTGCTTCTGGAGGAGAGCTTTCCCGGATCTTATTAGCGCTTAAATCGATTTTCTCCCGCAAGCAAGGAATCACTAGTATTGTCTTTGATGAGGTGGATACTGGGGTCAGTGGCCGAGTAGCTCAGGCGATCGCCGAAAAAATCGCCAAGATCGCTGCGAATTCGCAAGTCTTGTGTATCACCCACTTGCCGCAAGTAGCGGCTGTGGCGGACAATCAATATTTTATCGAAAAAGCAATTCAAGAAGGTCGGACAGAAACCCATGTCCGTAAATTATCAGAAGAAGAACGAGTGGCTGAGATCGCCCGTATGCTCTCAGGTGCAGAAATCACCGATTTAACGATCGAACATGCACGAGAACTATTGGCGCTGGCTCACCGATAAAAATTGGAAACACTTATAGAAAGATTCAGGAGATGATGGACCCGCAACTTTCGTCTGCCATCCTTTCCTGATCTTCTTTTTTTGCAGGAGGATATGATGAGAAAAAGAACAAAAGTTTTGATCGGTGTATTGATCACCGTTGTTATTTTAACTATTGCCGGTTGGGTCGGTTGGCAACAACTGCATTACCCAGCAGTGGATGCTGCAGTTACAGCAGCGAAAGAGGCAGATGATGAGGGAAATGTCCTCTATTTTGCTGGAGATGAAGAAAAGCCTTTGGTTATTTTCTATCCTGGTGCTCTTGTCGATGCCGAAAGCTATAGTGTATGGGCAGCAGGTTTAGCGGAAAAAGGCTATCCTGTCGCGATTGTTAAAATGCCCTTTAACATGGCTGTTTTAGCAGGCAATCGAGCAGAAGAGGTCTTGAAAGAAATTCCTCATAGCTCTTATGTCATTGGCGGTCATTCATTAGGTGGCGTCATGGCAAGCCGTTTTGCAGCGAATCAGTTGGCTGAAAACGACAACGAGTTAAAAGGCGTCTTTTTCTTTGCTAGTTACCCAGATGAAAAAGGATCCTTAGCTGATCAATCGATTGCTGTGTTGTCACTCTCAGGCAGTCAAGACCAAGTAGTGAATCAAGAAAATTGGCAGGCTGCCCGCAGCCTCCTTCCAGAAACTACGACGTTCCAAACGATCGAAGGCGGCAATCATGCTGGCTTTGGTACCTATGGGTTACAAAAAGGAGAAGCAGCAGCGGATCTACCAAATGAAGCACAGCAAGAAGCCATTATTGAGCAGATGGCAGCATGGTTAAGTGAATTAGAATAAAAAAAAGACGGCAGAAGATGCATAGGAATGCTTCTTTCTGCCGTTTCGATTCAACAGACATTTTGGGGAAATGTTGATGAAATCGTGAAAACGCTGAACATAACAACATATTGTACTTGATTGGGGAAGCAAGATTAATAATTATGTTCTTTTTAAAATACGTTTCCTCTCACAGTATAGCACAGCATACCTTCTGGATGCACGTAATTTAATTAAGAAATCTTGTCATTCTATTTACAAAATAGTTATTTTGTAAAAGAAAAAAAGCGTTTTAAATAAAGGGACAGACTCAGCTTAAGAAAAAAAAGCAAATAATAATTTTCATTGATTTCAACTAATGGTAAAATGAAAATAATTGATTATTATAATCAATGACTTTCGAAAGTACAAGGAGCGTTATGATGAAAAAATTAAAACTTCTAAGTCCTATCATCGGATTGGTTATTTTACTCTCAGGATGTGCAAGCTGGGCAGATCGAGGAGAATCGATCACAGCAGTCGGGTCTTCTGCCTTGCAGCCACTCGTAGAAACCGTTGCAGAAGAATTTCAAAACTCAAATCCTGGGCGATTTATCAATGTCCAAGGAGGCGGGAGCGGCACTGGGTTAAGTCAAGTCCAAGCAGGTGCAGTCGATATTGGGAATTCTGATTTGTTTGCAGAAGAAAAGCCAGGGATCGATGCGGATGCACTCGTTGACCACCGAGTGGCAACGGTGGGTATCACACCGATCGTCAACAAAGGCGTTGGGATCACGGATATTTCAACAGAGGACTTAAAAAATATCTTCTTAGGAAATATTACAAATTGGCGTGAAGTTGGCGGAAATGATCTGCCCATCGTTTTGTTGAATCGAGCGACAGGTAGTGGTACGAGAAGCACGTTTGAAAAATGGATCATGGATGGTGAAACAGCGATTCCTTCCCAAGAGCAAGATTCTAGTGGGATGGTCCGTTCGATCGTTTCAGATACACCAGGTGCCATCAGTTATGTTGCATTTTCTTATGTAACGGATGAAGTCAACGTCCTTTCGATCGATGGGGTTCAACCAACGATTGAAAATGTAACGACCAATGATTGGAAAGTTTGGGCTTACGAGCATATGTATACAAAAGGAGAACCAACGGGATTAACCGCTGAATTTCTCGAATATATGCTTTCTGATGAAGTACAAGAGCATATCGTCGGGGATCTGGGTTATATTCCAATTTCCATCATGCAGGTGGAAAGAGATTGGGAAGGCAACATCGTCGAGTAATCTTTACACAAAATTTACACAAGCTTTAACAGAAATTGATGTTGAACCGATAAACTAATGGTTATGAGTTTAGTTTGATTTTTGAGGAGGAACCCTCGTGGAAAATGTAAAAGAAGTGTTAACAAAAAAATCCAAGCGCGCAAGAATGGAACAAAGAGGAAAGCTGGTTAGCTTTCTATGTATTGCGTTGATTGTATTGGTTGTGATCTCCATTTTTTATTTCGTTGCTAGCCGTGGATTAGCGACATTCTTTGTAGACAAAGTCAATGTTTTCGACTTTTTGTTTGGTACGCAATGGAATCCAAGTGCTGTTGGTCCTGATGGCCAACCATTAGTAGGTGCTTTACCGATGATCCTTGGTTCGTTCTTCGTAACCTTCCTATCAGCGATCGTCGCAACACCATTTGCGATCGGTGCAGCAGTCTTTATGGTGGAGATCTCCCCTCGTAACGGAGAGAAGATTTTGCAGCCCGTTATCGAACTATTAGTCGGTATTCCTTCTGTAGTTTATGGTTTTATCGGTTTGTCTGTCATTGTACCTGCAGTCCGTTCGGTTTTTGGCGGTACAGGGTTTGGGATCTTGGCGGGGACCTTTGTCCTATTTATCATGATTTTGCCGACAGTGACTACGATGACTGTCGATGCGTTACGGGCAGTCCCTCGGCACTACCGTGAGGCATCCTTAGCTTTAGGTGCAACACGCTGGCAAACGATCTATAAAGTTGTTTTACGAGCAGCTGTCCCTGGGATTTTAACGGCAGTTGTTTTCGGAATGGCTCGCGCATTTGGGGAAGCATTGGCGATCCAAATGGTTATCGGTAATGCGGCATTGATGCCGACGAGCTTAGTGACACCTGCATCAACATTGACATCGATCTTAACCATGGGTATTGGGAATACGATCATGGGAACAGTCCAAAACAACGTTCTATGGTCATTAGCCTTGATTCTCTTATTGATGTCCTTACTATTTAACATTGTCATTCGCTTTATTGGGAAGAAAGGAGCATTGAAATAATGAATGCAAAACGTTCAGATAAAATTGCTACCGGCGTCTTGTATGCTGTTGCTGGAGTCATTGTTTTGATTTTGGCTTCCTTACTATTGTACATTTTGGTACGTGGTATTCCCCATATCAATTGGGAGTTTCTGACTTCTTCTTCAAAAGCATATCAAGAAGGTGGCGGGATCGGCATCCAATTGTTCAATTCCCTATACTTGCTTTTAGTGACAATGATCATTAGTTTTCCGATTTCTTTAGGAGCGGGGATCTACTTATCAGAATATGCGAAGAAAAACTGGTTGACGGATATCATTCGGACATCGATCGAAATCTTGAGTTCACTGCCTTCTGTGGTTGTCGGTCTTTTTGGTTTCTTGGTCTTTGTTATCCAGTTTGGTTATGGCTTTTCGATCATTTCAGGTGCCTTGGCATTGACTTTCTTCAATTTGCCACTATTGACTAGAAATGTGGAAGAATCTCTACAAGCGATTCATTATACGCAGCGTGAAGCGGGCTTGTCGTTAGGCTTATCCCGTTGGGAAACTGTCACACGCATCATTGTTCCAGAAGCAACACCAGGGATTTTGACTGGGGTCATTCTAAGTTCTGGTCGGATTTTTGGTGAAGCGGCAGCGCTAATCTACACTGCAGGACAAAGTGCACCGGCCCTTGATTTTACAAACTGGAATCCATTGAGTGTTTCCAGCCCGATCGGTCTTTTCCGACAAGCGGAGACGCTGGCAGTCCATATTTGGAAAATCAATACAGAAGGTACGATGCCTGATGGCGCTCAAGTTTCAGCCGGGGCTTCCGCGGTATTGATCATTGCCGTCTTGCTATTTAACTTTGGCGCCCGTGCAGCTGGCAAACGGTTGTACAAGAAAATGACGTCAGCATAAGGAGAATGACAGTATGAACGATTACAATTGGGACGATCGAAATATCATTACCTTCGATAAACCAGAAGATGTGGCGCTTTATACCACTGACTTGCATGTATGGTATGGATCAAATGAAGCCATCAAAGGCATTGATCTACAATTTGAAAAAAATAAAATCACCGCATTGATCGGACCTTCCGGTTGCGGTAAATCAACGTATCTGCGTTCTTTGAATCGAATGAATGATGGGATCGCAAACACGAGAGTCACAGGAAACATCATGTATAAAGGAGTCGACGTCAATACAAAAGAAGTCGATGTCTTCGAAATGCGCAAGCGTATCGGCATGGTTTTCCAACGACCAAACCCTTTCAGTAAATCGATCTATGACAATATCGCCTTTGCTTTGCGACGTCATGGAGAAAGAAACAAAAAGAAATTGGATGAAGCAGTCGAAACCAGCTTGAAACAAGCCGCACTTTGGGATCAAGTAAAGGACAGCTTAGACAAAAGTGCTTTGGCATTGTCCGGTGGACAGCAGCAACGTCTGTGTATCGCTCGAGCAATTGCGATGAAACCAGATATTTTGCTTCTAGATGAACCAGCTAGTGCCCTTGATCCAATCTCAACAGGGACAGTGGAAGAAACTCTTATCAACTTGAAAAACGACTATTCAATCATCATCGTGACCCATAATATGCAGCAAGCTGCTCGGATCAGCGATTATACTGCCTTTTTCTACTTAGGAAATGCGATCGAGTACGATGAGACCCGTAAGATATTTACTCGTCCAAAAATTAAAGCAACAGAAGATTACGTATCCGGTCATTTTGGCTGAGCCGATTCGATCAGTAAACGGAGGCAAAACAATGGCAGAAGAAATTATTACATCGAAAGATCTGCATTTATACTATGGAAAAAAAGAAGCATTGAAAGGAATCGACCTTTCCATCAAAAAAGGCGAGATCACGGCAATGATCGGACCTTCAGGTTGTGGGAAATCGACCTACTTGCGTTCTCTTAATCGAATGAATGATTTGATCCCTGGTGTGACAATTACAGGAAGTGTTGTCTATAAAGGGAAAGACATTTATAGTCCAAAGCAAGACATCGTTGATTTGCGCAAAGAAATCGGGATGGTTTTTCAACAACCGAATCCTTTTCCCTTTTCAATTTACGAAAATGTGATTTATGGGTTAAAATTAAAAGGAGTCACGGACAAGGAGATTCTTGATAAGACGGTAGAAGAAAGCCTGAAAGCAGCTTCTGTCTGGGAAGATGTCAAAGACAAACTTCACCAAAGTGCGCTTTCTTTATCAGGTGGACAACAGCAGCGGGTTTGTATCGCTCGGGTATTGGCTGTCGATCCAGAAATCATTTTGCTGGATGAACCAACCAGTGCGTTAGACCCCATTTCATCAGGGAAAATCGAGAATACCCTTCTAGCGCTGAAAGAACGCTACACCATGATCATCGTGACTCACAACATGTCACAAGCTTCAAGAATCTCAGATAAAACCGCGTTCTTTTTGGACGGCAACTTGATCGAGTTCAATGACACGAAAAAAGTGTTCCTAAGTCCAAGCAAAAAAGAAACAGAAGATTATATCTCAGGAAGATTTGGTTAGGAGGAAAAGGGATGTTGCGTACACAATTTGAAGAAGAGTTATTAAATTTACACAATCAATTTTATGAAATGGGGATGCTAGTCAGCAGTGCCATTCATAAATCTGTGCGAGCATATGTCAGACATGACAAAGAAATTGCGCAGGAAGTAATTGAAAATGATTTGGCGATCAACAATATGGAGGTTCGTTTAGAAAAAAAGAGCTTTGAGATGATTGCTTTGCAACAACCAGTAACGACCGATCTACGAATGATCATTACCGTTATGAAAGCCAGCTCTGACTTGGAGCGGATGGGGGACCATGCGGTATCCATCGCGAAGTCAACGATACGGGTCAAAGGCGAAACGCGGATCGCCGAAATCGAAAAAGAAATCTCAGATATGTCGGATTACGTCAAAAAAATGGTTGATAATGTTTTAGTGGCGTATGTAAAGACCGACCAAGAAGATGCCCGTATGATCGCTCAAATGGACGATCGGGTCAATGAATATTACAAAGACATTTATTACAAAACGATCGAGAGTATGAAAGAAAATCCAGAAACAGTTGTCAGTGGGACCGATTATTTATCCGTTGCTCAATACTTGGAACGAATCGGTGACTACGTAACGAATATTTGTGAATGGATCGTGTATCTTGCTACTGGGAAAATCAGTGAATTGAATACAAACCGTACGGAAATGATTTAAGAAACCAGCTTGGGTTCTTGATCACATATCTCTTTTAAAAGAGATGGGACGGACCGTCGAAAGAAGTTGTCCTTTAAGGAGTAACTTCTCTCGGCGGTCTTTTTGATTTGGAAGAATCGCTTCAATCGATGACGTGAACAGGATAGGCAAATTAGAAAATGGCTCCACCATAAAGATGGCCAATGGAAATCGATTCTATCGTCCCTGAAATTTACTAGTTGAGCCGTCTATGCTTTTCGTCGCCGACCTGCAGTGAAAGGAGCAATCGCTCATTTGCTCTAGCAGGCCTATTCCTCAAGGCTGCTACTAGCTGAAACTTTTGTTTCTATTGGTTTTTCGTGGTACTGTTAATAATAGGAAGATCGTTTTGAGCCTAGTGTAATGAAGAAAAAGTGTCGGTTTTGCTTGCCAATCTGCAGATTGAGAAAAACTTGGTACTTAAGACCTATGACACTTTTGCAAAAACAAGGCATAATAGGTTCGTAAGCTAAACTTGCAATCACACATTTGCTGAAGGAGGCAATTTCCATGAACGAAAGAGAACGTATATTGGATCTAGTAAAAAAAGGTGTGCTTTCTACAGAAGAAGCCTTAGATTTATTAGAAGGTATGGCAAAAGCCAAAGACGAAAAACAAATTAACAAAGCTGCTGCTGAGGTAACCGCGGATAAGAATGCGACAAGCCCTTTTGATGATACTGAAAACGACGATGAGATGTTCACGTTTGACGGCGAAGAAAAACTTCGTCAAAACGAAGCGCAAGACAAAGAAAATCTTGAAAAGATTCTCGATGGTTTAGCAACGGAAGCCAACCAAGCATCTGCTGAGTTGGACGAAATCAATGCTGAAATTCTTGGCGTCAAAGAAGAATTAAAAGAAGCACAAGAAACACTGATGCAATTGAACACCAAAGAAGAGTTGGATCAATTGTCAGAAGATGAATTGGCTACGCGTCACGAAACAGAAGCGACCATTACTGCCTTGGAAGAAACCTTAGATGGTTTATCTGAAGAAAAAGCAGAATTGGAAGCAAAATTAAAAAATATTCGCAAAGACCAATGGTCTCAAACAAAAGAAAAAATTTCTCAAAAATTAGATATTCCAGAGGATTGGAAAGAGCAAGCGACTGACACCTTCAACCAAGTAAGTGAAAAAATGGTCGATGCCAGCACACACTTCGGACACTTCTTGAAGAAAACGGTTCGGGCAGTGACAGAGTCAGTCAATGACAACATGGAATGGAAAGACATCAACTTGAAAGTTCCTGGTGTTGCAGCGACAAAATTTGAGCACACATTCAGCTATGATGAAACGGCAGCGACATTGATCGATGTGAAATTGGCAAACGGCAATGTTTCCTTCCAATTATGGGATGAACCAGGTGTCAAAGTAGATGCCAAAATCAAACTATATGGTAAAATGGATGCGGCGGAGCCTTTCGATGCTTTTGAAGCAAGAAGCCAAATCAATGTCGATGATGAACGCATCTCTTTCCAAATTCCCAACAAACGCATTCGTGCCGATCTCGTTTTCTACTTGCCAAAACGGACCTATGATCATGTGGCAGTGAAATTGTTGAACGGCAATGTTACATTCAATGAATTGGATGCGAAAGATGTCTATACAAAATCAACAAACGGCAATATCGATTTCCGCAAAGTAAACGCATCGATGTTAGAGATTGAAGGCGTGAATGGAACGATCACTGTTCAAGAGGGTGAGATTTTAGATGCCATTATCGAAACGGTGAACGGCGACGTTACGTTGACAGCAACGCCACAAAATACCGGCATTTCTTTAGTTAACGGCAATATCCGTGTGACCTACAAAGAAGAAACGGTCCAAAAATTAAACGCCAGCTCTGTAAATGGGAATGTCAAAGTAGCATTACCGACAGGAATCGGTTTTGAAGGGATCGCAAAAACAAGTTTAGGTAGCATCAACAATCGTTTAAGCGAGATGGAAGTTGTGCGTGAGAAAAAAGAACGCCTAAACCAACTATTGCAATTCCGTCGGGTTGCCGATAAAGTCGCTCAAATCGATCTATCCACAACAACAGGAAATGTCTTTATCAAAGATACAGACAAATAAGAATCGCTGGGTTTACACTCATTAAAGAAAAGAAGGAAGGTGTAGATAAATGAACAAAAAATTAACAAAATCAGCCAATAACGTTGTCATTACAGGTACTCTAGGGGGTCTGGCAGAATACTTGCGAATCGATCCAACCATCGTTCGCGTGATCTATGTCTTTCTATCTTTAGTGACTGCTGGGTTCCCTGGAATCACTTTATATATCATCATGGCGGTCTTGATTCCTTCAGGACGCAAGAGCACCTCAGGATATGGTCACGACAATCACTACTACAAACAAAACAAATACAATGAAGCAAATCGTCCCCGTAAAGAAGCGGAAAAGGTGGAGGATGAGGACTGGAGTGACTTCTAGTGTCTTATTTTCAACGGCTTATCATGAATACACTGACGTTTGTCACATTGGCGGTTCTATTACCAAATATGATCCACGTTCAAAGCATTATGACTGCAGTGATCGCCAGTTTCGTACTGTCGATCCTGAATGCTTTGATTAAACCAATTTTGATCGTCATTTCATTTCCATTGACTTTACTGACGCTTGGGTTTTTCACCTTTGTGATCAATGCGCTCATGCTGAATTTGACTTCATATTTTGTTGGGTCAGCCAACTTCGGCTTTTCCTCGTTTGGGGCTGCTTTATTAGTGGCACTGATCATGTCAGTGATCAATATGATCGTGACCGAACACCATATCGAAAAATATTCACGTTAAAAAGACGTTTCACGTTTTCTCCCACTAGCTATCAAGCTAGTGGAGAAACGGAAACGTCTTTTTTAGTTTAACTGTTCTTCTTTGATAGCAGCAAGGTACGTATCTACTGCCTGTAACGTCTCATCAAGCGCCCCTTTTTCAAAAGGTGAACGCAAATGAGCAAGAGACAGGATCTCAAGGAATGTTTTCGTGCCGCCGACTTCGCAGATGGCCAAATAATCTTGCCAAGCGGTTTCGTCTTTTGCCACGATGAATCGATACCAAAATTGGAACGCACACACTTGCGCCAATGTATAATCGATATAATAGAAAGGTGATTCAAAAATATGCCCTTGTCTAAACCAATACAAGCCACGATCAAGGTCTGGATATTCTGAATAATCCCGTTCTGGGCAATATTGGCGCTCTAATTCCCGCCAACGGGCTTTGCGCTGTGCTGGTGACCATTCGGGATGCTCATAAACATCTTGTTGGAAGTGATCCACTAAAACGCCATAAGGCAGAAATTGCAGGCTACTAGCAAGATGCGCAAATTTGTATTTTTCTGTTTCTTCTTCAAAAAAAGCATCCATCCATGGCCAGGCGATAAACTCCATCGACATTGAATGGATCTCGCAAGACTCATAATTGGGAAAGAGAATTTCCGGTTCTTTGATCCAACGAGAGCGAAAGGCTTGAAACGCGTGGCCAGCTTCGTGGGTCAAAACATCGACATCGCCAGAAGTGCCGTTAAAGTTGGCAAAGATAAATGGCGATTGATAGTCTTGGATAAACGTACAATAGCCGCCAGATTGTTTGCCTTTTTTGCTTAGTAGATCAAGTAGGTCATGCTCGACCATAAAATCAAAAAATTCGCCAGTTTCAGGGGATAGTTCCTGATACATCACACGGGCTTTTTCTACTAGTTCTTCAGGAGTTCCTTTAGGCTCTGCGTTACCACTAGGATAAACAAGCGGCAGGTCGGTAAAGGTTGCCTGAGTTAATTGATTACGCTGCGCCTGTCTTTGGTACAGTTTTTGGGTAATTGGGACGACTTTTTCTAAAATTTCCCGACGATAGGTCTCGATCATTGAACGATCATAGTCCCAACGATTCATTTGGGTATCCGCAAAGGCAACATAATTTTCAAAGCCGAGCTTGTGGGCGATCTCGGTACGAACCTTGACCATCTCGTCATAAATTTGATCAAAACGGTCTTCATTTTCCGTGAAGAAAGCCGTTTGTTTTTCAAACGCTTCTTTTCGAACACCGCGATCTTTGTTTTCGGTAAATGGTCGCAGTTGTGCGAGGGTATAGGTTTCTCCTTGGAAGTCGATTTGGGCAGAAGCGACCAATTTGCTGTAATCGGAAGCCAATTGGTTTTCTTTTTGAAATAATTCGATCAAGGCCTTATCAAAAAGCTTCACACGGCTTTCGGCAAATAAAAAAAGTGTTTCTGGATATTCGGCTTTTAATTCATCTAAGACAGGTGAAGCCAGGAGCGCTTGATAGAATTGAAAATCCAGAGCTTCAAAATGAGGCTGGTATTCATTCCAAAAGGTGTCTTCTGCTTCATAAAAGGCATCGTTGGTATCGATCGAATAGCGGATCGAAGCCAAGTTCATTGCGGTATCGATCGTTCCTCTTAGTTCGTTCAAAGCATCAAGGGCTTGCTTCGCCTCCGAGAAGGTATTGGCTGACTGAAGGTTTGCTAATGCTTTTTTGAATGTTTCTTGATAAACTGGAAAATCAGGGCGTTGATACTTGTATGCTGAAAATTTCATTAAAAATCCCTCCTTAGTAAAATAATAACACAAACGAAAAAGAATGAGGACTTCTATTGGCGAAGGTAGTAACTTTACTGATAGAATGATAAAATAGAACCAGAGTGTCGTTTACAAGAAGCAACGGCAAGAATCATTGAGAAAAGAGGGAAAACCTATGGCAGAAACCGTCAAAGTCAGCGAGCTGGCGGAGGCTTTAAATTTAGAGATAGTGGAAGGAACTGAAAACAGTTTAGAAAGAGAAATCATTACCGGCGATATTTCCCGACCTGGTTTGGAATTGACGGGTTATTTTAATTACTATTCCCATGATCGTCTGCAATTATTCGGCAGCAAAGAGATCACCTTTGCGGAACGAATGATGCCAGAAGAACGCTTGATGGTGATGCGCAAAATGTGTGCCGATGATACACCGGGATTTATTGTTTCTCGCGGCTTGGAAGTACCAGCAGAAATGATTCAAGCCTGCAAAGAACACGAGATTACGATTCTACGTTCGCCCATCTCAACGTCACGTCTGCAAGGAGAGCTTTCTAGTTTTCTCGATGGGCGTTTAGCAACAAGAACCAGTGTCCATGGAGTATTAGTGGATGTCTATGGTTTGGGCGTTTTGATCCAAGGCGATAGTGGAATTGGTAAAAGCGAAACAGCCTTAGAGTTGATCAAACGTGGGCATCGGTTGATCGCTGACGACCGTGTGGATGTGTATAAGCAAGATGAATTGACTTTGGTAGGGGAACCGCCGAAAATCTTGCAGCACTTGATCGAGATCCGCGGGATCGGGATCATCGATGTCATGAATCTTTTTGGTGCCAGTGCCGTACGCGGATATATGCAGGTTCAAGTAGCAGTGTATTTAGAAGCTTGGGCGAAAGACAAAAAGTATGACCGACTAGGAACCGATGATACGACGGTTGAAATTGGTGGCGTCGATGTACCACAAATCAAGATCCCCGTAAAAACTGGACGAAATGTTGCGATCATTATCGAAGTCGCTGCCATGAATTTCCGAGCGAAAACGATGGGCTACGATGCAACGAAGACCTTTGAAAATCGATTGACGCAATTGATCGAAGAAAATTCTGGAAACTAGAGAGGATAAGATAGATGTTAGGTTTAGTAAATCGAGTCGCATTTGAACTATTTGGTTTGCCGATTTATTGGTATGCGATCATTATCGTATCAGGCGTGATCATTGCTATGTGGTTAAGCACGAGAGAGGCGGTTCGTGTCGGGCTCAAGCCAGATGATGTGACTGATTTTATGTTGATTGGATTGCCAGTAGCGATCATTGGTGCGCGGCTTTATTATATTCTGTTTGACTTGCAATACTACATTGATGACCCAAGTCAAATTTTCAATATTCGCTCTGGTGGGATCGCGATCTACGGCGCACTGATCGCCGGGGGGATCTGGCTATACTTTTTCTGCCAACGAAATTTTATTTCTCCCTGGACCTTCTTAGACATCGCCGCACCAAGTGTCTTATTGGCACAAGGCATCGGACGTTGGGGCAACTTTATGAACCATGAAGCATTTGGCGCTGAAGTCAGCCGCTCCTTCTTAGAAAGTTTGTATATACCGAAATTTATTATCGATAATATGTATATTGATGAAGCGTATCGGCAACCGACCTTTCTTTATGAATCGGTTTGGAACGTGATTGGATTTATCGTTTTGATCTTCTTGCGTAAGAAAACTGGGTTATTAAAAGAAGGCGAAGTCTTCTTGAGCTACTTGATTTGGTATGGATTCGGGCGCTTCTTTATTGAAGGAATGCGTACCGATAGTTTATACTTATTTGGTGGAATCCGTGTGTCACAGGCACTTTCCGCTTTATTGTTCTTCGGAGCGATCGCTTTAATGATCTGGCGCAGGAAAAAACAAGCGTTAAAGGATTACAACCGCAGCTTTGGTAAGAACCAAGCGATTATCTAAACAGTTATTTTATCGAAATTATGGTAAAATGATGAAGTGCATGAATTTGCGAAAAGGATAGAGGAGGTTTCCATAGTGAAACAGAAAATCGCCGTCTTAGGTCCCGGATCATGGGGGACTGCTTTGGCACAAGTCTTGTCTGAAAATGGACATGAAGTGACTATTTGGGGGAACAATCCCGCCCAAATCGATGAAATCAATACGTATCATACGAATCGGCATTATTTGCCAGATTTAAAATTACCTGAAAATATCTTAGGCTGTAAAGATTTAGAAGAGGCGATCCAAGATGCCGATGCCGTTTTGTTTGTCGTACCAACCAAAGCGATTCGTGCCGTGGCACAAGAATTCACTAAGAAAACAACTGGCAAGCCAGTCATTATCCATGCCTCAAAAGGGTTAGAACAAGGCAGTCATAAACGAATCTCAGAAGTACTTGCCGAAGAGATCCCAGCTGATAAACGGCAAGAAATCGTTGTCTTGTCAGGACCATCTCATGCGGAAGAAGTCGCTGTCCATGATATCACCACGATTACGGCAGCTTCAGAAAATGAAGCGGCTGCTAAGTATGTACAAGAGCTATTTATGAATGATTACTTTAGAATCTACACGAATAACGATGTGATCGGTGTCGAAACTGGCGCCGCTTTGAAAAACATCATCGCCATTGGTGCCGGTGCTATCGCAGGACTTGGCTTTGGGGATGATGCGAAGGCAGCGATCATGACCCGTGGGTTAGCAGAAATCAGTCGTCTTGGTGTGGCAATGGGTGCCAATCCTTTAACCTTTATCGGATTGAGTGGGGTTGGCGATTTGATCGTCACTTGTACCAGTGTCCATTCACGGAATTGGCGTGCAGGAAACCTATTAGGAAAAGGCCATAGCTTAGATGAAGTATTAGACAATATGGGGATGATCGTTGAAGGAGTTTCAACCACAAAAGCTGCCCGCGAATTAGCAGAAGCTTTGTCGGTGGAAATGCCAATCACAGAAACGATTTATTCGGTCTTGTATGAAGGCAAAGACATCAAGCAAGCAGCGAAAGATATTATGCTGCGAGACGGCAAAGAAGAAAACGAATTTTCGGTAGATCAATCATTATGATTAAAGGAGCGAGTCACATGAATGTTAAAAAAGCAGTTATCCCAGCAGCTGGTCTAGGTACCCGATTTTTACCAGCTACAAAGGCAATGGCAAAAGAAATGTTGCCGATCGTTGACAAACCAACGATCCAGTTTATCGTGGAAGAAGCTTTACAATCAGGGATCGAAGATATTTTGATCGTCACAGGGAAAGCAAAGCGTCCGATCGAAGACCATTTCGATGCCAATTTAGAATTAGAGATGAATCTAAAAGAAAAAGGCAAAACGGAGCTTTTGAAATTAGTGGAAGAAACAACTGACGTAAATCTTCACTTCATTCGCCAATCTCATCCGAAAGGATTAGGCCATGCCGTATTACAGGCTCGGGCATTTGTCGGAAATGAACCGTTCGTAGTTATGCTAGGTGATGACTTGATGGAAGATCAAGTACCGTTGACCAAACAGCTGATCGATAATTATGAAAAAACGCATGCATCAACGATCGCTGTCATGGATGTTCCTCATGAAGATACATCAAAATACGGGATCATTGATCCTGGTATGGAAGTTGAAAAAGGCTTGTTCAATGTCAAAAACTTTGTTGAAAAACCAGCGCCAGAAAATGCGCCAAGTGATTTAGCAATTATTGGCCGCTACTTGCTGACCCCTGAAATTTTTGATATTTTAGCCAATCAAGAACCAGGTGCTGGTGGCGAGATCCAATTGACGGATGCCATCGACACATTAAATAAAACCCAACGCGTGTTTGCTCATCAATTTACCGGCAAGCGTTACGATGTTGGAGACAAATTCGGTTTCTTAAAAACAAGTATCGAGTATGGTCTAGTGCACCCTGAAGTCAAAGACAGCTTGAAAGAGTATTTGATCGAGTTAGGAAAAGAACTAGCTCCGGCTCAAAAAGAAGTCAAAGAAGCACCGAAAGCGTCAAAAAAATAACAAAAACTCCTAAACAAGGCGATTTCTGATGAAATTGCTTTGTTTTTTTATTATTTCCTGTTGAAAGCGGATAATTTTCTTAAAAATGCAGTCTTTTATTTGTAGAAAGTGCAGTGAAATGCTATTCTTAATATAAGTAAATGGGGAAAGGAGCCATTCTATGTCAGGAGGAGAACTAGCTGCATTGATTGCTGCGATCGCATTTGTCGTATTGGTCATTTTCGTCGTTCGTTTGTTGATGCAAGTCAGCAAGACAATGACCAAAGTAGACAAAACGGTCGAAGAGGCAAATACAACCATCCGTGTCATTACCAAAGACGTTGATATTCTTTCAAAAGAGGTTGAAGGTCTTTTGGTAAAAACGAATGAGCTTTTACAAGATGTGAACGGAAAAGTCGCAACCATCGATCCTTTGTTCACAGCAGTTGCAGATCTAAGTACCAGTGTTTCAGAACTAAATGTTTCTGGAAAAAATTTAATTACGCGCGTGGGTAGTCTTGGCCGGACCACTGCCAAAGCAACGGTAGCTGGAAAAGTCGGTCAAACAGCCATGAAATTTTTCAAAGACAAAAATAACCAAAAATAAAAGGAGGACTTTCAATGAGTAAAAAAGGCGGATTTTTATTAGGAGCAATCATCGGAGGAACAGCGGCAGCAGCAGCAGCACTTTTGTTGGCGCCAGAATCTGGTAAAACATTAAGAAATAAATTAGCAAAACAAGCAGACGATTTATTAGATAAAGCATCTGATTATGGTGATTTAGCCAAAGAAAGAAGTACGGATCTTGTCGATATCGCTAAAGATAAAGCGGCAAAACTAAGCGAGCAAGCATCTGACTTCACCGGTTCTTTAACAGCGAAAGTCGATGACTTAAAAGAAACAGCAGCTGGTTCATCAGAAGAAACCGTTGAAGAGTTAAAGAAACAAGCAGGTGATCTATCAGAACGCTTCAAAAAATCAGCGAACGAGGTCAAAGAATCAGCGAAAGATGCCAAAGTAGACGCTGATGACACGATGCAAGATATCATCATTGATGCAAAATCTTCTGCAGCGGATATGAAACAAACCGTCAAAGAAGGAGCACAAGAAGCAAAACCTGTAGTTGAAGAAGCCAAAAAAGACGGTCAAGCAGCCGCAGCTGATTTGAAAAAAGAAGCTGGAAAAGCAGCAGATGATGCCAAAAAAACAGCGAAAGCAGAAACAAAAGATGCCAAAGCTGACTTAGAAGATGCGAAAGAAGAATTAAAAGATACATTAGAAAAAAACAATCCTGAAGCATAAGTAAGGATACCAAAATTTGATTACTTCAAAAGATAAAAACGTTCGCCAGTTAAATCGGCGAACGTTTTTTGTGATTTTGGTAGTTATTCGTTTGATGCTTGGGTGATTTCCCAATCGCAAAGTTGATAGAGCCAATCCTGCAGGTGACTGAATGGAAAGCCAATTTCCTCAGCGAGACCAACATTGATCGAATAAGCAGGTGTACCATTATAAGGGCCTTGATCGCCTGTTTCTGAAAAGAGCGGGGAAAGACCGGTTTTTTTCGTTACGTATTGCAGCACTTCTTCTAAGGAAACTGTACCTTTTGACGCACCATTGATGGGGCCTGTGAACGAGCTAGTGCCTAGAAACGCTAAAAATTTACCAGCTTCTTGGGCATCCACAAAGCCCATTTGATGCGTTAGATTATCGACAGCCATTGGCTTTTGCTTTATCAGATGGTCAATGTAAAAGGTAAAACGTTTTGTGTAATCATCTGCACCGATCACATAAGGAAAGCGGACAAAAACGGACGGGATCTGACTGTATTTTTGGGTCAGGATCTCTTCCACGGTTCGCTTGCCTTGTGCATAATCGACCTCCTCAGAGCTGACCAGTCTGAAGGGTTCTTTAGCAGGGTCAAAATCCGCTTCAATCAAATCGAAGTGTAATTCATGATACGCAGACATTGAGCTAGTAACGATGTAGCGCTTGGGTGTGACATGACGCAGTAGAATCTCAATGTCGTTAGAAGTATAAGCAATATTGTCGTAAATGACCTCATAGGTTTCTTTTGTCAATGCCGTTTTGATACTTTCTTCGTCCGTACGATCGAAGATGATTCTGTTGACTTGATCGCCAAAGGAATCTTTCGTGTTCCCTCGGGTAGCGATCGTCACGTCCAATCCTTGATCAATTAGTGATTGGACCAAATATTTACCGAAAAAACGTGTGCCGCCTAAAACCAACACTTTTTTACTCATAAGAACACTCCTTTTCATGTAATGCCAACAAGTTGCGCCGTTTCATTAGGAAAATCAAGATAAGATCAATAATTCTTTTGCTGTTTTGGTAAAAGGTACACAGCCATCTGCTGTGACATACACACAGTCTTCAATGCGGACACCGACCTGATCTGGTAAATAAATGCCCGGTTCGATAGAGAAGCACATGCCTTCTTCGATCACTAAATCATTGCCAGTGATCAAAGAGGGGAACTCATGAACCGTGGTCCCGATGCCGTGACCTAGACGATGGTTGAAGTAGTCGCCGTAGCCATAGCCAGTAATCACATCACGAGCGATCTTGTCTAATTCTCCAGCGGTGATCCCAGGTTTGACCGCTGCTTGCGCTGCTAGTTCTGCTTCAAGAACGATGTCATAAATTTTTCTTTGTAATGCAGTCGGTTCTTTATAGGCAACCGTTCTGGTTGCATCACTGCAATATCCTTTCCAAACGACCCCTAGGTCAAACAAGACAAGTTCATTGGCAGTCACTTTGCGATCCCCAGGTACGCCATGAGGACTTGCTGCATTGGCACCAGCTAACACCGTTGTATCGAAGGACATATGGGAAACCCCACGCTTTTTCAACTCGTACTCAATTTCTGCCACGATTGCCATTTCGCTGACGCCTTCTTTGATGGCAGCAAACCCAACCTCAAAAGCAACATCTGCCCAGTTGCCAGCTTCTAGTAAGGTGTCAATCTCAGACGCGGTTTTTGTTAATTGCATTTTTTGAATCACCGGGGTCACATCTAAAGAAAAATCGGTTTTTGGCAAGAACCGTTTCAATGCTTCATAGCGCTCGACGGAAAGGTCATTTTTTTCTAATGCCAAGGAAGAAACCTCGTAACGAGAGGTCAATTCTTGGCAGATTTTCGCCCAAGGGTCTTCACTATCGAGATAACCGATAATGTCAAAGGGCCAGCCGCTATTTTTTGCTTCTTCTACTTCCAGAGCTGGTGTGAAAAGAAAGGGATCTTTTCCAGGTGCGACGAACAAAGCAAGGACCCGTTCATGAGGTTCACTTTTAAAACCGGAAAAATAAGCGATCGTTGCTGGATTAGAAATATAGGTAACATCGGCGCCATTGGTTTTCAACCAGGCATTTAACTCATTGATTTTTTTATCATTCATTTGATAAAACCTTCTTTCAAGTATTCTTTTTCTATTTTATCATGCTTTCGAAGAGAATAGGGGAGGGGAAAGTAGGAAATTGCTAAGTTTTCATGAAAACAAAATTAAAACGGTTGCAAATCCAGAAAAAATTTGCTATCCTAACAAAGAAATGTAAATAAGATTTTCTGAAAATAGAATAAGGGAGATATATCATGGAAAAACAAACAATTACGATTTATGATGTTGCACGGGAAGCGAATGTATCGATGGCAACTGTTTCACGGGTAGTCAACGGAAATCCAAATGTAAAACCAGCAACTCGTAAGAAAGTGCTGGAAGTGATCGACCGCTTGGATTATCGTCCAAACGCAGTTGCTCGAGGGTTAGCAAGTAAAAAGACCACGACTGTTGGTGTCATCATTCCTGATGTCAGCAATATGTTCTTCTCATCACTTGCTCGTGGGATCGATGATGTAGCGACCATGTATAAATACAATATCATCTTAGCCAACTCTGATGGCGATACGATGAAAGAAGTCAACGTTTTGAACAACTTGTTAGCAAAACAAGTGGACGGCGTTATCTTCATGGGTCATCGCATCACGGATGAAATTCGCGGGGAATTCTCTCGCTCAAAAACACCAGTCGTTTTAGCTGGTTCGATCGATCCTGATGAACAAGTAGGAAGTGTCAATATCGATTACACAGCAGCTGCCAAAGATGCTGTTTCATTATTGGCGAAAAACAATCAAAAAATCGCTTTTGTCAGCGGTGCTTTGATCGATCCAATCAATGGCCAAAACCGCTTGAAAGGCTATAAAGAAGCCTTGAAAGAAAACAACCTTGACTATTCTGAAGGGTTGATCTTTGAATCACCATACAGCTTTAAAGAAGGCTTAGCATTAGTTGATCGCATCATCAACAGTGGTGCAACAGCAGCTTATGTTACAGACGATGAGTTAGCGATCGGCGTCTTAGATGGTTTGTTAGACAAAGGCGTTAAAGTTCCTGAGGATTTCGAGATCATCACCAGCAACAACTCATTATTGGCTGAAGCAGCTCGTCCACGCTTATCAAGTGTGACGCAACCATTGTATGATATGGGTGCCGTTGCGATGCGTCTATTAACTAAAATGATGAACAAAGAAGATGTAGAACAAAAAACGATCGTCTTGCCTTACGGTATTTCAGAAAAAAGCTCTACGAAATAAGCAACGATTTGATCAAACGATCAGTGGAACAACGCCTTGTTGTTCCACTTTTTGCTTCAACGATCGTTCGT
Organism: Enterococcus sp. DIV1083b; assembly: GCF_051713705.1. Taxonomy (NCBI): domain Bacteria; kingdom Bacillati; phylum Bacillota; class Bacilli; order Lactobacillales; family Enterococcaceae; genus Enterococcus; species Enterococcus sp. DIV1083b. Next base: position 1,410,862 of record NZ_JBIOQJ010000001.1, read on the forward strand.
GTGAGGAGAAAATCTATGGATTTTCTCCTCACACTTTTTTTTGCATAAAAAAACTGATCAGCACAAGGCTGATCAGTCATCATCATTGTTAGTATTTTGTTGATTATTGTCTTGCTGTTCCTCATCGTCATCTTCATCATTTGCCGTAGGTGTAACATTGTTGGATGCGTTATTCGATGATGTATTCGACGAACGATTTGTTGAACGGCTAGAAGATGCTTTTTTCCAATAGTCAGCATAGTTTGCATCTGAACCACCGAGCCCAAATTTGAAATCGACCGTATCTGGTCCGCCAGTTGCCCAATAAGAAGTAACGGTACTACTTGGATTCGTATAGGTTCGATTATCGACTCGCACGGTTCCCCCTGGTTGGGTACCAGTAAACTTGGAAACTTGAGCTTTTTTGACATCACTAGAAAGTTCAAACTTCTGATTTACACCAAAGACTTCTTGGTTTGTTTGATAGATACGATTGATCAAGTAAGCCATGTAATTGGCTGTCCGAGTTCCTGCTGCACTATCGGTCCCTTTATTGTCATCCCGCCCTGACCAGCTGCTGATGGTGATCGATGGGGTGGAAACGACTAGCCAAGAGTCAGACCAATTATTGGTAGACCCAGTTTTACCGACCCAATCGGCATTCCCGAGGTTCCAATCTAATCCGCTGATAACCGATTTAAAGGAACTGGTTTTTTGCTCATCGATAACACTACGCATCATGTCGGTCATGATGGAAGCTGTCGCTTCAGAAAAGACTTGGACCGGTTTGGCTTCATGCTGATAAAGCACTTCGCCTTCATTATCCTTGATTGATTCGATGATGTAGCCTTGCTGATAGACACCGTTATTGGCAAATGTTTGGAAGCCATTTGTTTGATTCAACACTGTGACATCGGTAACCCCTAATGGCGCTGATTCATATGCCCAGCTGTTATCTTCAGGATAGCCCATTTTGCTCAAATAATTTGAATAGGCATAAAAATGATCGCCTTCTTTTTCCCACAGATCTTGGAAAATATTTGTCGCTGCGATATTACTGGAAACTTCCAATGATTCGCGAATCGACATAAAAGTATTGGTTCCACGGTTTGTGGCATTGACGATCGGCTCACCGGCGTTTTCTCCTGTCCTCCATTTTGCGGCATAATCAGAAACCATTGATTCAGAGCCCATCAAGCCACTTTCGATCGCCGGTCCGTAAACCAGCATTGGTTTGATACTTGAACCTGCTTGGCGTTTAGCATCAAAGGCATGGTTGAATTGATTCTCAGCATAGTTACGACCGCCAATAAAGCCTAGTACTTTCCCAGTGGCGTTGTCCATCATGACATTGCCGACTTCGATGGTGGAGTCGCCCCAGTTGTCTAACATATAGCCGTATTTATCGACGGCATCTTGCATTGCATTATAAATATCTTTATCGATCGTTGATGTGACGGTATAGCCACCATTAACCAGTTTTTGCTGCGCCAATTCGAAGTATTTTTGGTAGGTTTCGTCTTTGGCATATTCTTCGTCACTGACATCATCTTCATCTGCCAGCTGTTTGGCAATAATGTCTTTTGCTTCATTTAACACAGTGTAATAAAGGAAGCTTTGATCCGTTTGTTCAATGGCTTCTTGTTTTTTGAAGTCTTGCTTCAAGTCATAATTAAGCGCCTCTTCGTATTCTTCTTTCGTAATATCGTGGTTACGATACATACTGAAGAGCACGAAGTCTTTTCGTTCTAAGCCAGCGGTCAAGTTTTCCTTGATCTCACCCGTATTTGTATAAGGGCTGTAGACGATCGGGCTTTGTGGCAGACCCGCAATAAAGGCTGCTTGCGGTAAAGACAGGTCAGCTGCGTTGACGCCAAAAATTCCTTGCGCCGCTTCTTGCACACCTGCGATATTTTGCCCTTTATTATTTCGACCAAAAGGGGAGATGTTTAAATACATGGTGACGATCTCATCTTTATCGAAAAATTTCTCCACTTCCATGGCTAATAAAATCTCATTGGCTTTGCGTTTAAAGGTCGTTTCACTGGAAAGGATTTGTTGTTTTACCAGCTGCTGGGTCAAAGTGGAACCCCCGCTGCCGCCAAAGCCTGTCGCTTCTGATAATAATGCCCGCACGACTGCTTTTGGTACGACCCCATTATGAATATTAAAATATTCGTCCTCTGTTGCGATGATCGCTTTTTTCAAGTAGTCTGAAATTTGATCGGAATTAACCGACGTTCGCATCAGATCTGAGCGAATCGTTGCGATTTTACTGCCATCAGCGTATGCGAGTTGAGAAGTCTCTGTGATGTCGGTCAATTCTTTTTGTAACTCATCTTTAGAAGGAGCTGCGGTATCTTCCACAAGAAAAGCAAAGTAGCCGGCACCGATCCCTAAGGCTAAAGAACCGCCTAGAACCAGCAAAGAAATAGCAACTAAGAACAAGGCATGTAAAACCCTAAGACTGATGTTGAAATAGAACCAGCCTCTATTTTTGTTTTCTGTATTCTTTTGATTTTTCGTTTTCTGGGACAAAAAGAGTCACCTCAATAAATTAGAATAGATTCCGTGTAATTATAGCAAAAAACAAGGCGCTTGGGTAGCACCCTATCTGTTATCGAAAGAAGTGTGCGAGAAAATGCCAGTTGGTATTTGTATTGAACCAGCGATAATAAGGGAAAACGAACTGATTTGCCTAAAAGTTTCTTTTTTGGTAAAGGACTTTGAGAGAAAGACTTTTCATTGCCCTCTTTTTCAGTTAAGATGAACAATGAAGCAATTATTAGGAGGAGAAAGAATGAGTACAGACTTTTTTGAAGAACTAAAGCAACGCGGATTAGTTCATCAGACCACAGACGAAGCAGCCTTGACCAAACAATTAAATGAAGAGTCTGTGAAACTATATATCGGCTTTGATCCTACCGCAGATAGCCTGCATATTGGTCATTTATTGCCTATTTTGATGTTGCGCCGTTTCCAACAAAACGGACATGTGCCGATCGCATTAGTTGGTGGCGGTACAGGAATGATCGGTGACCCATCCTTTAAAGATCAAGAACGTCAATTAAACACATTGGATACCGTTTTGGAATGGTCACAAAGTATCAAAAGCCAATTATCTCGCTTTATTGATTTTGATGACCAAGAAAATCCTGCCATCATTGCCAATAACTATGAATGGTTAGGGGAATTGAAACTGATCGATTTCTTACGGGACACGGGGAAAAACTTTACCATCAACTACATGATGAGCAAAGAAAGTGTCAAACGTCGGATCGAAACAGGAATTTCCTACACCGAATTTGCATACCAGCTTTTACAAGCCTATGACTTTTTGAACCTTTACGACAACCACGGTTGCTTGTTGCAATTAGGCGGTAGCGATCAATGGGGGAATATCACCTCTGGGATCGAATTATTGCGTCGTGAGCGTGAAGTTCAAGGGTTCGGTTTGACTATGCCATTGATCACAAAAGCAGATGGAACGAAATTTGGGAAAACAGAAGGCAATGCGGTTTGGCTAGATGCCAAGAAAACGACGCCTTACGAGTTCTACCAATTCTGGATCAATACGGATGATCGTGATGCAGTCAAATTCTTGAAATATTTCACCTTCTTATCATTAGAAGAAATCGCTGCGATCGAAGCAGAGTTTAACGCTGCACCAGAATCTCGAGCAGCACAAAAAGCTTTGGCAAAAGAAGTCACTACTTTGGTTCATGGGGCAGAGGCTTATGAACAAGCCTTACGCATCTCAGCAAGTTTATTCAGTGGCAATATCAAAGAATTGAACGCTGAAGAGATCGAACAAGGCTTCAAAGGGGTGCCAAGCCATCAGGTAACAGCAGATGATTCTTTGAACATCGTTGAAGTGTTGACGACTGCTAAAATCGAACCATCAAAACGTCAAGCAAGAGAAGACGTTCAAAATGGTGCCATCTACATCAATGGGGAACGCGTCCAAGACCTAACGTACGAGCTCCAAGCAAGTGATCGGATCGGTGGAAAATACGTCGTGATTCGTCGTGGCAAGAAAAAATATTTCTTATTAACATTTTAATCGCAAAAAGCGAACCGCCTTGTTGGTTCGCTTTTTTCAAATTTTTGTAGAGGAAGGGTTTTTGTTGGAATGGGAAATATAGTGTTGAATGCCGCCGGTTTATTTGCCATGATCTTCTTAGGGTATTTTCTTAAGCGGCTAAATGTCCTTTCAAAAGCGGATGGCTCGATCTTATCCAAAATTATTTTGAATGTGACGTTACCGGCAGCAATCATTTTGAATTTAGCTTCAATGCAAGTACAAGTCAGTGCGCTTAGTTTGATTGTGATCGCGTTGATCATTACGATCGTCCAGATCCTCTTCGCATTTTTCTTGACCAAAAAAGAATCGAACACGCTGCAGCAGTTTGCGATGTACTGCGGTTCAGGCTTTAATATCGGCAATTTTGCGATTCCTTTTGCCCAAAGCTTTTATCCTTTAGGGATTCCGCTGATTTCGCTGTTTGATATGGGGAACAGTATCATGTTGGCAGGGGGAACGACGATTTTCATCGAATTCTTGATTGGAAAGCGGACGACGTTTGAACCAGGGAAAATCTTTTTGAATCTCCTGCGTTCGCCAACGTTTACTATTTATCTAGTGATGCTGATTATCCGCAGTGCGGATTGGAGGATTCCCGAAGCGGCATTGGCGCTTGTCCAACCAATCGGGATCGCAAATACGTTTTTGTCCATGTTTATGATTGGCTTATTTTTGGATTTCCGCTTACCGAAGCATACCACCCAAACAGTGATCAAAATTTTAAGCTTGCGGTACGGACTGGCATTCGTGCTGTTCGCAGCTTTCTATGTTTTACCAATCCCAGTTTTATTAAAGCCAGTTCTTTGTTTGTTAGTGTTTGCTCCAATTCCTTTATTCGGTGTCATTAATTCCGTGATTGCTGGAATGGAGGAAGAAGCGGTGGGGTTCGTTTCTTCCATTAGCTTTTTGATAAGTATGCCGCTAATGACGGGTGTTCTGATGTTATTTGGACTCGCTTGATAAAAAAATACGGCAATGAGCAAAATAATCGCTTTACAAGGCGCTTTTATCGATAATAGAGAAGACTAGATTTAGGAGGAAAAGAAAAATGTTGATTGGTTCACACGTTTCAATGAGCGGCAAAAAAATGCTTTTAGGAGCAGCAGAAGAGGCAGCTAGCTATCAAGCTACTACGTTTATGATCTATACCGGAGCTCCGCAAAACACGCGGCGCAAACCGATCGAAGAGATGCAGATCGCAGCTGGACAAGATTTTATGACGGAAAAAGGAATTTCGAATATCGTCGTCCATGCCCCGTACATCATTAATTTAGGCAATACCATCAAACCAGAAAACTTTGGCTTTGCTGTTTCGTTCTTACAAGAAGAAATCCAACGAGCCCAAGCTTTAGGTGCAACTCAAATCACATTGCACCCCGGTGCCCATGTCGGTGCAGGACCAGAAGCTGGGATCAAGCAGATCATTAAAGGCTTGAACGAGGTCCTTGAAAAAAATCAAACTGCCCAGATCGCATTAGAAACAATGGCAGGTAAAGGCACCGAGATTGGTCGCAGCTTTGAAGAATTGGCAGCAATTATCGATGGTGTCAACTTAAATGAAAAATTATCCGTTACACTAGATACTTGTCACACGAACGATGCTGGCTACAATGTCAAAGAAGACTTTGACGGCGTGTTAAACGAGTTTGACAAAATCATCGGGTTGGATCGCTTGAAGGTCATCCATGTCAATGATTCAAAAAATCCACAGGGCAGCCACAAAGACCGACATGCGAATATTGGTTTTGGCACGATCGGCTTTGAAGCCTTGAATAAGATCGTTCATCATGAGCAATTATCAGCGTTACCGAAAATTTTGGAAACACCCTATGTTGGCGAAGACAAAAAGAATAAAAAAGCCCCTTATGGCTATGAAATCGCGATGCTGCGGGAAAAGACCTTTGATCCTGAGCTATTGACGAAAATCATGGCGGGTGCTTAAACGGTTCATTTAACCATGAGCCAGCTTATTATTGGAGGAAGAAAAATGGACTTTCAGTTGCTGATCGATGCCGCGAAGCAAAAACTGGGATTCAGACAGCTCTCTCAATTTGCAGAAGCAGGGAGTGTCGCGGCAGCTCTGGCTACTGCAGATGGACAGATTTATACAGGGATCTGTATCGATACCAGCTGTTCTATGGGTTTTTGCGCCGAACAGGCTGCGGCTGCGCAAATGATCACCGATGGTCAGCAGCGGGTGTTACAGATGGTTGCAATCAATTCGGCAGGTGAGCCGATCCCACCTTGTGGTCGTTGCCGTGAATTCATCAGCCAGCTGGATCCTGCCAACCATAATACGCAGGTCATGATCGCAGCAGGAAAAATCATGACGCTAGAAGAGCTGTTGCCTGTTGATTGGAAAGCATCAAAATAAAAAGAGTCCCCTTAGACCGCTGTGTTCTAAGGGGCTTCTTTATTTTATCGATCCCATGGACGAGCTACGCTTTTGGATAAAAAACTCCTCAACAAGCAATAGCGCTTTGTTGAGGAGTTGATCGATAGCAATGATTAGAATTTTTTCGCAGCAGCTGCTACGCGTTCTAAACCTTCAGCAATGATTTCTGCTGTTTTAGAAGGATCTGCATTGTGGCCTTCAATGATTACTTCTTCTGTGATGTTCATGCCGAACATACCACCGAAAACTTTTTCCATAAAGGTTACAGCGTTTTCCATTGCGCTCATTTCGCCTGAGTAAACACCACCACGGGCATTCAATAGAACGATTTCTTTGTCTTTCAATAATTGGTTCATTGAACCATCTTCGTTATAAGAAAAAGTAAAGCCAGCTTGGAAGATATAGTCGATGAATGTGTGCAAGGCAGCAGGAATCGTTAAGTTCCACATTGGGAAAGCGAAAACGATGGTATCCGCTGCTGCGAATTTGTTCATCACGTCTTGACGGACAGTCATCAATTCTTGTTCTTCTTGGTTTAATTCTTGTTCTTGTGAAAGTTTGCCAAATGCTTCAAATAACGTTTGACCGATATAAGGCATTGGTTGTGCGTACACATCAAAGGTTACAACGTCCACATTGTTGGTATCAAGATTTTCAACGAACGTATCAAACATTTTTGCAGATACTCCATCAGGACGGTTATTGGCTTTAACAACTAAAATATTTTTCATTTTTTTCCACCTTTACTTTAAGTAAGTTTTAATCACAAAATGTAGTATACTATAAAATAATTTTGCTTACAATAAATAAGTACACTTTTTTTAAAAAAGCTGGAATTTTGCAGTTTTTTTCACACAGATTTGGTAAACTTTAGAGAAAACAGGAGGATTTATATGAAAATATTCGTGGTCGAAGATGACAAATCGTTAGTCAAAATGATGGAAAATCAATTATCCCGCTATGCGTATCAAACCTTTGTTCCAGAAAATTTCGCTGCGGTTTTAGATGAATTCTTGCTGATCCAACCTGATTTGGTTTTGTTGGATGTCAATCTACCTTATTATGATGGGTTTTATTGGTGTCAAAAAATCAGGGAACGTTCGTTGGTTCCAATTCTCTTCATCTCCGCACGTGACGGCAATATGGACCAAGTGATGGCATTAGAATACGGTGCTGATGATTATCTAGTCAAACCTTTTTCTTATGATTTGCTGCTGGCAAAAGTAAAAAGCCACATTCGCAGAGTCTACGGGGATTATTCACAGTCTGATCGGGCGAGAAGTTTGAAAGCCGGCGAATTGATCTACTATCCCGAAGCATTGAAGATGGTCTATCGTGAAGTCAGTGAATGGCTGACTGTTCGAGAAGGAGAATTATTGACCCTGTTAATGTCGGCACACCCAGAGATGGTCAAACGGGAACGGATCTTAAATCTATTATGGGATGATGAGCGCTTCGTTGATGACAATACGCTTTCTGTCAATGTCGGCCGTTTGCTAAAAAAATTGGCGGCAATGGGCATTAATGATCCGATCCAAACGATTCGCGGAAAGGGTTACGCTTTATCAGTGATAGGTACGGAAGAATGAAAGCATATGCAAGTGTTCATTTACCTAAACTACTCGTTACCTTCCTAGCCATTTCATTGTTCGTTTTAGTGATTTGGTTGGATGGCTATCGAAATTACCTCGTAATTGGTTATGGTCTGCTTCTATTCGGGCTGTTCATTGTTCTTGTTTATTTGGTAGATTACCTTTCCAATACTGCGTTTTATCAGTATATCAAGCATGGAAGAGCGACACACCGAAGCAATGGCTACCTTTCCAAGCAATGGCGCAAGCAGTTCGATGCCCATGAACAGCAAGAGCAAGAGCGGCTGACGGAATTAGATCAGCACCATCAAAATCATATTCGTTTCATGAATATCTGGGTTCATCAAATGAAAACACCTGTCTCAGTTTTGGCGCTAATGGCTGAAAGTGAAGAAGTCGATAGCTATGATCTTTTGGCTGAAACAGATCGCTTAAAAAGTGGCTTGGCGACTGCGCTGAATTTTGTGCGCTTGGAAGATTTCACGGAGGACTTCGTTATCGAATCAGCCTCATTGTTGGAATTGTTAAAACACAGTATCGGTGACCAGAAGCGAAATTTTATTCGCAGTGAAGTCTATCCGAAGCTGATGAGTGAAGCAGATATCACGGTGACAACAGACAAAAAATGGCTAGGTATTTTGCTCTTTCAACTCATCAGCAACGCCATCAAGTACTCAAAGCCAGACAGTAAAGTCTATTTTGAGATCGATCCTTTTTCTAGAAGCTTAACGATCGCAGATGAAGGCTGCGGGATTGCAACAGCGGATCTCCCGCGAGTTTTTCGCCCCTTTTATACAGGTCAGAATGGGCGGCAAACAGGAGAGGCAACTGGGATCGGTCTTTATTTAGTTGAAACGATCAGTACACAATTAGATATCGATGTGTCGCTTGCCTCTAAGGAGAATCAAGGCACGACAGTTACCTTAACATTTCGGAGGTGAAGGCTTTCTTACATTTTTGTAAGCTTTCTATCATGAAATCGATAACTGATTGCGGTTCCGCCTGCTAAACTGGTAGCAAAGGAGTGAAGATGATGGCTTTACTAGAATTGAAAAATGTATCGAAAACCTATACAGGGGAAGTGTCTGTTGAGGTTTTACAGCAAATCGATCTCAAAGTGCCAGAAGGAGAATTTATCAGCATTATGGGTCCATCTGGCAGTGGCAAGACCACCATGTTGAACTTGGTGGCAACATTGGATAAACCGACTTCAGGTTCGGTGATCCTCAAGGGCGAGCAGCCACTGGATTTATCTAAGCAAAAACTCGCGGAGTTTCGTCGTCGGCAACTAGGCTTTGTTTTTCAAAACTACAATTTGCTTTCGCCATTGAGCGTGCTTGAGAATGTTATTTTACCACTGACATTGGATCGGGTGCCGGTTCCTGAGATGAAAGAACGTTCGAAACAGCTATTACGTGAACTTGGGATCTATGAGAAAAAAGACAAACGCATCTATCAGCTTTCCGGTGGGGAGCAGCAGCGGGTTGCGATCGCTAGAGCTTTGATCCATCAGCCGGAATTGCTTTTAGCAGATGAACCGACGGGGAATCTTGATTCAAAGGCAGCACGAGATGTCATGGAAATACTAAGTCAGATGAACAAGCAGCGCAAGGTGACCACCATGATGGTCACCCATGATCCGTATTCCGCCAGCTTTTCTGATCGGGTCGTTTTCATCAAAGACGGAAAGCTGTATAACGAAGTCTATCGTGGTGCTGATCAACAGCAATTTTATCAAAAAATTCTTGAAGTCCTAGCACATTTAGGAGGTCGCCGCCATGAATTTCAGACAGTTGATCATTCGTAATCTGCGGGGGAATTTTCGAACTTATGCGGCCTACTTCGTCAGCAGCGCCTTTGCGGCGATGGTGTTTTATATCTTTAGTCTTTTGCTCTTTCATCCGCAATTGGAAGAAAACTTATCTAATAGCGATACACTTTCAAGCTTAGCTAAGGTTGGTCTATCCGTCGCACTCGTGGTGATCGCCTTACTGTCGCTGTTGTTTTTATGGTATACATTTGTGGTCTTTTTGAAACGACGCAAACGTGATCTGGCGATCTACTTGATTTTGGGGATCGAAGAAAAAGATCTGCGAAAGATTTTGTTTGTCGAAAATGCCCTTTTAGGAACCTGTGCCACAGTAACTGGTATTGGGTTAGGGATTTTATTGACGAAATTATTGCTGCTGATTGCGCAAAATGTCATGTATCTAACAGAAGGACTGAAATTTATGGTTCCTATGGAAGGTTTAGAATTGACCTTTGGGATCTATGTCTTTATTTTCCTCTTGATCTCCTTTTTCAGTACTCGGGCCTTGCAAGGAGAACAGATCATCTCATTGATCAAGGAAAATGAAAAACCACGTCCTGAGCCAAAAAGTCATTGGGCATTGGCATTTTCAGGAATTGTGCTGTTACTAGTTGGCTATGGATCGGTCTATTATTTTAGCTACCAAACGTACTCAATGCTGCCACTTATGCTAGGAGTCTTGTTGACTGTTGCAGGCACGATTTTGTCATTCCATCAGTTCAGCGTATTTCTATTGAAACGATTAAAGAAACGCCCGACCTTCTTACGAGGGACTCGGATGCTGACTATCAGCGAATGGATTTTTCGCATGCGAGACAATGCGGCGATGTATAGTTTGATCGCTATAAGTACCTCCGTGGCATTCGTTGGGATTTCCGTGATGCTGGCGATTGGCAGTTCTTCTTTTTCTTCGATACAAGGAATCAGTGTAGCCTATGTGTTTCCGTGGTCTGGGCCAGAAGACCTCGATCATTCTGAGAGAAAAGTGAATGAAATTAAAACTGCCATAGAAGAAAAAGGGTATGCGCCTGTAACGGATAGTGTTTCCTTACTATGGGCCTATGCGAATCTTGATGAATCTGCAGTTATGAATGATTCATTTTATACGACGAATGGCTTTTCAATTATGCGAGAAAGCGACTATCAGAAAATGATGAAACAAATCGGTGAGGAAGCTGATTCCGTTGCAGATAATCAAATAATGACACTTAGTGCTAATTATTCACGTCGAAAACAGCTTCTAGAAGTCCCTGAGAACGAACGCACAAGTATCTATCCACTTGAATTGGGTTCAGAAGCCGGTATAAAAAAGGATATTTCGATTGTCCACAGCCCCTCAATGCTTTCTCTGAATCACTTTGGTTTGTCAGTTGTGACAGATAAGACCTTTGAGGAATGGCAAGCTCTTTTACAAGAATCTAACGATGATATGGAATCTGGTTTTATTTGGTTAGACTATCCAGAATGGGCTGAAACACCTGAATTGGTATCTGATTTCAATGGAAAGTTAGATAAAGAAAATGCCTTGATCGATCAGCAATACGAAGAACTCAGTCGGGAGTTTGAAGCCAAAGGTGACTATACGGATGAAGAGTGGTCAGAAGCGGCAAAAGACATTCCGATGCGTACGTCTTATACCTCGAAATACCAAGTTTTCCAAGAAAATCGTCAAGGAAATGGCATCATCTTAATGATCACGGTATTACTGGGTTCGGTTTTCTTTATTTTCTCCGCTTCGATTATCTATTTCCGTTTATTTGCAGATTTAGATAAAGATGGTGCGTATCATCGTTCCTTGCATATTTTAGGCGTGTCGCCCAAGGAGCGTCACAACGTTCTGAGACGCCAGCTGCAAGTGATGTACTTCTTGCCAACAGTCGTGGCAATGATCCATTTTGCGGTGGCAATGACCGCTTTGCGTATTTTAGTAGAATTGCCTGTTTGGCAATACTATGGCGTGATCGTTAGTCTCTTTTTGATTTTCCAAATCGTTTTTTACTTTGTTTGTCAGTACCGGTACTTCCAGCAAATTGATAGGATCGCCGATCCGACAGAGTGATTTATTTTTTAGCCAAATCCCTTTCAATCCACACAGATTGGGATTTGGTTTTTTGTTTGCTGCATTGTTATTTTCTTTCACCAATGAAGCGTTTTAATTGTGTAAATCACCGAAAAGCAGATAAAATTAGTTAACACTGATTCTATTAGGCAGTCGCTGTTACGCTGCAAGAATGTGGCAACTGGAAGTTTATTTTTCTCACCGTGAAACAAAAAGACAACTGTTAATGACAATATTCATGACGAGTACAGTAATTGCTGTGACCGATAGGTTTAGCTAAGCGCTCACTTAAGGGAGGAAATCAATGATCAAACGTCTAGGAAAAGCATTTGCTGTCTTGCTGCTGTTGATTCCTGTTTTTGCTGGTATGCGGGTTGTTTATGGGGAAACCGATGTGGGAGCCAAGCTGATCACCAATGTATCGATCGTTAATAGCCGCAACGAGGTCATCACAAGTATTGAAAAGGATGATTCCTTCAAAATAGATATGACCTGGAGTTTGGAGGACTTAGGTGATTTAAAAGCAGGTGACAAAGCGACCGTCACTTTGCCAGCTGAGATTGAAGGCGTTAATAATACGTATGCTTTATACGATGAAAATAACAACTTAGTGGTCAATGTTACCCAAGTTGGCAATCAGCTGACCTTTGTTTTCACGGAATTTGTCGAACAAAATACCAATGTACATGGGGACTTTTATTTTTGGACAAAGTTCAGTGATGACGTGATAGAAAACCAGATCAACAACATCAGCTTTGAAACGGCAAATGGGACGCAATCGGTGCCTATTTTTATTCAAGCAGTGGATGATACAGGGAAGGGTGCCTTACTCGCCAAACAAGGACTGTATTTAGGTACGCAAGAACCCAAACGGATCATTGATTGGCGTGTGTATATCAACTCGTTTGACACGAACCAAGTGGCAATCAAAGATGGAACGTTTATTGACTTTGTAGGTCCTCATCAGACTTTAGTTAGTACGAGTGCTCGAGTGGTCTATGGACCCAGCGTTTCCAACCCAACGTATGTCGAGCAAGTACCGATCGTTTTAAATAGTGATGGGTCCTTTGAAATTCCTTTGCGGGATACGGAGGAACGGATCTACATTACCTACAAAACAGAAACGGATGGTTCATTGGAACAATATACCAATCGGGGCATCCTTGATGCTTTTGTCAATGATGTGCCAAGAACAAGCAGTATTACTGGCTATACGCCACGCTATGGTGGCGGTGGTGGCGGAACCGGTGAACCAGGGGAGTCCAGCAGCACGGAACCAAGTAGCGAAAGCAGTACAAGTAGTAGTACGGAACCAAGTAGCGAAAGCAGCACTAGTAGTACTACGGAACCAAGTACTGAAAGTAGCACCAGCAGTAGTACGGAACCAAGTAGCAGCACGGAATCAAGTAGCGAAAGCAGTACGAGTAGTAGTACGGAACCAAGTAGCGAAAGCAGCACTAGTAGCAGCACGGAACCAAGTAGCGAAAGCAGTACAAGTAGTAGTACGGAACCAAGTAGCGAAAGCAGCACTAGTAGTACTACGGAACCAAGTAGTGAAAGTAGTACAAGTAGCAGCACGGAACCAAGTAGCGAAAGCAGCACAAGTAGTAGTACGGAACCAAGTAGCGAAAGCAGCACAAGTAGTAGTACGGAACCAAGTAGCGAAAGCAGCACCAGTAGTACAACCGAACCAAGTAGTGAAAGTAGTACAAGCAATACAATCGGTGGTTTGCTAAATAATAGTGGGTCAAGTCACTCTTCTAGCTCGGCAAGAAGTGGTGATGCCAACCATAATAAGCAGAAGCTTCTCCCGCAGACGGATGAAGTCTTGAATGATCGGTTGATTTTCTTAGGAATAGTCATACTGTCTATCGTTACCTATGTGACGCTAAAAAAATCAATGGGGAAAAGTCCCTTCAACAGATAACAAAAGTCTACAACGGGCAAAAACAAATATAATTATCCAATGGGGACTTGGGTTAGCAGAAAACAGAATAAAAAGTAGCGACAAAACCGTTCATGTGTTTTGATCGACTGATTCAGTAAAATTTAGTTCTTTTTGCTGAAAGAGGTCATCAAGGGCATTATCGGTTTTTTTTTGTTATTTTCTCGATGGGGTGACCTACCGTTTTTACGCTTGTAGTCCGTCGATTACAGAAAAAATTTGGCTGTTTTGGAATTCTTAAAATGGTTTCTGTAACATTTATCAAGCAGAAACGATGCGGATAACTATCTCACATCCCCTTTTTATTCGCGAAGAATATTTGTATTCTTAGAGCAAGTTAATGATCATAAACCGCTTCCATACGCTGACGCTTTTTCGACATCTGACTGGAAATGTGCGAGAACTATCAGAAGTTCCCTTAGTCTAGTTAGTGTTTCGGACCCTTCTTTCTAGAAACTGATTTTTGTTTCGATTGCTCGAAAAATGAGCAGAATTCTTCAAAAACATTTACTGACCAATGGATTGTGATTTTGTTAACAAGAATGAGCGAAGAAGGATCTAGTGGTATGCACAGGAAGCAATTTATAAAAACGTAAAGCGTTTTGATTACGAAGCATGTTTTTCTTCAAACTGAACAAACCAAAAATAATAGAGAAGGTGGAATGAATATGAGTAAAAATGGTTCTCCAAAAGTGACAAAGATGCAGGTGTTTCCGATTGCTGGGTATGACAGTCCGACCCTTACCTTAAGCGGGTGTCATGCACCTTATTTTACGAGGAATATTGTTGTATTAGAAGACGAAACTGGGAATAGAGGCATTGGTGAGATCCATGGCGGTGAAGACATCACCAAAATGCTGGAGAGTTACATTCCTTTTGTCGTGGGTCAAGAAATTGCCAATTATCGTAATGTGATTACAACGATTCGCAAAAATGGAGCGGCGATGAAAGGAAATGATGGGGAAGGACTTCAAGGGTTGGATTTAAAAAATCTGAAATTTGTCGTCCAAGCGGAGGCAGCGGTTGAATGTGCGATGCTGGATCTGCTTGGCAAGTTTCTAAATAAACCGATGTGTGCATTGTTAGGTGATGGTCAGCAGCGTAATGAAGTTGAAGTGTTGGGGTATTTGTTTTATATCGCCGATGCAGGGAAAACCGATCTGCCTTATCGCATAGAGGAAGAGCCAAAAGATGAGTGGGAGCGCATTAGAAGACAGGAAACCTTAACACCAGAGGGAATGGTGCAGCAAGCAAAAGCACTTGAGGCACGCTATGGGTTCAAAAATTTCAAAGTCAAAGGTGGCGTGCTGAAGGGAACAGAGGAAATGGAAGCAGTAGTTGCTTTACATGAGGCGTTTCCAGAAGCGCGAATCAATATTGATCCTAATGGTGCTTGGTCGTTAGCAGAGGCAATCGAGCTTTGCAAAGACAAACTAGACACGATTTCTTATGTGGAGGATCCATGTGGTCCTGAAGCAGGTTTTTCAAGTCGTGAGATCATGAATGAATTCAAAACAGCCACGAGACATCAAGTGGCAACAAATATGATTGCGACCAACTGGCGACAATTTTATCATGCATTAAATTCAAAAGCAGTAGATATCGTTCTGGCTGATCCGCATTTCTGGACATTAAACGGAAGTGTTCGCATGGCCCAAATCTTGAATGACTGGGGATTGACTTGGGGTTCTCACTCCAATAACCATTTTGATATTACGTTGGCAACATTCGCACAGTGTGCCGCAGCTGCACCAGGAAATATTACACCAATCGATACACACTGGATTTGGCAGGATGGACAAGAACTTTGCGATGACACTGTCTTGATTCAAGATGGCGTGATCAAAATCACCGATAAACCTGGCCTAGGTATTGAAATCAATATGGAGAAATTGCTGGAAGCACATCAATTGTACCAGTCAATGGATCCCAAATACCGTGATCGTGATGATTCAATTGCGATGCAATACTTTATTGAAGATTGGCAGTTTGACTCAAAAAAACCTTGCTTTGTGCGCTAAAGGTATTTATTGAAGGACTACTTGATGTCAGAGATATAGCTGAAATTTTTGCTTGAAGTTTCAGCTATATTCCTCTTTGACTGATCTATTAATCGGAGGGATATAAAAAATGAGCTATTTAGCTATTCTTGGCTTTGTCATGATGACATTGATCACGGGTTTATTACTAAGAAATAAAATAAATATACTTGTCTGTTTTGCATTGATACCTGTCGCATTTTCTTTCTTAAGCGGGGCAAGCTGGACAGCGACGGAAGGATATATCGCTGACGGTCTTGATATGACACGAGACATCTTTTTGATGATCATGTTTTCATTACCTTATTTTTCTCTGATATCTGATGCAGCAGTCTTCGATATTATGGTATTCAAGTTTTTAAAAAAAGTAAAAATCAAAGCGCCGATTCTCTGCAGCTTGACTGTGTTTATTTCGGTGATCACCACATTAGATGGAAGTGTCATGTCGACCTATCTAATTGCGATCCCGTTGTTTTTGCCGCTATTTAAGAAGTTGAAAATCGATCCGGTGATACTCGTTTTTCTTTGCTCAGTCGGTATCATGTTAGGATCGATCACACCATGGAACGCACGGATCTTACGGGCTGCAAGTCTGCTTCCAGATGTACCCAATGCACCGATGACCTTATTTACCACCTTACTACCTGTTTGGATCACTGTCTTTATCGGAACGATGATCCTTGGTTATTTTTTAGGTTTAGGTGTCCATAAAAAGCATCTGGCAAATGGAGAAAAATTTGAAGGGATCGCTGATTCATTAGCGAAAGAGCAAAACTATGGACCGCTTGCTCGTCCCAAGCTATTTTGGTTCAATCTGATCTTGACCATCCTCTTAGTGATCGCTTTGTCGTTTTCAAACCTGCCTTCTTACTATATTTTCGCAGCTGGTTTGATCATCGCTTTGTGCGTGAACTATCCAGACTTCAAAGATCAAAATCAATTGATCAGTAAATATGCTTCAAAAACATATCCGATTGCGCCCATCGTTTTGCTTTCTGGGGTTGTCGTGGGGATCTTGCAAGGAACGGGCATGATGGATGCGATGGTTCAAGTTCTCGTGAATATTATTCCCGCAGCTGTTGGTCCCTATGTTCATATTGCGATCGCTATCTTCAGCACACCATTGATGCTGTTGTTTACCAACGATACTTGGTTTTTTGCGCTCATTCCGATCATTGCAGCTTTAGCAGGAGAATATGGCGTTGCTCCAGATATTGTTGCCTTGACATTATTCTTTAATATTGGTGCGTTTGCTTCACTGATTGCCCAACCACAAATCATCATGGCTTGTGATTTAGGGGAAACCAATGTACGAAAATTCTTGCGTTATTCCTTCTTTAAATTCTGGGGAATCAGCTTGGCATGGACGCTAGTAGGGATCTTATTGGGGATCTTTATTTAAAAATGTTCTTTAGCACATAAATTCACTGTTTTTCGACGAAAAGTCTGCACTCGATACTCTGTATTCTTTTTGGGGGAAACAGTATATTAAAAACTATCAATTTGACTAGGAGAGATTTTGATGATTCCAAAAATCGTAAAAATGGAAGTTGTCCCTGTAGCAGGACATGACAGTATGCTATTAAATCTAAGTGGAGCCCATGGCCCTTTCTTTACTAGAAATATCGTTATTTTAACTGATGACACAGGTAATACAGGTTTAGGAGAAGCGCCAGGTGGTGAGAAAATTCGTCAGACATTGGAAGACTGTCGTGAATTAGTTGTGGGTCGGACTTTGGGTGAATACAAAAACATCGTGAAAGAGATTCACGAACGTTATGCACAGTTGGATGCTGGTGGGCGCGGGAACCAAACATTTGATTTGCGAACGACGGTTCATGTTATGACTGCTGTTGAAGCGCCATTGTTGGATTTACTAGGACAGCACATGCAGGTGCCCGTTGCCGCTTTGTTAGGTGAAGGACAAGTGCGCGAATCAGTGAAGTTTTTAGGTTATCTGTTTTATGTAGCAGATCGCAACAAAACAGACTTGCCTTATGCTTCTGACAATACGCTCGATGATTCATGGGGAGCACTACGTCGTGAAGAAGCGATGACCCCAGAAGCAATCGTCAAGATAGCGAAAGCTGCCTATGAGCGCTATGGTTTTGAGGACTTTAAATTAAAAGGCGGCGTGTTATCAGGGCAAGAAGAAGTACAAACCGTCAAAGCGTTGAAAAAAGAATTTCCCAATGCTCGGATTACCCTTGATCCGAATGGCGGATGGTTACTAGATGATGCAATTGCGCTTTGCAAAGACCTTCACGGCGTATTAGCGTATGTAGAAGATCCTTGTGGTGCAGAAGGTCGCTTCTCTGGTAGAGAAACGATGGCAGAATTCCGCCGAAAAACAGGATTGCCGACGGCGACGAATATGGTAGCAACGGATTGGCGAGAAATGAAAGCAGCGATTCGCTTAGATAGTGTGACGATTCCGCTGGCAGATCCGCATTTTTGGACGATGCAAGGCAGTGTGCGTGTGGCGCAGTTATGTCATGACCTAGATTTGACTTGGGGTGTGCATTCCAATAATCATTTTGATATTTCTTTGGCGATGGTCGCTCATACTGCAGCGGCAGCACCTGGGGAAGTAAATGCCGCAGATACCCACTGGATTTGGCAAGATGGCGAAGGCTTGACCAAAAATCCGCATCAAATCAAAAACGGTGAAATTACCATTCCAAGAAATTCCCATGGCCTTGGGCTAGAACTTGACCGAGAAAAGCTAGATGCAGCGCATCAACTGTATTTAAAAGAAGGCTTAGGGGCGCGCAATGATGCGATTGCCATGCAGTACTTGATTCCTGGCTGGACATTTGACAATAAGAAACCAGCTTTAGTCAGAGAGTAATCGAGCGAATACAAATTAATCGAAGCTTTGAGTGAGAGGATTGACCATAATGGAAAAAGAAAAGATTAAAGGGATCATTGTTCCTTTACTCACGCCAGTGAATGAAGAAGAAATGATTTGCGAAACTAAGTTGCGAAAGATCGTACGGCATGTGATCGATCATGGTGTTCATGGCATTTTGGCTTTTGGCAGTAATAGTGAGTTTTATATGTTCGAACATGATGAAATGCTTGCAGCAACAGAAATCATTTTAGATGAAGCCGCTGGAAAAGTACCTGTTTTCTTTGGGATGGGCCCAATACGTACGAAACATGCGGTGGCACTTGCCAAACAGGCAGCAAAATTGCCGATCGCTGGTATTTCCGTTTTACACCCAATGTTCATCAAACCCACAGAAGAAGCACTGTACAATCATTTTAAAGCAATCGCAGACGCGGTTTCCGATACGATGGTGCTTTTGTATAACAATCCAGCAAGAGCTGGGTATTCGTTGAGTCAACCATTGATCGAAAAGCTGGCGCATACCGTTGAGAATATCGTAGGGATAAAAGATTCGAGCGGAGATTTGACCTTCCTAAGCGAATTGGTTCGACGGAATGCTGATGTTGGCTTTCGAGTGATTGCAGGAAAAGATACCATTGTTTATCCTTCACTCTGTGTGGGAGCAGTCGGCGGTGTGTGTTCAACGGCAAATATTTATCCTGAATTGGTTTGCGGTATTTATGACCAGTACGTATCTGGTGATTTCCAAGGCGCGCTAAAGAACCAATTTACCCTGAACCCGATCCGTTTATCGCAAGATGCAGCAAGTTTCCCTTCAGCTACCAAAGATATGGCAAACTTGATGGGCTTGAATGTGGGACCTTCGATCTTGCCGACGGAAGCAAGTAAGGGCGTTGTGTTAGACAAGATGATTGATGAAATGAAGAAGGCGGGTTTCTTATAATCAAGCCTAACTATAGAAAAGGGGGTGGATTCATGGAAGAACAGCGAATTGTGATTGCAGCAGATTCTTTCAAAGGAAGTGCCTCCAGTAAAGATATCTCAATGTGGTTAGAAAAAGGGATTCGTCGGGTTTTGCCTCATAGTCCTATCGATAAATTTTCAGTCGCCGATGGTGGAGAAGGCACAGTCGAAGCTTTAGTTGATGCCTTGGCAGGAAAACGAAAAAGGATAACTGTTCAAAATCCATTGGGAAATCCTGTGAAGGCGCAATATGGTGTTTTACCTAATCAAATCGTCGTATTAGAAATGGCAGAAGCAAGTGGGATTACTTTGATCGAGCAAAATGCTGAGAATGCCTTAAATGCTTCGACTTACGGGGTAGGGGAGTTGCTTTTGGCTGCCCTCGATGAAGGCGCAAAAGAGATCTACCTTGGCATAGGCGGCAGTGCAACAAGTGATGGCGGGACTGGAATGGCAAAAGCATTAGGGGTCTCCTTTTACGACGATCAAGGAAAGGACATCCCGAGAGGATTAGCTGGATTAGCAAAGCTTGCTTCGATAGATATTTCTAAAATTGATCCACGATTAAAGGATGTAAAAATCAATATTTTATCGGATGTAACGAATCCGTTAGTCGGTGAAAAAGGTGCCATTGCTATCTATGGTCCTCAAAAAGGCATTCCGATTGACCAAACGAAAACCTATGATCAGTGGATGAAACATTATGCCTCTGTGATCAAAAAAGAGATGCAGATTGATATTGCGGACGCACCAGGTGCAGGCGCAGCAGGCGGTCTAGGGGCTGCATTGCAAGTGTTTTGCCAAGCCAAAACGTGCAACGGTATTGAAACGATCTTAGATTTAGTAGAAATTGAAAAGAAAATTGCCCAAGCTGCTCTCGTCATAACTGGCGAAGGCAAGCTTGACCAGCAATCGCTGAATGGCAAAGTTCCTGTGGGAATTGCCGAGCTAGCCAAAAAGCACCATAAACCGGTGATTGCTGTGGTCGGTAGTCGGGAGAAAGAGGTTTCGGCAGCTTATGCCGCTGGAATTGACCTTATTTTGCCAATTATCCATCGACCAATGAGTTTGCAAGAAGCAATGACACAAGTAGAGGAAAATGTGGTGATCGCTGGAGAAACCGCGATCCGAGCATATTTATTAAATCAACGAAAGTAGGAGATGGTATTGATGAAAGTAGGATTTGTCGGTTTAGGAATCATGGGTAAACCAATGGTGAAAAATATAGTAAAGAATGGCTATGAGGTTATTGTGTTTGATTTTAACCAATCCGCAATCGATGAAGTTGTTTCAGCTGGTGCACATGCAGCAGAGTCAGGCGCCAAGGTGGCAGAAGCAGCAGAAGTGATCATTACGATGCTACCGAATTCTCCAAACGTAGAAGCGGCGCTATTCAATCCTGGAGGGATCGCTGAAGGCTTGTCAGCTGGTAAAACAGTCATTGATATGAGTTCAATCGCACCAAAAGCCAGCCAAGACTTTGCGGCTCGTTTGAAAGAACAAGGAGTCCATTTTATTGATGCGCCTGTCTCTGGTGGAGAACCAAAAGCCATTGATGGAACGATCGCGGTAATGGTTGGCGGAGAAAAAGCAGTTTTTGAGAAATATGAAGCTTTATTGAAGACGATGGCTTCTTCTGTGACACGAGTCGGTGAAGTAGGGGCTGGAAATATTACGAAACTAGCCAATCAAATGATTGTAGCGATCAACATCGCAGCTATTTCTGAAGCTTATTGTCTAGCTAAAAAAGCAGGTGTTTCTCCTGAAGCAGTTTATCAAGCCATTCGCACAGGTTTGGCAGGAAGCACAGTCATGGATCAAAAATCAGAAAAGATTTTTTCTGGCAACTTCGATCCTGGTTTCCGTATCGAATTGCATATCAAGGACTTACAAAATGCATTAGACACCTCACATGATAGTAATGTTTCTACACCATTTACAGCATCTGCAATGGAGATTATGCAATCACTGAAAGCCTACGGATTAGAAAAAAGGGATCATTCTGCAATCGCAAACTATTATGAAACGATCAATGATTTAAAACTGCAAGGTTAACAGTAACGAATCGAGGTCATTTGTTTTCCTTTTCATTGAAAAGAGAGCACGAGCTGTTCACAACTAAAGGACATAATAAAAGAGCGTTTCTTCTCACAGGAGCGCTCTTTTTGTTGCGTGTATTGAAACTCAAAAATACAGTGTAAAAACAATTTTTCGTCCACTGGAAGAAAGAAAACAGGGAAACGTTGCTGGTGCTATGAGTTAGGCTGTTGATGGATAATCAGGCTGATTGGAAACAGATGACTTGAACAACAAATGATACCATCAATTTTAAATGCGAAGTTTGTTACGCTGAAGCAGTTGCTTGTTCAACAAATCATCTCTCTAGATTAGACAAGCGATAACTCATAAAAGCAGCCGACAACACAGTAAAATCACTCAAATTACGTGGATTGTAGCCCGTCTTTTCCGTGATGCGATTCAGTTTGTTTTGAAAAGTATTCTTGTGTAAAAAAAGTGCCTCGGCACACTTCATAATACTACCATTGTAGCGTTTATACGTTTCAAAGATCAATTGGAACTGCTCAATCTCCTCAACAGTCAGACTGCCAAGCACTTTCTTTTGCAATTGTTTATTATCTTCTGCAGAAATCCCGACAAAGAGCAACCCATAATCCATTTCTTGATAAGAAGAGATGGTCGCACTTTTTTGATTGATCAACCAATTGACGGTTTTTTGCGCCTTTTCATAACTAGACCAATACTCATCGATGGTTTCTGCTAAACCGCCGATCCCAAAGGACATTTGACGATCAAAACGCTTAGAAATATCCTTTTGCATTTGCATCAGTAGGGGGATCAGCGAAGCTTCTTCCTGCTTTTCGAAAAACAGGCAAATTTCTTGATTGATCAGCGAGAAGAAACTACCTGGAAAAATGTGCAAATGCGATTGGATGGTATGGAGCAGTTTTTCATAATTCAGATTATTTTTTTCTCTAGTAAAAAGGAATTTCCCTATCACGAGGATGCGAGGTCGTTCCAAATCAATGTCCAAGAGCGAGGCTAAATAAGCCGCCAAGCTATCATCTCTTTGAGGAGCGATCAGCATCGTAGCTAGACTGTGGTAGTTTTGCCGTTGATGGAAATTTGTCAATTGAATCCAGTTTTCTCGGATCAAAATCTCCGTCATTTTTTTGATAATATTCCCCAAAGGTTCTACCTTTGTACGCTCGCCAGTAATTCCAATAATTGCTACAACGGATTGATTAAAAAGGACCGGGATATTGATTCCTTTTTTTGCTCCTTTAAATTGATTGTCATGTTCAATCGTTAATGTCTGTTGATTTTTGGCTGCTAAACGGGCGCCTTCATGACTGGTACCAATCCGCACGGTATCTGTACTAGCTATGATCGTACCCGAGGTATCAAAAAGATTGATTTCATGGTTGATGATATCTTTTAAGCTTTTAACAATCAATTTTGCTACTTTTGGCTCTAATTCCATCGATCACGTACTCCTAAAGGTTGATTTGCTTATACTTGAATTTTAGCACAAAAATGGTCATATATTATATATAATATATATTTAAATGATAAATAATAAACTGTTTTATTGGCGGTTTATTTTGCTTAGGGTTCAGTTTATTCACAATTTCTATCGTGTTTTTATGTATGGAAACATTTCCTGATGTTTGCTGAATCGCTGAATCCCAATTAGCAAAACTACCGTTGTATTTTCTCTATCGTGCATAAAGAGATTATTCATTGGCACGTGTATACTAACGTTTTATTCACAAAGGAGCGAGAACTTTTCAAATACCTTTTTGGGAACTGGATACACAAAGCTAACTTTATATATAAATGGTTCGTTTTTATTTGTTATCGTTAGATGCAATGAAAATTGAACAATCAAAAAGTCGCTGAAAACAATATAGTTTCAACGACTTTTTGATTATTCGTTTTCTTTCAGCGATTTGTAGTATTTGTTTCGGTATTGTTGCGGAGACATGTTGACCCACCGCTTAAATTGTTTGCTGAAACTTGCTAGGGAGTTAAAACGCAGTTGTTCACTGATTTCCTCAATCGAAAGGGAGTGGATCTTAAGCAAATTTTTTGCTTCTTTTAAAATCAAGGATGATTCATATTTTTTTGGAGAAAGACCATACACTCTTTTAAAGAGAGTACTGCCATAAGATGCTTGGATACCAATCTCTTCAATCAGCTCCTTGATTGATATATCAGACAAACAGCGCTGCTTTTGAGGATCTTTCCAAATTTTCTGTAATTCCAACTGAATTTTTTTTGAAATAGTTTTTGCATAGTGAATCGTTAAGTTGCTGTTTTCTTGGAAGAGCTGCTGTTGCTTTTTTTTCTCAATCTCATGATTCAATATAAGCAGAAATTGGGATAATAAAATTTGAATGTGCATTTTCTTTTCGAATTCTTTGATAGCGGGGTTATTGATCAATTGAATCCAACGTTGGATCACTTCTTTGATTGCTATAAAAAAACTACTTTGTGGTGTAATCTTAATGTCGCTGTAATTGATCATGTCAGAGACGAAATCTGGGTCGTCAATATCAAAATGCGTGCAAAAATAATGAAGCCTAGGACCGGCCTGGATTTTGTGAAGGCTGTTTGGGGGAATAATGACCATGTCACTTGCTTCTAAGTGGTAACAAGTCTTATCTATAATAACATCTTCACTTCCTTGAATGACATAGATCAATTCAAAAGCCAAGTGCTTGTCCTCAGCTACAGACCATCCCTCATCGACTTCTTGTGTATGTCCCCCGAAGAACGATAATTTCCAATCAATTGCTGGTAATCGCTTAGCATCTTTTAATATACTCATAGATCCACCACCTGAAAAATGTACAAATTCTTTAAATATTTGTCCATATACAGATTAGCAAATGTTTTATAGAATGTAAACACAAATATAAAAGCGGTTTCAAAGAGAGGGGAAGATTTATGAGTAAGATTCACTACGGCGTTGCTTATTATGATGAGTATATGCCCTACGATCGGTTGCAAAAAGATATTGAAATGATGAAAGACGCGAATATCAATGTTGTGCGCATTGGGGAAAGTACTTGGAGTACCCATGAACCACAAGAAGGAGTTTTCGATTTCCAGTCGGTCCATCGTGTTTTAGATGCAATGCATGCAGCCGGAATTGATGTAATCGTAGGAACACCGACGTATGCTGTACCGACTTGGCTAGTAAAAAAATATCCGGAGGTATTGGTTACTACGAAAGAAGGAAAGAAAACGTACGGCGCGCGACAAATTATGGATATAACAAATCCTCAATACCTTTATTACAGTGAACGAATTATACGAAAGCTGATTGAGGAAGTCATTGATCATCCAGCGGTGATTGGTTTTCAGGTAGATAATGAAACGAAACATTATGGAACTGCAGGAGAAAATGTCCAGATTCAATTTCAAAAATATGTAAAAGAAATGTTCAGTCATGATTTGGAGGCAATGAATCAAGCCTTTGGTTTGTCTTATTGGAGCAATCGCATCAATGCTTGGGAAGATTTTCCCTCTGTTAATGGTACGATCAATGGGAGCTTAGGCAGTGAGTTTTCAAAATTCCAAAGAAAACTTGTCACTGACTTTTTAGCATGGCAAGTTTCGATCGTCAATGAATATAAGAAAGATCATCAGTTTGTCATGCACAACTTTGATTTTGAATGGCGTGGCTATTCTTTCGGCATTCAACCAGACGTCAATCATTTTGAAGCTGCAAAACCTCTCGATATTACTGGAATTGATGTTTACCATCCTTCACAGGATGAACTCACGGGTAGAGAGATTTCATTTGCGGGGGACGTTGCTAGGACAACAAAAGATCAAAATTATTTTGTTGTTGAAACAGAAGCACAGGCCTTTAAGGAATGGGTTCCTTATGAAAATCAATTGCGATTGCAAGCGTTCAGCCATATTGCTTCAGGTGCATCAATGATCTGTTATTGGCACTGGCATTCGATTCATAATTCTGCTGAAACCTATTGGAAAGGTTTGTTAAGCCATGATCTGCAACCAAATCCAGTTTATAACGAAGCGAAAATTATTGGCTCAGAGTTGAAAAAATACCAAAAAGAACTTTCTGGGTTACAACAGAAAAATCAAGTTGCCTTTGTTGTCAGTAATGAAAGCTTGACAGCCATAAATGACTGGTTCCCGTTTTCTGGTCATGAATTATATAATAACGGTGCGCATGGCTACAATGATATTTTTCGTCAACTATATGACGAACTTTATAATTTGAATGTTGGCGCTGATGTAATAAGTGTTGGTGATGAACGAATCAACCGTTACAAGTTGCTGATCGTTCCAGCTTTATACACTGCTTCTGACACAGAACTGGCACAGTTAAATCAATTTGTGGAAAATGGAGGACATATTCTCTACACCTTTAAGTCTGGCTTTACGGATGAGCATGTGAAAGTTCGGACCACCGCTCAGCCAGGTTATATCTCGGAAGTTTGTGGGGTCCACTATCAGCAATTTGTTAAGCCAAAGAATGTGACTCTGTCATTCGCGGATGACGAAGCAACAACGTATGATATTTCTGAATGGATGGAACTGCTGGTCCCAACTACTGCAGAGACGATCGCTTCCTACAATCATCAGCACTGGGGAAAATATGCAGCCATCACAAAAAATCATTATGGAAAAGGCACAGCAACATATATTGGGTGCTTTGCTTCAAATGAAGTGATTCGTAAATTATTCATTGAAATGTTGACCCATGCTCAAATTGAAAGACCCTCAGAAGCTTTCCCTGTAATTATCAAAAATTGTTTAAATGAACAAGGACAAAAAGTATCTTTCTACTTTAATTATTGTAATGATCCTCAAAAAATTTGTCTCACCAAAGAATATTATGACCTTTTTGAAAATAAGACAACGATTGCCGGAACGAGTGTTGAGCTAAACCCTTGGGACGTCAAAATATTCATTCAAAAGTAATAAAAGCAATCAAAAAAGGAGTGTTTTTATGGAGAAAGCAAGTCCGAGAAGTGCCAGCTTTAAGCTAGCACTTCTCTCAATTTCATTGATGCTACAATCGGGCGGAACAATTGCCATAGCGGTCTCTAAAATGAAAGAAACCTTTGTTGATCATTCAGCGACTGCCGTTGAATCCTTAGTAACTGCACCAAATATTACCATCATGATCTTTGTTTTGCTAAGCACATTTCTAGTTAGAAGTTTAGGGACAAAGACGGTTGTATTATTAGGATTGACGATTGCTGGGATCAGTGGGATGGTGCCCATGATTACAGAAAATTATACAATTGTTTATCTGTCGCGTTTAGCGCTTGGTGCGGGGTTAGGAATGTATAATTCTTTGGCTGTGAGTCTGATTGATTATTTTTATGAAGGGGAGCTTCGTAATAAAATGCTAGGCTATCAAACTGCTTTTCAAAGTTTAGGTCAGATGATTATGACCTTTTTAGCAAGTCAGTTGGCTGTGATCAGTTGGCAGTATGCATACATCGTTTATGGTTTAGCCTTGGTACCAGTTGTTTTGTTTCTTTTCTTTATTCCAACAATTCACACGAAGACTGAAGGCGATGAGAAAGATAAGGGAACGATCAAAATAAATCCTTTTACCATTCTATCGGCGCTAGGCTTCTTTTTCACCTTTGCATTTATTATGAATTTATACACGAAAGCAACAACGTTTGTTTTAGAAGCAAATTTTTCGGATGCCGAGTTTTTAGGCACTGCTCTATCATTGGCGACGATCGTCGCATTTATTTGTAATTTTTTGTATGGAAACATTGTAAAGTACACGAAACATTACACAATGCCTATTAGTTATCTTATTTTGGGGATCTCATTCTTTTTAATCTCGAACAGTTCGAGCATGTTCTCATTGACCGTAGCAATCTTTTTAGCCAGTGCGGGAGCAGCATTATATACACCCTATTCTTTTGGGATACTAATGCAAAAAGCACCGAGAAATGCGGCAAATTTAGCAGTATCAATTGGCATGGTAGGCGTTAATTTGGGTGTTTTCTTTTCCCCGTATATTATGTCTGCTATCAGCAATTTTTTTACTAACCAGACAGCAGCATTCAGTATGCTTTCGTCAGGCTATGTCTTTACGGGCTTTGCTTTGATCACATTCTTCTTCAGTAAACAATTGAGAGTGTCAGAAAACTAACAAACTGAACGATTAGTTATGAAATTTAAAAACCAGTTTGATTAAAGAGCAGGAGTGGATAGATGAATTATTTAGGAATTGATGTTGGTGGTTCAGCAATCAAATATGCATTGATTGACTACAAAGGAAGCATCGTGGAGAAAAAACAACGTGTAACCCCGAATGATCTGACCGATTTCCTCGAAACGTTTTCTTCTATTATTCAAAGCTATCATGACCAAATCAAGGGGGTAGGCATAAGTCTACCAGGTAAAATTGATACCAAAAAAGGAGTTGTGTATTTCGGGGGAGCACTAACGTATCTTCATGAATACCCACTAAAAAAATATATCGAAGAAACACACGGAATTACTTGTGCTTTGTCAAATGATGGAAAAGCCGCCGCGTTAGCAGAATGGTGGATTGGAAATCTAAAAGACTGTTCACACGGGGCAGCGATTGTCTTGGGTACAGGCATTGGTTGTGGTTTGATTCTCGACAACAAGCTTTATCAAGGAAGCAACTTTCAGGCTGGTGAGATAAGCTTTTTAGCAAATATGACTGGAGAACTATCTTTGGAACAACTAATTGGAGTGAAAGGTTCCGCTGTAGGCTTCGTGCAAAGTGGGGCAGCACTTTTAAATATGGACGATCAGTATGACGGGAAAACTGTTTTTGATGAACTAGTCAAAGGTGAGAATGTGGCGTTAAAGAAATTGTTTGTGGACTATTGTCAGCTGATTGCACGGATGATTATTAATTTGCAGGTGACACTTGATCTTGACAAACTAGTGATTGGTGGAGGCATTAGTGCCCAACCGATTTTAATACAAGAAATAAAATACCAGTACCGTTCAGTTCGAAAGCAGTTACCACTTTTGGCAATGAATTTTAAAGAAATTAGCATCGAAGCTTGTCTTTACGGGAACGAAGCGAACCTCCTTGGTGCGGTTTATAATTTATTACTATCTATCGAACAAAGGTTTTCTTGAATAGTGGTTTCTATTAAATGGAAGTAGAACAATCGTAAAATGTGTGAATAAGCACGCCCAATTTGATTCCGTGGAAGATTATCAACAAATTCAGATGCTTTATAGCAAAAGGAAGATGCCATTTTATTGGGTCTTTCCTTTTTTTTTCGGCGCATGTTTTCTCTGAGAATTTATTATAATTTCCTTATCAAGTTATCTTGAAATATTCATTTAGGAAGTGAGGAAATGAGAAAACTGGTTGGAATTGTGTTGATTTTGCTGTTAGCGGGATTATTGCTGCTGGTGTTTGGTTTCGATCATACTTCAGCAAAAGAACGAGCCGGAGGGAATTTATCGTTTTCTGTTCAAACGAACCGAGTGATCTATGATGAAGCCTTGAAAGTCATTACGATCCCGGTACGGCCGAACAAAACGCTGACTTCACAAAAAGTTTGTATCCGATTAACTTATGGTTGGGATGGCAATGGACACAGTGAAAAGGTGATTGGTGAAACGTATCTAACAAATGTCGATTGGTTTTCAGGTGTTGAAAACTACTTAAGGATCTATGCTGAGATGGCCATCGATGAGATCAAAAGTGTGGATAAAGTAGATTTAGTTGTGATTTATGACGGTGAAACAACGATTACTGAAAACTTGAAGCCTAGTCAATGGCAGGTAATAACACCCCCGAGCTCTAGTGAGCGCACGAACTCTGAGATAAGCGCAAGCTCTAAGGTGTCTGAAGAAACAGGCTCTTCCTTTAGTAGTATCGAACCGAAATTTAGCGACTCTCAATCGACGGATCCAAGGACTTCTACTACGGAAAACACAAGTCAGGATTCTCAAAGTATCGAAAGTAGTCACAATGCAAGTGAGTCAGAAAACTTCAACACCCAACCAGTTAGTGAGAGTGAATCGAGTCAGACAATTAGGAGTCAAGAAACCACCGAAACAACAGGAACAACGACCGTTAGTGAAGCGGCATCTGAGGATCTTTCAGATTCAGAAACGAAACCAAACAAATTAGCGCCTAACCTAAGTCAGTCAAGCAAGCGAAGTGTTTCCTCCGATGATCCCGCAGGCAAACAACTCGCTAAAGCATCGTCTTCAGTGAAAATGGAACAGGAACAACGTACGGAGACAAGCAGTGCTAAGGAGGTCAATGGAGCCGTACTACCGAAAACCGGCAGCAAAAATACAAGTATTCGCTATTTACTCTTTGGTCTAGGCGTGGTTATCCTTACTGTCTTCCTTTACTGGCTGAATCGAAAGTTATTTTCTGATGAGAGGCAGTAAAGAAAAAAGCCGAGGATAATGAGAGAATTGATAACCCACGATTGGAATTTTCTTCCCCAGAAAGCACAATCACGTTTTGTTTTACCGTTTTTAACAAAAAGTCTGACGATCCTTTTGAGGCGTCAGACTTTTTTTATGAAAATATACAGATAACGAAAGGAAAATTTGTTAAAAGTGATTTGACAGAAAAGAGCGCACGGTGGTACCATCACCAAACACTGCCAGCTTACAATTTTGTAAGATGACAAATTTAGGATAAAAACAGCGTTTGCTGATTATACAAGCGAGGGAAATTTCATGTTACAGGCACTTTTGGATACGACAGAAAAACAAATTTATGCGTTTCTAAGTTATTGTTACGAAACGAACAAGAAAGACTATACAATTAAAGAGCTCTCAGGTGTTTTCGATAGGAAAACCAACAAAATGCAGTCGATCGTTCAGCAAGTAGAGGTGTTTCGTGCACGCTATCCTCAGTTTACTTTGACCTATGATCGGCTGGAAAAAGAAGTGTCGATTGCTTTTTCTCCACGATTTCTATTGAGCCAAGCCTATAGTGTATTGTTGCAGGGAACCGTTGGGTTTATCTTGCTGGATGCACTCTTTCAGGGGGATTATCATTCCCTTGAACAACTCAGCCACAAAACCTTTAGCAGTCCCCGCACGATTCAACGAAAATTGCAGGAGTTAAATCATGTTTTGGCGAACTATCATTTGTCCTATAGTTTAAAAAAAGGTGATCCTTTGGCAGGTGATGAATATGCGATCCGCTATTTTTATCATCTTACCTATTGGCAAATTTTTGATGAGAAGGACTCACAAGTCTTGGCATCGATCAAGGAGAAAGAGCAGGCTGAAGCGTTGTTTGAAACCCATGCTTCTTATATGAGAAAAATCGATATCGATAAATTTCTTCATCTATTCGCTATCTCCGTGCAAAGAATCCATCAAAAGCATCCGCTTTCGTTTTTACCAAACGAAGTACTGACCTTTGAGCACCCATTAATTGAAAAAAAACAGTTTGATCAGGTCTTTTTGAACCCATTGTTTCACAGGAATCATCTGCCGTTTTCTGAAATTTCGGAGGTTGAACGCAGCTTCTTGTATTATATGTTTGGGGTAATGAACACCTATCTTGAAGAGGATCTCGATGCTGCTAACATCTCGTGGCTGACTCAGCCAAAGTACCAGCAAGAAGCACAGCTCGTTGAAAAACTAGCCGTGTATTTTCAGTTGACGTTTACAGAAGCCGAAAAAAACTATTTACTGGTTAATCTGGTCATGATCCATTCCGCCTCTGGCTGTTTTGGTACGCGACAAAAAAGCGATAGTTTTGGCAAAACAACCGACGAGCAAGAGCTGCAAGCCGCTTTTCCAGTACTCTATCCAACCATGAAACGGTTTTTTTTGGAAGCGACTGTTTCTTTACCAGCGTTGCGTAGATTACTGCAAATGAATGATCGTTTGATTTTCCAATACTGTATGTTACTGAGAGTTATTTTTATCAAATATGAACAGCCGGTCACGTTCTCGATCCATTCGAAATACGGAAAAACGCAAGAGCTTTGGATCAAGAACCGCTTGATGAATGCCACGCATCGAGCGATGGCCCATTATTCGCTGTCTCAAAAACCAGATTTGGTGATCAGCGATTATCCGATCCATCAGGAATTTTCCGAGGAAGAACAGCCTTACCTCTTTTATTGGAATGGTCACCCAAGCGCAAAGGAGTGGAAACAGCTCAAGCAAGTGATCAAACAGATCAGAAGTGCCAAGAACAAGGCGGCGTTCGCCCAACTGGCATTCACCCAAACGGAGTGACCCCGCAATAAGATCGAGCATATAGAACTTATAATTTTGCCAAGCTTTTGACCAGCAGCAATAGGGCAAACGTGAAAAGCATCAGTGATAAACGAAGTTGTCAAGAAGCAAAAACAGGAGCATCGATGTTCCTTTTTCGCTTCTTGACTTTTTTTTACAGAGATGGCATGGTATACATATTATCATAACGTTTTTTATTTAAAATCGTTGCAGAAATGGTGTTAGGAAGAAGGGGTAACTTTGA
Organism: Enterococcus sp. DIV1083b; assembly: GCF_051713705.1. NCBI lineage: Bacteria > Bacillati > Bacillota > Bacilli > Lactobacillales > Enterococcaceae > Enterococcus > Enterococcus sp. DIV1083b. Next base: position 1,443,081 of record NZ_JBIOQJ010000001.1, read on the forward strand.
CAGAAGTATTAGCACTGCAAAATGTTTCCAAATTGATTGGGACCAAACGAATCATTGATGATGTTTCCTTTGTGGTGGACCAAGGACAAGTCGTTGGTTTATTAGGGCCCAATGGGGCTGGGAAGACGACGATCATCCGAATGATCGTTGGCTTGATGAAGCACAACACAGGATCGATTGCCATTATGGGAAATTTATTGGATTCTTCTTTTAAAACAGCGATTGCCTCAGTCGGAGCGATCGTTGAGAATCCTGAGTTTTATAATTATATGACCGGTTATGAGAATTTGATGCAGTATCAGCGTATGGCGAAGAAAAAAGGCACAGCCTCTGAGCTAGAAGCCCTGATCCGTCAGGTGCATTTAGAAGGACATATCCATCAAAAAGTCAAAACCTATTCATTAGGGATGCGTCAGCGTTTAGGTGTTGCCCAGGCATTGGTCCATCAACCAGACTTATTAGTTTTAGATGAACCGATGAATGGCCTGGATCCTAAAGGCATGCGGGAGTTTCGAGAAATGATTCTTTCTTTGAGAGAAAAAGGAGTTTCTGTCTTAGTTTCCAGTCATCAATTAAGCGATATCGAACAAATTGCCGATCATTTGATCGTGGTGCAAAAAGGAAAAGTCACTCATCAAGTAGCAATGGCAGAGTTGAAAGCAGAGAAAAATGTGTTGATCATCAAAACCGATGATCACTTGCAAACAGAAGCACTGTTAAAAGCTTCCTTTGACGTCGAGGTCTTGCATGTAGAAGACGAATTGCACGTCACGTTGCAATCAGATCAGCGTTCTGAAATCGCTGTAGCGATCGTGACGGCGGGCATCGGCTTAAAAGAACTACGGACAAAGCAATCTTCTTTAGAAGATACATTCTTGGCTTGGACCGAAGAAGGAGGTTTGTAAGCATGCTGACATTGATTAAAAATGAATGGATCAAATTAACCAAAAAGCGTTCTACTTGGATCATGCTGCTTTTATTGGTTTTAATGACGTTTGGCTTGACCTATGTTGTACGCTTAGGTAGTCCAGAAATTGGTGCCAATGATTTATTTACTTCTTTAAGCGATATGACGTCGTTCTTAAACTTATTTGTAGTGATTGTGGCGGCTTCTTCAGTGGCGGAAGAGTTTAGTCGAGGAACGATCAAGTTCTTATTGATTCGGCCTTTTTCCAGAAGTCAAATCTTAGCAGCAAAAGCCATCAACACGTTTTTATTTGCGCTTTTAGGGACTGCTGTTTTACTAATCAGTAGTTTAGCAGCCGCCAATTTATTTTTAGCAGCTGAATCACCTTTTGCTGCTACTGGCTACAACGGGCTAGCGGCGATTCTCGTTGCCCTTGTTTTTGCGGGAACCAACTTGCTATTGATTGTCTTTTATATTGCATTGACCATCTTTATCTCAGCCGTGATTCGCTCCCAAAGCTTGGCGGTAGGCTTAGGCTTGGGTATGTTGTTTGGAAGCAGCATCATCAACTCGATCATGCTTTTTGCGCAAGAAAAATACCCATGGCTGAAGTGGAATCCATTTAATTTTATGAATATTAAAGAGCAAATACCGAGTTTATTAAATAGTCCTGACATGCAGATGACTGCCTTTGATCCGGGATTGGGCTATTGGGAAATGGCGATCGGGATCCTTGTTTACAGTGTTTTAATCTACCTTTTAACAAATTGGTTATTCAACAAAAGAGATGTCGCATTAAGTTGAGGAAACGAGTGAAAGTTTTTGGATAAATCCAGCTTTCACTCTTTCTTTTTGTGTTTTTTTCTAGTAAAATGATTCATTGAGAGTACAAGAGAAAGGAGAGTTTTCAAATGACTATTAATATAGGAATCGTAATCGTGATCGCTGTTGTTGCAGCATTACTAGGCGCTGTCGGCGGCTTCTTTTTGGCGCGTAAATATATGCAAGATTATCTAAAGAAAAATCCTCCCGTTAATGAGGATATGCTTCGCTCGATGATGATGTCAATGGGTCAAAAACCTTCTGAGAAAAAAATTCGTCAGATGATGCAGCAAATGAAAAACCAAAAGTAGGTTTTTTTCTAAAAAGCGGGCTGATTTTATCAGCTCGCTTTTTATTGCGGCAAAACGCAGGAGCCAATAAAAAATGTCCCCAGGCTACTTTTTCTGTTTACGTTCTGTGAATAGCGGGGTAGCAATCGAATCTGAATCCAATGAATATTCGGAAAAATCGCAAAATTTAGGCAACAGGTCATAAAGAAATGGAGAGTGTTATGTCAATATTTAGGAAGTTAGGTTGGTTTTTTAAACAAGAAAAGAAACATTATTTGTTAGGCGTAGGCTCTTTAGTCTTGGTCGCCTTGGTACAGTTGGCACCTCCCAAAGTTATCGGGATCATCATCGATGAGATTGCGGAAAAAGAGATCTCGATGCAGACGATCTTTTTTTGGGTCATGATCTTGATTGCTTCAGCCATCGCTCAATACGTGTTTCGTTTTGTCTGGCGAACGCATATCTGGGGCAGTGCCGCTCGGCTAGAAAAAACGTTACGCAGACAGCTATTTGCACATTTTACAAGGATGGATCAGTTGTTTTATCAAAAGCATCGGACAGGTGATTTGATGGCCCATGCCACCAATGACTTGAATGCCATCCAAAATGTGGCAGGGGCAGGGATCTTGACCTTTGCCGATTCCTTCATCTCGGGAGGGGCAACCATCATTGCGATGGTTCTCTTTATCGACTGGCGGTTAACGATCATTGCTCTATTGCCGCTGCCTTTCTTAGCAGTCATGGCAAGGGTTCTTGGCAGCAAATTGCATGATGCGTTTCGTGACTCGCAAGAAGCATTTTCTTCCATCAACGACAAAGCCCAAGAAAGTATTACTGGGATGAAAGTCATCAAAACCTTTGGACAGGAAAAAGAGGACATCGCTGATTTTCAAACCAAAATCGACCATGCCATCATCAAAAACCGCAAAGTCAATTTTCTGGATGCCTTGTTTGATCCGTTTATTACGATCATCATCGGAATCTCCTATGTGCTAACGATCATCGTCGGCGGCAATTATGTTATGGACGGTACCATCTCGATCGGTCAATTGGTATCCTTCATCAGTTATATCGGTATGTTAGTTTGGCCGATGTTTGCCATCGGACGTCTGTTTAATGTGCTGGAACGAGGCAATGCTAGTTATGATCGGGTTGCCGAATTGTTGGCGGCCAAGACCCATATCATTGAAGCCAAAGATGCGGTCGATGCCCCAGCCCAAGGAACGGTTGACGTTCAAATCAATGATTTTCACTATCAAGGAGATGATTTTGCCCTGCAAGACATCCACTTTACTTTGCCTGCCGGGCAAACACTTGGTGTCGTCGGGAAAACCGGTGCTGGAAAAACCTCTTTGATGAAGCTCTTGTTGCGAGAGTATGATTCATTTGACGGGGCGATCACCTTCGGGGGCATCGACAGCAAGCAATACTCCTTGAATGCTCTTTTGGGGTCGATCGGTTATGTTCCGCAAGATCATTTCTTATTTTCCATGACGATTCGAGACAATATCCGCTTTGCGCAACCACGGGCTTCTCAAGCAGAAGTGGAAGCAGCTGCTGGATTGGCAGTGATCCACGAGGATATCAGTCAGTTTCCTGAAGGGTACGAAACGATGGTGGGGGAACGTGGTGTTTCTCTTTCTGGCGGACAAAAACAGCGGTTATCCATTGCCCGTGCTTTGATCACCGATCCAGAATTATTGATTTTAGATGACGCTCTTTCAGCAGTAGATGCCAAAACGGAAGAAGCTATTTTACAACAGTTGCGGACGTTCCGTCAGAATAAAACAACGATCATTGCTGCCCACCGCCTAAGCAGTGTCAAGCACGCAGAAGAAATTCTCGTGATCGACAATGGGAAAATCAGTGAACGCGGGACCCATGAACAATTATTGGCTGCAAATGGCTGGTATAAAAAAATGTGGGACAAACAGCAACTAGAAGCCAAAATCGAAGGGAGTGAAGCCTAATGCAAGAATCAGAATGGAGTAAATCGATTCCCTTTAAAGAGCAAAAAAACATCATCAAACGAATGTTTCTTTTTGCCAAGCCATTTCGAAAAACCTTCTATGCAGCGATCTTTTTTGCTTTTGTGCTATCGATCGTCAATATCCTGTTGCCTTTGATCATTCAAACCTTTATGGATAATTATTTGACCAATCAAACGGCGACCCAGCAAGTCATTTATTTCTTTGCTGCATTGTATTTCTTTGGGGTGTTGGTAAAAGCTGTGATTTGGTTTTTCCAATGGTTCCTTTATTCGATGGGTTCTTTAAAAACCTATCAGTATATTCGAGCAAAATTATTTGAAAAATTGCATAGTCTTGGGATGCGCTATTTCGATCAGACGCCAGCGGGTTCGATCGTTTCACGGGTCAGCAACGACACAGAAACGTTGTATGAATTTTGGTATGTCTTCTTGATGGTATTGACAGGAATTTTTGCGGTGGTTTCTTCCTTTGCCGCCATGTTCCGCATCAACGTCAAAATTGCCTTACTGAACTTGATTTTTCTGCCGATCCTAATGGTAGTCATCTGGTATTATCAAAAATTCAGCTCTCGTATCTATCGTCAAATGCGGGAAAAACTGAGTCAGCTGAATACGAAATTGAATGAATCGATTTCTGGTATGCAGATCATTCAGCAATTCCGTCAAGAGGCGCGGCTGAATGAAGAATTCGAAGCGACCAACGATGATTATTTGAAAACTAGATACGCTATGATCCGCACGAATGCGCTGCTATTATCACCAATCATTAGTTTGTTGTATGCCTTAGCAATCGCCTTGTCGTTGACGGTCTTTGGGTTTGATGCCTTAGAATCGCCCATTGAAGTCGGGTTGATTTTCGCCTTTACGACCTATATTCAAGGATTCTTTAATCCCATGACACAGATGATGGATTTTCTCAGCGTCTTTACTGATGGGATGGTCGCCGGCAGCCGTATTCTAAAGATTATGGATAACGAAGAATACACGCCCCAGCAAAACCCCGATGCTAGTCAAACCATCACCAAAGGAAAAATCGAATTTCGCGATGTCAGTTTTTCCTATGATGGTAAAAACAACGTATTGAATCATATTTCTTTCATCGCCTATCCAGGTGAGACCGTGGCTTTAGTCGGTCACACAGGAAGTGGCAAGAGCTCGATCATCAATGTGTTAATGCGTTTTTACGAATTCGGGGAAGGGCAAATTTTGATCGATGATCAAGATATCCGCGACTTCACGATGGAAGAGCTTAGGAAAAAAGTCGGACTCGTATTGCAAGACGCCTTCATGTTTTATGGGGACATCGCTGACAATATCCGCTTATTGAATCAGGACATTCGTGAGGAACAGATCGAAGCAGCAGCAAAATTTGTTCAAGCAGATGCCTTTATTCAAAAATTACCTGGTAAATACCACGCCAAAGTGATTGAACGGGGCGCCAGCTATTCAAGTGGGCAGCGACAATTGATTTCCTTTGCTCGCACCATGGTGACCGATCCGAAAGTGCTGGTCTTGGATGAGGCGACTGCCAATATCGATACTGAAACAGAAGGACTGATCCAAGAAGGGTTGGCAAATATGCGTCAAGGGCGAACCACGATCGCGATCGCCCATCGATTGTCTACCATCCGCGATGCCGAGTTGATTTTGGTGCTTGATAAAGGCTCGATCGTCGAACGAGGCACCCATGATGAACTTTTGGCTCAAAAAGGGTTGTATGCCGATATGTACCGTTTGCAGGCAAGTGAAGTTTAAACGACCAATAGACCTTAAAATACCACCTAGGTATTTAAAGGTCTATTTTGTATAAATTGAACAAATGGAGGAAAAAATTTCTATTTGTGATTGACAGCGTTTTCACCCTTTGCTATCATGTAGACATTAAAGCAACTAGCTCCTAGACATACAAACGGATCAAACGGTCGCGAGACCTTTCGGTTAAGATTAGGAATCACACGCAGTCAAGCGAGTGGCAGAGGAGCTCTATGTGAAATGTTGCGCAAATAGGAGGATCAAATTATAGACTAGATATATGAGAGAAGTTGCTCTAAGCAAAAGGCAAGTATCCTGAGCCTATTTTTTACGAAGAACCCAACCAACGAGAGAGGATTGTGGAGGGTGATTGGAATAAAGGCAGTCCCATCGAGAAGGGGGCGAAAAGGAATGTATTGAGAGCTCAAAGATAGTCGAGTGGATAAACACGAGAAATCATTCGTTGTTTTATTTTTTTAAATTCTTTGTTAACCGGTTAACTAAAACGGTTAACAAAAAAGAGGAGGAAAGCAAACGTGGGGAATAGTCACAAGTTTAGCCGTTTTTTTCATGGCAAAGGTTGCATTCAGCGAGAATAGGGAAAGTAGCAAACGTAGAAACTTGCAACACGATCTATGAAAAAAAAATAGTTCAAATGGAAAGATGAGGGAAAATTTATGGTAGAAATTATAATTGGTATTTTAATGATCGTTTCTTTCTTAGGAATGGTTTGGTACTGCGTCAAAGGGTTCAACCTGATGGTAGGTTTCTTCGTTATGGCAACACTTTGGACCGTTTTAGCTTTTATTGGCAATGCGTTGAGTCCGGATTTAACAGCTTTGAATTTTGTCGATACGATCACGAACATTTATCAAACAGGACCCGCCGGTTTTGCTAGTTCGATTCTGGTCAATATTTTCTTCGGTTCCTTCTTTGGTCGGATTTTGATGGATACAGGGATCGCAGCAACGCTGATTCGGAAGGTTGTTGAGCTTGGTGGAGATAAACCACGGATCACCATGACCCTTTTATGTACTGTTACTGCCTTATGTTTTACTTCCATGACGGGCATTGGTCCTGTAATCTCTATCGCAGTGATCGTTATGCCGATTTTGCAAGCGTTGGGTATTCCAACAGCGATTGCTTTATTCGCTTTTATGGGTTCCATCATGGCGGGAATTTTTGCCAATGTAACAAATTTTGTGCAATACCAAGGTATTTTAGCAGCATTACAACCTGAAGGAAGTCAATCCATGATGGAATATGGGTTTTCCGACTATTTCACATTCGGCATGATCGCACTAGTCGTTTCCTTACTTGTGACATTAGTTTTTGCCAATATTGCTTTAAGTCGTGCGAAATCATCAAAAGTCAAAGCGTGGGCTTCCACACCTGGTGCAACTTCAGGCGATGCTCCTTGGTATTCTTGGGTGGCTGTGATCGCACCAGTCTTACTCGTTGTGTTTGCTGAGTTTCCTATTATTCCTGCATTTATTCTGGCAGCTTTGTACGCCTTACTGACTTGCGGAAAATTAAAAGGTGGTTTCGTGAATATTTGCCGCATGTTAGCTAAACAATTTGCAGATGGTGCTGTCGATGTTGCGCCCCTGGTAGGTTTCTTATTAGTACTGGCTATGTTTAATTCAGCTGCAAGTCTCGCGGTTCCTTTCTTTGAACCAATCGTTGGCGGTCTAGTTCCTCATAGTACCGTGGCTCTTGCGATCTTATTTGCCATCTTAGCACCCCTTGGTTTCTTCCGTGGTCCTTTGAACTTAGTCGGATCAGGAGGCGCAGTAGCGGCAGTGATCTTAGCTGCCACAAATTGGGATCTGGCATTCATTTTTCCACTTTTCGCTGTGGTCACGATCGCTCCTCAGCATTTGGATATTACTCAGTCATGGGTAGCATGGGGGCTAGGACATCATAAAGTTGGTTCTAAAGATTTCATGAAGTTTTCGATACCAGCTGGGTGGCTTTCTAGTGCGATCCTGTGTATCATTGCGCTCATTTTGTTCGGATTGAATAACTAGTCGATGAAGGAACGTAGCTAATCAATAAATCATGCAACTATGGATGTAGGAGGAAAGTGGAAATGAGTGAATTAAGAAAAGTTAGAATGGGGATCGATGTAGGCGGTACCCATACAAAAGCTGTCGCTATCGATAATCTGACTCACGAGATCATAGGAAAATCTAGCGTGAAGACTACCCATGATCATGAACGGGGGGTAGCTGCTGGCGTTGTCGAGAGTTTTCAAAATTGTATGAAAGAAAATGATATTGACCCAAAAAGTGTGATTTTTGTTGCTCATTCAACCACCCAAGCCACGAACGCTTTGATTGAAGGGGATGTGGCTGACATTGGTGTTTTCGGTATGGCTCGGGGTGGTTTCGAAGGGTTTCTGGCAAAGCGTCAATTAAAAATTGCCGATATCGTCCTAGGGAATCAGCGATCCATTAAGATCATCAATGCCTTCTCAAAACTCAAAGGAATGAATAAAGCGAGTGTGGAAGAGATGATCGATGATCTAGTGAGGCAAGGATCAGAAGTGATCGTCGCTAGTATGGCTTTTGGAGTAGATAATAATGATGCTGAGAATCTAGTGATGGAAGTTTGTACAGAAAAAGGAATTCCCTGTACCGTTGCTTCGGATATTACGAAACTTTACGGATTGACCAGAAGAACACGAACGGCCACTATCAATGCAAGTATTTTACCTAAAATGTTATCTGTCGCAAATTCAACAGAAGTCTCTGTGAAGGAGTCGGGAGTAGATGTACCCTTAATGATCATGCGCGGCGATGGTGGGGTTATGGAAATTGCTGAGATGAAAAAGCGACCAGTTCTGACTATGCTCTCGGGTCCAGCAGCTTCAGTAATGGGTTCACTGATGTATTTACGAGCATCAAATGGTGTGTATTTTGAAGTAGGCGGCACAACCACCAATATCGGTGTCATTAAAAACGGACGGCCAGCGATCGACTATTCTGTCGTTGGCGGACATGAAACATACATTTCCAGTTTGGATGTTCGGATCACGGGCTGTGCAGGGGGTTCCATGATTCGTGCAACTGCTAATGGAGTGGTAGATGTAGGACCTCGTTCTGCTCATATTGCCGGTCTGGACTACGCAGTCTACTCTGATCCAACCAATTGGACAGGAGGAAAGGTGGAATTCTTTAGTCCGAAAGAAGGAGATCCTGCGGATTATGTTGCAATCAAATTTGATAATGGTGAGCGGGTAACTATCACCAATTCGTGTGCAGCGAATGTGTTGGGCTTAATCAAACCGGAACATTTTTCTTATGGGAATATCGAAGCGGCTCGAAAAGCGATGGGCGTATTAGCGGATTATTGTGGCACGACGATCGAAGATATCGCGACTCAAATCATGGAGCGTTCTTATGCAAAATTAGAGCCAGTCATTTTGGCTTTAGCAGAAAAATACAAATTAGAAAAAAGCCAAATTTCCTTAGTAGGAGTTGGTGGCGGCGCTTCGTCATTAATTATCTACTTGTCAGAAAAAATGGGCGTAAAATATTCGATTCCGGAGAATGCTGAAGTGATTTCCTCAATTGGCGTCGCCCTAGCGATGGTGCGAGATGTCGTTGAACGGATCATTCCTTCCCCTTCGAAAGAAGACTTGCGATCAATCAAAACAGAGGCTATCAATAAAGCCATTGAGAGTGGGGCTACCCCAGAAAGTGTGGAAGTCTTTATCGAAATCGATCCTCAAACGTCTAAAGTCACAGCCATTGCGACTGGTTCCACCGAAGTCAAGACGACGGATCTTTTAGCAGAGGCAACCGTCGAGGAAGCCCAAGAATTAGCAGCAGGCGATTTGGGGCTACCTACCAACGAAATTGATCTTTTAGAGAAAAGCTCGCATTTTTATGTGTTTGGAACCCGTGTTTCTTCAGGAGACAATCCGGCAATTCGAATCCTTGATAAAAAAGGCTTTATTAAAGTACAACGAGCTTCAGGGAAGGTCATCAAAACTACCGCGGAGAATTATGTGCAAGCAGTCGAGCAACTGTGGGATGACTTGGCGATCTATCAGACAGAAGTGATTTTGCGTCCAGATTTCTATATTTGTGCCGGACCACGGGTGATGGATTTTTCAGTAAACGATTTGGAGGCATTGATGTTGTTGATCGATATCGAAATGTCGACTTTAGATCCAAATGAAGAAGTGATGGTTCTGGCGGCGAATTCCCTATGATCAAGCAGAGGTTTTTCTTGAAACAGCAACATACGGTTGATCTGGCATTATTAGAAACGTGGTATGAACAGCTCATGCCCATCAACGAATTCAGTTGGGGAGTATTTGAGTTTACCCGCGAGATGCTGCGTAATAAAGTGAGTGAAGAGGAAAAAAACGAAATCATTGAAGAAGCCATTCTATGTGGTAGAACATGGGCGCAAAAAATGCTCGACCAGTTTGATTTAAAAAAACAGGAAAAGGCAGATCGTGCCTGGTACTTGGCGAATAAGCTTGGTTTATCGATTACGGAAAGATCTGGAAAACCGACGAAGTTTCGTATGGTCTTTGCGCAGTTTATCATGGAGCGCTCCATTGAATTGATCACTGAACCCATTGCTGCTTACACCGAGCTGACTCGATCTTCGGAAATATTGCCTAAACCAGAAGTTATCCGAGGAGTCTTGATCGCTCATGAAATTTTTCACTATTTAGAAGAGCAACATGGGGCAACGATGTACCATATCACCAAAACGATTCCACTGTGGCGCTTTTTTTCCTACGAGCATCGTTCAACGGTTGGTTGTGCTTCGGAAATTGCGGCGATGGCCTTTGCAAAAGAACTGTGTGAGACAGACTTTGTGCCTCAAATGTTAGATATTTTGCTTTCTTATCCGTTGGAAGTCGACTTTTCAAAAAGTATATATGAAGTCGTGCAGCAAGAAATGCGCCACATTGAAGCAATGGGCTAGTTCTTTGAAAATCGCTCACTTAGCGGCTTCTTTACGATCCGTCACTATTGAGATAGGACAGTCCATGTCAAACGAAATCGGTCCTTGTTCATTTTTCAAGGGTTCCATGATATAATTGACCAACAGCAAAAAGCAAGGCGTGGATTGAATGGCAAATGAGAAAATCACCATTAAGATGGTGTCAGAAAAAGCAAATGTTTCAAAAACCACCGTTTCTAGATATTTGAATGGCAAATATGAATTTATGTCAGCAGAGACAAAAAAGCGCATCGAAGAAGTGATCGAAGAGCTTGAATACCGTCCAAATGCGCTAGCACAGGGGTTGAAAAACAATAAAACGGGATTGATCGGCATCGTTGTCAGCAATATCATGATCCCGGAAGTAGCAGCTTTAGTTCGAGGCGTCAATGATTATTGTATACGAAAATCTTTTCAGGTGATTCTTGTTGAAACCGATCACAAAAATATTTCTCAGCAGGATCAAATTCAAGCGTTGATCGACCGTCAAGTGGAAGGGCTGATTCTGTCGTCGAATCAGAACGAAGCATTCGTGAAAAGCTTGACTGAGCAAAAGGTCAAGATCGTGCTGGCTGATTGCACGATCGAAGAAGTGATGATTGATACAGTCATCGTTGATAATGAAAAAGCGACGGGCGAGATGATTCAACGAATTTATTCAGAAGGCTTTGATCGAGTCGCTTACTTTACACCACCGCTCACAACGCCTAGTCGGAAGAAAAAGCTCGCTCTTTTTCTGGAAAGTTCTAAAATCGCAGTTAGAAATCCTGAACAACTAGCATTTGAGATCGAAGAAACACAAGCGGCATTTGACGCGTGTAAGGAGTCACTAAACGAATTGTTGAAAAAAAATCAAGGCTATCGTTTAGCAATACTAGCTGAAAACAGTGAGTTGATGTTTGCGTTGATCCATGTGATCTATAGCTTGGGCTTACGGATTCCAGAAGACGTTGCGATCGGGGGCTATGATGATTTAGGCTGGAACAAACTTTATCATCATGAAATGTCTGTGATTGAAAAACCGTCGTATGAGATTGGTTCGCAAGCTGCTGAACTCATAGTCAAGCGGATCTCAAAAGGGAAAATGCAGTATAAACCAAAGGTGATCGAAGTACAGCCAAAAATCAAAATGAATGGTTCGACACAAGTGAGTGACAATAGTTTTGATAAGATCGTTATCCGTATGAACCAAGAAAACCAGCCCTACATCAAAAAAAATTATCGTAAACAAGATGATTAGGTTTTTTTGAAAAACAAGAAACAAATGACACCACAGCCGGCTCCCCAAAGATTAGATTGATCAGTCAAGTCTTTGGGGAGCGTTTTTTTCATTCGCTAAGGGTTTTGTCTTTATCTAAGATAAGAATGAATAGAAATTGATCGCTGGTGTTTTTAAGAAACGATCAATAGATTCGTATTAGGTGTCGGTAAAAATAACGAACAACGATTGACAGCGCTTTCTACCTTTGCTATGATAAAGATAATAAAACTGGTTCTAATGGATAGTGATTGTTGATTTTTAACAAGCTAAACCTGATGAAGCTGCGGTATTTGCGCTGCTTTCATGAGGTTTTTTCTGTGTTGACTGTTGGCTCAGCAATAAAGACAAGCAATGAACCATATCCGCAATGATAAAGTAAGTGGGGGTAGGACATGAAAATCAGTAAAGTGTTAAACAATAATGTTGTGATCACTACCGATCAAAGTCAAAACGAGATTATTGTTATGGGGCGGGGGATTGCATTTAAGAAAAAAGTGGGAGATGAAATTTCTTCAGAAACGGTCGATAAAGTGTATCGCTTAGAAAATCAGACGATCTTATCTCAATTTCAAGAGCTGCTTGCTGACTTACCACTGGAATATCTTGAATTATCCAATGAGATCATTGAGTATGCTCGGCGAGAATTGTCATCCCCAATCAATGATTCCATTTACATCTCCTTGACGGATCACATGCACTGTGCCATTGAACGATCGAAAAAAGGAATGACGGTCAAAAATGTCTTATTGTGGGATATCAAGCGTTTTTTCCCCGATGAGTACCAAATAGGCTGCAAAACAGTAGAGAAAATCAAAGAACATTACGGGATTCAGCTGCCAGATGACGAAGCTGGCTTTATTGCTCTGCATCTCGTCAATGCGCAAACTGAGAATGGTGACCAAGGCAATATTGCTGAACTAACCCAAACGATGCAAGACATCATAAACATTGTTAAATATTTTTTCAAAACAACCTTTGATGAAGAGTCCGTTTATTTTTATCGCTTCACTACGCATTTGAAATTTTTTGTTTCAAGAATGCAAAACTATACTACTCATGTGGATGAAACCGATGAAGATCTTTTGGCTATGGTCAAAGTGAAGTACCGAAATGCGTATCAATGCGTACAAAAAATCGCTGAGCTATTAGAAAATCAGTATCAGTATCAAATGTCCAGTGACGAAAGTTTGTATTTAACGATTCATATTGCCAGACTTGTGCAAAAAAATCGTTGATTGAAAAAAACAAGAAAGGAGAAGGATTTTTTGATTCATGAGAAGGTGTCGAAAAAGAAAAATTTCTGCGCAATGATTCTTATCAAACGTCAGCTTCAAGACATCTGACCATGTAGCAAGAAATCAAAAAAAGAAAACATTTTGGATAGTGACATTCAGTTGGCTAAACCTTCAATAAAAAAAAATTGGAGGAATCAAAAATGGGAAAATATCGTGAATTAGCAGAAAAAATCGTAGCAAATGTCGGTGGAAAAGAGAACATCAATAGCTTGACGCATTGTATCACACGCCTGCGTTTTAAATTAAAGGATGAAGGCGTCGCAAATGATGAAGTCTTAAAGAACATGGATGGGGTCGTGACGGTCATGAAGAGTGGCGGTCAATACCAGGTGGTTATCGGAAACCATGTGCCAGATGTCTATGCAGAAGTGATCGATGTTGCAGGAATCAGTGGTGATGCTGAAGAAACAGCTTCAGGTGGCAACTTGTTTGATCGTTTGATCGATATTTTGAGCGGCTGCTTCCAACCCTTCTTAGGGGCTTTGTGTGCGGCGGGGATGATCAAAGGACTAAACGCACTGTTGCTTTTTATTGGTACAACAGGCTTGATCGATTATACAACAACGACTGGTACCTATGTGATGTTCAATGCGATCGGCGATTCGATCTTCATGTTTATGCCAGTGATTTTAGGGTATACGTCAGCGAAAAAGTTTCGCTTAAATCCAATGGTGGGAATCGTGATCGGGTCAGCGCTTTGTTACCCAACGATTCAAGGATCTGCTTTGCAAGCCGCATTTCTTGCAAGCGCTGGCGAGGGAGCTGTTGCACCGTATAGCTTGTTAGGCTTGCCTGCGTACGAAACGTTTTTAGGAATTCCGTGGGTTGGCGCAACGTATACTAGCAGTGTGGTGCCGGTCATCTTTATCATTGCCTTTGCTGCGCAAGTTCAAAAATTTGCGAAAAAAATCATTCCTTCTGTTGTCCAAACGTTCTTAGTGCCGTTCTTGGTTCTCTTGATTGCATTGCCAATTGGGTTTTTGGTGATTGGACCTGTAATCAGTATGTTGACGGACCTTTTGAGCTCAGGATTTGAAGCGTTGATGGACTTCTCACCAGTTGCCTATGGCTTGTTGCTAGGTTTTTTCTGGCAAGTATTGGTTATTTTCGGTCTTCACTGGTCAGTTGTTCCGCTACACATTATGCAAATCACGCAACTTGGTTATAGTCAGATTTTGGTAGCTACGTTTGGTGCCAGCTTTGCTCAAACAGCCGTAGTGATAGCGATGTACTTTAAACTGAAAGATAAAAAACTGAAAGCACTATGTCCGCCAGCTATTATCTCAGGACTTTTCGGTGTAACGGAGCCAGCGATTTATGGGATCACGTTACCGAAAAAAATGCCGTTCTTCTACTCAATGATCGGTGGTGCGGTCGCAGGTGCCTTCTTGATGATTAATGGAACAACGAGCTACACCTCTGGTGGGTTAGGGGTCTTTGGCATTTTCAACTACATCACTCCAGAAGGCGACGCTAGTGGCATGTGGTTCTCTGTCTTCGGAATCTTGATCGCTGCAGCGATTGGCTTTGGTTTGACCATGGCTTTCTGGAAAGATGATGCAGTGGAAGAAGAAATCGCAGAAGGACAACCAGCGATGACTGTTCGAAAAGAAGTGATCACTTCTCCAGTGGAAGGAACGATCGCGCCACTAAGCAGTGCCAAAGATGAAGCTTTTGCTCAAGGAGTGCTAGGAAAAGGCATCCTGATCCATCCATCAAAAGGCGAAGTCGTGGCTCCTTTTGATGGTACAGTGATGACATTGTTCCCAACCAAACATGCCATCGGGTTGATTTCTGAGAATGGTTTAGAGCTTTTGATCCATATTGGTTTGGATACTGTTCAATTGAATGGTGAGTTCTTTGAAGCGCATGTGAAGCAAGGCGATAAAGTCACTCGTGGGCAAAAATTGATCAGCTTTGATAAAGATGCATTGATCAAAGCAGGATTCAATATTGAGACCCCAGTGCTAGTGACCAACTCAGCGGATTATTTGGATATCATCGAGTCTGACAAACGAGAAGTTGGTTGTTCCGATGATTTGATCACGGCTTTAGTTTAGGAAATGTTTACCTACAAAACAGCTATATAGCTATATAAGGATAAAAGCGATCGGTCGTGAAGGCGCGATCGCTTTTTGACAGTCATTTAATTGGGAAACAGTGAGTCTTTATAATGAAGGTTTTTATCATAGGTTGGTTCAGCGATTATCGTTGATGAAGTGGGGCGCTTATCATACGCCATCCCAATATCGATCAAATGCTGCAGATTTTTCTCATAGTGCTCCGAAAAGACGACTGCATACAACAAATCTAGCAAGTAGCAAACCGAGGTATTGATCGTAAAATTCGCAATCTTTGAATAAAGCCTTTCTCTTGTGGTGATATTCAAGACACAATCGCTTAATTTCGCCAACGCATTCTCGCCGATACTCGTCATTCCGATGATGGAGACCTGCCGTTCGGCAAGAATCTTCCCGATTTCTTTGACCATTTTGTTTTCACCTGTGTAAGAAATCAAGATCGCGGTCGCATCGGAGGTACAGTTGGAAGCCTCATAGGCACTTTCGCCGAAGGTATCGCAGACGTGGATGCTTTTTCCTAAACGCCGCATCTTCAAAACAAAGTCTTGAGAAATCAAAGTGTTGGCATTGCTGGCGAAAATCCTGATATGGTTGGCATTGAGTAACGATTGTTTCGCTTTTTGTAATTCATCATGATGGATCAAGGAAAGCGTGTCTTCGATCGTTGTTTGTTCAAGTTTTGCCAACTTTTTGGCGATGGTCATAATACCGTCATGGGAGGAGAAGGGAAAGTTCGCATCCACATCGGTAAAATGGCTGCTCATATAAGTTTGCTCTTCCACAAAGGCCGTTTTTAAGTCGAGCCAACCATTGAAGCCTAATTTTTTTGCGATCCGAATAAAAGTAGAAGGATGAACATAGGTTTTTTCAGATAATTCCTTGATGGTTTGATCCGCCATCGCGGTCGGATTGGCTAATAAATAATCAATCAACGATCGTTCGGCGGGTGCTAGTTTGATTTGGCGCATTTTTTCTTGTAACAACATGGTATATATGCTCCTTTTTACATTTTTTTATGATTATTTGTAAATGGTTTTTACAGAAATTCGTTTTTATTCTGTACATAGCGAATCGTTTACATCCTAATTATTCCTTATTTGATGCTCTTTGTAAATCTTTTTTACAAAACAACTGCAAGAAGAAGTGAGATTTGCAAACGCTTTTTCTAAATAGGCTATTTACATTGAATCAAATGTTTTTATGAATGATAATAAGAATGTAAATAAAATAGCAAAGGAGCAATACAATGACAAAAGGAATTAAAATTGCAACCATTGGTGGCGGCAGCAGCTATACCCCGGAGTTAATGGAAGGCTTTATCAAACGCTATGAAGAATTGCCGATTCGTGAGATTTGGCTAGTAGATATCGAAGCAGGAAAAGAAAAATTAGCAATCGTTGGTGCGATGGCACAACGGATGTGGGATGCGTCACCCTACGATGTAAAAATCCACATGACATTGGATCGAGAAGAAGCGTTAAAAGATGCTGATTTCGTTACGACTCAATTCCGAGTAGGATTGCTGAATGCCCGTATCAAAGATGAACGAATTCCTGCCTATTACGGCATGATTGGTCAAGAAACCAACGGCCCTGGTGGTATGTTCAAAGCGTTTCGTACGGTTCCAATCATTCTTGAAATCGTTGAAGACATGAAACGCTTGTGTCCCGATGCCTGGTTGATCAACTTTGCGAATCCAAGCGGTATGGTGACTGAAGCAATCGTGCGTTACGGAAAATGGGACAAAGTCATCGGGTTGTGTAACGTGCCTGTCATGGCAACGATGGTTGAACCTGCGTTGCTTGGCAAAGAACCTGACGAATTGATTTACAAATTTGCAGGATTGAACCACTTTCACTGGCACAAAGTTACCGACTCACACGGCAATGACGTTACGATGGACATTATTGATAAAATGTATGAAGAAGACAATGGCTTACCGAAGAATATCTTTGATGTACCATTTTACAAAGAACAGCTGGAACAAATGAAGATGATTCCTTGCGGGTATCACCGTTATTACTATCGTCAAGAAGAAATGTTGAATCATGCGATCGAAGAGTACAAGACTGTCGGTACACGCGCACAGCAAGTGAAACAAACCGAAGCCGAATTGTTTGAGTTGTACAAAGATCCTGAATTGGATCATAAACCTGAACAGCTGCAAAAACGTGGTGGTGCATACTACTCAGATGCAGCGTGTGAAACGATTGCTTCCATTTATGCTAATAAAAATACCCAAATCGTCGTTTCAACCAAAAATGAAGGCGCCGTTCCAGATCTTCCTGCCGATTGCGTAGTCGAAGTAACAGCTTACGTTGGCGGACAAGGGGCTAGAAATGTTGCCTTTGGTGAGTTACCGACAGCTGAAAAAGGTTGGTTACAGGTAATGAAAGCAATGGAATTATTAACGATCGAAGCAGCTGTGACGGGGGATTACAATATCGCATTACAAGCCTTCACCATCAACCCATTGGTTCCATCAGGTGATACGGCAAAACGTGTCATGGATGAACTGTTTATTGCCCACAAAGATCACTTGCCTAAATTTAAGGAAACGATCGCACGTCTTGAAAAAGAAGGCGTAGAAGTACAAGATGAAGTAGCCCGCGAACTTGATCGCGAACTAGTTAAATAAAGAGAAAGTAGGAAAGAAACATGGCATTTAGAAAAGACTTTTTATGGGGCGGCGCAACAGCTGCCAATCAATGTGAAGGAGGCTACCAAGAAGGCGGACGCGGCTTGGCAAACGTTGACGTGGTACCGATCGGCAAAGATCGTTTTCCAGTCATTACGGGTCAAATGAAAATGTTCGATTTTGATGACGAACATTTCTACCCAGCAAAAGAAGCGATCGATATGTATCATCGCTACAAAGAAGACATCGCGCTATTTGGCGAAATGGGCTTTAAAACCTACCGTTTGTCGATCGCTTGGAGTCGAATTTTCCCTAAAGGGGATGAAACAGAACCAAATGAAGACGGCTTGAAGTTCTATGAAGATCTTTTCAAAGAATGCCACAAATATGGGATCGAACCATTAGTAACGATCACTCACTTTGATTGCCCAATGCATTTAGTTGAAAAATACGGGGCATGGCGTTCTCGTGAATTGGTCGGATTTTATGAAAACTTGTGTAAGGTGATTTTCAACCGTTACAAAGGGTTAGTAAAATACTGGTTGACCTTCAACGAAATCAACATGATTCTCCATGCGCCATTTATGGGAGCTGGTCTTTACTTTGAAGAAGGCGATAACGTTGAGCAAGTGAAATACCAAGCGGCTCACCATGAGCTATTGGCCTCTGCGATCGCAACGAAAATCGCTCATGAAGTCGATCCTGAGAACAAAGTAGGCTGTATGTTAGCTGCTGGCGCATACTATCCATATACAAGCAAACCAGAAGATGTCTGGGAATCACGCAAAGCAGATCGCGAAAACTATTTCTTTATTGATGTTCAATCACGTGGGGAATATCCACAATATGCGCTGAAAGAAATGGAACGCAATGGGATCGAAATCAAAATGGAAGAAGGCGACCTTGAGCTGTTGAAAGCTCACACCGTAGACTTTATTTCCTTCTCTTACTATTCTTCACGCGTATCAACCACGGACGCTGAATTGTTAGAACAAACGGCTGGCAATATTTTTGCCTCTGTGAAAAACCCATACTTGGAAGCAAGTGAATGGGGTTGGCAAATTGATCCACTTGGTTTGCGGATCACGATGAATGACATTTATGACCGTTACCAAAAACCATTGTTTATCGTTGAAAATGGTCTAGGCGCTGTGGATACACCAGATGCAGATGGCTATGTGGAAGATGACTATCGAATCCAGTACTTGGCAGAGCATATCCAAGCAATGAAAGATGCGGTTGAACAAGATGGTGTCGACTTATTGGGTTACACCACATGGGGTTGTATCGATTTAGTTTCAGCTGGAACAGGTGAAATGAAAAAACGCTATGGTTTCATTTATGTGGATCGTGACAATGAAGGAAACGGCACCTTGAAACGAACAAAGAAAAAATCATTTGATTGGTACAAACAAGTGATTGCTTCAAATGGTGAAGATTTATCGAATAACTAATCATAAGAAGCTGCAGTTGCTCCCTTAGAGAAATCTAAGTAGATCAACTGCAGTTTTTTTAAAGTCTTTTTAAAAACTTTTTAACAAATGATTTCTATAAGTAGAAATGGCTGCTCAGAGAATTTTGATAACCGACAATTAGAGTACTGTAAAATGTTTGCGTTGCAGCAAGTGCAAAAAAGGCGACCTTAAGGATGACATGTTTTGTCCTTGAGGTCGCCTTTATCAGTTTTTTAAAGAACTTTTTCGATTTCTGGAATCATTTTTTGAGGATTAGTTTGTGGAGCAAAACGCTCAACGACTTTACCTTGGCGGTCCACCAAGAATTTCGTAAAATTCCACTTAATGGCTTTCCCTAATGTACCCGGTGCTTCTTCTTCCAAATAGCGAAACAAGGGATCCGCGTCTTTGCCATTGATCACCGTTAACTTGTGCATCGGAAAATCAACACCATAGGTGGTTCGGCAAGCGGCTGCGGCTTCTTCGGCTGAGCCGACTTCTTGTTTGAACTGGTCAGAAGGAAACCCTAGAACGACCAACCCTTGGTCTTTATAGGTTTCATAAAGACTTTGTAATTCTTTGAACTGCGGGCTCAACCCGCACTTTGTAGCTGTATTGACGATCACCAGCGGTTGACCTTCGTAGTTTGCTAGCGAATAAGTTTCGCCGTTTTCTAATGTTGCTTGGTAGTCATAGATTGACATAGCAAACGCTCCTTTTAATGTAAATCATAGTCGATAGTTTCTGAGATAAGTATAGAGCAAAGTCTTCAAAAAAACCAAGCAAACTTCTTGGCGCATTTTATTTCTTATAAAAAACAAAAAATTCCAGCGGCCGTTGGGACCACTGGACTCTTATTATGCTTCTGGTAAGACTTCTGGTTCTGCTTCTTGTGGATGAACGACAGATTTAGTCTTCCATACCCCAGAATGCCAGCGATAGATCATTAAGACGCTGCGCAATGCTTCGTCAATGGCATAAGCGATCCAAACGCCGATCAAGCCAAATTTAAAGACGATGGCCAGTGAGTAGGAAAACGGTAAGCTGATGACCCATAGAACAATTAGGCTGCAGATCAATGGGAACTTCACGTCACCACTTGCATTTAATGAACCAACTAGGATCATATTGACTGCACGCGCTGTTTCTAAGACGATCTCTACTAAAAAGACACCTTTAGCAATCTCGATTACTTCGGTATTGGAAGTAAAGATCCCCATGATCGGTTCAATAAATAGATAGGTCAATAAGCAGATCGTTACCGAGGCGATGATCCCGATCACCATCGTGCGCATGCCTCGCTGATGTGCACGATCGAATTCACCCGCACCGACATTGCGGCCAATCATGATTTGGTTTCCTTGACTTAATGCGGAGGCGATCAAATAAACAAATTGGGTGATAGCTGTTACGTAAGATTTTGCAATCAAGACACTTGCGCCAAGTTGAGCCACGATCATCGTCACCACGACTTGCGCTCCTTGATAGGAAAGAGACTCGCCAGAAGAAGGCAATCCGTAAGTCAAAATGTTTTTCATCACGCCCCAAGAGACATTCGAGAAACGGGCAGATAAAACAGAAAAATTCACATGTTTCTTCAGCAACATGGCGGCAATTAGTAAACCGATCGAATTACCAAAGACGCTAGAAAATGCCAATCCAGTCACACCGAAATTCGGTAAACCAAAGGGGCTGTATAAGACAAAATAATTGCCAATGACGGCTAGGATACTAGCAAACATCGGTACCAATAACGCAGGTTTTGTGAAACTGTGGCTACGCATGACAGCAATTATGACCGCCGTGATCGATGAAAGGAACAGACTTCCGCCATATACTTGTAAGTATCCATGACCTAAAGCAACTAATTCAGCATCTAAGCCCATGAATCGCAAAAGGTAGGTTGAGCCGAAAAGGAACATCAAGCTGATCAAAATCCCGATGAACAATGACCCAAAAAGAGCGGTATTGATGACTTTCGGTATCTGGTCGCGTTTTTTCGCACCAATCAATTGTGCGATAATGATCTGAGTACCCACGGTGATGAACCCGTAAATAAAGACCGTTAAATTCAATAGTTGATTGGCAGCACTGACGGCCGCTACTGCCGGCTCGGAGTAATGAGAAATCATCCAAACGTTGACATTCCCAATAACGACCCGCAAAAATAGCTCAACAAAAATCGGCCAGCTGAGAAAAATCAGTTCACGGTCTGATTTTCCTAAAAGTTTTTTCTTATTCAATTGTAAGGACTCCTTATTTTCTATATAATAGACGTATCGTGAAAATTTTACAAAAATTGAAAAGAAAGTCAATGTAATTTTCAAAAGTAAAAGCGGGAATATCTTATTATTTTTTGTAAGCAGATGAGTTGAAAGAATTTGCTTTTGAAAGTAAAGTATGGGTAGTCCAAATTGGAGGGAAATATATGTATGATGTAATTATCATCGGCGCAGGCCCTGCGGGGATGACAGCAGCGCTTTATGCGTCAAGATCGAATTTATCAGTACTAATGATTGAACGAGGAGCACCTGGCGGACAAATGAACAATACGGCTGAGGTTGAAAACTATCCTGGCTTCGAATCAATCTTAGGCCCTGAATTAGCATTTAAAATGTATGAAGGTGCCATTAAGTTTGGGGTTGAAAATGCCTATGGGATCGTTCAAAGCATCACGGATCAAGGGGAGTTCAAAGAAGTTGCCACCGAAGACAAAACCTATCAAGGGAAAACAGTCATCATTGCCACAGGATGTGTACATAGAAAGTTAGGCGTCAAAGGCGAAGAAGAATTCGCAGGACGCGGTGTTTCATACTGTGCGGTTTGTGACGGTGCCTTTTTCCGTAACAAACGCTTGATCGTTGTTGGCGGAGGCGACTCAGCAGTCGAAGAAGCTATCTACTTAACGCAATTTGCTTCTGAAGTAACGATCGTTCACCGTCGTGACGAATTACGAGCACAAAAAATCATCCAAGACCGCGCATTTGCCAACGAGAAAATCTCTTTTATTTGGGATTCTGTTGTGGAAGAAATCAAAGGCAATGAGATGGTCGTAACTGGCGTGCAAATCAGAAACGTAAAAACGGATGAAGTGACAGAAGAAGCTGCTGGCGGTGTCTTTATCTATGTTGGTTTAGATCCGTTGACAGAACCTTTCAAAGCTAGCGGTATCACGAATGATGCTGGCTGGATCTTAACAAATGATCAGATGGAAACTTCAATTCCTGGTGTTTACGCGATTGGCGATGTTCGTGAAAAAGGCTTGCGTCAAATCACGACGGCAGTCGGCGATGGCAGTATTGCTGGTCAACAAGTGTTTGATTTTATTGAAACACAAAAGGATGCACAATTAACAAAATAATTTAATGAAATCAGCTGTTATTTTTAAAGTGTCAATCACTTTTGATAGCAGCTTTTTTTATTTTTCGTTTGGTTATTCTTTGAGAAATCTGTAAGTAGTGTTATACTAATTTTAGAGCATTTTAACGGAAAAAGGAGAGGTTATTTTATGGCATGGGAACAAACATTTAATCAATGGAAAAACAGTGAACACTTAGATCCACAATTAAAAGAACTATTAACCGCATTAGAAGCAGATCCTGCGATGTTAGAAGACGCTTTTTATATGCCTTTGGAATTTGGGACTGCTGGCATGCGAGGGATTTTAGGACCTGGTATCAATCGGATGAACATTTATACGATTCGTCAAGCAACCGAAGGCTTGGCTCGCTTTATGGATACACAAGATCCCGAAACAAGACGTCGTGGCGTAGCGATTGCCTATGATTCCCGTCATTTTTCACCTGAGTTCGCGATGGAAGCAGCAAAAACATTGGCAAAACATGATATTCCAGCCTTTGTCTTTGAAAGCTTACGTCCGACGCCAGAATTATCTTTTGCTGTGCGTTACTTAAAAACCTTTACTGGAATCATGATCACTGCTTCTCACAATCCAGCCGAATACAATGGCTACAAAGTATATGGGGAAGATGGTGGGCAAATGCCACCAGCAGATGCGGATGCATTGACAAAATTTGTTCGGGAAATTGAAAATCCGTTGGAGATTCCTGTATTAAGTGAAGAAGAAGCCAAAAACAGCGGCTTGATCTCTATTATTGGCGAAGAAATCGATACTGCCTATCTGAAAGAAATCAAAGAAGTCACGATCGATCAAGAATTGATCGATACGGTGGGCAAAGATTTGAAACTTGTCTATACACCACTTCATGGAACAGGGCGGATGCTTGGCGAGAAAGCGTTGAAACAAGCTGGTTTCCAACAATTCATTATTGAACCCTCACAAGCGGTTGCTGATCCAAACTTCAGTACAGTAAAATCACCGAATCCAGAAGAGCACTCTGCCTTTGAATATGCGATTGCTTTAGGAGAAAAAGAAGGTGCTGACCTATTGATCGCAACAGATCCAGATGCCGATCGCTTAGGGGCTGCAGTAAGAATGCCAGATGGCAACTACCAAGTCTTGACAGGTAACCAGTTAGGTGCATTGATGATCCGTTACATTTTAGAAGCCCATAAAACAGCTGGAACATTGCCAGAAAATGCAGCAGTCTTAAAATCGATCGTTTCAAGTGAATTGCCAACAGCGATCGCTAAATCCTACGATGTTGATATGATCAATGTTTTAACTGGCTTTAAATTTATTGCCGAAAAAATCCAACAATTTGAAACAGACCATTCTCAAACTTTCATGTTTGGCTTTGAAGAAAGCTATGGCTACTTAGTTAAACCATTCGTACGGGACAAGGACGCGATCCAAGCGCTCGTTTTATTAGCAGAAGTGGCTGCTTTTTACAAACAATCAGACAAAACATTGTATGATGGTCTGCAAGATATTTTTGAAGAGTACGGCTACTATGCAGAAAAAACGATTTCTGTAACGATGAGCGGCATGGAAGGGGCAACTAAGATTGCTGCCTTGATGAAGACTTTCCGTGAAAAAGCACCTTCCGTCTTCGCAGGAACCCCTGTCGTGCAAACAGAAGACTTTAAAGTGTTGACTCGTGTGGGCTTAGATGGTCACCAACAAAAAATGACCACACCGCCTTCTGATGTTTTGAAATACACCTTGGAAGATGAAAGCTGGATTGCTGTTCGTCCTTCTGGGACCGAACCTAAAATCAAGTTTTATATTGGTGTAAAAGGCGATACGGCAGAAGCAGCAGAACAAAAAATTGCTGATCTGCAAGCAGCGATCGAAGAAATCACAGGTGAATAAAGTCATCTGATGTCTTCATAATCAAAAAAATTGCAATTGACTGAATGATCCGAGTGGTAGAAAAAGAAGCGTTCGCTTCCCTCAGCAAACAGGTGTTGAGGGACCGAAGCTTCTAAAGGGAATTTTCTGACGCTTGGATCTATTCTTGTCTTTTAGCTCGTTTCTTCTCCTTGATCGTCGAGCATTGATTGACAAGCTGTCTATCAAGGGCTAAAATGCAAAAGGAAATAAGAGAGGATGTGGCGCGATGACTACGCCGAAACTAGAAGAAATTCAGCAAGTAACACAGATTTTTAAAATGCTTAGTGATCCCACTAGACTAAAAATTTTGTTGTCTCTTCAAGAAGGAGAGCGCAATGTCACTTCGATTGCAGAACAAGTACATATGGAACAATCAGCAGTTTCTCATCAGCTGAAACTTTTGAAAGATAATCGGATCGTAAAGTCGGAAAGACAAGGAAAAACCATCCTTTATAGTCTTGATGACAAACATGTTGTGGATATTTTGCAAAAAACATTCGAACATATCCATCACCGTTAAAACTAGGGCGAGAATTTCTCAAAAGTCCTAGTTTTTTCTTATTGTTTTTGGTATGCTAGTGGAAATATTAAAATTAGATGAACGGTTTTTAATAACGTTTTCAGTTAGGGGGCATTATGGGTAAGCAATTGAACATTGGATTATTAGGAATGGGTGTTGTCGGCAGCGGGGTATGCCAAGTGTTGGCAGAGCAAAAAGAAGCCATTCTGGCACGCACAGGAGTCAGTGTGCAAATCACGAAAGCATTAGCTTCGCCTTACGAGGATAAGTCTGCGTTAGCGGCTAAGTACGGGTTTGCGTTGACGAATGAGGCAAATGAGTTGTTTGAAGATGAGACCATCGACGTAATTGTGGAATTGATCGGGAAGATCGATCCGGCAAAAGCGTTTATTTCAGCTGCTTTAGAAAATAAGAAGCACGTTGTGACGGCAAATAAAGACTTGATTGCCACCCATGGACCTGAACTGCTGGCAATCGCTGAAAAAGCCGGGGTGTCTCTTTATTATGAAGCCAGCGTGGGTGGTGGCATTCCGATCTTGCGTACATTGAGCACCCACTATCTGCCTGATACCATCACAGGGATTTTTGGTATCGTCAATGGGACGACCAATTATATGCTGACAAAAATGACGGAAGATGGCATGACCTATGAAGATGCTTTGTCACAAGCCCAAGCAAAAGGTTTTGCCGAATCAGATCCTACTAATGATGTTGACGGTATCGATGCGGCCTATAAAATGGTGATCCTGACCAAATTTGCTTTTGGGAAAACGATCCATGTTGCTGATGTGGCAACAAAAGGCATCCGCGGCTTAGCTGTGGCAGATATTAAGCAGGCACAAGCCTTTGGTTATGAAGTGAAGTTGATCGGTGCAGCACAAAAGACAGTTGACGGTTCCCTTACTGTGTCAGTTGGACCTGTATTAGTGCCGAAAAACCATGCGTTAGCGACGATCCAAAACGAGTTTAATGGCATTTTTATCGAGAGTGAAGGCATCGATCAATCAATGGTTTATGGACCAGGAGCAGGATCACGACCGACGGCCACCAGCGTGGTAGCGGATTTGACCGTTTTAGCAAAAAATAAAAGCTTTGGGATCGTTGAACCTTTTCTAACTTTTGAAAAAGAAACAGCATTAGCATCTGTAGAAGAAGTCCCTAGCCAGCATTATGTGTCTTTTTCAAGTCAAGAGATCAAAGGGAACGCTCTTCCAGAATGGTTTGCGTTTGAGCAAACGGTGTTCAACGAAGCAGACCAACGAATAGCTGGAATCACCAATCCAATGAGCGAAAAAGAGCTAACAGAAAAACTCGCAACTTATACCGATGCACAAGACATACAAATAATGAAAGTGATGGAGGAATAAACATGTATCAAGGATTATTGCATCAATACAAGGAATATCTGCCAGTCAACGAAAATACACCAGCATTGTCGCTGGCTGAAGGCAACACGCCGTTGATTCCCTTACCAAGCCTTTCCAAGGAATTAGGGATTCAATTGTATGGAAAATACGAAGGGCTGAATCCGACAGGCTCTTTTAAAGACCGAGGGATGGTCATGGCGGTGGCAAAAGCGGTGGAAGAAGGTGCCAAAGCAATCGTCTGTGCATCGACAGGAAATACCAGTGCGGCAGCAGCAGCTTATGCGACCAGAGCGGGGATCAAAGCTTACGTTGTTATTCCAGATGGCAAGATCGCTATGGGGAAATTGGCGCAAGCGATCGTTTATGGAGCCGACATCATTTCGATCCCAGGAAACTTTGATGAAGCGTTAAAAGCAGTACGAGATATTGCAGAAACCGAAGCCGTGGCACTAGTAAACTCAGTCAATCCTTATCGTTTAGAAGGACAAAAAACAGCTGCCTTTGAAGTATGCGAACAATTAGGACAAGCGCCAGATGTTCTTGCGATTCCTGTCGGTAATGCAGGAAATATCTCGGCATATTGGAAAGGGTTCAAAGAATGGCATGAGAAAAAAGGCACCGCGTTGCCAAGAATGCATGGGTTTGAAGCTGAAGGTGCTGCTGCGATCGTCCGTGGTGAAGTCATCGAACAGCCAGAAACGATCGCTACAGCGATTCGGATCGGCAATCCAGCCAGCTGGCAGTTGGCAGAAGCCGCTCGTGATGAATCAAATGGACACATCGATGCAGTAACCGATGAGGAAATTTTGAATGCTTACCGTAAAATTGCTGCGCAAGATGGTGTGTTTATTGAACCAGGCTCAGCTGCCTCGCTGGCTGGTGTCATCCAGCACGTGAAAGCAGGGAAAATCAAACCAGGTGAGACTGTCGTTGCCGTCTTTACTGGAAATGGTCTGAAAGATCCTGATACAGCTATCAAAGCGACAGAAGTAACCATCAATAAGATGAGTGATTTAGAAGAAATGCGTCAGCATCTTCGTGAAGGAGTTGCCAATCTATGAAGATCCGCGTTCCTGCAACCAGTGCGAACTTAGGGCCTGGTTTTGATTCCTGCGGGATTGCCCTGTCAAAGTATTTGTTCATTGAAGTTTTAAAAGAAAACGATACGTGGGAAATCATCCATGAGCTAGGTTCAGAGATCCCAACGGATGAAACCAACTTGCTTTTGCGTGTGGCATTGAAATTAGCACCAAACATGAAGCCTTTGAAAATCCGAATGAGTTCGGACATTCCTTTGGCACGAGGCTTAGGCAGCAGTTCCTCAGTGATCGTCGCCGGGATTGAACTAGCCAACCGCATGGCCCACATGAATCTGAGTGCAGCACAAAAGCTTGAGATCGCAACTGCCATCGAAGGGCATCCTGACAACGTTGGACCAGCAATTTATGGAGATTTTGCGGTTGCTGCTTACGACCATCAGCACAAGCATACGTATTTAGTCAAGCATCATTTTCCAGAGTGCGAGATCATTGCCTATATTCCTCATGAAGAACTGTTGACTGAAGCAAGTCGTCAAGTCTTGCCGCAGACCCTTTCTCACGAGCAAGCTGTCGAAGCCAGTGCGATCGCCAACGTGATGATCGCAGCGGTCATCAATGGCAATCTGCCTCTTGCAGGAAAATTGATGCAGCAGGATCGTTTTCATGAAGCCTATCGGGAAAAGCTTGTACCGCACTTGTCGACCATTCGCCAAATCTGCGAAGAAGAAGGCGGCTATGGCTGTTTCTTAAGCGGCGCAGGTCCTACGGTCTTAGCGATCGTCCCAGAGGAACGGGCAGAACGAATCTCAAAACTTTTGCACGCCTTGGAGAGCAATGCGTATATTGAACAATTGCAAATCGATCGTGAAGGGCTGCAAGTGTTCTAAAAGAGAATAATAAATGAGCCACAGACCAAAAACGGTGAGCAGAAGATTTTCTGCTCACCGTTTTTCATTGCTTCATCGGGGTTAGTCTTTCGTTTCTGACGTGTAATAACTATGATCTTCTAAGTTTAATGCATTTAAAATCATAGAGGCGGTTTCTTCGATGGAAAGAGAAGCGACATTGATCACGACACAGCCTAGTTTCTCGTAAAGATCATTGGCAAACGTCAGCTCCGCTTTGATTTTTTCTATATCGGAATACGCAGAATCGGGGTTCAATCCGTAGGAGCGCATCCGTTCTTTGCGAATACTGTTTAACACATTCGGATCGTTTGTTAGCCCGACGATTTTTTTCGGATCGATTTCCCAGAGCTGTTTTGGGATGTGGGCTTGCGGTACTAAAGGCAGGTTAGCAACTTTTAAATTTTTGTTTGCTAAAAATAGACTCAAAGGCGTTTTTGACGTCCGAGAAACCCCTAGTAACACGACATCTGCTTCCAAGAAGCCACGAGGGTCTTTCCCATCATCGTACATAACCGCAAATTCCATGGCTTTGATGCGTTTGAAATAATTTTCGTTTAAGTGGTGCAAAGCCCCTGGCTCTCGTGAAGGTGCTACGCCAGTTCGTCGTTCTACTTCACTTACTGGAGGGGTCAATACGTCGAAATGGTAAAGGTCAGCTTCTTCACAAAAATGATTCGTCAAATCCACAAGTTCTTCTTTGATCAAGGTATGAAGAATAATGGCGTTGTGTTTTTTTGCATCAGACAAAGCTTTGATCAAATGCTCTTTTGTGTGGATAAACGTGCGTCTAAAAAGGTTAAATTCGACGCTGGGGTATTGGGCCATTGTCGCTTGTGCAAGCTTCGATGCCGTTTCGCCGGCAGAGTCCGACAACACGAACATCGTCACTGCGGCACTGGTTTGCAATTTTTCTTGCAAGTCTGGTTGTTCAGGTTCAGTTGGCTTCATAAGAAAAATCCTCTCTTGCTTTTTTATTGATTTCATTATACCATACTTAAGATCGATAGAATCGGAATGATTTTGATTTATCAGGAGGGCCTACGATGAAAAATCAAACACTTATTGAGCATGCCATGACTACATTGAAAGAAAATGGCTTTAAATACACCAAAAAAAGAGAAGCGATCATCACCTATTTAGTGAAACGCAATCGCTATTTGCCAGCAAAGGAAATTCATGAATACATGTCAGAAAAGTATCCTGGCTTGAGTTATGATACGATCTACCGTAATCTGCATGATTTTTCTGAGATCGGTATTTTAGAAGAAACAGAGCTGAACGGGGAGATGAAGTTTCGCTATAACTGCTGTGCAGAATTAGAGGACCATCATCACCATCACTTTATTTGCACGGTTTGTGGCAAAACAAAAGAACTACATATTTGCCCGATGGACTTCTTCCAAGAACAGCTTCCTGGCTGCTTGATCGAGGGACATCGCTTCGAGATTTTGGGCCGTTGTGAAGAATGTCAATGAAAACCCAAACAAACTTGATGGGATCGAAGACTTTTTTAACAGAATGCCTTGACACTTTTTCAGGGGTTAGCTATAATTTTTAAAGGACAGTCGTGTTTTTTGGGATTTTATTTCAATAACAACTACGGTTACTTTTTAAGCTCGGAGGGAGGGAATTTACATGTCAAAAACAGTCGTTCGCAAAAACGAATCACTTGACGATGCTCTTCGTCGCTTCAAACGTTCCGTGTCAAAAGCGGGTACTTTACAGGAATCTCGTAAACGTGAATTTTACGAAAAACCTAGCGTAAAGCGTAAGAAAAAATCTGAAGCAGCTAGAAAACGCAAAAAATTCTAATTTTCTACTGTTTTGAGAATTGGAGCTGGTAGTGTGACACTACTAAGTACACTGAATGATGACATGAAGACAGCGATGAAAGCCAAAGACAAGGAAACCTTGCAGGTGATCCGCATGTTGAAAGCATCAATTCAAAATGAGCAGATCAAAAAAGGTTCTGACTTGAATGAAGAAGAAGAGTTGACCGTTTTGTCTCGTGAGATGAAACAGCGTCGTGATTCTTTAAATGAGTTTGAGAAAGCTGACCGAAATGATCTAGCAGAGAAAGTCAAAGTTGAAATTGCAGTTGTTGAAAAATATTTGCCAGCACAACTCGATGAAGCGGAAATCCGCCAAATCGTCGCTGGAGCGATTGAAAAGACTGGTGCTTCTTCTTCCAAAGAATTTGGAAAAGTGATGGGTGCTGTAATGCCACAAGTTAAAGGCAAAGCAGACGGCAATCAAGTCAATGCGATCGTTAAAGAATTATTGGATCAAATGTAAGCTCACGCCGCAAGTATGGATGACATGCTTGCGGCTTTTTTTCTGATTTCGAAAACTTAAAAAAAGCATAAGGACAAGGGGAAACGACTGTTGTGCTTGATAAGTAATTTTTCTTTTTTCCATCTTATGTTATTATTAATAAGAACGCCAAAAAAGGAGCTGTAACATATTTGACAGACAAAACAATAACGATCGAGATAACACTTAGTGAAAACGATGACGTTCGTTTATTATTAGGTGCCCACGATAAGAACATCAAAATTATTGAAGACTCCACAGGAACGGTCATTCACACTCGTGGTGAGCTGATCCAAATCGTAGGAGAAACCGAAGCCGCTGAAAAGGCACAATCCGTGATTCGGGCTTTGCAAGAGTTGATCAAACGAGGCATCAATATCAGTACCCCCGATGTGATCACCGCGTTGAATATGGTGAATAAGGGCAGTCTTGATTATTTCAAAGATATGTATGAAGAAGAGATCATCAAAGACCGTAACGGCAAACCGATCCGAGCGAAAAATGCTGGGCAAAAAAAATATATCGAAGCCGTCCGTAAACATGATGTAGTCTTTGGTGTCGGCCCCGCTGGAACCGGAAAGACCTTCTTAGCAGTCGTAATGGCAATTGCAGCTTTAAAGAAAGGCCAAGTGCAAAAAATCATTTTGACACGGCCCGCGGTTGAAGCAGGAGAAAATCTTGGTTTCCTACCAGGAGACTTGAAAGAAAAAGTCGATCCTTACTTACGCCCCGTTTATGATGCGTTGTATCAAATTTTTGGGATGGATCATACGAACCGTCTCATGGAACGAGGCGTCATTGAGATCGCACCATTGGCATATATGCGTGGACGTACGCTAGAAGATGCCTTTGTCATTTTAGATGAAGCGCAAAATACGACGATCGCTCAAATGAAAATGTTTTTGACCCGTTTAGGATTCAACTCTAAAATGATCGTCAATGGCGATACCAGCCAGATCGATTTGCCAAAAGGGACTTTAAGCGGCCTGATCCACGCCGAACGAACGTTACAAGAGATCCCTAAAATTGCTTTTGCTAATTTTGAAGCAGGAGATGTCGTGCGGCATCCAGTTGTTGCCGAGATCATTCGCGCATATAAAGAAGCAGATCTTAAAGACAAGCGCTGATCGTCTTTTAGGAGGAGAACTATGATCATTCAACCACTACGGAAATTTAGAGAAAGACTTGGGAAATTCTATCTACCAGTTTTGATGTTCCTTTTCTTTCTTTTTTCGATTGGTATCATGTACACCAGCGTCAAACAAAACAATGTCGATTATAGCGAAGGTCAAGTGGCGGAAGAAAATATCCGTGCCAATAAAACGATCGAAAATACCGCTGCGACAGAACAAAAGCGTAAACTGGCTGCCGAAGCTGTACCACCAGAGTACACGTATCAGGATACACTGGCGCAAACGCAGCATGATCGTATCGATCATTTATTTGACTTAGTTGCTTCAGTCAAAAAATCAGTGGATGAAGCCCATGAAAAAAAAGTGGCTGAGGCCGATGAGGATGAAAATATCCCTAAACCTAGTACAGATGAATATATCGCAGCCTTAAAACAAGAATTTGAAAAAATGAGTGATGATGAACTGGATTTTTATCAGTCATTTACCAATAATTTTTTGACGACGATGTTCTCATTAAGTGATGATGAATTAAATACAGTTCGTACCTATGCGCTACAATTAATAGATGAACAAATGGCGAAACAGATCCGCCAAACGGAATTAAGTGCGTTCCGTTCTGAGGCGGAAGATAAGATCCAGTTCTTAGATGTTAGCTCAGATATGGCTTCTGTCTTACGTTTCTTAGTCAATCAAGGAATCGTCGTGAACGATATCCCAAATGAAAAACGGACAGAAGAAGCACGGCAAACCGCCATGGATGCTGTTCCTCCAGTGATGATTTATCAAGGAGAGATCATTGTCCGTGAGGGCTCGCAGATCGATGCCAATGCCCTAGAGAAGCTGCAGCTTTTAGGAATGACTAATCAGACCTTTTCTGTTTTTCCATTGATCGCTTTAGTGTTAGCAACAGTCTTACAGATGCTGATGGTGTTTTATTACACGAAACAGACGAAAGACGTGGAAAAACGGATGAATGCGGTCACGTTTTATATTTTGGCAATGGCATTCAGTATTTTGATCATGAAGTTTTTCCAACTTTTCCAATCTGAATTAGTGACCTTTATCCCGCTGTTTTTCCCAGCTGCGTTTACACCGTTGATCCTGAGTATTTTCTCCAGCCGTCGTTTGGGGATTTTGTCAGCGATTTTCCAAGTAATCAGCGCACTCTTTATTTACTTTGATTCTAGCGGAACCAACTTGTTGACGACCGTCTTAGTCACCTATTTGTTCTCTGGCTTGATGGGAACGATGATCAAGCGCGCCCGCATCGCTAGTCAAGGGAAAACGGCAGTAGCGTGGGTGATCGTCTTTCCGCTCTTACTGAGTTTTGTGCTGGTGATTTTCCAAGGAATGGATTTTGCTCGCGGGAACACTTGGACCACGATCATTTGTGGTTTAGCAGGCTCTCTTTTAAGCTATTTGCTAACGATGGGACTACATCCTTACATCGAATTGTTGGTGACGGATGAGAGTATGATCGTGTTAAATGAATTGAGTAACCCGAATCATCCATTGTTAAAACAGTTGCTGGAAGAAGCGCCAGGAACGTATCATCACAGTATGATGGTTGCTAATCTTAGTGCCAATGCCGTTGCCGAAATCGGCGGGCAAAGCTTACTGACTCGTGTGGCTTGTTATTACCATGATATCGGCAAGGTCAAACATGCCAATTTCTTTGTAGAAAATTTACCTGCTGGTGCCGAAAACCCGCATAATTTCTTGTTGCCTGAAGACAGCAAACAAATCATCTTCGGTCACGTGATCGATGGGGCGGAAATTCTCGAAGAAGCCAAAATGCCGCGCATGGTGATCGACATTTGTCGTCAACACCATGGCACGACCTTGATGCGTTATTTCTACGTGAAAGCCAAAGAGCGTAATCCCGAGGTGACGGAAGAAGATTTCCGTTATCCTGGTCCAAAACCGCAAACACGAGAAGCTGGCGTTGTGAGTATCGCGGATAGTTGTGAAGCAGCTGTTCGAGCGATGGAAAATCCAACAAATCAAAAGATTCAAGAATTTGTTGCAAATCTCATCAATGATCGGATCTTAGACGGTCAATTGGATGAAACAGGCCTGACTTTGAAAGAAATCCGAATGATTGAAAAATCACTGGTCAACGGACTTTGCAGTACCTTCCATTCACGGATCAAATATCCAAAAATGAAGTCGGAAGCAGAGAAAATGAAAGAAGAACAAGAAAGAAGAGAGCGCTAATGGAGATTACCTTTTTAGATGAGACAAATTCAGTGGGGGAAACCAAGATCAAAGAGATCGAAGGACTGTTGCAATTTGCTGCAGGACATTTAGAACTTCCAGAGGATACTGAAATGTCCGTCACATTTATGGACAATGCGGCGATCCAAGAAATCAATCGGGAGTACCGCGGCAAAGATATGCCAACAGATGTCATCAGTTTTGCCTTTGAAGAAGAAACTGACGAAGAGCTGTCGATCATTTTTGACGAAGCCCTTGAAGAGCTGCCGCGTGATCTTGGAGATATTATGATCTCCATTGAACGAGCGAAAGAACAAGCTGCTGAATACGGGCATACCTATGATCGGGAGCTGGGTTTCTTGGCGTTACATGGTTTCTTGCATATCAATGGCTATGATCATATGACACCTGAAGATGAAAAGGAAATGTTTGGACTGCAAAAGGAAATACTGGATGCCTATGGACTCAAAAGATAAGAATATTGGGAAAAACAAACAATTTATTTCGTCGATCGAATTTGCTTTCACTGGTATAAAAACCGTCTTTAAAGAGGAACGCAATATGCGTAAACATGTTGCACTAGGAATCGTTGCGATCATTGCAGGCTTTATTTTCCGTTTGAGTCAAATGGAATGGCTCTGGTTGCTGCTAGCTGTTTTCTTAGTCTGGATCGTTGAGATCATCAACACCGTCTTTGAAAACGTCGTAGATATGTTTACAGATTTCCATTTCCATCCTATCGGAAAAAAAATCAAAGATATGGCAGCTGGTGCCGTGCTGATGACCGCAGTTTTTGCGTTAGTCGTCGCAGCGATCATCTTCTTGCCAAAATTGCTGCAGCTCTTCTGATGCGCACCAAAACACAAGATAAAGGGGAACAACAATGACAACACACAAATCAGGCTTCGTTGCGATCGTCGGGCGGCCAAATGTTGGGAAATCAACACTACTAAATCGAGTCGTAGGACAAAAAATCGCGATCATGAGTGACAAAGCGCAAACGACCCGTAACAAAATCCAAGGGGTCTACACGACGGATGACGCACAGCTGATCTTTATCGATACACCAGGGATCCATAAACCCAAACACCGTTTAGGCGATTTTATGGTTGAAACCGCCTATAGTGCACTGCGAGAAGTTGACGTGACGCTATTTATGATCAGTGCGGACCAAAAGCGTGGCAAGGGCGATGATTTTATTATCGAACGATTGCGCCAAAGTCAGACACCGGTTTTCCTCGTGATCAATAAAATTGATAAAGTCCATCCAGATGCCTTATTGGCAATTATTGAAGACTACTCCTCACAAATGGACTTTGCTGAGATCGTACCGATTTCCGCAACAGAAGGCAATAATTTCGAAACGTTAATGAAGCTACTGATCGATGAAATGCCAGAAGGACCTCAGTACTTCCCAGAGGATCAAATCACGGATCATCCAGAATACTTTATCGTCTCCGAATTGGTGCGGGAAAAAGTCTTGCTACTGACCAGAGATGAAGTACCTCACTCAGTAGCAGTCGTCGTTGACTCTATGAAACGAGACCACAATGACAAGGTGCATATTCAAGCGACGATCATTGTCGAACGTGACAGTCAAAAAGGCATTATCATTGGTAAAGGCGGAAAAATGCTGAAACAGATCGGTACGAAAGCTCGTTTAGACATTGAACACTTGTTAGATGACAAAGTCTTCTTGGAATTATGGGTAAAAGTGCAAAAAGATTGGCGCGACAAGCAAACCTTCTTAACGGACTATGGCTATCGCAAAGATGAGTATTGATGACATGCAGATCAAACATGATCTGTTTTAATGAGGAAAAACTGATGCAGTCAGCGAACTGGATCAGTTTTTTTAAAGAAATGGGGTGCGACGATGAATCTTGTTGAAACAAAAGGAATCTTACTTTTTTCAAAAGACCATAAAGAAAAAGACAAGCTAGTCAAAATCTTTACGGAATCTGCTGGGAAGCAAATGTTTTATGTCAAGGGTGCCCATCGGAAAAATAACCCCTTGGCACCAGCGCTGCTCTCCTATACTGAAGCCACCTACATGGGAACCATCAAAACGGAAGGCTTGTCCTTTTTAAACAATGCCAAAGACATCCATCCTTTTCGTACGATCCAAAGTGATATTTTTATTGCTGGTTATGCAACCTACTTATTGAATTTGGCTGATTCTGCTATTGATGATCGGGTCTATGACCCACATCTATACCAATTTTTACATGAGGCCTTGCAATTAATGGATCAAGAAAACGACGCAGAGATCATCACCAATATCTTTGAGATCCAGATTTTGCACCGTTTCGGGATCACCCCGAATTGGACCCATTGTGCGATCTGCGGAAAAACCGACGGTCGGTTTGACTATTCCTCAAAATATAGCGGTATTTTATGTGAACAGCACTGGGGGATGGACGAACGTCGTTATCATGCTGATTCTCGGGCGATCCATTTTATTCGCTTATTTTCGCAAATATCCTACGAGCAGATTGCATCAATCAAATTAAAGCCAGAAACGAAAGCCGCGATCCGACGAGTGATTGATTTATTATATGATGAATATGTGGGCATTCATTTAAAAAGTAAGAAGTTTATCGATCAGATGGGGCACTGGCAAGACGTCTTAAAACCGAAAAATCAATGATAGAGTTGGCGAAACTTCAATGGAGTTAAGCCGACTCTTTTTTTGAATAATGCTGTAAAGTGACTTGCATCTTGAAACCCCACGGCGAAGGCAGCTTGTTGAATGGGCAGATCTGGCTGTGCCACCAAAAGCTCTTTGGCTCGGGTCATGCGGTAGTTCAATAAATATTGTGCAGTAGATTGCCCCAAAAAACGTTGGAACAAACGTGAGAGATACTGTGGTGACACATAGACGAGCCCTGCTAGTTCTTTGATCGTGATCGCCTGATCGTAATTCGTTTCGATTTCTTGTATAACGGGAACCAGATATTGTTGGAACAGCGGGTGTTTTTCTGTTGGATTCCCTAAGCGTTCTTGCATGATCGTCAATAAAAAGCGGTAACATTCGCTAGAAGCCCGTAGCGGGTCCCAACTGATTTGTTGGTCTTCTTTGATCCGTTGATTGATCCAGGTGACATAAGAAAAGGTTTCTGACTCTTCAGCTAATATATAGGGCTGATTCGTGTACTGCTTTAACACCTCAGCTGCCAAAGGGCCTTGGAATGTGGCGAAGGATGTTTTCCAGTTAGTCAATGGATAGTAGCGATGGGGCGTAAAAGGAAAAATCAAAATGCCTTCATTCGGACGTAAGATAAACGATTCCTGACCAAATGTGATTCGGCCTTCCCCTTGCTCGGTTTGCAGCCAATGGAAGTAGGGATAACCATCAGGACGAGCGACGTCATCTTGCGCCCAATCGTTGCCGATGCTTTCAAGAGATAAAGGCAGCTGCTGATTGGTTTGATAAAAGTAGATAGGCATAGTGTACCTCCGTGTTTCGAAAAGTTATAAAATAGTGTTTCATGTATTATACTACAATAGAATGAAAAGCCTTACAATAAGAGAGTAGAAATCATTTTATTTTAAAGGAGCGTTCACTTACATGACAAAATTTTTTGATAGAATTCTATTTGGCGGCGATTATAAT
This sequence comes from Enterococcus sp. DIV1083b, assembly GCF_051713705.1. Lineage (NCBI taxonomy): Bacteria > Bacillati > Bacillota > Bacilli > Lactobacillales > Enterococcaceae > Enterococcus > Enterococcus sp. DIV1083b. The sequence goes on from NZ_JBIOQJ010000001.1 coordinate 1,480,913, forward strand.
CCCAATCAGTGGCCGAAAGAGATTTGGGAAGAAGACATTCGGATCTTTAAAAAAGCAAGTATCAATAGCGCGACCGTCAATGTTTTTTCATGGGCAAAGATCCAACCCTCTGAAAATTGTTATGATTTTGAGGAATTGGATCAAATCATCGAAAAATTAAGTACGGAAGGCTTCGACATCGTCTTAGCCACTTCCACAGCCGCTTTGCCAGCTTGGATGTTTAAGAAGTATCCAGAAGTCGTTCGCACCGATTATGATGGACGCCATCATAAGTTTGGGCAACGGCACAATGCCTGTCCCAACAGTTTGGTTTATCAAACATACGCAGAACGCTTGGCAACGAAATTAGCCGAACGTTACGGCGAAAATCCACAAGTGACTTGTTGGCACATCAATAATGAATACGGCGGCGAATGTTATTGCGACAACTGTGAAAAAGCGTTTCGTGTCTGGTTAAAGGATAAATATCATACGATCGAAGCACTGAATAAAGCCTGGAATATGGAATTTTGGGGGCATACCGTGTATGAATGGGATGAAATCGTGCTGCCAAATGCGCTGTCAGAAGGAATCGGCTATGACAAGACGGCATTTGCAGGAATTTCTATTGACTACCGACGGTTCAACTCGGATAGTCTTTTAAAAAACTACATGATGGAGCGGGACGCTATTCGGAAAATCGATCCCACAACACCGATTACAACGAATTTGATGGGAACCTTTAAAGGACTGGATTATTTCAAGTGGGCAAAGGAAATGGATCTTGTTTCGTGGGATAATTATCCATCGTACAATACGCCATGGAGCTTAGTAGCCATGACCCATGATTTGATGCGCGGGTTAAAACAGCAGCCTTTTATGCTGATGGAACAAACACCTTCCCAACAAAACTGGCAGCCTTATAATTCATTAAAAAAACCAGGACAGATGCGGGCGCAAAGCTACCAAACGATTGCTCATGGGGCAGATACGATCCAATACTTCCAATTGCGACGTTCCATTGGTGCTTGTGAGAAATTCCATGGCGCGGTCATCGAACATGTCGGTCATGAAGACACGCGGGTTTTCCGAGAAACAGCCGCTCTTGGGGCTGAATTAGCACAGCTTTCAGACATCATTGGCACGCAAACCCAAGCACAGGTTGCTGTGATTTTCGATTGGGACAATTATTGGGCATTAGAATACACGAGTGGTCCGACCGTTGATCTGAAATATGTAGAACAGATCCATCGCTACTATCGCTATTTTTACGACCAAAATATAGCGGTCGATTTGGTTCCCGTGGATGCTGACTTATCAAAATACAAGCTAGTCGCAGCTCCGGTTCTTTACATGATCAAAGAAGGGATGCAAGAGCGGCTCACTGATTTCGTTAAGCAAGGTGGTGCCTTACTTACGACGTATATGAGCGGCATCGTTGATCAATCAGACAATGTTCACTTAGGCGGCTACCCTGGACCATTACGGGAATTAGCTGGCATCTGGGTGGAAGAAATCGATGCATTAGCCCCAGAACAATCAAACGGGGTTTCGTTAGTCAATGAAGAACTCACAGGAACAAGTAATTTAGTCAGCGATTTGATTCATTTAGAAAACGCCGAAGCGCTAGCGCATTACACGAGCAATTTCTATGCAGGAATGCCGGCAGTGACCAAAAATACATTTGGCGATGGAACCGTCTATTACTTCGGTGGACAGTTGGAAGATCAGCTGCAAGATCAGCTTTTCAAAACGATCGTCGAAGAGTCCGATATTACCCCAGTGATCGAGGAGGCAACAAAACTAGAAATTGCCTGTCGTGAAAATGAAGAGGCGAAATTTTTCGTCATCATCAATTTCCACGAAGAAGCACAACCGCTGCCAGAAATGTTTGTTGGAAAAACGGATCTTCTGACGGGTAAGGTTCTTTCTTCAGAAATGATGCTGACGCATTACACCACCTATATCGTCAAAGAGGGGCGTAACTGATGCGAACTTTTGCTATTGAAGATGACTTTTATTTAGACAACAAGCCTTTTAAAGTGATCTCTGGAGCGATCCATTATTTTCGTGTCGTTCCTGAATATTGGCAAGACCGCTTAGAGAAACTACGCTTGATGGGCTGTAATACCGTCGAAACCTATGTTCCTTGGAATCTTCATGAAGCACAGGAAGGTGTCTATCAATTTGATGGGATCCTTGATTTGCGGCGATTTATCCAAACGGCACAAGAAGTAGGGCTTTATGTCATCTTGCGACCAGCACCTTATATTTGTGCGGAGTGGGAATTTGGGGGACTGCCTTATTGGCTATTGCAAGACCCTATGATGAAGCTTCGGTTTGATTATCCCCCATTTATGGAAAAAATCACTCGTTATTTCGCCCATTTGTTTCCACAAGTGCGGGATCTGCAGATCACCCAAGGCGGTCCGATTATAATGATGCAAGTAGAAAATGAATACGGCAGCTACGCCAATGATAAAGAGTATTTGCGGAAAATGGTGGCTGCGATGCGGCAGCATGGTGTAGAAACGCCGTTAGTGACCTCTGACGGACCTTGGCACGATATGCTAGAAAACGGCAGTATCAAAGACTTGGCATTGCCTACGATCAACTGCGGCTCCAACATCAAGGAAAATTTTGAAAAACTTCGAAAATTTCACGGAGAAAAACGGCCACTGATGGTCATGGAATTTTGGATCGGCTGGTTTGATGCCTGGGGTGACGACCAGCACCATACGACCTCAACACAAGATGCAGTAAAGGAATTGCAGGATTGTTTAGCATTAGGTTCTGTCAATATCTATATGTTTCATGGCGGGACCAACTTTGGCTTTATGAACGGGTCAAACTATTATGAACGCTTAGCGCCGGATGTCACTAGCTATGATTACGATGCCTTGTTGACAGAATGGGGAGAACCTACTGCCAAATACCAAGCCTTCAAAAAGGTGATCGCTGACTATGCGGAAATTCCTGAGTTTCCCTTGAGTATGGAAATTGAGCGAAAAGCTTATGGAACATTCTCAGTGAAAGAACGAGTCTCCTTGTTTTCGACGATCGACACGATCAGTCAACCGATTATAAGTAATTACCCGTTATCGATGGAAGCCTGCAATCAAGCGACAGGTTATATCTATTATCGCTCACTGATTGGGCCTGCTCGGAAGATTGCCGACTACCGTCTGATCAATACGATGGATCGTGCCCATACGTTTATCAACCAGGAACTTTTGCGCATCGATTACGATCAAGAAATCGGTCAAACCTACAGTTTCGATTTATCAGAATCAGAAAACGAGTTGGGGATCTTGGTGGAGAATATGGGGCGGGTCAATTATTCTGTAAAAATGAACCATCAGCACAAAGGCATCAAAGACGGTGTGATCATCAATGGCGCCTTCCAAAGCAACTGGGAAATCTATCCCTTACCGATGGATAATTTGCATGCCATTGATTTCCAAGGAAAATGGCAAAAAGGACAACCAAGTTTCTCACGCTTTGAATGTGTTTTTGATGAATGTGCAGATACCTTTATCGAATTGCCAGGCTGGGGTAAAGGGTTTGTCCAAGTCAATGGTCATACGATCGGCCGTTTTTGGGAAAAAGGACCGCAGCAGCGCTTGTACGTCCCAGCACCGTTTTTAAAAATCGGAATGAATGAGATCATCGTTTTTGAAAGTGATGGGAAAATCGCTGATGAGATCGTCTTTCATGATCAGGCGGATTTAGGCCCAGAAGCATAAAAGTTCAAATTAATCATTGACAAACCCTAGCTTCAACTACTATCATAAGGGTAATCGAATCCGTGCTATGATCGGAAGAAAGAAAGAAGACCATTCCATGAAGCGAACTTGGGAGAGTGAAAGCCAAGTTGGAACCTTATTTCGCAGGCGTCCGTGAGCATGATCAATGAAGCTGCCGACTTGTCGGAAGTAGGGTGGAACCGCGAATTTATCGTCCCTATATCTATACACTTTGTATAGATATAGGGACTTTTTTATGTTTCACACCAAGAATAGCCAAAAACAAAGGAGGGTTTTTATGTTATTTGATATGACGATTCCAGCAAGTGCGTTTACCGAAAAAAAGCTCAAAGTATTAGCAAGTATTCCACTGCAAGTTCGCCTTTTAAAGGATGAACAGCTTTTACATGAATTTACAACGAGCCCAGACCAAATGCTTTACGACTTATCGGATGTTTTAGAAGCAGATGTCGTGGTCGAAGTGAAATTGATTCCTGGATCAGTTGTCGAATTTTATCCTGTCGTCAATGCGTTATAAGAAAGGAAGATAAAGATGAGTAAACTAACTGTGCAAGAGATGATTTTGACCCTGCAAAAATTCTGGTCTGAAAACGGCTGTATGCTGATGCAGGCCTATGATACAGAAAAAGGGGCTGGGACCATGAGCCCATACACATTTTTACGTGCAATCGGTCCAGAACCATGGAACGCCGCTTACGTAGAACCTTCTCGCCGTCCAGCTGATGGCCGCTACGGGGAAAACCCAAATCGTTTGTATCAGCACCACCAGTTCCAAGTCGTGATGAAGCCTTCTCCTGAAAATATCCAAGAGCTTTATTTAGAAAGCCTGCGTCTTTTAGGGATCGATCCATTAGAACATGATATTCGTTTTGTCGAAGATAACTGGGAAAATCCTTCGATGGGTTGTGCAGGTCTTGGTTGGGAAGTGTGGTTAGACGGGATGGAGATCACTCAGTTTACTTACTTCCAACAAGTCGGCGGCTTAGCATGTAAGCCAGTGACATCAGAGATCACTTACGGCTTAGAACGTCTAGCATCTTATATTCAAGAAGTTGAAAGTGTCTACGATCTTGAATGGTCTGCAGGTGTCAAATATGGTGAGATTTTCCGCCAACCTGAGTATGAACATTCAAAATATTCCTTTGAAGTCAGTGACCAAGACTTGCTTTTAGGGAACTTCGATCGTTTTGAAAAAGAAGCAAAACGCTGTATCGATGAACGCTTAGTTCATCCAGCTTACGACTATATCTTAAAATGCAGCCATACCTTCAATTTGTTGGATGCACGTGGTGCAGTCTCCGTCACTGAACGTGCTGGGTACCTCGCACGTATCCGTAACATGGCACGTCAAGTAGCAAAACTATTTGTAGCAGAACGGGAAAATCTCGGTTATCCATTGCTTGATCCAGAAGTGGCGCAAAAACTGATTGAGGAGGGAAAATAAGATGGCACAAAACCTATTATTAGAAATCGGCTTAGAGGAATTACCTGCGCATGTCGTAACCCCAAGTATGAAACAATTACAAGAAAAAACGGCAGCTTTCTTAGATGCTCATGCATTGCCTTATACAACGATCGAAGCCTATTCCACACCTCGCCGCTTGGCTGTCTATGTCACCGGTATTCCTGAAAAACAAGCGGATACGCAAGAAGAGGTCAAAGGACCAGCGAAAAAAATCGCGTTAGATGATGCAGGCAATTGGTCGAAAGCAGCTCAAGGGTTTGTTCGTGGACAAGGATTGACAACCGATGACATCACCTTCCGTGAATTAAAAGGTGTTGAGTATGTCTATGTAACGAAACATACCCAAGGTCAACCAACCGTTGAGGTATTGAAAGGATTGCAGGAAGTAATCACGAGTTTGACGTTCCCAGTAACGATGCACTGGGCAGACTACGATTTTGAATATATCCGACCAATTCATTGGATCGTAGCACTCTTTGGTGAGCAAGTCATTCCTTTCCAAATCCTTGATATTGTTACCGGTCGCGAGTCAAAAGGTCATCGTTTCTTAGGTGAGGCGGTCACGTTTGATCATGCGGACGACTATTTGGAAAAAATGAAGCATCAATTTGTCATCGCTGATCCAAGCGAACGTCAACAAATGATCACCGCACAAATCAATGCGATCGCTCAAGAAAACAACTGGCGGATCGATTTAGATGAAGACTTACTAGAAGAAGTGACAAATCTAGTTGAATACCCAACAGCCTTTGTAGGGGACTTTGAAGAAAAATATCTTTCTGTCCCTGAAGAAGTATTAGTTACTTCTATGAAAGAACATCAACGTTACTTCGATGTCCGCACCCTTGACGGAGAATTGCTGCCGCACTTCATCTCTGCCCGCAACGGGGATGCTGTGAAGATCGATAATGTCATCAAAGGAAACCAAAAAGTCCTGACCGCTCGTCTAGAAGATGCTGAGTTTTTCTACAATGAAGACAAAAAGCTGACCATTGACCATTGCGTGGAAAAACTTAAGCAAGTCACCTTCCACGAAAAAATCGGCAGCTTATATGAAAAAATGCAACGTGTCGGACTAGCAGCGCAAATCATCGGGAAGACCGTTGGTTTAACACAAGAAGAACTGACCGACCTTCAACGGGCAGCTCAAATCTATAAATTTGATTTAGTGACCAATATGGTAGGGGAATTCCCTGAGTTGCAAGGGATCATGGGGGAAAAATATGCCCTGATCCAAGGAGAGAAACCAGCAGTTGCCCAAGCGATTCGTGAACACTACATGCCGATCTCAGCAGAAGGCGAGCTGCCACAATCAAAAATCGGGGCTGTTTTAGCGATTGCGGATAAATTAGACAGCTTACTTGCTTTCTTCGCTGTTGATATGGTTCCAAGCGGTTCAAACGATCCTTATGCTTTACGCCGTCAAACCTACGGGATTATTCGCATCTTAGCTGAAAAGCGCTGGTACTTCCCATTTGCTCAGTTGCAAGAAGAAATTCGGGAAGCCATTAATGCTCAACCAGAAGTTTTTGGGATTCAACTTGCCGCTGGTCAAGAACAAGTGACCGATTTTGTGAAAGGTCGTCTGCGTCAATTCTTACTCAGCAAAAATACGCGTCATGATGTCATCGAAGCTGTCTTAGGCGCACGTCAAGCAGACATCAGTACGTTGTTTGAAACGGCTCAAATGTTAAGAGAACATCTGCAGGACAACGACTTCAAACCATCGATGGAAGCTTTGACACGGGTGATCAATTTAGCGAAAAAAGCCGAATTGGATCAAGCAGCAATTGATCCTGCCTTGTTTGAAAACGACTCTGAAACTACCTTGTATGAAGCGGTCTTAACAGTAGAGGACAAGTTCCCACATCAAACGATGGAAGAAAACTACCAAAGCTTAGTGGCACTGCGCCCATTGATCGAAGCTTATTTTGATCAAACAATGGTCATGGTGGAAGATGAACAGATTCGCCGCAACCGTTTTGCCTTGTTGGATAAAATCGCGAAGATGAGTCTGGCAGTGGCTAGTTTAGATGCTTTGATTACGAAATAAAAGAAGCTTGCAGTTGCACGTTTCTAAATAAAAAAAGCTGGAACTGAAAGAATCAGTTCCAGCTTTTTTCTATGTTTCTCGATTTACTTGTGTTCAGTCCCAAGAAAACCGTCCTTTTCGTACAATGAAAGGACGGTTTTTGGTGTTAAATTTTATAGCCGATCCCCCAAACGGTTTTGATATAAGAGGACTTCTTGTGGGTATCGTGCATTTTTTCCCGAAGGTTTCGAACGTGGACCATGATGGTATTATTGGAAGACGTGTAATATTTTTCGCCCCAAACCTCTTGAAACATTTCCTCAGAGCTTACCACTTGGCCTTTTCGCTCCATCAATAATTTTAAAATGGAAAATTCGATGGGCGTCAGGGAAAGTTCTTCTTCTTGCAAGAAACATTTTCGCTTATTGACATCTAATTCCAACTCCCTCACGATCAATTTGTTTTGATCTGAGCCGTTGTATTGGGTCGAGCGGCGTATCTGAGCTTTCACCCGAGCGATCACTTCCAACGGACGAAAGGGCTTGGTGATGTAATCATCGGCACCAATTGTCAAACCAGTGATCTTATCGATTTCCTCAGATTTAGCTGTCAACATAATAATTGGATAATGATGCTTTTTGCGGATGATTTTACACAGGTCAAAGCCTGTGATATCTGGCAGCATGACATCAAGAATCGCCAAAGAAAAGCTGTTTTGCTCGATCTGTACCTGAGCTTCATTCCCATCTGCACAAGTGATGACAGAAAAATTTTCGTTTCGTAAATAAAAGGCAATCAAATCTGAAATTTCTTTTTCATCTTCAACTAAAAGTATCTTTTCCACTCGTATTGACCTTCCTTTTCAGTTAACTGACTTTCTCGTTTTTTCGTGTTGGTTTGTCGCTAAAGGCAATGTGACGATCATTTGAATCTCATTGTTCTTGCTAGCAGCTCGGATCGTTCCCTGATGCGCCAAAATAATTTCTTTGGCGATCGCCAATCCGAGACCTGCTCCACCTGTCTTGGTTGAACGAGCTTGATCCAGACGATAAAATTTTTCAAATAATGCCTCCAATTGTTCTTGTTCGATCGGCTCACTTTGATTCGCTAGGATAAAAGTTGCTGCTTGTTCGTCCACGGTTAGCTGCATTATGATCGTGGTTTGATCAGGCGCATAGGCAATGGCATTTTTTAACAGATTGTTTAACACTCGCGCCAACTGTTCACTATCGGCTTTTAATTTCAAGCTCTCTGGTCCAGAGTAGCAGATGGTTTGTTCTTTTTCTTTTAGCAGCGGATAGAATTCTTCTTGGATTTGCTTCAGTAAGAAGACGAAATCAAGTTCCCGTTGATACAATTGGATGTCTTGCAGATTAAAACGGGTGATGTCGAAAAATTCATTCATCAGCGTTTCCAAACGCTCAGACTTTTCTAAAGCAATCGTCAAGGATTGCGTCATTTGTTCATTGGTCAAGTTTTTCGTATCCAACAATAGGTTGAGATAGCCGATCACTGAAGCTAAGGGAGTCTTTAAGTCATGCGCCAAATAGGTGATCAAGTCCTTGGTGCGCTGTGTTTCTTCCTTTAAAAGAGCCTCATTGCGGTTCATCGTATCTTTTATTTTTAATAATTCATGATCGATCGCTAGGCTGCCCGTGGAACTTGCTTCCGATTGAGAGAAAAAGAGCTGAATTCCTTCGGCGATCCTTGCAATTTTTTTTCTTGAAACATAACGATAACTAAAATAGCAAATCAAGGTAACGGCAAAAACGAGGAAGAAGGAGAATGCCAAGAACAATTGTTTAATAGGGCGCCAGTCGACAAAGGTACCAACGATCATCCCGCCTTCGCCATCACTTGTTTCCACAACGCCATCTGTAACAAGGTTTGACAAAAAATTATCTAGCACCATTTGAATGAGTCTCGTTTCCTTTAATAGCCATAAGGCACCTACCAATAAACAAAGACCAAACAATGAAAAAATTAATAAAGAGGTTTTCGTACGCATGAAACAGTCCTTTCTAACTCGTTCTTGATTCTTTCTTGATTATAGCAAAGAGGAGTAAGAGCGAATAGCTAATTCTTCTTAAGAATTCTTCATATTAATAAAAAAAGAATGGAAAAATTCTATTTTCTTAAGAAATCTTCAGCAGATATTAAGAGAAACGTTTAAAACAGAAATTGATACAATGGTTAAATAAAGGTGGTCATTCGATTAACCAATCAGGAAGGTGAGATGTTTGAGAAAGCATATGAACAAATCAAAAAAGAGTTTCATGATCATCAGTAGTTTACTGATCATCGGCAGTTTAGGCTGGACGAGTGCCTGGGGGATTGCTCGTCGTGAAGAACCTTCCATCACTCAAATAACTTTGCAAGATCTGCAACCGAGAGCAGATTTTTACTTAGTAGGAGTCGTTGAACCAGCAAGAACGGTTGAAGTCAAGGTGGATAGCTCAAGAGGATCAGTTGTTGAGAAAAAAGTAGAGGCAGGGGATCAAGTCAAAGCAGGGCAAGCTCTTTTTGTTTACTCTAACCCTGAGGGGGCTTTGGCCATTAAAGAAGCAGAACAGGCGACGGCAAATCGCTCGAGAGCTGTGGAACAAGCAAGACGGCAAACGAATCAAAAATGGGAACAATACAATAAGGTCACGAATCAGCTGGAGGAGACGAAACAAAAAATTGCCAGTGCGGAAGAAGAGGACAAAGAAGGGCTGGAAGATCGTAAAACCGATTTGGAAATGCAGCAAAGTCAATTACTGCTAGAAGCGCAAAACTTGGAAAGCAGCATTGGCGATGCCGAATTAGAGCTGGAACGGGCAGAATTAGAACTACGTTCAGTCAAAGAGCAACATGGCTCAGACGTCGTGGAAGCCGAAATTGATGGAATCGTTAAAGACGTGGACGAGCGACAAATGAATCGAAGCGCAAGTGAAGCGGCTCCAGAGAATCCTTTTATGACGATCGTTGATACCAGTCGGCTCTTTTTAAAAGGGACTGTGGATGAATTTCGCCGCAATCAACTTGAGCCTGGTCAAAAAGTTGAACTTAGAGACCGTAATGGCGGCAGTCAGCGATGGACTGGAAAGATCACCCGAGTTGGGGATATGAAAGAGCCTTCGGTAGTGGTTGAAGAACAAGGCGCAAACCCTAATTTGTCGCAATTTAGTTTTGAGGTCGTTTTAGATGAAAGTGAAGAGCCACCTAGTATTGGCATCCATTGTTTTGTAGAACGCATTGAGGAAGAGCAAACCGCGATCAAGCTGCCCAAATCTTTCGTGTTTTATGAAGAAGATAGGCCCTTCATCTACGTCGTTGAGGACTATAAAATCAGTAAACTATCCGTGGAAATCATGGAAGATGAAACGGATGAAGCCATGTATCTGTTAGAAAGTGAACTGGATATGCAAGTGGTGCTCGTCTTCCCAACAGTTCGGATCCAAGAAGGAATGGATGTGAAACCAAATGATCCAACTGATTGATGTCTGCAAAACGTTCCCACAGGGCACTAGCGAAATTCACGTTTTGAAAAAAATCAACTTAACAATCAATGCTGGCGAGTTTGTTTCCATCATGGGCCGATCAGGATCAGGCAAGTCGACCTTGATGAATATTATTGGCTGTTTAGACACGCCAACAATGGGCAGCTATCTACTCGATGATAAAAATACCAGTCAATTGAGTGAAGATGAACTGTCCGAGATCCGCAATCAAAAAATCGGCTTCGTGTTTCAAAATTTTGAACTGTTGCCCAAACTATCCGTTTTACAAAATGCTGCCTTACCGCTCTTGTATGCTGGTGTCAATCAGGAAGAACGAACGACTCGAGCAATTCACGCCTTAGAAAGTGTCGGATTAAGGGATCGGATCGATTTTAGGATCAATCAGTTGTCAGGGGGGCAAAAACAACGAGTAGCGATCGCTCGGGCATTAGCAGGAGAAGCAAATGTGATTTTAGCAGATGAGCCGACGGGTTCTTTAGATACCGCTAATAGTCATGAGATCATGGCGCTATTTACTAAGCTGAACCATCTAGGAAAAACAGTGGTTTTGATTACCCACGAACAAGAAGTCGCGGACTATGCAAAGCGGCAAATCGTCATTAAAGATGGTGAAGTTGTTGAGGAGGGCGCAAGATGACCGAAAATATTCGCTTGGCCATTCACGCAATCTACCAGCATCGTTTGCGTTCCTTGTTGACGATGCTAGGAATCATTGTCGGGATTGCCTCCATCATTTCCATTGTGAGTATCATCAACGGAAATACTGAGAACATGAAAAAGCAGCTGATTGGTGGTGATACTAACTCGATGCGGATCGAATATGACGCCAGAAGTGCTTTTTTAGCGGGCGAAAGCGGCAGAAATGATCGTTTGCCTGATTACGCCCCGCAACTATCAGAAGGAGAGCTGCAAAAGCTGTTGACTATTGATCATGCCAAAAACGTTAGCTTGTTCTATGAAGCCAATCTGACAGTTTTCCAAAGAGACCAGCAAACCGATACGATAGTGCTAGGCATGGATGGCGGGTTCTTTGAAATTTTGCCCCATACGATCCTTGCTGGCAGAGCAATGAGTGAAACCGAATTGCAGACACAAAAACAAGTTGCGGTGATTACGAAAGATTTGGCGGAAATTTTTTTCTCGTATCGTGATCCTATCAATCAACTGATCGAAATCAGTGGGACGCCCTTTCGCATCGTTGGCGTAGCTGTTTCTGACACGGAGCAACTGTCAGGAAAATATGTCTTCATCCCTCGAGGCAGCCAAAGTTTCGTCGAAGGAAAGCTCAACCAAAGGCCAACAGTGCTGTTTCAGGCGACGAATGCGGACGTCTTAGAATCAGCAGTCGTCCAAGCCAGCCATGAATTGACCAAGAGTATTCCGCCTTCAGATTTTGTTTTTTCCATTCGCAACTATGATGAAGTGCAGAAAATGACCGATGATATCAATCGATCGAATATGATTTTACTGGGGGGAATTGCTAGCATTTCCTTACTCGTCGGTGGGATCGGAGTAATGAATACGATGCTGGTCAGTGTGACAGAGCGTACCAGAGAGATCGGTTTGAAGAAAGCATTGGGTGCCAAACGTAAAGTGATTTTGCAGCAATTTTTGACAGAAGCAATCGCTTTATCGGTGATCGGGGGGCTGATTGGCATCATCGTCGGTCTGTTGATCAGTCTGATCGCTTTGCGTCTGTTAGAGTATCCGATGACGATCTCATTGTTATCCATTTTGATCAGTGTGTCATTTTCAATGCTGATCGGTACTATTTTTGGTTACTTACCCGCTTATAAAGCGTCGAAATTAAAACCGATCGAAGCATTACGCTATGAATAAAAGGAAGGTGTTTTTTATGATAAAAAAACAAACAGCAATTATCTTGTTTGTGGCATTACTTAGTGGTTGTGGTGTTGCTACGAATGACCCACAGACAAACAACGACAACGTACCCATCAACAACCAAGTCAATACGCCGCAAACGCAAACACAATCAAGTCAAAGTGGAGACGAGACGCAAAATAATCACGATCAAATCGATCAAACCGATCAGACAAAAGCACAACAAGTGACTCAGACAGATGCAGAGCGAGCGAATGAGGAATTGGCACAAGCAGATGAAACGGGCACACTCATTTTTATTGATGGTGATCGTTTTGAGATGGAGTTGACGAACATTTCTCAAGGAACAGGGGAAGACGGCGAAGTCTTTGATATGGCGATCGCATCTGAGGAAAGATTATCCTTTACGATTACTAGCGAGACTGAGATAAAAGTAATTCTATATGATGCGCAATCACATAATTCTCGAATCGTGGAGGGGTCACGTGCGGATCTGCAGCTTGAACGATCGGTAAGTCTTTATGGGCAGCGAGTAGGGGACACCTTTATTGCCACGAAAGTCCTCGTCTTACAAATCAATTAATCGTTATACTTAAAAGACAACGAAAACAGCATTCGCCCGACAGATCACAAGATGATTTGTCAGGCGAATGCTTATTTGCGGGTCAATTTTACCACTACTTCGCAGCGGGCGGTTTGTGGAAACATATCTACTGATTGCAGATATTCTACGTGAAACACTTTGGCTAATTGGACCAAGTCTCTTGCTAAAGTAGAAACATTACAAGATATATAGACCATCTTCTTCGGTGGTTGTTTCAGCAAAGCTTGCAATAATCGTTCATCCAAGCCTGTCCTTGGCGGATCAACAATGATGCTATCAGGTTTGAAGCCTTCATTGAACCATTTTGGTAAGAGCTCTTCTGCAGTCCCCGTTTCATAATGGGTATTTTGGGCATCAATGCGGCGTGCATTTTCTTGGGCATTTTCAATTGCTTGAGGAATAATGTCCATGCCGCGGACTTCTTTGGCATATGGAGCCACGCTCAACCCAATCGTTCCCACACCGCAATAGGCATCAACGACTGTTTCATTTTTGCTCAAGTCAAGGGCTTTTAACCCTTCTTGATACAAGATGCTGGTTTGCTGTGGATTCAGCTGGAAGAATGCGCGGGCGGACAAGTCGAAGGTCAGTTCATTCAACCGTTCTTCGATCGCTTCTTTGCCCCAAAGATGAATCGTTTCCTCTCCCATGACGACGGACGTTTTTTTGTTTTGCACATTTTGCATGATGGAAACGACTTGCGGCAAGCGCTGATTGATCTCGCGAATCAGCGCATTTTTTTGCGGCAGTTTGACAGAGTTGGTAATGAACACGACTTGAACTTCGCCAGTCGCGATCCCGATACGAACCATCAATGTCCGTAGAATCCCGCTGTTCTTGCGTTCATCGTAAATCGGGATCTGGTATTTATTCAACAATTGGACGATGCCGTTGATCACTTTTTGTGTATCTTGTTCTTGTACGAGGCAATCATCAATGGCGACTAAGCGATGAGACTCCATTTCGTATAAACCCGCTTCGATTCGTTTGGTTTGACTGTTGTAACGCAATTGAAATTGTGCTTTGTTGCGGTAATGCCAAGGAACATCCATGCCTAAAGTATCCCTTAATTCAAACTGTTGGTAGCCTTTTGGCTTAAATTTTTCAAGTGCTTGTTTCAATAGGTCTTTTTTGAAGTCTAATTGTTTGTCGTAGACTAAGTGCTGCAATTGGCAGCCGCCGCACCGGTCGTAAAACTTGCAGGGTGGTTGGATGCGATCGCTGCTTGGCTTGATGATTTTGGTCATCTTGGCTTCCGCAAAGCGGGGAGATGCTTTGGTGACTTCGGCAATGACCTGTTCCCCCGGCAGAACACGGGGAACAAAGATGATCAGCTTTTTGTAATACCCGATGCCTTCTCCGTTGATCCCCAAGCGTTTGATCGTTAGTTGTAGTTTTTGTCCAAGCTGGACTTGTGTATTTGCCATGTGAACTCCTTAAATAAAATAGTCAGTTCATTTTACCACATTTTTTCAGCTTGATTAGAAGGAATTTCATCGTAGTTGTGGTAAAATAGAATGTACGTTCGCGAGGTGAAGAAGATGAATACAATTATTCGTATCAATAAAGGAAAAGGACCATTTTATGAAGTGGCGACATCAGAAGGTGAAACACTGCGGGTCTCAGAAGATCTTTTGGTCCGTTTTCGGCTATTAAAAGGCAAGGAACTGAGTGAAGAAGAATTAAAAGAAATCAAAAAAAGTGCGGGGTTTGATTTAGGATTGCAGCAAGCCATGAACTATATCAGCTATCAGCTGCGTTCTGAAATGGAAGTCCGTACCTATTTGAAAGACAAAGAAATCGAAAAACAAGACCGAGACTTAGTCGTTGAACGTCTGAAAGAGCTGAATTTGATCGATGACAAAAACTACGGAGAAAGCTACATTCGCACCCAAGTCCGTATGAGTGATAAAGGACCCGTGGTCATCAGTCAGCAATTGAGAAAAAAAGGATTAAAAGATCCCGTGATTCAGGAAGTATTGCCTTTGTATACCGAGGAAATGCAGTTTGAAGTCGGTTATCATACGGCTGAAAAAGCGATGCGTCGTTTTCACAACAAAAGCCATAAAGAAATGGTCCAAAAGATAAAAATGCATTTGATGCAAAAAGGTTTTCATCAAGGAGTCATTCAGATGATTTTGGATGAATTACCGATGGAAAAAGATGAGGACCAAGAAAATGAAGCGCTCCAAAGAGAAGGTGCCCGACTTATGCGGCGGCATCAGCGGTTACCGTTGATGAAACGAAAAATGAAAATCAAGCAAGGCCTTTATCAAAAAGGGTTTGCCATCGATGATATACAACGATTCTTAGATGAGGAAGTAATGGATGAGTAAGCAATGGGAAACTTGGGATGAAGAAAAAATCAAGACGTTCCAAGAAACATTTTTAACTTGGTATCATAAAGAAAAACGCAATCTCCCTTGGCGGGCGACCAACGATCCGTATGCAATCTGGATCTCAGAGATCATGCTTCAACAAACACGAGTGGAGACAGTGATTGGCTATTTCTATCGTTTTATGGAACAATTCCCGACGATCCAAGACTTGGCGGCAGCCGAAGAACAAAAGCTTTTAAAGGTTTGGGAAGGTCTAGGTTATTACTCTCGTGCCCGTAACCTTAAGGCTGCCGCCCAGCAAATCGTTGCCGAATTCGACGGAGAAATGCCCCAATCAATTGAGGAGATTCGCTCACTAAAAGGAATTGGTCCCTACACAGCTGGAGCCATTGGCAGTATTGCTTTTGGCTTGCCAGAACCGGCAATCGATGGAAATGTGATGCGGGTCGTCAGTCGGTTATTTTGTATCGAAGCAGATATTGCGAAAGCCAGCAGCCGAAGACCATTCGACGAAGCGATGAGAACGATCATTTCCCCCGATGAACCCGGTGAGTTTAATCAAGCCTTGATGGATCTTGGCTCACGAATCTGTACACCCACCACACCGAAATGTGAAGAGTGTCCCATCAGTCAGTATTGTCTTGCTTATGCGCAGAATCGACAAACAGACTTTCCAGTGAAATCGAAAAAAGCAAAGCCAAAAGATGTCTATTACATCGCAGGCGCCATCGAAGATCAAGGCTCGTTTTTACTCGTTCAGCGACCTGAAACAGGCTTATTGGCTTCTATGTGGCATTTTCCATTGGTAGAAGTGACGAAAGAACAGTACGAGGCTCTGCAGCGAGCATGGGCAAAAGAGGAGCAGCTGCAGTTGGATTTGATTGCCGAAGATGATGCGCTCGAGATTTTTCCTGATCTGCCTGTCGTTTGGCAAAAACGACATTTTGGCGAGATCACTCATATCTTTAGTCATTTGAAATGGCACGTCCTTTTATTTTACGGCAGAAAACGTGGAGAGCTCACGTTACGAGACAGCGAATGGGCAGCAAAAGAATCCTTTCAAAACTATGTTTTCCCAAAACCTCAGCAGAAATTGGTGGATCAATTAAAGAAATATCAGAAACTCGATAAAGATTTCTAGGCAAAGCTTTCTTTTATTGCTATAATATTAACGATGTCGGTGTAATGAACACCCAAACAAAACGCAAGTTTTCTTGCTGAGGGAAGGGTTGCTATGCGAGTTCCAAAAGAAGGAGAGTTTGTCAGCATTCAAAGCTACAAACATGACGGCAATTTGCATCGAACGTGGCGGGATACGATGGTCTTAAAGACCAGTGAATTCTCAGTGATAGGGGTCAACGATCATACATTAGTGACCGAATCAGATGGAAGACGCTGGGTTACCCGTGAACCAGCAATTGTATATTTTCATAAAAAATACTGGTTTAATGTTATTGCAATGATTCGAGAAAAGGGGGTTTCCTATTATTGTAATCTTGCTTCACCGTATTTACTTGATGAAGAGGCATTGAAATATATCGATTATGACCTTGATATCAAAGTATTTCCTGATGGCGAGAAACGTTTACTAGATGTGGATGAGTATGAATTGCACAGTAAGATTATGCAATATCCGCAAGACATTGATTTTATCTTGAAAGAAAATGTCAAAATTTTAGTAGATTGGATCAATAATGGCAAAGGACCCTTTTCGCAAGGGTATGTGGACATTTGGTATGATCGCTACAAGCAGTTGTCTCAAAAATAAGTGAAATGGGTCGGATCGCTCATTTTTCCCGAGAAACTTCAACCATTTCGGTTGAAGTTTTTTTGTGCTGTGAGAGGGTTGCTTCTAGCAGTTGCCTTTAAGTTCTGTTTAAGCTGCTAGTCCCATGATAGAAAGACCAAGAAAAAAGTGGGGGAAGCAAATGAAGAAAAAAGGGAAGCTTGTTATCGGTACTACCATGATTCTAATTTTTGCGGCAGGTTTTGCCGTGTTGAGAAATGATCATTTTGTTCAAGAAGAGACTCAAGAAAGCACGGCTCAAACCGAGTCGGACGCACAAGCAGAAGAGGTCGCTCAAACGGCAAGCATGGTCCAAATTTACGTGGATCCCTCAGAATACGATGCAACGATTGAAAGTGAGAACGATTATGTATCGATCTATCAGACAACAAGTCAAGAGACCGTCATCGGGAAGATCCACCGTGGAAGTTGGGCAACCGTACTTAGTCAAACAGAAGAGATGGTTGAAATCCAAACTGACGATGGAATAACAGGTTACATTGAAAAGCATTCTGCATCCATCCAAGAAGTTCCACTTTCGGAGACGCCGAAAAAATTGTCAGACTATAAAGTCGTTCTTGATGCGGGGCACGGCGGCGAAGATTCTGGGGCACTGTCAACGGATCAAACGATCCTGGAAAAAGATTTGACGTTAGCCACCGTCCAAACGATCGGCGAAGTACTGACACAAGCGGGAATTCAAGTCAGTTATACACGCACCGAAGATCGCTATTTAGCGCTGTCTGAAATTACTGCAGCTTCACTCTCGGAGGAACCAAATCTATTTATCAGCATTCATTACGATAATTCAGAGCTACCAAACAGCAATCAAGGACTGACAACTTACTATTACTATACTGGGGCAAAAGAGATGGCAGAAACGATCACTTCCAGTTTGAGTAGTTCAGTGGCACTGAGTTCCAACGGCACTCGTTTTGGTAACTATTATGTTTTACGAGAGCAATATATTCCAGCAGTTTTGTTGGAGTTAGGCTATCTGAACAGTGACACTGATCTGGCAGTGATTACAAGTGAAGGCTATGATCAAAGGGTGGCGCAAGCACTGCTTACAGCGATTGAAGAGATCGTTGAAGCAGAGGAATAAAAAGCAGCGACCCCAAAACAGAGAAAGGATCTGTTTTGGGGTCGCTGTTTTAAGTAATCACTGCTCGTTAAAAGGTTTTGCTCATTTTGATATGGGGCATATCCGCGTCTAAAAAGACATCGCCTTCAGGCTGATAGCCTAACTTCAAGTAAAATTCTTTGGCAGTTAACTGTGCCCCTAAGGTGACTTTTTTGATTCCTTGTTTTTGAATGAAAGCTTCCGCTCCCTCGATCAACTGCCTGCCGTAACCTGAACCTCGATGAGCAGCTGGCACCGCCATTCGCTGTAATTTCACCTCATGATCAGAGATCGGTAAAAAACGTAAGGTTGCTACTGCTTCATTGTCATCGTCATATAAGACGACATGAACAGCCAATGCCTCATTTTCATCTACTTCTAATGCTAATGGAACTCCTTGCTCTTTTACGAACACTTGATTTCGTATTTTCAATGACGCCAAATAGATCTCACTTAGCGTATCTTTTGTTTGTGCGATATGCATAAAAAACTCACCTCAGCTATGATTTCTCCGTTATTTTTATTAGTATACCACTTTTTTTACAAATTTCTTTTTTTTGCGGCTAAAGTCGCAAGCTTTTTTTTACAAAATCAACTATAATGTTATAAAAAAGGAGGGAATCTTTTGTTCGACAAATTCAAACAATCAAAACTGTTCTTTTGGTCATTGGAAGCATTGGTTTTAGTGACACTCGT
Organism: Enterococcus sp. DIV1083b; assembly: GCF_051713705.1. Taxonomy (NCBI): domain Bacteria; kingdom Bacillati; phylum Bacillota; class Bacilli; order Lactobacillales; family Enterococcaceae; genus Enterococcus; species Enterococcus sp. DIV1083b. Next base: position 1,500,049 of record NZ_JBIOQJ010000001.1, read on the forward strand.
GTTTGTGTTAAGTAAAGTCAATTTTCTATTTGCACCGATTGGCACGTTTTTTTCTACTTTATTTGCACCAGTATTGATTGCTGGCTTTCTGTATTATCTGCTAAATCCAATCGTCCTATTTTTGATGAAAACCACAAAAATAAAACGACTGTTTGCTGTCATATTGGTTCTATTGTTATTAGTAGCAGCAATCATCTTGATTTTCGTCAGCGTTATTCCTAATCTGGTGAGTCAGATTACTTCATTGGCGGAAAATATTCCAACATTTGCCAAAAATATGGAAAGCTGGATCTCAAGAATCGCAGATGATCCATTTTTCAAACAAATCGATATCGCGCAGCAGTTAGAAAACCTAAATCTTTCTTATGGTTCTTTGCTGCAGCAGTTTCTTAGTGGATTATCCACTAGCTTAGGATCGATCGTCAGTACGATTGCTTCCGCGACGATGATCATCGTTACAGTTCCATTCATCCTTTTCTACATGTTGAAGGATGGAGAAAAGCTAGTTCCTAATCTGAAAACAGTCTTTCCAGAAAGAAGACGAGATCAGATTGTTGGGTTGCTAGGTGACTTAAACAAGACACTATCCAATTACATCAGTGGGCAAGCGATCGAATGTATTTTTGTCGCTACCTTCACATTTATTGGGTACTGGATGATCGGCGTCAACTATGCCTTTCTTTTTGGGGTGATCGCAGGGGTCACAAACTTGATTCCTTATTTAGGTCCGTATCTTGGCTTGATTCCGGCAGTCTTAGTAACGGTCTTTGATGAACCCTTCCGCGCATTGCTGTGCTGTGTCGTGGTACTAGTCGTCCAACAATTAGATGGAAATGTTATCTACCCGAATGTGATCGGAAAATCATTAGCGATCCATCCATTAACGATCATCTTGGTTTTATTGGTCGCTGGAAATCTGGCAGGTTTGCTGGGAATTTTCTTAGGAGTACCGTTTTACGCAATTTGTCGGACGATCGTGGTCTTTATTGTTCGTCTGATCAAAGATGACAAAATCAAGAAAAATCAAGAACGGTTGATCGAGTAATCAATGACTGGTGTTTTTTATTGCAAAGAAAAAAACTTTGTGATAGGATTTTATCGTGGGCTAAGCCCACGATTTTTTTTAGAATATGAAAAAATAAGGAGAGAATGCTATTATGAATGCTGACCCCGAGAGTCAGTCGCTTCTAGCGCAAATTTTATTATTGATCGTTTTGACATTGATCAACGCTTTTCTAGCGGCCTCTGAGATCGCAGTCGTCTCAGTCAACAAAAACCGTGTGGAGCAAAAAGCGGAAGAAGGAAATGTCAAATCACAAAAATTATTGAAAATCATTGATAATCCAACAAATTTCTTGTCAACGATCCAAGTTGGGATTACCTTGGTGAATATCTTATCTGGGGCATCTCTGGCAGATACCTTGTCGACCCGTCTGGCACCTTTATTAGGTGGAGGAACGGCGGCTAAAAGCTTAGCGAACATTATCGTTTTAGCGATCTTGACCTATGTGTCGATCGTTTTCGGTGAGTTGTATCCAAAACGTATCGCCATGAACAAATCAGAAGAAGTTGCCCAGTTCACTTCTGGTGTGATTCGAACGATCGGGATTATTGCAAAGCCCTTTGTCTGGTTCTTATCTGCTTCAACAAGCTTATTGGCGCGGATCACTCCAATGGAATTTGACGATGAAGACACAAAGATGACCCGTGATGAAATGCGGTATATGTTGGAAACAGAAGGGGTCTTCGAAGAAGATGAATTAGAGATGCTGCAAGGGATCTTTTCATTAGATACGAAAGTCGCCCGTGAAGTCATGGTTCCTCGAACCTCTGCCTTTATGGTGGATATCAATGACTCAGTAGAAGAAATTTTGACTGAAATTTTAGCAGAAAATTATTCTCGTATTCCTGTATATAATGAAGATAAAGACAAAGTCGTTGGGATTTTGCATACCAAAAATCTCTTGAAATGTGCCTACAAATACGGCTTTGAAACAATGGATATCAAGCAGATCTTGCAAGAACCATTGTTTGTGCCAGAAACAGTCTTTATCGATGATTTGCTTTATGAATTAAAGAAAACCCAAAACCAAATGGCGATCTTGCTTGATGAATACGGCGGAGTCGTTGGGTTAGTTACGTTAGAAGACTTGCTTGAAGAAATCGTCGGTGAGATCGATGATGAATCCGATGAGGTCGAAGAGCTTTATGAAAAAATCTCTGATAAAGAATACGTGATCCAAGGTCGGATGCTGATCGATGATTTCAATGAAGCTTTCAATATGAGCTTGCATATGAGCGACGTCGATACGATGGCAGGCTACTTGATCACTGCTTTAGGAATGATTCCAGATGAAGGAGAGAAACTTTCCTTTGAAGTGGATAACGTGAAATTGATTTCTGAAGAAATGGAAGGATCACGTGTCTTGAAGATCCGTGTAATCTTCCATGATCCAGAAGAAGGCGAAGTGGAACCAGAAGAAGAACGCCGCTATTTCCGCAAAGATTTTGAGGAAGATGAGCCTCGCCGTTAAAGTTCCGCATGAATGAAATGAGAAAGACCAAGGCAACTGCTTTGGTCTTTTTTGTTCCTTTTTTTTTACTTATTCCCCTTGATTTGTTTGTAAGAAACGGTTACGATAAATCTAATCAATAATACAGTTTAAAAACAGATAAAAAAACAAGTGTATCTTATCGTTAAGCAGTTTGATTGCAATTTTCCGTAAGAAAAGCGAGAATATCCATAGAAATCTAATAAGAACGAGGGGCTTGAAATGAAATTTTACCGTATGCTTAGTGAGGATATCCGTTACAATTTGGCAACTGAAGAGTATTTAATGAATAACGTAGATGTTTCAGAACCTTGTCTTCTGTTATACATACAAAAACCATGTGTTATAATCGGCAGAAATCAAAATGCGTATCAAGAGATTGATTTTGACTATTTAAGGAGTCGCAATATCGTGTTGACTCGCAGGACATCTGGCGGTGGAGCAGTTTATGACGATCTAGGCAACATGAGCTTTAGTTTTGTCACCAAAAAAGATGCCACGAGTTTTGGTGACTACCAAAGTGCAACACAACCGATCATGAAAGGCTTAGCGGCAATGGGAGCCAAGGAGGTAGAAGTACATGGTCGCAATGATCTGTTCATTGATGGGAAAAAGTTTTCTGGCAATGCGATGTATACAAAAAAAGGTCGAACGTATTCTCATGGCACATTGATGTATGATGTGGATCTAGAAGAATTAACAAAAGTTCTACACGTTGCCCAAGAAAAAATTGCCTCTAAAGCAACGAAATCCGTACGGAAAAGTGTGACGAATATTAAACCGTATTTGGCAGAACAATACCAATCAATGGATACCAAGGCATTTCGAGATACACTCCTTTGCCATATCTATGAAGTAGAATCGATTGATGAAATCAGTGAGCAAGAGATCGTCTTGACGGATGCGGATCGCCAAGCGATCCAAACGTTGTTTGAAGAACGTTACGCGAACAATGAGTGGATTTTTAATGAAGCGCCTGCTTTTGAATGGCAAAAAAGAAAGCGGTTTGCGCAGGTTGGGATCGTTGAAGTCGATTTTACTGTCAACAAAGGCAAGATTGCAGCGATTCAAATTACCGGTGATTTTTTTGGACAAAAAGAGATCAGTGAACTTGAAGCGATGCTACAAGGTATTGATTTTGAACAAAACACCATTAGCCGCTTGCTAAAGGATATTGCCATCGAGCAATTTATCCATCAGATGACTAACGCTGAATTTCTTGCGTTGCTGTTTGATTAGGAGGAAAAAAGATGCTAGAAGCCATCAACATCACAAAGCGTTACGATCGAAGCGTCCTAGATGGTCTCTCTTTTGCTGTTCAGCCGGGGGAAATTGTTGGGGTCGTCGGCAAAAGCGGCTCGGGGAAATCAACGTTGCTTCGGCTTTTGAACTTAATTGAGACACCTGACAGTGGGGAGCTGCTCTTTGACGGGAAACGAATCGATCCCTTAAACAAAAAGCAACTGCTACATGCGCAGCAGGAAATCGGCATGATTTTTCAAAATTACAATCTGCTACACAATCGAACCGTTTTTGAAAATGTCTATTTGCCCTTGAAGTTAATGGGGAAATCATCGGAGAAGGTGTTGGAGATGCTTTCATTTGTTGGGATGGAAGACAAAGCCGACAGTTATCCAGCCAAGTTGAGCGGTGGGGAGAAACAACGAGTAGCTATCGCACGGGCGTTGATCCGTGAGCCGAAAATCTTGCTGTGTGACGAACCCACTAGTGCGCTGGATGAAGATACGAAAGCCGATGTACTTGCTTTACTGCAAAAAGTTCAAAAGACGTTTCAGCCAGCAGTCATTTTCGTTAGTCATGAGCTAACCGCAGTCAGACAAATTTGTCAACGTGTGTTTGTATTGGAAGATGCCGTCTTTGCGGCGGAATTTGTCAATCATCCGCAGCCAATTGTCCGCAAAGAAAGCTCTTATGTGGACAAAGTGGAGAGGAGTTTGCTGCATGACGATCAGTGAGAGTATTTTGTATTATTTACCTGAATTACTTCAGTCTTTGAAAGAAACAGCGATCATGATGGGGATTTCGATGCTCGCAACCATTGTCTTAGGACTACCGCTAGGTGTCTGGCTCTTTCTTAGCCGCAGTCGTGGGAAAAAAATCTCATTTCTTTATGAGGGTTTGAATCTCGTTGTGACGATTATCCGCTCATTTCCGTTTCTATTATTTGTCGTAGCCTTGATTCCACTGACGCGAATGCTTTTAGGTAGCTCATTTGGACCAATTCCCGCCAGTTTCCCTTTGAGCATCGTTGCTATGAGTATTTTTGCTCGTTTGACGGAGCAAGTATTGCTGGATGTCCCCGAAGAAGTTTCTTATTTGGCGAAATCCCTTGGTGTCAGTCAATGGCAATACGTTTGGTCGTTTTTACTGGTGGAAGCTAGAAGCGGCTTGATTTTATCTTTAACGACGACAGCAGTCAGCATGGTTTCTTATTCAACAGTGATGGGGATCGTCGGCGGTGGTGGTATCGGCGATTTTGCGATCCGCTATGGCTATCAACGCTATGAATATGGCGTCATGTATTTTGCAATTATCATCATGATTCTTTTGGTCTTTATCCTGCAGGGGATTGGCAATCAAGCAGCAAGAAAACTTGATAAACGAAAATAGGAGGAATGAAAGTGAAAAAAGGATTTGTTTTAGGATTGAGTGTATTGGCATTAGGTGTATTGGGGGCTTGCGGTACGGGTTCTGATGAGGCAAGCGAAGAGAAAATCATCAAGGTCGCTTCGCAAACGACACCAATGACCGATGTCGTAAAGGTTGCAGCGGAAGCAGTGGAAGATGGCTGGGAAATCCAGTTGGTCCAAGTCAATGACAATATCCAGTACAATGAGCTGCTGAATAATGACGAGGTCGATGCCAACTTTGCGCAACATGAACCATATATGCAAATGTATAATGAAGAAAAAGATGCAAACCTAGTGGCATTAGATAAAATCTATAACGCAAAAGTCGGTTTTTATTCCAAAGAATATACGGATATCAATGATATTCCAGAAGGAACGAAAGTCGCATTGCCGAATGATGTGTCCAATGAAGGTCGAGCATTAGCGATTTTAGCAGAAGAAGGATTGATCACTCTTAAAGAAGGCGTTGGTGTCAATGGAACACTTAAAGACGTTACCGAAAATCCCAAAAACTTTGAATGGTTATCTGTTGATTTACTGAATCTTGCGGAAGCCTATGATGAGCCGAATGTATCCTTGGTATACAACTACCCAACCTATATTGCGAAAATCGGTTTGAAACCAGCCGATGCCCTTTTCTTAGAAAAAACGATCGATGATCGCTTTGCTATCTCATTGGTTGCTCGAGAAGACAATCAAGATTCTGAAAAAATCGCCGTTTTGCGCCGTGCCATGACTAGCGATAAAGTTCGCGAATTTTTAGAAAACGACCATAGCGATACCTTATTGCCAGCATTTTAATTTCTTTCCATCAAATGGAAAGAACGCCCTTTGCCTAACTCTGTAAAAGAGAATAGTCAAAGGGATTTCTTGTCTTTTTTTGCTTTTTTATCACCCTTATCCATGATATACTGATTTGGTCAGAAAACTAGCGACAGGCTAAAATGGACACTGTTCGCATTGTAAATACAAGAAATGGAGCAATAAAATCAATGGATAATCCAAAATTAAAACAACAAGTAGATAGTCGCCGTACCTTTGCGATTATTTCCCACCCGGATGCGGGGAAAACAACCATTACAGAACAATTATTATTATTCGGTGGCGCGATTCGCCAAGCTGGTACGGTCAAAGGGAAAAAGACTGGGAATTTCGCAAAGTCCGACTGGATGGAAATTGAAAAACAACGGGGGATCTCCGTTACCAGTTCTGTTATGCAGTTTGATTACCAAGGCAAACGGGTCAATATTTTAGATACCCCTGGGCATGAGGACTTTTCTGAAGATACCTACCGTACCTTGATGGCGGTGGATAGTGCGGTCATGGTGATCGATAGCGCAAAAGGGATCGAAGCGCAAACGAAAAAACTCTTCCAGGTCGTTAAAAAACGCGGTATTCCGATTTTTACCTTTATCAATAAACTCGACCGTGATGGCCGCGAACCATTAGAATTATTAGAAGAACTAGAAGATCTTTTAGAGATCGAATCATTTCCAATGAATTGGCCGATCGGCATGGGGAAAGGCTTAGAAGGACTGTATGATATCCATAACCAACGGGTCGAATTTTACCGTCCTGACAATCACGGTGGGGAACGTTTAGTTGCCCTAGATGAAAATGGACAATTTCCTGCAGATCATCCATTTGCCGAAGATGGGCTGTTCCAACAAGTTTTAGAAGAAGTGGAATTGTTGCAAGAAGCTGGTGATGCCTTTGATACAGAAAAAATCGCACGAGGCGATCAAACACCCGTGTTCTTTGGTTCCGCCCTTACGAATTTCGGCGTGCAGACCTTTTTGGAAACCTTCTTGTCCTTTGCACCAGCGCCTTACGGTCACAAAACTTTGGCTGGTGATGAAGTCAGTCCTTATGAACCAGAAATGTCTGGGTTTGTGTTCAAGATCCAAGCAAATATGAACCCTGCCCATCGTGACCGGATCGCCTTTGTCCGGATTTGTTCAGGAACCTTTGAACGAGGCATGGACGTGACACTTGAGCGTACTGGCAAAAAAATGAAACTCAGCAATGTGACACAATTTATGGCAGATACCCGAGAAAATATTGAAGAAGCAGTCGCTGGAGATATCATTGGTGTCTATGACACGGGAAATTATCAAATTGGCGATACGATCTATGAAGGAAAACTAAAAGTTGCTTACGAAGAGCTACCATCGTTTACTCCGGAACTCTTTATGAAAGTCACTGCAAAAAATGTGATGAAGCAAAAATCTTTCCACAAAGGAATCTATCAGTTGGTCCAAGAAGGGGCTATCCAGTTGTACAAGACGTATCTTAGTGATGAGTATATCATCGGTGCTGTCGGGCAACTGCAATTTGAAGTTTTCCAATACCGCATGATGAATGAGTACAATGCCGAAGTCATTATGACCCCAATGGGCCACAAGATCGCCCGTTGGATCGATCCGAAAGACTTGGATGAGCGTATGAGCTCAAGCCGTAACATTTTAGCGAAAGACCGTTTCGACCAGCCATTGTTCTTATTTGAAAATCAATTTGCAATGCGTTGGTTCGCAGATAAGTACCCAGACGTCGAATTGAAGAGTTTGATGTAAGAGTCGTTTCCCGCGAGACTGTCTAGGTATGCGCAACATTGTACGTAAGGCTGATCTTTTTTAATTGAACGATCGTAGAAAGTCCTTTCTTATCCAAATGGATAAGAAGGGGCTTTTTTTGCTGAAAACGTGCTTTTGATACAGAAGGAAGGTTGCATGATTGGGGGCAATCGTCCAATGATTAGACAATTATCCTAATTTATAACCATTCTTTTAAAAGAAGATAAAATGAGTCGGAAAAAGAGCGTAGTATTAAAGGTGACCACAAGGAAATACACTTGAAATGAATAGAAAAATATCATAGGCACATTTGATGGTTCAGGAAATTTTCTCCTTGTTTGAAAGTAGGGGGAAAGCACAGAATAGATTGCCAGTGATAGAGGTCGTTTATTCATTTGATCGAGGGACATGTTCTTTTTGTCAGATGCTACTAGTGAAGCCTAAGCTTTCTTTATCTGAGCATGAATCGGTGATTGCCCTTGAAACTTCATTTGAAGCACTTCTAACAGATGGTTTAAGTTTTCAGTTGGTGTACCATGGCTTCGCGACTCAAAAAATGAATTAGTCTTATTGCTAGTTTACAGTTATCTATCTATCGCTTTTGCTAAAGCAAATGATTATTTATTAAATAAAAGTGATTTCTGAAACCAGAAAGGGGACCATGTAGTGCTAAAAAGTTTGTTATTCATATTTTCGGCGATATTTTTCTTTCCAACAGTAGAGGCTATGGCTGATGACGTTTCCGAAACGTTGATTTTTGAATTGAACACGATTGATTTTAAGGACGAACACTATTATTTATTGAAAACCACACAGGATCTTCAGCTGACCGTCAATAGCAACGGCAGTGAAGGTGCTTTTGGCGTAACAATCACGGCTGTCGGGGAAGCATTTTCAGCAGAACTAAACAGCGTGAACGGTTCGGAAGAGTTGATCATTCAGATTGAGGATACTGATGAAGCATCAATGATTCTTAATGTAGCTGCAACATTGAACATAAAGGAATACCTTGATGCCAACTCTGAGTACTACCTATCAGTCACGTTTACAGCAATTAATGATTCAGAGACCTTTACGAAAGATATAAAAATGAATCAGACGGATGAGGAAAAAGAAGAGATTCCAGATGAAAACTTGACAAATGAAGACCAAGAGGATGAAAAGCAAGAAGACGATGGCCTCGAGGAAGAATCCGAGAGCCAAAAGGAAGAAGCAGAATCTATTTACGACGAACAAGCAAACTTGGAAGAAGACTCACTTGATAATGATTCTACCAAACTAGAAGATTCAATCAGTGATGTCGAGGATGAGGCTAGTACTGAGTTTTTTTTAGGGAAGAAAAGCCAGTGCGAGACAGCAACCTTTTTTTCAAAAGAAATGATCATTGAAGAAAAAATATTTAGGCATATATCAGGAAAAACCGCTTATTTGATATGAGCGGTTTTTCTTGTCCCACTTCGGAGAGGAGATACGCAACATTATTTTAAAAAGAAAACTATCAATAATTGATGACCAGTGGAATAAGCAGAAACAGCACAAAAGAGAGGAACTAGCCCTCTCTTTTTCTTTTCGATTTTAAGATGTAAATGATTGCAGCTGCCAACGCTGCAACGAGAACAAAGATGATCCAGATAAGGATTTGATTATTTGTCTGAACATCGGCAGTGTTCGTTGGAGGGTTCTCTTTTTTGAAGTTATCCATGTCTTCTTTCTCATAAGAAAAAGTAGTCGTGATCGCTTTTCTAGTTGTTTCTATTGTCAAACGGTATTCGCCTTCAATAAGTTCACTATTGTCTAGTAAAGGGATCTGCATTCTTGATTTGGTTAACGGCGTTAAAAGAACGGAATCTGCTAACTCCCCAGAGGCAATTGTTTCTCCATTTGGATTTATTAGTTCGTAAAGAGCATTGTTCAAGTTGCCTAAAATAGGATTATAGTTGAGTGCGTAAAATTGTAGGTTTACCGTGTCCTGAAGAGCAACAAAGGAGAAGTCTTCATAAACGACGTCTTTGAGCTCTTCTACATCACTAAAAAGTAAGTTGATAAAAATAAGTGACTCATACACAGATTTGATACCAACTGAATCTTCTGCTGTTTCAAGACCCATGATCTGACTAAAATTGATTGCTCCCATCACGGTTCCTTCACGTGCAGGCTCCTCTGGAAGAGTAATCGTTACAGTCACAAGAACGGATTCATTTGGGAGAATCTCAATTTGATCATCATCATCTAATGCTTCTGATTCGATCAATGCATAATTGGAAAAGTTATACTTGTCATCTAGCAGTAAGTTTAGGTCATCGCTATAGATGATAGCTGATTCTCGTGAGAGAGCAGTAGAGGTGTAAGGCGTGACAACAATGGATGAATCACCGGATCCAACATTTTCTAGTGTAATTTCAACAATATACGTCGTCTCCATCTCAGGAGAAATACTCAAGGTATTATCAGAAGTTTTGTATTCTGTTTCTCTAAGAGTAAGTTTCAGTGAGTTCGTCGTCTCATCGGCATTTGCATTACGGATGTTTGTATTGCTGATCAGTGTCAGTAAGAGAAGCAACACAGAAATCCTTAGAAAAGAATTTCTGTGTTTGAATGTATGATTCATGATTTTTTTCCTTCTGAAAATTATAAAGGTGGAGTTTCACCAGTATCGGTACCATCTTGAGCAGTTACAGTGATCACAGGAGCGTCTGCACCTTCTGCTAATGCAGCAAAATCTTGTGCAAATTTTTGATTGATTGTAAATGTTATGTCTGTACTTAAGGAATCAATAGCAACGGGCTCAGCAGTCAAAGTGTTAGGATTAGTGGCGTCGACAATGATGTCATCAGGCGCGTTAACATAAATATTAACGATTGCTGTAGAAGCAGTTAAATTGGTCAAAGTACCACCTACATTTAAGATAGTTCCTTCCACAGTTCCGTCGGTTAATAAATCTTTAGTAATCTGTACAGATTCTTCCAATTCGATGTCGTCATTAAACTCGAATGTTGCAACTCCATATTCGAGTTCAATCGGAATCGTCATCGGGTCAGGGATATCTGTCACAGCAAACGCGTTGACTCCTCCGGCTAACAACAAAGATGCAATGAATGTAGTACCCAAAATAACTTTTTTCATAATAAAACCTCACTTTAATTTTTGCAGATGAATTACTGCTTAAATAAAGTATACAATGATGGTGTATTATGTTATTATCCGTTTTTTCGCTATTTTTAATGAAAAAGTAGAAAGTATTTTATTAATCTGATTTTTTTATAAAATAATTTAATAAAATATTCTAGTGGTCAAATGATGTTGATTATCAAGTTGACCTATCTTTCTGTCTATGAATTATCAATTCGGTAATAATCACTATGAAAGTAAATTTGTTGCAGGGGTATATTTTGGCTTTTATTTTAAGTCAAAGTCTTCTCAGAGCTGAAAGAATTGTCGTTCCAACTAGGATTGGACCTAAAAAAAGAAAAAAAGTTATTCGTAGTCTCTGAAAATTTGCTTTGGGTCAGTAGTATCAGAAAAAGCCTTTCTGAAAATTCATGTTTGATATTTCTTTAGTGAACCCTGCAATTCAATAGAAACCAACTTTCTATCATTTTTAAGAAACTATTTTGGAAGTAGCTTTACGCGTATGAACAGTTGCGTAGGGTGGGGATTGAAAAGTATGATTCTATTTATGCGTTCCTATTGGATAGGTATATCGAAGTTACTTATGAAAAAATATCAATTAACGTTTTCATTCAATTAGTAATCTGCACCTACAATTCTTCTAGCTTCAAGCGACAGAGACATCAAGGGTTACTCCTGTGTTAATAAACGTTCATGTTTGTTTCATTATAAAGAAATCTCAAAAAACTAACTGTGTGGGGATGGCTATCTCATGAACCATAGATTTTAATAGGAAGCATATTTTTTTAGGAATATACAATCAGACTCTTTGAAGAAAGCTTTGAAAGAGTTTTTTTGTCTTTCTTAATTTTATGAAGTTGCTACTCGTTTCTAATCGACAGGTCTTTTAGTCAGTAGAAAGAAAAAGAGTGACAATGATTATTTTATTTGTAGTTTTTTTGAAAAAAAGACGATAAAAATCAGCTGGTTCTTACTATATCCTTAATAGCAGAGGATCAAAGTTCTTTTAAGGAGTGAATCAAAATGCTGCAAACCAGAATAAATTTCAGTGGACAAAAGAATGCTACCATGTTGACTGTGCGCTTTTTCAGCAACAAGACGAACACGATTTTAGAGAGAAATTTAATTGTGGATCAAGAGGATGATCGTCAATCGGTTCTTGACTACTTAGCAGAATCACTAGGGGAAATCAACATCTTGCAATACTCTTCGAAAAACGTTTTGTGTATCGCTGAACGTTCAAGGCTAGAAAAAGCAGGAGGCACGCATCGATTGGAACATTTTTGGGGAGATGTCATCAGTTATATCGTTGAGTGCGTGGATAAATCTGGTATTCATTATGATTTGCATGTGATTGGCAATGTTGATTCGGATGATGAAGAAATTATGCGGTCAATTAATGAGATCAGTGATGAATTGTCGATCATCAACATTTATGAATACAAAGATTGCTGGCTAAAAAGAGAAGATATTTTATTACAAGCTCTTTGAAATGAACTTGATTCCTCAAAGAAGTTTGTCCAGCTAGAAAATGATTTTACTCTCCAAGTCACTTACCAATCAATGAAAGAATACGAATTTTTTCTTAGTCTATGGAAACAGCTAATTCACAGGATCGTTTTAATGGTTTCCAACGCTTTTTTGTTACAAAAGGTAAGAATCGTTTCACAAGTTTTTCTCACCCGTTCTGTTTTAAAGAAGCGGGGATTTTTCTGAAGTTTTTATTAAAATTGTCCGTTTAATGAAAAAAGAGGCTCAAATTTAAGTTTATTTTACTATAATTGGAAACTAGGATACTTTTTAAATAAGGCGGGTAAAAAATTTTGGAGTATATAGAAAAGTTGTATAGGTTTTATTTAACCAAAAAACAGGTAGATAAATTAACTATTATTAGAAATATCATTTTGGAGAAGCAGCTGTCTCTTGATAAAATATGTGAAACGATAAACAAATCTTTGTATCAGGTGAAAATATTGATCAATGAAATCGCCGAAGATATGAGAGAGTTTACGACCTTTGACGAGTCTATTTTTTTGTTGAAAAAGAGAACCGTTTATTTGTCACGAGAATTAAACGAAGAACAAAGCCTGCATATTTTTGTGAATCTAAAGAAGAAGTATTTCTTAGAATCTCCTTATTATCGTCTATTATCCTATTTGTTAAGAAAAAGAAAGACCCGTATGGTGGACATCTCAGAAGAATTGATTTTTAGTATTTCTTATTGTTATAAATTGATCAGCTATCTGAAAAAAATGCTGGTTATCCAAAATGTCCCGATTACTATCAATAACAACACAGATTCCATTGATCTGACAGGGGCCGAGCCTTGTGTGCGGATGTACCATTATTTAGTTGAGATCATGGCTTGCAATGTTTACATCAATCAGCGCACCCGTGCAAGCGTTGAATTAGCTGCGAAAGAATATGAGCCGTTGAAAACTACAAAAGTGAAGCACGACATTATGTTTTCAATCATTGAGAATGCGGTGTTGAGGGGCTATATCGTCAATGAATTAGACGAAGCTTCCATCGCTATTTATGAGCAAATCAAGCAACTCAATGGGGAAAAGCAAGTGATCAAGCTGCTGCCGATCAGAAGTCAGCAAGATATCGAGAAAGAACAGATTTTTTATCATTTCTGGGTTTTTCTCTTCATACCTGAAACGATCTCGGATCAAGAGAAACTTCTTTTGGGGAAACAGCTGCGAAACCTCTCGGGGAATCCATTGGTCGAATTTTCTGCCGATGTTGTGGCTGTTTTGTCGCAAAAGTATCATCTTTCCAAAGCGATCGAAGCGTTTCTTACCTATGAATTAGTGATGAATACATGGGGCTGTCTTCATCTCTTTTTGGATAGTTTTGTGTCTACTGAAGATTTGTCCTCTACGAACGAACGCGTATTAGAGGTGGAGGAGCTGATTGCGACCGTCTTGCAGCGCCATTCGTTTGTAATAGAAAAAGAAGCCCTTTTCTTAAGGAAAATCGCTCAGATTACAGCATCTTATTTACCTATCCAAAAAGAGGAACCGATTCGCATTGGTATTTCTCTTTTGAACCACCCTGAATATATTCCGGTCATTAAGAACAAACTATTGAAAATTTACAATGAAAATGTGATTCACTTTAGTTCGAACTTAGGAGACTCAGACATACTGGTTTCTGATGGCGTGCTGATCCATAATGAGTCGCAGAAATTTACATTTTTTGGCAATGTTCATAGTACCAAGGATTGGCACAATCTACATGTGATGATCCAGTCGATGATTTCTAATAAATATACTTGAAAAAGAGAGCGTAACGCTCTCTTTTTTTGCTTGACTATCAGGTAGCGTTGGTCGAAGTACTAGGCGAAAGAAGGAGGAGAGAAGACAAAAAAAGATATCTATAAAAGAGGGCTGCGACAGTCACCTTTTATAGATATTTTTTAAACACGTGATTAGGCAAAGCTAACGTGAGGAAGACAACGTTTTTTTGATGGAGATTTCTACCACTTCGGGCATTTGGATCACAGAGATCGTAGCAGGATCATAGGAGCCATCAGGTAATTTTTTCAAGAAGTAATTTTTGATTTCTTCTACTTCCGTCGGGCGAATATTCCGTTTTTTATTGATCAGCAAAATTTCATTGTGGTTCGGCGCTGAGGTAAAGATCACGGTCGTGTCTCCGGCAGTGTAAACCTTTACAAGTTCTGCGTCGGTATTTTCAAGTTGATTCAATACTAGTCGAGAATGGCTGTTTGTAACGTTGATTAATTTCACCAGACTCACCTCACATTCTATGTATTTATTAATAACATTATAGGTCGTTTTTTTTCAAAAGAAAAGCCAGACAACTCGGAATTACCCAATTTTTTGGCAAAACATGGTTGTCTGGCAAAACGAACGGTTTGGTCACCGTTTTGACACGTTATTGCTCATCTGTTTCCGATGGTTTTTCGTCTTCAGCAGAAGGTGTTTCTTCAGGAAGTGCAGAGGATTCAGCTGAAGTTACAACGATTTTATCGGAATCCTCCAATTGTGCTTTTAACTGACGGACTTGAGGATGCTCAAGATAATATTCAGCAATCCCGTCTTCGATTTGATCTTGGATGGTCCTGCGCAATGGGCGAGCACCCATCGTTGCGCTGTAACCTAGATCGACCAGTTTTTCTTGCACGTCTTGTGGAACATCGATATGCAATTTTTGATGACTAAGTGTTTGATTGACATCATGCAGCATAAGGGACACGATCGATAACAAGTTGTCCTTGCTAAGTGCCTTGAATTCAATGATCCCGTCAAAGCGATTGAGAAATTCTGGCGTAAAGTAATTGTTCAATTGATTTAACACGGAACGAGTGATGCCTTCACGCGCTGCGCCAAAGCCGACGTTGGCTTCAACTTTGCCAGTTCCAGCATTACTTGTCATGATGATCAAGGTATCTTTAAAGCTGACTGTACGTCCTTGGGCATCCGTCAAACGACCATCATCGAGAATTTGCAAGAACATATGCAATACATCAGGATGGGCTTTTTCCACTTCGTCTAATAAAATCAGGCTATATGGATTCCGACGAACTTTTTCAGTCAATTGACCCGCTTCTTCATAGCCAACGTAACCAGGAGGAGAGCCAATCAGTTTGGATACACTGTGTTTTTCCATGTATTCTGACATATCGAAACGAATCATCGATTCTTCAGAACCAAACATCTCATAGGCTAATTGTTTTGCTAATTCGGTTTTCCCGACACCGGTTGGACCGACGAATAAGAAAGAGCCGATCGGACGATTTTGTTTGCCTAAACCGACCCGATTTCTGCGGATCGCTTTGGCTACTTTATCGATCGCTTCATCTTGTCCGATAACTTTAGCTTTCAAGTCATCCGCAAGATTTTTCAATTGCGTTTGTTCTTTTTCTTTCAATTCACCAACTGGAATATTTGTCCGTTCTTCAACGATTTGTTCCATGTCTTTTTCGGTAATGACTGGCGTTTCTTCTTCGCTGATTTGGCGTTCCTTCATTTTTTGCAATTTATTGATTTGATCGCGATAGTAAGCAGCTTTTTCGAAATCTTCTTCTCGAGAGGCAGCTTGTTTTTGCTCTTCTGCTTCTTGTAATTTCTTTTCGATCGTTTTTGGATCAACGATTTGGATCGTTAAGTTTTTCTTAGAACCTGTTTCATCTAGTAGATCGATTGCTTTATCAGGCAAGAATCGGTCTTGGATGTATCGGTTAGAAAGGGTAGCGGCAGCTGCGATCGCTTCATCAGTATATTTCACATGATGATAATCTTCATAACGTGGTTGCAAACCTTTTAAGATGCGGATCGTTTCTTCCACAGAAGGTTCATCCACACGTACTGGTTGCAAACGGCGTTCTAAAGCAGCGTCTTTTTCAATGATGCGGTATTCATTTAACGTCGTTGCTCCGACCATTTGTAGTTCTCCACGAGCAAGAGCTGGTTTTAAGATGTTTCCAGCATCCATATTTCCGTCGCCAGCTGCACCAGCGCCAACGATTTCATGGACTTCATCAATGAACAAAATCACGTTTTCTGCTTGCTTGATTTCTTCAATCAATTTTTGGATGCGTTCTTCAAATTGTCCACGAATACCTGTGCCTTGAACAAGAGACGCAACGTCCAAACGAATGACTTCTTTGTCCATCAGTTTTTGTGGCACATCGCCATCTACGATTTTTTGGGCTAACCCTTCAACGACGGCAGTTTTCCCAACCCCAGGTTCACCAATAAGCACAGGGTTGTTTTTTGTTCGACGATTAAGGATCTCAATCACTCGTTTGATCTCTGAATCACGACCAACGACTGGATCGACTTCGCCATCACGAGCCATTTGGGTAATATTGATACCGTATTCTCCTAACAGACCTGCAGGTGCTTGGTTATTGCGTGGAGGCTGTCCACCGACAAAACCGTTACCGCCGGTTTGCGTCGGTGGGGTTTGTTCATAAGGGGTATTTCCTTGCTGCATCTGGCGAGACATTTGACGAAATAGATCATCAATATTGCCGAATCCAAAAGGATCTTGCGCCATTGCAGCTGCAGCATTCCCAGATTGAGCTTTTAATTTTTGGTAACAACTTTGACAATAATCGAGTTGTTTTCTTTGACCATTGACACTGGCATATAAATGAATAGACGCTTCATTTTTGCCGCAATTTTGACAAAGCATAGATTCACGACCTTTCATATTTGTTCCAACACCCTTATTTTACGGCGCTTTTTTACACTTGTAAAAGAAAAGGGGCTGTGTGCATAGAAACGGTCATCTTCGAGGTAATGTGTTATTGACCTTTACTGACCATAATTCTATTATACTAACTTTTTGTCAGACTGCAAGAATTTTACTCGTAAAAATTTTTGCCGCTCTTTCATTAGCAGAAGCGTCTTTTAAATAAAAAGTAATTCCATTATAATAGAAAGAAAGAGGTGAGAATTTAGGATGGAGAACAGAGATTTTGCTTCAGAAATAACGCGTTTGCGCAATGGAGAGATCCAAGAATTGATTGTCCAACAGCCAGAATTCCTGGCGTTTAGAGATGTCTGGCTCCAGTTGGAAGATCGGTCTTCTTTTGTCGGAGAAGCGGGCTTAAATGGGAAGATCATCTACCGTTATGTGCAAGAAAATAAATAGGACATTTATTTCAATCGTTTATTTAAGAGAAAACGGTTGTCTATCGAGGAAAAAAATGGTAATCTTAACAGTTGAAAGGGCGATTTTTTTCGGGTGTCATTGCATGCATGGAAATTTTGCCTTCACACAAAAAAACGTATCATAAAGGAGATTGATCAATATGGAAAAGAAAGATTTTCACGTAGTTGCTGAGACAGGGATTCACGCACGTCCAGCTACATTATTGGTTCAAACAGCAAGCAAATTCAACTCTGATATCAACTTAGAGTACAAAGGTAAATCAGTAAACCTTAAATCAATCATGGGCGTAATGTCATTAGGCGTTGGCCAAGGTTCTGATGTAACTATCACTGCTGAAGGTGCTGACGAAGCAGATGCAATCGCTGCAATCGTAGAAACAATGAAAAAAGAAGGTTTGTCTGAATAATGGTTGAGATGCTAAAAGGAATTGCTGCTAGTGATGGTGTAGCCGTTGCGAAAGCCTACCTGTTAGTACAACCTGATTTATCTTTTTCAAAAGTATCAGTTGAAGATACTGTAGCAGAGGAAGCACGCTTAGATGATGCGTTAGCGAAGTCAACAGCGGAATTACAACAAATCCGTGACAAAGCAGCGCAAACTTTAGGTGAAGCAGAAGCACAAGTATTTGATGCTCATTTAATGGTTCTTTCAGATCCTGAGATGATTGGTCAAATCAAACAAAACGTGACAGATAACAAAGTCAATGCAGAAGCTGCGTTGAAAGAAGTTACTGACATGTATATTGGTATGTTTGAAGCAATGGATGACAATGCTTACATGCAAGAACGGGCAGCTGACATTAAAGATGTCGCAAAACGTATCTTGGCGCATTTGCTGAATGTGACTTTGCCTAATCCTTCAATGATCAACGAAGAAGTAGTCGTTGTTGCGCATGACTTGACACCAAGTGATACTGCACAATTAGACCGCAACTTTGTAAAAGCTTTTGTAACAGATATCGGTGGACGTACTTCTCATTCCGCTATCATGGCACGTTCTCTTGAAATCCCAGCAATCGTTGGAACAATGGAGATCACTGCAAAAGTGAAAGCGGGCGACATCTTAGCTGTTAACGGTATTATCGGTGACGTTATCGTCAACCCGACAGATGACCAAGCAGCTGAATTTGTTGAAGCTGGGAAAGCCTACGCAGAACAAAAAGCAGAATGGGAAAAATTGAAAGATGCTGAAACAGTTACCGCTGATGGTAAGCACTTTGAATTAGCTGCGAACATTGGAACGCCTAAAGATTTAGAAGGTGTCCACAACAATGGTGCAGAAGCAGTCGGTTTATACCGTACTGAATTCTTGTACATGGATTCTCCTGATTTCCCAACAGAAGAAGACCAATACAAAGCATACAAAGCAGTTTTAGAAGGAATGGCTGGCAAACCAGTGGTTGTCCGTACAATGGATATCGGTGGCGATAAAGAACTTCCTTACCTAAAATTGCCTCATGAAATGAATCCTTTCTTAGGCTATCGTGCATTGCGTATCAGCTTATCTGAACTTGGGGATGACATGTTCCGTACCCAACTTCGTGCGTTGTTACGTGCTTCTGCTCACGGCAACTTACGTATCATGTTCCCAATGGTGGCAACATTGAAAGAGTTCCGTACTGCGAAGAAAATGTATGAAGAAGAGCGTCAAAAATTGATTGACGAAGGCGTTGAGGTTTCTAACGAGATCCAAGTCGGAATCATGATCGAAATTCCAGCAGCTGCTGTCTTAGCAGACAAGTTTGCGAAGGAAGTTGACTTCTTCAGTATTGGTACCAATGACTTGATCCAATACACAATGGCTGCAGACCGCATGAACGAGCGCGTGTCTTACTTGTACCAACCATACAACCCATCAATTTTACGTTTGATCAAAAACGTGATCGACTCAGCGCATGCTGAAGGCAAATGGGCTGGTATGTGTGGAGAAATGGCGGGCGATCAAACTGCTGTGCCGCTTCTTGTAGGTATGGGCTTAGATGAGTTCTCAATGAGTGCAACATCTGTTCTGAAAACACGTAGCTTAATGAAACGCTTGTCAACGACTGACATGCAAGAATTAGCAAAACGTGCTTTAGAAGATTGCGATACAATGGAAGAAGTTGTTGAGCTAATCGAACAGTATGTAAACTAATCATTTCTAGGCAACAAGCAATTTTGCTTGTTGCCTTTTTTTTTGTTATAAGAAGCCTTCTTGTTCGATTTGACTTGCAACAGCCTGCTCGTTTTTTCAGAAAACGAACAATTTTGTCATATCTTTGTATAAAGCTATGATTCCGTAGGTTTTTCACGTATCATGATTAAATGGGGAACAAAATCTAGGACCATGGTAGGAGTATGTCTCCGATTGCCTATGGTATACTAATATCAGATATAAGCATTTCCAAGGAGGAATCATCTTTGAAAGTACTTCTTTATTTTGAAGGAGAAAAATTATTAGCTAAATCAGGTATCGGTCGAGCGTTGGCCCATCAGCAACGAGCACTGGCATCTGTCGGGATTCCTTTTACTCTTGATAAAAATGATGAGGACTATGATATCCTTCATATCAACACGTATGGGATCAATAGTATGCACATGGTCAACAAAGCCAAAAGACAAGGGAAAAAAGTGATTTACCATGCCCATTCTACAGAAGAGGATTTTCGGAATTCATTTATCGGCTCAAACCAGCTTTCGCCATTATATAAAAAATATTTGATCAATCTTTATTCTAGAGCCGATCAGTTGATCACACCGACTCCTTATTCGAAAGAACTTTTGGAAGGGTATGGTATCCAAGTACCGATCGAGGCAATCTCAAACGGCATCGATCTTGACAAATATCAGCCGGATCAAGAGAAAGAAAAAGCCTTTCGTGAGTATTTCAATCTCTTACCAGATCAAAAAGTCATTATATCCGTCGGTTTATTTTTTGAACGAAAAGGCATTCTTGATTTTGTAGAGATAGCTAGACAATTGCCTGAGTATACGCTTATCTGGTTTGGTCATACACCAATGATGACGATTCCTAAACAGATCCGCGACCTCGTCAATGAAGACCATCCAGAAAATGTGTTGTTTCCCGGCTATATCAAAGGGGATATCATCGAAGGCGCATATTCCGCTGCCGATTTATTCTTCTTTCCTTCTTATGAAGAAACAGAAGGGATCGTAGTCCTTGAGGCGTTAGCCAGCCGCCAAAATGTGCTTGTTCGGGATATTCCTGTTTATAAAGGGTGGCTAAGTAATGGGCGCAATGCATACATGGAAAAAACCAATGAAGGATTTATTGAGAAAATCAAAGGAATCGTGGAAGGCACGTTACCACCATTGAGTGAAGCGGGTTATGAAACAGCAAAGCAAAAGAGTATTGATGAAATTGGGTTTAAATTACAAGAGGTTTATACAAAAGTGATGAATACGGAATGAAGAAACTAATGTAAAGTTTGGAGGTACCGTTTTGAAAATCGGATTTTTTACAGACACCTACTTCCCCCAGGTAAGTGGTGTGGCGACATCGATCAAGACATTGAAAGAAGAGCTTGAGAAAAAAGGCCATAAAGTGTATATCTTTACAACGACCGATCCAAATGCTGATCTGGATGAAGAAGATATCATTCGCATGCCAAGTGTCCCGTTTGTGTCCTTCAAAGATCGGCGAATCGTGGTTCGCGGCATGTTGTATGCCTATTTGATCGCCAAAGAATTAGAATTGGAATTGATCCATACCCATACAGAGTTTGGTTCTGGGATGTTGGGGAAAATGGTGGGGCGTAAATTGCAGATTCCTGTGATCCATACCTACCATACAATGTATGAAGATTACTTGCACTACATCGCAAACGGGAAAGTCTTACGACCATCTCACGTGAAATATCTTTCACGGCTATTTGCCAACCACTCGACAGGTGTTGTTTGTCCAAGTGAACGGGTCATCGATACGCTGAGAGGGTATGGTGTGGTTTCACCAATGCGGATCATCCCCACAGGGATCGAAGTTGAGAAGTTTCGCCGACCGGATATTACAACTGACATGAAAAAAGAATTGCGGGAGAAATTGGGCATCACTGAGAATCAACCCATGCTGCTTTCCCTCAGTCGTATTTCTTATGAAAAGAATATCCAAGCAATCATCGACGGCATGCCAGAAATTTTAACGAAGATTCCTGATGCGCAATTAGTGATCGTTGGGAAAGGTCCGCATAAAGAAAAATTAGAAGAAAAAGTGGTGGATATGGCTTTATCTGACCATGTTCAATTTGTCGGTGAAGTGGCAAATGATAAAGTGGCGATCTATTACCATGCTGCCGATTACTTCGTCAGTGCCTCCACATCAGAAACACAAGGACTGACTTACACGGAAGCAATGGCTGCTGGAACACCGTTAGTCGTTGAAGGCAATGACTACTTAAACACCTTGATCGATGATCCGTCTTTAGGCGTCACCTATGAGAGTGATCGGGATTTCGCAAAAGCATTTATTGATTATTATGAACGAAAGATTCCTGCTGATCCCGAAGTTCTTGCTAGAAAAATGTACGAGATCTCGGCATTGCGCTTCGGTGAGTCGATGCTATCTTTCTACCATGACATGGTCGCTTATTATGAAACAGAACGCATCGAAAAAGAAACCGAGCAGACGCTAGAAAAATTCAAAGTAAAATTAAAGGCCTTTCGCCGAACGATCGATTAAACAGAAAATTTTCGCAAGTTCATGTTTTTAGCGTATACTAAAGACATGAACTTTTTTATTTTGGAGGGATCTGCATGAAATTAGGATTTATCGGTACTGGTGTCATGGGTCAAGCGATGGTTGGTCATCTCTTAGCTGCAGGACATACAGTGAATGTTTACAATCGGACGAAAGAAAAAACTGATGAACTCGTTGCGAATGGAGCAATTTGGTGTGACACCCCAACAGAAGTTGCATCAGAAAGTGAAGTCATCTTTACAATGGTTGGTTATCCATCCGACGTTGAAGAAGTTTACTATGGGCCTCAAGGGATTTTTCAAACGGCTGTGACGGGCAAAACATTGGTGGATTTTACCACCAGTACACCTGATTTGGCAGAACGAATCTACCAGACAGCGAAGGAAAAAGGAGCAGCGAGTATCGATGCGCCAGTTTCTGGTGGGGATCTTGGTGCGAGAAACGCTACGCTAACGATTATGGTTGGTGGCGATGAAGAAGCTTACCAACAAGTAAAACCACTTTTTGAAGTATTAGGAAAGACGTTTCAACTTCAAGGAGGGGCAGGGAAAGGTCAGCATACGAAAATGGCCAATCAGATCATGATTGCCGGAACCATGACGGGGATGACAGAAATGCTGGTCTATGCGAACCAAGCGGGTCTTGATTTACCACGAGTGATTGAAACCCTTTCTGGTGGTGGGGCAGCCAATTGGTCCATGACGAATTATAGTCCTCGTATCCTAAAAGAGGATTATTCACCAGGCTTTTTTGTCAAACATTTCATCAAAGATTTGGGGATCGCTTTGGATGAGGCCAAGAAGATGGGATTGGATTTGCCAAGCACCGCTTTAGCTAAAAAATTGTATGATCAGTTGGCTGAAAAAGGCTTCGAAAATGACGGAACGCAGGCGCTGATTAAACTTTGGTGGCAAGATGGAAAAAAATCTTAAAATGACAAAAAAAATACGAAAAATCAATGCAAGATAGAGGATGTTTTGATACAATATAACGGACAGAAAAAGGAGGCTTACGAATGAAAAGTTCGCAATTAGTCGCTATCATCAAACGTTTAGAAGCGATGGTCGAAGCGCAAGACAATGAAGTTCAAGTACGTCGTTTTGAAAAAGAAGGCGTCGAAAAATGTACCGTTACTTATGACAATTCGACAGAAACGTTTGAATTAACGGAAGCAGAATCAAGTCAATCTTATCAATTTGATAATGTTGATATTGTAGCCATGGAAATCTATGATTTGATCCAATAAGAATGAGTGGGACGTTCGTCGTCGCTTTCTCATTTCTAAACAGCAAGCCTACTTGGGCTTGCTGTTTTTTATTTATCTGCTGCTTTTTCTTGGCGATACAAGTGATTAAGGATGATCCCTAATGGATCGAGATCTTCCGGGGCTAAAGGAAGCGCAGCGCTTGCTGGCGGGAGTGGCTGGAATGTTTCCTCGGGAGAAAGAACTTTTGTTTGGATCAACTTGCCAAAGCTAACTTGATAGTATTTGATTTGAGTCGTCTGTGATCCTGGCTCCTCTAAGTCAAGGGGAATAGAAAAAATCACTTCTGGTTCTTGAATAAACTGATTGACCCTCACGATTTCTTGGTAAAAGCTTTTTGCTAAATGGATCTCGCGCTGCAGTACACTAGCTTGCTCAAACAATAAGTGATCAATCAGGTATGCCAAGCGTTTTTTAAGGAGTGAAAAACAGTCGGTCTTCTTTCCTGCAAAAAAACAGCCGATCTCCCGCCACTTCTCTTCCAAGGGATACGCATCCATTTGAGGGAGCTGCTTACGTAAGGTTAATAGCGTCAGTTCGTTGACAGTCGGCAATTGAAAGGTTTCTGACAATAATTGAAACAATGCTGGCAATTTTTTTGTTTGCCGAAAGGGGCCATAACTGCCAATTTGTGGTGTTTGAGTGATCGTGAAGGTATGATTCGTCAAGTCAACAAAGCAATAGTTGGCTGAATGGTTCATTTGTCGGTTGTAGATAGGATGAAAAGCTTGGATCAAACGACATTCAAGTAATAGTGCATCCAATTCTGTATCTGTTTCGATCGTTTCAAAATCAACGACATTATAAACAAGTCGAAGCACCTTATTGGCATGCTGCTGATTTTTTCGGAAGTAAGAAACGACACGCTGTTTCAATGATTTGGCTTTTCCTACATACAAGACTTCGTTGTGCTGATCTTTCATTAAATAAACACCAGGCTTTTCAGGCAGTGCATTTGCTTTGTTTTTTAAAAACTCTTTGTTCGGATTCATCGATCGTTCCTCTCCTTCCTCCAAAGAGTAGCAGATGAAGCGTAAGAGAGCAACGTTTGCTGGCCATTGACAAGAAAAAATTAGAAATAGAGTGGAGGCAACGCAATGATAAACTTTGACATTCAAAGGAAATTTCTCTATAACGGAAACAGATTATTTTGTCAACTCGCAGCTTTTAAAATCTTAGAAAATCAATTCTTAAATAAAAATGCGCTTAAAAATAAAAAAAGTTCGAAAAAATTCTTGCATTTCTCAATAACTTCCGATATAGTTTGACTATCAAATGATTTGATTATCAAAGTATTCGGATGGTGAAGGTTATGGAACCCAATTTAGAAACAGTTAATGACTACTTAGTCAGCGTCTTTAATGACATCTTAGTGATTGAAGAATCTGAATTGAAAAAATCTCAATTCAAAGACCTTTCAATTACCGAAATGCATACCATCGAAGCCATCGGGATGTACAAAAAAAAGACCACGACTGAAGTTGCCAAAGAGCTTTCGATCACTGTTGGGACTTTGACCATCGCGATCAATCGTTTGGTGAAAAAAGAATATGTAGAACGGATTCGCAGTGAAGATGATCGGCGAGTCGTCAAACTAGGTTTGACGAAAAAAGGAAAACTCCTTTATCGTGTTCATCAGCATTTTCATCGTGAGATGGTGAAAGGTGTCTTGAGTCAGATGTCTCCTGAAGAGGAACAGGCACTGTTGAAAGCACTGAAAAATCTGCATGACTTTTTACAAGATTATAAGTGAGAATAATGGATGAATATGTTTGGAAAAATTACCGCGACTGCAAGTTATGTTCCAGAAAAAATCGTAACAAATGATGATCTATCAAATTTGATGGATACTTCAGATGAATGGATCCATTCTCGCACGGGAATCAAACGAAGAAGAGTCGCTGTTGGCGAAAACACTTCAGACCTTTGTATTCGCGTCGCTCAAACGCTCTTGCAAGATGCTCAGCTTTCAGCAGAAAGTCTAGATTTTATCTTGGTAGCGACGATCACACCGGATTTCAATACACCGGCGGTTGCTTGCCAAGTCCAAGGGGCGATTGGGGCAGTCAATGCCTTTGCTTTTGATATCAGTGCAGCATGTGCTGGTTTCGTGTATGCATTGTCTATGGCTGAAAAACTGATTCGAACGGGCGCTAAAAAAGGATTGGTCATCGGTGGAGAAGTACTTTCAAAAGTCTTGGATTGGAACGACCGTTCGACGGCTGTTTTATTCGGAGATGGTGCCGGCGGTCTATTGCTGGAAGCATCTTCAGAGCAGCATTTGCTCAAAGAGTCTTTAAAAGCAGATGGGACGCGAGGCATGTCCTTAACATCTGGTTTTCGAACGAATGAGAATCCTTTTTCACAAAACGCTCCGGCGTATAGTGCTTGTATGCAAATGATTGGACGAGAAATCTTTGATTTTGCGACGCGTGATGTGGTCGCCTCGATCAATGATCTGACACAAGATGAAGCAATCGATTATTTTTTGCTTCACCAAGCAAATTCACGTATTTTAGACAAAGTTGCTCGCAAGCTGAAGCAGCCCCGTGAGAAATTTTTGCAAAATATGCAAGATTATGGCAATACTTCGGCAGCCTCGATTCCGTTATTGCTAGATGAAGAAATCAAACGAGGTACACTGTCACTTGGCAGTGGTCAAAAAGTGGTGTTCTCAGGTTTTGGCGGCGGATTGACATGGGGAACTATGTTAGCCACCTTATAACTTGTTCACGAAACAAAATTACTATTGAAAAACACATTGGAGGAATATACACATGGTATTCGAAAAAATTCAAGAAATCGTAGCAGAAGAATTAGGAAAAGAAAAAGAAGAAATCAAATTGAACACAAACATCCAAGAAGATTTAGAAGCAGACAGCTTGGATCTTTTCCAAATCATTAACGAGATCGAAGATGAATTCGATGTGAAGATCGAAACAGAAGATGGTATCACAACCGTTGAAGATCTAGTTAAATATGTAGAAAAACAACAAGCATAAAACAAAGGCTAGGCAGACAGCCTAGCCTTTCCTTTTTAAGAACGTGTTTTTGCTGATTCATAGACGAACTGCAAGAAGCCATGTTCTCCAACGACAACGATCAAAGTAATGAAGGAGTGCAAGATGAAGACAGCCTTTTTATTTAGCGGTCAAGGCGCACAGTACCCCCAAATGGGAGAAGAGCTCTATCACCAAGAAGCAATCGTTCGTGAGACGTTTGAACAAGCCAGCACCATTCTAGGATATGATATGGCCGAGCTATGCTTTACTGAAAACGAACGTTTAAACCAGACGGAATATACGCAGCCTGCCATCTTAACGGTAAGTACGGCTTTTTGGCGACTTTTGGATGCGCAAGGAATCAAAGCAGATGCTGTTGCTGGCTTGAGTTTAGGCGAATATACAGCCTTAGTCGCTAGTGGTGCGCTTGATTTCCAGACAGCAGTCGCATTGGTGCAAAAGCGCGGTCGGTATATGGCAAGTGCGGCGCCAGCAGGTATTGGGAAAATGGTCGCTGTGATGAACACACCCGCTGAGACGATTGAAGAAATCTGTAAAGAAGCAAGTCAAGTGGGGATCGTGACACCAGCGAATTACAATACGCCGCAGCAGATCGTCATTGGCGGTGAAGCGCCGGCAGTGGATAAAGCGGTGGAATTGTTACAAGCTGCTGGAACCAAACGGGTGATTCCTTTAAATGTCAGCGGTCCTTTCCATACTGCTTTGTTGGAACCCGCATCGCAGCAATTAGCACAGGAATTAGCTCAAATCACCTTTGATGAGTTGCAAATACCTGTCATCAGCAATACGACCGCGCAGCCAATGCAGCAAGACCAAATCAAGGAACTGTTGACGCTGCAAGTGAAATCGCCAGTGCGTTTTTACGAAAGCATTGCGACACTGAAGCAGCTTGGCATCCAACAAGTCATCGAGATCGGACCAGGAAAAGTATTGAGCGGTTTTATGAAGAAAATAGACAAAGAAATCCAGACTGCGCGTGTAGAAGATAGCCAAACGTTGGCAGATACACTAGCCCGATTCAACTAGGAGGAATTTATGGATCTGCAAAATAGAAACGTCTTTGTAACTGGTAGCTCGCGAGGGATCGGTTTTACCATCGCGGAAGCCTTTGCCAAAGAAGGAGCGAATATCGTTTTAAATGGACGAAAAGAAATTCCTCAGTCACTGATCGATCGCATCACCAACTACGGCGTGAAATGTGTAGCGATCAATGGGGACATTTCTGATTTTGATCAAGCGGCAGCCATGCTTTTAGAAGCAGAAGCGGCAGTCGGACCGATCCACATTTTAGTCAATAATGCCGGGATCACGAATGACAAATTATTGTTGAGAATGAAACCCGAAGATTTTGATTCAGTGATCAAAATCAATTTGACTGGTACCTTCAATATGACGCAGCACGCGTTGAAAAAAATGATGAAGCTGCGAGAAGGCCGCATCATCAATTTGACGAGTGTGGTCGGCTTGACGGGAAATATCGGGCAAGCCAACTATGCGGCAAGTAAAGCTGGCGTGATCGGTTTTACGAAATCTGCCGCTCGTGAAGGTGCCGCTCGGGGGATCACCTGCAATGCGATCGCCCCAGGATTTATCGAAACAGAGATGACTGAAGTGCTGTCGGATAAAGTCAAAGAACAATCATTGGCAAATATTCCATTACAGCGTTTTGGTTCCACACAGGATGTTGCGCAAACAGCAGTCTTTTTAGCAAAAAGCCCCTACATCACTGGTCAGGTGATCAGTGTAGACGGCGGGATGGCAATGCAAGGGTAGGAGGAAGAATAGATGAATCGAGTAGTAGTTACAGGATACGGCGTCACTTCTCCAATCGGAAATGACCCAGAAACATTTTTAGCAAGTTTACAAAACGGGACCAACGGCATCGGCCCGATTACAAAATTTGACGCAGAAGCAACTGGGATCTCAGTTGCCGCTGAGGTCAAAGATTTTCCGTTAGAAAAGTACTTCGTTAAAAAAGATACGAAGCGGATGGATCTTTTTTCCATTTATGGAATTTATGCGGCGTTAGAAGCGATGGAAATGGCGAAGTTAGATACAGAAACCATTGATGTGGATCGTTTTGGCGTGATGGTTGGTTCAGGGATCGGCGGCTTGCCAACGATTCAAGACCAAGTAATTCGGATGCATGACAAAGGAGCAAACCGGGTATCACCAATGTTTGTACCGATGTCGATCGTAAATATGGTTGCCGGCAACATTGCATTACGGGTAGGTGCGAAAGGCATTTGTACGACGACTGTTTCCGCCTGTGCTTCTGGTACCCATTCAATCGGTGAAGCTTTTCGGAACATCAAGCATGGCTACGCAGATGTCATGATCGCTGGTGGTTCAGAAGCGACGATCTGTGAAATCGGTATCGCTGGTTTTGCGTCTCTGACGGCGTTAACCACTGAATCAGACCCTGACAAAGCTTCCGTTCCGTTTGATAAAAATCGTAGTGGGTTTGTCATGGGTGAAGGCGCTGGTGTCTTCATTTTAGAATCATTGGCGCATGCGCAAAAACGTGGGGCAACGATTTTAGGTGAAGTCGTAGGGTATGGTGCGAACTGTGATGCCTACCATATGACTGCGCCAAATCCAGATGGATCAGGTGCTGGAAAAGCAATGAAATTGGCGATGCAAGAAGCAGCGATCACCCCGGCTGAAGTTGGCTACATCAATGCCCACGGTACAAGCACGCCTGCCAATGACAGTGCAGAAGCGACATCGATCCAATACGGATTGGGCGAAGACTATAAAAAACCATATGTCAGCAGTACAAAGTCAATGACTGGTCATTTGCTTGGAGCGGCTGGTGGAATCGAAGCCATTGCTTCACTATTAGCATTACAACATCAATTTATTCCACCAACCATCAACGTGACAGAACAAGATCCTGAGATCGACTTGAACGTTGTTATCAATCAAAGCCAGCCAGCAGAATTGACCTATGCCATGAGTAATTCACTTGGGTTTGGCGGTCATAATGCAGTGATCTTGCTGAAACGTTGGGAGGAAGCGTAATTGGAAACACATGAGGTAAAAGAGCTGCTCAGCCAATTCGATCAATCGACGTTAACTGAGCTTCAATTAAAAAAAGAGACATTTGAACTTTATTTTAATAAAAATACGACAAGTGGGCTACAAAGTGCATCCTCTGCACCTGCTTCTGCTCCTGCAGCGAATGCTGCGCCAACTCCTGTTGCACCAACGCCTGCTGTCTCAGCAACACCGGACACAGTAGAAACGGCAAAACCTGTTTTAGAGGGCAAAGAAGTTGTCTCTCCATTAGTGGGTGTCGTTTATTTGAAACCAAGTCCTGATAAAGACAACTTCAAACAAATCGGCGATCACGTGAAAAAAGGTGATATTCTCTGTATCGTTGAAGCGATGAAAGTCATGAATGAAATCGTCAGCGACGTCGATGGCGAATTAGTTGAAGTCTTGGTTGAAAGCGAACAAATCGTTGAATACAATCAACCATTATTCCGTGTGAAAGAAGGGTAAAGCAATGAGCGCATTAACGATTCAAGAAATCAAAGAAATCATCCCCCATCGTTATCCGATGCTTTTAGTGGATCGGGTAGAGGAGTTAGAAGAAGGCAAACGGGTCGTTGCGAAGAAAAACGTTACTATCAATGAGCCGTTTTTCCAAGGTCATTTTCCCCATGAACCAGTGATGCCCGGAGTATTGATCGTGGAAGCAATGGCACAAGCAGGTGCTGTGGCATTGCTATCATTGGAAGATTTTCGTGGGAAAACTGCCTACTTTGGCGGTTTAGACAAAGCAAAATTCAGAAAAAAAGTAACACCAGGCGATACCTTGATCTTAGAAGTAGAAATAATCAAAGTGAAATCTGCAGCTGGCATCGGCAAAGGAATTGCCTATGTTGATGGGAAAAAAGTGGCGGAAGCAGAATTGACTTTCATGATTGGATAGGTGAGACATGTTTTCTAAAGTATTGATCGCAAACCGTGGCGAAATCGCCGTACGTATCATTCGCGCTTGTCGCGAATTAGGTATTCAAACGGTCGCCGTTTATTCAGAAGCAGATAAAGAAGCGTTGCATACAGAGCTTGCCGATGAAGCGATTTGTATCGGACCTGCCAAAGCAGCCGACTCTTATTTGAATGTACAGCAGATCCTAAGCGCTGCGATCGTCACAAAGGCTGAGGCGATCCATCCTGGATTTGGCTTTCTTTCAGAGAATAGCCGCTTTGCTGCGATGTGCGAGGAATGCAATATCGTCTTTATTGGGCCAAAGAGTGAGACTATCGATGCAATGGGAAACAAAATCAATGCAAGACGCTTGATGATCGAAGCAGAAGTACCGGTCATTCCCGGAAGCAAAGGCGCGATTTCTGATGTGGAAGAAGCTTTAACGATCGCTGAAGAGATTGGTTACCCAGTCATGCTCAAAGCTGCGGCCGGCGGTGGCGGTAAAGGGATACGGAAAGTCGCAGATAAAGAAGCATTGCCTCATCATTTTGCTTCGGCGCAGCAAGAAGCGAAAGCGGCATTTGGCAACGATGAAATGTACATTGAAAAAATCATTTATCCTGCTCGACACATAGAAGTGCAAGTGTTAGGTGATTCTTTTGGTAATATTATCCACCTTGGTGAACGCGATTGCTCGCTACAACGCAACAACCAAAAAGTGTTGGAAGAATCCCCTTCTGTGGTGATTTCTGAAAGCAAGCGAGCAGAACTAGGAGAAGCAGCGGTGCGTGCCGCACAAGCGGTAGGGTATCGTAATGCTGGCACGATCGAGTTTTTAATGGCGGACACTGGGGAGTTTTATTTCATGGAAATGAACACTCGAATCCAAGTGGAACACCCGATCACCGAAATGGTGACAAACATTGATTTAGTCAAAAAACAACTTGAAGTCGCTAGTGGTGAACCGCTAGGTTTGACGCAAGCAGACATCAAGATGACGGGCGCGGCGATCGAATGTCGGATCAATGCAGAAAATCCAGCCTTCAATTTTGCACCGTCACCAGGCAAGATCAACAATTTGTTTTTACCAAGTGGCGGCCTAGGCGTTCGTGTAGACAGTGCCATGTATTCTGGCTACACGATTCCACCTTATTATGATTCTATGATCGCTAAAGTGATCGTTCACGGCGAGAACCGTTTCGAAGCGTTGATGAAGATGCAGCGGGCGTTAGCCGAATTAGTGACCGATGGTGTCATTACGAATGCAGAATTCCAAATGGACTTGATCAGTCACCCGAAAGTGATTGCGGGAGACTATACAACCGCCTTTTTACAAGAGGAATTTCTGCCAAATTGGACACCTGAACAATAGGAGGGAAGATGAGTGGCTTTATTTAAGAAGAAAAACTACATTCGCATCAATCCTAATCGAGGTCAGCTGCCAACGAACGAACCAGTCGTACCAGATAATCTTTGGGCGAAATGTCCTAGTTGCAAACGAACGCTTTATACGAAGGAGATGGGGGCAGAGAAAGTCTGTCCTCACTGCGGGTATAATTTCCGAATCAGTGCCTGGGAACGAATCGCTATCACGATTGATGAGAAAAGTTTTGAAGAATGGGACACAGATGTAACCACAAAAGATCCTCTTGATTTTCCTGGATATTTGGATAAAGTCGCCCAAATGCAAGAAAAAACTGGGTTGCATGAGGCTGTCCTCACAGGAGAAGCAAAAGTTCAAGGATTGCCGTTAGCGATCGGGATCATGGATGCGAATTTCATCATGGGCAGTATGGGAACGGTCGTGGGGGAGAAGATTACCCGTTTGTTTGAACGTGCGATCGAAAAACAGCTACCAGTTGTTCTTTTTACCGCTTCAGGTGGTGCACGGATGCAAGAAGGAATTTTGTCACTGATGCAAATGGCAAAAATCTCTGCGGCGGTAAAACGCCATAGTAAAGCTGGCTTGTTTTATCTAACGGTTTTAACGGACCCGACAACCGGTGGCGTCACCGCTAGTTTTGCGATGGAAGGGGATATCATCCTGGCAGAACCGCAAGCCTTGATCGGTTTTGCTGGACGACGTGTGATTGAACAAACCATTCGTCAGGAACTACCTGAAGACTTTCAAAAGGCAGAGTTTCTGTTAGATCATGGCTTTGTCGATCAAATCGTTCCGCGGACGAACTTGCGGGAGAAAATCCACCATTTGATTTCTTTGCATACGCGGAAAGGATGGGATCGTAATGACTAGAGCAGCCCACGAAATCGTTGAACTCGCTCGCAGCAAAGACCGTTTGACGGCACTGGATTACTTTGACGGCATTTTTTCTGAGTTTGAAGAGTTTCATGGAGACCGTCTGTTTGGCGAAGATGAAGCCGTTGTTGGCGGCATTGCTTGTTTAGATGGCAAGCCAGTGACCGTGATCGGTATTCAAAAAGGCCGTAATCTGCCTGAAAATTTACGCAGAAACTTTGGCTCGCCACATCCTGAAGGCTATCGCAAAGCGTTACGCTTAATGAAGCAAGCAGAAAAATTTCAGCGACCTGTGGTCACATTGATCAATACAGCAGGGGCGTTTTGCGGTATTGGCGCGGAAGAGCGCGGAGAAGGCGAAGCGATTGCCCGTAACTTGATGGAAATGTCCGATTTAACGGTACCGATCTTGGCAATCATCATTGGTGAAGGCGGCAGCGGCGGTGCCTTAGCACTGGCATTAGGCGATGAGGTTTGGATGATGGAACATTCGATCTATGCCATTTTATCTCCCGAAGGCTTTGCTTCGATCCTATGGAAAGATGGCAGCCGTGCCAAAGAAGCTGCTGGCTTGATGAAGATCACAGCTCAAGAATTATATGAACTCGGTGTTATTGAAAAAGTGATTGCTGAAACCCATGAAGAGGCCTTTTTACCGAAAGAGCAATTGATGGAACAGATGAAAGCGGCAATTTCAAAGAAACTTGCCGAACTTTCTACCTTGCAAACAGATGAATTGCTTGAGGCAAGGTATCAACGTTTTCGCCGATTTTAAAAACTAGGATATCCACTCTGATTAGAGGATGGGTATCCTAGTATTTTTTTATTAAAAGTGTTATTGAATAAATCGTACAAATGGCGAAGTTTTTAGTTTAAAATTTAATTATTCTGTGCTATTATGTATATATTCTGAATATAAGAAGATTATATTGCATAAATATTTGTTTTGAAGAGGAGCGTTTTTAATGAAAAAATTATTTGGAGCACTTGTTGTATTGACGGGGATTTTGGTTTTAGGAGCTTGTGGGAATGGCGGATCATCGAGTACTGGAAGTTCTAGTGCCAGCGGTTCGGCGGATAATCAATTGGAAGCCATCAAAGCAGCTGGTGTGTTAAATGTGGCAACTTCTGCTGACTTTGCCCCGTTTGAATTTCATGCCTTGATCGATGGCAAAGATACGATCGTGGGCGCAGATATCGATATGGTCAATGAGATCGCTGATCGTCTTGGTGTCGAAGTGAATATTTTGGACCTTGATTTCAATGCTGTTTTGACTGCTTTGCAACAAGGGAAAGCCGATATCGCTGTTTCAGGCATCTCAGCAACTGACGAACGTAAACAGACTTTTGATTTCACCGATAACTATTTTACACCAGAACAAAAATTAGTTGTTAATAAAAACAATGAATCGGCATTTGATTCAATCGAAAGCTTGTCTGGCAAAAAAGTAGGCGCTCAAAAAGGCTCGATCCAAGAAATGATCGTTCAAGATCAATTAGCTGATTCGCAATTGGTTTCCATCGCCAAAGTTCCGAATCTAGTCAATGAATTGAAACAAGGCTCGATCGACGGTTTGGTCCTTGAAAGTGCGGTTGCTGAATCGTATGTTGCACAAAATGATGACCTCGTGATCACTGATGTAGCATTAGAAGCATCTGAAGGCGATTCTTATGCAATTGCTTTACCTAAAGGGAGTACCGAATTACAAGAAGAACTAAACAGTATTTTGAAAGAATTGATTGAAGATGGTACAATCGATGAGTATGTACAAAAGAACACAGATCTAGCCAACGAAAATGCGGCGCAATAGATAGAACGGAGTAGACACAATTATGGATTTATCCTTTTTAGCGATATATTACCCTTATTTTCTTTCTGGTGTGGTGATCACCATCGTGATCTCTATCATCACCGTGATCTTTGGAACGATTCTAGGGGTGATTTTTGCCCTAATGAAATTATCAAAAGTGACGCCTTTGCGCTGGTTTGCTAATGCGTATATTGAAGTCATCCGCGGCACACCGATGCTGGTGCAGATATTGATCGCTTTTGGTCTTTTGCAAGGAATGTTTGCCTTGCCGACGGTCTCGATCGGCGTGTTGAGTCTTGATTTTGGGCGGCTATTTCCTGGGATCATTGCGCTCTCGCTTAATTCTGGGGCATATGTTGCTGAGATCGTCCGAGGGGGAATCAATGCCGTTGATTACGGTCAAACAGAAGCGGCTGGTTCTTTAGGGTTGCGGCCTTTTCAAACGATGCGTTATGTCGTATTGCCACAAGCACTACGCAACATTTTGCCGCCACTAGGCAATGAATTTATCGTTTTGATTAAGGATTCCTCTTTGCTTTCAACGATCGGCATCTACGAGCTGATGAACAGTGCGCAGATCGTTGTCACCAGTTCTTTCCAACCATTAACGCCTTTCTATGTGGCGGCGGTCATTTACTTCATCTTGACGTTTACGACTTCGCGACTATTGAGTTTATGGGAAAAGAAACTAGGCAAAGGCTATCGTCGTTAAAAGGAGAAGACAAGCTATGATGTTAGATATTCAAGATTTACACAAAACCTTTGGCAGCAATCAAGTGCTAAAAGGGATCACAACGACGATCGCTCAAGGAGAAGTCGTAGTGGTGATTGGGCCATCTGGGTCAGGAAAAAGCACGTTTTTACGCTGTTTGAACCTATTAGAAGTACCGACAAGCGGAAAAATCTTTTTTGAAGGAACCGATATTACCGATCCAAAGAATGATTTGTATAAGATGCGTGAAAAAATGGGTATGGTATTTCAAAATTTTAATCTTTTTCCGAATATGACGGTTTTAGAAAACATTACTTTGTCCCCGACGAAAGTCAAGAAGGTAGCAAAATCGGCGGCTGATCAGTTGGCAAAACAACTACTAAATGATGTTGGCTTACCAGACAAAGCAAAAGCCTATCCTCAAAGTCTTTCTGGTGGACAAATGCAACGAATCGCTATCGCACGTGCCTTGGCGATGGAACCAGACGTGATGCTCTTTGATGAACCGACTTCAGCGTTAGACCCAGAAATGGTTGGCGAAGTATTGTCCGTCATGCAGCGTTTGGCTCAGCAAGGAATGACGATGGTCATCGTCACTCATGAAATGGGCTTTGCGAAAGAAGTCGCGGATCGGATTTTATTTATGGATCAGGGAATCATTATGGAGGAAGGAACGCCAGAACAGATCTTTGATCATCCGAAAAATCCACGAACCATTGATTTTTTGAGTAAAGTATTGTAAACTGCGAGAAGTTCGCAGTTGTTAGTGATAAATTTGGACCTTTCCTAAGCATCCTTTCAGTAAAAGGATGCTTTTTTGACGGAAAAAAGACTACTTTAAAGAAGTGATAGGACAAACGGTTGTCTTGGCAGGTTCCTTTTTCAGTTCTTTTACAAGAAACCTGCAGAAACTGGCGCACTTGCTAGTATTCAAAAAGATTCTATTGTATAATTACAGGTTGAGGAGGTCTGATCTTGATAGAAACCATCTGCGTGATTGTAGGCAGATCGGACTGTTTCTTTTTAAGGATCGACAATTTGGATCGATGACTAGTCGCCGATTTTTAATACGTGAAGAAATCATGCAGCAAAGGAGATTTTATGTTTTCAAATTATAAACCGACTTGGATGGTCGATGCGATTTATAAAATCACCCCTAGCCAACTAAAGGCACAGGGGATCAAAGGGATTTTGACCGATCTTGATAATACCTTGATTGCTTGGAACAATCCTGACGGAACCGAAGAACTAAAAAACTGGCTACTGGAAATGAAAAATGCAGGGATACCGGTAGTTGTCGTTTCCAACAACAATAGTGAACGAGTGGCACGGGCAGTTGCGCCCTTTGGTTTAAAGTACGTACACCGCGCATTAAAACCCTTTTCAAGAGGGATCAAACAAGGCTATCAACAATTAGGCTTGAAAAAAGAAGAGGTCGTGATGATCGGCGATCAAATCATGACGGATGTACGAGGTGCCAATCGTGCCGGTGTTCGCAGTATTTTAGTGAAACCAGTGATCCCAACGGATTCTTGGAAAACCCAATTTAATCGAGCCGCAGAAAGAAAAATCATGAACTATTTATTGAAGCACAACCCAGAGTTAAAATGGCGTGGAGGAATTTAATATGACAGAAGGAATCGAAGAAATTCACTGTATCGGCTGCGGGGCAGTGATTCAGACAACGAACCCCAATGAATTGGGCTACACCCCGCAATCCGCATTAGAAAAAGGACTTGAATCAGGAGAAGTCTATTGTCAACGCTGCTTCCGTTTGCGCCATTACAATGAGATCCAAGATGTTTCCCTTACCGACGATGATTTTCTGCGTCTACTGAATGAAATCGGGGAAAAAGAAGCCTTGATCGTTAATGTCGTTGATATTTTCGATTTTAATGGTTCATTGATCCCAGGACTGCACCGCTTTGTCGGCAATAATCCTGTTTTATTAGTGGGCAACAAGGTGGATATTTTGCCAAAATCTTTGAAAAAATCGAAGATGACCCAATGGATGAAGGAACGTGCTCATGAAGCTGGTTTAAGACCAGTGGATGTATTATTGACGAGTGCCAAGAAGCCAGGTGAAACGGAAGCTTTACTGCAAGCGATCGAAACGTATCGTGAAGGACGCGATGTCTATGTGGTGGGTGTGACGAATGTTGGAAAATCAACATTGATCAATCAAATCATCAAACAAACAGCGGGGATCAACGAATTGATCACGACTTCGCGTTTCCCAGGAACCACATTGGATAAAATCGAGATTCCATTGGATGACGGACACTTCTTGATCGACACACCAGGAATCATTCATCGTCATCAAATGGCGCATTATTTAGGTAAAAAAGATCTAAAAATCGTGGCACCAGCCAAAGAGATCAAACCAAAGGTGTATCAGTTGAATCCAGAACAAACTTTGTTCTTAGGAGGACTTGCCCGATTTGATTTCATTCAAGGAGAACGCAGTTCATTTATTGCTTATGTAGCAAATGATGTGGCGATCCATCGGACCAAATTAACGAAAGCCGATGAGTTTTATGAGAAACATGTTGGTGGGCTGCTGCAGCCGCCGCGAGCAGATGAAGTGGCGGATTTTCCTGAACTCGTCCGTTTCGAATTTTCAATCAAAGAAAAAACCGATATCGTTTTTGCTGGACTTGGCTGGATCACGATCACCAAACCGTGTGTCATCGCTGGGTGGGCGCCAAAGGGTGTCGATGTGCTTAGACGTAAAGCATTAGTATAAGGAAGAAGGAAGAATATGGACTTACGAGGAAAACAAAAAAGATTTTTACGAAGTGAAGCGCACCATTTAAACCCGATTTTTCAAATCGGCA
The DNA here is from genome assembly GCF_051713705.1 of Enterococcus sp. DIV1083b. NCBI lineage: Bacteria > Bacillati > Bacillota > Bacilli > Lactobacillales > Enterococcaceae > Enterococcus > Enterococcus sp. DIV1083b. Next base: position 1,538,144 of record NZ_JBIOQJ010000001.1, read on the forward strand.
AAGGCGGCTTGAATGACGCGATGATGGCGCAAATTGAAGAAGCGCTAGAAAAACGAGAATTGATCAAAGTCTCATTGCTCCAAAATACCGATGAGGTTGCTGACGAAGCAGCTGAAACGATCCGTGAGAAAGTCGGCTGTGAAGTGGTACAGATCATCGGACGAGTGATCGTTTTATTCAAACCGTCAAGCAAAGAAAAATACCAAACGATTTCAAGCAAAGTTCGTTCAATTTAGGAGGGAGAAGGCATGCAAGGACAAACATTTGGAAAGGTACAAATGGTTTTAGAGACACAAACACAAGAACTTGTACCGAAAAAGCAAGTGGGCATTCTTGGTGGGAATTTTAATCCAGTACACTACGCACATCTGGTCATGGGTGAGCAAGTAGGGCAAGCATTAGGGCTGGATAAAGTTTATTTCATGCCTGAGTATTTACCGCCTCATGTTGATGAGAAAAAGACGATCCCAGCTGAGCACCGCTTGGCGATGTTGGAGTTGGCGATCGCCGATAATCCGCGATTTGCTGTAGAGACCATTGAGTTGGAACGAAAAGGCAAGAGTTATACGGTTGATACGATGCGGGAATTGACAGCTAAGAATCCAGATACCAATTATTATTTTATCATTGGCGGGGATATGGTGAACTATTTACCAAAATGGCATCAAATCGATGATCTGATGGAATTGGTGACTTTTGTGGGGGTTCGCCGTCCAGAAGTGCCGATCGATAGCCCATACCCGATTATTTGGATCGATATCCCGCTAATGGATGTCAGCTCAACAACAATTCGTAAAAAAGTGCAACAAGGTTGTTCGGTTCGCTACTTATTGCCAGATAATGTGTTACACTATATTCAAGAAAAGGGGTTGTACTTGGATGAAGAGTGAACACTACACACAAGCAGAACGGGAACTTTTGATGCAAAAGGTCCAAATGCAGATGAGTCAAAAGCGCTTTGAGCATGTGTTAGGTGTCGAAAAAACGGCCGTTGCCCTTGCGGAAAAATATGGTGCTTCACCGGTCAAAGCCAGCATCGCCGCCTTGACGCATGATTATGCGAAAGAACGCAGCGATGAAGAATTTCAATTAGTCATTCGTAGAGACGGATTCGACTTGGATCTCTTGAACTGGAACAATGCTATCTGGCATGGACTTGTCGGTGCTGATTTCGTTCAACGAGAATTAGAAATCGATGACGAAGAAATCTTACAAGCGATCCGTTTGCACACCACCGGAGCTGCTAAGATGAGCCTGTTAGATAAAATCATCTATGTGGCAGATTATATCGAACCCGGACGTACGTTTCCTGGAGTCGTTGAAGCCAGAGAGATCGCAATGATTGACTTAGATGCCGCTGTTGCTTACGAAACGAAACATACCTTGCTTCATTTGATCGAAACAGAAGCAGTTATCTACCCAAAAACGATCGAAACCTACAATTTTTGGGTAGCCAAATATAGGAGGGAATTACCATAGATAGTCAGAAAATATTAGAAATTGCTGTAAAAGCCGCCGATTCAAAACATGCCGAAGATATTATGGCATTAGATGTGCGGGAAATCTCTTTGCTAGCAGATTACTTTGTGATCTGTTCAGGAAATAGCGAACGTCAAATCAATGCGATCATTGATGAAGTCATCGATAAAGAAGAAGAAAATCAAGTATCTGTTCGTCGTGTCGAAGGAAAAGATGGTGGAAAATGGGTCTTGATCGACTTAGGTGACGTGATCGTTCACGTATTCAGTGCCTCAGAACGTGCTTTTTACAACCTAGAAAAATTATGGTCTGATGCGCCGCTTGTGGATCTTAATGAATGGGTCGTGGCGTAATGGCTTACGAAACCTTCGCATTTGTCTATGACGAAGTAATGGATTCCAGTCTCTATAAAAAGTGGCTGGATTTTTCTTGTCGTCATTTAGGAAAAAGAAAACAGCTGTTAGAATTGGCTTGTGGAACTGGTGCGTTAGCCGTTGAGTTTGCCAAGGCTGGTTTTGACGTGACTGGGTTAGATCTTTCAGAAGAGATGCTGATGATCGCTAGTCAACGGGCTGAAAAAGAAGAGGCGGCTGTGCAATTTGTTGCGGGTGACATGCTGGATCTCGTAGATGTTGGCACCTATCAAGCAATTACCTGCTATTCTGACTCCCTTTGCTACATGGAAGACGAGCAGAGTGTGCAGCAAGTGTTTGATGGTGTTTACAGTTGTTTAGAAGAAGACGGCGTCTTTTTATTTGATGTGCATTCCGTATATCAAATCGATGAAGTCTTTCCTGATTATAGCTATCATTACCAAACCGATGAATTTGCCTTTCTTTGGGAAAGCTATCAAGGCGAAAAAGACCATAGCATTGAACACTTCTTGACCTTTTTTGTTGCACAAGAGAATGGATTGTTTGAACGCTTAGATGAGCTTCATCAAGAAAGAACCTATCCTCTCGAGAGCTATTTAAGAATGTTAGAAAATGCTGGTTTTGCTAATGTTGAATGCTATGCCGATTTTATCGATACGAAGCCAAATGAAAAAAGCCGTCGCTGGTTTTTTGTCTGCCATAAGTAACCGTTATGTAAAACAGGAGGGATGTCGATGAAGGCTTGCGGACTAGTCGTAGAATACAATCCTTTTCACCATGGACACCAATACCATGTGGAAAAAGCACGACAAGTAACGAATGCTGATGTCGTCGTTGCGGTGATGAGTGGAAATTTTTTACAGCGTGGCGAACCAGCAATCATCGATAAATGGCAGCGAGCTCAAGCAGCACTACAACATGGGGTAGACTTGATCGTCGAATTGCCCCCCGCTTGGGCCGTCCACTCTGCTGATTTTTTTGCAGCGGGAGCGATTAGGATTCTGCAGGATCTGCAATGTGAGTTGTTATGCTTTGGCACAGATACGAAACACCCCTTCGACTATGCCAAGTTTGCTCAATTTGAAAAAGAAAATCACCTAATGATCGATGACGCATTTCAACGCTTAGCTAGGCAAAATGCTACCTATAGTCAAAAAATGAGTGCGGTCTTCAGTGAGCTTTATCCTGAGTACCATGCAGAAAAGGACCAGCCTAATCATCTGTTGGGTATGGCGTATGCGCGGGAAGTACTGCATTATGAAAAACCAATACGCTTGGTCCCCATCCAACGCGTTGCGGCGTCTTATCATTCAGAACAATTCGATCATCCCACGATCGCCAGTGCAACAGCCATTCGCCAAGCAATCAAACAAGGTACAGCTGTTGCGGATTTTGTTCCTGAAGCCACCCAAAACTTTCTTTCACAAGCAACAGTCGACTGGGAAGCCTTTTGGCCGTATCTTCAATACCAGATCATCTCTGCCCCAATCGAAAAATTAGCTGCTATTTACCAGATGGAAGAAGGACTAGAATATCGACTAAAACAATATGTGACAGCGGCGGATTCTTTTGCAGATTTTATCAAGTTGTTGAAGACGAAACGTTATACCCAAACGCGGCTGCAGCGTCTTGCTTGTTATGTATTGTTCCAAGTGACAAAAGCTGAAATGAAGGAAGCCCAAGAACATTCCTTTATTCGAGTCTTAGGGTATACGAAGCAAGGGCAGCAATATTTAAAAGAGGTCAAAAAAGAGCTGACCCTGCCGCTGATCGCTAAATTTGGTAAGCAAGAAGCACAGCGCTACGGCTTGTCATTGCGGATCGACCAGATCTATCAGCAAGGGAATCCTCAAATCACAGAACAAAATTTTCGGAGAATTCCGCTTTTTATTGATAAATAAGTGAAAATTACTTCACAGAACGTCATTTGACAAGTATAATGAATAAGGATTTTTAAAAACAAGAAAGCGAAGTGAAATCATGGGTCGTAAATGGGCAAATATCGTAGCGAAAAAAACTGCTAAAGATGCAAACAATAGCCGAGTTTATGCAAAATTTGGAATCGAAATCTACGCAGCAGCAAAATCGGGTGATCCTGATCCTCACGCGAACCAAAAATTACGCTTTGTTATCGAACGTGCGAAAACCTACAATGTGCCAAAACACATTATTGACCGTGCGATTGAAAAAGCCAAAGGTTCTGGCGATGAACAATACTCAGAACTTCGATATGAAGGATTTGGACCAAATGGATCAATGGTGATCGTCGATACGTTGACAAATAACGTCAACCGTACCGCAGCCGATGTTCGGGCCGCTTTTGGTAAAAACGGTGGGAATATGGGTGTTTCAGGGGCCGTTGCTTATATGTTTGATAACACGGCACTCTTTGGCTTTGCCGGTGACGATGCAGATGAAATCTTAGAATACTTGATGGACAAAGAGATCGATGTTCGTGATGTTGTTGAAGAAGATGGACAAATCATCGTTCACGGTGAACCAAGTGACTTCCATGCCATTCAAGAAGCCTTGAAAGAAAAAGGAATCACTGAATTCTCAATTGCAGAAATGCAAATGATTCCTCAAAATGAAGTAACCTTGACGGGTGACGATCTAGAAAAATTCGAAAAAATGATCGATGTGTTAGAAGATCTTGAAGACGTACAAAACGTCTATCACAATGTGGCAGACGCGGAAGAATAAGTGTCACTTGGCAGCCTAGAGACAATCTGGCTGCCATTTTTTTAGTATGTTTTTTTATGTAGAAGCTTTGTCGCTTATGCAAGAGAAATAATGAAGCGGTAGCGTTGCTCATTTAATGAAAATTCTTCTGTGTTGATCATCTTTTCAGTTGGTTTCTATACATTTTATGTGTTATGATTTACTACATAAGCAAACAAATCGTTAGGGGGGCAGACATGGAAGAAAAAATCGTTTTAGAGCCATTTAATCGAATCTTAAGTGGTTTTGAAAAGCTAGCAGAAGTGTCTGTATCGATTTCTGACTGCTCGGCTCTTTGTCGGAAATATCAAAAGTATGGGGTGGAAGGGTATCGTCTAGGTGATTATCGCGGCTCTTCTTATTTGAATCGTTATTTAAATGTCGTCGTTGATCGCGCACCCTTATTAATATATAAAGAGCGATTCTTGATTCCTTTAGTCTTTCGCATGTCGGAATACTCTGAACGGCTCTTTATCGATGAGTATCGAATGGAAGGGTTCTTCTTGCTGTTGGATTGGCTTTTAGAGCACCGACCAGAAAAAGCAATTATTGATTATAAACGAACGCGTGCTTTGCCTCATAAAAAAGAATTTGTCATCGACAGTTCCTATGTACTTTTTCGATTGACAGAAATTCTAGATGGCGCTGGCTTTCCTCTTAGTCGCTTTACGACGATTGAAGAATTTAGTGAGTGGAATCGTACCCGTCGCTTGATCGATAACGGCAGCATTGGACGACATACAAAATTATTCGTTCCAGAAGATCCCGAACACGTTTCTGAGCTGCAAATGATTTTAACCATCGTAGGGATGCGCTATCCAGAAACCCGTTTATTTATTGGCGAGTTAAAAGGCTAAAAAAACATCACGATCGGCTTGTTTCCTTTGGGAACTCGCCGAAAGTGATGTTTTTTGTTATCCGATCGTTGATGCTTCTTGGAACTGATAAGTGGTAGGATCAGCTTTTGCTAGCAGCGGCAATTCCTCTTGGGTGAGGACGGTCAACTGATGCATCGCCCGTGTCGCCATTGTATAAAAAATCAATTGGTCTTGTTCAGTCACGAAAGTGGCACCTGGTGTCCAGACAAATACTTGGTCAAACTCTAGCCCTTTTGCTAAAAAGGCCGGGAAGATCATCACATTGCGTTTCATGAAGTCTTCTTCAGAGGTGATCAGCTGCACTTGTTCCTGCATTGTTTCTGCCAGCTGGGCATATAACTGCTGGCAATCCTTTGCGGTTTTACAAATGATCGCGGTGCGCCAACGCTGATTCTCAGCGGCGTCACGAATACTGGTTTCTAGGAAAGCCAGATTTTCAGTTGCAGTTCCTTTAACAATTGTTGGTACCGCCCCTTTACGAGCCGTCAATTCCACTTGATCACTACCAACTAAAAATTGATTGGCGAAATCTGTGATTTCCTTAGTCGAACGATAGCTGGTTTTCAATTGATAACGTTTCACACTTTCGCGGGGGAATAATTCTGCTAATGCCCCGACGACCGTTTCATTGCCATACACTTTTTGATTCAAATCGCCGCACAGGGTAATGCCAGCCTTTGGATAAAGCTGACGCAGTAGAGCCACTTGTGCTGGTGGAAAATCCTGCATTTCATCGATAAAGATAAACCGAGCTTTTTCTTCGACGTGAACAGGATAAAGCTGTTTGATCAGTAAGAAAAACAAAACGGCGTCTTCTTGTTTGATCTGTCTTTGGCGCATGCCTTGTCGAATATCGGCAATACTTTGCTGCCAAGCCGCAGGCTCGATGCCAGTTTCTTTGACTGCAGCAGACTCAACCGATTGTAAAAAGTGTAAGTATTGCTTGGCTTGGTTGATAAACTGAAAGTTTTTCACTCCCCGCGTCAAGGAACGGAACTTCTTGCGGACGATCTGCTGTCTAAGTTTCTTCCGCAAACGGCGTTCGTTTTCTTCGCTGTATTCTTGATGAGGATCATTGGCAAATACTTGTTGCAATTGTTCTTCGGTCGCTTCTTTGACCCAGTCTTTTTTGGCTTCATCTTTTTCCAATCCGCCGATTTTTTTTAATAATTTCGTTTGAAGCAGTTGGGTTCTTTGGTAAATCGGCAGTTCGTTATTGGTTTCTTGATACCAGCGGCGAATCTGTTCTTTTGTCAAATAGGTTTGCCCTTGGATTTTTAGATCACGGAACAAGGGACCGATCGGTGCAATCGAACGGACATAACGGTTGATTTTTTCCACCAAGAAAAGACTACTTTTGATTTTTTCAATGGCATCATCGTCGCCACTTAAAAAGGTTTCTTCTTGTTGGGTTTCTTTCGTCACTTCATAGCCAGTCAGAATCAATTGGATAAAGTGGTGGAAGGTTCTTGTGGGCACTTCACTTTCACCTAAAGAAGGCAGGACCATGGAAATATAGTCAGAAAACAAATGATTGGGTGAAAACAGCAAGACTTGTTTTTCGTCCAACCATTTGCGATTCCGATAAAGTAAAAAGGCGACCCGCTGCAACAAAGCAGAGGTTTTCCCACTTCCAGCAATTCCTTCGATCAGTAAGAATTTATTGGTGGTATCACGAATGATTTGATTCTGTGCTTTTTGGATCGTCGAAACGATGTTACGCATTTGAGAAGAAGAGGCTTCATCCAATATTTCCAACAAAAATTCGTCATTGATGATCTCCGAAGTATCGACCATCGACAAGATTTCCCCATTTTGAATTTTAAATTGGCGTTTCAAAAGCAATTCTACCGTAAACCGATCAGTGTCTGTTTCGTAGAAGGTTTCACCAAGCTCTCCTTCATAATAAAGATTGGCGATCGGTGCGCGCCAGTCAATGACGATCGTTTCTTCATCTTTGTCTCGCAATGAAGCGATCCCCAAATAGAGGGTCTCGGTTTCTTGTTCTTCTTTGAAATCGATTCGAGCAAAATACGGATTGCCCGCCATCGTTGTTAAGGTTTTGACGCGTTTTTCTTGTGATTCTGCGGTTTGGTATTTTATCAGCAATTCTTGTTCATGCTGCTGGTACTCGATAACTGATTCATAAAAGGCTTCACTGTCGCCCCCGCGAATTTTCTTATCGGCGATTTCTTTTAATTGATCATCCATTTTAGCGGCTAACTCTTGTTTTTGCTGCGAAAGGATCGCTTGTTCTCTGTGGATCAGAGCAATGGTTTCATTAACATGTTGTTGTTCTTTTTGACGTTCGTTCACGAAGGATCCTCCTTAAAAAAATTGCGACATAAAATTATAGCATATTTTCCCTGCGAATGTCGTGGAAAAAAAGAAACTATGCTAATATTTATAAAAAGAGCTTAGGTGTTCAAAAACGAAACGAAAAAGAGGTGGAGACGGTGAGGGAAGAATCAGAATTGCACCAATTGATCCTGTCTGTGGGGCAACGTGTTGGGGCACGTGCCATCGGTTTATCTGGTTCACGGACCGATCCACAGGCGCCAAAAGATTTTTTGCAAGACTTTGATGTGGTTTACGTAATGGATGATATTCAGCCCTTGGTCGATGATCCTTCATGGTTAGAAGCCTTTGGACCGATCATGATCAGGCAAACACCGGAAACTAGCACCATCTATCCGCCAAGTTTGGGCGGGTGTTTTACGTACTTGATGCATTTTTTAGACGGAGTAAGAATCGATCTCATGCTATGTCCTCTTGCACTGGTCGATCGTCTGGCTAACGAACCAGGCTTGCAGCCGCTGCTTGATCCAGACCAAATACTAAGTTTTGCTAATCAAGCAAATCATTCGCATTACTGGATCAAGCGCCCGACCCAAGCCGCTTTTCAGGAACACTGCAACGAATTTTGGTGGGTAAGCACGTATGTCGTGAAAGGGCTGCTTCGAAAGCAGCTGATTTATGCTGCAGATCATTTATACACTATTTGTTGGCAAGAATTGTTATGGATTGAAGATTTGTTCGTTGCCCAAGCTCAGCAATTTCAGGTGAGTACAGGGAAAAATCATAAATACCTACAGTCGTTTCTAACGGAAAAGGAGTGGCGGGAATTGACCTCATTGCTTGATTTTTCCACGATCACTGCTTGCGGTCAGTCCCTCTTGAAGATGCAAAAACGTTTTGATGGCCAAGCAAAGAACATCAGCGAGAAATTAGGGCTGGCCTATGATTGGCAAGAAGCTGAGAATGTCCAAACATATACGAAGTATTGGAGTGAAAAAAATTGGCAGATGAAACCAGAGAATCAAAAATAAAAGACTGTCAGATTCAGGCGTTTTGGCAGCGGTTTTTAAAAGCAAATCCAAGAAATCAATCTCCTTTGACCTATGAAGATGCTTGGTCCTTTGGTGATACCCCACAAATGGCCGATGAACTGGCAGCACTGGTTTTAGCTGGCAAAAAGACGGCAACGACATCTGCCGCTGCGCTCTATGAAATAGAGCAAGAAGCACTGCCGCAATCAGGAACCTATAGTGTCCTTTTAAATGGGTCGGATGTACCAAAAGCTGTTCTTTACTTAGAGTCAGTGTCCATCGTGCCTTTTGATGAGGTGACAGCAGACTTTGCCTTTTTAGAAGGGGAAGGAGATCGCACTTTGGCTTATTGGCGCCGTGTTCATGAAGCTTTTTTTCGACGAGCTTATGCCTCAGCGGGGTTGTCTTTTCACGATCAAATGCTGTGTGTTTGCGAAAAGTTTTGTGTCGTTTATCAGGAAGAATAAAGTCATGGTTTTCTTTGGAAACCAAGGTAATAGTTTTTGTCTTTTTGAAAAAGGTGTATAATCAAAAGCAAACAAAGGAGGAAGTCGTATGCCATTTATCCATGTCGAACTAGTTGAAGGACGTTCGCAAGAGCAACTGACGAATATGATGAAAGAAATCACTGAGGCGGTCCATAAAAATACAGGCGCCCCTAAAGAGCATATCCACGTTATCATCAATGAAATGAAGCAAGGAACCTATGCTGTGAATGGCGATTGGAAATAATTCTCTTGCTTTTTTATCAAGAGAGTGGTTTAATTGAGCCATAATCGATCAATAAAAAAGACACCTGAATTTGAGAGTCTTCGATAAGAGAGGGAAATCTTGGCTGAAAATTTCCTAGAAGAAAACCAAAGGATGACCACTTTTTTAAGACCTCTGTTGAAACGGAGGCGGTTGAACCGTTATCTCATGAAGAGGAAAACAGACTTTTTCTGTTTTTGAAGAATAGGTGGAACCACGAGTGATCGTCCTAGTATCGTAACCGATACTAGGACTTTTTTTATTGATTGAAATCATCAAAGGAGGACATTCATATGTCATTATTTATTACATTTCCTGATGGCGCAAAAAAAGATTTTGCTGTTGGGGTAACAACCAAAGAGATTGCTGAAAGTATCTCGAAAAGTCTTGCAAAGAAAGCCTTAGCTGGAAAAGTCAATGGACAACTGATCGATCTTTCACGTCCGATCGAAGAAGATGCAACGATTGAGATCGTGACACCCGATCATGAAGACGCCTTAGGCTTACTTCGTCATTCGACAGCTCATTTAATGGCTCAAGCCATGCGCAGACTCTATCCATCGATCCATTTTGGGGTAGGACCTGCAATTGATTCTGGTTTTTACTATGACACAGACAATGGGGAAAACCCAGTAACTGCAGAAGATCTACCAGCAATCGAAGCAGAGATGATGAAGATCATCAAAGAAAATCTGCCAATCGAACGCCGCGTGTTAACAAAAGAAGAAGCGTTGACCCTTTTTGCCGAAGATCCATACAAAGTAGAGTTGATCACTGAATTACCAGATGATGAAACGATTACTGCCTATCAGCAAGGTGAATTTGTTGACTTATGCCGCGGCCCTCATGTCCCATCGACAGGTCGTATCCAAGTGTACAAATTGTTATCAGTAGCCGGAGCCTATTGGCGTGGAAGTTCTGATAATCAAATGATGCAACGGGTATACGGAACAGCCTTTTTCGATAAAAAAGACTTGAAGGAATTTATCCGTTTACGGGAAGAAGCAAAAGAACGCGATCATCGCAAATTAGGAAAAGAATTAGAATTGTTCATGTTATCACCTGAAGTCGGCGCTGGTTTGCCTTTCTGGCTGCCAAAAGGAGCTACGATCCGTCGTACGATCGAACGGTATATCGTGGACAAAGAAATCAGCTTAGGGTACCAACATGTGTATACACCAATCATGGCAAACGTGGATCTATACAAAACCTCAGGGCACTGGGATCATTACCATGAAGACATGTTCCCGCCAATGGATATGGGGGATGGGGAAATGTTAGTATTGCGACCAATGAACTGTCCGCATCATATGATGGTTTATAAAAATGACATTCATTCGTATCGTGAGCTACCTATTCGGATCGCTGAATTAGGCATGATGCACCGCTATGAAAAATCAGGGGCATTATCTGGATTGCAACGGGTTCGGGAAATGACCTTAAATGATGGTCATACATTTGTTCGTCCTGATCAAATCAAAGAAGAATTCAAACGGACACTTGATTTAATGATCGGTGTTTATGATGACTTTAATATTACTGACTATCGTTTCCGTTTAAGTTATCGCGATCCACAAAACAAAGACAAATATTTTGATGACGATGCGATGTGGGAAAATGCGCAAACAATGCTAAAAGCGGCCATGGATGAATTAGAATTGGATTATTTTGAAGCTGACGGTGAAGCAGCTTTCTACGGACCTAAACTAGATGTCCAAGTGAAAACAGCTTTAGGTATGGAAGAAACCTTGTCAACGATCCAATTGGATTTCTTATTGCCTGAACGGTTTGATCTAACATATGTTGGTGAAGATGGCGAAAACAATCACCGTCCAGTGGTGATCCACCGCGGAATCGTTTCAACGATGGAACGTTTTGTGGCTTACCTGACAGAAGTCTATAAAGGGGCATTCCCGACTTGGTTGGCACCAATCCAAGCATCGATCATTCCGGTCTCAGTCGAAGCCCACAGCGACTATGCTTACGAAATCAAAGAACGCCTGCAAGCGCAAGGACTGCGAGTGGAAGTGGATGACCGCAACGAAAAAATGGGGTATAAGATCCGTGCATCACAAACCCAAAAAATTCCTTACCAAATTGTTGTTGGGGATCAAGAAGTCAATGATGCGACAGTCAATATCCGTCGCTACGGCAGCAAGGAGACCCAAGTCGAAGAATTGAGTTTGTTTGTTGATGCAATGGCTGCTGAAGTGAAAAATTATAGTCGAGCATAGCTTTTGGTTCAAAGAAAACGAATGATTTTATAGTATAGGCACCTGCTTTCAGTAGGTGCTATTTACCTTTTTTAATCTATATAAAATAAAATAATTAGATTTTTTTTGTTTTTGTGAATAAAATCGTGTATAATTAGTAAGTGATAAAAAGGAATAAACTAGAAGGAGTTTGTGATGAATTATAATTACGGGGTTAGAAAGAAATCGGTTGTATCGGTCATTTTATTAACATTTATTACTTGTGGCATTTATACATTCTTTTGGATGTACCAAACAACCAAAGAGCTAGCAGAGTACAGCGGGGATAATCGTCTTTCGCCAGAAACGTCGATTTTACTCACGATCCTTACTTGCGGATTGTACCAAATTTATTGGTGGTACCGAATTGCGGATATCTTTATGAGTGCACAACAACGAGCGAATATGCCTCGTCTGAGTGACAACAAAATCCTTTTTGTCGTCTTGAGCCTTTTTGCTTTTGATTTCATCAACATGGCGATTTTACAAGGTGATATGAATCAAATGTGGGAAGCAGCTGATCAAAATGCCATGATGTCATCTGCTACATCAAACGATTCGTCTGATTCAGATGATTGGGTCGATTATTGATTTGTCCGTTTAAATGGTTAACGGGGTTTCCTTGTCCAGGTTGTGGCATGACGCGCGCCTACTTGCACTTATTTCAGGGTGATCTTGAAGGTGCGCTGCATTTTCATCCCTTGTTTTGGTTAGTGCCGATCGTATTCGGAATCGTTTTGTTCAAAAAAAATCCGAAAATCAGCAAACTTTACCACAGTCACAACCTGTGGCTGACCTTGACACTTTCGGTACTAGTGGTTTATGGTGGTCGGCTCTGGCTTCATTTCCCACATGACGCGCCAATGGACTTTGATCCAGAGAGCATTTACCCACAACTACTACGCCGGATTGGTCAAGTGATTCACTAACAGCCATTCACCCAAGCATTAAAAATCTTTAAGAAAATGCTTTGTTTTTTTCTGAAAGCGAAGGGAACATGCGACAGTAGTTGAATCTTTATGAAAATTGTGTTATATTTACAATGTAATGATACTTAGAGTGAGTGAGCGGTTTTTTCGCTCACTCTTTTTAATGGAATGAAGTTCGTTTCGTTGAGAAATAAAGGAGGCGATGTTGTGAGTACGGTAGTGGAAACTGTTACAGATATAGTGACCCCTATTCTGGATGCGCAAAAATTTGAATTAGTTGAAGTAGAATTCGTGAAGGAAGGGAAAAATTGGTTTCTTCGTGTGTTCATCGATAAAGAAGGCGGAATCGATATCGAGGAATGTGCCTTTGTCAGTGAACAACTTAGTGAACAATTAGACCAATGCGAACCTGATCCTATTCCACAGGCCTATTTCTTGGAAGTTTCTTCCCCTGGCGCCGAGCGTCCATTGAAGAAAGAAGCAGATTATCAACGGGCAGTCGGCGAGTACATTCATGTTTCTTTATATCAACCGATTGATGGAGAAAAACAGTTCGAAGGCTTTTTACAGTCATTCGACGAAAATCAGCTAGTTATGAAGACCCGAATCAAAACCAGAGAAAAAGAACGAACGATCGACCGGAAAAATATTGCCAAAGCTCGTTTAGCCATTCAATTTTAAACACGGAGGAATGAAAGAATCATGAGTAAAGAAATGTTGAATGCATTGGATGCATTAGAAGCAGAGAAAGGCATTTCAAAAGAGATTGTCATCGATGCCTTGGAAGCGGCATTGGTTTCAGCCTACAAACGTCATTACGGGCAAGCACAAAATGTGGAAGTTGAATTTGATCAGAAAAAAGGCAACATCCACGTCTATGCAGTCAAAGAAGTGACAGAAGAAGTCATGGACTCGCAACTAGAGGTTTCATTAAAAGAAGCGATGACAATCAATCCCGCTTATGAAATCGGCGACAAAATCCGTTTTGAAGTAACGCCTAAAGACTTTGGTCGTATTGCGGCGCAAACGGCAAAACAAGTCATTTTGCAACGGGTCCGTGAAGCAGAAAGAAACATTATCTATAACGAATTTAGCGCGTACGAAAAAGACATTCTGCAAGGAATCGTTGAACGCCAAGACAATCGTTATATCTATGTAAACTTAGGCAAAATTGAAGCCGTGCTTTCAAAACAAGACCAAATGCCAAATGAGTTTTATCAACCCCATGATCGGATCAAAGTATTCGTTTCTCGTGTTGAAAATACTTCGAAAGGCCCTCAAGTATTCGTTAGCCGTAGCCATCCAGATTTGCTACGCCGATTATTTGAACAAGAAGTGCCAGAAGTATATGATGGTACTGTAGAGATCGTAAGTATTGCTCGTGAAGCAGGGGATCGTGCCAAAGTCGCTGTTCGTTCCTTTGATGCCAACGTCGATCCAGTCGGCACTTGTGTCGGCCCTAAAGGTCAACGGGTTCAAGCGATCGTCAATGAACTAAAAGGCGAAAACATGGACATCGTGGAATGGAATGAAGATCCAGCGATCTTCATCGCCAATGCGTTGAATCCAGCAGAAGTCAGCGACGTTATTTTCGACGTTGATAATCCGAAAGCATGTACTGTTGTCGTTCCTGATTACCAATTATCATTGGCGATCGGTAAACGCGGACAAAATGCTCGTCTAGCAGCCAAATTGACTGGCTTCAAAATCGATATCAAATCAGAAACAGATATGGAAGAGTTTTATGCGAAGCTGGATGAAGGCGACTATATCGATGAGTATGATGCAACTGCTTCAGAAGCTGCTGAAGAAAGCAGCACAGAAGCAACAGAATCTGCAGAAACAGTTGATGAAGCGATCCTTTCATCAGATATGACTGCGGATGATTATGAAAATGTTGAGTTTGACGAAAAATAGTTGAGGTGAGATCGTGATGAAAAAACGAAAAATTCCTTTACGAAAATCAGTGATTTCAGGCGAAATGCTGCCTAAGAAAGAAATGCTTCGTATCACTCGTTCAAAAGAAGGCGTTGTTTCCATCGATCCAACAGGAAAAATGCCCGGTCGAGGAGCTTATATAGCGATCGAACCGGCTGAAGCCCAGAAAGCATGGGATAAGCGGATCTTGGATCGGGTGCTGGAAACGAAATTAACAGATGAATTTTACCAAGAACTATTGGACTATGTAACGCACCAAAAAGCGCGAAAAGAGTTATTTGCAAATGAATAAAACCAAAGCATTAAATATGTTAGGACTAGCCATGCGTGCTGGGAAATTAGTGACTGGTGAAGAAATGACCTTAAAAGAGATTCGCAATGAGAAAGCTGCTTTGGTCATTGTCGCCAGTGATGCTGGTAAAAATACACAAAAGAAAATTAAGGACAAAAGTTCTTATTACGAAATTCCGCTCCTAGATGCATTTTCTGCTGATGAAATCAGTGCGGCCATTGGGAAACCAAGAATGGTCATTGGCATCTTAGATCAAGGATTTGCAAGGAAGGTGCAGGAATTAATATTAGGTTAGGAAGGTGATTGCATGGGGAAAAAAAGAATTTATGAACTTGCAAAAGAATGGAACAAATCGAGCAAAGAGGTTGTTGAAAAAGCACAATCTTTAGGCTTTGATGTCAAAAATCATATGGGCGCGATCTCAGATGGAGAGGCGCAGAAATTGCAGCAGTCATTAGGCGGCAATCCAAATGGTAAAACATCTGCAAACTCAAATCCCGCAAATCAGAAACCAGCCAACCAGCCGGAAAAACAAGAACAAAAGAAATTTAAAACGCAAAGAAATAATCCTAACTTCCAAAACCGTCATAACAATCAAAGTCAACAGCGAACTACGCAAAGCAATAACCGTCCTGCTGGTCAAGGACAAGTAGAGCGCACGAACAGTCAAGGAAGTAACAGACCAAATAACCAAGGAAGTCATAATCGAGTGAATAACCAAGAGAATCGTAACAATCAAGGGCAACAAAACCGCCCAACAAACCAAGGACAACAAAACCGTCCGAATAATCAAGGGCAACAAAATCGCCCAAACAACCAAGGACAACAAAATCGTCCGAACAATCAAGGACAGCAAAACCGTCCGAATAACCAAGGGCAACAAAATCGCCCAAACAACCAAGGGCAACAAAATCGCCCAAACAACCAAGGGCAACAAAACCGTCCAAACAATCAAGGACAGCAAAACCGTCCAAACAACCAAGGGCAACAAAATCGTCCGAATAACCAAGGACAGCAAAACCGTCCAAACAACCAAGGACAACAAAATCGTCCGAACAATCAAGGGCAACAAAACCGTCCAGCCGCTCAATCTGCAGGAAATACGCAAGGAGCAGACCGCAACAACAACCGTACGCAAGGCTCGAATGATTCCCGTGGAGGAAATCAAAACCGCGGCAAGTCAAATTACGGTGGACGCAATAACAATTTCAACAACAACAATCGCAATAAATTTAACAAAAAAGGGAAAAAAGGCCGTCAGCAGACGGAAAAGAAACCGCCAGTTCCAGCACGTAAATTCCGTGAACTGCCAGAAGTATTGGAATATACAGAAGGCATGAACGTAGCGGATATCGCGAAAAAAATCTACCGTGAACCAGCAGAGATCATCAAGAAGCTCTTTATGATGGGGGTTATGGTCAATCAAAACCAACCTTTAGATAAAGATACGATTGAACTGCTTGCTACCGATTACGGAATCGAACCACAAGAAAAAGTTCAAGTGGATATCGCAGATATCGATAAATTCTTCGAAGCAGAAGAACAAATTGAAGAGAATTTAGTATCACGACCACCTGTTGTTACCATCATGGGTCACGTTGACCACGGGAAAACAACATTGCTTGATACATTACGTCATTCACGCGTAACAAGTGGTGAAGCTGGAGGAATCACGCAGCATATTGGGGCTTACCAAATCGACATCAATGGCAAACCAATCACTTTCTTAGATACTCCTGGACACGCGGCGTTCACCAGTATGCGTGCACGGGGAGCAAGTATCACTGATATTACGATTTTAGTTGTCGCAGCTGATGATGGTGTCATGCCGCAAACGGTGGAAGCGATCAACCATGCGAAAGCAGCAAAAGTGCCAATCATCGTTGCAGTTAACAAAATCGATAAACCAGGTGCTAACCCTCAACATGTGATGCAAGAATTAAGTGAACATGAGTTGATCCCAGAAGCTTGGGGTGGGGATACGATCTTCGTTGAAATCTCAGCGAAATTTGGGCAAAACATTGAAGAATTGCTTGAAATGATCCTCTTAGTAGCAGAAGTCGAAGATTTGAAAGCTGATCCTACCCAACGAGCGATCGGTACCGTTATTGAAGCGCGCCTTGATAAAGGCAAAGGTCCTGTAGCAACACTATTGGTACAACAAGGAACTCTTCATGTTGGTGATCCAATCGTTGTAGGGAACACTTTCGGTCGTGTCCGCGTGATGACGAATGATTTAGGTCGTCGTGATAAAGCAGCTGGACCTGCAACGCCAGTCGAAATCACAGGATTGAACGATGTCCCTCAAGCAGGTGACCGTTTCGTTACCTTTGAAGATGAAAAAACGGCTCGGGCAGCAGGTGAAGAACGTGCAAAACGTGCCTTGATGGAGCAACGCGCATCAAGCAGTCGTGTGACATTGGATAACTTGTTTGAAAGTCTAAAAGAAGGCGAACTGAAAGAAGTAAATGTCATCATCAAAGCAGACGTACAAGGTTCAGCTGAAGCATTAGCTGCTTCATTGAAGAAAATCGATGTTGAAGGTGTGCGAGTGAACATCGTCCATTCAGCCGTTGGTGCAATCAATGAAAGTGATGTAACGCTAGCAGCAGCAAGTAATGCCATCATCATCGGATTTAACGTCCGTCCAACACCGCAAGCCAAACAGCAAGCGGAAGCGGAAAAAGTCGATATTCGTTTGCATCGCATCATCTACAAAGCGATCGAAGAAATCGAAACCGCGATGAAAGGGATGCTTGATCCTGAATTCGAAGAAAAAATCACTGGTCAAATGATCGTTCGTGAAACATACAAAGTATCTAAAGTGGGCACGATCGCAGGTTGCTACGTAACGGAAGGCAGTATTCGCCGTGACAGTGGCGTCCGCGTGATCCGTGACGGCATCGTTATCTATGAAGGAAAACTTGCCAGCTTGAAACGCTTCAAAGATGATGTCAAAGAAGTGAAGCTAGGGTTTGAATGTGGCGCGATGATCGAGAAATTCAACGATCTTAAAGTTGATGACGTGATCGAAGGCTATGTCATGGAAGAAGTACCGACAAAATAACGGAATGACAACTATACAAGGAGGCTTTTTGAATGGCTAACTATCGAGATCGCCGAGTGGCGCAAGAAATCTTAAAAGAAGTCAATCAAATTCTTCGTAAAAAAGTTCGTGATCCTCGCGTGCAAGATGTGACGATCACAGATGTACGAGTAACTGGAGATTTACAGCAAGCAACGATCTTTTACAGCACCCTAACGGACTTAGCTTCAGATAAGCAAAAAGCCCAAGCAGGACTGGATAAAGCAACTGGCTTGGTTCGTCGTGAATTAGGTCAAGCGTTAACGCTCTATAAAGTTCCAGAAATCCAATTCGAATTGGATGAATCAGTACAATACGGGAATAAAATTGATGAAATGATTCGCGCATTGCACTCAGAAGAATAAAAAAAAGAGCAGCTTCCAATCGAAGCTGTTCTTTTTTATTTGAAAAGAGCATCAGGTATTCATCAGTAAAGTTACCAGTCCAGCAACACCTGTCCCCAAGAGCCAGCCTCCGATCACATCTGTTAAAAAATGGATCCCTAAGTAGACTCTGCTAAAGCCGATCATAAAGCTTAACAAAACTGCCAGCAGAGTCATCGGAAGGACTGCTGAGGGAACCAATTGTCCAAGATTCAAGGCGATCGTTCCGTACATGGCAGCGGATGTGGCAGCATGGGCACTAGGAAAGCTGTGATCTTTTTCTTCAACTAAACGATGATCAATAGGACGATCTCGTCGGACGATTCGTTTGATCAAGTAAGCAGCTGCTGATACTATGAAGATACTGACTGCTGTTTTTGGTGCAAGATCCGCCCGCGATGATGGAAAGGCAAACAACAGTAAAGCGATCGCAACTGTCGGAAAGGCTTTTCCTAAATTGGTAAAAAAGTGCATCATGCGCGTCAAAGAGGGCGTACGGCTTTGGATGATCTGCAAAGCAAACGCTTCTTCCCAACGCTGCATCGTGCCGAGCTGAATCATGATCAAAAAAATGGCAAATCCAATAAATGACCCTATCGTTAAAACAACCATTTTAGGACCTCCTTATATGCTTAGTTTATCATGTAATGAGAAAGAGCGAAAAGGATTTTGTCGTGCAATGAATTTTTTTTATATGTTATAATAAGCAAGTTGAAGTGAAATGGAGGAATACGATGGACGGGATTTTACCATTATGGAAAGAGCGTGGACAAACAAGTCACGACTGCGTGTTTAAATTACGAAAAATATTAAAGACAAAAAAAATCGGACACAGCGGCACACTAGATCCTGACGTGGATGGTGTCTTGCCCATTTGTATCGGAAAAGGAACGAAGATCGTCGAATACTTGGTTGATTCTGGAAAAGTCTACACCGGGGAAATCACTTTGGGCTTCAGTACCACTACAGAAGATCGGTCGGGGGATATCGTTGAACAACAAGCACTAACTCGTCCTTTTACGAAGGAAGAGATCGATCAGGCAATGAAACAGTTGACGGGGACGATTACCCAGATCCCGCCGATGTATTCGGCGGTCAAAGTCAATGGCAAACGACTTTACGAATATGCTCGTAACAATGAAAGTGTCGAGCGGCCACAGCGCAAAGCAGAAATTTATTCCTTTGAACGAATTTCAGAGCCGATTATTCATGAGGACAATACGCAAAGCTGGCGTTTTGAAGTTTCTTGTGGAAAAGGGACTTATGTTCGCACGTTAGCGGTCGACACAGGGAAATTGCTGGGTGTACCCGCGCATATGTCTGATTTGACTCGCCTAAAAAGCGGTGGTTTTTCAAAAGAACAATCCTACACGATTGCAGAGGTGCAAAAGGCAGTCGATGAACAACGTGTTTCGGAACTACTACTACCTTTAGAATACGGGGTATCAGAATTTCTTCAAGTGACGATCGATGCAGACCTCTGGCAGAAAGTAAAAAATGGCATGCGTTTGCCCTTCAGCGCGTTTGGATTACCAAAGCGCCCAGAGGAATTAGTGGCGATTTTTTATCGAGAACAATTGATCAGTATCTATAAAGCTCATGACAAATACCAGGATATGATGAAACCGGTAAAAGTCATCCGTACAGAAATAGGAGAATGAATATGGAAATCATTGAAATAAGACACCCTTATGATCACGCAGCGATTCCTGATGAGGAGATCGTCTTAGTTTTAGGCTTTTTCGATGGCGTGCATTTAGGTCATCAAAAAGTCATTGAAACAGGACGAAAGATTGCAGAGGAGAAAGGGTTAAAATTGGCGTTGATGACCTTTAATCAGCATCCCTCGATCGTTTTTCAAAAGGTTGATCCTGAAAAAATGCAATACCTGACCAGTTTGCCGCAAAAAGAAGCGCATATGGAACAACTTGGGGTAAATATTCTTTATATCATTGAATTTACTTCTGCTTTTGCAAATTTGGCACCGCAAGTATTTGTAGATGAATACATGATCGGACTGCATGCAAAAGTTGTTGTTGCAGGTTTTGACTATACCTATGGCAAGAAGGAAATTGCCAACATGGCGCTTTTGCCAACCTATGCAGAAGGACGTTTTGAAGTCGTGACTGTCGCGCAAGAATCGTTTCATGAGGAAAAGGTCAGCTCCACACGCATTCGCTCTGCACTACAAAATGGCGATATGGCGCAAGTCAATCGCTTGTTAGGGTATATTTATGAATTTGAAGGAACGGTCGTTCACGGAGATGCTAGAGGACGAGAACTTGGGTTTCCAACCGCAAATATCAAAGTGAAGAGCACCGTTCGGTTGCCAAAAGAAGGCGTCTATGTGACGGAAATCAAAGTTGGTGACAAGTGGTATCCATCGATGGGATCGATTGGTCACAATGATACGTTTGGTCAAGGTCGCCAGTTAACAGTTGAGATTTATATTCTCGATTTTCACCAAGATATCTATGGTGAAACCGTGGCGATCCGTTGGCATCATTTCTTACGTGATCAAGTCGCTTTCAATGGCGCACAAGCGTTGATCGAGCAATTAAAGCAAGATGAACGAGACACTGAAGTTTATTTTGATGGGCTTTCTGAAGAAAAGTAAGCATTCGTAGTGAAAAGAAGCGTTTCTGGCTTCTTTTCACTTTTTCTTTTTCTCTCTTTTTATAACGTAGTTTATTTGAATTCTAATGCTTTCCCCATGAGGAAAAAACGTTTTTTCGATATACTAAAAAATAGGCTAAAATGATAATTTATGCAGTACGCTGCAAAGGGAAAGGGAGAGAAAAAGTGACAATTGGAAAAAAAGCGAAAAAGGGGAAAGAAAAGAAAGATTTAACCAAAATGAAAACGCCGCATACGTATGTCATCATTTTTGGGGTTGTGCTGTTGGCATGGTTGCTGACTTTCTTAGTTCCTGCTGGGAAATTTAGTACACAAGAAATCGAGTATACCGATGCAAATGGGGACATAAGTACCAGAACGGTCTTGATGCAAGATTCGTTTCGTTATGCCTACCCGTTAGATAACGAATACGTCTATCAACAGTTGAATCAATTGGAAGAGGATCCACAAGAGTTGGCAGAATTAGATGTCGATCCTGAGGCTTTAGCAGCTGTTCTAGCTGAAGGTCCTAAAGAGTTGTCCCAGAGTCAATTAGATGAGGTCGGGCTAACGGATGACACCCTTTACAGCCTTTATGGCGAAAAGATTTATGATACTTCAGAAAAACTGCACAAAACAGCCAAGGTTTGGGGAACCGATGACTTTGGCGGTTTCGGCTTTTTAAATTTTGTTTTTGAAGGGTTGGTTTCTGGCGACAAATACGGCTCAGCAGTTGGGATTGCAGCACTGATTTTAGTGGTTGGTGGTGCATTTGGTATTATCATGCAAACGGGAGCGATCGATGCGGGGATCTTTGCATTTATCAGCAAAACTCGTGGATTAGAACGCTTGGCATTGCCGCTGTTGTTCTTTGCTTTTTCATTTGGGGGCGCTACCTTTGGGATGGCAGAAGAAGTCATTCCGTTTTCGATGGTCATGGTGCCTTTCGTGATCGCATTGGGGTATGATTCGATCGTGGCGGTCACCGTCACCTATGTCGCCTCCCAGATTGGAAATGCCACCTCGTGGATGAGTCCGTTTAGTGTGGCAGTAGCTCAAGGGATCGCAGGTATTCCCGTTCTTTCAGGCGCAACGTTCCGAATCATCATGTGGGTCGTGGTTACCGCACTATCCGCAGGGTACCTCATGATCTATGCCGAAAGAATTCGCAAGAATCCTGAGAAATCGCTAACGTATCAATCGGATGCGTATTTTAGAAATCATCTTGAAAAAACCTCCAGTGAGCAAAAACCATTTTTATTAGGTCATAAATTGATCTTGGTTGAAATGCTGGCGGTTTTGATCTGGATCGTATGGGGTGTGACGCAGAAAGGCTACTATATTCCCGAGATTGCTTCTCAATTCTTTGTTATGGGCTTAGGGGCAGGAATCATAGCGGTTCTTTTCAAATTAGAAAATATGGGCTTGAATGATGTGGCGAGTGCCTTTCAATCAGGGGCCTCAGAATTGGCAGGAACTGCAATCGTTGTAGGGATGGCCAAAGGGATTCTTCTGGTTCTCGGCGGTTCTGATGCCAATGTGCCATCAGCGTTGAATACGATTTTGCACAGCATCGGCGGTTTGTTAAGCAATGTTCCAGCTTTTATTGGTGCCTGGTTCATGTACATTTTCCAAAGCTTCTTCAATTTGATCGTGACTTCAAATTCAGGTCAAGCTGCATTGACCATGCCGATCATGGCGCCATTAGCTGATCTTTTGGGAGTTTCAAGACAGATCGCTGTATTGGCTTATCAATTAGGCTCAGGCTTCATGGATGCTTTCACTCCAGTATCGGCAAGTCTGATCGGTGTGCTAGGTGTCGCAAGAATCGAATGGGTGAAATGGGCGAAATTCCAGATCAAAATGCAAGGGTTCTTATTTGTATTAGGAACGATCTTCATCTTTATTGCGGTCGCGATCGGCTTGCAATAAGAAGCAATCAGACACAAGGAGGAAGCACTCATGAAGGTGATACGACAAGCAGAGGTTTACACGCCTGACTATTTAGGAAAAAAAGATATTCTATTAAGCGAAGACAAGATCATTGCTATTGAAGATTCGATCGAAGGAGGATTCTCAGGGGTTCCTCTTGAAGAAATCGATGGCACAGGGTTACTCGCTGTGCCCGGCTTTATTGACTGCCACTTTCATATCTTAGGAGGTGGCGGGGAAGGCGGCTTTCAGAACCGGACACCAGAAGTGAAATTGTCTCAGCTGACCTCTGCGGGGGTAACGACAGTGGTTGGCTGTTTGGGTACTGACGGAGTAGGCAGAGATATGACTGCCTTGATCAGTAAGGCCCGTGGACTAGAGGCAGAAGGCATCACGACGTACTTGTATGACGGTTCTTATCGATTGCCATTGACTCCGGTCACCGATTCTATCATTCAAGATTTTTTGACTATTGACAAAATCATTGGTATCGGTGAAATTGCCGTTTCTGACCATCGTTCTTCACAACCGAGTTTCGAAGAATTTACCCGCGCGGTGGCGGATGCCCGTGTTGGTGGGATGCTCTCTGGAAAAGCAGGCATCGTAAACGTCCACTTAGGTGGAGGAAAGAGAAAATATGAGCTGCTTTTACGAACTATCGAAGAAACAGAGATTCCAATCAGCCAATTTTTACCGACACATGCCAATCGGACTAGCGAGCTTTTCGAAGCAAGTATTGCTTTTGCAAAAATGGGTGGAACGATTGATTTTACGGCGAGTGAGGATCCTGATTTCTGGGAAAAAGAAGACGATGAGGTTCGCTTCAGTAAAGGACTGAAGCGTTTGTTAGCAGAAGGGATCGGGCTGGATCAATTTACCATGACCTCTGATGGGCAAGGCAGCCTCCCGTACTTTGATGAAAACAATCAATTCATAGGTCTGGGTGTCGGTAGTTCGCGAGCGCTGATGGTAGGCATTAAAGAAGCAGTCCAAAAAGAGCAGATTCCATTGGAGATCGCCATTCGAGCAATCACTTCTAATCCAGCGAAAGTATTGAAGCTTGATCAAAAGGGACGTCTTGCAGCAGGGATGGATGCTGATATTTGCTTGCTGAACAAAGAATCATTAACAGTAGAAACGGTTCTAGCGAAAGGCAGAACGATGGTAGAAAAACAAGAAGTAAAAGTGTGGGGTACCTTTGAGCAACTAACATAAGAAGATTCCAGCTTTGACAAACTAAGAAACGGTTGTTTTTCTAAACAGAGTTTTAGAACAAAATAAGCAGCCCGATCCATGACCAGCATTTACTGGACTTGATCGGACTGCTTTTTTCAATTAAACGCAAGCATTCTTAAGCTTGCAACGCATCCAATTTCTTCATGTCTTCTTCAGAAATTTCAAAGTCAACTTTGGCATTGTCAGAAATGTATTCTTCATGAACGGATTTTGGCAATGGCAGAATGTCTTTTTGTAGCAAGTAACGAATTGAAAGTTGTGGAATAGATTTTCCATAAGCTTCCGCAATCGTCTTCACTGCATCGTTATCGAGTAAACGACCGGTGGCGATTGGAGAATAGCCTTCCACTAAAATTTCGTGGTCTTTACAAAATGCCAATAACTCTTCATTTGTGCGTCCAATATGGTAAACAAACTGGTTGACCATCGGTTTCACATCGCAATGATCAAAAATATTCTGTAAATCTTTTTGATCGAAGTTGGAAACACCAATTGATTTTACTTTCCCACTTAAGTAGGCTTCTTCTAATGCTTTCCAAACATCGATGTTTTCAAGATAAAAATCTTTGTTTTCTGGATTGTTTCCCATGATTTTCCAAGGACGAGGGGCGTGGATCAAAATCAAATCGATATACCCTAAGTCAAGTTTTTTTAGAGAAGCATCAATGCTATCAACCGCTTCTTGGTAGGTCTTCAACTCAGCAGGTACTTTCGTGGTAACAAAAATTTCTTCGCGGGCAACGCCTGAATCGCGCACAGCTTTCCCAACCGCTTCTTCGTTTTTGTATGCTGCCGCTGTATCGACATGTCGATAACCGTTTTGAATGGCAAATTTTGTGGCGTTGTAAGCATCTTCTGGAGAAGATTGCCAGGTTCCAAGGCCAATCTTAGGAATCGTCAGTTTGTTCTGCAAGGTAAATGTTTCTTGTAATATCACGTATCTCAACCTACTTTCATCGCTTTTTTTGTTACATCTTCCATTATAAAACGTTTTCTTGTTTGAAACAAATCAGACGCTGAAACTTTTTCGGTAAATTGACTTTCAAAAGGATCTTTGATACATTATCAGCAACCTAAACGCAGAAAGATGTGGAAAAAATGGATTTTGTAAAAGAAGATTTTGCCTATTATCGGCGCTCTTTTGAATTGATGTATCGCAGTTATTTCCGTAGAAGAATGATTGCCCTGGGTGTGGCGATTTTGATTATGTTAGGTTATTTATTTTTGTTACAAGAAAGTTTGCTTTTAAATATCATCTTGCTAGGTATTTTGCTAGGGATGATGGCGTGGCTGGTTTCACTTTCTCAGAAAGCGAGTGAGGTCGTACGTGCTTTTGAAGAAGAAAATCAGGTGCCGCAAATTCATCAACTGACAGAATTCGAGGATCATTATGCGTTCCCAATGAACGATGGAACAACGATGCGCGTGAAGAAAAACGGCAATCGCAATTTCCCTTCCAATAATAAACAGTACACGTTGATGGCAGGCTATAAAAAAGTTTTCTTTGTGCAACAACCCTTGATGATTTTTTACTATGACCTCTTGGAAATGAAATATGATGAAGCGTATCGTTTGAAACGAAATCGCCAAAACGGGTTCAATCGTTGGTCGCGTTATTTCAGCTTTCGCTCCTTTAAGGGATCGATCGGCAATGTTTTTCAATTCTTGCTGGGAAATATTTTCTTCTTATTTATTGCGTATCGGTTGATCCGCTATCTGATCGATATTTTGCTGCACATTCTATAACGGTCGCCAAGGGGATGATTCTCATCGTTTTCATAGACTGGTGAAAAAGATGATAGGACTTAATTTTTTAAAAAAGGTATACTTAAGTCAGATAAGACAAGCAATTGTCTTTCAAGAATAAGAGTCCTGCTCTTGTTAAGTAAGCCGTCAGCAACAGCTTATCTATTGTGGCGCTAACAGTTTGGGGGAAGTGTTAGTTCTTGTAACAAACAGATTTTTTTCTGGGTGGGATAAGAACAAAAGCGGTATTTTACCGTACTTAATAAGAGTAGTGCTCTTAATTTTTGCTATGACTATTTGAAGACATCACTTCTTGGAAGTGGTGTTTTTTCTTGCCCAAAATAGTCCAAGTGATAGGAGAATTCTAAGAACTATGCTACAATGAGTGCCGATGCTCTCAGCGATGGGAGTAAAAAGAAGGTAGAGGAGAATCACTTAGGAATGCCTGAAGGTCAAACAATAAACGATCCATCTACAAAAAGCGCGCAAAATATTTCTGCGTATATACATATACCATTCTGTGAACATATCTGCTATTACTGTGACTTCAACAAAGTGTTTTTAGAAGGGCAGCCAGTGGATGAGTACATCGAAGCGTTACTAAAAGAAATTGAGCTGACCCTCTTGCGTCAGCCTATCAATGAGGCGGAAACAATTTATATCGGCGGCGGGACGCCAACGTCGCTTTCGGCGAACCAGCTGGATCGATTGCTTTCAGGTGTGCATGAATTGCTGCCGACCCACACAACCAAAGAGTTTACCATGGAAGCAAATCCTGGTGATTTGAGTGAAGAAAAAATGCTGGTTTTGAAAAACCATCAAGTCACTCGCTTGTCGATGGGGGTCCAAACCTTTGATAATCGCTTGCTTAAAAAAATTGGCCGCAAGCATACCGCTGAAGATGTTTATTCAACCATTCAGCTGCTGGAAAAACATGATTTTCAGAATGTGACGATCGATTTGATTTATGCACTTCCGGGACAAAGCATAGAAAGCTTCCGTGATACACTGACGCGAGCGATTGATCTCGGGTTGCCTCACTATGCGATGTATTCCTTGATTTTAGAAAACAAAACCATGTTTATGAACTGGGTTCGCCAAGGCAGAATGGCGCTGCCTTCTCAAGAAGCTGAAACGCAGATGTTTGATGAGGCGATCGCCGCGATGACAAAAGCTGGCTTGAATCAATATGAAATCAGTAATTTTGCACGACCAGGGTATGAGTCCTTGCATAATCTAGTGTATTGGAACAATGAACATTATTTTGGATTTGGGGCAGGCGCCAGCGGGTATCTTGGACAGACCCGCTACAAGAATAAAGGTCCAATCCAGCATTATTTGAAACCATTACAGGAAAATCAATTGCCAATCCATGAAACCGAAGAACTGACAACCAGTAATCAAATGGAAGAGGAACTGTTTTTAGGCCTTCGTAAAAAGGCTGGCATTTCAAAAATACGCTTTGCAGAAAAATTCGGGAAGTCTTTTCAGGAAATCTATGGTTCAACTAGCGAACAGTTGATTCAACAAGGCTGGTTGGCTAGTCAAGGTGATCGTGTCTTTTTAACGAAAGCTGGGATGTTCATTGGCAACGAAGTGTTTGAAGCATTTCTCTTGGATGGAGAAAAATAAGAAAGAACAAGGAAGAAAAGTAGCCATTTCGCGCTGCTTCTTTTTTTGATTTCTTTTTTAGCACTCTCTTAGAAAGAGTGCTAAAAAAGTGATGCAAATACTTGACATTCCTAGCAAATATGGTATATTTATAATCGTGTTAGCACTTAATAGGAATGAGTGCTAACGGAGGAGTGGATAAAATGTTGACACCTAGACAACAAATGATTTTACACCTCATCATCCAAAACTATACGAATACTGGTCAGCCCACGGGCTCGAAGCGATTGATGGAAGATGGGGTTGAAGCTAGCTCTGCCACCATTCGTAATGAGATGAAGGCGCTGGAAGAAGCTGGACTTCTGCTAAAAACACATTCATCTTCAGGGCGTGTGCCATCAATAAAAGGGTATCGCTATTACGTTGATCACTTATTGAAGCCATCTGAAGTTGACCAAAACGAAATTCAAACCATTCGTCATTCTTTTGGAAAAGATTTTCATGAAATCAATGAAATCATCCAGCAGTCTGCCACGATCTTGTCCAACTTGACTAGCTATACAGCGTTGTCTCTCGGACCAGATATGAAGGAAAGGAAATTGACGGGCTTTCGAATCGTCCCTTTGAATGCACGACAGATCATCGCGATCATCGTGACGGATAAAGGAAATGTCGAAAATCAAGTCTTTGCTCTTCCTGAATCGATGAGCAGCGAAGATTTGGAAAAAATGGTAAGGATCATCAACGACAAATTGATCGGTGAACCTCTAATGACGGTCTACCATCGATTAAGAACCGAGATTCCTATGATTCTGCATAAGTATTTTCAAACGACTGACGGAATCGTTGATCTCTTTGATACGATGCTGAGCCATATTTTTGAAGAAAAAATCTTCGTCGGCGGGCGAATGAATCTTCTGGATTTTGAACCGACGCAAGATGTTAGTCAGTTCAAATCGATGTATTCATTTATGAAAAACGCAGATCAGCTGACACAGCTGCTGGCGCCAAGAGATTCTGCGATTCAAATCAGAATCGGCTCTGAGCTTGGCAACGACTTGTTACAAAATATGAGTTTGATCCAAGCCAGCTATGAAATCGAAGGTCATGGACAAGGAACGATCGCTTTATTAGGTCCATCAAGTATGCCGTATTCACGGATGTTTGGATTGATGGAAGTTTTTCGAGGCGAGTTAGCAAAAAAATTGGCCGATTATTATCGCGCATTGGACGCTGCCAATGAATAAGCGGCAATGAAACAAATCGTAGAAGGGATGGTTGAAACGTGACGGAAAAAGAAGAGCGTTTAGATGAAGAATTAGATAAAACTGCTGAAGAAACCGCAGAAACAACTGAATCTTCAAATGAATCAACTGAAACTGAAGCACAGACTCCTCAACCAGAGGAAGAAGCAGTGGAAAAAAGCGAATTGGAACTTTTGCAAGAAAAGAATAACGAATTGGAAGATCAATTCCTGCGTGCTCGTGCAGAGATCGCAAATATCACTTCACGTAACCGCAACGAGCGGGAACTTTTACAAAAATACCGCTCGCAAGATCTTGGCAAAAAACTGTTGCCAGCAATCGACAATTTGGAACGAGCGATGGCAGCAGATGTCGATCAAGACCAAGCTGCGAATTTGAAAAAAGGCGTTGAAATGGTTCTTGAAAGTCTGCGTCAAGCCTTAAAAGAAGAGGGAATCGAAGAGATTCCTGCTGAAGGTGCAATGTTCGATCCGAACTTGCATCAAGCGGTGCAGACTGTACCTGCCTCTGATGAAACACCGGCAGACACAATCGTTACTGTCTTGCAAAAAGGGTATAAATTGCATGATCGTGTCTTGCGTGCAAGCATGGTCATCGTTGCACAATAGTTCTTTCTATCTATAAGTAGATGTTTAAATTAAAAAAGGGAGTGTATTACTTATGAGTAAAATTATCGGTATCGACTTAGGAACAACAAACTCAGCTGTTGCTGTCCTTGAAGGTGGCGAAGCAAAAATCATTACGAATCCAGAAGGGAACCGTACCACACCTTCTGTTGTCTCATTCAAAAACGGTGAGATCCAAGTAGGGGAAGTTGCAAAACGCCAAGCAGTAACAAACCCGAATACGATTTCTTCTATTAAACGCCATATGGGTGAAGCTGGATACAAAGTAGAAGTTGAAGGCAAATCTTACACACCACAAGAAGTTTCCGCAATGGTTCTTCAATACATCAAAGGATTTGCCGAAGACTATTTAGGTGAAAAAGTTGAAAAAGCAGTCATTACTGTTCCTGCATACTTCAACGATGCGCAACGTCAAGCAACCAAAGATGCTGGTAAAATTGCCGGTCTTGAAGTAGAACGGATCGTCAACGAACCAACTGCTGCAGCTTTAGCTTATGGATTAGATAAAACAGATAAAGATGAAAAAATCCTAGTCTTTGACTTAGGTGGCGGTACTTTCGACGTATCGATCCTTGAATTAGGGGATGGCGTCTTTGACGTATTATCAACTGCTGGGGACAACAACCTAGGTGGGGATGACTTTGATAACAAAATCATCGATCACATGGTAGCAGAATTCAAAAAAGAAAACGGCATTGATCTTGGAAAAGATAAAATGGCCTTGCAACGTTTGAAAGATGCTGCTGAAAAAGCGAAAAAAGACTTGTCAGGTGTAACAAGTACTCAAATCAGCTTGCCATTTATCACAGCTGGTGATGCTGGTCCATTGCACTTGGAAATGACCTTGACTCGTGCGAAATTCGATGAATTGACCGCAGACCTAGTCGAACGGACAAAAATTCCAGTACGTCAAGCTTTGAAAGATGCTGGCTTATCACAATCAGAAATCGATGAAGTCATCTTAGTTGGTGGTTCAACACGTATTCCAGCA
The DNA here is from genome assembly GCF_051713705.1 of Enterococcus sp. DIV1083b. NCBI lineage: Bacteria > Bacillati > Bacillota > Bacilli > Lactobacillales > Enterococcaceae > Enterococcus > Enterococcus sp. DIV1083b. The sequence goes on from NZ_JBIOQJ010000001.1 coordinate 1,568,577, forward strand.
GTAGTTGATGCTGTTCGTAAAGAAACCAATAAAGAACCAAACAAATCAGTAAACCCAGATGAAGTGGTAGCGATGGGTGCTGCGATCCAAGGTGGCGTGATCACAGGTGATGTGAAAGATGTCGTCTTACTAGACGTTACACCATTATCATTAGGTATCGAAACAATGGGTGCCGTCTTCACAAAACTGATCGATCGTAACACAACGATCCCTACAAGTAAATCACAAGTCTTCTCAACTGCAGCAGACAATCAACCAGCCGTTGATATCCATGTCTTGCAAGGAGAACGCCCAATGGCAGCTGACAACAAAACATTAGGTAGATTCCAATTGACGGATATTCCACCAGCACCTCGTGGCATCCCTCAAATCGAAGTAACATTTGATATTGATAAAAATGGGATCGTCAATGTTTCTGCAAAAGATTTAGGTACACAAAAAGAACAAAAAATCACGATCAAATCATCTTCAGGTTTATCAGATGAAGAAATCGAACGCATGGTAAAAGATGCTGAAGCAAACGCTGAAGCCGACAAACAACGCAAAGAAGAAGTTGATCTACGCAATGACGTCGATGCTTTGTTGTTCACTGTTGATAAAACATTGAAAGAGCTTGAAGGCAAAGTGGATGCAGACGAAGTCAAAAAAGCGGAAGAAGCTCGTGATGAGTTGAAAGCTGCACTTGAAGCAAACAACTTAGAAGAAATGAAAACGAAACGTGATGCTTTGAATGAAATCGTACAAAACTTAACTGTTAAGTTATACGAACAAGCAGCACAACAACAAGCACAAGAAAATCCAGAAGCTGCACAAGGCGGCGCAGACGATGTGGTTGACGCCGACTTTGAAGAAGTAGACGGTGACGATAAATAATCGCTGTTTGTGAAAAAGCCAAAGTCACCGCTTTGGCTTTTTCTTATGAATTTGCGAAACGTATTTTTCTAGAGCGAATTATATGCTAAAATACGAGAGACGCAAGAATATAGTGGAGGGAAGCCAATGGCAGACAAAAGAGATTATTATGAGGTCTTAGGTCTACAAAAAGGGGCTTCGGATGACGAAATCAAAAAAGCTTATCGTAAGCTTTCAAAACAATATCATCCAGACATCAATAAAGAACCTGATGCAGAAGCAAAGTTTAAAGAGATTTCTGAGGCCTATGAAATATTAAGTGATTCCCAAAAAAGAGCTGCTTATGACCAGTATGGTCATGCTGGTACCGATCCGAACTACGGAGGCGGTTATGGCGGTGGATTCGGCGGCTTTAACAGTGGCGGATTCTCCGGTGGCGGTTTTGGTGGATTTGAAGACATTTTCGAATCGTTTTTCGGTGGTGGAGGCGGCAGAGCAGCCAATCCTAATGCACCTCGACAAGGAGCGGACTTGCAATATGCGGTTGATCTTTCCTTTGAAGAAGCGATTTTCGGAGTGGAAAAAACTGTTCAATACAATCGTGAAGAAACCTGTCATACCTGCGGTGGGAACGGGGCAAAACCAGGTACTTCACCAGAAACCTGTCATAAATGTCATGGTGCAGGTACCATCAATGTTGAACGTCAAACACCGCTTGGTCGTGTGATGAGCCGTCAAACCTGTGATGTTTGTCATGGAACTGGGAAAGAAATCAAAGAACCATGTACAACATGTCATGGTACTGGCCATGAAAAGAAAAAACACAGTGTGAAAGTCAACGTACCTGCAGGTGTCGAAGATGGACAACAAATGCGCTTGTCTGGTCAAGGAGAAGCTGGCACCAATGGTGGTCCTTATGGTGATCTGTACGTTGTTTTCCGAGTGGAAGAAAGTGATATTTTTGACCGTGATGGGTCGGAAATTTATTACGAACTGCCGTTAAACTTTGTCCAAGCTGCTTTAGGCGACGAAGTCAATGTACCAACGGTTCATGGGAATGTGAAATTAAAAATTCCAGCTGGTACGCAAACAGGCACAAACTTCCGCTTACGCGGCAAGGGAGCCCCTCGCTTACGGGGAGGCGGCAATGGCGATCAACAGGTCAAAGTGAAGCTGATCACACCTAAGAACTTAAATGAGGAACAAAAAGAGGCATTGCGGGCTTATGCAAAAGCCAGTGGCCATGAAACGAACGAACAACAACCAGAAGGATTTTTTGATAAAATGAAAGATGCTTTTGGTGGGAAAAAGAAATAACCATGAAAAAATCCAACTCATGCCCTTATAAAACCATCCGTTTTATAAGGGCATGAGTGTTTGTATGGCTATAAATGTGCAGTATGGGCAAGAATCGAATCTTCTTGGCCATCTTTTTTTCTTTTCCTTTGAAATCGCTTGCTTAGTGTGTCACAATAAAAGTAGACCAATTAAAGGAGGAGATACAATGGAAAGAATATTTGCGAGTCCGTCACGATACGTTCAAGGAAAAGGGGTCTTGAAGCATGGGTTATCCCATATCAAAGATTTAGGAAAGAAAGTGCTTCTTTTGACCGATGAAACTGTTTGGAAAATTGCCGGTGAAGAACTATTTGAGAACCTGAAAGCAGCCGAGTTAGAACCGGTAAAAGAAATTTTTGGTGGAGAAGCTTCTGCAAATGAAATCGATCGTATCGTCTCTAAAGCCAAAAGTGAATCAATCGAAGTGATTGCCGCATTAGGTGGTGGGAAAGCCATCGATACTGGGAAAGCTGTTGCGGATGAATTGAAAATACCGATTGCTGTTTTGCCAACGATTGCCTCCACTGATGCACCAACTTCGGCACTTTCTGTTATTTATACTGATGAAGGTCGTTTTGAAAAGTATCGTTTTTATAACAAAAATCCTGAACTTGTCTTAGTGGATACCGCTGTGATTGCCAAAGCGCCTGCCAAATTGCTAGCCGCTGGTATTGCGGATGCACTCGCAACCTATGTCGAGGCACGTGCTGTTGCTCGAAGCCATAGTAAAAATATGGTCGGCGGAGTGCAACCAATTGCCAGCATGGCGATCGCTGAAAAATGCGAAGAGATCCTTTTTGAGAATGCCTTAAAAGCCTATCAAGCGAATAAAAAACAAGTCGTTACCGAAGCTTTTGAACAAATCGTGGAAGCCAACACTTTGCTTAGTGGATTAGGCTTTGAAAGTGCAGGTCTGGCAGCAGCTCATGCGATTCATAATGGCTTGACAGCCCTTGAAGGAGACGTTCATGATCTGACCCATGGTGAGAAGGTTGCTTACGGAACACTCACTCAATTGATGCTGGAAAATGCAGATCCTGAAGAGCTCGACCAATATATAGAATTGTATCAGGCATTAGAATTACCGACGACATTATCCGACATGCATCTTGCGGAAGCCAGCGATGCAGACCTATTAAAAATTGGCGAGCAAGCAACCATCGAAGGGGAAACGATCCACAATATGCCATTTCCGGTTTCTGCAGAAGATGTTGCAGCAGCGATCAAAGCCGTGGATGCCTATGTGAGTGCTTACTATCCTCTATGATGTTATTTTATTAAAGGTCATCAATGTGTGCTCGGTGATTTCAAAAAACGTTTGACAATAAAAAAGAGTCGTGCTATTTTGATAACAAGCAAATTAAAGGAGGGAACAAGACATGACAAACGTCAACACACAAACTACCTGTTGTTGTTGTATGGTGCAAAAAGCAGCATACCGATTTGTCATGCCTATTATTAGTTCCTTTGTCGCAGAAGATCGCTGAAGTTTCTTTAGTGATTCACTTCTATCCGGATAAGACGACATTTTTTTGGGGTACTGATGTAATAGTCAGTACCCCTTTTTGTTTGCTGTTTTTTACCGCTTTCATTGGCGACGGCTGATGATTGCAAATGAAAATGAGTACATGAAGCATACGAGCTGTGCCAAACAAAGTTGAGTGAGGAGTCGAGCGATGATCGTTAATAATATAAAAGCATTGATTGGGCACACCCCATTCTTTGAATTTGATGCCGCAGCATTTGGCGGCAAAAAGGGAAGTACCATCTATGCGAAACTTGAGTATTTGAATCCTGGTGGAAGTATCAAGGACCGCTTAGGAAAGTATTTGATCGATGAAGCGTTTCGTGAGCATGTGATCGATCATGAGACAACCGTTATCGAACCGACAGCGGGAAATACTGGAATTGGTTTAGCTTTAGCTGGGATCGAGTATGGCTTAAAAATGATTTTTGTCATTCCTGAAAAATTTAGCCTTGAAAAGCAGCAACTGATTGAAGCGTTGGGCGGGACCATCGTTCATACGCCCACTGAAGCAGGCATTCAAGGGGCGATTGAAAAAGCAAAGAAAATAGCAAAACAGCTGCCAAATAGTTTTATGCCAATGCAATTTCACAATCAAAACAATCCTGCAGCCTACCAAGCAACCTTAGGCCCAGAGATCTTTCAGGAGTTATCTGGAAAAATTGACAGCTTTGTTGCTGGAGCTGGTAGCGGGGGGACCTTCGCGGGTGTCGCAACATACTTAAAGAAGCAAAAATCAAGCACTCGACTTGCTGTCGTTGAACCAGAAGGATCGATCTTAAATGGCGGGCCTGCCCATGGACATGAGATTGAAGGGATCGGAGTTGAGTTCATTCCACAATTTTTTGACGATTTACGTATTGATCAAATTTATACGATCAGTGATGCGGAAGGCTTTGCTTTTACGCGTTACTTGGCAAAAAACTATGGTCTGCTTGTTGGAAGTTCAAGTGGAGCCGTGATGGCAGCAGCAGTAAAAGAAAGCCTCGAATTACCAACCGGAAGCTCGATCGCCACAGTCTTTCCCGATGGTGGCGACCGCTATCTATCAAAAAAGATTTATGCTGGCCAATCAGCAATCACACCATTCATAGGAGGAACAAACAATGCATTTTAATACAAAAGTAATTCACGGCGGTATCAGCGAAGACGAATTCACCGGTGCAGTCAGTGTGCCAATCTACCAAACATCTACCTATCGGCAAAATGCTCTTGGTCAGCCAAAGCAATATGAATACAGTCGTTCAGGCAACCCAACTCGTTTTGCCTTAGAAGAATTGATTGCGGATCTTGAAGAAGGCGCTCAAGGGTTTGCTTTTGCCTCTGGATTAGCAGCCACCCATGCGATCTTCACGCTTTTTCAGACAGGAGATCATGTCATTTTAGGAGATGACGTTTATGGGGGGACATTTCGTTTGCTTCATCAAGTATTAGAAAAAAGCGGGTTGACTTATTCACTTGTCAAAACAAATGAGCTAGCTGCCGTTGAAGCAGCCATCCTTCCAGAAACCAAAGCGATCTTTCTGGAAACGCCGACTAATCCATTATTGAAGATCACGGACATCGCAATCATTGCCCAACTAGCTAAAAAACAGGACATTTTGACGATCGTGGATAATACCTTTGCGACCCCTTACTTTCAAAAGCCGCTACAATTAGGCGCAGATATTGTGATTCACAGTGCTACCAAGTATCTCGGTGGACACAGTGATGTAGTAGCTGGATTAGCGGTTGCCAAAGAGCCGCTAATCGCCGAAAGAATTGCCTTTTTACAAAACGCTATTGGCGGTGTATTGGGGCCTCATGATAGCTGGTTGATTCAGCGAAGCATCAAAACACTTGCTTTGCGGATGAAAGCACATCAAAACAATGCGATGAAAATTGCCCACTACTTACAAGCACATCCAGCTGTTGCAAAGGTTTATTATCCAGGATTGATTGACCATGAAGGTCATGAGATCGCCAAATCACAGATGTCTGGGTATAGCGGTATGATATCTTTTGAACTAAACGATGAAACGAAAACAGCCGGCTTTGTTGAATCATTAAAGATTTTTACTTTAGCAGAAAGTTTAGGTGGCGTGGAAAGCTTGGTAGAAGTGCCAGCCGTGATGACCCATGCCTCGATCCCTAAAGAAATTCGTGAGCAATCTGGGATCAAAGATGGCTTGATTCGGTTGTCGGTGGGCATCGAAGACGGTGAGGATCTGCAGGCAGATTTAGAGCAAGCGTTTGAAAAGGCAGGTAGCTAGTGATGGGGAGAGAGTTTATTCCAATTTTTTCTGACTGGGCAGCTGAGTACGATGAAACAGTTGCAGGTAAGGATGAAGAGTATCGAGCGGTTTTTTTCAAATATGAACAGTTACTCGCTGAAATTGCTGAAAAAGCAGGGCAGTCTGTGGTAGAATTTGGTAGTGGAACTGGAAATCTAACACAAGCTCTGCTTGATCAAGGAAAAAACGTGCTGGCAATCGAGCCATCGCCAGAGATGCGGCGAATCGCCAAGTCAAAACCCAGTCTTTCTAAAGTGACTTTTGTAGATGGTGATATGGAGGTTTTTCCTGAGATCACGGATGTCATTGATACGATCGTTTCTACCTATGTTTTTCATCATCTTACGGAGGACGAAAAACAACGGGCAATCGGCAAATATGCTGCGATGCTGCCCAAAGGCGGGAAAGTGATGTTCGGGGATACGATGTTTCTTTCCCTAGCACGAAAAATGGAGCTAATCGATGAAGCGCGGCAAGCTGGACACCAGCGACTAGCCGCTGATCTGCAACGGGAGTACTATCCAGTTACTGCGGATATCGAACGATATTTTCGCCAACATGGGTTTACCAGTCGTTTTAAGCAAATCAATGAGTATGTTTGGCTTGTGGAAGCACAAAAAGAGTAGGAGAGAAGTACAATGAAAATGAATGTTGAAAGCTTTAATTTGGATCATACGAAAGTCAAAGCACCTTATGTACGGGTTGCCGATAAAAAACAAGGAACAAATGATACCATCATCAAATATGATGTCCGTTTGAAGCAGCCGAACCAAGCACATATGGATATGGCAAGTCTGCATTCGCTAGAACATTTGACGGCAGAATTGATTCGTAATCATGCGGATTATATCGTGGACTGGTCACCAATGGGCTGCCAAACCGGCTTTTATTTGACTGTCTTGAATCACGACGATTATGAAGAGATTTTGACCGTCCTAGAAAAAACTATGAAGGACGTTTTGCAAGCAACTGAAGTACCTGCCAGCAATGAAGTGCAATGCGGTTGGGCGGCGAACCATACCTTAGAGGGTGCGCAAAAATTAGCGCAAGAATTTCTTGATGAACGTGACAATTGGTCGACCGTTTTTGCCTAAATAAAAATAGAAGTAGAAAAAAGGTGCCTGCGTTTGGATTCGCAGACGCCTTTTTTGTTAAACCCGCAAAGAGACGGGGATTCACTATTTTTTGTTTATGGTTCTACTGCTTGGACGGTGATGCCAACTCCGTTTGGATTATAGGTATGACTAATGTAAAACTCAAATCCTTCATGAACAAAGAAAAGTCTCCGAATGGCGCTAACGTCTCTGATGTGAGCATCTAAACCATACTGCTCGATCAATGTCTCTTTGATCTCCTCAACATCATCCTCTTTCCCGAATTGTGAGAAATCAATACCGAAAAATTCCGATACATCAACCAATGTGATTCTAGATAAATGTTCATTTCCCGCGTTATCGGAGTCAAAATCAAAGCTGATTTTGGACAGTTTGTCCCTTGAACCTAAAGGAACTCTTTTGGTCTCGAGAGCGCTGCGGTCAGCCATCGTTGATAACAAATCAATGGCTGAATCAGGTAAACGAGTGGTTACTTTTCTTACTTCATCCACCATTGCTCCTTGATCGGGAGAAAAAACTTTTCTAGTCTCTTCCGTGACGATCACATTTTCGCGGCGCCGCTTTCGGTTAATGGCACTGCGCTCTTGGTTTACCCGATCACTCCGTTTGATGAGAGCGAGGCCAAGATCGCTGATAGATTCAGGGGAAGGTCTTTCTTCCAGTAAAGCAGTTAAGTAATCGATCTCTAAAAACTGCTCGTAGGCAACTGCTGGTTGATTTTCGCTGTAGAAGAGGACAGCTCTGAGTAAAAAACAACTAATGCCCAAACAAAGAAACAGACTTCTTCTGCGATGCTCCCGGATTTTTTTCATAGGACGATTCAGTTTCATTTTATCCTTAAACTCCTAAGTTTTTTAGACGACTCATGATAATAGAGGTGTTTGAATTTCATCACGCATTTTGCCAATCTTAGTTACGAGAGATCGCTTAATGGATTACTCAATTTCTGATTCAGAAAACTGATCATGCCAGGTCACATCAGAAACGGTTCGGTTAATAAGAGTGACAATGATTGCCTCACCATCGGAATTAATCCATGCATTAGATTCCACACCAACAACCGCTAGTCGCCAAGAAGGCAGTCCACCCATGATCTCAAGAACTTGATCGCAGGACATTCCTTCTTACAATTGGTGGAGTAAGTCTTTGTTGACTGTTCGATTCCACCGTCGCGGCAGCCCGATCTGCAATTGTTCACAATACGAAAATTGAGGGGCAGCTGTTTCGGTACTGCTCTGAGCTTGTGCAAAGTCATCAGAAGAACGAGCTGTTTCAGATGCGGGTTCTGATGTGTGGTTCTCAGTTCTGGAAGAAGAAGCTATGGTTTCAGAATCAGCTGACAAAGATTGAGAAGACGACGTTGCTTCTGGTGAAAAACTGCTCTTGGTGGTGTCATCCATGATTTCGTCAATTAAGGTACAGCCAGTGAGAAAGAGGGAGAGTAACATTAGTAAGGGAAATAAAAAGATGGTTTTCATAAGATAGGTTCCTCCAAAATGATTTCGTTAATTTTCTTTGTTATTTTAATGTTGGTTTTTTATTAGAAAAATCCCGTCAGTTGCTATAAAATAAAAAAGAAAAATGTTTGTATACCTATTTAGATTTGGAGGGAGTGGTGTTTAATAAGTGTAACATGTTGCTTCCGATCTGGCTACTTGATTTTCAATATCCTTTCATGGTTTTAGTAAAATTGGTATCTGTAGCTTACGATGTTGAAAAGGAAATGTTATAATAGATTTAACTACTCAATAAAAATTTGCTATTTTAAAGGCGAATCCTGTTTACTCTTACCAGATCAACAGGAACCAGCATACCTTTTGCTAAGAATTTATGTAAGGAATGATTTTTTTCATAACACGGAGAGGAGGAAGGAATATGAGCATCTTAAAGCAATGGCAAGAAAAACATCAAGCGAAAAAAGAAGCAAAAAAGCAGGCATTACGGTTAAAAAATGCCAAGCTTCGTGCAGCAGGGAAAGAGCCGTTGAAGGGCTGGGGGAAAATGGTTGATACTGGCATCGGCGGGGCGAACAAAGCAAACCCCATCGATACAAAAGTGTTTTTGGGGGAAAATCAAAAGCGGATCGCAGATGAAACGAAACGAAACAAGCAATAAAGAAAACCTCTGCAACAGTTCCTTCGTCGGACTGATGCAGAGGTTTTTTTAAATATTCAATACTTTGTCTAAGAAGTCTTTGGTACGCTCATGCTTAGGATTGGTAAAGATTTGCTCAGGTGTACCGTCTTCCAAGAAGTTCCCGCCGTCAATAAACATCACACGATTTGCTACTTCTTTGGCAAACCCCATCTCGTGAGTAACGATTACCATGGTCATTCCTTGTTTTGCCAAATCCTTCATAACATTGAGTACATCGCCAACCATTTCTGGATCGAGTGCGGAGGTTGGTTCATCGAACAACATCACATCGGGATTCATTGCTAAAGCTCTAGCGATCGCCACCCGTTGTTTTTGTCCTCCAGACAGATTGTCAGGGTACATGTCTTTTTTATCTGCCAAACCGACCGTTTCTAATAAACGAATTGCGTTCTTTTCCGCTTCTTGCCGAGAAGCATTTTTTAGATCCATCGGTGCTAAAATGATATTTTCTAAAACCGACAAGTGAGGGAAGAGATTGAAATGCTGAAACACCATGCCGATATGTTGACGAACAGCATTGATATTGGTGTTTTTATCCATCAGATGTGCGCCGTCAACGATTATATCGCCGCTGGTTGGTTCTTCTAAGCGGTTCAAACAGCGTAAGAACGTCGATTTCCCAGATCCTGAAGGACCGATCACACAAACGACTTCTCCTTCAGCGATTGAAACATTGATATTGTTCAATACGGTATTGTCGCCGTATTTTTTTACAAGATTTTCAACTAAGATTTTTTCTTTCATGCTATTTCACCTTCTTTTCTAAAACTTTTGCAAGTTTCGTTAAAGCTGTGATCACGACTAAGTAAATAATCGCGATGATCAAGTAAACATAGGTACTTTGCGTAGTCCGAGCAACGATGATTTTCCCAGTTTGCAATAATTCTACGACTCCGATAACCGAGATGATCGTTGTATCTTTTAACGAGATAACGAATTGGTTAACGAAAGATGGAATCATGATTTTGATCGCTTGCGGTAAAATGATTTTCTGCATTGTCCGAGTGTAGGTCATCCCCAAACTACGAGAGGCTTCCATCTGACCTTTTGGCACCGCATTGATCCCGCCACGGACGATCTCAGCGATATAGGCACTGGCATTTAAAGTCAATGTAATGACCCCGGCTGCAAAGTCGGGAATCGTGATACCAATGGCATCGGAAAGGCCGAAGAAGATGAAGAAAGCCAATACCATCATAGGAATACCACGAATGATATCAACATAGATCCCTGCAAAAACCCGCAATGCTTTGATTGGAGCAACACTAAATAGTCCAAAAATGATGCCGATCACTAATGCTAAGGCAAAAGAAATCAATGCTAGTAAAAGGGTATTCCATAAACCTTTTAATAAGACGTTATAGTTGTTGCTGATCAAACCAGTGATCGTTGATTCATCCACTCGTTTTTCTGTGGCAGAGCCATCTTCAATGTATTTATTGATGATTTGATCGTACTCGCCAGTCCGTTTCATTTCTTTCAATGCTTCATTGAACATTTGGATCAGTTCAGGATTTTGGCCTTTTTTCACCGCAAAACCGTACTGACCGCCAGATTCTTTTTCAATCGGTGTCACTAGTTTTTGACCTTGGCTGATGGCATATCCAATCACTGGATAATCATCCATCATGGCATCGATTTGTCCGCCGTTAACAGCCGCATATAATTGATCGGCCGCATCATAATATTTGATCGAATAGCCATATTTTTCTTCGTTGGCGATCAAGAAGTCTGCACTTTCTGTCCCCACTTTCGCACCAACGGTTTTTCCATCTAGATCTTCATAGGAATTGATGGAATCATTGCCTTCTTTTACAGCGATCTGAATGCCGCTTTCAAAGTAAGAGTCTGAGAAGTCGTAGGATTGGCGACGCTCATCAGTGATCGTCATCCCAGCGATCATCCCATCTGCTTGGTTACCATCCAAGGCTTGCAAAGCTCCTGAAAAACCGATGAAATTGAATTCAATGTTGAACCCTTGCAATTCTGCCGCCCGATTCATTAAATCAACATCGATCCCTACATACTCATTGTCTTCATTTTGGAATTCAAATGGAGCGAAGGCGGAGTCACTGGCAATTCGGTAAACATCTTTCTTTGGTTCGACTTTCACCATTTCACTGGTGTCTGCATCTGAATCAGACGTTGTGATGTAAGTATTGACGATTTCGTCGTATTTGCCAGAAGCTTTCATGTTGGCTAAACCAGCATTGAATTTTTCAAGTAGTTCTTGATTTTGGCCTTTTCTGACAGCGAATCCGTAAGAAGCACCTTTTTCAGGTTCGCCGACAAGTTTCATCGGTTCGCCGTTGTTGATGGCATAGCCAAGCACTGGATAATCATCAAAAGCGGCTGCCACAGTACCATTGCGTACAGCGCCATACAACCCAGTAGCGTCATCATAAAGTTTGATGTCGTAGCCATATTGGTCTTTATTTTCTTCTAAAAAGCGGGCACTTTCGGTACCGACCTTTGCACCGACCGTTTCGCCCTCAAGATCTTCGTAGCTAGTAATGCTGTCATTGTCCGCAGCTACCGCCATTTGAATCCCACTATCAAAATAAGGATCTGAGAAATCAAACGTTTCTTTACGTTCATCAGTGATGCTCATCCCAGCAATCATGCCATCTAACTGATTTGATTGCACGCCTTGAATGGAGGCGTCAAAACCTAAAGGACGTAAATCAACTGCAAAACCTTGATCTTCAGCGATCGCGTTTAATAAATCTATATCGATCCCAACGTATTCATTATTTTCATTTTGGAATTCGAAAGGAGCAAATGTTAAATCTGTTCCTATCTTATACGTAGTTTCCTCCGCACTTGCTGACTTTACTGATAGCGTAAAAATGCTGATAATCAGCGCGATTAAAGCGAAGGACATGTGTTTTCTTTTCAAGAAAATTCCCCCTTTAGATATAACGTATTTATAGATTATATGGATTTTTTCTTCAACACACAAGTCTTTCTCTTTAAAAATATGACAAAATTGCTTAAACCTCACATCAGATGTTAGAAAATCAAACATGTTAAGTTATGCTTAATCGCATGAAACTTTCATAGCAAATGATGGCGAAAGTATGTTCGCTATGATATACTTATTTATGGAAAAGCGGCAGCGAGTTTTTCTTTTTTTGTTGTCGTTTAGAATAATCGAGGGGGAATGAAGATGATCGAAAGAACAACTTCCCATGAATTTGACTTAGTATCAAAATATCAACCAGCTGGGGATCAACCAGAAGCGATCCATCAATTGGTTGACGGGGTGGTCGGTGGAAAAAAAGCACAGATTTTGTTGGGAGCCACTGGGACCGGTAAGACTTATACGATTTCTAATCTAATCAAGGAAGTCAATAAACCGACATTGATCATTGCCCATAATAAAACATTGGCTGGACAATTATATGGCGAGTTTAAGGACTTCTTTCCAAATAATGCAGTCGAGTATTTTGTCAGTTACTATGATTACTATCAACCAGAAGCGTATGTTCCTTCCAGTGATACATACATCGAAAAAGACTCCAGTGTCAACGATGAAATCGATAAGCTGCGTCACTCGGCGACAAGTTCTTTATTAGAGAGAAACGATGTGATCGTTGTAGCTTCTGTCTCCTGTATTTTCGGTTTAGGTTCGCCGATCGAGTATGCCAGACAGGTTGTTTCTTTACGAATAGGGATGGAAAAGTCTCGGGATCAACTATTAAAAGAATTGATCGAGATCCAATTTGAACGAAACGACATCGATTTTCAACGGGGACGTTTTCGCGTGCGCGGCGATGTTGTGGAGATTTTCCCAGCTTCTCGTGATGAGCGAGCGTTACGCATTGAGTTTTTTGGCGATGAAATCGATCGGATTCGTGAAGTCGATGCCTTGACGGGCGAGATCATGAGTGACACCGAACATGTGTCGATCTTTCCGGCAACGCACTTTGTGACCAATGAAGACCATATGGAACATGCGATCGCTTCGATCCAAAGTGAACTCGATGAACGACTGAAAGTTTTGCGAGCAGAAAATAAGCTGCTGGAAGCACAGCGTTTAGAGCAGCGAACCAACTATGATATTGAAATGATGCGAGAAATGGGGTATACCTCAGGAATCGAAAACTACTCTCGCCATATGGATGGACGAAAAGAAGGCGAACCGCCTTATACGTTATTGGATTTCTTCCCAGATGATTTTCTATTAGTAATCGACGAATCACACGTAACGATGCCCCAAGTTCGTGGGATGTATAATGGTGACCGTGCTAGAAAACAAATGTTAGTGGATTATGGCTTCCGTTTGCCTTCTGCACTGGACAACCGTCCGTTACGCTTGGAAGAATTTGAGAAGCATGTCAATCAAATCGTCTATGTGTCAGCAACACCTGGCCCCTATGAATACGATCAAACCGATACCGTCGTTCAACAAATCATTCGTCCGACTGGTCTGTTAGATCCGGTGATCGAAGTACGACCGATCATGGGTCAAATTGACGACCTCGTAGGAGAAATCAATGAGCGAGTCGAGCGAAATGAACGGGTCTTTGTCACGACCTTGACGAAAAAAATGTCTGAAGATTTGACGGATTACTTTAAAGAATTAGGGATCAAAGTCAAATACTTGCACAGTGACATCAAAACATTGGAACGAACAGAGATCATTCGCGACCTGCGTCTCGGTGAATTTGATGTACTGGTCGGAATCAACTTACTGCGAGAAGGGTTAGACGTCCCAGAAGTTTCCCTGGTTGCGATCCTTGATGCCGATAAGGAAGGATTCTTGCGCAGTGAGCGTTCATTAGTCCAAACCATCGGACGAGCAGCTCGAAACTCAGAAGGAAAAGTAATCATGTACGCCGATAAAATGACCGATTCGATGCAGCGAGCGATCGACGAAACAGCGCGACGCCGAAGTATTCAAGAAGCCTATAACGAAGAACATGGAATCGTACCGAAAACCATCATCAAAGAGATTCGCGATCTGATCGCGATCACGAAAGTGGCGGAAGAAACTGGCGAATACACCACGACTTCTTATGAAGAACTGAGTCGTGAAGAGAAAGCAACCTTGTTGTTGAAATTAGAAAAAGAAATGAAAGATGCTGCGAAAGCACTGGATTTTGAAACGGCTGCTACCTTGAGAGATACTATTCTTGAGCTAAAAGCTGCTGATTAGAAGGAGAAACAATATGGCAAATGATAAAATCGTGATCCATGGGGCACGGGCCCATAATTTAAAAAATATCGATGTGACGATTCCCAGAGACCAGCTCGTTGTTGTAACTGGTCTTTCGGGTTCAGGGAAAAGCTCCTTAGCATTTGATACGTTGTATGCCGAAGGACAGCGCCGATATGTCGAAAGTCTATCGGCATATGCCCGTCAGTTTTTAGGGCAAATGGATAAACCCGACGTAGATAGCATTGATGGACTTAGTCCAGCGATTTCTATCGATCAAAAAACCACCAGTAAGAACCCGCGATCAACAGTGGGGACGGTTACTGAAATCAATGATTATCTGCGGCTTCTTTACGCCAGAATCGGTCACCCAATCTGTCCCAATGATCATATCGAGATTACTAGTCAGTCGGTTGAGCAGATGGTGGATGAAGTTTTGGCATTACCAGAACGCACCAAGATCCAATTGTTGGCACCTATCGTTTATCAAAAGAAAGGGCAGCACAAAAAAGTCTTCGAACGTATCCAAAGAGAAGGTTATGTTCGGATGCGGGTGGATGGCGAAGTCTATGATGTCTCTGAAGCGCCTGAATTAGAAAAAAATAAAAAGCATGATATTGCCATCATCATTGACCGAATCGTTGTAAAGGAAGGCATCCGTTCTCGTCTGTTTGATTCCTTTGAAGCGGCATTACGTTTAGCTGATGGCTATGCGGTAGTCGATGTGATTGGTCAAGAAGAGATGCTTTTCAGTGAACATTATTCTTGTCCGTATTGTGGCTTTACAGTTGGTGAATTAGAACCACGGCTCTTTTCATTCAATGCGCCTTTTGGTGCTTGTCCAGACTGTGATGGTCTTGGTGTGAAGCTAGAAGTCGATGTCGACCTAGTGATTCCCGATCAAAGCAAAACGTTGCGTGAAGGTGCACTATTACCTTGGAACCCAATCAGTTCACAGTATTATCCGCAAATGCTGGAACAAGCCTGCCAAGAGTTCAATATCGATATGGATACACCCTTTGAAGAACTGCCAGAAGAACACAAAGACATTATTTTGAATGGTTCGAATGGAGAAATTTTCCATTTCCATTATGAGAATGATTTCGGTGGCGTGCGTGATGTTGAGGTAGCTTTTGAAGGGATATTATCAAATATCAAACGCCGTTATCATGAAACCAACTCTGATTTCACCCGTGATCAAATGCGTTTGTATATGACGGAATTGACTTGTAAAACTTGTCATGGCTATCGTTTGAACCCTCAAGCGCTGTGCGTGCAAGTCAACGGAAAACACATTGGTGAAATGAGCGAGATGGCAATCAACAATGCGTTGAACTTTGTCGAAGAATTGAAACTATCGGAACAAGAGCAAATGATCGCACGTCCGATCGTGAAAGAAGTCGATGATCGTCTAAGCTTCTTGAAAAATGTCGGATTGGACTATTTGACCTTGAGTCGTGCATCAGGCACACTCTCTGGTGGGGAAGCGCAACGGATTCGTTTGGCAACACAAATCGGCTCCAATTTGTCTGGGGTGCTTTACATTCTTGATGAGCCATCGATCGGTCTTCACCAACGGGATAACGATCGCTTGCTAGATTCATTGCGGAAAATGCGCGATCTTGGGAATACGCTGATCGTCGTTGAGCATGACGAAGACACGATGCGGGCAGCGGACTACTTGATCGATGTCGGTCCAGGTGCAGGACACGCAGGTGGCGAGATCGTCGCTGCAGGCACTCCTGATGAAGTCGCAGCCAATGCGTCTTCCTTAACAGGTCAGTACTTATCAGGAAAACGACAAATCCCGACACCAACGGAACGCCGCAAAGGCAATGGTGAAAAGATTCGTGTGACCGGTGCTTCTGAGAATAACTTGAAAAACATTTCGGTCGATTTTCCATTAGGAAAGTTCGTCGCCGTTACTGGGGTCTCTGGCTCTGGTAAATCGACATTAGTCAATGAAATTTTGAAAAAAGCCTTGGCGCAAAAAATCAATCGGAATTCGAACAAACCTGGTCGCTTTAAAACCATTACTGGTTATGAAGCGATTGAGAAATTGATCGATATCGATCAAAGCCCTATCGGTCGGACGCCTCGAAGCAATCCAGCAACGTATACCAGTGTCTTTGATGACATTCGCGATTTATTTGCTAAAACCAATGAGGCGAAAGTCCGTGGTTACAAAAAAGGCCGCTTTAGTTTTAATGTAAAAGGTGGACGTTGTGAAGCATGTAAAGGGGACGGAATCATCAAGATCGAGATGCACTTCTTACCTGATGTCTACGTACCTTGTGAGGTTTGTCATGGCAAACGTTATAACTCAGAAACGTTAGAAGTTCATTACAAAGGAAAAAATATTTCGGAAATCTTAGATATGACCGTGGAAGATGCAGTGGAATTTTTCCAACATATTCCTAAAATCCATCGAAAATTGCAAACGATCGTCGATGTCGGTCTAGGTTATGTCACGATGGGACAACCAGCGACTACTTTGTCTGGTGGGGAAGCGCAACGGATGAAGCTTGCCAGTGAACTGCACAAAAATTCCAATGGCAAGAGTTTTTATATCTTAGATGAACCGACGACTGGTCTGCATACGGATGATATTGCCCGTTTGTTGAAAGTTTTGGAACGATTTGTCGACGCTGGCAATACCGTTTTAGTGATCGAACACAACTTGGATGTCATCAAATCAGCGGACCATGTGATTGATCTAGGTCCAGAAGGTGGCGAAGGCGGTGGAACGATCATTGCAACTGGTACACCAGAAGAGATTGCTGCGGTTTCTGAAAGCTACACCGGTCATTATTTGAAAAAAGTCCTTTAAGCAAGGAAAAGAGCACTCACTTTTTTACTTGTCTGTCAATAGGTTTCGCTAAAGTTTAAGGAAGCGTGAAATATCTGCAAATTTCATGATAAGGGCTTGAAATCAAAATTTTATTTGATAGAATAGCAATAGGTATACGTATATTCGCATTGAATAAACTGCCTATAAGTTCTATCCGTTCAAAGTGGGAGAAAGCAATCAAAGATAGATACTTTGATTGCTTTTTTCTTTGTGGTATTATAATTCTATTGTAATTAAACGAAACGAGAGAGGTCGTTTTTCGTATTCAAAAGAGAGAGTGATTTTTGATGAGTCAGGAAAATTTTCTTCCCATATTATTAGGAAGCGATATGAATGTTTATGGTATGGCCAGAGCATTCCACGAAGCATATGGCATTCAATCAGTTGCTTATGCTGGTGCGGAACTTGCGCCAACCCGCTTTAGTAAAATTGTTACAATCAATCAAGTGGAAGGTTTTGACCATGATCCAGGATTCACTGAGACGTTGATCAAGTTAGGTAAAAATACTTACAACGATCCTGCCATGAAATATTTATTGATTCCCTGCGGCGATGGCTATGCAGAACTGTTAGCGAAGCATAAAGAAGAATTGAAGCCTTATTATACCTTTATTGCCAATGACTATTCCTTATTAAAACGGTTGATCAATAAAGTCAGTTTTTACGAAGTTTGCGAGGAATATGGCTTGCCTTATCCTAAGACCTTCATTTTAACACCTGAACTGTTGACGGAAGGAACGTTCAAAGGAGAGCTGCCTTTTGATTTTCCTGTGGCTTTGAAACCAGCAAATAGTGTCGCGTGGCTGTCAGTTGATTTTGAAGGGCGCAAAAAAGCCTTCATTATTGACAATCGAACAGAATTTGAAGAAATCGTTTCTCGCATTTATCAAGCGGGTTATCAATATGAAATGATCGTCCAAGATTTTATTCCTGGCGATGACAGCAACATGCGGGTCTTAAATGCCTATGTTGATGAGAATCACGAAGTTCGCGTGATGGGCTTAGGTCATCCTTTGTTAGAGGATCCAACGCCTGGAGCTGTTGGGAATTATGTCGTGATCATTCCAGATGAAAATGATCAAATCTATCAAATGATCCGTAAGTTTTTAAAAGAGATTGAATATGTTGGATTTGCCAATTTTGATTTGAAATATGATGCGCGAGACGGTCAATATAAATTATTTGAAATCAACTTGCGTCAAGGAAGAAGCAGTTTCTTTATTACCTTAAGCGGATTGAATCTGGCGAAGTTCATCACAGAGGATTTAGTCTTCGAAAAACCTTACACAGAAACGGTTTATGGCAAAGCTGACGCGCCTGAAGCGAAATTATGGCTAGGGGTACCAAAAAACATTTTCTTGACTTATGCAAAAGAAAATCCTGCGAAAGAACGCGCAAAAAAATTATTAGCAGAGAATCGCTGGGGAACGACTGTCTTTTACAAAGAAGACTTATCTCTAAAGCGTTGGATTCTATTAAAGAGAATGTTTCATCTGTACAACAAACGATTCAAAACGTATTTCCATACGAAAGAAGGCTAGAAGATGGAGAATTTTTTTAGTATTTTAGGCGGCATGGGAACGTTAGCGACGGAAAGTTTTGTCCGCATTTTAAACCGACGGACACAGACCCATAAAGACCAAGATTACTTGAACTATGTTTTATTCAATCATGCGACAGTCCCAGATCGGACGGCATATATTTTAGACAACACGTTAGAAAACCCTGTTCCATATTTAATGGACGACATCGAAAAACAAAATTTGTTAAAGCCAAATTTTATTGTGTTGACTTGTAACACTGCCCATTATTTTTTTGATGAGCTGCAAGCTGCCACTGAGATCGAGATTTTGCATATGCCTCGTGAGGCTGCGAAAGTCGTTTTTGAAAAAGGCGTCACTGGAAAAGTGGCCTTTCTTGGGACAGAAGGCAGTGTCAAAGCTGGCATCTATGAAAAAGAATTGCGGAAGTTCGGACTTGACGTCTATCTTCCAGAGCCGACGATCCAAAAAAAGGTCAATACATTGATCTATGATCGAATCAAAGAAAATGATCATTTGGATCAAGAACTTTACTTTGAGATACTGGAAGAAGTCACCGAACGTATCGGCTGTGAAAGCGTAGTGCTTGGATGTACCGAGTTGTCCTTGATGGATGAATTTGTGACTGATAATCCGTATCCAGTCGTCGATGCCCAATCGATTTTAGTTGATCGGACGATCGAAAAAGCATTGGCAAATCGCCAAGCAATCTAAAGCTGATAGCGACGTTAGCGGCATTTTTTGAGCTAACGTCTTTTTTTATGCCAGTGTTCCAATGATACGCCCGGCATGATATAATAGAGTTGTTTCAGAAAGGAGTTTTACCTATGACTGAAGTGGATCATTTAGAATTGGTCATTATTACTGGGATGAGCGGAGCCGGCAAAACGGTCGCGATCCAGAGTTTTGAAGATATGGGGTACTTTTGTATCGATAATATGCCCCCAAGCTTGATCCCTAAATTTTGGGAACTGATCAAAGAATCAGGAAAAGTGACAAAAATTGCCTTAGTTGTCGATCTGCGTTCAAGATCGTTTTTTGAAGAAATCCAAAGTATGCTGATCGATATTGAAAACACGAATTTTATTGACACACGGATGCTCTTTTTAGATGCATCGGACAATGAATTGGTGTCAAGATACAAAGAAACGAGAAGAGCACATCCATTAGCGATGGATGGCTTAGTTACGGAAGGGATTCGCAAAGAGCGAGCGATCTTAAACGATTTGAAGACGCGTGCCAGTATTGTTATCGACACAACGACGCTGACTCCACGGCAATTGAGAGAAAAAATCAATCAAGAATTTCGTGCTTCTCATGAGACAGGGTTTCGTATTGAAATACTTTCGTTTGGCTTCAAGTATGGCTTGCCGATCGATGCTGATATTGTGATGGATGTTCGTTTCTTACCGAATCCCCATTACATTCCAGAGTTGCGTCCTTTAACGGGTAAAGATGAACACGTGTATGAGTACGTCATGTCTTTTCCAGAAACGGAAGAATTCTATCAGCAATTTAGTACACTGTTGCAAACGATCATGCCAGGCTATGTCAAGGAAGGCAAAAGCAGCTTGACGGTGGCTATCGGCTGTACAGGGGGCCAACACCGTTCAGTTGCATTATCTGAGCGCATCGGTGCGGTTTTGGCAGAAGACTATCGCGTCAATATTACTCATCGCGACAAAGATAAGCGTAAAGAGACGGTGAATCGTTCATGAAAATGAAAACGTACCGAATCAGAAAGCCGAAGATCGTTGTGGTAGGTGGCGGAACTGGGTTACCAGTCATCCTGAAGAGCTTGCGGAATCAGGGTGTCGACATCACAGCGATCGTTACGGTCGCTGATGATGGCGGTAGCAGCGGCGAAATTCGCAATTTGGTTTCCTCTATCTCGCCACCGGGGGATCTGCGCAATGTTTTGGCGGCTCTATCTGATATGCCGCAACTGTATAATGATATTTTTCAATACCGTTTTAAAGCCGAAGACAAATTTTTAGCCAATCATGCCCTGGGGAACTTGATTATTGCGGCGATTGCTGAAATGCGCAGCAGTACCTATGAAGCCATTCAAATTTTGTCAAAAATCATGCATATCGATGGACGAGTTTATCCTTCGTCAGATCTGCCATTGGTGTTGCACGCTGTTTTTAAAGACGGCACCGAAGCGGTAGGAGAGTCCAAGATCGCGGTTGATCGCAAAACGATCGATCGGGTCTTTGTTCGTAATCAAGAAAATAATGATGAGCCGAAAGCAGCTCGTAAAGTTGTTTCTTCAATTATGGAGGCAGATATGATCGTCTTGGGTCCTGGTAGTCTCTTTACTAGTATTTTGCCCAATCTCATGATTAGCGAGATCGGCCAAGCAATGTTGGAAACACAAGCTGAAACGGTTTATATTTGTAATATCATGACCCAAAAAGGTGAAACTGAACACTTTAGTGATGCCGACCATGTGCGGGTCCTGCATAAGCATTTAGGCAAACCCTTTATTGATACGGTGTTAGTCAACACCGAGAAAGTTCCAGAAGGGTATATGGACCCAGAGATTTATGATGAATATCTTGTACAAGTGAAACACGATTTCCAAGGACTGCGAGAAGAAGCCAGCCGTGTCATTTCAGCTGACTTTCTGGAGCTTAGAGATGGCGGAGTTTTTCATGACGGAGATAAAGTGATTGAAGAACTTCTACGTATCGTTTACGGGGCCAAAATCTAAGAAAGGAGGGATTTTTTTATGTCCTTTGCAGCAGAAGTAAAAAAAGAATTGACCGCATTAGAAGTTCATCGCGAACATGCCAAGGCAGAATTGGCCGCTTTGATTCGGATGAATGGGTCATTAAGTATCAATAACCAGCAATTTGTTTTAAACGTTCAAACAGAAAACGCGGCGATTGCCAGACGCATCTATTCGTTACTAAAAGATCATTACGACGTGCGCAGCGAATTGCTGGTCCGTCGTAAAATGAAATTAAAAAAGAACAACGTTTACATCGTTCGTTTGAAGCAAGATACACAGCGCGTGCTTTTGGACTTAGATATCATGGACGGGCTGATGTTTCAAAGCCATGTTTCTGATGAGATCATGGGCAATACTCAAAAAATGCGTTCCTATTTACGAGGCGCTTTCATGGCATCTGGGTCCATCAACAATCCAGAAACCAGCCGCTATCATTTAGAGATCTATTCCATCTATGAGGAGCATAACCAAGATATTTGCGATATGCTAAACGCATATGGATTGAATGCCCGTCCATTAGAACGCAGAAATGGGTATATCTCTTACTTGAAAGGCGCTGAGAAAATCGCTGATTTTTTGACACTGATCGGTGCCACCAATTCCATGCTGAAATTCGAGGACGTGCGGATCGTGCGTGATATGCGTAACTCAGTCAACCGTTTGGTGAATTGCGAAACCGCCAATATGAACAAAACGATCGACGCTGCTTCGAAGCAGATCGACAATATCGAATTTATTCAAGATCGAGTTGGCTTGCAAGCTTTACCTGAAAAGCTGCAAGAAATCGCCGAATTGCGTTTGGAACATCCCGAGGTCAGCTTGAAAGAGCTAGGAGAAATGATTCCATCAGGAGCGATCTCGAAATCAGGAATTAATCATCGCATTCGCAAAATCAATGAATTTGCGGATCATTTGCGTGAACAAGTCAGTTAATCTAAGTAGTGAATGAAATCAAAAAAGCAGGAGCTTGCATTTGACATGGATTTTAGTGTCAAATCAGCTCCTGTTTTTTGTTAGTGGTTATTCATTGATCAATGCAGTTAATTCCTCAGCAGAGATCGATTCATCAAAAATGTGCCCATCTAAGATAATCGTTGGCACAAATTGAATGTTGGCGTTTTTCGCTTCTTCCACAATTTCTCCTGCGATCGCAGGATGGTCTTGTTCAGATAGCCCTAAGGTATTTTTCGCATATTCTGCCACTTCAGGTAAAGATAAATGACCCCATTCGTCTTGTGTTTGATAAATTTTTGTGATCTCAGCGATCGTTGCCTGAGGATCTGTACTGGAAACAAAGCGGTGCATCACATTGCCTCGTTGCAATGATTCTTTTTCTTTGTCGAATAGTTTGATGACACGGCGTAGTTTCCCAGCTGCGACAGCTTCACCTAAGATCGGTAACGATTCCTCAAACCATTGCCGACAGTAAGGGCAGCGCAAATTCATAAATTCGACGATCGGTTTAGCGGAAGGGTCTCCGATATGTATCCCTGTTACCGCATTTGTTTCTTGTGCTTTGATGATTGAAATATCCATTAAGATTCCTCCTTTTTCTTTTAGTTTACCGAAGTTTCTGCTGAAAGAAAAGCCTCAGGTCTTTTGATTTAAGTCTGTGAAAAGAGGGGGAGAATGAGCTGAATACTATGTATTTCGTTTCACGAAATTATGAAAAATCCCCTGACTGTGCTTTTATATTCCTTGATTTTCAGCTATAATGAATTGTGTTTTATTGTGCAAAATGATGATTAAAGGATGTTATATAGATGAGAAAAAGAAAAACAATGGATGGCAATACGGCAGCAGCCTATATTTCCTATGCCTTTACGGAACTTGCGGCGATCTATCCGATAACCCCTAGTTCAACCATGGCTGAATTAGTGGATCAGTGGTCTGCTCAAGGAAAGCATAATCTTTTTGGGCAGCCGGTGAAAGTGGTTGAAATGCAATCTGAAGCAGGGGCGGCCGGTGTGGTTCACGGCTCATTAAAAACGGGCGCCTTAACGACGACCTATACGGCATCCCAGGGACTTTTATTAATGGTACCAAATATGTACAAGATTGCTGGGGAAATGCTGCCAGGCGTCTTTCATGTCGCCAGCCGAGCAGTGACCACCAATGCTTTGAATATTTTCGGAGATCATACCGACGTAATGGCCACTCGACAAACAGGCTTTGCTATGTTAGCGGAAAGCAGTGTCCAAGAAGTAATGGATTTAGCGCCAGTCGCTCATTTAGCAGCTATCGAAGCCAATATACCTTTTTTAAATTTTTTTGATGGTTTCCGAACCAGTCACGAGATTCAAAAAATAGAGGTCTTAGATTATGAGGAATTGGCTCAGTTCGTTAATCATGAAAAATTGACCGCCTTTCGACAAAAAGCCATGAACCCGAATCATCCGACAACGAGTGGAACGAATCAAAATCCTGATATCCATTTTCAACAGCGGGAAACGATCAATCAGCATTATCAAACATTGCCTGACATCGTTCGTTTTTACATGAAGAAAATCAATGCTTTAAGAGGAACCAACTATGATTTAGTGGATTATTATGGTGCTTCAGACGCCGAAGAAGTGATCGTTTCGATGGGCTCCTCGACGCAAACGATCCAGCAAACGGTGGATCATTTATGCGCTTCAGGCCGCAAGGTGGGGGTCTTGTCGATCCATTTGTATCGACCATTCCCACTAGAAGTCTTCTTAGAAAAACTGCCTGCTACCGTTAAAAGTATCGCTGTATTGGATCGCAGCAAAGAACCTGGTGCCAATGGCGAGTCTTTGCTTTTGGATGTGCAAAGTGCCATGTATGATGCAGCGATGCGGCCGACGATCATTGGTGGACGCTATGGTCTGGGTTCAAAAGATGTGACGCCAGATCAAATCGTTGCCGTTTATGACGAATTGCTCAAACCAAAAGCGAGCCAAAAGAAACGCTTCACCATTGGGATCACGGATGATGTGACGCAATTGTCGCTGCCATCAAAGGGCACGCTAGATCTAACTGATCCATCCACCTTCCAAGCGAAATTCTGGGGATTCGGCTCTGACGGGACCGTCGGGGCAAATAAGTCAGCAATCAAAATCATCGGTGACCATACCGAAAAATATGTACAAGGCTATTTCCATTATGATTCGAAAAAATCTGGTGGTCTAACGGTTTCTCATCTGCGATTTGGGGATACCCCCATTCGTTCTACCTATTTGATCGAACACGCGGATTTCGTTGCGTGTCATACGCCTGCGTATTTGCATACGTATGATTTGCTGAAAGGACTCAAAAAAGGCGGAACCTTTTTATTAAATACGACCTGGTCACAAGAGCAAATCTTAAAAAATTTACCGAAGAAAATGAAACGTTATCTTGCTGAAAACGAGATCCGTTTTTATACCATCAACGCCATGCAGTTGGCAATGGAAGTTGGCTTAGGTGGGCGGATCAATACCGCGATGGAAACAGCCTTCTTTTACTTGGCAAACATCATTCCGACCGAGGAAATCTTGCCGATTTTAAAAGAAGAGGCACTGAAAAGTTATCGGCACAAATCGATGGCGATCGTTGAAAAGAACCAAGCAGCCATCGATCGTACCATCGAATTATTACAAGAAATCCCTGTTCCAAGCAAGTGGGCAACTCTCGAAGTGCCGGAGAGGACATCCACTGCGACAACACAATTTGTGCGGGAAATCGTGGAACCCATCAATCGTCAAGAAGGCAACCAACTAACCGTGGGCACCCTCGTACGGAATCAAATGACCGAAGGGGTGATCCCTGTCGGGACAACAGCGGTTGAGAAGCGGGGCATCGCTGTTGAAGTGCCCGAGTGGCTATCAGATCGCTGTACCATGTGCAATGAGTGTGCTTTTGTCTGTCCTCATGCGGCGATCCGTCCGTTTTTGGCAGATGAAGATGAATTAACCGAAGCACCTGAAGGCTTTATCGTCAGAGAGATGCGAGGCGCGAATGGGCAAAAATATCGAATTCAAGTTTCCGTTGAAGATTGTACAGGTTGCGGCCTTTGTGTGGAAGCATGTCCCGCCAAAGGGAAAGCTTTGACGATGCGTCCTTACGAAGAACAAAAAGAACAAGCTTTAAATTGGGCTTTTGCGATGACTTTACGTCAAAAAGAAAATCCAGCAAAACCAGGAACTGTTTTGGGCTCCCAATTCAATAAACCTTTATTGGAGTTCTCTGGTGCTTGTGCGGGCTGTGGAGAAACCCCCTATGTGAAACTATTGACCCAAATGTTTGGTGATCGCATGATGATCGCCAATGCGACTGGCTGCTCTTCGATTTGGGGTGGAACCTCACCAGTATCCCCTTATACAACCAATCACTTAGGACAAGGGCCAGCTTGGTCAAACTCGTTATTTGAAGACAATGCCGAATATGGCTATGGTATGTTTTTAGCCAATCAAACCCGACGGGAGAAATTAGCAGCCCAGTTGCAGTCGTTGAAAGCCAATGTATCAGAAGAATTGCAGACTTTGATTGATGATTGGGACCTTCATCGAGAAGAAAGTGCTGGGACGCAACAGCGAGCAGCAAAATTGATCGCCGCCTTAGAAGCTGAAGCTGCCACAACACCTCAGCTGAACAAAATCTTGCAGGAGAAAGATTTGTTTGTTAAGCCAAGCCAATGGATGATAGGCGGTGACGGCTGGGCATATGATATTGGGTTTGGCGGTATCGATCATGTTCTCGCTTCTGGTGCAGACGTCAATATTCTCGTGTTAGATAATGAAGTCTATTCTAATACAGGGGGGCAAGTCTCTAAAGCGACACCGACTTCGGCCATTGCTAAATTCGCTGCGAGTGGCAAGTTTGTTTCCAAAAAAGATTTAGGAATGATGGCGATGACCTACGGACATGTCTATGTCGCACAAATCGCATCTGGTGCCAATCAAATGCAAACGATCAAAGCCTTTGAAGAAGCCGAGCGGTTCCGAGGACCGTCAATCATCATTGCCTATACGCCATGTATCACCCACGGTCTTGCAGGCGGAATGCGTCAATCCTTGAAAGAAGCACAAGAAGCAGTTGCATCGGGGTATTGGAGTCTCTACCGCTATAACCCGCTGTTGGCAGAAAAAGGGAAACAGCCAATGACACTCGATTTCAAAAAGCCAGCATTTGATCAAATGCCTGCCTTTATGCAGACACAAGTTCGATTTGCATCCTTGCAGTCTGCCAATCCGAATGCGGCGCAAGCATTGTTTGAAAAAACCGTTTCAGATGCGAAAACTCGTTTCTACAACTATGCCCGCTTAGCAGGTCAAGAAGAAAAAATACGAGCAAAGCTTGAAAAAAAGGTAAGTACTGATGCAGAACAACCAACGGCAGTAAAAACGGAGCGTGTACGAAGAGAAAAACAGCCGTTAAGCGAAGAACAGATCGCTGAAAGAGCAGCACGGCGTGCAGCGCGCGCAAAGCGCCGTCAGCAAGAGTAATCGCTCGCTGAGGAATGACCCTGAAAAACGGTTTGACCCGTTTTTCAGGGTCATTTGTTGTTTTTCCTAAGAAATGAGTGCAAGAAGCTCGTTTAGATGAAATCTTCTAAGACCTTTGACAAACAATGATTTCAGGATAATGGTAAACTAAGTAAAAGAGCTGTTTATTTTTTCAAAACTTTTTCATAAATTTGTTTTTTTTCAAATCTTTGAAGAGGTCCTATGTTATACTATTATCTGAAGTCTTAAGAATAAAGGAAGGCTGTTTATGTTGATAAATTTCAGGGATTTTTTTAATTTAGATTATTGGAGAGAATTGCTCTCATTTGATATATTTTCTTGGTCATTTTTAGTAAATGTTTTAGATGTGATCGTTGTTTGGTACTTGGTTTATAAGCTGATCCAGCTTGTGCGAGGAACAAAAGCGATCCAGTTGTTTAAAGGCGTCGGCCTATTCATTGTTCTAAGGTTTTTGGCAGGTATCGTAGGATTAAAGACGCTATCTTGGTTGATGGATCAAGTCATCACGTATGGGGTGATCGCCGCGATTGTTATTTTCCAACCAGAAATTCGACGAGGGCTGGAGCATCTTGGCCGTAGCTCTTTCTTCAAGACTTCTAAGAATGAAAAACGACGGGATGAAGTGTTGGTCCAAGCGTTGGACAAAGCTGTTCAATATATGGCAAAACGAAAAATTGGTGCATTGATCACGATCGAACGGACGACGGGGTTAGAAGAATATATTGAAACGGGGATTCCTTTAGATGCGGACGTGACGGGCGAATTACTTATCAATATTTTTATTCCCAATACACCGCTACACGATGGTGCAGTCATCTTAAGAGATGATAAGATCGCTGTTGCTAGTGCCTACTTACCACTGTCAGAAAGTCCGTTGATTCCCAAAGAATTTGGGACGCGCCATCGAGCGGCTGTCGGGATTTCAGAAGTTAGTGATGCGTTGACCATTATCGTCTCAGAGGAGACGGGAGACGTCAGTATTACCCTGAATAATCGGATGCTTACTGAGCTTTCGCGACAAGAGTATCTCGACGTGTTGAATCGCGAATTAGTGCCAGAAGAAAAGCCTGGTAAACGCAACTTGCTGCAATCTTTCTTTGAAGGGGTCAACAAAGGAGGAAGAAAATGATCAAGAAAGAACGTCGTCAAAACGTATTTTATGGTATACTAGCGCTGTTCTTTAGTCTGGTTCTGTTTTTCATCGCCAGCGGATCAAGCCTGCAAGTCAACCTTGCAGGAACTTCAAATCCTTATGAGGAAGAGATCGATAATGTACCGATTCAGACCACCTATGACACAGATGAATACTTTATCCAAGGATTTGAAACAACAGTAGACGTGACTTTGTCTAGTCGAAATCGGGTGCAATTGAATGCTGAACGTAGCGAGGAAACGCGGAGCTTTCGAGTAGTTGCTGATTTGACTGGACTTGATGAAGGAACCCATGAGGTCCCTTTAGAAGTGAACAATCTTAGCTCAAGTGTGACAGCCGAAATCGAACCCAAAACCGTCACTGTGACGATCGAGAAAAAAGTCACCCAAACGTTTACCGTTGAGCCAGTCATCTCGACTGATGGAGCAACGAGTGGTTACGGCGTTGATTCAATGAGTGTTGAACCGCAAGAAGTAGAGATCACTACTGGCGACAAGACACTGGCAGAAATCGACCGAGTGGTAGCGATCGTGAATCCAGATGATATTACTGGCGATTCGATCACGGTGGATGGAACGATCGAGGCTTGGGATAGTGAAAACAATCCTTTAGCGATCATTCCTGAGCCAGATTCGGTCGATGTGGCATTGATGATGGAAGCACCAAGCAAAGAAATTGAATTGTTTGTCACTCAACAGGGGACAACACCAGATGGGATCTCTCATTACATCTACCGGATGAGTAGTATCAGTGCGGTGCTAACAGGACCACAAAGTATTTTGGATGAGACCCAGCAGATCGGTGTCCCAGTGGATGTTAGTGAGATCACAACCACGACCGAACGGACAGTAACGATTCCAGTACCAGAGGGAACAACGATCAATCCAACAGTTGTGACGATCCAAATCACTCCGGTTGCAGAAACAACTACTGAGAATCAATCAAACAATGATGGCGATGAAGCAACGAACAGTGCGAATTCTCAAGCCAATTCTTCGACAGTCGACACGACGCAAGAACAAACAGAGAATTCCGCAAGCAGCACGACGACAAGCAGTTCTTAGTCGTTTGACTGTAGAGAATGAATAAGAGAGGTTATTAAAATGGGAAAATATTTTGGTACTGATGGTGTTAGAGGAGAAGCAAACAAGGAGTTGACACCTGAATTAGCATTTAAATTAGGTCGTTACGGCGGCTATGTATTAAGTCAGCATGAAACTGGTGACCGCCGTCCCCGCGTTTTGGTGGGACGGGACACACGGATTTCTGGACAGATGCTAGAAAATGCATTGATCGCTGGACTATTATCTGTCGGGATCGAGGTATTCCAATTGGGTGTTATTTCTACACCGGGTGTTGCGTACTTGACGAAAGTGCAAAAAGCGAGTGCAGGTGTAATGATCTCTGCCTCTCACAATCCTGCACAAGACAATGGCATCAAGTTTTTCGGGAATGATGGCTTTAAATTAGTCGATGAACAAGAAGCTGAAATTGAAGCATTACTTGATGCGCCGGAAGACACACTTCCACGTCCTTCTGCCGATGGCTTAGGAACGGTGGATGAGTTTCCAGAAGGGTTGTTGAAATACTCTCAATTTCTACGTCAAACGATTCCTGATGATTTGGAAGGAATCACGGTGTGTGTTGATGCAGCAAATGGCGCAACAGCAACAAGTGTCAATCGTTTGTTTGCCGATCTAGAAACAGAATTCTTCACAATGGGGACGTCTCCAGACGGGTTGAACATTAATGATGGTGTGGGATCGACTCACCCTGAAGCGTTAGCTGAATTTGTCGTTGAAAAAGGGGCGGATGCTGGTCTTGCGTTTGATGGAGATGGTGATCGGGT
This sequence comes from Enterococcus sp. DIV1083b, assembly GCF_051713705.1. NCBI lineage: Bacteria > Bacillati > Bacillota > Bacilli > Lactobacillales > Enterococcaceae > Enterococcus > Enterococcus sp. DIV1083b. The sequence goes on from NZ_JBIOQJ010000001.1 coordinate 1,598,597, forward strand.
CATCGCAGTAGATGAACTAGGAAACATCGTTGATGGCGATAAAATCATGTATATCTGTGCGAAATATTTAGCGGAGCAAAAGCGCTTGAACCAAGGAACGATCGTGACAACAGTCATGAGCAATTTAGGGTTCCATAAAGCAGTGGAAGCAATTGGACTGAAAGATGTCATCACACAAGTCGGTGACCGTTATGTCGTCGAAGAAATGCGTAAAAACGATTATAATTTTGGTGGCGAGCAATCAGGTCACATGATTTTCTTGGATTTCAATACGACAGGTGACGGTTTGCTATCAGGAATTCAACTATTGAATATCATGAAACAAACGGGCAAGAAACTGTCGGAATTAGCAGGAGAGGTAACAATCTATCCACAAAAACTTGTCAACATTCGAGTGACAGATAAAAATGGCGCGATGGATGTTCCAGCTATCCGTAAAATCGTGGAAGAGACAGAAGCAGAAATGAACGGCGAAGGCCGTATTTTGGTTCGTCCTTCAGGAACAGAACCATTGCTTCGGGTGATGGCAGAAGCGCCAACCATTGAAAAAGTCGACTACTATGTTGAAAAAATCGCAGCGGTCGTTCGAGAGGAAATCGGTGCGGAATAAATGAAGAAGTAAGACGATCAAAGACATCCTTTGGTCGTCTTTTTTGTCTACTTACCAGCAAGAAGCCAACTTGCGAATTAGAGAAACTTGTCAACGATTTTGTCGGCAACGCTTAACAGAGGAGACGCAGCGGGCAAGCCTTGCGAAGGATAGTTGCTTTTAAAAGTCTTTTCGGATTTGTTGTGCAGTAGACAAGAAAAAAAGAACCCCTATGAACGATCGAGTCATCGAACGAGGAGTTCTTTTTATTATTCAGAAGATAACCAATTCGGTTTCAATCTTTTAAAAAACTTATTCAACGGTAACGGATTTTGCTAAGTTTCTTGGTTTATCAACGTCGAATCCGCGCTGTAAAGTGGCAAAGTAAGCCAGCAGCTGTGTTGGAACGACTGCCACTAAGCTGGTTACCAATGGGTGAACGCTTGGTAAAATGATTTGATCAGTCGCTTTTGCTAATTCTTGGCTAACGATCACAAGGGTATGAGCCCCACGAGATTCGACTTCTTTCAAATTGCCTCGCGTATGAGAGCCGGTCACTTCTTCCGTGATCACACCGATCACTGGTGTACCTTCTTCGATCAACGCGATGGTGCCGTGTTTTAATTCACCAGCCGCAAAGCCTTCCGCTTGGATATAAGAAATTTCTTTTAATTTCAATGCCGCTTCCATCGATACATAGTAATCATTTCCACGTCCAATGTAAAACGCATTACGGGTTTCGGAAAGGAAATCCTCAGCAAATTGACTGATAACAGCTTTTTCATCCACTAAAGCCTCCATTGCAGAAGCAACGATGCTTAGTTCATGGAAAACATCAAAGTCCAATGCTTCAGGAACAGCTTTTTCATCACCAATGGCTTTTGCTAATAACGTCATCACTGCGATCTGTGCAGTATACGCCTTTGTAGAGGCAACAGCGATTTCTGGACCAGCATGAAGCAATAAGGTATGGTTCGCTTCTCGAGAAAGAGTAGAACCAGCAACGTTGGTAATCGTCAGACTAGGAAGACCTAACTGGTTGATCGTCACTAATACTTGACGGCTATCTGCCGTTTCACCACTTTGTGATAAGAACAAGAAGAAGGGGTTTGCTGACAACAATGGCATGTTGTAGCCAAACTCACTAGATAAATGAACCTCAACAGGAATCTGTGTTAGTTTTTCTAAAATGGCTTTTGCTGCCCAGCCAGCATGATTGCTAGTACCACAAGCAATGATGTAGATCCGATCGCTAGCTAAAAGTTCGTTTTTTAACGCTGGATCGATCACTACTTCACCAGATTCTCCTTGATATTCTTGAATCAAGCGGCGCATCACAGTTGGTTGATCATCGATTTCTTTTAACATGTAGTAAGGGTACGTTCCTTTTTCGATGTCAGTCAGATCTAGTTGTGCTTCATAAGACTCACGGTACACAAGGTTTCCTTTTGGATCTTCGATTTCGATTGTATCGGCTGTTACGGTCACCATTTCGCCATCTTCGATCTCAACAAAATGAGTCGTTTGATCGAGCATTGCTAAGGCATCGCTGCAGATGACATTGAACCCATCTCCCAAACCGATCAATAAAGGACTTTTGTTTTTGGCAACATAAATGGTTTTTGGATCATTTTTTTCTACTAAGGCAAAGGCATAAGAGCCGCGAATCAAGGACAAAGCTTTTTTAAAGGCTGCTTTGGTCGTGCTGTTGTCTTGCTCCTTCAATGCTTCAATCAAATGAACAACGATTTCCGTATCTGTTTGACCTTCAAATTGGTGGTTGCTTAAATATTCTTGATGAAGCTCTTCAAAGTTTTCGATCACACCGTTATGAACCAACACGAGTGCTTGGTTTGCTGAAGTATGAGGATGAGCGTTCATTTCTGATGGCTTGCCGTGGGTCGCCCAACGGGTATGTCCGATACCGATCGTTCCTGTTACTTCAGAAGTCACTTTTTCTTCCAAGTTTTTGATTCTTCCTTGGGCTTTAATTAAGTGATCCGAAGTCCGATCAGCGACATAAAGACCTGCTGAGTCATAGCCGCGATACTCTAAGCGTTCCAATCCGTTCAAAATAATTCGTTCTGCATTTGATTTTCCTACGATTCCTACAATTCCACACATAATGATAATCCTACTTTCAAAAAATTTAGTTTGGCATTATGTATTTCTATCTGCGTAGCAAGTCTTTGTCATCATCTTACGATGAGATTTGTTCTTGCCTGTAGAGTGCAGTCCCTAGAGTCATCCGCCGAATGTTTCGATAAACTCTTTCCTCGTCATCTGTTTCCAGATCAGGCGCTATCCTTATTGGTCTATCTATCCTCCTTGTGAGATATTTTATAGAAATACAAGCAATATCATAATATTTATTCCTGTCTCTGTCAACTGTAAGTTATATAAAAATAATTGGTATAGTTATTGGTAAGGTTGATTTGAACCTGTGTAAAGGAAATCAAAACAGCTGACATAGCTTTGTCGAATAAGATTCCCAAGAAATTTCCTCATAAAGCTATGCTTTTTTTTTTAAGTTCGCTACAATAAAAAAGTAAGAAAGTGAGGGAATGAAATGCCAGAATTTGTAAATTGTATGACTTTTTCCGAGCTAAAGAAAATGGTAGCTGCGATAGAAAAAGATCCTAATGTCACAGATGAAACAAAGGTCATGTTGGATACGGGCTGGGACAGCTTGCAAGAAATTTTGCCTGGATCAGTCACCGTGGAAACCGCGCAAACATTCGAAGTCCAAGATGAACTAACAAAGGAATTTTTTGGTGGCTACGTCTTAGCTGAAAAAAGTGAGAAATTTGATGCGGTTGGAGACGAAGAAGCAGTGATCGTCATCAAAAATCTATACTAAAAATGGGAAAGGTGAAAAGTTAGGTGGGAGAATGAATAAAAGAAGATGGATCGCAGTGGCGATCGCAGCAGGGTTATTTATCTGCTCGGGGGTTTTTTCAGTAATCACAAATCGTCCAGAGCAAGAGGAAACTCAGACGTTACAAGGGTTAAATGCTTTGTTCTATGGAAGTAATGCGATCGAAGAGACAACGTTAGTTGCCGGAGATCAAGACAATCGCATCGTTCGCTTATCTTTAGAAGGAACCATCGCCAGCAGCTCCAGTGGCGGTTTATTCACAACGGAATCTTATGATCATCAGCGGTTTTTGGAAGAACTACGGATGATCCAAGAAGATCCAACTATTGGGGGCATCTTGATGGAAGTTAATACCCCTGGAGGCGGCGTCTATGAAAGTGCGGAGATCGCTCGGGAGTTAGCAAAAATCAAAGAGTTAGGGATTCCGATGTATGTCAGTATGAAAAACATGGCAGCCAGTGGCGGTTATTATATCTCGGCAGGTGCTGATAAAATTTTTGCAACGGATGAAACCATTACTGGTTCAATCGGGGTGATCATGTCAGGGCTAAACTATGCTGGCTTATTCGAAAAGCTAGGGATCGAAGACAATACGTATAAAAGTGGCGCACTAAAAGATGTAGGTTCATCAACGAGAGAACCCACAGAAGCCGACAAGGAAGTCTTGCAGACCTATGTCGACAATGCCTATGGTCGGTTCGTAAAAATCGTAGCAGAAGGACGTGGCATGACAGAAGAAGCCGTTAGAAAGATCGCTGATGGCCGCATCTATGATGGGCAGCAAGCAGTGTCCGTTGGTTTAGTGGATGAAATCGGTTTTCCTGAAGATACATTAGCAGCAATGCAAGCAGATCTAGGCTTGGAAGATGCCGAGATTTTCAGCTATGATGTTTCCTCTACTGGATTTGCTTCTACTTGGTTAGGTTCAAGTTTAGCCGAACTGCAAGGATTAAAAGAATCAAACACAGAGCGAGTGATCCAATTGATGGAAAGCCTTGGAACCAGCGATGCTCCGAAACCTCTTTATTACTATGGAGGTGAATGACTATGACAGAGAAAAACAAGTATTCCGCTGGCACATCGTCAACGGATGACAATCACACAAGTACGTCAATCGATCAAAGGGAACAGCGGGAAACCTCGACACCGTCAACCGGTCATACGGATGTGCCAACTGAAGCGCAGGTTTCAGAAACAACCGAACCAGTAAACGCCAGCAAAGCGATGAGGAACGCACAAGTAAATCATCCCGATGATTTTTACCAACAAGTCTTGACGTCTTTTAAGGAAGAAGAGTATACCCAAAGCGAGATCGAGGAAAAACAACAAGCCTGGCAACGGTATGAAGAACCTGAAAAACAGGCAGAAGACAAACGGTTCTTCAATGATTTTCCTAGCTACTTTTTTGCTGGGTTTTGGATTCGTTTCTTTGCTTATCTCGTTGATGTGTTGGTGATCCGAGCGATTACTCAAATAACGATCGGTAGTATCTACAATCTAGCGAATTTAACGGCAACCAATCAGCGGTTTGGCCTTTACAACATCTGTGCCTTAGCAATCTATCTAGGCTATTTTGTTCTAATGACAAAGCTAAATCATGGTCAAACGATTGGAAAAATGCTTTTTGGCATTCGAGTGGTTTCTTTTGTAGAGGAAGAACTCAGCTGGCAAACTGTGTTGATTCGCGAGCTTTGCGGACGCTACGTATTACAATTCAATCTTTTCTTTTATCTTGGTTATTTACCGATCGCCTTTAATAAAAATAAGCAGCAGGCTGCGGATTATTTTGCAGAAACCAGTGTGGTGACCATTAATCTGATCAAAGCTTTCAATAAACAAGTGGATGCCAATCACGTAATGATTGGCGCACAAAACTAACTAGCAGATCAAGCAAGTAGTAAAGGAGGGATCGAGAATGGGTGAGACGATTGATTTCCCAGGACCAAATGAACGGCTTCGGCTGGCGGCAGAAAAAGCCTACCAGTCAAAGGAGTTTTTGCAAGCTTTTCGCCTGTACAATGAACTCTATCAAAAAAATGCCAGTTTTGAGATCAATCAATGGCTGGTTGAATGTCTGCAGCAGTTGAATGATTTTGCCAAAGCGTTAGATCTGGCGGAAGACTATTTGGATGATTATCTAAAAGAAACCGACGGGTATTTACAAATTGGTCATCTGCTGATCTTGGATGGTCAGTATTTAAAAGCTCGGCGCTGGCTTACATTAGGTAAAAAAACAAAAATTGCAAGCCGCTATCAGGAACAGTTAGCAAGTGAATTAGCAAAGGTAGAAGAAGTTCAGCAAATTTTAGGACTGGAAGATTTTCATGGGAAACGCAAGCATTTACGTGCATTAGATGAAGCCAATCAACCGGTGAGTGCAACAGAATGGCACGTTTTTACCCAAGCCATTACCAAACCACAATTTGTCACGCTGATGCATGAAACGTTAGCTTCCATCAAAAATCCATATTTACTGCCCAAATTAGTGGATGAGCTCGTACGTCTTGAAGTGGACGAACCTTTTGAACTGATCGATTACCTTGGGAATATGCAGCAAATCGTTCCGAAAGAGTTAAAACTTTTGCAAGAAGATGCCGCTGTTAAAGCGATCCAGAAAGAGATTGACGAAACGATCGCCCAAGAAGATCCGATTTTAGCAGAAAGCGTCTCAGCAGAGATCAATGATCATTTAGCCATCAGCTACCCATTTTTACCTGCAAAAGAGGAGGCAAAAGCATGGGTGGCAAGCTACATTGAAGATTATCGTGGGTTATTTGAAGAAAAAGAACAGCCAAAAGCAGCGAATGAAATAGAAGAACGCAAACGACACCTACGCAATATCCTACGATTGAGCATTCGCTGAAAGAAAAATTCGCAACTTTCATGGTAAAATGTTTACAATTAAACAACGTTAGTGTACTATTTAAAGGTATGCATGAAGCTATTTCATATGTAAATCAATTAATATTCGGAGGGAAATAAATGACTGCAAAATGGGAAAAAACAGGCACCAATGATGGTGTTTTGACATTTACGATCGCTCAAGCAGAAATCCAAAAAGGCTTGACGACTGCATTCAATAAAGTGAAAGGCAATCTTAACGTACCTGGCTTCCGTAAAGGGAAAGTTTCACGCCAAGTATTTAACCGTATGTACGGCGAAGAAGCGTTGTATGAAGATGCATTGAACGCTGTTCTTCCAGAAGCTTATGAAGCTGCTGTAAAAGAAGCAGGGATCGATCCTGTTGCGCAACCAAAAATCGACGTTGACAGCATGGAAAAAGGCCAAGATTGGGTTATCAAAGCAGAAGTTACTGTAAAACCTGAAGTAAAACTTGGTGATTACAAAGAATTAACAGTTGAAAAACAAGACCGTGAAGTAACAGAAGAAGACGTGGATGCACGCATCAAACGTGAACAAGAAGCACAAGCTGAATTAGTTATCAAAGAAGACGAAGCAGCTGAAAATGGCGACACAGTCGTTATCGACTTTGAAGGCTTCTTAGGGGAAGAAACATTTGAAGGCGGCAAAGGTGAAAACTACTCACTTGAACTTGGCTCAAACTCATTCATCCCTGGTTTTGAAGAACAATTAGTAGGAACAAAAGCTGGTGATAGCAAAGACGTTACCGTTACTTTCCCAGAAGATTATCAAGCAGAAGATTTAGCTGGTAAAGAAGCAGTCTTCAAAGTAACTGTTCACGAAGTAAAAGCAAAAGAACTTCCTGAATTAGATGATGAATTCGCAAAAGACGTTGATGACAGCGTTGAATCATTAGCTGAATTAAAAGAAAAATACCGTGCTGAATTGACTGAAACAAAAGAAAAAGCAGCTGAAGATGCAAAAGATGAAGCTGCGATCCGTCAAGCAGTTGAAAACGCAGAAATCGTTGAATTACCACATTCAATGGTTCATGATGAAGTACACCGTTCAATGGATGAATTCTTGAACAATATGCAACGTCAAGGAATCTCACCAGAAATGTATTATCAATTAACTGGTTCAACTGAAGCAGATCTGCACACACAATTTGAAGGTGAAGCAGAAACCCGCGTGAAAACAAACCTTGTTATTGAAGCAATCGCTAAAGCAGAAGGTTTGGAAGCAACAGAAGAAGATATCGAAAACGAAATCAAAGAACTTTCTGAAGCTTACAACATGCCAGTGGATCAAATCAAACGCGTCTTAACAGAAGACATGTTGAAACATGATATCACGATGAAGAAAGCAGTTGAACTTGTCACAGGTACTGCAAAAGAAGCGTAAGCAACATGCTTAAAAACGGCGAACATCTAGCGGTGTTTGCCGTTTTTTCTTGGGAGTAAGAGGGGCTAGTTTAACAATTACTAACAAATGATAAGAAAACGTTAGGCAACGTAAAAAGAACTTTTTCTTTCAAAAAAGTTATGATATGATTGTTTAAGACTGCAAAGTTAGTAAACAAAATTCCACTCCTTTAAATAGGTTGGAAAATTTTCAAGGGGTGAACAGTATGTACGATAATACAAACGGTAATGAAGCTGTTCGTTGTTCTTTTTGTGGCAAAACGCAAGAAGAGGTGAAAAAGATCGTTGCAGGTCCTGGGGTCTATATCTGTAATGAATGCATCGATTTGTGTAAAGAAATCATTGATGAAGAGTTTTACGAAGAAGCAGTTCGGGAATTTACCGAAGTGCCGAAACCGCAAGAATTACTGAATGTTCTCAATGAATATGTGATTGGACAAGATCGTGCGAAACGGACATTGGCTGTAGCAGTTTACAATCACTACAAACGGGTCAATGTAGAAACGACAGCAGAAGATGTAGAATTACAAAAAAGCAATATTTGCTTGATCGGACCAACAGGTTCTGGGAAAACATTTTTGGCACAAACGTTAGCACGTTCACTAAACGTGCCTTTTGCAATCGCTGATGCAACCAGTTTGACAGAAGCCGGCTATGTCGGTGAAGATGTGGAAAACATTCTTTTGAAACTGTTACAAGCTGCTGATTATAACGTAGAAATGGCTGAAAAAGGGATCATCTATATTGATGAGATCGATAAAATCGCCCGTAAGAGTGAAAATGTATCGATTACTCGTGACGTATCCGGTGAAGGCGTACAGCAAGCTTTGCTGAAGATCCTAGAAGGAACGACTGCTAGTGTACCGCCACAAGGTGGACGGAAACATCCACATCAAGAGATGATCCAAATTGATACCACCAATATTCTCTTTATTGTTGGCGGGGCGTTTGACGGAATCGAAACCATCGTTAAAAACCGTTTAGGTGAAAAAACAATTGGTTTTGGCACGAACAATAAGCGCCTTGAAGAAGGCGAAAGCGTGATGCAGCAAATCATTCCTGAAGACTTGCTTAAATTCGGTTTGATTCCTGAATTTATTGGCCGCTTGCCAGTGATGGCTGCGCTAGAGAAATTAACAGTAGATGATTTAGTGCATATTTTGACTGAACCAAAAAATGCGCTGGTCAAACAATACCAAAAGTTAATGGCATTAGATGACACCGAGCTGGAATTTGAGCCAGAGGCTTTGCGTGCCATTGCTGCGCAAGCCATTGAGCGAAATACCGGTGCTCGCGGGTTGCGTTCGATCATCGAGAATATCATGATGGATGTCATGTTCAATGTCCCTTCTGATGAGTCGATCCAAAAAGTCACCATCACGGAAGAAGCGGCAAAAGGACTTGGTGAACCAAAAATCATTTACAATGAAGAGACCAAAAAAGCAGTCTAATCGAGACCAAGTCGGATAGTTTCATTGCTATCCGGCTTTCTTTTTGAAAAAATAGAAAGGAGCGATTCGATGAAAGTACATGATGCTGAAATCGTCATCAGTGCCGTTTCTCCAGCACAATATCCAGCTACACCTTTACCGGAGATTGCCTTAGCAGGCCGCTCAAATGTCGGAAAGTCATCCTTCATCAATACATTGATCAATCGTAAAAATTTAGCCCGTACCTCATCAAAACCTGGGAAGACGCAAACGCTGAACTTTTATTTGATTGAAAATACGCTGCATTTTGTCGATGTCCCCGGCTACGGCTATGCAAAAGTATCGAAAACAGAGCGAGCGAAATGGGGGAAAATGATTGAGACATATCTTGAACAAAGAGAGCAGCTGCGTGCAGTCGTATCTCTTGTTGATTTACGTCATGCCCCCTCACAAGAAGATATTCAAATGTATGAGTTTTTGAAATACTACGAGATTCCAGTGATCGTGGTCGCCACCAAAGCAGACAAAATCCCTCGCGGGAAATGGAACAAGCATGAAAGCATGATCAAAAAAGCATTATCCTTTGATCCAGCAGATACGTTTATCCTCTTTTCTTCCATTACCAAACAAGGAAAAGAAGAAGCGTGGAAAGCGATTGAAGCAGCAATAAAATAATTATCATTTAGGAAACCGAAGCAAGAAAGTCCTTTGCTTCGGTTTTTCTCATTTTACAGTGGAAATTAGCTGATTTAAGCTATTCTACGCAGCGTAGAGTGCTGAATTTGCTCAATTTTAGCGAAAATCTCCTTGTTATTTGTTAAACTTGTAACAAGGAGGTGTGGTCGAATGCATGAATCATTAAGTAAAAAATTAAAAGAGTATCGATCAAGACATAATTTAACACAGAAGGAATTAGCTGCGAGGTTATTTGTTTCTGATAAGGCCATTTCAAAATGGGAACGAGGAAATGGGTTGCCAGACATCGAGACATTGGTCCGTCTAGCCGATTTATTAGGCACACCAGTGGAAGAGCTATTAAAAGAAAAAAAAGAAACCTACTATTATGAATACAAAAGTGAACGGACGGTTCTGCGGCTTCCGTTGATGCACATTTTGATTCCCAATTTATTCTTATTACTGAATCAAGTGACGAGTGTTCGAGGGTTTTTTGTGCTGATGAAAGAGTTACCAACTGCCAGCGGCTGGTTTAGCCTTGGTGTCAAAGCCAAAGGGATTATTGCTTTGGGGGTTGTCAGTTTAGGCTTTTTATCGATTGGCTTATTGTCCTTCGGAATGTTGGGAATTGGGACAGTCAGTATCGGTGTCATTGCAATAGGGAATCTCTGCTTTGGCTTATTAGTTGGGATTGGCAATCTTGCGATCGGTTCGATCGTTGTCGGTAATCTTGGCGTTGGCTGGCTCGCTCTAGCAAACGTCGCAATTGCTTGGATTGGGGTCGCAAATTATGGTGTAGGGAGTTTTATGGCTGTTTTGCCCGCAAATTCATCAACGGAAGATTTTAACCAAGCGATTCAACAACTCTTGGTCTCTGAGATCCCTGACTTGATTAAAACCACTATCTTTGAACCAATGATTCGTTTTACAAGCTCACCGATTTTTGTGGTGATCTTCGTGATGACGATCTTAACAACCATCTTTTTTATTCTTTGTTTGTTGACCATTGGCTTGGTGCGATTACGTCAAAGTATGTTGTATGAAGAGCTATAAGAAAACCTCTAGATGATGATTCTGATCGTTGAACTTCTGTAGCTTCAGTGGCTCATTATCTATTTCGGCAAGTAAAAAAAGGCAAGGGACTGACGCGTCCTTTGCCTTTTTTATTAGTCTGCTTTCTTACTATCTTTAGGTTGTGTTTTTTTCTCTTCATCAGATTCGTTTTTCAAGAAACGCTCAATATCGTTTTCCTGCTTTTTCTTGTCTTTGTTGTTATCGGGAAGAAAGGCAAAATCATCAAACATTTTATCTAGCGAGTCTTCTCGTTGGAATTTTAAGCCCATAGGTTCACCTCCAAGCGCCTTAAGTTTACCACGAACGGTGGTAGATTTCATCAAAAAAAAAGCGAAATAGTGTTCAATCGTTTCCCCCTTTACTATAATTAAAGAAAGGGGATAGAAAAGAGGGATAGCGATGATCAAAACTGAAAAAATCTATGGCTTTCTACAATCAACCCAAATGGAAGCAGCACAGTTGCGTTTGTTGATTGAAAATTGGTTCGCTTTGGTTCGTCTTAGCTATCAGCCGACGGAATACTACTACAATCAGCAAGCAAAGAAACCTTATGATTTGGATGAGGTCAGTCAACTGCTGCATAGCGCCCCTGAAAAAATCAATACGGAATTGATTGTGACGGACGGCCAAAATGAGTCCAGTATCCATATCATTCAAGAGGCTGTTTTACAACGGCACCTGTTTACGAAAGACGTATTTTCCACGCAAAAACCCGTGATTTTAAGTTACTTCGATGAAACGATGCAAAGAGATGGCTTGTTCGGCTATTTGCGTTCATATGATGAGTACTTGATGCATAACGTCGAGGGAATCGAGAAAAGGCAAAATTTTCAATCGATTGCTGAAATCAACGCGTTACCGAAGCGGAAAAATTTTGAACAAGAAATCGTCATCGACTGCAATCAGTTTTCTGGTTACGACGTCTTTTACAATGGCTATACACTGACTTCTTGCTGGCGCATGTACTTTTCGGCATTCTACGCGCATATCATTCCTCAGGTGATCATTACTGATGCGCAGCAGGTGGAGCAAGTGCAGGTAAGAGATCAAGGGGTTGTGATGGTGGAATTGTATCGAGATCCTTTCCAGTGGGATCACGAATTGAATCTATCCTACCAGCGATTGTTTCGCGATCAAACTGGAATCGATCAATTGACTTCGGATAACGGGGTCGGTATTTTGAGAGAACCATATATTGAATATGCCTTTGGCGATCACTTGATCCAAACCATTCAATACCAAAATGATCGACTGCAGCCAACAACAAAACGCAGTGCGACACATTTTGTCACCAGAAGCTTCGACCTCGTGAACGAAGAGTATCAAGAGCGGCGAGTGAAAGGGTATCTGAATGCCCAAGCGTATTTTCCTTGGGTGGATCAAGAGCGGTTGCGCATGATGGATTATATCGTATTAAAGCCAGAACTAACGATAGACGATGGTGTAGAGGCTTATTCATTCTATATTCGTAGTCATCTTGAGATTGAATATTCAGAGGATCGTTTTAAAGACTATACTGCTTGCTTGCAATTTTATTTGCCTGAGACTGCTTTGAAGCACTTACCGCTAGATGCATTGAAAGCGACCATGCCTGATGTTCATTTTGGCTATCTGCACCGCACGCGCAAATATACATGGGTCAATCTAAAGAAGGATGGGAAAAAACTACGAGTGTATTTTATGAACACCCAAAAGCTAGTCGAGCAGCAGCTTTTTACCAATCAAGAATGAAAAAGACCCGCAAGATTACGAGGATCTTGTGGGTCTTTTCAATTAAGCTGTTTGCTCAGGCGCTTTTTTCAACAAACCGAATACGACGCCAGAAACGATCGCACCGATCAAGATGAATAGCAAGAACAAAATTGGTTTAGATAATAATAGGACAACGAAGATCCCACCATGTGGCGCCATCAATTGGATATCAAAGGCACCGACAAGTGCACCAGTCAGGGCAGAACCGACGATAAAGCTTGGGATCGCTCGCAGTGGATCTGCTGCTGCAAATGGAATCGCACCTTCTGTGACGAAGGACAGCCCCATGACGATATTTGTCAAACCTGCTTCTTTTTGGTCTTTTGTGAATTTATTTTTGAACAATAACGTTGCGACAAAGATTGCTAATGGAGGAACCATTCCGCCCGCCATTACAGATGCCATTACGACGCTACCACCTTCAGCAACGGTCGTTGCCAATGTTGCAGTACCAAAAACATAAGCGGCTTTGTTGATTGGGCCGCCTAGATCGGCTGCCATCATCGCTGCTAACAAAGCGCCAAGTAAAGCTGCGTTGGTACCACTTAAGCCAGTCAAGAAGCTATTCAAACCGTCATTGATGGCTTTCATTGGCACGTTGATCAGTAACATCAAGAAGCCAGTGATCAATAGGCCGAAAACAGGGTAGAAAAGGATCGTTTTGATTCCTTCTAATGATTTTGGTAAACCTTTGAATAATGAACGCAAGAACTTGATGACATAACCAGCTAAGAAACCGCCAATCAATGCTCCTAAGAATCCAGCACCACCCGTATTTGCTAGGGCACCTGCTGCGAAACCGACGATCAATCCAGGTCGGTCACTGATACTTGAAGCGATGAAACCAGCTAAGACAGGTAACATAAAACCAAATGCCGCGCTACCGATTTGATTGAACCAAGAAGCGGCTTGGTTGTAGTTTCCTAATTGACTCAAGGCATCTTGAGGGACACCCATGAACTGGTCCACCATGAAGGAAATAGCGATCATGATTCCACCGGCAATAACAAATGGTAACATGTGAGAAACACCATTCATCAAATCTTTATAGATTCGTTGACCGACTGAACCATCAGCAGAAGCGTCCTCTTTATCAGAAGCTTGGCCACTACCGTGAAAAACAGGAGCAGTTCCGCTCAATGCTTCATTGATTAATTGCTCGGTTTTACGGATACCATCGCTCACAGGACGGTTTACTAAATGTTTGCCGTCAAAGCGATCCATTTCAACTTTTTTATCGGCAGCTACGATCACACCAGCAGCTTGGGCGATATCAGCTTCTGTTAAACGATTTTTGATTCCTTCTGAACCATTTGTTTCGACTTTGATGTCAACACCAAGCTCTTTGGCTTTCTTTTTCAAAGCATCTTCTGCCATGTAGGTGTGGGCGATCCCTGTCGGGCAAGCTGTAACTGCGACGATATAGGGACGTTCGCTAGCAGGTGCTGCTTCTTGGTTTGCCGCTTCTTCTGCTAAAGCATCGGCTTCTTGCTGTGCCTCAGCTTCTGAGAAAAGTTGTTGTACTTGATCAGAAGTTGTCGCTGTTTTTAGTTTAGCAACGAAATCTGGATCGATCAACAAGCGAGATAGCGCTGCTAATGCTTGTAAATGAGTATCATTTGCTCCTTCTGGTGCTGCGATCATAAAGAAGAGGTACGTTGGTTGTCCATCTAACGCCTCATAGTCAACACCCGCATTACTTTTTGCGAATAAGACCGTCGCTTCTTTGACCGCACTGTTTTTGGCATGAGGCATTGCGATGCCGTCACCTAGCCCTGTTGATGTTTGAGCTTCTCGGGCAAGAATTCCTTCTTTGTAGACCTCGATATCTGAAATTCGTCCGACAGCATATAATTTTGCTACCATTTCATCAATGGCACCTTTTTTGTCTGTTGCTTGTAAGTCCATGATCATGGCATCTTTTAGCATCAACTCATTGATTTTCATTTTTTCCATCCTCCTATAGATTCACTTGTTCAATTATGACTTCCGGTAGTAATTCTTCGATAAATGACGCCTCAGCTAAATCATCTGAAAACGCAGTGGCACTGCCACAAGCGACTCCCCATTTGAATGCTTCAACCACATCTTTGGTCTTTGCATAACGCCCAATGAATCCAGCAATCATGGAATCTCCAGCGCCAACTGAATTTTTCAAAGGTCGTTTCAACACATTGGATCGATAGATCTCATTGCCAGTAAAGAGCAGGGCGCCATCGCCGCCTAGAGAGACAATGACATTTTTAGCGCCATCCTTTAGCATTCTTTGACCATAAGGCAAAATATCTTCGATTGTTGAAAAAGAAGTTTCATAAAGTTCGGCTAATTCATGATTATTTGGTTTGATTAGCAAAGGCTGATCGGATAAAGCGTCAAAAAGTTCCGCGCCGGTCGTATCAATGACAAATTCCGCACCCGCTTCTTTAACGATTTTGATCAATTCTTTATAAAAGTCGGTTGGAAGACCAGCTGGTTTACTTCCTGATAGGATGACGATGTCTTCGGCAGAAAGAGTGGCTAATTGGTGTTTCAATTCAGCAATTTCTTGCTGGCGAATGACTGGACCAAGACCGTTGATTTCTGTTTCTTCGCCGGATTTTAGTTTGATATTGATTCGTGTGTCCGCAGCGACTTGGGTAAAGTTGCTGTTGATTTCCTCTTTGGTCAGCCACTCTTCAATAAAACGACCAGTAAATCCGCCAACGAAACCAAGGGCAGTCGAGGCGATGCCGATGCGTTTCAAAATCCGTGAGACATTGATTCCTTTGCCGCCAGGTAGTTTAAAGTCTTGTTTCATTCGATTAAGGGCGCCGATTTCCAAATGATCGACATGGACGATAAAGTCGATCGATGGATTGAGTGTTACTGTGTAAATCATTGTATTACCTCCATAATGGTTGTTTTTGCTCTGAATTTCGCTAAATAGTTTTTTGGGCAATAATCGGTGATGATCGTCGCACCTTCGATAAAGGCAACTTGAGCAAAAGTCGTTTGCTGAAATTTGGAATGGTCTAGCAAGACATAGGCTTGTTGACTGTGCTCTAAAGCGATCTGCTTGATCAGGGCTTCTTCAGGATCAGGTGTTGTGAATCCAGCCTCAGAATGAGCCCCGTTCATGCCCATAAAGCAACGATTAAAGCGTAGTTTTCGCAGTTGTTCACCAGCATTGATCCCTAACACAGCGTTCGTCGATATCTTAATGGTTCCCCCTAAAATCATGGTGTCGATCCCGTGATCGATCAATAGGGAAGCGTGTTTGACGGAGTTCGTGACCACCTTAAGGCCTGTGATAGCCGATAGGAAAGGAATCATTTCGAGGGTCGTTGTTCCAGCATCTAAGTAAATGACTTCACCATTTTTGATCGTCTGGGCAGCTGTTCTTGCTATCTTTTGCTTTTCCGTTTGAAACTTCGCCGTTTTTTCTGACATGTTTGGTTCGAAGCCTAATTGCTGACTTTTCTTGGCTCCACCGTGAATTCTGACTAAAAATCCTTTGTCTTCCAACTCTTGCAGGTCTCGACGGATCGTTGATTCTGAAGCATCCAACAGTTGAATCAGTTCACTGACCTTGACGATCTCTTCTTGTTCCAATCGTGCCAAAATCGCTTGATGACGCTCCTCTGTAAGCATTTTCATCACCTCTTCACCTGCCATGATACCATATGATTCGTTCAAAATCAATCATAAACAGTAAAAAACATTCAAAATGAAAGCGTGAATAAATGGAATCGGTCATAAACGGTCATGATAACCTTCATTTTGATTTAATAGCTATCCTTATATTTGACAATTTTTACTATTATTTGGCTTAATTGAAGTAAGGGGGGATAAATAAATGAATAACAAAGTCATTTTACAAGGGTTCGAATGGGACCTGCCGGCAGATAGCCAGCACTGGAACAAATTGAAAGAAATGAGTAAAGAAATCAAAGAGTATGGATTTACCGCAATTTGGCTGCCGCCTGCCTATAAAGGGACAGCTGGGTCCGAAGACGTTGGGTATGGTGTCTATGATTATTATGATCTAGGCGAATTCGATCAAAAGGGGACGGTGCCAACAAAATATGGGACAAAGGATGAATACCTAGAAGCCATCAAAGCACTGCAAGAACAAGGAATAGAGGTTTATGCCGACATCGTTTTCAATCACTTGATTGGTGCCGATGAAAAAGAAGTCGTTCCAGCGGTTAAATACAATACCGAAAACCGTAATGAACCGATCAGTGATGAGGAAGAAATCGAAGCTTGGACCAAGTTCACATTCCCAGGACGTCAGGGGACGTACAATGATTACGTTTGGACGTGGCATAATTTTTCTGGTGTCGATTATGATGACCGCAACAAAGACCACGGGATTTTTAACTTCGCTGATAAGGGCTGGGAAAACCAAGTGGATGATGAGATGGGCAATTACGACTACTTAATGGGTTGTGATTTGGACATGGAAAATCCCGAAACAGTGGAACAACTCAATAAATGGGGCCAATGGTACCAAGAACTGACCGGCGTTGACGGGTATCGACTAGATGCGGTCAAACACATTGAGTTCAACTATTACGCGGATTGGATCTTAAACCGACGCGAGGAAAAAGGCAAACCACTATTTGTTGTCGGAGAATATTGGTCAGGGGATCTGCCAAAATTAGAAGGGTATTTAGATTCTTCAGGAAATTTGATTTATTTATTTGATGTGCCATTGCACTACAATTTATATGAAGCATCTCACTCAAATGGCGAATACGATATGAGCCAAATTTTTGCAGGTACGTTGACCGCCGCTCGCGAAGATTATGCAGTGACTTTTGTGGATAATCATGACACGCAGGTTGGGCAAAGTTTACAATCTTGGATAGACGGATGGTTCAAAGTCCATGCCTATTCATTGATCCTTTTACGTAAAGCTGGCGTACCAGTAGTTTTCTGGGGGGATTTATTTGGGATTCCCGCGCAAGAAATCGCCCCTGTCGGGGATGCGCTGGTCCATATGCTGAAACTTCGGGAGAAGCTTGCATTCGGGAATCAAGTCGATTATTTCGATGATCCTAATTGCATTGGCTGGGTATTAACTGGCGATTATGAACATGAGCTTTCTGGATTAGCGGTCGTGATGACCAATGCCCAAGGAGCGGAAAAAGAAATGACTATCAGTGCGATCCATGGTGGAGAGACCTTCGTGGATATATTGAGAAACAATGAAGCGAAAGTTGTTTTAGATGATACCGGAAAAGGTGTTTTCCCGGTCAATGATGGGCAAGTCTCGATTTATGTAAATGAAAAACTAGTAGAGAAGTACTTTAGTTAACCAAAATCTTCAAACGAATAAAAAGGCTGGTAGGTTTACAGCCTTTTTATTATGTAAACAAACCAAGCCTGCTTTCTCTTGAAAAATCGCATGAATCGTAAGGGAAAAAATCAAAGCGCTTTTAATTAAAAGTTTTCAAAGCGTTCGGTTTTCCCCTTTCCCGGATAATGCTATAATTGAGAAGATTGAGAAAGAAAGGATGTTTAAAATCATGTCATCCAAAAGTGAATTACTTGAACGCATGAACCCACGGCAAAAAGAAGCCGTTATGCATACGGAAGGACCGTTGCTGCTGATGGCAGGTGCAGGAAGCGGGAAGACCCGTGTCCTAACCCACCGAATCGCCTATTTAATAGAAGAAAAAAATGTAAATCCATGGAATATTTTAGCCATCACATTTACGAATAAAGCGGCACGTGAAATGAAGGAACGGGTCAGTCAACTATTAGGATCAGGTGGAGAAGACGTTTGGGTTTCAACCTTCCACTCGATGTGTGTCAGAATCTTGCGCAGGGACGTTGATCGTATTGGCTATTCGAAGAATTTTACCATCATTGACTCTTCTGAGCAAAATACACTGATGAAACGGGTATTAAAAGAATTGAATATCGATCCCAAAAAATATGATCCTCGTTCTATTTTGGGAACGATCTCTCATGCAAAGAACGAGCTGTTGACACCTGAAGCTTACCAAGCCATGGAAGGTAGTCTATTTGAGCAGATCGTAGGTCGTTGCTATGAAAAATATCAAAAAGAGCTGCGAAACAATCAATGCATGGACTTCGATGATTTAATCATGAATACGATCCGCCTCTTCCAAGACAATGAAGATGCGCTGCAATTTTATCAACGGAAATTCCACTATATCCATGTCGATGAATACCAAGATACCAACCACGCCCAATACACGCTGGTCAATTTATTGGCCGCTCGTTTTCGAAATCTTTGTGTTGTTGGGGATGCGGACCAAAGTATTTACGGTTGGCGTGGTGCCAACATGCAAAATATTTTAGACTTTGAAAAGGACTATCCAGATGCCGCAACGATTTTGTTAGAGCAAAACTATCGTTCAACGCAAACGATTTTAAATGCGGCAAACCAAGTAATCAAAAATAACCGCAACCGTCCAGATAAAAATCTATGGACAGAAAATCATGATGGGGAAAAGATCACTTATTATCGCGGGGATAGTGAACGAGATGAAGCGCGATTTATCGTCAGTGAAATGCAAAAACAAATTGCAGAAAAGAACCGTAAATTCGGTGATTTTGCGATATTGTATCGGACCAATGCCCAGTCACGGATCATTGAAGAAATGCTTTTAAAAGCCAACGTTCCTTATACGATGGTCGGCGGCAGAAAATTCTATGACCGCAAAGAAATCCGTGATATTTTGGCCTATTTATCGGCGATCGCCAATCCGCGAGATTCCATCAGCTTAGAGCGTATCATCAATGTACCGAAACGTGGGATCGGTGCGACATCCGTCGAGAAACTACGAGCGTTTGCGAATCTTCATGAATGGTCATTGTTAGAAGCAGCCATGAATGTCGAGTTAGCGAATATTTCTGGAAAGGCTGGCAAAGAATTAGGGAGCTTTGGGATGATGATGGATGGCTTCGCCCAGATGGTTCCTTACCTATCAGTAACCGAACTGACGAAAGAAATATTAGAAAAAACGGGTTATCGTCAAGAGTTAGTCAACCAGAATAATTTAGAAGCACAAGCTAGACTTGAAAACTTGGAAGAATTTTTATCGGTTACCCAAGAATTCGACAAACGATTTGAGGCGCAAAACGAAGACGATGCAGATGCACCAGATGAGAAGTTGAGTGTTTTCTTAAATGACTTAGCTTTATTGTCAGACGTCGATAGTTATGAAGAAGAAAGTAGTCAAGTGACTTTGATGACCTTGCATGCTGCAAAAGGACTAGAGTTTCCAGTGGTATTTTTGATTGGGTTGGAAGAAAATATCTTCCCGCTTTCTCGTGCCTTAATGGAAGAAAGCGAGCTCGAAGAAGAACGGCGCCTTGCTTACGTGGGAATCACTCGTGCCGAGGAAGAGCTCTTTATGACCAACGCTTTTTCCAGAACATTATACGGTCGGACCCAATACAATCGTCCGTCTCGGTTTATCGAAGAGATCGAACAAGATCTGCTGCAATCATTAGGCGAGCGTTCACAGCCGAAAGCTGCTGCACCGTTTCAACCAAAAATGTTCAAACCGAGCTATACACAACCGCGTCAAACGACCGTCGCTTCTAAACAACAGACTTCTGCAGCTGGTAATACTTGGCAAGTAGGCGAGAAAGTTCAACATAAAAAATGGGGAATCGGTACCGTCGTTCGGACGACTGGCAGCGCGCAAGATGTTGAATTAGATGTGGCGTTCCCACAACAAGGCGTCAAACGATTGTTGGCGGCCTTTGCGCCGATTGAAAAAGTTGAAAAATAAGGAGGATATTAGGATGGATGTCCCTTCAAAAGAAATCCAATCACGAGCAGAAGAGCTGCGCACACAATTAAATCAGTATGCTTACGAATACTATGTAAAAGATCAGCCTTCCGTGGAAGATTATCTCTATGATCAGCTATATGCAGAACTGGTTGAAATTGAAACCAATTATCCGCAGCTAGTAACCGAAGACTCACCCACCCAACGAGTAGGCGGTATCATTTTACCTGGCTTTGAAAAGGTCACGCATGATATTCCGCTGTATAGCCTGAACGATGTCTTTGACAAAGAAGGAATCGTGGCTTTTGATGCCCGTGTTCAAAAAGCACTGGGGAAAGCGGTAGATTATGTCTGCGAGTTAAAGATCGATGGATTGTCAATTTCCTTGAAATATGAAGAAGGGCGCTTTGTTCGTGGAGCAACTCGAGGAGATGGTACGGTAGGTGAAAACATTACAGAAAACCTAAAGACCGTCAAATCGATTCCACTGAAATTAAAAGAACCGATCTCGTTGGAAGTTCGTGGCGAATGCTATATGCCAAAGGCTTCGTTTTTGAAATTGAATCAACAGCGAGAAGAAGAAGGGGCGGAAGTTTTTGCCAATCCTAGAAACGCAGCGGCTGGAAGCTTGCGACAATTAGACACACGGATCGCAGCCCAAAGAAACTTAAGCACCTTCTTGTACACACTAGCTGACTTTGGACCAATTGAAGCCAATGATCAATTTTCAGCATTGAATGAACTGGATCAATTAGGCTTTCGTACAAATCACGAACGCAGAGTGTGTCACACCATCGATGAGGTTTGGGCATATATCGAAGAGTTTCATGACAAGCGCAGCGAGCTTCCCTATGAGATTGACGGCGTAGTCATCAAAGTCAATAATTTCAAAGATCAAGATGCGCTAGGCTTTACCGTAAAAGCACCCCGATGGGCGGCGGCATATAAGTTTCCACCGGAAGAAGCGGAAACAGTGATCGAAACGATCGAATGGACCGTGGGACGGACGGGTGTTGTGACACCGACCGCTGTTATGACCCCTGTTCGTGTTGCTGGAACGACGGTCAGCCGTGCCAGTCTCCATAATATAGATTTCATTAAAATGAAAGACATCCGCATTGGCGATTCGGTCATCATCTATAAGGCGGGGGACATTATTCCAGAGGTTGCGAAAGTCTTGGAAGAAAAACGCACAGAAGCAAGTCAACCCTTTGAATCGCCTACACATTGTCCCGAATGTGGGAGTGAGCTGATCCATTTAGATGAAGAAGTTGCCTTGCGTTGTATCAATCCAAAGTGTCCAGCACAGATCAAAGAAGGACTCAGCCATTTCGTTTCACGGAATGCTATGAACATTGACGGTTTAGGGCCCCGTGTTTTAGAGCAAATGTTCGATAAATCCTTAGTTAAAGATGTGGCCGACTTGTACTTTTTAACAGAAGAACAATTGTTGACCCTTGATAAAATCAAAGAGAAATCAGCCAATAACCTGTTGCGGGCGATTCATCAAAGTAAAGGAAATTCGGTTGAACGTTTGATTTTTGGGCTAGGCATCCGTCATGTCGGTGCGAAAGCGGCTCGGATTTTAGCAGAACATTTCGGTGATCTGCGGGCGCTCAGCAAAGCCAAGGAAGAAGAAATCATTTCGCTAGAAGCTATCGGCGCAACGATTGCTGAAAGTGTCGTTACGTATTTTGACAATCAAGAAGTTCACGACCTGTTAGATGAACTTGAAAGAGCGGGTGTCAACTTTGCTTATTTGGGGCTTAGAAATGAACAGTTGGAAGACGTCGAATCACCATTTAAAGAGAAAACCGTCGTTTTAACAGGAAAATTAAGTCACTTCACTCGTGAAGAAGCCAAGGAACGAATTGAAAATCTCGGTGGGAAGGTAACAGGCAGTGTATCGAAAAAGACCGATATCGTTGTTGCCGGGGAAGAAGCAGGCAGCAAACTGACCAAAGCACAATCCCTAGGTGTCACCGTTTGGGATGAAGCTCAAATGGTGGCTGCGATCGAAGGCAGTCATTCGGCAGATCAATAACCTTTAAGCATTGTCACAGACGAGAAGCAGTTGTTTTTTCTTGTCTAATTGAAATCATTTCTTCCCTGCACTACGAGGAAAGAAATGATTTCTGCTTTTATTTGCAATTATATTTGATAATTTTCAAATTCTATTTCATGATTTGTTAAAAAAATGATACAATACATTGGAAAAACGTAAACGTAGATTACGGATACGAGAAAGAGGAGGATTTTATGGCGATCAGCGAAGAACAAGTCAAACACGTTGCCAAACTAGCAAAACTTTCATTCTCAGACGATGAATTACATGAGTTTACCTCTCAGCTAGGAAAAATTATTGATATGGTTGAAACACTTGAAGAAGTGGACACTACAGGAGTACCATTCACATCGAATGTCGCAGAAACGATCAACGTGATGCGTGAAGATGTAACGACCGGCGGCTGGGACCGTGATGAATTAATGAAAAATGTTCCAGAATCCGAAGAAGGCTTTATCAAAGTGCCTGCAATCATTGATAATGGGGAGGCGGGTGCCTAATGACTGAATTATATAAAAAAAGCTTAGAAGAATTACACAGCTTATTAGTGTCAAAGGAAATTACTGCAACAGACTTAACGAGCGAAACCTTTGCTCGCATTAAAGAAACAGAGCCGAAAGTCGATGCGTTTCTAGCGTTGAATGAAGAAAAAGCGCAGGAATTGGCACAAGCCATCGATCAAAAAGGCATCACTGAAAGCAATGTGTTGGCGGGAATTCCAATCGGAATCAAAGACAACATCGTTACCAAAGATTTGCGGACAACAGCTGCTTCAAAAATCTTAGGTAATTTTGATCCAATTTACGATGCGACCGTTATGGACAAAGTTTATCAAGCAGACATGATTCCAGTTGGTAAGTTAAATATGGATGAATTTGCCATGGGCGCAAGTACCGAAACATCGTTCTTTAAGAAAACGAAAAACGCTTGGGACGAAACAAAAGTACCTGGTGGTTCATCAGGTGGCTCGGCGGCTGCCGTTGCAGCTGGACAAGTCCCCCTATCATTAGGTAGCGATACGGGTGGTTCGATTCGTCAACCAGCAGCTTTCAATGGAATCGTCGGGATGAAGCCAACTTACGGACGGGTTTCTCGTTTTGGTCTGATCGCGTTTGCATCATCTTTAGATCAAATTGGACCGATGACGCGTGGTGTGAAAGACAATGCCTTTGCATTAAATGCCATCAGTGGGTTTGATGCGAAAGATAGTACATCAGCAGGCGCTGCTGTCCCTGATTTTACAGCAGGTTTGACGGGTGATATCAAAGGAATGAAAGTCGCTTTGCCTAAAGAATACTTAGGTGAAGGGATCCAAGCAGGCGTTCGAGAAGCAATCTTAAAAGCAGCGGACACTTTCCGTGCGTTAGGAGCGACTGTGGAAGAAGTCAGCTTGCCACACTCAAAATACGGGGTAGCCGTTTACTATATCATCGCTTCTTCTGAAGCAAGTTCTAATTTGCAACGTTTTGACGGTATTCGTTATGGTTTCCGTTCAGAAAATGTCAGCAATCTAGAAGATGTCTATGTCAATTCTCGCAGTGAAGGATTCGGGGAAGAAGTAAAACGTCGGATCATGTTAGGTACGTTTTCACTAAGTGCTGGCTACTACGATGCCTACTTCAAAAAAGCCGGTCAAGTACGTACGTTGATCAAACAAGATTTCGATAAGGTCTTCAGCCAATACGACTTGATCATTGGCCCAGCTTCCCCAACGGTAGCATTTGGTATTGGAGAAAACATCAATGATCCGATCACCATGTACTTGAATGATATTTTAACCATTCCTGTGAACTTAGCAGGACTGCCAGGGATGTCGATCCCAGCAGGTTTTTCTGAAGGACTGCCAGTCGGCTTGCAGATCATTGGGAAACATTTTGATGAAGCAACCATGTATAAAGCGGCTTATGCCTTTGAACAAGCAACTGATTTCCATACGAAAAAACCAGTGATTTTAGGAGGGGATAAGGCATGAACTTCGAAACAGTCATTGGGCTTGAAGTCCACGTAGAATTAAAAACAGAATCAAAGATTTTTTCTCCAGCACCTGCTCACTTTGGCGCTGAACCAAATAGCAACACGAATGTGATCGACTGGGGCTATCCAGGTGTTTTACCAGTAATGAACAAAGCGGCTATCGAATTTGGGATGAAAGCTGCGCTTGCGCTGAATTGTGAAATCTCAAAAGAAACCCATTTCGACCGCAAAAACTATTTCTATCCCGACAATCCTAAAGCGTATCAAATTTCGCAATTCGATCAACCGATCGGTCATGATGGGTGGATCGAGATCGAAGTGGAAGGCAAAAAGAAAAAGATTCGCATCGAGCGAGTTCATTTGGAAGAAGATGCTGGGAAAAACATGCACGGCAAAGGCGGTTATTCTTATGTTGATCTAAATCGTCAAGGAACCCCTTTGATCGAGATCGTTTCCGAAGCGGATATGCGTTCACCAGAAGAAGCATATGCGTATCTAGAAGCGTTGCGTTCAATCATCTTGTTTACAGAAGTATCCGATGTGAAGATGGAAGAAGGTTCCATGCGTTGTGATGCGAATATTTCGTTGCGACCTTACGGCCAAGAACAATTCGGAACAAAAACAGAACTGAAAAACTTAAACTCTATGTCCTTCGTGAAAAAAGGGTTGGCATTTGAAGAAAAACGCCAAGCCAAAGTATTGCTTTCTGGAGGCGAGATCCAACAAGAAACTCGACGTTTTGATGAAGCAACCAGCAAAACCTTATTGATGCGTGTCAAAGAAGGTTCTTCTGATTATCGTTACTTCCCAGAACCAGATATCCCACGGTTTGTGATCGATGATGAATGGATCGAACGTGTACGTCAAAGCTTGCCAGAAATGCCGCAAAAACGTCGTGCCCGTTACATCTCTGAATTAGGCTTACCAGAATACGATGCAATGGTCTTGACTTTATCAAAAGAAATGTCCGATTTCTTTGAAAAAACCATCGATGCCGGAGCTGATCCTAAACAAGCTTCTAACTGGTTGATGGGTGAAGTTTCAGCGTATCTGAACAGCGAGAAATTGGAACTGCCAGAAACGAAATTAACCCCAGACAATTTAGCGGGAATGATTCGTTTGATCGCCGATGGCACGATCAGTTCGAAGATTGCGAAAAAAGTCTTCAAAGAGTTGATCACAAACGGCGGCGACGCTGAAGAAGTCGTAAAAGCCAAAGGATTGATCCAATTATCAGATCCTGCGCAATTACTACCAATGATCAATGAAGTATTAGATAACAACCAACAATCCGTCGATGACTTCAAAAACGGAAAAGACCGCGCAGTCGGTTTCTTAGTTGGTCAAATCATGAAAGCAACCAAAGGACAAGCGAATCCAGGTGTTGTGAACAAGTTGTTGCAAGAAGAACTAGCAAAGCGATAAGAGGCAAGCGATGAAAAGAGCAAGAGTAATCTACAACCCGACATCTGGGAAAGAATTGATTCGAAAAAACTTAGCAGATATTTTAGATGTTTTGGAAACTGGCGGTTATGAGGCGAGTGCATTTGCCACGACCGCTGCGCCATTTTCCGCTCGTGATGAAGCAAGAAGAGCCGGCGAAGCTGGTTTTGATTTGGTGGTAGCTGCCGGTGGGGATGGCACGATCAATGAAGTCGTCAATGGGATCGCTCCTTTAGAAAAGCGACCAAAAATGGCGATCATTCCTGGAGGCACGACCAATGACTACGCACGAGCACTAAAGATTCCCCGTACGGATATCAAAGCAGCTGCGGAAGTGATTTTGAAGCAGCAGACAGTGAAAATGGATGTCGGAAAAACACCCAACACGTATTTTATCAACATTGCTGCTGGTGGGCACTTAACGGAGTTGACCTACGATGTTCCTTCTGAACTGAAAAGTGTTTTTGGCTACTTAGCTTATCTAGCAAAAGGAGCGGAATTACTCCCTCGTGTCAAACCAATCAAAATGCATCTAAAGTATGAAGACGGAGAATACATTGGCGGAGCGTCGATGTTCTTTTTAGGGCTGACGAATTCAGTGGGGGGCTTTGAACAGATTGCGCCTGATGCAAAGCTTGACGATGGGAAATTTTCGTTGATCATTGTCAAAACGGCCAATATTTTTGAGATCGTCCACTTAGTTGCTTTAATGATGAATGGTGGAAAACACATCAACGATCGTCGTCTGATTTATACGAAAACATCTTTTCTTGAAGTAGACGCACCAGAACAGGTCAATCGTTTAATGATCAACCTTGATGGCGAATACGGCGGAGATGCTCCTATGCGCTTTGAAAACCTACACAATCATATTGAGTTTTTTGCAAATGTCGATCAAATCCCTGACGATGCGGTCGTTGGTGAGCAAAATTATCAAGAGATGAGCGAAGGTTTTATTAAAGAAGTCGAACGTCTTTCCGATGAGGACATCAATGGGGATGGCAAGATCGGCGACGAAACAAAGTAAACGATTTTTCTTTTCATGCGAGTTGAAAGAACAGGGACTTTTGGACCTGTTCTTTTTTTAAAACGTAATTGTGGAAAAGCAGGCACCGATTTTTTTTCGAATACTTGATAGAATAGCTTTTCTTAAATTTTAGTAAAGGACGTTTTTTATAAAGTGTTTCACGATTTGCCTTTGTTTCACGAAGTCAGGCGCGGATCATATAAATAAAACGAATAAAATTTCCAAAACACGAATGATAATCATCAAAAAGCGAACTTTTCGAATATATGCTCATTAAAGTTCGTTATTTCCGTATTTCTATCCAATCTATGGATGCAAAAGCGAATAAGAATATGCTATAATGGTGAAACGAAGAAATGGGGGGACCGGAATGGAGCAAATCGATTCTACAAAAGCGCTTGATCTGCTGAGAGATGACGCAGAACGAATCAAAAAGCTGATCCGAAACCAAGAAAATAGTTTATGTATCGCACAATGCAAAGCATTTGAAGAAGTGGTTGATACCCAGATGTATGGTCTATCACGACAAGTGGCATTTGCGATCCGCTTGGGGATCGTTGATAATCAAACAGGGCAGCAATTGATGGCGGATCTTGAAAAAGATTTGAACCAATTGTATAGCGAGGTCTACGAGGACCAGCGGACACCTGACATCGGCAAGGAGGCATAAACTTGCCAGAGAAAGTAAAGAAAAGACATTTATTAGATTATAGTATTTTATTACCATATATTGTTATGTGTGTCACGGGCTTGATGATGGTTTATAGTTCCACATCTTACGTTGCGATGACCGCCACACAACCGACCACAGCTGCTTCTTACGTCATCAATCAAACATTATTTTGGTTGGTGAGCCTAATAGCGATCACTGTCATGTATAAAATGAAAACGGATGTTTTTCGGAACAAAAAATTTGTCCAGATCGCCATGATCGTCATCTTGTTTTTATTGATCGCTGCCTTCTTTTTCCCAAGAAGAAATGGGGCACTCGGTTGGTTATCGATTGCTGGCTTTTCCATTCAACCAGCAGAGTATTTAAAGTTTATTGTGATTTGGTTTTTATCGGTGACGCTATCTTATCGTCAAAAAGGTATCCAACAAGAATTTTGGAAAACGGTTTGGCGTCCAATCGGAATCGTTTTTGTCTACACCGGGATCATGGCACTTTATCCCGACTTAGGGAATGCTGTAATCGTTATGTTGCTGGCATTTGTCGTGTTATTGTCTAGCGGATTGAATTACCTGTATACCTTAATATTAGGTGTGGCAGGTATTATCGGTAGTATGTTGATCGTCTTGTTTGTGAATCTAACCGGTGGTAAGCTTTTACCCGACTATGTCTATAGTCGTTTTTCATCTTTTTTGAACCCGTTTGCTGATGAATACAATACAGGTCATCAAATGGTTAATGGGTATTACGCAATGTTCAACGGTGGGCTGTTCGGGCGCGGGCTTGGAAATAGTATCCAAAAACGTGGCTTCTTAAACGAAGCGCACACCGATTATATATTTTCGATCGTTATGGAAGAATTAGGGCTGATTCCATCGATCATCATTTTAGGTGTTTTATTCTATATGGTGGGACGAATCTTTCTTGTCGGTATTCGTTCAAGAGATCCCTTTAATTCCATGATGTGTATAGGTATAGGGACATTATTTATGTCTCAGATTTTTATCAATTTAGGTGGAATCACTGGTTTGATCCCATTGACGGGAATCACTTTCCCATTTCTAAGTCAAGGTGGATCAAGCTTGCTGATGCTATCGATTTGTATCGGTTTTGTGTTAAATATCAGTGCCGAAGAAAAGAGGAAACAGGTTTATTTGAATTATTGATCAATTGAATGGAGTGGATTAGATGAAGAAAATTCTTGTTGCCAATCGTGGAGAAATCGCGATCCGTGTCTTCCGCGCATGTGCGGAACTTGGGATCAAAACTGTCGGAATTTATGCTGCGGAGGATGAATACTCCGTCCATCGCTTTAAAGCAGACGAAGCGTATTTAGTGGGGAAAGGCAAACGTCCAATCGATGCGTATTTAGACATTGAAGATATCATTCGCACGGCGAAAAAAGCCGGTGCCGAAGGAATCCATCCCGGATACGGCTTTTTATCAGAAAATCTGGGATTTGCTCAACGCTGTGAAGAAGAAGGTTTGATTTTCATCGGACCATCCACCCATCATTTAGATATTTTTGGCGACAAGATCAAAGCAAAAGCAGCAGCGATCGAGGCCGGAATTCAATCAATTCCTGGCTCTGATGGTCCAGTTGCATCGATCGATGACGTTTTAGCTTTTGCAAACGAACATGATTATCCAATCATGATCAAAGCAGCCCTTGGGGGCGGTGGGCGAGGCATGCGTGTCGCTCATGATGAAAAAGAAGCAAGAGACGGCTACGAACGTGCCAAAAGTGAAGCCAAAGCGGCATTTGGTAGTGATGAAGTCTACGTTGAAAAATACATTAGTAATCCAAAACATATTGAAGTCCAAATCTTAGGAGATACGCACGGAAACGTCGTTCACTTATTTGAACGTGATTGCTCGGTTCAGCGCCGCCACCAAAAAGTAGTCGAGGTGGCACCTTGTGTGTCAATGACTGATGAACAACGGGAAAAAATATGCCAAGCAGCCGTTCAACTAATGAAGCATGTCGGCTATATCAATGCTGGAACCGTGGAATTTTTAGTAGAGGGCGACAAATTCTACTTTATCGAAGTAAACCCACGGGTCCAAGTGGAACATACGATCACTGAAATGATCACCAATTTAGACATCGTGACGACACAAATTTTGATTGCACAAGGCAAAGACTTGCATAAAGAAATCGGAATTCCTGAACAAAAAGACATTCGCTTTGAGGGTGTTGCGATCCAATGTCGCGTGACGACAGAAGATCCAGCGAATAATTTTATGCCAGATACTGGTAAGATCGATACCTACCGCTCTCCGGGTGGATTTGGGGTTCGTTTAGATGTCGGAAATGCTTATGCTGGTGCAGTGGTAACCCCTTATTTCGACTCGCTACTAGTAAAAGTCTGTACGCATGCTGCTTCGTTCGACCAAGCAATTCAAAAAATGATGCGCTGTCTGAAAGAATTCCGAGTACGTGGTGTAAAAACAAACATTCTCTTTATGCGTAATGTTGTTTCTCATCCAGCCTTTCGTTCAGGGGAAGCCAAAACCACCTTTATCGACAATACGCCGGAATTATTCAATTTCCCTCGGATTCGTGACCGTGGAAACAAAACCATGAAGTATATCGGTGAAATCACGATCAATGGATTCCCGGGAATCGAAAAACAAAAGAAACCTTTCTACAATGAACCACGGATGCCACAACACATCCAAGCAACGCCTGATTTTGTCAGCGCCAAAAATATTTTAGATACGAAAGGTGCCGAGGGTGTCGTTGAATGGATCGGTCAACAAAAGAATGTCTTACTGACGGATACAACCTTCCGAGATGCCCATCAAAGTTTGTTGGCAACTCGTGTAAGAACCCATGACTTTAAGAAAATTGCCGCGATGACGGAAGCTGGCCTACCACAATTGTTCTCAAGTGAAATGTGGGGTGGGGCAACCTTTGACGTTGCGTACCGTTTCTTAACAGAAGATCCATGGGAAAGATTGCGGATGTTCAGGAAAAAAATGCCGAATACACTCTTACAAATGTTGTTTAGAGGCTCCAACGCTGTCGGGTATTCCAATTATCCAGACAATGTTTTGGAAGAATTCATCAAAGAATCTGCGGCACAAGGAATCGATGTATTCCGAATCTTTGATAGTTTGAACTGGGTCCCACAAATGGAGAAAAGTATCCAAGCTGTTCGTGATACGGGGAAAATTGCAGAAGCGACGATTTGTTATACAGGGGATATCAATGATCCATCCCGCCAAAAATATTCGGTACAATATTACAAAGATATGGCAAAAGAATTGCAAAATCTTGGTGCCCATATTATTGCGATCAAGGATATGGCTGGATTATTAAAACCGCAAGCGGCTTATCGTTTGATCAGTGAGTTAAAAGATACGATCGATGTACCGATCCATCTGCACACGCATGATACCAGCGGGAATGGGATTATCACTTACTCAGCAGCTACCAAAGCTGGCGTTGATATCGTGGATGTCGCTATGTCAGCTATCAGTGGCGCAACGAGTCAGCCAAGTATGAGTAGTTTGTATTATGCTCTTTTAAACGGCGAGCGTTGCCCAGAGATCAATGTGGATAATATCCAACAATTGAATCACTATTGGGAAGATGTGCGCATGTACTATCATTCCTTTGAAAATGGCTTGAACGCCCCTCAAACGGAAGTGTACAAGCATGAGATGCCAGGAGGACAATATACCAATCTCCAGCAACAAGCCAAAGCCGTTGGTTTAGGCGAAAAATGGGATGAAATCAAAGAAATGTATCATGAAGTCAATATGATGTTTGGAGACATCGTGAAAGTGACACCTTCTTCGAAAGTCGTGGGCGATATGGCGCTCTTCATGGTACAAAATGGCTTGTCAGAAAAAGATATTTTTGAAAAAGGCGATACATTGAGTTTCCCAGAATCAGTGATCACCTTCTTCCAAGGCGAGTTAGGTCAGCCAGTCGGTGGTTTCCCGAAAGAATTGCAACGCATTATCTTAAAAGGACGCCCAGCCTTTACGGAACGTCCAGGAGCCTTTGCCAAACCAGTTGATTTTGCCGTAGTGAAACAAGAACTAGCCGAAAAAATCGGCTATGAACCAAAACACGAAGAAGTCTTGAGCTACTTGATGTATCCGCAAGTCTTCCTTGATTATCGAAAAGCGTATGAGCAGTTTGCCGATGTAAAAGTCCTTGATACACCAACCTTCTTTAATGGTATGCGCTTAGGCGAAACGATCAATGTCGAATTAGAAAAAGGCAAAATCTTGATCATTCGTCTCGATGAAATCGGTGAACCAGATATCGAAGGCAATCGGACCCTCTTCTTTAACTTAAACGGTCAACGACGAGAAATCGTTGTGAAAGATAGTTCGATCATCAGTTCTGTTCAAACAAAACGCAAAGCAGAGCCAACGAACAAAGAACAAATCGGTGCCTCCATGAGTGGTTCAGTTTTAGAAGTATTAGTCAAAAAAGGTGATCGAGTGGCACGTGGACAGACGTTGATGGTCACTGAAGCGATGAAGATGGAAACTTCCGTCGAAGCTCGCTTCTCTGGTGTAGTTGAGCATGTTTACGTAACCGATGGGGAACCAATCCAGTCAGGAGACCTTCTGATTGAAGTCAAAGAAAAATAAGGAGTCGATCAGCAGATGAAGCGAAGGGGATTATTATTTTGCGGCTTATTTGTCCTAGCCCTGATAATCGTGTATTTGCAGCCAGTATTCATGCAAAACGCTTCAGATTCAAGAATGACGATCGAGAACCCAATCAAAGCACCAACGACCATGAATTATGAACCAATCGCAGCCCAAGGATTAGCTGAATTGATTGGGGAGCCTGTTTCTGATTTTGAAGAAATCTACGGGCTTCCAGTTCAAACGTATCGCTCGGGCTACGAGTTTGAAATTCGGGTCTACAATCAATTAGACGATCAGCAATATGTTGAGATCAATACTGATGGTGAGAGTGTGCAGGCAATCAAAGTGATCGGCGCCGGGGGATCTTCCCTAGCGCCCTTTGCAATGGGCATGACCTTGACTGACTTGACTGAGCTGACCATGATTTATCCAAATTTTACCTTGACACAAAATGATCGCACCATCAGTTTTGAGTTGATGGAAGAAGATATGAACTACCGACCCTTAGTAGCGTTTGATAATGGGACATTTGCTGTTTTATTCTTTGATCAAGAGACGGCTCAACTGCAGGCGATCACTTACTTGGATCAGACGACCCTGCTTAAGTTAGCGCCCTATCCCTTGACAGAAGGAGAACGACCGCTGTTTCAAGTTTCGCAAACGATTGACCAAGCACAAGCTGATCTTGAAAAAGAGACGTTAGCCTTTGTCATTATTGATAAGCTTCGTAATCAAATCGGTTTGGAAAGCTTTGTACAAGATACCCAGACGCATCAAGATGCGGTCGGACTTTTAGCGGATTTGACGAATAATCTATCGGATCATTTGACCTCTCAACGCATCCATTCCTATCAACGTGCTCTTTCTTCGGAAAAAACGAGTAATTTTGTTTTGACGAACGATGAGTGGCAGGAGTTATTAGCAGCGAAGGAGTTAGAGGCTTCTGCTTCGATTTTTGAAGCGCCTGTCTATGATCCAACCTTTACTATTTTATCTTGGTTCAGTAACCCAAGATTTACTGAACGTTTGACCCATGAACAATCAGAAAAGATAGGAATTGCTTTTTCTGAAGCAAATATGGTAGTCTTAGTGCAAGAAGATGTAGAAGGGACCGAGGATAGTACATCAGATGATTTACGATGAAGCCTTTTTCGAGATTGAAGATCAAATCGATTCACTTGTAACGGCAATCAAAGCGAGTGAAACGTGTAGAAACTATCAAATAGCGAAACAAACCATGCATCAAGATCCTGTTGCTCAGGAATTGATGCGATCGTTTATAGAAAAAAAGCTGGATTTTGAAAGAATTGAAGCGTACGGCGCATATGCCCCTGATTTCAAAGAGAAAAAGCGTGCGATGCGCACAGCTAAGCGACAGCTGGATCTCAATGAGCAAGTGAGCGAGTACCGCTGGAGTGAAACGCAGCTGCAGCGTTTGCTGGATGAACTGACCGTAGCGATTTCTACGTGTTTTTCACCAACTGTCAAAGTGGATGCTGGAAGTCCTTTTTTTCAATCAAAATCAAGTTGTGGAGGAAATTGTCATGCACGAGGATAAAACGCCTTTTACGATGCAGAAGCGTCGAGGATTGATCGTATGGGTCTACAGCCTACGTCAACTAAAAAATTTGCGTCGTTTTGGCTTCGTTCATTATGTGTCACGCAAAATGAAATATGTGGTCATGTATTTGAACGAAGAAGAATACGAAAGCAAAAAAACAAAAATCGAGCAGTTTCACTTTGTTCGACAAGTTGAAGCTTCCTATCGACCAGATGTCGAAATGGATTTTGCTGAAAAAATTGGTACATCAGCAGCCTATCCATTGAAAGATGAAGGGTTTGATATCGAAGAAAAAAATACGATGATTCGATTGGCAGAAAACGTGTAATAAAAAAGTGGGGGTGCCTTGAGTCACCGCCATTTTTTTATTGCTATTTATAGAAACAGTGCTATATTTGTATTTACGAAGATCTTGGAGGGAAAAACGCATGCGTGTAGTAGCCGGAGAATATGGTGGCCGCAGATTAAAAAGTCTTGCTGGAGATAACACTCGCCCCACGACAGACAAAGTAAAAGGGGCGATCTTTAACATGTTAGGGCAATATTTAGATGGAGGAGTTGTACTGGATCTGTTTAGTGGGAGCGGGGGCTTAGCGATCGAAGCGGTCTCTCGTGGTGCGGAGCATGCCGTTTGTGTCGACCGTAGTTTTCCAGCTATCAAAGTGATCCGTGAAAATATTGCAATAACCAAAGAACCAGAAAAGTTCACGGTACTAAAAATGGATGCCAATCAAGCCTTACGCCAGTTTGCAGCTGAGGGACAAAGTTTTGACTATCTATTTTTAGATCCACCTTACGCAAAGCAAGAGATCCTGCAACAGCTAGAAGCTATGCTGAAGGATGAATTGATTCGTCCGTTTGCTTATGTGGTTTGCGAAACAGATAAGTCCATCGTCTTGCCAGAAAAGATTGGTTCTTTGCATTTGATGCGCGCCCAAACCTATGGCATATCTGCGGTGACGATCTATAGAAATGAGGGATAACATGAAAAAGATTGCTTTATTTCCAGGAAGTTTTGATCCGCTGACGTCAGGTCATGTGGATCTGATTGAGCGAGGCGCAACGCTTTTTGATGAACTGATCGTGGGTGTTTTTACAAATACCAATAAAAAAAGTTTTTTTACAAGTGAAGAAAAAGTTCATCTAATTGAAGAAGCCCTCGCTCATATTCCAAACGTCAAGATTCTGGCGCAAGAAACGGAGCTGACGGTCACGATCGCGAAAAAACTAGGCGCACAGTTTCTGCTTAGAGGCATTCGCAGTGTGAAAGATTATGAGTATGAGCGGGACATCATGGAAATGAATCATCACTTAGAACCTTCCCTAGAGACCGTCTTTCTTTTAGCAGATGCAAAGCATAGTTTCATCAGCTCCAGTTTGTTGAAAGAAATCTTAACCTTTAACGGCGATGTTGCGGAATATTTACCACAAAATATCTACGATGCTATAGTAAAGAAGCGTGATACCAATGAATCTTAAATCAACGATCAAATATGTTCTCTTGTTTGTTTTAGCACTGATCATCGCAGCCTGTGCCTTTTTGCCGATTCCTTATTATATCGAGCAACCCGGTGCAACGATCGATTTAAAAGAATTGATTACCGTCAATCAAAAAGAAGACACCTCAGCCGGCTCCTTTTCTTTAACCAGTGTCGGGATTCGACAGGCTACCGTGTTTACGGCGATTGGAACGAAATTCAATGAATTTCAAGACTTGATCAGTGAGGAAGAACTTTTAGGCGGTGCGACAGATGAGGAGTACAATCGCATCCAGCGCTATTATATGGAATCCTCGCAAAATAGTGCGATTGAGCAAGCATTAAAGCTGGCAGACTTGCCTTATGAAATGACCTATAAAGGGGTCTATGTCATGGGGATCGATCCAAATTCCAGTTTTGCGGGGAAAATATCCGTGGGAGATACCGTCACCGCTGTCAATGGCAAAGAGTTTAAAAGTAGCCAAGACTTTATCGACTATGTACAAAGTCAAACCATTGGTGATGAGATCACCGTGACTTACTTGCAAGATGGCGAAGAAAAAGAAGCAACAGGCAAATTAATTGAACTGGAAAGCAATCAAAAAGCTGGGATCGGTATCTCACTCGTCGATCATACAGAGATCACTTCTGATGAAGAGATCGTGATCGATTCTGGCAATATCGGTGGGCCTTCAGCTGGGTTGATGTTCACCCTTGAAATCTATGAACAGCTAACTGGAGATAACTTGCGTAAAGGCCATAATATTGCTGGAACCGGAACGATCTCAGCTGATGGGACGGTTGGTCGAATCGGTGGGATTGACAAAAAAGTAGCGAGTGCCAGCGAAAGTGGTGCAGAAATCTTTTTTGCTCCGGACGATGAAATCACTGATGAAGAGCGTGAAATAGATCCTTCCATTAAAACGAATTACGAAGAGGCAGTGGCAGCAGCGAAGAAGTTAGACACAGACATGAAAATCGTTCCGATCGCCAATGTCCAAGATGCATTGGACTACCTAGCAACACTAAAAGAAGCAAATTAAAACGGCACTTGCCGTTTTTTTATTGTCTAAAGAATACAGTAGGCTCAAAGAAAAGGTTATGCTATACTTTTAGATAAGGAGTGTGAATCTAGTGGAATTAAAAAGACAACAACCGATCGTTGAAGCATATCATTTCGATATGAAACCGAAAGACAAAGAAATGGAAACAAAATTGAATGTCGGCTTTGCGCCGTTAAAAG
Source organism: Enterococcus sp. DIV1083b (assembly GCF_051713705.1). Lineage (NCBI taxonomy): Bacteria > Bacillati > Bacillota > Bacilli > Lactobacillales > Enterococcaceae > Enterococcus > Enterococcus sp. DIV1083b. The sequence continues at coordinate 1,635,119 of NZ_JBIOQJ010000001.1, forward strand.
TCAAAGATGAAGAATATATGGAAAAAAACAGTATTATTGGTGCCCGCTTAGAATTCCAATTGGTGTTCCCTGATTACGTTTTGTCAGGACGTGTCGGACAAGTCAATCATATTTTGAATCGCAAAGTCAATTCTGGAGAGGATTTGACGAAAGCCGAAACTGATCGCTTGGTTGAGCCCTTGTTTGATATCGTCAAACGCTTGACTTATGAAGTGACAGAGATCGTGACCGACAAACCAGGTTTACAATTGAACTTTAATACCAATTCGAACGCTGCGCAAGAAGCGAAGGAAGAAGACGAATAACGAGAAATAGGAGGGATGCCCATTGTTTTCCAATCAAATGCAAGTGATGCTATACGTCGATGATGTGACGAAAGCAGTTGAGTTTTGGCAAGAACTAGGGTTTGTGATCATTGAACAACAAACCGTTGATGGAACATCCGTCGTTGAAATCGCGCCATCAAAAGAGGCAGAGGCACATTTTGTCTTATATGACCGTGAGTTTATCGAAACACATTCACCCGAAGTCGCTTTGAATTCCCCATCGATCATGTTTTTTGCAGAAGATATTACGACACTTTATAAAAAGCTTTTAGAGATGGAAGCAGAAGTGGGTGAATTGATTCAGATGGAAGAACAACTGGTTTTCAATTTTGCCGATCCGGATGGCAATTATTTTGCTGTTTCAGGAAAATAGCTTTTGTCGATCGTAACCAATCATTCGTCCTTTTGAACCCGACTTTATGTTGTCGTACTGTTCAGGACAAATGGTTGGTTTTTTCGTTTTATTGCAAGACATTTTACGGGCAAAGGTCTAAAATTGATAACAAGAGAATCAATTGCCTTTAAGGAGGAAATGACTATGCAAAACTATCTATATGCAATCAGTGATATTCATGGAATGGCCGATCTGTTTAAAAAACTTCTTACCGATTATGACCCTAAGCTCCATCAGCTGCTTTTGATTGGAGACTTAAATGATCGGGGGCCGAAGTCAAAAGAGTGTTTTTTGCTTGGAAAAAAGTTAGTCGAAGAATACCAAGCGATTTATTTACGCGGCAATCACGAAGAGTATTTTCTGCAATTTCTAAATGCCCCTGAGGATTGGTTTGCCGCTTACGTACGCAATGGCGGCAAAGAAACGATTGAAAGTCTTTTGCATACAGGCGCTACTGAGGAGTATTCGCCGACGGAAATCGCCTTAATGATCCGCAGTAGCTATCGAGACTTAATAGAGTTTTTGATGGAGCGACCGCTTTATTACGAATGGGGAAAGTATCTCTTTGTTCATGCGGGCGTGGATTTAAGTAAAAAAGATTGGCGTAAGACCGCAGACCATGATTTTATCTGGATTCGCGAGCCATTTCATAAAGGAAAAAACCGTACAGGAAAAACGATCGTTTTTGGCCATACCATCACGCCCATGCTGCATGGAGATATGCAGACGACGGATCTATGGCAACAAGACGACAAAATCGGCATCGATGGCGGGGCAGTATTTGGTGGATCGGTGCATGGCGTGATTTTTGATGACAAAGGGATCGTTCAGGACATCGAATACCAAAATTTAGCAGGTCCTTGGCAACCAGACTTTTAAAAGTCTTTTTGAGAAAAGACAAAAGCAGCCATAACAAGAGTCGCGAAAGCAACATTGTTTTCGTGCAATCTTGTTCGCTCAATGGCTGTCTTTTTTATGTTAAAATAGCAAAAGCAACAAAGGAAAGGTGAGAACAAATGGCAGAAATGAATCAAGAGGTACTTGATTTAGTAAAACAAGAATTAACCGCTTTTACCCAAAAACAAATCAGTACGGTGTTGCAGTTATTGCAAGAAGGAAATACCGTCCCCTTTATTGCCCGCTACCGTAAAGAAATGACGAATGGACTTGACGAAGTTCAGATTCGAGAAATTGAAGAGCGATACCAGTACTTAGAAAACTTAGAGAAGCGCAAGCAAGAGGTTTTGCGTTTGATAGAAGAACAAGAAAAGCTAACGCCTGAACTATCTCAGGCGATTTTAGCTGCAACAAAAATGCAGGCCGTCGAAGACCTGTATCGTCCTTATAAACAAAAACGACGCACCAAAGCGACGATCGCCAAAGAGAACGGCTTGGAACCATTTGCTCAGTGGCTGTTAAGCTTCCCAAAAGCAGGTGACGTTCAAGAAAAAGCGGCCGAATTTATCAGTGATGCTGTTCCTACTGTAGAAGATGCCTTAGCAGGCGCGCACGAGATCATTGCAGAAAGCGTTGGTGATACTGCAGAGTTTCGTAGTTGGATCCGCAGCTATTACACAAACAAAGGACTGTATCAAAGCACGGTCAAAAATGCTGAAAAAGATGAAAAAGGCGTTTATGAAATGTATTACGATTTCCAGCATCCTATCAATAAGATGGTATCCCACCGAATTTTAGCCACTAATCGTGGGGAACAAGAAGACATCTTGAAGGTCGCCCTTGTGGCAGATGAAGAAAAAATCATGGATTACCTACGTCGCAAATTGATCACGAATAGGGATTCACCCGCAGCCAGTTTTGTTGAAGCTGCAGCTGCTGATGCGCTGAAACGGTTTATTTCACCAGCCATCGAACGAGAGATCCGCAATGAATTGACAGAAAAAGCTGACGAACAAGCAATTGCGATTTTTGGAGAAAATCTTCGCAATCTGTTGCTGCAGCCGCCATTGAAGGGCAAAGTCGTTTTAGGTTTTGATCCAGCGTATCGTACAGGCTGTAAACTAGCCGTCATTGATGAGACTGGAAAAGTACTAGCGATCGAAGTGATCTATCCTCATAAACCAGCGCCTATGAATAAGCGAGAAGCTGCTGGACCAGCGTTTCGTCGCTTATTACAAACCTATAAAGTCGAGATGGTCGCACTCGGTAATGGGACTGCGAGTCGGGAATCAGAGCAATTCGTCGCTGAACAATTAAAATTGATCGATCAAGAAGTATATTATGTGATCGTGAATGAGGCAGGCGCTTCTGTTTATTCTGCCAGTCCGATCGCTCGTCAAGAATTCCCTGATCTGCAAGTGGAAGAACGCAGCGCCATCAGTATTGGTCGCCGTCTGCAAGATCCTTTGGCAGAATTAGTCAAAATTGATCCACAATCCGTGGGCGTCGGACAATACCAGCATGACGTTTCGCAAAAACGCCTCGCTGAACAATTGGATTTTGTTGTTGAGACTGTTGTCAACCAAGTTGGCGTTGACGTCAATACCGCAAGTGCGGCACTCTTGCAGCATGTAGCTGGTTTAAATAAAACCACTGCTCAAAATATCGTGACTTATCGAGAAGAAAATGGTGTATTTACGCAGCGGAATCAACTGAAAAAAGTCCCTCGCTTAGGACCAAAAGCTTATGAACAGGCGATCGGCTTTATGCGGATACCTGGCGGAAAAGTCATTTTGGACAATACCGGGATCCATCCAGAAAGTTATGACACTGCCAAAGAAATTTTGGCGATCGCGGGTATTTCTTTAGCGGAGCTAGGGAAAGAGCAAATGGAAGAAAATAAAGCGAAACTTGCCCAACTACGCCCAGCGGAGCTTTCCGCAAAATTGTCAGTCGGCAAAGAAACCATCACGGATATCCTAAAGGCGTTAATGCAGCCTGGACGCGATATGCGTGATGAAATGCCAGCCCCATTATTGCGCAAAGATGTGCTGAGTATGGAGGACCTAAAACCGGGAATGGAACTGAAGGGAACGGTTCGAAATGTGATCGACTTTGGTGCTTTCGTCGATATCGGTGTCAAACAAGATGGACTGGTGCATTTGTCGAAGCTGAGCCGTTCGTTTGTAAAGCATCCGAAAGACGTTGTTTCCGTCGGTGATGTCGTAACCGTTTGGATCGAGCAAGTAGATGTCAAAAAAGGCCGTATCAGTTTAACCATGGTCGATCCGGGAAATGCCAAATGACCCAACAAGAACTGCAGCGGTTGGTGGAAGAGCTGTCGCTGTCTGTTTTCAACAAACCATTCACGCATCGAGCGGTGTTTAATTCTCGCTTAAAAACAACCGGTGGCCGCTACCATCTAAGTGATCACCACTTGGATTTCAATCCAACCATGCTCACAGAACACGGGATGGAGGTTTTTATCGGCATTATCAAGCATGAATTGTGTCATTATCATTTGCACTTAGCAGGTCTTGGTCACCGTCACCAAGATCCTGCCTTTAAAGCATTGCTGGCAAGAACGGGAGGCTTGCGTTATGCACCTCCTGCCAAAAGGACAGCCAAACATCGCTATCGATGCCAAAATTGCGGCTGCGAGATTCGGCGGCAGCGACGTGTGGATATCAAAAAATATGTTTGTGGAAAATGTCGTGGACGTTTGCTAGAAATAGGAAATGATGAGAAAAGTCAAGTCGAAAAATAAAACTCGTTGCTATTTTTTACATTTTGTATGATAATGTAGGTCGTGTGACAACCTGATATTTGTCAATACACGCGTTTTTTTACGACGCGGATTTGAGAAAAGAGGATTATAATAATGGAAAATCAAAACAAAATACATCATTTTGTTGGAATCAAAGGTTCCGGTATGAGTTCATTGGCTTTGATTCTGCACGAAAAAGGCTACCAAGTACAAGGCTCTGATGTGGAAGAATATTTCTTCACTCAACGTGATCTAGAAAAAGCAGCGATCAAATTGTTGCCTTTCGATAAAGCAAACATTCAACCAGAAATGGTCATTATCCAAGGGAATGCTTTCCCTGACACCCACGAAGAAATCGTACGGGCAAAAGAACTTGGTTTAGAAGTTACTCGTTATCATGACTTTATTGGCCAATTCATTCAGCCCTATACGAGTATTGCGGTGACCGGTTCTCACGGGAAAACCAGTACGACAGGATTGCTTTCTCATGTCTTAAGCGGCATCCGTCCAACAAGTTTCTTGATTGGCGATGGGACTGGTCATGGGGAACCTGATGCGGAATTCTTTTCATTTGAAGCCTGTGAATACCGTCGTCATTTCTTAGCGTATTCACCGGATTATGCAATCATGACCAACATCGATTTTGATCACCCAGACTACTTCCACTCGATCGAGGATGTCTTCTCAGCCTTTCAATCGATGGCAAGTCAAGTGAAAAAAGGCATCTTTGCTTTTGGTGATGATGAATACTTGCGTAAACTTGAAGCCGATGTCCCAATCTACTATTACGGCGTCAACGATAACGACGATGTCCAAGCAAAAAATATTGAACGCACCACCCAAGGTTCAGAGTTCGACGTCTTTATCCATGGTGAAAATATTGGCCATTTTGTCTTGCCAGCGTTTGGTCAGCACAACATCAACAACGCATTAAGTGTGATCGCTGTGGCTTACAAAGAAGGATTGGATATGAAAGAAGTTGCAGCTGAGATGATTTCATTTCCTGGAGTGAAACGCCGCTTTAGCGAAAAAATCGTGGCGGATATGACGATCGTGGACGACTACGCCCACCATCCTGCAGAAATCAAAGCAACGATCGATGGCGCTCGTCAAAAATATCCAGAGAAAGAAATTATTGCTGTCTTCCAGCCACATACCTTTACCCGCACGATCGCTTTGATGGATGAATTTGCGGAAGCATTGGATCTTGCAGACCATGTCTATCTATGTGACATTTTTGGATCTGCTCGTGAATCACGAGGAGATGTTAAAATTGAAGATCTAGGCAAGAAAATTCAAAAAGGCGGAACTGTGATCAAAGAAGAGAACGTATCTCCGCTATTGGATCATCAAAATGCTGTCGTGATTTTCATGGGAGCAGGCGATGTGCAAAAATTTGAGACAGCCTATGAAAAACTATTAAGCAATACAACTCGTAACGTATTGTAATCAAAGACTCTTGTGGCGTGTTTGCTGCAAGAGTTTTTTACATCTGAAGTTTTTGCAAAAGCAGCACCGCGAACTTGCACTTTTGTCGGCATCTGATAGAATATACTCAGATGAAACTATTCTTTTTGGAGGAATTAAATTTTGAATATAGGGAAACCGCGAAAAATAGGAAAAAGTATTGAAGATATCGAGGAAGGCGATTCGTTATCCTTAACAGAATCGATCGAAGACAATCAACTGTTGTTATATTTAGGGCTGACTAATGATGCCAATCCTTTGTATATACAACATGACTACACGCAAAAAACTGAGTACCAGCGTCCCATCGTACCATCCATTATGTTGATGGGGATCATCACCAGTGCCGTATCGAAACATTTGCCTGGTTCTGGCTCTCATGTAGTCAATTTTTCGGTAAACTTTATTGAACCTGTATATCATTATGAAACGTTGACCTTTGAATTCGAAGTGATCAAAGTGGATAAAATGAAAGACGTGGTAACTATTTCGGTTGAAGCGATCAACACAGAAGATCATCGTATTTTAGATGCTGTGGTCATGGTCCAGCCGCCAAAAGCAGTAGCAGAAAATGAGGAGGAACAACAAGATGAATAATTTAAATAATGAAACCGTCCAAGCCCAAGGCTTAAATCGCTTTTATTCAAAAGTGTATTTATTCTTCGGCGTTGGGCTTGCGATCAGTGCGATCTCAGCCTATATATTTGGGGAAGTCTTTCAAGCGCAAACCCTGCAATTTATCAGCAACTTTCCGCTAGGATTTACCGGTCTTTGGATCTTACAGATCATTCTAGTTATTGTATTAGGGGTGAAGGCGCAGAAAAATCCGTCCTTGACCGTTGCTGGCTTTTTAGTCTATTCGCTCTTGAATGGATTGACCTTATCTGTGACACTGATGATCTATGACTTTGGATCGATCGTGGGAGCATTTGTTTCAGCAGCTGTCACTTTTGGTGTCATGTCAGCATTTGGGATCATGACCAAACGGGATCTAAGTGTAGTTGGTCGTATCGGCTATGGTCTGTTGCTCGGGATCATCATCTCGACGCTCTTGAATGTATTTATTTTACGCAGTCAACCGGTTGACTTTTTCTTATCGATCGTGACCGTCTTTGTCTTTATGGGGATCACCGCTTATGACAATCAGCAAATCCGCAATGTATACTTCGCAACGAATGGTGGCGCAAATACAGGAGTGGCCGTTTTCATGGCATTACAACTGTATTTGGACTTTATCAACTTATTCCTTGCGTTATTGCGAATCTTTGGAAAAAACAACTAAAAAAAGTGCGAGGAAACTCGCCTTTTTTTTTGTATAAAATGAGAGAGAAAACAAAGCAATTCATCGCTTTTGTGCCCGTTCTTTGATAGAATAAAGAGGAACTTTTTGAGAAAAGGAGTAATCAAATGCCAAAAAATAAATTACTACTCGTTGATGGAAATAGTGTGGCTTTTCGCGCGTTTTTTGCGTTGCATAATTCATTAGAACGGTTTAAAAATGCCAATGGGCTGCACACAAATGCCATCTATGCGTTTCATACTATGTTTGAAAATGTGATGGCAAAAGAACAGCCAACACATGTTTTAGTGGCTTTTGATGCTGGAAAAACCACCTTCAGGACAGCGATGTATGAAGACTATAAAGGCGGACGTTCAAAAACCCCTGGGGAATTTAAAGAACAAATGCCTTACATTCGCGAATTGATCAACGCGTTAGGTGTTCAATATTACGAATTAGATAATTACGAAGCCGATGATATTATTGGTACATTGGCGAATAAAGTCGACAAAGAGCTGTTTGATGTCGTCGTTTTATCTGGCGATCGCGATTTGACCCAGCTGGCAACGGAGCACGTGAAAGTTGACATTACGGTCAAAGGAGTTAGCGAAATTGAAAGTTATACGCCCGCTCATGTGGCTGAAAAATATGACGGCCTAACGCCCTTACAAATCATCGACATGAAAGGACTAGCCGGCGATGCTTCCGATAATATTCCTGGTGTCACCAAAATTGGTGAGAAGACAGCCATCAAGCTATTGAAGGAATATGGCTCCGTTGAGGGGATCTATGAACACATCGATGAAATGAAAAAAAGCAAGATGAAAGAAAACCTGATCAATGACCGTGAGATCGCCTTTCTTTCAAAACAATTAGCAACCATCGATGTGGATGCGCCCATTGAGGTCGATGTCGACAAACTGAAATATGAAGGCAAAGATTTAGAGAAATTGGTGCCATTCTACCAAGAAATGAACTTTAATAGCTTCTTAGAGAAGTTGCAGATTACAGCTGAACCAGTTGAGATGGAAGACATTTTGTTTTCGGTCGTTGAAGAAGTAACAGAAGATATGTTCCAAGGAGACACAGCATTGTATGTCGAGATGATGGGGGATAACTATCATTTGGAAGACATCGTCGGTGTTGCTTGGGGCAATCAAGAAAAAATTTATGTCAGCAATCGTGAAGAATTGTTTGAAAGTCCAGTCTTTACCAATTGGTTAAAAGACGAGGAGCGTAAAAAATTCGTCTATGATGCCAAACGCACGTATGTGGCATTAAACCGATACACGACAGCACCAAAAGGAATCGCTTTTGATGTTTTATTGGCAGCTTATCTTTTAGACACGAATGATACGAATAATGACATCGCAGGTGTTGCCGCTCACTATGGCTATGATGCGATCCAATCGGATGAAGCGATTTATGGAAAAGGTGCGAAAAAAGGTCTGCCAGCGGATGAGGAAGACTTCTTTGCTCATTTAGCCCGTAAAGTAGCAGCGATTACGAACCTAACACCAAAGCTTACGGAAGAATTGGCAGCGAAGAATCAAACAGCGCTATTTGAAGAAATGGAATTGCCTTTATCAATGATTTTAGCTGATATGGAGATTACTGGAATCAAAGTTGATGCGTCTCGCTTGCATCAGATGAAGGGCGAATTTGCGCAACGGTTGCATGAAATTGAAGAAAAAATCTACGCCGAAGCTGGTGAAACCTTCAACTTAAACTCACCGAAACAACTGGGTGTGATCTTATTTGAAAAAATGGGCTTACCAGTCATCAAAAAAACCAAGACTGGCTATTCGACAGCCGTCGATGTGTTAGAACAACTAAAAGAGCAAGCACCGATCGTTGAAGACATTTTGACTTATCGTCAAATCGCTAAGATCCAATCAACCTATGTAGAAGGCTTATTAAAAGTGATCCAAGGGGATGGCAAAGTCCATACACGATATGTACAAACCTTGACTCAAACTGGTCGTTTAAGTTCTGTCGATCCGAACCTGCAAAACATTCCGATTCGTTTAGAAGAAGGTCGAAAGATCCGTGAAGCCTTTGTGCCACGAGAAGCTGATTGGGTGATCTATTCTTCTGACTACTCTCAAATCGAATTACGGGTATTGGCACATATTTCAGATGATACCCATTTGAAAGAAGCCTTTATCGAAGGTCAAGATATTCACTCAAGCACAGCGATGCGAGTCTTTGGTATCGAAAAAGCAGAAGATGTGACACCAAATATGCGTCGTCAAGCCAAAGCGGTCAACTTTGGTATCGTTTATGGTATTTCCGATTATGGCTTATCCCAGAATCTAGGAATCACCAGAAAAGCCGCCCAACAATACATTGATACGTATTTTGAAAAATATCCTGGTGTGAAAACGTATATGGAGGATGTGGTTCGTGAGGCGAAGGACAAAGGGTACGTTGAAACCTTGTATCATCGCCGTCGTTACCTACCTGATATCAATTCGCGCAATTTCAATATTCGGACTTTTGCTGAAAGAACCGCCATCAATACACCGATCCAAGGCAGTGCGGCGGATATCTTAAAGATTGCCATGATCGATTTGGCGAAACGTTTGAAAGAAGAAAAATTAGCAGCAACGATGCTGCTGCAAGTACACGATGAACTAGTCTTTGAAGTACCTGAATCTGAATTGCCTCGTCTTGACGCTTTAGTGAAAGAAGTGATGGAGCAAGCCGTTGCATTGCATGTCCCTTTACTGACAGACAGCAATTGGGGCAAAACATGGTACGATGCAAAATAAATGAGGTGAACAGAGGTGCCTGAATTACCAGAAGTTGAAACGGTCCGCAAAGGACTTGAAAAACTTGTTTTAAATAAAACGATCGAATCGGTCGAGATCCTTTGGCCGCGAATCATCGAAAGTCCTGAAGTGCCGATCTTTTCGGCACTGTTGAAAGGGCAACGTTTTGAAAAATTTGAACGACGTGGAAAATTTTTGATTTTTAAATTGACAGATTATGATCTGATCTCTCATCTACGAATGGAAGGCAAGTACGAGTATTTTGAGTCAGACCCGATTGTCGATAAACATACACATGTCATTTTCCATTTTACAGATGGCAGTCAGTTAAATTACCATGATGTAAGAAAATTTGGTCGTATGACTTTAGTGGATAAAGACCAAAGCGCAGCCTATAAAGGCATCATGCAATTAGGTCCTGAGCCTAAGCCTGAATTGTTTTTATTGGAAGCATTTGAGCAAGGCTTAAAGCGGTCTAAAAAAGCCATCAAACCCCTTTTGTTAGATCAAAAACTTGTGACTGGTTTGGGCAATATTTATGTAGATGAGGCGCTATGGCAAGCGAAGATCCATCCTGAACAACCAGCAGATTCGCTCACCCCAGCAGAAGCCAACGTGTTGCATCAAGCGATCATCGATGTCTTGGAACGCGCCGTTGAAGCAGGGGGGACAACCATTCGGACCTATCTCAATGCATTGGGCGAAGCAGGAAAATTCCAAATGTCATTAAATGTCTATGGCCAAACGGGCAATCCTTGCGGGCGATGCGGGACACCAATCGTCAAGACCAAGGTTGCCCAACGGGGGACGCACTTTTGTCCTCAGTGCCAAAAATTGCATGTGAGGTCCAGCAAATGAGTTTTGTCTTAGGGGTCACTGGCGGGATCGCCACTGGGAAAAGTACCGCAGTCGCGCATTTTCGCTCACTGGGCTTACCGATTATTGATGCCGATATCATCGCCAGAGAAGTCGTTGAACCGAATACGGAGGGCTTGCAGGCGGTGACACAAGCCTTTGGTCCGCAGATTTTGACCGATGACGGACACCTGGATCGGCAAACCCTCGGTGCCCTGATATTTAATGATCCAGAAAAACGTCGCTTGCTGAATCAGACGCTGTCGCCATTTATTCGACAAGAGATTTTGTCTCAGATCGAAGAAAAAAGGCAGCAAGTGCCCTTGTTGATCGTTGACATTCCTTTGCTTTATGAAGCCGACTACGACCAATACATGGATCAAACCGCAGTCGTTTATGTGCCAGAAGCGCTTCAAAAAGAGCGGTTGATGGCACGTAATCAACTGAGTGAGCAAGAAGCGCAACAACGAATCGACAGTCAGCTTTCCATTGAGAAAAAGAAACAACGGGCAGATATTGTCTTTGATAATCAAGGAACGATCGCCCAACTCAATCAGCAGATCGATGATTGGTTAGCATCCTTAAACAAATAGATAAGACAGCAGGTTCCCTTCAGTAAAAGGGAACCTGCTATTTTATCTTTCAATAGCAAACCTACCCCTATCATTTCCAAAAACAACTGGCGCTGAAACATGTCGGAAACTGTTTGGTTTGGAAAGTAAGACGATCGTGTATGAATGGTTAAATATCAAAGTACCAGCCCTGATTTATTTTGGGGTCACGATCACGCGATTGCTGGAAAAGGGGTGAAGAATGATCGGCTGATCATAAAAAGAGGTGAGAACCTCCTCAGTAAAAATCGTCTCTCGTTGACCAGCGGCGTGGACTTTGCCGTTTTTTAACATCAGCAAATGAGTGAAAATCGGTAGTAGCTCTTCCGTATGATGGGTAACGTAAAGAAGAGTCGGCGTATTCGGCAGCTGTGAAAAAGCCTGCAGACGGGTTAGCAGTTCTTCTCGCGCAAATAAATCAAGGCCCGTACAAGGTTCGTCCAAAATGAGGATCTCTGGTTGTGCCATCATGGCACGTGCGATCATGACAAATTGTTTTTCCCCTTGCGAAAGGACATGATAGGAACGATGGATCAGATGCGACAAACCTAAGTCAGCCAAAAGCTCTTTTGCTTGGATCAGCTGCTCTTCTTCGTAGGACGCATAAAGACCAATACTGGAATAAAGCCCCGAAAGAACGATTTCTTCGGCAAGATCGCGACCATAAAACTTGCTTTGCAGCGCTGAACTGACCCAACCAATGCGCCGTTGAAGATCGGGCACAGACGTTTTTCCGTAACGCTCACCTAAGACCGTTCGTTGACCAGAAGAAGGCCATAAGCTTCCCGTGATCATTTGGAGTAATAAACTTTTGCCAGCACCATTCAGCCCTAAAATCGCCCAATGCTCATTTTTTTTCACTTGCCAATTGATTGCTTTTAATAAATAGTTCTTGTCGCGAACGAAAGAAACCTGTTGGAAATCGAGGATTGTCATCTATTGTCGAACCTTAGACAGGTTCTTCACCTCCAGTTGTATGAATATTCAGAAAATAATCGCTCATATTATAGCATAAAGAAAAACATTTTGCTGACTGTTTGGTATCGCATTCATATCTTTTGTCAGAAAACAGAATGCTTGTTATGATGAAACTATACAGGAGGGATGATAACTATGGGTACTTTTAAAGATGAAAAAGATGTGATCGTTGGCAAAGCCAAAGAAAAAATCGGTGAGTGGACCAACAATGAAGAACTTGCCCACTCTGGGAAAGAACAAGCACAAGAAGGTCAAATCAAGAAAGAGCACGATCAAAAACGAGTCAATGAACTAGATGATCAAAATGCTGAGCGTGATGCCCGCAATGATCGAACCACCCCTGAAAATGTCAGCAGCGAAGAACTATTGCGAGCTGAAAATCCCGATGCAAATAAAATTTCTTCGAATGATCGACGGGATGCAGACCAGCTGAAGCATTACACAGGAATTGAAGATAAATTATAAACAAACATGGATGCCTTCGTCTTCTAGACGAGGCATTTTTTGTTAATGAGACCAAAGAGAGGTTGAAAGACAACCACCTACACAGTTGACAATTTCTCAACCTCTCATTATAATCCATTAAGATCGCGTGGAAAGAAGCAAAGAAATTGGGAGGTGGTCATCAAATGCTTATTTATGCATTGTGTACGACTGTCAAGAAAGTAGAACAGCCGCAATAGGAAACGGAAAATTAGAAAGAAGGCTTTTTTATGATCGAACCTTACCAATTTCATTCAATTAAACATCAAGTATACCAATTAGTACGAACGTATCAATCGGTCAATGATCCTCGAACGATCAAAACGGTTGAAACGATGACAAAAGACGCCATAGAACAATTTTTTCCTGAAGAAGAAACAGCACCACGAGAAATTTTAGCTGCTTTCTTTCAACCGGGGATGACGATCAGTCGCAGCAATGAGCTATTAACAGAGCTCAAAGAGTACGTCCGACCCTTTCAGGTACCGACAACAAAACAAATTGAAAAAATGTTTCGGAAAGTAAAAAAACTGAAAATACCTGATTTTGCTTCCGTTGATTTAAAAGAGACCACCTATCTTTCTTGGGATGATATCGGTAGTCAAAGTAAGTTTATGATCATTGCCACTGAGCAGGGCTTTACAGGACTTCACGGTCATGTCTCAACCGAGGTCAAGAAAGGAATCTGTCCCTTGTGTCAGCATGAAGGGAATGTCTCGATGTTTCTTTCTCTGACGAAAAGCAATGGCGATGGAACGTATACCAAACGGGGGAACTATATTTGTCGTGATAGCCAACGGTGCAATCAGCAGATGGAACAGCCAGCAAATTTGCATGACTTTGTTTCTTTGCTGCAAATGAAAGATAAATAACGAAATGAAACGGCAGAAAGATTTCTGCCGTTTTTTCAAATTCAAAAAAACAGTAGTTATAACATTATTTAAATTTTGTAATAAATGAACAGAATAAACCACTTTGGCTATTGTACCAACGGATTTCATGTTATAATTAATCATAGAAACCGATGACTTTACGTAAATACGTAAGCGCATAAGAGAGAAAATGAGGTGGAACTATGCAATGTCCAAAATGTCATCATAACAATTCTAGGGTAGTTGATAGTCGACAAGCCGATGATGGACGTGTGATTCGCCGCCGTCGTGAATGCGAAAATTGCGGCTATCGCTTTACAACATTTGAACGTATCGAAGAGGCACCCCTACTTGTGATTAAGAAGAATGGTGCCCGTGAAGAATTCAATCGAGAAAAAATCCTACGGGGGTTGATTCGTTCTGCTGAAAAACGTCCAGTGACAATGGATCAGATGGAAACGATCGTCGATCATGTGGAAAGTCGTGTTCGTGCTCTTGGTGAAAATGAAATTTCTACAACACAGATTGGTGAGTATGTGATGGAGGATTTAGTTGATTTAGACGAGATCGCTTATATCCGTTTTGCCAGTGTCTATCGCCAGTTTAAAGACATGTCAGTTTTCTTGAAAGAACTACAAGACATCGTCGAAAAAGCGAAAGAACCACAAGAATAGAGGGGGACAACAAGTGGGCAATAGTTTACCGAATCAATCGTACAAAGTGTTCAAAAGCCGTCCACTTACAACGGAAGGGAAAGACGCCCTCATTTATTTGTATCAACCAATTATTGAAAGTGATGCTTTAGCGTTGTATTTGACACTCGCAAGCGATGTCCAAGCCCAAAGCTTTTCTGGCGAGGAGTCGATGACGGCCGTGCATCTCGATATCTTGAATGCCATGAATGCGGGAATGCCTCGCTTCATAAAAGCCAAGCAAAACTTAGAGGGCATCGGCTTGCTAAAGTCTTATGAGAAAGCAGATGCTCAAAACGGGAGCTCGTATCTGTATTGGTTGCAAGAACCGGTCCATCCAGCAGCGTTTTTTCAAGATGAATTGTATGTTTATCTGTTGTTGGAAAGAGTCGGAGAGCGTAAATTTAATCAGCTGGTCAAGTTGTATCAACCAAAGCAGTGTTCCTTGACCGATTATCAGGAAGTGACTCAATCCTTCTCAGCCGCCTATGGGTTAAATACCGCACGTTTTGCTTCCCATGAAGAAACGTTACAGGCAGTCAGTGATTCTTTTCAAGAAACCAAAGCGAACTTGGTGCTTGACGAAAAGCAGTTGGATTGGGACTTTCTTTTATATGAAGCGCAGCGTCGGTATATCCGTGCCGCTAATTTCACGCCAAGTTTTCGACAAAAGTTAGTTCTATACCATTCTTTATATGGCTATGATGTGTTGGAATTGTTGGATTTGATGGCGGACAATGTTTCTTTGACAACAGGCGAGGTCGACCAGAAGAAGCTGGAACAAGCTATCATGAAGAAATCACGGCAAACATTCACGAAAACATCAAAAAGAGAAGATCCCCAAGCGGAAAGTCAGTTGCGCCGCTTCAATACCTTAAAACAGAATGGTTTTTCAGAAAATGATGTCTTATTGATTCAAGAAAGTGAGAACAATGCACCGATCGCTTTTCTCAAGGCGATCAAAGCGGAGAAAAACAGTTTTATGACCGATTCAGAACAATGGCTGATCAAGAGCCTTGTCGAACGGTCACCATTGCCAAATAGTGTGATCAATGTTCTGGTTCATTATGTCTTGGTGGTCCAAAACAATGCCGCTTTGTCAGGGAATTATGTGAACAATATCGCCGCCCAGTGGTCAGAATTAAAAATTGGTACGGCAGAAGATGCCATCAAACATGTTCGGAGCCTTGTTCGAAGTGCCAAGGAAAAACGCAGCCGACCACAAACCAGCGGCAAAAAAATCATTCGCGAAGAAAAGCTGCCTTCTTGGGCTGAAAAACCAGTGGAAGAGACAGCATTAACGCCAGAGCGACAAGCAGAATTAGATAAAAAACTGCAAAACTACTTGCATAAGAAAGCTGGTGACAAGTAATGGAAGATGTAGGGAAAAACTTAGGAAAACTATTGGATAAACGCAATTACCGTGATCAGTTTTCAGCAATGATGGCAGAGGTTTTACAAGATCCTGATGTCAAAGCATTTATTGCCGAAAATGAAGAGGTATTGACCGAAGCAGATATTCAAAAAAGCTATGCGAAACTATATGAGTTCGTCCAAGAAAAGCGGAAATTCCGCATCAATGATCCATCCATGATCGCACCGGGCTATGAGCCGCGCTTAGCGTTAAATTTTCATTTTATTGACGTCACCTATGTACCAACGAAAGAACTACTGGCATATCAGAAACAAGAAGAGATCCGCAGTCGCATCAAAGCGATGGATATGCCTAAAGATATACAAGAAGCAAGTTTTGCAGATTATCAGCAAACGCCTGGCCGAATGGAGGCCATCGCAGCTGCCGTTGATTTTATTAGTGAGTTGACAGCCAATCCACAGGAGTTTCATAAAGGACTTTACTTTGTGGGGAGTTTTGGGATCGGAAAAACCTATCTGCTTGGCGCGATCGCCAGAGATTTAGCGGAGGCAGGCTACACGACGACATTGGTTCACTTCCCGACATTTGCAGTAGAGATGAAACAAGCAATCGGCAAAGATCAGGTGGGGGATAAGCTGAACGCAGTGAAAAAAGCCCCAATCTTAATGATGGACGATATCGGTGCGGATGCGATGAGTAGTTGGATTCGTGATGAAGTCTTCGGTGTGATTCTACAATACCGAATGCAAGAGCAACTCCCGACGTTCTTCACCTCGAATTTTACCATGCATGAGTTAGAGCAGCATCTTTCAGTAACGCAACGCGGCGAATCCGAACCATTGAAAGCCAAACGTATTATGGAGCGTATTCGTTACTTGACACAAGAAATCCAAATGACGGGCAAAAATCGACGAAATGATGCCTAAAAATGACCATTACTGGAGGAAGAAGATGATGAAAAAACAAGTGATTCTAGGCTTGTCCTTAGCAGCAGTGCTGCTGTTAACGGCTTGTGGCAGTCCCGAAAACAACAATGCATCAAGTGGCGATAACACGCCTTCTGAATCAAGTGAGAATACTAGTTCCGTTGCCAATAGTTCTTCAGAGAGCGAAACAGCGACGGTTTTTACTGGTATTATTCAAGAAGATGCCCGAGCAGGTTCAGATGATACCTTTCAATTATTTTTGAAAGACGTAGCGGCAGTTGAAGATGAGGATCAAGTCGTCCAAAGTTTTCAAAATGATGGGGTCATTCTCCATGTCCCTATCGAGGTCTATTCAGGAGAGATCGAGGAGTTAGTTGAAGGAGACAAAGTCCAAGTGTCGCTGCAAGGCGTCCCGATCATGACGATGTCGATCCCACCGCAAATTCCCGGTAACTCGATTCAAAAGGTTGAATTAGTGAACGATTAATGCAATGTGCGCCTTGGCAATGGCACCACAGTCAAGACGCACATTTTTTTCTATTTATGGAAAGCGTGTTATACTACGAAAGAAGGAGTGACAATATGAACGAACATGCATTATCGGATCGTTTGGCTTGCGTGGGCGAACAAATTCCCGACCAAGCACGTATCGCCGACATCGGCTCCGACCATGCTTATTTACCTGTGGCATTGATGCTGCAGAACAAAATCACTTATGCTGTAGCTGGAGAAGTCGTTCAAGGACCTTATGATTCTGCCAGTAAACAAGTACGTAAAAACGGGCTAACAGAGAAGATCGTGGTGCGCTTAGCAGACGGATTGGACGCTATTCAGCCAGCAGATAAGATCGACACGGTTGTTGTTGCTGGAATGGGGGGAACTTTGATTCGCTCTATTTTAGAAGAAGGCAGCAGAAAAAATCGCTTAGCGGGGGTCAAACGTTTGGTCTTACAACCGAATGTTGGCGAAAGGACCTTGCGGGAATGGCTCGTTGATCACAATTTTACGATCACTCATGAAGTGCTGTTAGAAGAAAATGACAAAAATTATGAAATCATCGTTGCGGAAACTGGAAAAGCGACGTACACGACCCAGCAATTATTTTTTGGTCCCTTTTTATTAAAAGAAAAAAATCCAGTTTTTTATAAAAAATGGCAGCATGAATTGAAGCAGCGTCAACGAGTGGTCAAAGAGTTAGAGAAAGCCAAAGAACCACCTGCTGAGAAAATGAATGAATTGAAAGAACAAATCGAATGGATCAAGGAGGTACTGGCATGATTTCTGGTCAAGAATTTATCAAACGCTTTGAAGCATACTGCCCGTTATGGTTGGCAGAAGAAGGCGATCCTGTTGGTCTGCATGTTGGTACATTAAACAAACCCCTCGAGCGAGTCATGATGACCCTTGATGTACGTCCAGAAGTGGTAACCGAAGCCATCGAGAAAAAGATCGACTTGATCATCGCGAAACATCCACCGATCTTTCGCCCTTTGAACCGCTTGCTGACCGATGATCCGCAACAAAAGATGTTGATGGATCTCGTCAAGCATGATATCGCCGTTTACGCCGCCCACACCAATATGGATATTATTGAAGACGGTTTGAACGATTGGTTTTGTGAACTGCTAGAAGTTGAACCAGATACGTACTTGAAGCAAACCCATCAAGTAAAAATGAAGAAACTAGCTGTATTTACACCTGTTGAATCGGCACCAGCATTGCGAAAGGCATTAGGAAAAGCTGGTGCTGGTCAGCAAGGCAATTACCAAAACACCAGCTATTCATTGATTGGCACCGGTCGCTTTACACCACAGCAAGCGGCGCATCCTGCCATCGGTGAGATCGGAAAAGAAGAACAGGTGCAAGAAGCGAAAATCGAAGTCATTTTTCCAGAAACGATCGAGAAAAAGGTCCTTTCGGCAATGATCGCTGCTCATCCTTACGAAGAGCCAGCTTATGATCTGTATGCCTTAGACAATTTGCCGAAGACCTATGGAATCGGACGGGTTGGCAACCTCGCTGAGCCTCTTTCCATTGATCAGTTTGTCGCACGTGTCAAAGAGCGGTTTGGTTTGACTGCTTTACGGGTTGTCAGTTTTCCTAATGCACCTGAAAAAATTCAGCGAATCGCCATTTGTGGCGGCAGTGGTCAATCGTTTTATTCCGATGCCTTACGCCATCAAGCGGATGTGTACATCACTGGCGATATCAGTTACCATTTCGCCCATGACATGCAAGCCAATGGGTTGATCGGGATCGATCCAGGGCACAACATCGAAAAGGAATGTATTCCTTGGTTTATTGAGAAATTCTATCAGTGGAAAGCAGAAGAGAACTGGGCTGTGACCTTTGTTCCTTCCACCACTTCAACAAATCCATTTGACTATAGATAGGAGAATCTTTTATGTACGAAAATTTATTGCCTCGCTTTTTAAAATATGTCAAAACAGAAACTCGCTCAGATGCGACAAGCACCACAACACCTTCCACCCAAACACAAGTCGCGTTTGCTAAAGAACTGCAAAAAGAACTTGAAGAACTAGGGTTAAGCGATGTTCATTACAATGAATCCAATGGTTTCGTGATCGCAACATTACCAAGTAACGTCGATCATGACGTGCGCTCCATCGGTTTTATCGCCCATATGGATACCGCCGATTTTAATGCAGAAAATGTTGATCCGCAGATCATCGAAAATTACGATGGCGAATCGACCATTAAATTAGATAAAGAAGGAAAATACACATTAAACACAAAAGATTTTCCGAATTTAAAAAATTATGCTGGCGAAACCTTGATCACTACTGATGGTACCACTTTATTAGGTTCTGATGATAAGTCAGGTATTGCAGAAATCATGACAGCCATGGAAATTTTACTGAAAAACCCAACGATCAAGCATGGGGAAATCAAAGTCGCATTTGGACCTGATGAAGAAATTGGTGTTGGTGCCGATAAATTCGATGTTGAAGATTTCAATGTTGATTTTGCCTATACAATGGATGGCGGTCCAGTAGGAGAATTGCAATACGAAACCTTCAATGCGGCGCAAGCTGAAATTACGATCCAAGGAAAGAATGTCCACCCTGGAACAGCTAAAGACACCATGATCAACGCCTTGCAACTAGCAGTCGATTTTCAAAATGCGCTACCTGCTGATGAAGTTCCTGAGAAAACCGAAGGGACAGAAGGGTTCTTCCATTTGATGAGCCTTAGTGGTTCAGTAGAAGAAGCGAAAATGGCATACATTATTCGAGATCATGACCGGAGTCGTTTCGAAGAAAGAAAAGCACAATTATTAGCGGTTCAAGAAAGCTTGAATGCCCGCTTTGATGAACCACGAGTGCACGTACATCTATATGATCAATACTACAACATGAAAGAAATCATCGAAAAAGATATGAGCATCATTGATTTAGCGAAAGATGCGATGAAAGCAGTTGGAATCACACCGATGACAGAACCTGTCCGTGGTGGGACCGATGGCTCGAAAATCTCCTATCTAGGGATTCCAACCCCGAATATCTTTGCTGGTGGAGAAAATATGCACGGACGTTATGAGTTCGTCTCACTACAATCAATGATGAAAGCGACCGATGTGATTGTGAAAATCGCCGAACTGAATGCGCAAGCATAGCAGCAGCTTCTTCATTGAAAGAAAAGAACAACTTTAGGGCTGGGAACTCTTCACGCAGGTCTTGCGTAAGGCCCGGCCTTTTATAAGGATGTGAATAGGATGAAAATTCTCGTATTATACAACGATACAGCGGGGAAAAGTGAAGCAAAAGAAACAGCAGAAAAATTCCAAGCCTATGTGAACGAACAAGGCGATGAGCATCAAGTGTTTTTACAAGCATCAAATCCCGATGTTGACCCTGAGGATGTTAAAGAGGCAGCCAAGAAACATGCGGTCGATACGATTGTTATTATTGGTGGGGATGGAACGATCCATCATGGGCTGCAAACATTCAAAGAAAAGCTGGATGAGCTGAAGATCGGGATCATTCCTGGAGGAACGGTAAATAACTTCGCTCGAATGTTAGGTATACCAGTCAAGCCAGAAGAAGCGTTTGAGAATATTTTAACAGGGGTTGAACGTCCGATCGATTATGGGATGGTCAATGATCAAGTAATGATCTCGACGATGACCATTGGTCTTTTGGCAGATACAGCAGCAGCAACTTCCCAAGAAGAAAAACAACAGTACGGTCCGTTGGCGTTTATGAAACGGTTCATTCATCTGTTGATCAAAAAGAAACAATACAAATTGGAAGTCATTGCTGACGAACGGAAATGGCAGGGGAAAAGTCAATTACTGACGATCGTTATGTCGAATTCAGCAGGTGGGTTTAAGAACTTTGATGAAGAAGCAAAACCTGACGATGGCTTGTTCCATGTTATTCTTTTGCCAAAATTGAACATTTTACGGTTTATTTTGTATTTGCCAAGAATTATTCGTGGTAGAATTGCCAAAGTACCAAGTGTTGAATATTTCACTGCCGCAAAGGTCTCGATCAAGGCGAAAGAAAAAACGGTTCATACTCGGACCGACGGCGATCCAACGGATGATCTGCCAATCGACATGAAAGTCATCAAGCACGGGTTGACGATGTTGGTACCTGAGGAAGCACAAGAATCAAAATAATGGTCCCTACGATCAATCATATGGAGGAAATGGATGGATGCACTGATTTACAATCCATTGTGGTTTTATTTAATTGCAGTCAATCTTTATCTTTTCTGTCTGATGGGTTATGATAAATATCAGGCAGTAAAACAAGGTTGGCGGGTTCCCGAAGCAAATCTCCTTTTTATGGGGGCGATTGGCGGCGGATTAGGCGGTTTGATCGCGCAACGCGTGTTTCGCCATAAAACAAGAAAGAAGAAGTTTTATTTCTTTTTTGCTTTCGGCACCGTTTTTGCTATCCTGCTGATGGTCTTTTTTGCATAAATTCGGTTTAACAAGCAAGGAGTTAATATGAAAACTAAAGTGAAGTTCGCCCTTAATTTACTTTTATTAGTAGGCATTCTGGGTGTGATGTATTTTTTTGTCCGTAACTCGATGATGGAAATTTTAGCGGGGCTAAGAGAGACCAGCTTTCTCGTCGTCTTACTGGTTATGGGGCTTGGCACATTGTACCTAGTGATTGAAGGACGAACGGTCAAAGAGATTGCTGTGACTTTCCAACCGGAATTCACCACCAAGGCGGGGTTTCTGACCGTCTGTTACAGTGGGTTTTACCGAATTGTGACCTTTGGCGCGGGCACCTTGATCTCAGAAGTGAATTTTTATCGTAAAAATGGCTTGCAGTTGTCGCAAGGGGTTGGGGTCACCACCTTACACATGGTGATGTATAAGTTTGCCATATTGACTTATGCGATCGCTGGGTTGATCATTCAATTCTCGCTATTTTATGACAATGCGCCGAATATGATTTGGGTGATATTGGCGGGGATCGTACTCGTCTTTTTGATCATTGCCGCTTTATTGGCACTTTCTGTCAGTATCAACATTCAAGTCTTTTTTGTGATCGTCAGCAATAAGCTATTCAAAAGTGCAGCGTTAAGAGGGATCGTTGACAAATGCAACACCCAGATCTATTCTTTGCGAGAAACGGTCAATGCGATCATTACCGACCGCACCGCTTTCTTACGCATCTATCTTTGGAATCTTTTGAAGATGCTGCCTTGGTACGTGATCCCTTATGTGATTCTTGTCGTGCAGCACCCAGAGATCGATTTCTTGTTGACGTTATCCTTCATCAGCTTTGCCGTCGTCTTGTCCGGGGTGATTCCAACACCGGCAGGGATCGGTTCCTTTGAATTTATTTATATGCTGCTTTTTGGTCCATTAGTCGGCACAGTCGATGCAGCATCTTCTATGCTGCTGTATCGCTTAGCGACATTCATTTGGCCCTTCATTATTGGTTTTGCATATGTAATGAAAGAAAAGCGCAAAGACATTAGCCAAGAGCTGACAGAGCTCAGAAAAGAAAAAGTGGAAAGTTAAAAAAACGCTTATCTTCGAGTAGAGGATAAGCGTTTTTTTTAGTCTTTCAAATCAATGATCCGATCAACAAAGGATTCATAGAATTCAGCTTCATGGGAAACGATCAGAACGGTTCCGGGAAAAGTTGCCAGGGTTTCTTCCAAATTGTTTTTCGTGTCTTGATCTATATGGTTGGTCGGTTCATCAAGAATCAAAAAGTTGCTTTTGATCAGCATCATTTCAGCTAACTTCACTTTTGTCTGCTCGCCACCACTTAATAATTTCAATTCCTCTTGAGCAAGCTGGCTAGGTAATCCCGCACGAGAAAGTTGTCGTCGCAATTCTTTGTTGGTTGCCTTTGGGAAAAGATCCTCGAGGTATTGCAGAGGCGTCTGTAATGGATACTCCCAGTCAAGATCTTGAGAAAAGTAATTAAACTTTGTATGCTGTGGGTAAGAAACGGTTCCTTCAATTGCAGGGATCACACCAAGTATTGTTTTGATCAACGTCGATTTACCGATCCCATTAAATCCCCGAATCGCAATTTTTTCGCCATAGCGGATCGTTAGGTTGATTGGCGATAGTAAAGGCTTTTGGTCATAACCGATCACTAGATTGGTCGTCTCTAATGCCAAGGTCGTAACGATCGGTGCCAAATCAAATCCTAGATGCGGTTTAGGGACATCTTGGGGTGGGGTCAAACGTTCGATTTTTGCCAATTGTTTTTCACGACTCTTTGCCATTGTTGAACGAGAACCAGCTTTGTATTTACGAATATAGCTTTCGGTTTTCTTGATATGCTCTTGTTGTGCTTCGTATTGCTTCATATAACTTTCATTTTGCAGCGTTTTTAGCTTTAATGCTTTGTCTAAATTCCCCGTATACTTAGAAAGCTTGCCAAATTCGATATCAATGATATGGGTCGTGATTTCATTCAAGAATTGACGATCATGAGAAACGACTAAGTAGGTACCAGTAAAGTCCTGTAAAAACTCAACCAGCCATTTGATATGCTCATCATCTAAGTGGTTGGTCGGTTCATCTAAAATCAGCATGTCGGGTTTTTCTAGCAGCATTTTTGCTAAGATCAGTTTTGAGCGTTGACCACCACTTAAGGAAGCGAGGGGGGTATCCATGCCGAGAACCGAAATACCTAATCCTTCTGCTAAATCATCGATCAATGTATCCATTTGATAGAAATTTCCTTGATCCAATTGATTTTGCAATTCGCCGGCTTTTTCTAAAAGCTTATCGTCAAGACTTTCGCCATAAGCAGTATAAAGATCTGCGATCTGTTGTTCTTTTTCGAAGTCTTCTGCAAAGGCAGAGCGCAAAAAATCACGGATCGATTGCGTTTCATCAACATTGACGTATTGATCCAAATAGCCCATTTTCAAATTTTTCGGAAATTGAACAAAGCCATCGTCTGGGAGAATTTCTCCTGTAATGATTTTGATTAAAGTACTTTTGCCAGCGCCGTTTCGTCCAATCAAACCGACTTTTTCCCCACGGTTGATTTGAACGGAAACATCTTCGTAAAGCAATTTGTCGCCAAATTGTTGGCTAATATTCGTTAATGTTAACATCGTTTCCTCCATATAAAAAAGCTGTAAACAGTAGACGTTACAGCTAAGTAGATAATCTTACTGAATAACTATCGCCAAAGAGCGATCAAAAGGATCAGGAAAATCAATAGTTCCTGACCAATCAGGACCTAGCATACCATTGCGGCTTCCTATCTGTCAATTTTCATGAAAGAATACTGAAAAAAATCTTGATCTTCGAGGGAAATCTTTTGACCATTACTGACCAATATTGTATAATACAAGAGTAGAAAAAAGGATGCTGCTTGCAGCGTACTTATTTTTCTGACTACCATTTTGGGAGGGAAAAGTATGAACCCAGAAAAAATGACGACTACCTTACAGAGTGCCATCGCGGAAGCACAGCAGATTGCCATGACGCGTCACCACCAAGAAATCGATATTCCGCATTTATGGAAGATTTTATTGCAAGCCAATCAATTCGGCCGCAATTTTTATACGGATACAGGCCTTGATGTCGATGCATTTGAAAAGGAAGTCGACCAGCTACTAGATGAACTGCCTTCGGTTGAAGGAGGAAATGTTCGTTATGGTCAATCCATGAGTCAAAATCTGTTTCATCTTTTGTCTGAGGCAGATCAATTAAAAAATGAATTTCAAGACGAGTATCTTTCCACAGAAATCGTCCTTTATGCGTTGATGAAATTGAAAAATCATCCATTGACGGTGTATTTAAAGAAACAAGGAATCACCGCGAAAGAAATCAAGCAAACGATCGAAACATTAAGAGGAGGGGATCGTGTGACCTCACAAAATCAAGAAGAACAATACAAAGCATTAGAAAAATACGGCGTTGACTTGGTCCAACAAGTCCGCAGCGGAAAAATGGACCCCATTATCGGACGAGACGAAGAAATTCGCGACGTGATTCGCATCCTTTCTCGGAAAACAAAAAACAATCCCGTTTTGATTGGTGAACCGGGGGTTGGTAAAACAGCCATTGTTGAAGGATTGGCTCAACGGATCGTGCGAAAAGACGTCCCAGAAAACCTAAAAGACAAAACGATCTTTTCTCTGGATATGGGTGCCTTGATCGCAGGTGCCAAGTTCCGAGGTGAATTTGAAGAGCGTTTGAAAGCCGTCTTACAAGAAGTGAAAAAAGCCGATGGACGGATCATTCTCTTTATTGATGAGATCCACAATATTGTAGGTGCTGGTAAGACGGAAGGCAGCATGGATGCTGGAAACTTACTAAAACCAATGCTGGCACGGGGAGAATTGCATACGATTGGCGCAACCACCCTTGATGAATACCGTCAATACATGGAAAAGGACAAAGCCTTGGAACGTCGTTTCCAAAAAGTGCTGGTACAGGAACCAACCGTTCAAGATACGATTTCGATTTTACGTGGCTTGAAAGAACGGTTCGAGATCCATCATGGCGTCAATATCCATGACAATGCGCTTGTTGCTGCTGCGACCTTATCTGATCGGTATATCACGGACCGCTTTTTACCAGACAAAGCCATCGATTTGATCGACGAAGCAAGTGCCACGATTCGGGTGGAAATGAATTCGATGCCTACCGAGCTCGATCAGGTCACTCGACGGTTGATGCAACTGGAGATCGAGGAAGCCGCACTGAAAAAAGAATCCGATGATGCATCGAAAAAACGTTTAGGCATTTTACAAGAAGAATTGGCGGAATTGCGTGAAGAAGTCAATACCATGAAAATGCAGTGGGAAACGGAAAAAGAAGAAGTCAATGCAGTTTCCAATAAACGGGCAGAGATCGATAAAGCCAAGCATGAGTTGGAAGATGCTGAAAATAACTATGATTTGGAACGGGCAGCTGTTCTTCGTCATGGGACGATTCCCCAACTGGAAAAAGAACTCGCTGAATTGGAAGAAAAAAACCAAGACGAAGGCATTCGGATGGTTCAAGAGTCAGTGACAGAAAATGAGATCGCCTTAGTCGTGGGCCGTTTGACAGGAATCCCTGTTGCGAAATTAGTGGAGGGCGAACGAGAAAAACTGTTGAAATTAAACGAGACCTTGCATCAACGAGTGATCGGACAAGATGAGGCAGTCGATGCCGTCAGTGACGCAGTCATTCGTTCCCGAGCTGGTCTGCAAGATCCAAATCGACCATTAGGTTCCTTCTTGTTCTTAGGACCGACCGGCGTCGGTAAGACCGAATTAGCGAAAGCGTTAGCGGTCAACCTCTTTGACTCTGAAGAGCATATGGTTCGGATCGATATGAGCGAATACATGGAAAAACATTCGGTGTCTCGTTTGGTCGGTGCCCCTCCAGGCTATGTTGGATTTGAAGAAGGTGGACAATTGACTGAAGCCGTTCGACGCAATCCATACACGATCGTCTTATTGGATGAGATCGAAAAAGCCCATCCAGATGTCTTCAATATCTTATTGCAAGTGCTTGATGATGGCCGTTTGACAGACTCAAAAGGACGCGTCGTTGATTTCAAAAATACCGTCTTGATCATGACTAGCAATATCGGCTCTCAAGTCTTGCTAGATGGTGTAACGGCAGAAGGAACGATCCCAGAAACTGTCGCAGAAACTGTCCGTAATCTCTTGAGAGGGCATTTCAAACCAGAATTCTTAAATCGGATCGACGATACGATTTTATTCACACCGCTTAGTCTAAACGATGTGACAGGCATCGTCGACAAGATCATCGCACAGCTTTCACAACGACTGGAAGTCCAAGATATACTGTTGACGATCACTGAAGAAGCCAAACGCTGGATCGCTGAAAATGCTTATGAGCCAGCGTATGGTGCGCGTCCTCTCCGTCGGTTTATCACGAGAGAAGTCGAAACCCCATTGGCAAAAGAAATCGTTGCTGGCAGAGTCTTACCAAAGACCCAAGTCACCATCGAATTATTGAACGATCAGCTGGTTTTTGAAAATACGCCAATGACCGAATAATAAAAAGAGAACAAATGAATAAATACAAAACGATGGTTGCCATTTCATTGGCAGCCATCGTTTTTTTGTCGCTCAACATAAGACAAAAAAGTTCTCCTTGCTTGTTGTTTGGAGGAAATTCGCACTTCGATTATACTGTTCTTATGGAGTAGGAGAGGAATGAAAAGATGAATACTTTTTTTGAAACGTTGAATGAGCGAAAAGGGGAATTGCTGACAGCTGTCTTTGAACATTTATCATTGTCGATCATTGCGCTGCTCGTGGCGATCGTTATTGCTGTTCCTTTAGCTATTTGGCTGGTTAATCATAAACGGGCAGCGGAAGTCGGCCTACAAATAACGAGTGTGTTGCAGACGATTCCATCACTGGCACTGTTAGGTTTATTGATTCCATTCGTGGGGATCGGAACGCCACCTGCATTGATCGCATTAGTTATTTATGCATTATTGCCGATCTTTCAAAATACCTATATTGGCCTTTCGGAGATCGATCCATCAATCGAAGAAGCTGCTGCGGCATTTGGTATGTCTCGGATGCGCCGATTGATCAAAGTCGAGTTGCCGATTGCTTTGCCTGTCATAATTTCTGGGATTCGCACGGCGCTGGTCTTGATCATCGGAACAGCGACCTTGGCCGCTTTGATTGGCGCTGGCGGGTTAGGTTCCTTTATTTTGTTAGGGATCGATCGAAATGCGCCTGAGTTAACGTTAATTGGTGCGATCGGGTCTGCCTTGTTGGCGATTGTTTTCAGTACCCTGATCCGTTACCTGCAACATTTAAAACCGCGCTATACCTTGATCACGTTGGCAGCAATCATCTTGCTGATTGGTGGGGTTTCCTTCTCACAAAGCGGATTTTTTGCTCCCAAAACCATTACGATCGCAGGGAAACTAGGGTCTGAACCTGATATCTTGATCAACATGTACAAAGAATTGATTGAACAAGAAGACCCTGATGCCCAAGTTGAACTAGAGCCAAATTTTGGAAAAACCTCTTTCTTATTCAGCGCATTGGACAATGGTCAAGTTGATATATATCCAGAGTTTACTGGTACCGTGTTGGAGAGCTTAGTTGAGGTACCAGAAAAGCTTGCGAGTCAAAACCTTGACTCCGACGAAACCTATACCGAAGCAGTCAATCTATTGAAGGATCAGTTTGAGATGACCTTGCTTCAGCCGATGGCGTATCAAAATACCTATGCGTTGGCTGTCAAAAAAGAATTTGCTGAGGAAAATGGACTAACCACGATCTCTGATTTGAAGAAAATCGAAAATCAAATCAAAGCTGGCTTCACTCTCGAATTCATTGATCGGACGGACGGATATGCGGGGATCCAAGAACTTTATGGGCTAGATTTTCCAAGTGTCCAAAGTATGGAACCAGCATTGCGTTACCAAGCCATCAATAATGGTGATATCAATCTACTGGATGCCTATTCCACGGACAGTGAATTGCGTCAATATGGCTTAGTTATTCTAGAAGACGATCAGGAACTATTTCCACCTTATCAAGGAGCGCCTTTGATGAAAGAAGCCTTTGCCAAGGAACATCCAGAAGTCGTCCGTGCATTGGAAAAGTTGGCAGGGAAAATCACCGAAGAACAAATGAGTGAAATGAATTATCAGGTCAATGTCGAAGGAAAAAATCCAGCAGAAGTCGCACGTACCTTCCTGATAGACGAAGGATTAATTAAGGAGGGACAAGAATGACACCAATTATTGAATTTAAAAACGTCAGTAAAAAGTTTGATCAAAAACTAGTGATCGATCAATTAGATCTGAGTATCAATAAAGGAGAAATCTTTGTTTTGGTCGGTCCTTCTGGGAGTGGGAAAACGACGACTTTGAAGATGATCAACGCCTTGTCAGAACCGACAGATGGTGATATTTACTTCAAAGAAAAACGCATCAAAGAATACAATATTCAAAAGATGCGTTGGCAAATGGGGTATGTTCTCCAACAAATCGCTCTGTTTCCGACGATGGATGTCAAACAAAATATTGAAGTGATCCCAGAGATGTTAGGGTGGTCAAAAAAAGATCGCTCAGAAGCCGTGGATCGTTTGCTGACACAGGTCAAACTTGACCCAGAGCAGTACCGTCATCGAATGCCGAAAGAATTGTCTGGTGGGGAACAGCAACGGATCGGGATCTTGCGCGCGTTAGCTGCCAATCCCGAAATCATTCTGATGGACGAACCCTTTAGTGCCCTTGATCCAATTTCTCGTAATTCTTTACAGGAGCTAGTCCTCGATCTGCACAAAGAGCTTGGGACGACGATTATTTTTGTCACGCATAACATGAAAGAAGCGGTAAAACTAGGGACGCGCATCGCTGTGATGAATCAAGGGAAGATCGTTCAATGCGATACACCAGAAGTCATCGTTTCACAACCGAAGACCGCTTTTGTGAAAAGCTTCTTTGAAGAAACCGGGGAAGATGAAGCAAAACTGGTCACAGCAGGAGATTTGATACGGATGAACTTTTTCAGCAATGATATCAATCAAGCTGACCCGAAAATTGCAGCATCTGCGCCATTAAATGAGTTGTATACTTTATTTGCGAGTCATGAGACGGTGGTGATCGAAGAAAATCACCAACTGATAGGGAGTCTACGTCGAAAAGATGTGTTTGCTTTCTTGAGTCGTGATCGAACGTAAACGATTCTTTTCGCAACGAGAAATATCATAAATTTTTTAAAATCGATGATTTCTCTTGCTCAAAGCAAATATTCCACGTAAGATTGAGGAAGATATCTTTTGTCAAAATGGCAGAACAAGCTTTCGCTGATGACAAAAGATGCAGTAAAGGAGCGAAAGAGCAGCTATGGTAAAAATTCTCAAAGAAAATTGGTTACTGCTTTTCTTTATCGTCGCCGTGGTTCTCATCCGTCTGTTTGTCCTGACCCCTGTTCAAGTCAGTGGCCATTCTATGGACCCGACGTTGGCAGATAAACAGCGTTTGATTGCATCAAAAATCTCCTCCTATGACCGACAAGACATCGTGATATGTGTTGAACCAGATGATCCAAGTAAAATCGCTGTCAAGCGGTTGATTGGTTTACCCGGTGATACCATCGAGATGAAAGATGATGTCCTAACGATCAATGGAGAAGTATACGAAGAACCCTATTTAGATGAGTTTAAAGAGAAATTTGCAGACGATCAATTACAAGACGAATATTCTTATCGCGAAATGTTTCAGCAAATCGCCGCTGGTGCGGAACACTTTACCGACGATTTTACGGTAACTGTTCCTGAAGGCAGTTATTTTGTGATGGGAGACAATCGTTTGATCTCTAGAGACAGTCGCAGTTTCGGGGTTGTAACAGAAGATCAAATGGAAGGGAAAGTGCTGCTGCGCTTTTGGCCATTGAATCAAATCAAACTATTTTAATCAAAAGAAAAAACATTCTTGCCAGTGCAGCGAAAACGCCGCAACTGGCAAGAATGTTTTTTAGATGACCCAAGCGACAAATGCAACCATTGAAAAGAACATTGTCCAAACCGCAATAATAGCTGATGCAATAAAAATAATTTTGATTGATAAAGGTTGGACAAATTTTCGGGCATCTTTAGAGAACGCGTAGGTGATCGATGAAAAAATCAAGCAGCATAAAATAAAAAACACTGTTAGAACCATAAGCCTCTCCTTTACTGACGCAACGTCAAATGAATAATGTAATTATAACAGACCATGGTTTTTTGGGGAAATAAAAATGATTAAACGAGGGAATTTTTTTGTAGTTGTAATCGTTTTATAGGGAAGTGTAAGAAAGGTCAAACCTTGATAGAAAGCGAATCTATAAAAATAAGATGTGTTATTTAAGTATTTTTATAAATTTTTCTTTATGGATAAAAGAACAAAAGAAAAAAGCTTGTTGAAAAACGCTGGTTTCAACAAGCTTTTTATGGTCGTTTATGATAATTTTTTAATCCGATAAATTTCAAAGTAATCAGGTTTGCCTCGACCTTGCACATATGCGATCACGCCCATCAAGGCAGCACCAATCGTGTTGGTCAGTAAATCGCCCATCGTATCCATTAATGCTTCACGACCGATAAATGGGGTGCCATCTAAGGTTGCATAACGTTGGAGGTTCATTCCACCAACAGAATCGCAGATAAACTCCCAAAACTCCCAGAAGATACCACACAAGCCAGCAAAAGCAAAGCCCATCAGTAAGAATAACCAGGGAGAGACGTTTGAAACTTTGACTTCTTTCAGTAGCAGACAGATCAATCCATAGCCGACAGCCGTCAAGACCATTGGACTTACCGCATGCAGAATTTTATCCCAGAAAGCAATGGTTTCGATCAAATGTAAGATCGTCCCCATAAACACAGAGATCAGCAAGAAAAACCAATAAAAGTAGACGGTGGCGTTTGGTAGCTGGATTTTCAAGAACTTTTTACTCATTTCTGGGACGAAGATCAATAAAATCCCAAGCAAGGCTTGGGCGAGGAAAATCAATCCTTGTGTTTGCGGATAGACACCACGGAAAAATTCCCACAAAGAAAAACAAAACACGAGAATACCAAAAATAGTGAATACCTTTTGCAGTCGCTGATAATTTTGCCCCATTTAGTTGTCCTCCGAAAGATAGTCGGCTAAGCCAGCTAAAAGGGCTGCTTCAGAGGAGTAAATTTCCCCGTTTAGCTTGATCAAACCCACCGTATAAAGATTGACATAGTGGAACTGATTTTCCGCAACGGTTTGTAATGCTGCCAGCTTTTGCTGATTGTCGGCACCTTGTTGGCGACTATCCGTATAAAGCCCTAAAACAGGAATGCCTTTAGCATAAGCGACACCGATCTCAGAGGCAACCCCAGCATCGATGGTCAAACCATCCAGCAATGCGATCATTAAATCACTTTCCAGCACTTTTTCGGTATCTGCCAAAGCGATCATTTTGCTATCCGCATAGGCGGATTTATCATTGATCGCGGCATTTTCTTGAGGTAAATAAATCTCCAGCTGCGGATACTGCTGACGAATCGACGCAACAAGTTCGGCGTTGTAGCGCAGGTCACTAGCAGCAAACAGGGGAGCAGCAAAATATAGTTTCATTCAAAAACACTCCTTAATCATTCATAGTTGTACATTTTGTTGATTCGTTGTTTAGAAATAATCGCTGAAATAGGCTTCCATATCAGGGATGATCGATTCCAGTAATGCCAGTGTTTCTGAATCGGTATTTAGCCGCTCCACACGCTCTAAGTAAGCTGGGCGGCGGTAATTCATCAACAGACACGACAATGTCTGAATATCCAGTTGGACCGCTTTTCCGATAGCTTCTCTTGAAACCACGATCTCCCCGTGATTGTATTGGACACCGAAGATCCCGTTGTTCCAATCGGCAACTGGGTCGGAAACAACAAAGTGAAAGGGTGTTTGGAAGGCTTCAAATGGGAAGTTTTTCAAAAACTGTTCAACATCGACGATCCGCGCCATGTAATAAGGCTCGATGGTTTCTTTGATTTGGCTATCGTCCAAGTAGAAGGACAGGGGTTCGTTTGAATATATGTCTCCTTTGACCCAATAAACCATTGAGAAATGGGCAGAGATAAAATTCCAAAGACCATTGCGGGCTTCTTGATTCAAGTAGAACATTTCCTTTACATGGAAGACTTCTTCGGCTACCCAATAAAAAAGTACACCAGTCGGATGACCACTGGCATTGTAATAAACAGCCGCGGTGCGCTCTTCTTCATTTTCATAGCGCCAATACTCTTCCCAGTGAAAAGAGGTCCGCTGCAAGGCACCATGGTTGTCGCGGGAGAATTGGTTGTAGACAGTAAAGACATCAGGATCATCCACTTCTTTGCGCTCTACGATCCCAGGGACTTCTTTGGTTTTCGGAAGCTGGGTATCACGAATTTTGAAGGTCAGCTTGTCGGACATGATCTCCCAGCCTTTGCGACGATAGTAGGGCACATTATAAGGGTAAAGGTAGGAGATCCATTGCTGATCTTCCCGCATCGTTTCTAAGGCAAGCTTGATCAAGTCTTTCATCAGGCCATGTCCGGCATATTCTGGGTAGGTCCCAACACCGGTCACTCCGCCCATTTTGATCAATTTGCCGTGTATATTGACTTCACAAGGATAAACGGCGATTTGCGAGATCAACTTGTCTTCATTGAACCAGCCAAAGACTTTGGAAAGCTCTAAGATCGGGCGCTTAGATTTAATCATTTCCCGTTTGCTCTCATAGCCGCTTTCTTCAATATCCGATTCAGTGATCTGAAAAACATAGCTTAACAGTTCGTTGAACTGATCAACGTCTTTTTCTTCCACCGCTCGAATATGTAGATTTTGATGAAAATTATTGTCCATTCTTTCAACTCCAATTTATTTGCTAGCTCTAGTATAGCAAAACCTGAATGAATATGTCTAAATAACGGTTAAGAAAAATACTTTATCTATTGGCGTTTCGTTGGTATAATAGAAAAGCTGACTAAAAGAAATGAGGAACGTATCCATGAACATAGAAGAAATGAAAAAACGACAGGAGAAGATTCGTAATTTCTCCATTATCGCCCATATCGACCATGGGAAATCAACATTGGCGGACCGTATTTTGGAACAAACCCATACGGTGACGTCACGAGAAATGCAAAACCAACTATTAGACTCCATGGATCTTGAACGTGAACGAGGAATCACAATCAAATTAAATGCCGTGGAACTTAACTATACCGCCAAAGACGGCGAAACCTACATCTTCCATTTGATCGACACCCCAGGGCACGTCGATTTCACCTATGAAGTTTCCCGCAGTTTGGCTGCTTGTGAAGGCGCCGTGCTCGTCGTTGATGCAGCTCAAGGGATCGAAGCACAGACATTGGCAAACGTCTACTTGGCGTTAGACAATGATTTAGAGATCCTACCAGTCATTAATAAAATAGACTTGCCAGCTGCCGATCCTGAGCGAGTACGAACAGAGATCGAAGATGTGATCGGTATCGATGCCAGTGAAGCTGTTTTAGCAAGTGCCAAAGCAGGTATTGGGATCGAAGACATTTTGGAACAAATTGTTGAGTATGTCCCAGCTCCAGCAGGTGATATTGAAGCACCGCTAAAAGCGTTGATCTTTGACTCCGTGTACGATTCCTATCGTGGGGTGGTCTTAAACGTCCGCATCATGGACGGGATGGTCAAACCTGGAGATAAAATCAAAATGATGAGCAATGGCAAGACCTTTGATGTTACGGAAGTTGGTGTCTTTTCACCAAAAGCCATTCAACGAGATGCGTTGATGGTGGGCGATGTTGGGTATATCACTGCTGCCATCAAGACCGTTAAAGATACCCAAGTCGGGGATACGGTGACATTAGCCAACAATCCAGCAGAAGAAGCCTTAGCTGGTTATCGTCAAATGAATCCGATGGTTTATTGCGGATTGTACCCAATCGATACTTCACGCTACAACGACCTTCGAGAAGCATTGGAAAAATTACAATTGAATGATGCAGCATTGCAATTTGAACCAGAAACCTCTCAAGCATTAGGATTTGGGTTCCGTTGCGGCTTCTTAGGCCTATTACACATGGATGTCGTGCAAGAACGGCTAGAACGTGAATTTAACCTTGAGTTGATTACGACTGCACCATCCGTAATCTATCATGTCAACAAGACAGATGGCTCAATGGTGGTCGTTGATAACCCAGCAGAATTTCCTGAACCAGTCACAATTGAAAACGTACAAGAACCTTACGTCAAAGCACAAATCATGGTGCCTAATGATTACGTCGGTGCTGTAATGGAATTGTCCCAACGCAAACGGGGAGACTTTGTCACGATGGATTACTTGGATGATTATCGTGTAAACGTCGTTTATGAGATCCCACTATCGGAAATCGTCTTTGATTTCTTTGATAAATTGAAATCCAGCACCAAAGGGTACGCATCACTGGATTATGAAATGTCTGGTTATCGAACTAGCAAGCTAGTGAAGATGGACATCTTGCTGAATACTGAAAAAGTTGATGCGTTAAGCTTTATCGTTCACCGTGACTTTGCTTATGAACGCGGTAAAGCCATCGTTGAAAAACTGAAAAAACTGATCCCACGACAACAATTTGAAGTACCGATCCAAGCAGCCATCGGACAAAAAATCGTTGCGCGTTCCGACATCAAAGCCTTGCGTAAAAACGTATTGGCGAAATGTTACGGCGGTGACGTTTCTCGAAAACGCAAACTCCTAGAGAAACAAAAAGAAGGGAAGAAGCGGATGAAACAAATCGGCTCCGTCGAAGTACCGCAAGAAGCCTTCATGGCCGTTCTGAAGATGGATGAGGATGAACCGAAGAAATAATCTGTTTTGACGGATGTCAGTAAGAGGAATAAAATGAAAGTACCTTCGAGAGAAGGTGCTTTTTTTAATAAAAGGAAAAATATAAAATGACCGAAGGGACATTCGTCGGTTGTTTAGTAGATAGTTTCAATCGATTGATGCGTGGCTTTTGATAGATTGAAGATCGGAGATGATTTGCGCATGAAGGCGTTGTATTTTAATGAATTCGGTGATTCAACTGTTTTAACATATGGGGATTTGCCTGATCCCATCATTCATGAAAATGAGCTATTGGTAGAAATGGTGTATATTGGGTTGAATTATGCTGATATTTATCGGAGAAAGGGTAACTATCATATTGAATCCCGAGCCCCTCTTATTAATGGCTATGAAGGGGTAGGGAGGATTGTTCAAAAAGGAAGATCTGTCTCCAAGTTTCAGCTAGGAGAAACGATTCTTTTTGTGGATGTTCCTTTTGCTAATGCAGAATTGGTGGCTGTCCCTGAGGAAAATGCTATCCGTATTCCATCAGGTATACCACCTAAATTAGCAGCCAGTATCGGTCTGCAAGGGTTGACAGCTGATTTTTTAGCTCATGATCTTGGCAATAATGTGAATCATAGTAAGGTCTTCGTCCATGGGATAAGTGGTGGCGTCGGACAAATTTTATCGCAACTATTAACCGCAGATGGCCTAGAAGTGTATGGCGTCACTTCTACGGAAGAAAAGCGACAACTGGCTTTAGACCAAGGAGCAAAACAAGTCTTTTTAAGAAATACAAAATGGCAAGATACCTACACTTCTTTCTTTGATACCGTTTATGATGGCATTGGGCATACATTAGCCGAAAGTGTCGACTTGCTCAAAAATAGAGGAAAGGTTATCTTTTTTGGCATGGCCGGCGGAAATCCGCCAGCGATCGACTTTATTCCCTTGTTATCTAAATCAAAAAGTATTTTGACAGGGGATCTCTGGGATTACTTGACAAGTTTTCAAGAGCGGGAGAGAAGAAGCACCCGATTGTTTGATTACTTTAGCAAGGATCAAATGAAAATCAGTCAACCAACCATTTTTTCATTAGCTGACGGAAAAGCTGCCCATGATTATTTAGAATCTGGAAAAAGTATCGGTAAAATTCTGCTGCAACCATAAGAAAGTAACAAAACTAAATAATTTTATTGTAAACGATACACCGAATGTTTGATATTTCACTAAATCATTTTTTTATATAATCGATAGTTCTCTTATGATACATCTTTAAAGATAAAAATAAATGTAAAATGAATAGAATATTGCAAGAAAATAATAGTTTCTATCTATTCAGTGAGAATAAGATAAAACTTTGTGATAAACAGTACATTTAATTTGAAAATATTTAATTACAGCAGTAAGATAAATATATCAAATACTTAAGGAGTGATATCTATGACAAACTATGAAGAAAAGGAAGCAAAAGCATTGGTAAAGATTGCAGAGGTTCTTGATAAGTTAGATGAAAATTTAGCTGAATTAGACACACTAGATGCAGATGCAAAAAAACATAGTATGAAGAAGTGGATCGTTGAGAAAAAAGCGATTCATGAAATCAAAAAGATCGCACACGAAGCCGGTAAGTATGAAAAGTACGATGAAAAAGCACTACAAAAAGAAATTGATGAAGTTGAGAAGTATATGTAATTGATGAAAAATAAGAAGTTGTCACCATTATTCAGCAATTGAAATCTGAATTGATAAAAGCCAGATTTCAATTGAAGATTTAGAATTGACAATGATCTCAATAAGCCCATGCTCTTATGAGTGTGGGCTTGTTTGTATCATTCAGAAGAAGTAGCTCTCTGATAATAGTTGCGTTAAAAAACATGGGTCAAAATTTACTAATTGAAGGAATATTTAAAAAGATGCCAAAATTATTTTTCTTATATCTGAAACGGTCTCCGCAACAGAGTAATGGGAAATATCAATTTTTCTTGAACGCAATTCAGTATATTTTGGTAACCTATCCAGTGAACGTTGTAAATCAGATAATGTTCGTTTCCCGATGGTTATATCTCCTTCAAAGTTTGTCTGCAATTTTTCTGGCGAGGCAATTAATGAGAAGTGTTACACGTCAATATCTTCCAACGCGATGCCGTTCAAGACTCGATCCACAATTTTTTGCTCATCCATAACCCAGCAAAAATAAATGACGTTGATCATAGAGTTATTGATAAACGAGTTTAACAGAAAATGGCTATTGTTGATCACCATATCCTTAGTTTATTCATTGACGACAAACAGATTCATCATCCAGCACCAATCCCCGTCAAGGTAAACAGACTGCTTTGTTTGTTTGGATAGTTCTTCAGTTATAGTTGATTTACCAATTCCCATCGTACCGCTGATAAATATAAGCTTTTTCATCAGACTACCGCCAGCTTTCATATAAAAATTAATTTTTTCTCAATCCAAAGATGTGTTTAGATTTTTAACTGTGATCCAACCATTCTTTTTCCACAGCTCAATCTCTTCAGAACAAGCTACTTTTTCACTCGGTTCCTCATGCAAAAACAATTGAATTTTCTGTCCGTAAAGTAGTTTTCGAGTCAAAGCAAAGGTTGCTTCCGCAAAACCAGCTGCACCAATATAACCGCAGATGCCATTTTTTTCTTTGTTATATAAATAAAAAATCTCGGCTTTTTCTATGTCTTTATAAAAGTCTACGAATAAGGTTGGAAACTGAGTAGAAAGATCGTCCGTGGCTCTTGGATAATTGATCACCTGATGACCATTTTCAGTAAGTGTATTCGTCAGTTCTTCAAAATCCTTTTGAAAAGCGATACTTCCAGAAATAATTATTTTTGACATGCTATGGCTCCTTGTCGTTGATTTACTTCATTATATCAGGATGAAGGTGCTAAGCGAGGGAAATTTTAGCTAACTTGTATCGCCAATCTAGTAATGGGAAGGACGAAATTATTGATTGAATTAAAGTAATCTGTCTATGAGAGACGTGTTTACTTAAAAGAAGACGATTAAAACCACAATACGAAAAAAGTCTGTTTTTTTATTTTTTTCATCGATTTTCTCTATTTTTTTGGGGAAAGGTTTCGTTTATTCTATACTTGTAAACGATCTCAAAGTGTTTAGATCGGGATTATTAGAATGATTTTTAGAATGTGGTCCTATTTTTTCTAAGAGCGAATTGACTATCAAGTTATAGATAGAATATTAGTTACAGTACAGTAGTTGGATTTCATTAGAGTTAAAGTAATGAAAGAAAAAGATGAAACGGGTGATTACATGGAAACAACATTTTTCATTTCGAAAAATACTTCTGTCACGTCAAAACAGCTGGAAAATGAAGTGATTGGACATGCTTGCAAGATCTTGCAGCGTGACATTTTAACTGTTGTGACAGACACGAGGAAGGCAAATGAAATTGAATTGGTTTTACTTGATGAAAAAAATGAAAAGGATGCTTTTCATATACTTTTCGTATCGCCAGATAAAGTAAAAGTGTGTGCTGAAACACCGTTAGGATTAATGTATGGGGTTCTTGAAATCTCTCATAAAATTTTAGATGTTCAACCCTTTTGGTATTTCATGGATATTCCTCCAATAAAAAAGCCATTTATTGAATGGACAGGTTTTGACTTAACACTGCCTGATTTTGCAACGGACTATCGGGGCTGGTTCGTTAATGATGAGTTGCTGCTGGATCAATGGGAAGATAATGGTTCAAATGAATATGTATGGGAACGTATTTATGAAACATTGTTACGTTTAGGCGGAAATGTCATCATCCCTGGAACAGATAAGAACAGTCATAGACATCGAGAAAGTGCGCAAGCGATGGGGTTGATCTATACACATCATCATGCCGAGCCACTAGGCGCTGAGATGTTTGCTAGAAGGTATCCTGGTTTGAAGGCTTCATACGAGGAACATTTTGCGTTGTTTCAGGAATTATGGAAAAAAGCCTTACACGAGCAAAAGGGTACCAACGTTATTTACACACTCGGTTTTCGGGGACAAGGGGATTGTCCTTTCTGGGCAGAAGATCTTGATCGACAGTGGTCAGCAGCGGAAAAAGCAGCAGTGATCAACGAAGTCGTCCATCTGCAATACCATATGGTTAAAGAAATCGATCCTCATGCAGTATGTTCAGTGAACATTTATGGGGAGATGACGGAATTATTTAATCTTGGCTTACTTGAGCTTCCAGATGATGTGATTGAGATTTGGGCGGATAATGGTTATGGCAAAATGGTTTCTCGTAGACAAGAAAATCACGATCCACGAGATGAAGTGTTAACAAACACATCAAAACCAAATCAATCAAGGGGAATCTATTATCACGTTGCCTTTCATGATTTACAAGCATCTAATTTCTTGACAATCTTGCCTAATAGCCCAGAATTTGTTTCTAGAGAGTTAATGGCGGTTAGAGAAGTCAAGATGGATAAGTTTGTCTTAGTCAATACAGGCAACATAAAACCGCATATTTTGTTCTTACAAGAAATAGCGAATTTCTGGCGAGCAGATTATCAGTTACGAACCAATCAAGAGATAATTTCAGAGCATGTAACACAATATTATCAAAATCAGCAAGAAGAGATCCAAGCTGTCTATGAAGCTTACTTTGAAGCGATTATTCGCTATGGAACACATGAGGATCAAACCGCTGGGGACGAGTTTGCCTGTTATTTGATTCGAAAAATTATTCAATCCTGGCTCAAGCAAGAAACAAAAATTCCGAGGATAGAATGGTTGACGGGTGATCGGAAAAACAAGGAGCAAGTCACAGAAATTTTCTCTATGGTAGGAGAAAAGATAGCAGCCTGGGAGAATCTATTGCTGAGATGCCAGCAGATTACATTATCCCTTCAGGATAAACATGCACAAAATGCTCGCTTTTTTAATGATATTTACCTCTCAGTAGCCGTTCAATGCAAAACATTAAAAGCACTGCTCCATTTGTTAGACGCTTATCAGATGATTGATCGGGAAGAAATGGTCTTTGTATTTGTAAAAGTTTTCGATGCATTAGAAGAAATCCATCAACTAATTCAAATACTGAAGGAAAATCCTAGTGATACATGGTATGATTTTTATGAAAATGATGGCTATACCAACCTAACATTGACAAAAGAGATGATCAAAAGTCTGTTGTCTTACATTCGCATCATTGGCGATGGTCCAATCAAGATCAGTGGGAGAGAAAATATATTATGGATCCCACTGAATCAAGAGTTATGTTGCTTTCAAATACTAAAAAAGCGTTGACGGATGAAAAGTTAGCAAGAAAAATCAGAGTAGCCTTA
Source organism: Enterococcus sp. DIV1083b (assembly GCF_051713705.1). NCBI lineage: Bacteria > Bacillati > Bacillota > Bacilli > Lactobacillales > Enterococcaceae > Enterococcus > Enterococcus sp. DIV1083b. Next base: position 1,675,901 of record NZ_JBIOQJ010000001.1, read on the forward strand.
ATGTATTGAAATAAGTACTTTTAAAGACGCGAGTAGACATCCTTGCATTTTTTATTAATAATTTTAGTCATTATCTATGGATATATAGCCATGCAATTTTGGCCCGGATTTAGCGAATTTTCCAATTTCATAAAATAATTGTTCTTAAGCATCTTTTTGAGAAAAATTTCAAGTCATATATTTATAAACGGTTTTACGACAACTTCCTAGCCTACAGAGTTAGGAAGTTTTTGTGTAGAAAATCGATTGACTACAATAGCAAAAAAAGTTAATGTTTATTTATATATAATCATAAAAACGAAAATATATCTTGCAAAATGAATGTTTTATGGACTTTTATGTAATGATGAACTTTCTAAAAATGATTTATTGAGGAGCGTCTTTTGAAAAACACCTTACTCTTTTACCTAAAATTAGAAACAAACAGCCTAAAGCATCGCTTTATAGTAGTATTCTTGCTGTTATTGCCGCTATTTTTTGTTTTCATTCAAAAAAATGTGACAGAAACAGTCGCAGCTATTGCTCAGGCACGACTATCATCTATCGATATCGCCTTGCAAAGTTATCAAAAAATTGATTTGACCGATGTAGAGAATACCGATGAGCGTTACCTTAGTCTTATCGATCAATCCAACGCTTTAGCAACCATGACACAATCTGCTATGTTAGAAAATCGCCAACGGTATCTATCTGCCAGCATAGATTATGGTGAAAAAATGGAAACGTTCTATGAGCAATATGTCGCTGAAAGTGACCAATCCTTGTTTCCAAAACAGGCAAAAGTGGTTCAAGAAACAAGTGAGTTCACACAAGTACTTGCCAAAAGCAAAGAATTTCATTGGAATCAGCAAGGATTTAGTGACTACTGGTAAACCGTTTTTTTACTCTATGGCGCACTACTTTTTTATTTGACTGTTTTCTGGTCAGCAGATCTTTTTCTTTCAGAAGTGAAACGACCGCAGTTTTCCAACAGCGTACCTTTTAGAAAACGAGACCGAATTTTTATTCCTATCATCATTCGACTGGTAATTTGCACCATAGGGACCAGCTTGTTTTTGATCAGTGCTGTTTTTTGTTCTTTCTTTTTTGATCATGTTGATTTTTCATATCCTTTTGCCTATTGGTTGCGGGAAATTCAAGCAGTTGAATTTCTTCTCTTTTTGCTCTTGTATTTTCTGATGACGATTGTCATCACTGGCTTTGCCATTTGTTTGACCTCGTTCATTTTTACTGTAACGAAAGACGTCTTACAAACCTGCTTACTTGCTAGTTTACTTGGGGCATTACCGCTGATTGTTCCTAGTCGGATCTGGCTGCTTACACCGTTTCAATTTCTGAATGTCTTCCAGCTGCTTCAAGGAGACTATGCTTTTGCCAGTGATTGGTCATTCTATTCTTTCTATTTCGCTCTGATCCTCTTGCTCATCTATACGGTCGCTCTTTTTTGGTTGACCACACAACGAGTGAAAGGGGGATTAAGGAAATGACTATCTGGATGTTCGAATTAAAGCGACAGTTTCGCCAAAAAAGAACGTATGTCTCTTTTTTCCTGCTTTTCTTCTTAGGTGTCTACTATACATTGCAGGTCGCATCCACTTTCGAGCCGATCGATAAAATCAATCGACCTGTTATCAACACCAGAATTGCGGAAAGACAGACATTTCTAGAAAATACTACTGTGGATGAAAATACTCACTTTTATGTTCATTATGCGCTGAGTGTATTTCCGATTTGGAACAAATGGGATCAAATGCGATTAGCAGCGATCGATGATCATGATTGGCGGCAATACGCTGAAGCCACGAGTGAATGGTATCGATTTTCTGACGAGCAGCTATTCGCAAACGATATTGGGGTTCTACGTTACGACATTCCTTATTATTTAAACAATAATCCGAATGCAAAAATCGATGGACATTACGACTATCAAAAAAATATCTTGAAATATCAGGAATTTGCCCGCTATGAGGGGGAGGTGACAGCACAAGCCTTGGAGGAAAAAACGGCTTTGCAGGCCTTGCTCAGAAGCAGTGAAACGATCTTGCCAATGGCTTTGCTTTTCTTTTTCATTTTAGGAATTAGTGATAGTTTTACACGGGACCAAAAACATGAGACACTGCTTGCGACATTTCCATTGCGCAAGTCCCGCAGATTTTTAGCCAAAGCTGCAGCTGGGTTAGCGTATGGGCTCAGCTTGCTTTTACCAGTCATGGCTTGCGTTTTTCTCTATAGCTTTACCCATGAAGTTGGGCGCTTAGATTATCCAGTGGCGGTTTATTGGACAAGTGGTATCGAAGTGAATTTTGGTTTATCGACGTTGGGAAGCGTGTTGCTTCGTTGCCTTGCTCTCTATGTGTTGTTCCTGATTCTTGGTTTTCTATTTGCGTTTTTACTAAATAAGTGGTTTTCTTCTCAGATTATTAGTGCGATGTTTTCATTGCTGCTGCTTGTTTCCAGTAATTTTTATCTGGTTCGAGGTGGCGGAGCATACAATAGCTGACATTTTTTCCCCACTTCTTTTGTTAGTATTGGGAAGGTCGTATTGGGGAGAAGCTGGTTTGATTATTATGATCCTCGGATGCGTTTTGATTTCGGAGTCAGGGTCTTATTAGCCTGGATCGTTCGTTTAACGGGTTTGCTTCTGCTTACCTATCTGATTGAAGGGAGACGAAAAAAATGTTGAGCATTCAGAATTTATCCGTCAATTTTGGAGATAAGCAGATCCTAAAAAATATTTCCTTTGAATTGCCAGAAAAGGCGATTATTGGTTTAGTAGCGCCAAATGGTACTGGCAAGACCACAATGATGAAAGCAATCCTGGGACAAGTACCGTGCTTTTCTGGTGAGATAACATTAAACGGCGAAGATTTCACTTCGCTAAAGAAAAAAAGCCGTTTATTAGAAAATGTATCTCTATTACCAGATCAAAGTGAATTGTTTGAGGAATTTACCGGTATTGAACATCTTGAGCTATACAAAAGTATTTGGAAGTCATCAAAGAAGGTTGAAACGATCATTGCTCTGCTACAAATGGAAGATTATGCAAAAAACCGCGTAGTGACCTATTCATTAGGCATGCGTCAGCGGCTCTGTTTTGCGATGCAAGTAATCGGGGATACGTCATATATGTTCATGGATGAAGTGATGAACGGACTGGATCCTACCAATGTTTTATTGGTTTCGACTATTTTGCAGCAGCTGGCTGCAGAAGGAAAAGCGATCATGGTTTCTTCTCATATTTTGTATAATTTGGAGGAGATCTCTCAGCAGATCTTATTTCTGAAAGATGGGGTTATGTTTGAATACAATGATCCTAAAAAATCATTGATGGAAAAATATCAGGAGATTTATGTGAAGGACCAATAATAAAAGGACAACCGGCAATTAAAAAGAGAGAAGCAAAAGACAACTCTTTTTTGCTCTCTCTTTATTCATTTTGTTCTTCGAAAAATGAAAAACATATCCAACTATTCGGTTCTGGGGATGTTGAAATCCGCAAAACTTTTTAATAGTAACTTTGAATCATTGAGAACGGATGATTTAGTAAGGATTTCCCGATGAGTCGGTATCGATCACAGCGCCTTCAGGTGTTACTCGGAAAAATCCTATTGTCCCCGATCCGCCTTGATTACGAATCGAAATGCTTGTACCCCGGAAAAGATAATCAGCACCAACCATCCCGAAAAATGCGAATGTATAATCGTCATTTTTCATTTCTGGTCTAGCGGCATACAGCATTTCTAATGCTTGATCTTCCATAGAAAGCGTAGCGTCAGCATTCGCTTGTGTATTTGAATCAGTCGCAATATCTGATGATTGGATTTGTGTGTTCTGTGTAACAGATGATTGGCTGGGAATTGTTCCAGTTGTTGTTTCAGCTATTGATTCATTTGTAGAAGAGGAACTGGAAAGAGTACTTTCACTTGTAAGCGAAGTGCGAGTAGTGCTTTCTTTGGTTGATACACTATCCGAGGTACCTGTGCTACAAGCTGCAAGACCCAACATTGAACATAAAAAATAGGCAATAAATATTTTTTTCATGTATTTTCTCCTTTTAAGTAAAATTATACCAACTTATTTCTTTTATCTTAATAATACATCTATCTCATTCTAATTACTAGTAAATAGAATGAAGAATCTCAGATTTTTTTTACTATGTCTCATTTGCTTAAACAGTATTCTCGCTTCCTCAGGTTTCACAAAGGAAATGATTATCGAGCTCTTTAGACGAAAAAGAGACCATTACAGATCGAAGTGATCTCTTTTTTTATTCATTTCGTTTCAGTTCTAAAACCATATTAAACCAAGGGACATTTGCGTGCTGTGAAGCAGAAAGACCTTCTAAACTAAAACCGTGTTTTTTGTAGAAAGGGATCAATGGCTCCAAACAGGTCAATGTAATTCCAGTTCTTTGCTGCTCCTTACACTGCAGGATAAGTTGCTTCAAAAGTTTTCCACCAACCTTCAACTGTCGATACTCGGGTGCAACAGCTAAACTAAGAATGCTTTGATAACCGCCAGAAGGAGGATTTAGACTGGTTTTTTCGAATAGTTCATCATATAAATACCGCTCCTGGATAATCGGTCCAACAACATAGCCAATCGGTTGATCGTCGTTATTGATTGCAACCAAAAAACTATCTTTAATGATTGAAATACGCTCTTTCATCGCTTTTTCTGATGCTGCCTCATCTACCGTAAAACTAGCTCGCTCAATTTCCATTATAGACTTAAGGTCTTGTAATAGCGGGGGGCGAAAAGAAATGTTCATGTGTGCTTCTCCTTAATTTTCCTAATAGACGGACTGATTGCTTATAAAAAAACTCACATTCAAACATATAGCAGAAACGAAAGCGCTGGTTCATCTTGTCTAGTCGCTATAGTTTATCAGAATAGACGTTTTTCTACTTAAATCAGCTGTTGATAATTCGCATCGATCGTTTCTATTAAATGGGTGATATGGGCAACGACCGCTTTTTGAGCAGCACTGCCATCATTTGCTTTCAGCGCTGCCAATATCTGCTGATGTTCTTGGATCGATTGCTCAATTCGTCCGGGAACGAGATTCGTTCGAAGCTGCAATCGCTGCAATTGTGTTTTGATTTGTTTGACTAAGGCAACTGCCTCCTGATTCTCTGAGGCACGATAAATAATTTCATGAAACTGTTGATTGCATTGTGAATACCCATTCAGATTATTGGAGGCTGCAAATTCCTTCATTTGCTCAATCAGATCTTCAAGTGCTTTGATATCGGAGGTAGAAATCGTCTTGGCGGTCCGACGCAAAATCGCACCTTCTAGAACCTCCCGAATTTCCAAATAATTCTTGATTTCCTGCAATTCAAAGGCTTTAATTTTTGCTCCTTTGTTTGGTTCCAAAATAACTAGATTCTCTTGTTCAAGCTTAAGCAACGCTTTTTTTATGGTATTACGGCTGGCACCAATACTTTGTGCTAAATCGTTCTCAATTAATTTCTGAGAAGGATGAAAACGTCCATCCATGATGCGCGTTTTTATATATTCATAGGCTTTATCAACGGGTAATGCTGCTTTTTGTTCCATCTCTTCACCTGCTTTTTTTATTGTTGAAAAATGTTGTTCAACAATCTTCTAGACTTACTATACAGGGATTTTCCGTTGTATGTCAATGATTTCCTCTAGGGGGAACAAAAATGGATCAAAAAAAGAATCACCAAAAGCTGTTGACAAAGAAAAGAGTGAATTGTAGAATGAAATTGTTCAACAATGATGTTTAACGTTATTCGTTGTTGGATCGTTGCTAGCAAGAAGAAAAACCGTTGTTTTATTTTTTAGACTTTTGTAATCGCTTACTGTCCGGAGGTAAGAAGGTTGGTACTAGAAATAGAACACAAAACTATTAAATAATGAGGTGGAAAAATGAAACAGAAAATGAGTCATGAAATTGCACACTTAAGTCATGTAGAACTGTTGACACCGAAGTTATCCGAAAGCACCAAATTCTTTATTGATGTATTAGGAATGGAAGAAGTCCATCAAAAAGACGACTCTGTCTATTTACGTTGTTGGGGTGACTATGAGCTTTATTCTGTCATTTTGACTGCTTCAAATACTGCTGGAATCAAGCACACAGCGTATCGAACGACTAGTCCAGAAGCGTTAGAAAGACGAGCGAATGCCTTAGAAAAAGCTGGTTTTGGTGTTGGCTGGATCGAAGGGGATTATGGTCATGGTCGAGCATACCGTTTTAAAGGTCCCGATGGACATCTCCACGAGCTCTACTACGAAACAGTAAAATATGTTGCGCCACCTGAACTTAAGCCTTGTTTGAAAAATCAACCGCAGAAATTTACTGGTCGTGGAGCAGCTGTAAAACACTTAGACCACATCAATTTCTTGTCCTCAAACCCACCGGCTGATGGCGACATGATGGAAGAGTTACTTGGAATGCGTCTCACGGAACAGATCAAATTTAAAGACGGATCACGTCAAGCTGTCTGGTACAGTCCAAATAACAAGTCTTATGAGGTTGTTTTCACAAAAGATGCAACCGCTTCAAAAGGACGTTTTCATCATATTGCAATGGCGGTCGATTCGTTTGCTGAGATCGCACGTGCGGCTGATATTTTCTGTGAGAATGACATTCACATCGAATTTGCACCAAGTAAGCATGCGATCAATCAAACGTATTTTGTTTATTGTTATGAACCAGGTGGAAATCGCATCGAGATCGCCGCAGGAGGATATTTAGTATTGCAACCGGACTGGGAAGTCATCTCATGGGACGAAGAGGAACGCGCTCGTGGACAGGCTTGGGGCAATAAAACTGTTTCGACCTTCCATACGTACGGCACACCTCATGTTGAGGAATAATCCTTATAAATAAAAGCAGCATTTCCACAGAGAACATAGAAAAGAGGAATAAAATTGGAAGCATCATTGATCAATGAAAAGACACGCTTATTAGTTGTTAGTGCCCATGCCGGAGACTTTATTTGGCGCAGTGGCGGAACGATCGCCAAATACATCAAGTATGGCGCGCACGTCTCACTGGTTGTTTTGAGCTATGGCGTTCGAGGTGAGTCAAACGACTTATGGAATGAACCAGGTCAAACGCTGGAGCAGGTCAAATCAGTTCGGCGTTCAGAAATTATGAAAGCGGCAAAACATTTAGGGGTTACGGATTATGAGCTATGGGATTTGCAAGACTATCATATGTCGGTAGGCGAAGTCGAAATGGATCGAATGGTTCGTAAGATGCGCGACGTTCAACCACATATCATTTTGACCCATGGACCAAAAGATGCGTTTAATCCTGATCATGAACTTGTTTCTAACTTTGTTTTTGAGGCGAGCGTTTTGTCCACCTCAAACGGTGTACAGATCGATGACACAAAACGATGCAAGCAAAGTCGGCTTTTCGGGTTTGAACCACACCAATCAGAGATCAGTGGCTTTCAACCAGAAGTAATCATTGATATTACTGAAACCTATGAGCAAAAACAAGCAGCAATGAACTGCTTCAAAGCACAAGAACATTTGATCAACTATTACAGTGCCAAAGCTTTGCTGCGGGGCAATCAGGCAAGACGTTGTTCAGGAAATAACGACTATCAATATGCAGAAGCATTCACACGTTTCTTTCCCTATGTAGGAGGTGCCTTTAACTAATGAATAAATATATTTTAAAAAATATCTACCGCCCATCAGAAGATACGTTAAAGGACTATCGGAAATATGATGTTTCCACTGTCTATGAAGCACAGGACAAAACTGGCCTGATGTTGCCTTATATGCGACCATTGATCGAAGGTCAGCAAATCGTCGGGCCTGCGGTGACAGTCATCTGTCCACCAGGGGATAATCTTATGGTTCATGCAGCGATCGAGGTTTGTCAGCCAGGAGATATTTTAGTGATCACGACGACCAGTGGCGAATATGTTGGCGGTATGATCGGCGAATTAATCGTTACTGCTTTGATGAAACGTGGAATACAAGGAGTAGTGATCGATTCTGCTGCTCGGGATGTTGCGCAAATTCGTAAACTAGGTTTTCCAGTATGGACAAGAGCGATTTACTCAAAAGGAACGTTCAAAAATAAAGGTGGTTGGGTCAATGCACCGGCAGCTTGTGCTGGACAAGTCGTGCGGGGCGGTGATTTGATCATGGCTGACGATGATGGGGTAGTCGTCGTTCAAAAAGAAAACCTAGCGGCAACTTTAGCAAGCGCAGAAAAAAGAATGCGAAAAGAAGCAACGGTCAAGGAGCAAATTGCGGCAGGTATCTTAAGTATGGATTTCCATAATTTGCGTGGGCGATTATCAGAGCAAGGGGTCGTTTATCTTGACCAAGTCGATGATGAAATCAAGTAGGTGATAACCATGACAAAAAGACAAGTGATTCAAATCAACGGTTCTGCGCATGAAAATCCAATACCAACAGCAGTTAAAATTGGAAATATGGTCTATACTTCTGCACTTATGGGTACCGATCCTTCTTCGGGACAAATGCCAGAAACTGTAGAAGAAGAAGTCGCACAACTATTTACCTATATCCTTGAGATTATGGAAAAAGCAGGTGGGAGTAGCGAAAATATTGCCCATCTCAGCGTATCAGTGACAGATCGATCATACAAAGAAATTGTAAACAAAGAATGGCTAAAACTATTCCCTGACCCTGATAATCGACCTGCAAGGCATACCACCGTTCATTCATTGAAACCGGGGGTTCACGTTCAAGTGGAGATGGTCGCTGTTCTTTGATACTAAGTGAAAGTAGGGGAAACCAAGCATGCCCACAGGAGTACTAATTAATGTTTCATCTGTTATCGTTGGAGGAATCGTCGGCGGGATAGCAGGAAAAAAGCTAAGTGCAGAATTTAAGACCCAGATTACCTTGATCTTTGGGGTTTGTTCAATGTCGATGGGGATTTTTACTTTAGGTTTAATGCAGAATATGCCAGCCGTGGTCTTTGCGGTAGTGATTGGAACAGGGTTAGGATTGGTTTTGAAATTAGGTAAGTGGATCAATCATGGTGCCTCTATGATGGAGAAACCGATTGCTGCTATGGCAAAGAGCAAAGAAAGCACACTATCACAAGAAGAGTTTGTCTCCGCGTTAACTACAGCGATCGTTTTATTTTGTGCCAGTGGAACCGGCATATATGGTTCTTTAGATGCTGGGATGACAGGGGATAACACTATATTGATCTCAAAATCGATTCTGGATCTTTTCACTGCTGCGATTTTTGCCGCAAATTTAGGTTATGTGGTTTCGATCATCGCTCTACCGCAATTTATTATCTTTTTCCTGTTGTTTTTGGGGGCGAAACAGATTTTGCCTTTGACAACGCCAGAAATGATCAACGATTTTCGAGCGGCGGGGGCATTTCTTATGATCGCTACTGGATTTCGGATGATGAAAGTCAAAGAATTCCCAGTAGCAGATATGATCCCAGCAATGATTTTAGCGATGCCTATCAGTCATCTTTGGACCAACTTCATTGTTCCACTGATCTAATGGTCCTTATTAGAAATAACTGATTCGGGTGATCGTTTTTACTAAAAAGTACAGTGAGGCATATTTTTGCCCATTGTACTTTTTTCTGCTTAAAAGGATCGTTTGGACAATTAAAGGAGCGTTAGTTAAATGTAACTGAAGAAAGTTTGCATAACGCTTCTTTCGATCAGTTCTTGTCAAATGAATAGCGATTTCAGCTTTTCCAAATAGTCTAGAGGGATCGGGGTTCTGGTGAGATGAAAAAAAAACTCGCAAAGCTTCCTGTCTTGCTAAAGACACTGATTCTCTGTACGAATCAGCGTTCGCTCTATTTTAAAGAAGGGAATTAGGAATAAAACGGCATCTAAAAAAGAGGAAGCTTATAAAAAAAAGTCAAATTAATGATAATAAATCGCAATTCTTCATTTTATTCTAACAAAATGACAATTTTCTTAGGTGTTCATCACAAATCTATCACATTTCCAAGCTAAAGTTTGTTATTATCTGAAAATTTTCATCATTCAGATAAAAGCTTCTTCATTATGAGCAAATTTTTTATAGTTAGTTGATAGAAAACAGGACGAGCGTATGTGTTTTCGATCCAAATTACACACCAGTGCGTCTAATTTCTATATTTTCTGGTATTAAGAAGAGCGCAAAAAAAAACCTTAAGTTACGGGGGACGAAATGGAGGATAACATGAAAAAAAGGAAAACAAGCTGGGCTCTCGTATTGTTAACAAGTCTGATGGTATTAGGTGCTTGTGGTAGTGGAGGCCAAGACCCAACAGATAGTTCGGGAGGGAATGTGTCAGGGGGAGCTAGTTCTGATCCTAATGTATTAGTGGTCGCATCAGGTGCGGATCCAGTGACATTAGATATCCATCAAACGAACGACCAAGCAACTACCAGGGTAGCAAGACAGATTTATGAAACACTGATCAAACAGACGAACGATCTTGAGTTAGTGCCAGGGTTAGCAACAGAGTGGGAAGAAATTGAAGAGAACCTTTATGAGTTCAAGTTGCGAGAAGATGTTGTCTTTCATAATGGGGAAGCGATGACAGCTTCTGATGTTGCCTACACTCTTCGACGGGCGGTTGACTCACCTTCGATCAGTCATATCATTGGTTCGATCGATCCTGATACGATCGAAGTGATCGATGATCATACGATCCATATCGGGACAAATGGTGCCTTCGGGCCTTTCTTGACTCATTTAGCACATCCTGCGGTTGGAATTTTGAGTGAGAAAGCTGTGGAAGAAGCTGGTGAAGATTATGGTATCAGCAGCGTTGTGGGAACGGGTCCCTTTGAATTTGTTGAATGGGCTACCGGTAGTCACGTGACGTTGGATCGATTTGACGATCACTGGGATGAGCCAGCGGGAATGGAAAGAATTGAGTTTCGGACAATTACAGATTCAAGTGTTCGTTTGATTGAACTAGAGTCAGGAACCGTCGATATTGTTTATGATATCGCTCCTTCTGATAATGAAAAGGTTGAAGAAAACGATGAATTGACTTTATTAGCGACAGAAAATTTAGGAACGGAATACTTAGGTTTCAACGTTCGAAATGATACACCATTGCAAGAAGTAGGGGTACGTCGCGCGATTGCCCATGCTATCGATGTCGAATCGATTATCCAAACGGTTCATATGGGGATCGGGACTCAAATGAGTGGACCGATCAATGAATTGGTTTTTGGATATAATGAAAACTTGGAAGCTACTCCTTATGACGTTGAATTAGCAAAAGAACTATTAGCAGAAGCTGGTTATCCAGATGGCGGGTTCTCTCTTTCGTTGTATGTCGGTGATAACAATCAAGAACGAATCCGTGTCTCGCAGGTTGTTTCCGCTGCTTTAGAAGAATTAGGTATCACTGTTGAGGTCAACCAAATGGAGTGGGGAGCATTTTTAGATGCTGCAGCAGCTGGTGAACCAGATATGTTCTTACTAGGTTGGACAACGATCACAACAGATGCTGACTATGGATTGTATCCACTGTTCCATTCAAGTAGCTTTGGCGAAGCTGGAAATCGTACGTTCTATCATAATGAACGGGTAGATGAATTACTTGATGCAGCTCGTAGCACTTCTGACCAAGAGGAACGCTTGGCCTATTATCATGAAGCGCAAGAGATTATCAATGATGAGATGCCATGGGTTTACTTACAAACCAGAGAAAATGTTTCAGGTATCCGCAACTGGGTGCAAGGGTTCGAACATCATCCAACTGGAAGTTACTTCTTAGATACGGTGTCAAAAAACTAAATTGGATTGAGAGTATAAAATAAAGAGCCGCAATGGCTCTTTATTTTGAGGAGATGAATAGATGTTCCAATATATTGTAAAACGAATTCTGTGGTTGTTTCCTATCCTGCTAGGCGTCTCTTTTATTGTATTTACGATTATGTATCTATCACCTGGAGACCCTGTAACGATGGTGTTGGGGGAAGGAGCGACTCCTGAACAATATGAGGCCATGCGTGTGCAAATGGGGCTTGACCGTAGTTTTATCGAACAATTTTTTCATTATATAAAAAATGTTGTCGTCAAATTTGATCTTGGGAGATCGTATGTTTCTGGCCGGGTGGTCATGGATGAAATCCTAGTCCGTTTGCCCAACACAATCAAATTATCAGTATGGAGTGAGTTATTTGCCTCGCTGATTGGTATTCCACTGGGAGTGATCTCTGCTTCGAGACCTTATTCCAAGGTTGATAATTTCGTGATGTTTCTTTCACTAGTTGGGGTTTCTATGCCAACCTTTTGGCAGGCACTCCTTTTAATTATTCTTTTTACTTCTACCCTGGGCTGGTTGCCAGCATCTGGTTTTGATACTTGGCAGCAAATGATCATGCCAGTATTTGCATTGGCTTCCTCGTCAATTGGCACGATCGCCCGGATCACAAGGTCGAGTATGATGGACGTTTTAGACCAAGATTATATTCGCACGGCAAAAGCCAAAGGAGTAAATGGTTCAAAGGTGACGTTCCATCATGCTTTAAGAAATGCCTTGATTCCCGTAGTGACAGTCATTGGTTTGCAGTTTGGGGCTTTATTAGGTGGGGCTGTATTGACCGAGACTGTTTTTAGTATCAATGGGATCGGGACATTGATGGTGAATGCGATCCGTACAAGAGACACAATGATCGTCCAAGGCGGCGTTTTATTTATTGCATTTATTTTTACGATGGTTAATCTATGTGTCGATATTCTCTATGCATATATCGATCCGCGAATTAAAACCTCATATGATTAAGGGAGGAACTCATGTTTTCTAGAAAAAAGGCCATAGCGAAAACGCAAGCACTTGCAGGCGTACCAGAAGGATCGAAACAAGAGATTTGGCTTTCCTTAAAAGCAAATCGCCGAGCAATGTTTGGGTTACTATTTATCACGTTACTGACGATTACTGCGATTTTTGCAGACTTTATAGCTCCCTATGGTATGCGGGAGCAAAATCTAGCCAATGCATTGCAATTTCCAAGTCGTTCTCATTGGTTTGGGACAGATGACTTGGGACGTGACGTATTGTCTCGTTTGATTTACGGCACGAGAATATCGCTTACTGTAGGTGTTTGTGCGGTGTTACTGGCACTCTTTTTAGGTGGCATCTTAGGTGTCTTATCCGGTTATTTCAGAGGGTGGATCGATACGCTGATTATGCGTTTTTGTGACATTTTACTATCCATCCCTTCCATTTTGTTGGCAATCGCCATCGTGGCTTCTTTGGGATCCAGTCTGCCGAACATGATCTTGGCGATCGGGTTGGCGAATATCCCCATTTTTGCTCGTATTATTCGGGCAAGTGTGATGGCGGTCAAAGAGAAGCAATTTATTGAAGCTGGAAAAGCGCTGGGCGCAAATAATGGATTGCTGATTTTCAAACACATCTTGCCAAATATCCTTTCACCAGTCATCGTGCATTCATCAATGGGCGTTGCCACAGCAATTTTATCTGCTGTTGGCTTAGGATTTATTGGCTTAGGTATGGAGGCTTCCGTTGCGGAATGGGGAACGATGTTAAATTTTGGACGAGGCTATATCCGAACACATCCCTACCTGACGATTTATCCAGGGATCGCGATCATGTTGACCATTTTATCCTTCAATTTGATCGGTGACGGAATCCGAGATGCCATCGATCCGAAGATGAGAGAGAGGTAAGCAGTTATGGACACGATCATGCGCGTCAAGAATCTACAAAAGTATTTTCCTGTGAAGAAGAAAAACTTTTTTGGGGTGGGACAAGACTATGTGAAAGCAAATAAAGATCTTACGATCGATATATATGAAGGAGAAACATTAGGCATCGTCGGTGAAAGTGGCTGTGGAAAATCGACCTTTGGACGCACGATTATTCAGCTCCAGCGACAAACCGGAGGCTCGACCCTTTACTATGGAGAGACGATCGAAGATTTCATGCCTCGTTACGTAAAAAAAGTCTATCAACAACTGCCACAAAAGATGAAACAGTTTACTGATTCTGTCAATGAGCTCCAGTCGATCGAATCAAAACTCGCTATCGATTCAGCTGCTGAAGTAGAGGCAACAACGGAACGGTTGCGTCTAAAGAAAATCGCTTTTGAAAATGAATATGGCAATACCCTACGATTAGTCGGAGGCTTGATTTTGCATGATGATCTACAAAAGGTCAGTAAGCTTCTTTCGTCTCGTTACGAAGCTGCAGCAAAAGTCGCCGCTAGCAAGCGAGCGTTAACATTTAATCAGCAAAAACAAGCGATGAATGGGGCAGTGGATCAAACAGAGCTCATGAACTTGGAAAAAACGATCGCTGAACAACAAAATGATTTAGCAGCTATTGATAAGCAAGTCGCACAACTAAAAAATGAAGTCATGAACAAAAAAGACTTTTCATACTACGAAGAGCAGCTTGATTCTGGCATCGATCTAGCTGCTTTGACTCAAAAGGAATCAAGAGTTTTACGAAAAGACCTGCAAATTATCTTTCAGGACCCTTACTCCTCACTAGATCCACGGTTAACAGTGGGTGATATTATTGGAGAAGGTTTGTTGATACACAAATTTTTTGCTAGTAAAAAGGACCCAAACTATGAAACCTATATTCTTGATATCATGGAAAAATGCGGGTTAAAGAAAGAATTTATTCATCGCTATCCGCATCAATTTTCTGGTGGACAACGACAACGAATCGGGATTGCTCGTGCCTTAGCTTTAAAGCCCAAATTCATTGTTTGCGATGAAGCTGTTTCAGCGTTAGATGTTTCGATTCAGTCACAGATCATCAATTTGCTTCATGATTTGCGGGAAGAACTCAATTTGACTTACTTGTTTATCACCCATGATCTTGGAGTCGTAAAATTTATTTCTGATCGGATCGGTGTGATGTATTTTGGGCATCTTGTAGAATTAGCTTCAGCTGAGACGATTTTTTCTAACCCGATCCATCCGTACACACGGCAATTATTAAATGCCATTCCAACGCTAGACGAAGAGTATCGCCCATGGGCTCTTGATGAAACCCATCCTGATTTGGCATTCAACTATTCAAAAGAAACTGATGCTGATCCAGATTGGGTAGAAGTCGAGCCTAATCATTTTGTGAAGTGTACGCGAAAATAGTTTTTTTAGAACATAGGAATTGAAACATGGTTGATGAGTCAATCAATCGAACCATAAGCATGATACGATTGGTTTAATGGAAAAAAATCAAAAGGAGGTCCAGATGGATTTACTAGAAGTTGATAATCTTCATACGTATTTTGATACGAAACGGGGCACTATCAAAGCCGTCAAAGGCGTTACTTTTTCATTAAAAAGAGGGAAGACATTAGGAATTGTTGGAGAAAGTGGGAGTGGCAAAAGTCAAACAGCCATGTCGATCCTTCAACTTTTTCAGCGAAATCAATATATAGCGGAAGGGCAGATCCGTTTTGATGGAAAAAATATCCTCGAATTAAGCAAAAAAGAGCTTTTGAAAATTCGCGGAAATGATATTTCAATGATCTTTCAAGAGCCTATGACAAGTTTGAATCCGGTATTTACAATCAAAGCACAACTGACAGAAGCCTTGAAACTTCATCAGCACGTCGACAATAAGACGGCGACTTTACGGGCATATGAGCTGTTAGAAGCTGTCAAGATCACAGATCCTAAACGAGTAGCCAAGCAATATCCTCATCAGTTATCTGGAGGAATGAGTCAGCGGGTAATGATCGCAATGGCATTAGCCTGCAATCCGAAGCTATTGATTGCCGATGAACCGACTACCGCACTCGATGTGATCATCCAAGCAGAAATCCTTAAGTTAATGAATGAGTTAAAAGACAAGCTGGATACAAGTATTTTGTTTATTACCCATGATTTGGGTGTCATTAGTAAAATGGCCGATGATGTGATCGTGATGCATGGGGGAAAAATCGTCGAGAGTGCCCCAATCAATGAGATCTTCAAAAATGCTTACCATCCGTACACAAGGCGCTTACTTGCTGCATTTTTAAGAACCGACATTCGAAACAAGAAAACAGCGCCTGATGACTTTTACAGTAAGGAAAACAATGTCTTTGATTTCACCACATTTAAAACAGATGAAACAGCGGACCCGGATTGGGTTCAGGTAGGAACAAATCATTTTGTCGCTGCCAGTTTGAGAAAAATCGATAACTAAACGAAAAAGTCGTAAAACGAAGCTTTGTTTACGGCTTTTTTCAGTATGCTGGGAAGGAAATTTTTTTGTGAGGAAGTTGTGAGAAAGATGTAAAAAATGGGGGAAGGTTTGCTCAAGAGCCTTGCCTTAAAGTCCACTTCAAGAATTATACTGGAACTACCATTTTTGATGGGAAAAGAAAGGAGCAATTCAATGAACAAATGGACAAAAGGACTTTTTCTGACAATGATTTTTCTAGCAGGATGCAGCAGTGATTCAATGAATGACGAGCCAGACATCGGTACAACGGAAACAAGTACTAGTGACACCGTTACGCAACAAATGAGAGAAACAGGGATTGATGGGGAGGCCGATATTTTGATCGCCTACTTCACAAGACCAGAAAATTTAGAGCATGAACCAGCGGTCGAAGCAGTTTCTGGAAGTAGTTTTAATGTAATCGATGACACCTTAGTAGGAGATGTCCAGGTGCTAGCAGAAATGATCGCTGAACAGACCGGCGGTGCGTTGTTCTCGATTCAAACAGAAGTAGGTTACCCTAACGTTTACGATGAACATACAGCTTTAGCGACTAGAGAGGTGGAAGAAGATGCCCGACCAACGTTGAAGGCTGACGTTGCCCAAATGACTGAAGTGGATGTTCTCTTTATCGGCTTTCCCGTTTGGTGGAACCGTGCCCCAAGAGCCGTTTTAACATTTCTTGAAACCTATGATCTTACGGATAAACAAATCATTCCTTTTGCAACCCATGGGGGAAGTGGACTGACCAATAGTCAAAACGAACTTCAATCGTTGTATCCAGCGTATGACATTCTTGAAGGCTTTGCAGCAAGAGCGGGAAGTGTTGAAGACGCTGAACCTGAAGTATTAGAGTGGCTAAATCAGATGGGATTATAAAAAGAGCAGCAATAAAGAATAAAAGAATTTCTTTAATTATAGAGGGGGCCTTGTTTAAAGGCTTCTTCTTTGTTTTATTTTTCTATGAGACTGTTAGACGTCTATTTGAGATATATGATATGATTAATCTAATGATTTAGCGTAAAAGCAAAGAACCTTATTTTCAGCTATAATACTCGTCGATTCAATAAAAATTTTTAATCAATTGCTGTCTTAATTTAGGTAAATTAAATATTATTCCATTTAGCTAAAATTGCGTACATAAAGATTGTTTTAGGGGGACTAAAAGTGGCTGTATTAAAATATGAAAAAATCAAACAAGATATTCTTCGAGATATTGAAGCTGGTAAATTTAAACCGGGGGACCGTATCTATTCAGAGGGAGACTTGAAAGCAAAATATGGGGTAAGTAATACAACCGTCATCAAAGTGATGAATGATCTGGTTGCACAAGGTTATCTCATTCGGAGACAAGGCGAAGGAACATTTGTACGAAAAAACATTCTAAATAAACGTGTTTTCTTTAGTGAAAATACACGCCCCTTGACTAATGATAAAAAAGAACCAATATCTGAAAAGACTGTCGTGGAAGCGGTAGATCTCATTCAACAAATAACGAATTCAGATATAGCAAAGATTTTACATGCTCCTTCGTTTGAAGAAACAAGGGTACCGTTTTTAAAACTAAGTCAAGTTGCATTTATTAATAATAAGCCGTGGAAACTTCAATTTAGATATGCACATATCACTGGACCGACTGATATTCCAATCGCTCAGCTGAAAAAGGGGTTGTCATTTACTAAAGTGCTAGAAGATTTAAACCAAATACCAGAATCAGAGAAAATGACAATCTCTGTATCTGACTTTGAATCGATCATAGATAATTTATCAGAGAAAGATCAGAAAATAATGAAAAGCTATTTTAAGAATAATCGACCAGCAGCTTTGTTTGTGAGGAATCGAATTGTTTATGATCGTTTTGAAAATGCTATTGAATATGATCAGGCATTTATTCATCCTGATTACTATAGTATTGATATTATTAATTAGTTAACAACTATATTTCAAAAGCATATAACTGACGTTATGTGCTTTTTTTATTCCATTAAAGCAAAAAAACTTGAAAACGCTTGCGTAGAAAGCGAGAATATTGTATACTGCATCCAGATAACACGTTAACGCTATAAGTTGCGAATGGAGGAAAAACATGCTTTCTAAAAGAATTGAACCTTTAAAGAATAATTATCAAAAACTAGAAGTATTAGAATTAAGTACGAAAGAAATTGATCAAGCGATTAATCAGTGTTTACAGAAAATTGATCAAAATATGGCTATATTTGGAGAGAAATTTCCTGCACCTGCCACTAAAAACCAAAATTACCAAGTTATTGATAACACAGAATGGACGACGGCTTTTTGGACAGGCATTTTATGGCTCGCATATGATATTACCAGGGAAAATAAGTATAAGGATTTAGCAGAAAAGCATATGGAAAGCTTTTCCAGAAGATTGTCTCAAAATATAGAAATCAATCATCATGATCTAGGTTTTCTTTATACTCTTTCGTGTGTCAGTTGTTACAAAATCACAGGCAACTCCCAAGCTAGAGAACTTTCCATTAGCGCAGCTGACAAACTCGTTGAGCGATTTCGAAATAAAGGGAAATTTATACAAGCTTGGGGAGATTTGGATGACTCTAATGAATTTCGTTTAATTGTTGACTGTCTCTTAAATCTACCATTATTGCATTGGTCATATGAGGAGACTGGTGACGATATCTATAAAGCTGTGGCAGAGAAACATTATGAGACCACCATTAAATATGCGATTCGAGAAAATGCTTCAGCATTTCATACTTATTATTTCGATCCCACAACAGGTCAGCCCCTATATGGTAAAACGAAGCAAGGATTCTCTGACGACTCCAGTTGGGCACGCGGCCAAAGTTGGTTGATTTATGGAATAGCATTAAATCAGCATTATTGTAGAAAGGAGGAAAATGTAAAACTTTATGAAGCTGTAACGAATTACTTCTTAAATCGTTTGCCTAGTGATCTAATCTGTTATTGGGATTTGGTTTTTGAAGAGGGATCTGATCAACCTCGGGATACCTCTGCTAATGCAATAACCCTTTGTGGGATGAATGAAATGGAAAAATATCTAGCGGATAACCATCCTATGAAAAAAATGTATCACAACATCCAACAAGTTATGCTAAGAAACTTAATGAACCGTTACACAGAAAAAAAGGGCACAGGAGCTGTAGCGCTCATCAATGAAGGGGTCTATTCCTGGCATTCCGGAAAGGGTGTGAATGAAGGGAATATTTGGGGGGATTACTTCTATATGGAAGCACTGGTAAGACATAAAAAAAACTGGCAATTATTTTGGTAAAAAGACTAAAGGAGGGAATCAAATGGCAAAACCAAATATTAAAATGACACGAATTGATGAACGCTTGATACATGGTCAAGGTCAAATGTGGATCAAATCATTGGGTGTCAACTTATGTATCGTAGCTAACGATCAAGCCGCAAATGATCCATTTCAACAACAATTAATGAAAGCAGTGGCACAAAATGTGAGTATGCGATTTTTCACGATTCAACAAACATGCGAAATCATTCATAAAGCCTCGCCTAAGCAAATGATTTTTATCGTTGTGGCTAATCCACAGGATGCACTGGCACTTGTCAAAGGAGGTGTACCAATAGAACAAATCAATGTTGGGAACATTCACAATGCAGTAGGAAAAACGAAAATATCCAACTATATTTTTATCGGTGAAGAAGATAAAAGAGCGTTAAAAGAATTAAAGGATGCATTCCAAATCAAGTTTGATACCCGTACCTCGCCGATGGCTCCAGACGTTGATTCATTGAAACAACTCATGTCTCATCTTGAAAACGAATAGGAGAGAATAAAATGAATATATCAATTATGCAAGCTTTTTTACTGGCACTTATGGCAGGCGTTTGTTATTCGGGTCTATTGCTAGGCATTTTTACAAATCGTTGCATTGTCCTTTCCTTTTTTGTAGGGTTGATTCTTGGTGATGTTCAAACTGGATTAATGATGGGTGCCATTGGTGAACTTGCTTTTATGGGATTTGGCGTTGGCGCTGGGGGAACGGTCCCACCTAATCCTTTAGGTCCAGGAGTGGTGGGGACCATAATGGCGATAACTTTAAAAGATCAAGGGGTCACACCTGAAAGTGCCTTGGCATTATCTTATCCATTTGCAGTATTATTTCAAATTTGCCAGACACTCATTTATACAGTATGTGCTGGTTCATCCGAAGCTGCAAGAGTTGCGGTAGAAAATGGCCGTTTCAAACGCTTTAAATGGTTTGCACATACAACTTTCATTAGTTTTTTCTTTGTGGGATTCTTTATTGCATTACTTTCTGCTTTAAGTATGGAGCCTCTTAGAAAATTTGTCGAAATGATTCCGAATGAATTGGTTCAAGCACTGACTGTTGCTGGAGGCTTACTACCCGCAATCGGTTTTGCAATGATTCTATCGGTCATGGTTTCCAAAGACGTTATTCCTTACGTGATCTTAGGCTACATTTGTATTGCATATTTAGATTTACCTGTTATGGCGATTGCATTAGTAGGAGCAGTATTTGCAATGATCGATTACTATAATCAAGAAAAAAGACAAGAACTTTCAATGACTTTCGCTCAACAAGGAGGAATCGAAGAAGATGGAATCTAAAGAACAAAAACTAACGAAAAACGATTATTTTATAGCAACTATGCGCTCATACTTTCTCCAAAATGGCTTCAACTATAACACGTATCAAGGAACGGGTTATGCAAATATTATTTTTCCGGGATTAAAAAAGATCTATAAAGATGATCAGGAAGCATTAAAAAAAGCCACTATTGATAACTTGGAATTTTATAATGTCAATCCTCAGACAGTCCCCTTTGTTACTAGCTTACAATTAGCAATGCTTGATCACGGGGAAGATGTATCAAAAATTAGAAGTATAAAAATGGCATTAATGGGTCCCTTGGCAGGAATTGGGGATGCGATATCTCAATTTGGTGTAGCACCGTTATTTTCAACGATTTTTGCTAGCATGGCGATTGCGGGTATTACTGCTAGCCCAATCATGTTTTTGGTTTGTATGATTGGCTTTAATCTGTTTCTTAAGTGTCTTTTAGGCTGGTTGGGTTATCGAATGGGCACAAGTGCAATTGAAATGCTCAGCCAAAAAATCAACCAAATCTCTCGGGCAGCGAATATTGTTGGTGTCACAGTTATCTCTGGTTTAGCGGTCAGCTTTGTAAAAGCTGAAATGGCTATAGAGTATGCAACGACGATCGAAGGCGAACAACAAGTAGTAGCGCTCCAAACAGTTTTTGACCAGATTTTACCTCGGCTCTTACCTGGATTAGTAACGATCATGGTTTATTATCTAATTAAAAAGAAAAATTGGAATGTTTATAAGTTACTCATTTTGTTGTTTGTTTTGGGTATTTTAGGGTCGCTGTCAGGTATCCTTGGATGACTGTTCATGTAGTTATTAGACCATAGTTCTATCAATTTTATAGTTATTCGGTTTTTATTCAATTCAATGACAGTTTCTTTATGTATATGATGACAAGAAGCCTCCGCCTAATGCAGAAAGGAAAAATATGAAAATACTTGCTTTATTTCTGTTTCTGACCCATTTGTTTATACTACCAATCACTGTTCACAGCACAACGATTGAACATAATTTATTATTGAACGGGGACTTTTCACAACAATCTGAGAATACGAATGGGTGGCATGATTCAATTGGAGCAGATCACTGGCGCCTTTGGTTCCCTTCAGATATCCGTCCAAAAGTGAGAGTAACAGAAGAAAATAGCATTGAAATTTCTTCCAATCAAGTCAGTCGTGCAGCAGTTTTTCAAGAAGGTATACCTGTTCTTCCAAATACAGAATATCGCGCAATTGTCGAGGTGAAAACAACAGATATTTCTAATGTACTTGGTGGAAGAATAAGGGTTCAGTACATGGAAAATGGAACTCAAATATCTCTTTACTCAAGTGAAGCTGTTTCAGGAACTTCGGGATGGGAAAGCCTTGCAGTTACTTTTACGACTGGAGCAGATACGGAACAAGTAAAATTGGAGCTTTTTTTTGATAATACCTCGGGATTGATTGAATACAGAAATGCACGTTTGTATGATCGCATATATGAAGAAATACAAGAGATTATCATTTCTCAAGAAGAGCTGCATTTGCAAATTGGTGAACGCCAGTTAATCGAGCTTAAAACTTACCCCGAAGATTTCCCTCGGAAAAACCTATCTTTTTCTTCAAGTGATCCAAAGGTAGCTCAAGTAAATGAGCGGGGGTATGTTACTGGTGTAGCATCAGGGACCAGTGAGATCATTATTAGCGATAAAAATGAGACTATTCAAGTAAGTATCCCCATTTTTGTTACAAAAGATAGACATGACAATGTACATCTTACATTAGATCAAATGCATATCATACCTCTCTTCCAACCACTTGAAGAATTAGACGTTTTTGTGGAAAACCAAGATTTATTAGAGGTCTTTGATGGGATTATTCTGCCTAAAAAGGAGGGAACAACACGAATAAAAATAACCAATAAAAGTGGTGAGCTGATCGTTCTCGTTAATGTATCGATTGATAAAGGTGACCACAACAAATTTGATGACATGAGAACAAAGTGGCACGAAATGATTCTTGGAGCTAACTATTTTGATTCTGATGATTCGTTAATGATTGATAAGCAAAGATCAATGGATAGAACAGCCAACCTATTATGGGAAACATTGAATAAAGATGAAGATAAAGAGGATTTGTGGGATGAACAATCTGAATTGACATCATCAGCTAATTTGACAAGAAGTTTTAGAAATTTAACTACCTTAGCCCTGTCAGCAACGAATCCACATTCGGAAAACTACCTCAACAGAAAATTATTAGAGGATATTTTTTCAGGATTAGACTGGATGTACTCTTATAAGTATAATCTTTCCGTCCAAACGCACGGGAACTGGTGGGATTGGGAAATTGGTGTTCCTCGAGCTATCAATGACTTGGTTACTACTTTACATCCTTTTTTATCACAAGAACAGATTGGCGATTTTTTAAGACCGATTGACCGCTTTTTGCCAGACGTCAATTATAATAGGTATAGTGTAAATCCAGAACTTGCACTTGAAGCAACTGGAGCTAATCAAGTGGATAACACCCGAATAATACTAATTAAAAGCATCTTGGAAGAAAAGGATTCTGGTGTTAGTGAAGCGATAAGCGCATTAGAAAAAGTTTATCCTTTTGTAACCGAGGGTGATGGCTTTTATACTGATGGTTCGTTTTTACAACATGACAACGTTCCTTATATTGGTTCATATGGAAATGTTCTTCTTGATGGTATCTCACAGATATTCACAATGACTCAGTCAACAGACTGTTTTCCAGATGATAGTATAGTTAAAGTGATAGATTTCTGGATTCAAGAATCAATCGTCCCGTTCATGTATAAAGGAAATATGATGGATATGGTCAGAGGAAGAGCTATCTCAAGGAGCCAAATGGAGAGCAATGTTGCTGGAGCTGAAATGACAAAAGCGATGATTCGTTTTGCGAGTATTCCAGAACTATCGAACAGCGAAAGATATTTTCATTTTGCTAAGCATTGGATAGAGGCAAATAGTGCGAATTTTGACTACTTAAATAGTTTATCAAGCTTTAGAGATATTTCACTAGCAAAAACAATATTATCTAATCCTGATATAGCCTCCGATAGTCCTTACACAACAAAACTTACAAATTTTGCGAATATGGATCGAATGACCTATTTTAATAAAGATTTTGATTTTAGTTTTGGGTTAAGTATGTCCTCTAGTAGAATCAAACGATATGAAACAATGAATAATGAAAACCTTCAAGGATGGCATACGGGCGATGGAATGCTTTATCTATATAATGATGATCTAAATCAATTTAATCAAGACTTTTGGGCGACAGTTGATCCCTATAGATTGCCAGGCATTACTGTGGATAAGCAAATTCGACTTGATCAAAGCGGTTATAGTGTAGCGGAAACAGACTTCGTGGGAGGTTCCACTGTTGATGATCGTTATGGTAGTTTTGTCATGGATTTTATCAATTATGAAAGAACGTTGACAGCTCAAAAGTCATGGTTCATCCTTGGTGACGAGCTTGTTGCTATCGGAAGTAATATAAACTTTCAAAATGACCGTATCATTGAAACAGTTATAGAGAACAGAAAGCTAAATGAGACGATTGATTACAGATTATTTGTGAATAATGAACAGATTGATTTATCAAATGGACAACAAAGCTTTTCTAATGTTGAAAGTGTTTATTTGGAGGCTTCTGATCCGCAACAATCTATCGGATATAAATTTATCAACCCTCAAGATTTGACTTTGATGATTGAAGAACGTACAGATAGTTGGAATCGGATCAATGGATCAGGGAGCATTGACCCGATTACGAGAAGCTACTTTACAATGTGGAAAACGCATACCCATCAAGAAGATGGGTACAACTATGCTATCTATCCTAATAGGGACAGAACTGAATTCGAAAAAATTGAACCTGCTAAAATATTGCGCAATGATAAAAACATTCATGCAGTACAGTCAAATAATGTAATTGGTATTAATGTCTACAATGAGACCGAAGTCGAAATCCTTGATATGAAATTTCAAACCCCAATGGCACTTACACGAGTGGACAGCGATGAAATGATTATACTTTCACATTCAGATCCTACAATGAAGCGTGCTCAAAAGGATCTGATTCATCTCAAAGACGATGGTTATCGTATTAAAGAAGCAGATAGTAATATTTCAGCGAAAAAAGTCACTTCTCTAGATGGAATGTATTATTGGGAGATTGAAATTGATACAACCGATTCAAACGGACAAAATAGCCAGATTTTATTTAACAAAGATTAAAGAAAACAATTGATGATTGTATAATCTCTTTTCAAACTTAGCTTTCTTCATAGAAGGACTGTATTGCCAGTCCTTTTTTGTCAATTAACAATTAAAACTGGATTTCTTTTAGTTTTTTCGAAAAATATTCTTATTTCGGATAAGAAAGATAAATCATGACAAGAGAAATTGCCAAAAGAATCACACCAATAACCGACAATGGCAATACAGGACCATTCCACGGACGTTTGTTCAGCAACGCACGCACTCTAAAGATGAATACTCCAAGTCCGAGTAAAGCGATCGCTACACAAAATAAAAAAATTGATAAATTTAACATCATATTCCTCCAAATCATTGTATGAGGACTCATACCAAGATACTCATACATCCTACGCCAAAAGCCGAAAAAAGCAAGCAGCTGACAAAACTGTTCGTTTAAGCGAACAGTTTTTACATGTTGTTGACGAATCTTTTTACAATTCTGCAATTTCCTACGATTTTTTAGCTAGATTCGCTGGAACAGTGATTCTTTGTTATCATAAGACTTGAAAAGGAGACTGGAGAGGGTGGTTCTCTTTTGTTTCGAACACCTTGAATGCAAAAGAAAAAAATGAGGAGGAGATTTTGTGGAAATTCGGTTATTAAAATATTTCTACACGATTGCGGAGGAAGGGACGATTTCTCAAGCTGCAGAAGTGCTCCACATCACACAACCGACATTGAGTCGACAATTAAAAGAATTAGAAGACGAGTTAGGGACGGCACTATTCACTCGTGATAATCGTAAAATGGTTTTAACGGAAGCGGGGCGTTTTTTTAAAAGCCGTGCGGAAGAGATTTTGAGTTTGACAGACCAGACAATGCAAGCGTTTGAAGATCGTAAAAAACATTTATTTAGCGGTCACTTCACGATTGGTTGTGTGGAAGCAGATAATTCCGATACGCTTTCCTTGATGTTGGAAGAATTTATCAATGATTATCCGGATGTTCGCTTTCATATTCATAGTGGTACCGGAGATGATATCAGCGATCGTCTAGAGAAAGGCTTGTTGGATCTAGCGATCTTGATCGAACCGATTGAAATCGAGAAGTATGAAAAAATCGTTCTACCACGAAAAGAAACATGGGGCTTTTTGACTTCGGCTGATTCTTTTCTTGCGCATAAAGAAGAAATTACACCCGAAGACATCA
Organism: Enterococcus sp. DIV1083b; assembly: GCF_051713705.1. Taxonomy (NCBI): domain Bacteria; kingdom Bacillati; phylum Bacillota; class Bacilli; order Lactobacillales; family Enterococcaceae; genus Enterococcus; species Enterococcus sp. DIV1083b. The sequence continues at coordinate 1,702,074 of NZ_JBIOQJ010000001.1, forward strand.
AAGGTGTGCCTTTATTGATCTCCAAGCGTCCAGAAGTACAGCAAATGTTCAGCCAATGGTCGAAGACACCAGTGGAAGAGTTGCCGATCGTGGGTACCTACAATTTAATATTCAATGTCTTTTCCTTAGTAGAAAACCATGTTGGTTCGGCACTGACTGTTAGTGGCGCTGTTGGTCAGCGAAGGAATGAGGCAATCAAGTTTCTGCCTTTAGTACCACAAATCGAGACCAGCTGTGTATTGGTTTGGAAAAAGAATCGTGTACTGTCTCCAGTCGTTATCGAGTTTATTCGACGATTTCGCGATTCCTTTCAATAGTCTCAGTGTAAACATCAAAAGAAGCGGTGATATCCGCTTCTTTTTTGTATATCGAAACCAGCTATGCTTTGTAAGCATAAGGTCTTGTGTGAAAAAGCATTAGCCAATCCAACTCGATTGGCTTACCATTAAATCTATCAGGAAACAAAGAGTAGGAGGTGACACAATGGCGGCAATACTTGTTTGTTCACGAGCTGGTGAAAATCTGATTGAGGGACAGCTCAAAAAACTGGGCATAGGAAATACGCAGATTCTAGCAGAGAAGCTGTCAGAGCAGCTGCAATGCCCCCTTTATACTCTTGACCCTGTGGAACCTTATCCTGAAAGTTATCGGGCGATGGTCGAACATGCAAAAAAAGAAAAAGCTGCTAATGATTTTCCCCGCTATCAAACAGTACCGTCTGCGTTTTTTAAAGAACGGATACTATTTGTTGGATTTCCCAACTGGTGGGGGACCTATCCGATGATCGTGGCGAGTTTTTTAAAAGACAATCATTTCGATGGGAAGATTATTTTTCCCTTTTGTACTCATGAAGGCTCAGGATTCGGCAATAGCCTAGAAGACTTTAAAAAAACTTGTCCTGAAGCCCTCATTTATCCTGGATTAGCCATCCGTGGTTCACGAGTGAATAAGGCGGATACTGCCATTCAAAATTGGGTGAGCCAGCATTTTATCACAATAGAAGAAGGAGTCGATCGATATGGTAAAGAAACAAACTGCAGGAAGAGATAATCTAGGGACATTTGCGCCGAAATTTGCGCAATTAAATGATGATGTGTTATTTGGTGAAGTTTGGTCACGTGAGGAAGAATTGGCTCCTCATACAAGAAGTTTATTAACGATATCTGCCTTGATTTCGGGTGGCAATTTTGAACAATTGACTGCCCATCTGACGATTGGCAAGGAAAACGGGATCACTGTAGAGGAAATTGCAGAAGTAATCACTCATCTGGCTTTCTATGTTGGCTGGCCCAAAGCTTGGTCTGCTTTTAACATCGCCAAAACGGTTTATCAAGAAGAGCTAGCTGAATTGGAGGAAAAATAAATGTCAGAACTCGATGCAGCAAAAGGAGCTGGAATCTTTTCATTAGGCAATACAAATGACGCCTATGCACAATATTTTAGCGGTCAGAGTTACTTGAATCCTTTAGTAGCTGATCCAGCGATTCCAGTCAACGTTGGCAATGTGACTTTTGAACCAGGTTGCCGCAACAATTGGCATCGGCATATTGATGGTGGGTATCAATTGTTGTTGGTGACTTCAGGAGAAGGCTGGTACCAAGAAGCAGGCAAGAAACCGCAAAAACTTACTGTTGGTGATGTCGTAGTCATCAAGGAAGGGGTCAAACATTGGCATGGTGCATCAAAAAATAGTTGGTTTGCCCATGTCGCGATTACTGCTGGTGCTTCAGAATGGTTAGAAGCAGTTAGTGATGAAGAATACGATCAATTGCCTGATGCATAAGCGATGATAAGGCAGCCGTACTGGAAGGCATGTAACAAATCTTATGGGGTCTCACCTGACTGGGGCAGCCAATAGTGTGGCGAGTCAAAAGAGATCGAAGTGGTCAATGTGATCAATGTGAATGAATGTACGGTCGAGCCGATGATTCAACCTTTGTAAATAGGAGAGAAAAAAGAAGCGTCCACTTGCACAGCTAACGTGCGAATGGACGCTTCTTTTTGTTTAGCCAAGATAAAATTCAATCAACGTTTTTGCAATTAGTTTTGTCATGGGATGACCTTTAGTAAAGCTTGATGCTAAATAGATCGTCCTTGATAAGGGGAAATCTGCTAGTTCACGTAAAACGAAAGGTGCCTCATCTTCATAGCCCCAAGTAATTTTAGGAAAGAACGTGATTCCTAGTCCTTGATTGATGAGGGAGCGCAACGTCGCCGGATCGTCCGTCGTTGAACCGATAGCCAAACTGATTTTTTTTGCTTCAAAAGCTTCGTCGATGGTTCTACGCAGCGGGCTGTTTTCAACCAGCATCAGCAAAGGCACGTGTTGGATATCGGCAACTTGCAAGTCTTTTTTTTCTGCCAAGGGATGCTTTTTGGGGATCGCCAGTAAGATGGGTTCCGTGAATATTGGCAGATTGGTCAAGCCGTTCTTTGGCTCAGAGGTAATGTAGAATGCTTGTTCTTTGTTGGTCTCCTTACTGCCGTGCTGCTTGATCGAAAGTTGGATCTCAGGGTGCTTTTCAACGAATGTCGCCACCAAGTTGGGCAAGGAAACAGAAGCGACTTCAGAGTAAATCGTCACTGCAGGGACCATTTCTCCATTTAAGGCTTGGATCGCACTCATTCCTTCGTCGAAACGTGCTAACGTCTCAACGACATAGGGATAAAATTCTTCAGCATACATCGTCAACTCGATATGCCGACCGGCATGATAGAACAAAGGAACGCCTAGTTCACTTTCTAGGTGTTTCATGGCACGGCTCAAGGCAGGTTGTGAGATGTATAATTCTTGTGCAGATTGGGTAATATTTTTCGATTCGGCTACTTTTTTAAAGTAGCGTAAATGATCAAGGTTCATCAGATACTCCTCTTTCCATACCTTTTGGTTATGGATATTCACGAAACTGGTATTTTTTATTATAACAAACTTCCGTTATTATGACACAGGAAAGAGAAATTGTTTAGGAGGTGTTTCATGAGTACAGGTTTCTTATACCCAGGACAAGGCAGTCAGACCAGCAAGATGCTTGAGGACGTGCCTGCCAGTTATTTCCATCGGCTAGAACAGGCGACAGGCTTTGATTTACACCCTGTATCGGGGGATCTCAAACAAGATACCGTCTCTATTCAGTTGGCCCTTTTAGTAAAAGCGGCTTTTTACACGGACCAGATGAAAGCATCTGGTGTGCAACCTCAGCTTGTGGCGGGGCATTCGATTGGCGCTTTTTCCGCTGCGTTAGCTTGTGAAAGCTTGAGTTTCGAAAATGCCGCTAGCTTGGTCTATCATCGGGCGACATTGATGAAAGAAGCCTATCCGACTGATTATGCCATGGGGGTACTGGTTGGTGTAACGAGAAGTGAAGCAGAAGCGCTCGTGGCAAAAACATTTGATCCTGCTGCTCCCGTCTATTTATCAAATGAAAATTGCCCCATGCAGCATACGATCTCTGGTCATATCAAAGGCTTGCGCAAGACGCTAGCTCAAGCGAAAGATTATCATGCGCAAACCGCCAAACTTTTAGCAGTGCCTGTCCCGTCCCATTGTGTGTTGATGGCAGAACCCGTGAAACGGTTTGCGCCATTTATGAACACGGTATTCCTTGATGTGCCTATCTGTCCGTACCTCAAAAATACGGATGGTCGGATGACCATGAACCCTGAAGAGATCCGTCGAGATTTGCTGCAAAATATTGCTTATCCGGTGCAGTGGAACAAGATCATGGATGTTGCCTACGAAGCAGGACTTGATTTGGCTCTTGAATTTCCTCCTGGCAATACCCTAACAAAACTGATCCAAGCAAAATTTGGTGAAAACAAAGCGATCCGTGTGATCAATTTGGATCAACATGGCTTGGATGATGCTTTATTCCTATATCAAAAATGGAGATGAATAGAATGGAAAAACCTGCAAGAAACTGGGCAAGTAAACGTGAAAAGAAGGCCCAAACCATGAAAAAAATCGAGCATCTTCTCGATGGAAAATATGTCCCAACGGAAGCGATCATTGAAGTCTTAGAACAGTTGATCCGTCCGGGAGACAAAGTGGTCCTTGAAGGCGACAATCAAAAACAAGCAAGCTTCCTATCAAAAAGCTTAGAACAAGTCGATGCTCAAAAAGTCAATAATTTGCATATGATCATGTCGAGTATCTCCCGTCCAGAACATTTGACGATATTTGAAAAAGGCATTGCAGCGAAAATCGATTTTTCTTATGCAGGCGCACAAAGTACGCGCGTTGCCCAAATGATTGAAGACAAAACTATGAAATTAGGGGACATTCATACGTATTTGGAATTATATGGTCGCTTATTTATCGACTTGATTCCGAATGTGGTCCTTGTGGCGGCGGACAAAGCCGATCGCCAAGGAAATCTTTATACAGGTTACAATACGGAAGAAACGCCAACGATCGTCGAAGCAGCAGCCTTTAAAGATGGGATTGTGATCGTTCAAGTTAATGAAGTGGTCGATCGTTTGCCGCGGGTCGACATTCCCAGCGATTGGATCGATGTCGTCGTGGTAGCAGACCAACCGTATCAATTAGAAGCCCTCTTTACGAGAGATCCGCAAAACATTACGGAATTACAAATTTTGATGGCGATGATGGCATTAAAAGGAATCTATGCAGAACATGAAGTACAATCGTTGAATCATGGGATCGGTTTTAACACCGCTGCGATCGAGTTACTTTTACCAACCTATGGAGAAACGCTTGGAATCAAAGGAAAAGTAGCGAAAAACTGGGTCTTGAATCCTCATCCAACGATGATTCCAGCTATCGAATCTGGTTGGGTCGAAAGCATCCACAGTTTTGGTGGGGAAGTTGGTATGGAAAAATATATTGCCGCTCGACCCGATGTATTCTTTGTCGGAAAAGACGGCACGATGCGCAGCAATCGAGCATTATCACAAACTGCAGGTCAATATGCCATCGATATGTTTATCGGTTCGACCTTACAACTAGATTATCAAGGAAATTCTTCTACAGTGACGAAAGGCCGCTTATCTGGGTTTGGTGGTGCACCAAATATGGGGCATAATCCGGGGGGCCGTCGGCATTCGACTCCAGCTTGGCAATCCTTGCGGGATGAAACAGATCCTTTAGCAAAAGGACAAAAATTAGTCGTTCAAATGGTTGAAACGTATGGGTCCAATAAAAAACCTGTTTTTGTAGAAACGTTAGATGCGTTGGCTGTCCAAAAGCAAGCTGGTTTAGCCAATGCCCCAATTATGATCTATAGCGAAGATACGACGCATATCGTGACAGAAGAAGGCATCGCTTATCTTTATAAAGCAAATTCAAAAGAGGAAAAACAAGCAGCCATCGCAGCCATCGGTGGTGTAACCCCACTAGGAATGACCAGCACAAAAGCTTCTCTGGATGCCCTTCGCAAAGCGGGGATCGTGAAATTACCAGAAGACTTAGGGATCAAACGCAGTGATGCCAAACGATCATTGCTAGCAGCTCAAACCGTTGATGATTTGATCGAATGGTCCGATGGGTTGTACGAACCGCCAATGAAATTCAGAACGTGGTCTTAATAAGAGCAAGAGGAGAGAAGAAGAGATGGAAAAATTAGCTTATACGTATCAAACAACGAAACCAGTCACCAAAAAAGTCCATGTTGGCGTGGTGGGTTCTGGTGACTTGGAAATTCTGCTTTTTCCAACAGACAAACAAGGAACCACCGTTTCAGTTTGTACAGGAAGTGACGGCTTTGGCGATGTGTGGCAAAATGTCTTGACGCGTTTTTTTGAGCGCTATCCAATCAGTGCGCAAATAGTGATCAACGACTTTGGCGCCACTCCCGGTGTGGTTTACCTACGATTAACCCAAGCAATGGAGGAACTAGCAGATGAAGAATAGTTTTGTAGAATTAAATGCTCGAGAACGGGTGCACGCATTATTGGATGCCAAGAGCGGTCGTGAATTGATCGATCCATTCGACCAAATGATCGCACCCAATCTGGTGGCTCAAGACATCGTGCCACAAAGCGATGATGGGATCGTTGTGTGTCGTGGAACGATTTCTGGAGAAAACGTAGTCGTGATCGCTATGGAAGGGAAATTCCAAGGTGGCGGTATCGGTGAAGTTTCTGGTGCTAAAATCATCGCTGCATTGACGCATGTGTTGGAAGAAAACCAAAAGGGCAATCCGATCACACCGATCATCATCCTCGATACTGGTGGGGTACGCCTCCAAGAAGCGAATTACGGCTTATTGTCGATCGCAGAAATCGGCAATTTGATCGTTGCAATAAAATCGTATGTGCCAGTGATTGGCTTAGTGCCAGGTCGGGTGGGTTCTTTTGGCGGTATGTCGATTACCTCAGCACTTATGAGTTACTTGATAGCGACGAAGAAAGCCCGTATCGGTTTGAACGGTCCTGAAGTCATCGAACAAGAAGCTGGCGTGAGAGAATTTGATTCCAGTGATAAAGATTTGATTTGGAATACCATTGGCGCCAAACAACGTTTGGAAGCACAAATGATCGATGAACTAGTGACTGACAGTGTCGAATCGATCCAAGAAGCTGTGATTGCGGCGATGGTTGAAAAGAAAGACAGTCATCGCAGCGAAAAAAGTGGTTTTTATCTTTCTCTTTTAAACGAACTTGATCTATCAAAGCCGCTGACTATCGAGGCATACAATAAGGCTCTTGCAGCGCATAAAGCAACTGAAGTGGCACCTATTACTGTAACAGAAGGCCAAGAAGCTGCTGCTGACAGTATCGGTTATCATTGGTTTTCAGCATTGACGAATCTGCAGTTCCCAACCTCAACTAGTGCAACAGTCTATGCAGCTGCATCTGACCTTTTTACTGAAGAAGTCGTTGTTACAGCCATCGTGCCAAACCCAAATAATCCGATGTATCGGGTACGCAATGGAGAAGTTGGTTTAGTCGAAGGGTACGAGATGGGCCATCTGTTAGAAACTGTTTATCACGAAGACAAAGAGAAAGCAATCAAACGGCCAATCGTTGCGGTCATCGATGTCCCTAGCCAAGCGTATGGCTATAATGAAGAATTGATTGGTATTCATGCAGCTTTAGCAAATAGTGCGGCAGCTTATGCCAAACTACGCCAAGCGGGTCATCCAGTGATCGGTTTTATCGCTGGTAATGCGATCTCTGGGGCTTTCTTAGCGCATGGCTTGCAATCAAGTCGTCTGATCGCATTAAATAGTGAAAAGATCACTGTTCAAGCAATGTCAAAAGAAAGTGCAAGTCGAGTCACCAAACGGTCGATTGCCGCGATTGAAGCCGCGGCGGAAAAAGTACCGAGTATTGCTTATGATATCAAAAATTATACGAAACTTGGGGCAATCTTCACTTTCTTATCCTCCATTACGGATCAGTCTGTCACCTCTGAAAGCAAAGCGACTGTAATTGAAGCGATCAATGAGGCGATTGATGATGTGCGTAAAACGAATGACACGATGTTGACCAGTCGCTACACCAATCCGATCGCTAAAAAGAGCGGCCGGCTGGAAACGAATAACGTATTTGAAAAAATGAATGCAGAATGGAATGAGTAACGAATGAACAGTGCCCACGATATCGTTCAATTAGATAAAGAAGTTCTTGATATGATTGATATTCCCAAATGGTTTTCTGAAAAAGAACAGCTTTTTGCGACCGTCCGTCGTGGGAAACCCCGTAACCCCAGCTATTTACCAGTGGGGTTGCGCGGGGAAAAGCGGCAAGAACGGTTTGCCTTTGAGGCACCCTGCAACATGATCAAACGAACGATCCATCCTTGGGAATTGATCACTCGTGAGAGCTTTCGATTCAATGAAGTAGCCAATTATCCAGTTTACCGCAGCTATCAACAAGCACGGCTTTTATTGAAGCACTATTCTTGGGGAATCGGTGGCAGCTTGGGTTTTGAATTGGCTGCAAAACAGGCAGCAATCAAGCCGACCAGTGATTTAGATCTGTTGCTTTATGCCGACACGAAAGAAAAGCTGCCACTGGAACTATTGGAAAAGCAGGCAGCCTTTTTTCAACAGATCGATGTTCAAGTTATCACAAAACAAGGCGGGTTTGCCTTAAAGGAGTATTTGGAACATCCATCAAAAAAAATCTTAGTAAAAACAGACGAAGGGCCAAAACTCACCACTGAGATTTGGTAATTATTAGAAAAGTGAGCGAAAAACATGTTTGAGAACAACGATTTAAAAATCAACATCAGTGATTTCCAAAAAGTATTTGCCGTGACAGCAGTAATGATGCAAACGATTTTGACTTTTGCCTTATCCAATACCCAAGATGAAAAGACTGCAGCATTCATCGGTACCTTTTATGTCTTGGTGAAATTTACCGCACCCCTGTTTATTTTTGCTATTGTTTATAACATGGTTAAGACTAGTCAACATCTGTCTTATCTAGAATTTTTGAAAGAAAAGTTTTTTGAACTTGTCGTGCCATATGTGCTTTGGACGACGGCTTATTTATGGCTCTTTCCCGCTGTCCAACAAGGAAAACCTTATACTGACACAGCAACGTTTTTACTGAAATATGTGACGGGGGATGCGGCGCCACACTTGTGGTATACGATCATGATGCTGCAGATCCAATTGTTGATGCCGCTTTTTGTCTGGTTAGGCTACAAAGTGTTGACGAAGAAAAAAGCTGTTTGGCCAGTATTGATCGTCGCAACTGCTTTGTATGTCGTTTGGTATGTGTTTTACGATCGCCAAGTTTTTGAAGGACCGCATCATGAAAGCTGGTATTTATTGGATCGGTTTGTCTTTAGCTTTGTGATCTACGGGATCTATGGCGAAGCCGCTTTGATTTATCACGAAACCGTCTATCGCTTCCTATACAAGATTCGCTACGCTTTCTTGCCAGTGGGCTTAGCATTAGGGCTATTATCTGCCAATCATCTGCTACATTATGCAGGTGATCTAAGTTTCGCTCATGCACCGTATTTAAATACATTGCAAAGCCTATATAGCTTAGTATTGATTTTTGCAGTCTTTATGTTTGGATCAACCATGATCAAAAACAATGCCCCACAGTTAGGGACGTTTAAGTGGCTGTCTACTTATGCGTATCGAACCTATCTTGCCAATGTTTTTGTCTTTCAAGTCTTGTTGCTATGCTTCAAAGATTTGTTGCTGCAACTGCCAATGGGCATCATGATCATAGTCGCTTATTTGGCAACTGCCAGCTGTGGTTTTTTAACAAGCTATGTTTTGCATGTTTTATGGGTAACGATCAAAGGTCAAATCAAAAACTAGAGGAGGAGTTGGATGTTTGCATTAGCTGTAGAAGAAAATTGTCGACGACTCGCCCAATTGGTAGAAGAAGCCTTGATTGCAGAAGTGACATTGTCCCCAAAACCTGGGTTAGTGGATGCCATTGATTCAGGTGCCCATCACGATATGGATCAAGCACTCTTTCTGCGATCAGCTCGAGCATTGACGCCATACTTTGAAGAAATGGCCTTGGTGTCTTGGGGAAGCAGCATGTCTCAAGAGTTGCGGGAAGCAATCGCTGCAATCGGTCGGAAGGCAGAACAGGCGATGTTGGCAGCCACTGGTGGCATCAACACTCATAAAGGAGCCATCTGGGCATTAGGCTTGCTCATCAGCGCCGTCAGCAGCCAACTTAGTCGCAAACAGCGGATTTTTTTACCAGAAGTTTTTTCTGACATCCAGCTTCTCACTGCATTTCCTGATCGTGCGCTGATTCAACAAACAGAAAGTCATGGCAAAACTGTTCAAGCCAAATATGGACATCTCGGTGCGTATGGGGAAGCTGCTGCTGGGTTTCCTCATGTTCAAATCGCTCTAGTAGATTACTTTTCTCGGGATTGTTCCAATGAGACCAAAAAAAGACTCCACATGCTGTTGGCGATCATCGCTACGCTGGACGATACGTGTATTTTATACCGCAGCAATCAAGAGGTACTGGCACTGGTTCAGCAACTCGCACAAAAAGCCAATCAGCAAGCGTTGCCGAACCCAGCATTTCATGCACTAGCAGCCTTCTGCCAGTCAGAAAATGTGTCTCCCGGCGGTAGTGCTGATCTGTTGGCTGCCAGCTTCTTTTTATTGTCCATCAACTCGGTTTTACCCGTTAATGAAGGAAAGACCGTTTACCAATAACTCTTTTCCTTAGAAGAAAGGCAACGATTCTTCTAAGGATTTTTTGTTTCATTTTTTCGCTCGATTAAGAAAAATAAAATCTCTTGCTATTTGGATAGTTTAATGATTAGATAATTCTTAGGCACTACTGAAATGCTTCGTTGCTCCATTGCAACGAATAAAGGAGTTACAGATGAAATACTATAATGCTTTTCTTCAAAATCTTGTGTTGCGGCGCTGGACGGTCCTGTTTATGCTTGCGGGCATTCTTTTTTTGTTTCGCAGTATGATGACCATTCTTTTGCTGACCTTTATCTTTACGTATCTGATTTATCGGCTGGTTCTTTTGCTCCATCGAAAAAGCCGACTGCCCATCAAGCTTACGAGCATCCTGACTTACAGCCTGATTGTCTTTATTCTTTATTTAGTAGCAACAAATTATGTTCCCATCATCATCAAACAATCCGTCCAATTAGTCAATTCCGTTGCTGATTTCTACCAACGGACAGACTCCAATAATGAATTGATCGAATATGTCTTAAATTTATTGCAAACCAGTGAATATATTCAGAAATTACAAAGCGGCGTTTTAGTCGTGATCAATTATCTGTATAATTTCGGTGAACTGGCATTGACGGTGCTGATCTCATTTCTGCTTAGTTTCTTCTTTATGATCGATAACAAAAAGACCGTTGCGTTTTCTCAGTTGTTTTTGCAAGGGCGAGGGGCGTGGTTCTTTGAAGATGTTTACTATTTAGGAGCTAAGTTTACGCGGGCTTTCGGAAATGTGATTGAGACGCAGTTGGTGATCGCCTTAGTTAATACAGCAATCACTGTCTTCGCCTTAGCGGTGATGGGCTTTCCGCAGCTGTTGAGTTTGGCGTTGATGATTTTCTTCCTCAGCTTGATTCCTGTTGCTGGTGTGATCATCTCGTGTATCCCATTGACGTTTATAGCCTATTCCATCGGCGGATTTAATGATGTGATCTACATTCTATTGATCATAGTGTTTGTTCATGCGTTGGAATCGTATATCTTAAATCCCCGCTTGATGGCCAATAAAACAGAGATCCCGATGTTTTACACGTTTATTCTCCTGTATCTAAGCGAACATCTCTTTGGCTTGTGGGGCTTGATCATCGGGATCCCATTGTTCACTTTCTTTTTAGATTTAATGAATGTGAAAGAGATTCCGCGATTGCGTAAAAAAACCGATGACACCTTGCAGGACCAATAAAAATGATTGCTATAAAGGATGGCAATTGATAGAAAAAACCATCTCTGCCGATGAAAGGCGAGATGGCTTTTTTATTTCGCAGCAATTTTTTTCGTAAAGGAGACAAAGCAGATTGCTGAAGAGGGGCTTTGAAACATCCCTGTTGCTGAATACCCTAACGAGTGATAAAAGTGAACCAGCTTAGGTTCTTGCAGGATCGTATTCAAACGTAACGTATCTGTTTGAACGAGCCTTTCAATCAAGGTCATTGCTTGTCTACCAATCCCGCGGTTCTCGTAGGAGGGAAGAAGGGCGATGGAAGATAGCTTCGTCGTATGTTCCTGCTCAACCGTCAGTTTTATAAAGCCCACGGTTTTCTGAGCGGTCATGATTAAATAATAAGTGGTATTCGACGCCGAAAACTTTGCGTTTAGCTTCTCGAAACTTTGTAAATAGGGAGAAGTTTCTTTGTCTTGATAACGGAGAAAGAGTGGTTTGAAGGCCGCTTTTTGTATCAAGTAGATTGAAAGCAGATCGGAAAGCTTCGCTTCTTTAAGCTGAATGAGCATGCACACCTCCATAAAAAATCAGACATCATTTATTGAAAGACATTGATTCGGCTTAGCAGATCCTGATGGAAAAGCCATCGATTAGCAGTCTTTCATTGGCTCGTTTCTGTTTTGATCCTTCCCTCAACCACAGGTTCACAAACGAAGAGATCCGCAGGGGTTCGTGCCGTCGTTGTTTTATTGAAAAAGATCATTTATCGATGTCACTAAGTCGTCATAGGTTTGACCGGTAGCGATTGCATAAACGGAAAGCAAAAAGACGAGTGCTGCTGCCAACACGTAAAAAATACGGAGGCGATAGCCGTCACCTGTCCGGCGATTTTTTACAAAAGTAAAAACCGTCACAGCTAGATAAGCGAAGGTCAATAAACAAATAAGATACGTAATAATTTCTGGAGTCATAAGCGTTTTCCTTTCTTTTTCTGTTTGCATAAAAATATACTCAATAAATATAATATAACCATTTCGATACCGTCAAAGAAAGCGCTCAATTTTTGATACAAAAAACTGACCGAGTGGCAACCACTGGTCAGTTCTATTCAAAAACGATGGGGCATGATCTTAATTGTCTTTTTTTTCCGCATCTAGTAAGCTTCTTAGTTCATCAGCTAAAGCGATACAGGCAATACTATCCGTTAAGGACATCAGGGGATTTTCGAGTTGTCCTTGTGCAAGAGCGGTATGAACTGCTTGAATCTCCGAATGGAAATCATCGATCTCGTACCCAATATCATAGACCGTGTCTTCTTGGTCAATCGTCACGGTAAAAGAAGCGGGGCGATGGAAGTTGGGGATCGTGATTTTCCCTTTTGTTCCTTGTAACTCCGCCACCGTCTCTTTTGTTTGGTCAAATCCAGTCTCAATCACTGCAACAAAGTCTTCACTGACAAAGCGTGCTTCAACATAGGTATCAACCCCAGTTTCATACAGGCTGTAATCGATCATTTCGGCAGTTAAATTTTCTGGTGAAAAATCTTGGATAAAGGCTAAGTTATAGATCCCCATATCCAGTAAAGCACCCCCTTGTTTTGGCAGATAATGGTAAGAACTGCCTTCGACTGGTAAATGGCGGCGAAAAGTAGTCGTGACACTTGTTAGCTCACCGATATGACCACCATCCACAAGTTCTTTTAGTTTGCGATACGCTGGGGTGAAGCGTGGCTTCATGGCTTCCATAAAGAAGACTTCGTGTGCTTGAGCTTGTTTTTGTACATCGCGCATTTCTTGTGCAGTCAAGGTTGCTGGTTTTTCACATAAAACAGCTTTTTTCGCTTGAAAGGCTTTGATGATCCATTCATAATGATACAAATGTGGCAAAGCAATATAAACGACATCGATAGTTGGATCATCTAATAGGTTTTGGTAGTCATCAAAGACGGCATCACACGGAAATTTTGCTTGAAACGCTTGCGCTTTTTCCATCGTACGACAAGCAACCCCATAAAGCTGGGCGTCTTGAAAATTTTCTAAACTTGCAGCAAAGCGATTGGCGATATTTCCGGCACCAATAATTCCCCAATTGATCATTTCATTTCCCTCTTTTCTTCAGTTGACGGGTATTCTGAGAGAATCCCTGATTCCAAAACAGTTTGTTTTTTTCTTAACTCGACAATATTTTTTTGGTATTCTTTGGCATACAGCAATGCAAACAGTGAATCTAAAATATACTCAAAGGCGACCTGTGAAGAAAAGGTGCCGACTTTGAGAAAATCACGTTCATCATGAGAAGCGATGATCGCATGGGTCGCTAATGGGATGATTTTCGCATGGGCGTTTCCAGAAATCACGATCACTGGTACCCCGACATCACGAAAGTGCTGCATGATTTTTTCGTATTGCGTATTTTTCCCACGGTAGGTAATAAACACGGCACAATCATTTTGCGTGACGTTCGATGCATTCCACGCATCATCCCCATATTCATCAGCAACGATCAGATACTTATTGATTTTGACCAACTTATTTTGAAAACTTCTTGCCCGGATCTGAGAATCGCCGCGAGCAAATAAGAAAATCCGTTGCGCAGCTTCCAACGATTGCACCACTGCTTCCATCATTTCTGGAGCGACCTGAGCATGGGTTTTGTGGATCGAGTTGATCGTTAGATCGGCCATTTTTTTCAAAATGTCAGGTGTTTGATCCTTAGGCGAAAAGGGAAAATTCGCGTCAACAAAGGTTGGGTTGAACATCTGATTATGGGCAATTTCAGCCAGACCTAAGCGAAAACTTTTAAATCCTTCATACCCCATCTTTTTGGCTAGACGAATGACGGAAGAGTGGGATGTGTATGTATGCTTAGCGATGACTTCAATCGTCAACGAAGGCACATCATTGATATTTTGCAAAATATAATCGGCAATCCGTTTCTCCGTATTGGTCAATCCTTCTTGAAGCCGTAATTTATCTCCTAATAACATCAAACCACCTCTTTCTAATCATAGCCTAGGACAAAGAAAACCAAAAGCAAAAACTGTACCTTTTTGGCAATTTGGTAAAAATGTTCAGAACCACTGAGCAGTTTGCGAAAAAGTCTGGTCAAAAGAACCTGTTTTTGGCAAAAGACTTCTCATTTCGAAGGATATCAGCAATAATCAAGCTATCAATTCATAGGAGGCGTCATAATGTTAACTATCGCATATCTCGGAAACGGAAAAAGCACCAATCGCTACCATCTGCCTTTTTCAACCAAGCTGCAGGATAAGATCAAAGTAAAGACGATCTATTCACCAAGCGGCAAGCTGACCTGGCCAACACTAGAAGGTGTTCATTACACCTCTGACTTAGAGGATATCTACCGTGATCCTGAAATTCAATTAGTTGTGGTCACGACCCCCAGTCATTTGCATTATGAATTAGGCAAGGATGTCTTGCTTCATGGGAAAAATGTCTTGATCGAAAAACCTTTTACGGAAACTTCGGCACAAGCAAAGGAATTGTTCGCACTGGCGCAGGAGAAAGGCTTGTTTGTGCAATGCTATCAAAATCGCCGCTTTGATTCCGATTTTTTGACTACGCAAAAAGTGATCGAAAGCGGCGTGCTCGGAGATCTCTTAGAAGTAGAGATGCATTATGATTATTTTCGTCCAGAGATTCCACGGTCAGTGACCGAATTTTCATTGAATACTAGCTACTTGTACGGACACGCTTGTCATACACTGGACCAAGTGATCTCCTATTTTGGGCAACCAGACGATGTCCATTATGAGGTTCGGCAATTGCTTGGAAAAAATCGCATGAATGATTACTTCGATTTGGATCTGTTTTATGGTCGAATGAAAGTCTCAGTCAAATCTAGTTACTTCCGATTAAAAGAGCGGCCTAGTTTTGTCGTTTATGGCGAAAACGGCGTTTTTGTAAAACAAACCAAGGATCGACAAGAAGAGCATCTAAAACAGTTTTATCTCCCAGATCATGCCGATTTTGGGATCGATTTGCCAGAGCACTATGGCACACTAACTTATATGGATGCTAACGGGAACTACCATGAAGAAAAAGTCATCTCTGAAATTGGTGATTATAGCCGTGTGTATGAGGGCGTCTATGAAACGATCATCCATGGCAAAGAGAAAATCGTGAAAGACGAAGAAACGATTTTACAAATCGAAATGCTAGAAACAGGCATCAATCAAGTGATTACTGAGTCATAAGGCAGGGTGATTATGGGGCTTTTGACAAACAAAGCGCCTGAAGGCATCAACTGACTCAACGTAAAGGAGTAGATCCGAATCGAACCTTCAGAAATCCTGCAAGAAGAACAGCAGCTGCAGTTTGCTCATTTTGACAATGACCTCGCATTGCGGTTGGTTATTGCCATCGATCAGTACGTTAAAAGGAACTACCCGAAGCCGGTAGGGATCAAAGTTGTTCATCAGGGCTTGCCGATCATTCGATTTTTAATGGCAGGGCGAAAAGAAAGCCCTTGGCTTGAAAGAAAAGAACGAACGGTACTAGAAAGCGGGCATAGTACACTATACGTCTATGCGCAAAAAGATAGAGATATACAATTTGCTAAATGGGCACAAGACGAACATTATGCAATTTGTGGTGGTGGTTTTCCAATTATCGAAGACAGGAAAGTCACTGGTGCTATCTGTGTGTCAGGTTTGGCCCATTTAGAGGATCATAAAGTGATCACCGAAGTATTGAAACAAATGATTTAAGAAGATAGAAAAGGGGAAGCAAGATGAACTTAGCGATTTTAGGGGCAGGCATGATCGTCCATGATTTTTTGACGGTGGCAGGGGATGTCCCGCAGCTTGAACTGTCCGCTATTTTTGGGACAGAAAATGATTTAGAAAAAATGAATCACTTAAAACAGCAATACGGGATTCAAACCGTCTACACAGAGTTAGGGGCATGTTTGGCGGATCCATCCGTTGATACCGTGTATGTCGCACTGCCCAATCATTTGCATTATTCCTTTGCCAAAGAAGCAATCCTCGCTGGCAAACACGTCATTTGTGAAAAGCCATTTACGTTGCAGACACGAGAATTAGTAGAATTAGCAGAATTGGCTGCTGCCCACAAGGTGCTTTTGATCGAAGCCATCACAAATCAGTACTTAGCCAACTATCAAGGAATAAAAGCGCAGCTTGAAACATTGGGAGAGCTGAAAGTGATTGAATGCAACTATTCGCAGTATTCTTCTCGTTATGATTTATTCAAAGAGGGAACCGTTTTACCTGCATTTAACCCGAAAATGGGTGGTGGGGCATTGATGGATATCAATATCTATAATATTCATTTTGTCGTCGGGCTTTTAGGAAAACCAAAAAGTGTCCGCTATTTTGCTAATGTCGAACAGGGGATCGATACTTCTGGCATGCTGTTTTTAGACTATGAACAAACAAAAGTCGTTTGTATCGGCGCCAAAGATTCGACAGCGACGATTCGTTCAACGATCCAAGGGACGAAAGGATCGATCATCGTCAATGGGCCGACGAATATGCTTGCCAGCTATGACGTTGAACCGGTCCATGGGGCAAAAAGCCATCAGGATCGCAGCGTTCACGGACATCGTATGTTTGAAGAATTTGTCCGTTTTGCACAAGCCATTCACGAAAATGATCAGGCCTTTGTCAAGGAACGTCTTGCCCATAGCAAGCTGGTGATGGAAGTCGTGGAAAAAGCATTGGCAGATGCCCAGATCGTATTAGGATAATCGCATCAATGAGGAAAGACACCAGCTTCTTAGAAAAGTTGCTGGTGTCTTTGTCTGTTGTCTTATTTTTTCTTCTTTAAACTCAATAAGGTTAGTGGGATACCCAATGTGAGGTAGCCGACAATCGTCATCAAACAGACCACCAGCCAAAAGTTATCTACTGCTAGAAATGCAATCAGGCCATATGCCACCAGAATCGAGAGAAAATAAAAAAGAAAGAGCTGAAAAAAACGTTTAAAACTCACAGTCATTCATTCTCCTTTGTCGTTAAACTGACAAGAAAAGTATACCACATCAAATGCAACTTCAAGGGCTGAATGTGATCTTTCGCAGGAGCCGCTAAAGGCGAATTGTTTTGTCGACTGGCCGTGATTCGCTATACTTGAAGGGAAGAGAAAGCGCAGGAATATTTTTTTAGGAGAAGGAGGAGACAGATGAAAAAGGTGGATGTACTGATTATCGGAGCGGGTCCAGCTGGAACGGCTGCTGCCTATGGGTTAAAAGCCAAAGGTAAGACAGTGGCGATCGTTGAAGCCGATTTATGGGGTGGCACTTGCCCCAATCGCGGGTGCGATCCGAAAAAACTACTGATGCGAGGCGTAGAAGTCAAAACAGAGGCGAAACGTATGCAAGGCAATGGCGTTCAAGGGCAGGTAGCCATTGATTGGCCAGTACTGATGGCGTTTAAGCGCTCGTATACCGATCGGGTGCCGGAGTCAACCAAACAAGGGTTACTAGCAGAAGGAATCACTACTTACTACGGACAAGCCGCTTTTCGTGATGCCCATACGGTCGTCGTGGACGCAGAAGAGATTCAAGCAGAAAAAATAATTATTGCGACAGGACAGCGTCCAGCGGTACTGCCAATCGTCGGCAAGGAACATTTACAAAGCAGTACTGATTTTCTTTCCTTTGAAAAGATGCCAGCAACGATTGCTTTCATAGGTGCTGGTTATATTACCTTCGAACTGGCGATGATCGCTCAAGCAGCAGGTGCTGAAGTTCATGTGATTCATCATAATGACCAGCCATTAAAAGGATTTGATGCTGAATTGACCGCAGAAATGGTTCGTTCAATGCAGGACCAAGGTGTTTCGTTTCACTTTAACCAGAACACACAGCGAATCATGAAAGAACAAAACCACTATACAATTCAGACACAAGCATTGTCTCTCACCGTAGAAGCAGTGATTGGTGCCACGGGACGCAGACCCAATAGCGATCAGCTGCAACTGGAAAAGGCAGGGGTAGAAACGTCAAAACAAGGGATCGTTGTAAATGAGTTTTTGCAGACTAGTCAAACACACATCTACGCAATCGGAGATGTGCTAGCGAAAAAGCAGCCAAAACTGACGCCTGTTGCTAGCTTTGAAGCCGCCTATCTTGTCGAGCATATAGATGACCAGAAAACGCCCATCCGCTATCCACTGATCCCTACACTAGTTTTTGGTGCGGAAAAACTGGCAAGAGTCGGGATCAGTGAGCAAGAGATTGCCGATAATGCCTCAGAATATCATAGCGAGGTGATGGATCTTTCTTCTTGGTATACCTATCGACGAATCAATGATCAAGATGCAAAAATCAAATTGATTTATGACACATCTGATACCATCGTTGCTGTCACGATTGTTTCTGCATTGGCCGATGAGTTGATCAACCACTTCGTTTTTGTGTTGGAGAATCAGCTATCGAAAGAAGCGCTGGCCCAAATGATTTTTGCCTACCCAACACCTGCTAGCGATTTGTCCTATTTTCTATAAATAATCAAACAAGCCTGCGCTAGTTTCCGCTAGCACAGGCTCTAAATTATTATGTCCGTATTGACTATAGTCCGTGAACCTTAAATGAACCTTAAAGTTAGGCTGGGTTTCATTTTAGGCAATGTCTTTGTTTTCTAGTAACCCTAGGTTTAGGCTTTTTTTGACAGCCGGCGGACAGCAGCAATCAGTAAGATCGCCGACAAGAAGAGCCCGACCAAATAGATGATGAAAATAGAATCTGGCTCATAGTGCCGATAATTGAATATTTTTACCATAAAAAAGAGAAACGGGATCGCTGCAATAAGGGTTGAAACGAAACGTTTCCGCCATTGTATGAAAAACGATCCAATCACTAGAAAAAGACAAAACGGGATCCAAAAGACCAAATGTCCGATAAGTTCGATTTTTCACACCTCATAGCAAGTAAAATCATCATAACGTTTCTTCCTAAAAAGCAAGCGTGAAGGAAAAAATAATCCCATTAGGCGTGTATGAAATTATGAGTGGAGTCTTCTGAAAAGTTCACAAGAAATCTGAGAATTTCAAAAGGAAATGAAAAAATGAACGGTTAGGAATATCCCAATAGTCCGAGACGAAAAATACCTCTTGCAGCATTCATTTTGACTTGAATCCTGCAAGGGGTACTCTTTTGTAGAAAATCTGGTGCTTTATTCAATTGATATAAAAGAAATGCTTAGGAAGGAGCAGCAGTCCTTTTTTATGGCAAGATGTTCTTACTATAAAAAAGGGAAATGACCATACCTATGTCCAACAGATCCTTATAATAAAATCCTTTCAGTGGACCAATGTGTAAGAAAAAACCGAGAATCATTAATACAAACAGCAGCAGGAAAACCAGGTTGAAAGCGGTCATCAAGCGAAAACTGAAATGCCAATTACTCAGGAAATACTGATATTTCGCTGCTCGGTAAACTTTGTTTTGAATCGGAATTTTCTTGAGTGCAGGGATCGATTCATGATAGAACGTAAATAATTCGTAGTCTTTTTTCGTCAGTACTTCTGAGAAAATGTGCGTCCCTGCCTGAAAGTCGAAATAGCCCCAATGGAATTGTTCTTTATCCTCTGGTGATTCGTGCTTCATCAGCTTTCTTGGCTTGATCGTGAACGCCTTGATGGTCTCATAGGGGTAACTGAAATAGGTGTTACTTTCTAAATAGTCGATGATGACCAGAAAAAGCATTCGGGTTTCTGTGAAAACTAACAAACGATTGCCGCGGGTATCATGAAAGATGTCACGGTATGCTTTTGCTTTCTCGGTTGTTGCATAGGCATAGGCGCCAAGCCCTTGATTGGCGAAGGCGAGGTTTCCATCTGGCGTCAAAGGCAGATAGCCAAGAATCGTTTCGTCTTTTGCTAAAAGCGTCCGAAGCTCCTCTAATAGATCTTGCAAGAAAACATATTGTTTGGACAGCTCGAAGGTTGTTGCTTTTTCTTGTTCAGATATTTTTGTCAGTGAATTGTTTTCATTTAAGACTAACTGTTTAAAATCCATCGATAGTCATCCTTTCTTTTAAGCGTTTGCGGCCACGGGAAAGACGATTGTAGATCGCTGAGACATTTAAGTCCGTCTGCTCTGCGATGGTTTCGGGTGACTCTTGGTAAAAATAGTAGAGCAGAAAGATCCTTTGATCGAGGGCTTCAAGGGATTCAATAAAACCCAAAAAGTTTTCCTTTGTCAAAGGTGATTCTTCAATAGCTAGTTCCTGCTCATCAACAGGTTTTTCTTCCAGTGAGCGCTTGTTCAACTTCCGTTTGTGGTCAATTGCACGACTACGACTGATCAAAAGCAGCCAAGTAATCAAGCGGCTTTTTTCTGGTTGGTACGCAGCAATCTTTTGCCAAACCTCGTAAAAAACTTCGTTCGCTACATCTTGGCGCTCGCTCACTTCATGCGGTTGGGAGAGGACACTATGAATCGTCCTCAGCATGCTATCACCATAAACAGCTAACAGTTCTTCTAAGCCGGCATAGTCTTTCTTTTTGATTCGTTCAATGATTTCTTCATCCTGCACCTTTTTCACCCCTTCACACTATATACGAAGAATGTTTGCCTTTTCTATCAGAAAAAGAAAAAAACCTCTGTTAACGAGGTTCATGTTCTTTGGCCAGAAAATCTGTTGTCAAGCGCTGGGCCAAATATTCCCAAAGAATGCCGCCAAAAAAAGCGCCTATCATATAAAGAATGACTGCTTGCAGCTCCAATGGATTATTTGCTAGCCAGAAAGAAAATAGCGAGCCGATGATGAATAGGTAGCTGCCAAAAAGCACTTGCCGCCACGAGCGTTTTTTAACAAACTTGCTAATGAGAAAGGTTGAAAGGATCATCAAGAGAATTTGGATGAATGCCAGCGAAGGCAAAAGTGCAAAGTCAGAAACAACCATTTCCCAAAATTGTTGAATCAAGAAAAAGAAAGCAAAGAGAATGAGCCCGCGTGAGAATGTACTAAGCCGCAAGGAAGATATTTTTTTTCGCATTGGTTTACTCCTTGAAAGGTTTTCTTTATTATAGCAAATTTTTAATTAAATAATGTAAAAAGATGAACGAGAAGGTCTGCAAAAAAACTTCTCCTACATGTGCCTACTTTTAGTATACTTGAAAGAAACGAGTGGATGGACTCGATACATAAGGAGGATTTCATGCCAACGATTCTTTTTGCGCCTGCAGTATTCAACTTGGCTGAAACGACAAGGATGATCGAAGTCGCTAAACAAATGCAAGGAAATCACCACTGCGAGTTCTTTGGTTTTTCAAAAACCTTTGCTTCACTTATCACTGAAAGTGGCTTTACGTACCATTTGCTGACGCCGACTCTGACAGAAAAACAAGAGGAACAGATCATAAAATTAGATCAACTACGCTCAATCAAAAATCCCTTCACCAAAGAGATGGTTGCCGCGCGTATTCTGAGCGAACAAAAGCTGATCGATAAACTTGCTCCTCAGGTCATTGTAACTGGATCGAATGTCACGATCTTTCTATCTGCTCGCAGCAAACAGATTCCCTTAGTCTACGTAAAACCCTATGCGATGAGCGATCCCTTTTTTCGATCAGATAGCGCATTTATCCCTTCTAGTTTGCGTTTCTTCGGACCGCTAAGGAAACCACTTTGGTATTGGATAAGAAAACAATTGGTAAAATCCCGCTGGATGCCCCGAGCATTCAAACACGCTGCTCAAACAGAAAAACTTTTTATGCCTGAAACGAGCTTACGAATGATGGACGCTGATTTAAATCTCATCACCACTCCTGATTTATTTTTAACGAAAGAGCAGCTGCCAGAAAATTATCAAATCGTTGGGCCGATTTTTGCGAAGCTCGGGTCTTCTTTACCAGACGAAGTGTTGACTTTTATTCAACAAAAGCGGCGGGAAAGAAAACGAATCGTTTATTTTGCGATGGGCAGTTCGGGGAATCCGCGCATGGTGCGAAAAATCTTAGCTTTCTTGCGAAACCGTTCGGAACTAGCGATCATTGCTCCGGTTACACATCTACTCAAGGGGAAACACAACGACTCAGAGAATCTGTTCTTGACCGAATATCTGCCAAGTCATCTATTGCATGAGCATATCGATTTTTCTTTTATCCATGGTGGGGAAGGGACTGTTCAAACAGCTTGTGCATCTGGGAAGCCGTTTATCGGAATTGGGATGCACTATGAGCAAAGCTGCAATATTCAGTACTGCGTGGCGTATGGCAATGCAATCGCACTGACAAAACCTGTAACTGAGAAAAAGCTAGAATCTGCCCTAACTGAGGTTTGTTTACCGAAAATCCGACAACAAGCCTGCCAGCTAAAGAAGCATTTCCCAACAAATGGTCCTCAGAAAGCGATGCAGGAGATTGAACACTTTTTAGAAAAAAACAATTTTTCTAAATTTTCCTATTAAAAAAGAGCGATTATCATTGAGATAATCACTCTTTTTTAATAGAGATCTACTAGCATCAGCAAGCCTGGGACCCACGTAGTGAAGATACCACAAGCGATCGCAAAATAATGAATCTTACGACCAAAGTTTACCTTCACGATCGTATCCAAAAAGCCGCAAAACCATAACACTCCCCATGTTAACCAAATCAATGCAAAGAGGGGATCTTGCTCCCATTGCCAAGAGACCCAAGCAAAAGGTAAGGTATTGATGGCTACGAATAGTGCGAAAATCCCATAAATACGTAGATCTAAATCAAAAAGGTAAATGATCCCTACCAACAAATACGTGAAGGCAAAGAGAAAGCCAGTGCCCGCTTCATAATAAGCGCCTTGAAGCATATAGATTAGATTGATAATAAAAGATAACGTACCTGTAAAAAGATTGATCAAAGCAAGTGAGCGGTAGTCAATGTGAAGTAAGCTGCCCCAGCCGTTGATTATCAAAGTAATTCCTACAAAAAATAAACCGATCCCTAACATAAAATCCTCCTTTACTTAAATTTAGAATAACAAATTCTAAGAAAAAATAATAGCTCTATTTATTTTTAGGTCAATAAAAAGGAAAATAATTTTGAAATTTACTATTTTTTGCTGCTAAATTTGATAAAATCAATACCAAAGAGCGCTGCTAGCCGATGCTTTTCTCGTTAAGGGGAAAATTTCAGCGTATAAAAAGAACTTTTACTCGTTAGAAGAAGGGGAAAAGAGACAGATCAATAGATTTTCAGTGTATTGATCGGACAAAAAGCAGACCAGGTAGCAGTTTATCGGTTTTTACGAATTTGCAGCAGTGAAGACTGTTTTGCAGAAAGGAGGACTTATGCCTAGAAAAGATCGAATCTTACTTTTCATTGACGAATATATGCAAGCTCAAGGTTGCGCACCTACCATACGAGAAATCTGTGCCAATGAAGAGATAAAAACAACTTCTTTTCATTTGCTGCGTCTCGAAAAAAGAGGCCTGATTTACCGAGCTTATCGCTTTAAGTCACGTTCGGTTCGTTTTACAGACGAAGGGAAGGCCTATGTCAAAGTGTTGCGACAAGCACTTTTAGCAGACGAAAAACAAACGCATGGCAATGAAGAATAACTTAACACCAAAATAAAAAAGCCTCTAGGCTTTTTTATTTTGGTGCACGGTAGCCAGCAGCTTCCGCTTCAGCGATCGTTTTGAACCATTCTTTCGGATTCGTCGTATCATCATAGTATTTAGATCCTGGCAAATGATAGATGCCGCTTCTTGATCCTTTGATCAAACCATTTCCTTGTTGATCGACATATTCTTTCTGTTTCTCCTCTGTTTCACTGTTTTGAGAAGTGGCTGTTGTCGTGTTGTTCTCACTACTTGTAGCATTCTCCTGTTGCGTCATATCTTCGTTTGAAATCTCGCTGCTGCCATCCGCATAGTTGATCGTGACACCATCTTGGATGTTGAAGATATAATAGTTGAATTGGATCGTATCGTCGCCAATAGATTGGGCTTGCATCTGTACCCCACGGGCAACCAGCTCGTCATCACGATAGATTGGAGTGACAGAATATCGAACATAATGGTTTTTGTCTTGCTTGAGATAGTAGTTGATATCCATTTCTAAGCGCAACATCTCTGGATTGTTCAATTGACTAGTTCCCGTGATCAAATTCTTCCAGTTTGCATTTTCGCCAGCTAAAGCAAACCCAATCAAATGCGTCCGATTATATAAATATTTCCCATTGGGGAGCTGTTTATTACGCCAGCCTGTCGGTTTCACGCTGGAGATATCGCCACGTTTTTCCGTAGGCATTAAGGATTGATTCAACATTGCTTCAGCCGAAGTCGCTCGATTGAGGTGGTCAAGGTCGCCGTATGCTTCCCAGGCACCATTTTCAAGTGAAAGGTCGTCTTCTGAAAACTCAGGGATGTTTTGATTGACTTCAATTGTTTGGGTGCCTTGGTAGGTTAGCTGTGCCAATTCGTCTGCGCGAATATCTTTAGCAGAAGGGGTGCTTACCTCTGATTGTTGCGTTTCCTGCTTTGGAAATAGTTCATTGTTTTGTAGGAAACCAAAGCCAACTGCTGCGAGTGCGAGAAGCGCAGTGACCGATCCAATCAATGTTTTTTTCTTTGCCATCTCTTTATTGCCTCTCTTTTCATTGATATAGGTTTAGAATAAACGGTGAGTAAAAAAATCACAACTAGTTTATCATACCATTTGCGGGGGATGTTTTACAGCGTCTGCTAGCTTCTTTTGCCTTTTGTTCTTGACAAACTTCAGTCAATTTTCTTTACAAGCGACGTCCTTTAAAAGAATTTTTCGTCTGCGAGTGATATTTTTCATATTTTAAAAAAACTATGTGATATAATGAATAAAGTTGCTGCTCTATCCCTTTGATGCTTGTTTTAATAACAGTCATCTCCAGCTGCGGAACAAACTTTCAGCTGTCTAGCAGACAACGTTCAAACGAAAGAAAACTGGACAATTTTCTGAACGATTGCCTTTCTTTCTTTGACCAAAATTATAGGAGAAGGAGTGTATCCCATGAACCAGCAAGAAACCATCTTACATTATTTAAATAAGAAAGACTCTGAAAAGTTAAAAGAACTCGTATCAGGAATGGAAGAGCTGCCGCTATTACAATTATTCAGCAACTTATCCGCGGATGAAAAAGTGATCGTTTTCCGACTGTTACCGAAAGACAAAGCCCTTATCCTGTTTGAAGATTTGACACCAGCTACCCAACAACACTTATTACGCTCTTTCACCGATGAACGAGCAACCGAATTTGTGAATGAGATGGCGCCAGATGTTCGTGTACGGCTTTTAGATGAGTTGCCAGCGACCGTAACACAAAAACTTTTACAATCGTTGGCGCCTGATGAACGAGCTGCAACAAACCTCTTACTAGGGTATGAAGCCGAAACTGCGGGTCGCTTGATGACACCGGAATTCATTACATTGAAAAAAGATATGACAGTCAATCAAGCATTGGAAAAAGTGCGAATGCAAGCCAAAGAAAAAGAAACGATCTATACGCTTTATGTTACTGATCAAACGAAAACGTTAGAAGGTGTTTTGTCGCTGAAAGATCTCTTAATAGCACAAGGGGATCAACGCATCAGTGAGATCATGTCCCAAAAAGTTATTTATGTGACCACGGACACCGACCAAGAAGAAGCAGCCCGTTTGCTAAATGAACTAGATATCATTGCGCTGCCAGTCGTAGACAAGGAATCAAGAATCGTTGGGATCATTACCGTCGATGACGCGATCGATGTCATCGAGTTGGAAACAACGGAAGACATGTTTAATGCCGCTGGTTTGGTCGATGTCGCCTCCAACGAAGCAGACCGTAGTAATGTTTTGATCAATGGCAGCCTGTGGCAAATCTGGAAAGTCCGCTTGCCATTCTTAGTGATCACTTTAGTGGCTGGACTTTTAGCTGGGGTCGTCATTGATGAATTTGAACAAACGTTAGAGTCGGTGGCAGCCGTTGCGATTTTTATTCCTTTGATCATGGATATGGGTGGAAACGTTGGTACACAATCCTCTACTGTATTTGTTCGGGGGATGTCGTTAGGGCATATTGATCTTTCAACCTTCACCAGACATTTGTTTAAAGAAGTTTGGATCGGTTTGAGTCTAGGCTTGATCGTCGGGATCATCTCTGGAACCGCTGCTTCACTTTGGCAAGGGATCCCGATGTTAGGGGTCGCTGTTGGGATTTCCTTAGTTTTTGCTATGACCTTAGCGGCAGCACTTGGCTTTTTAGTCCCGTTTGTACTTATTAAACTAAACATCGACCAAGCAGCCGGTTCGGCACCGATCATCACCTCGATCAAAGATATTGCTGGCTTGTTTATCTACTTCGTTTCAGTAAATGTTCTTTTGGGTCATTTGCTTTAGCATACTGTCCGTTCCAGTGGTATAATAAAGCGACATCACATAATGAGCACAACATAGAAAGGGGAAATGTCCTATGACAAATCAAATGAAGCAACATCAACTCGGAGGTTTCTCTTTTTAAGTGCGGCCTCCTAATTAACTGGAGGGAAATCATGGAAAAACAAGGAATCGTGGTCTTTCAGGCTAAGGATATCGCAAAAGTCCGCCTGACTACAGGAGAAGAATGTTTAGCAACCGTTTCAGGAAAATTTCGTCAACAGGCACGAGCGCCAAAGGATTATCCTATTGTTGGCGATTTTGTCCAAGGGCAGGTGTATGATCAAGATCATTTCTTGATTGATGCTTTGCTCCCACGAAAGAGTTTTTTACAACGAAAAGTAGCCGGAAATCGGACGGATGAACAAGGGATCGCTGCGAACATCGACACGGTTTTTATTGCTACTAGTGCCAATGAAGAATTTAATTTCGCTCGGTTAGAGCGCTTTGTCACGATCGCTTGGGACAGTGGCGCTAACCCAGTGATTCTCTTGACCAAAGCCGATCAAGTCACAGCTGATGAAAAAGCAGAGCTGCTGCAAGCATTAAACGATGCTTTTGGTGTGAAAGCATTCGCTACTTCTATTTATGAACCGAACGAATTGCTGACAGAAGCCTACTTTTCAGACGGAAAAATCAGTGCATTTATCGGTTCGTCAGGCGTCGGGAAGTCCAGCTTATTAAATCAGCTCATGGAACAAGCCGTTCAAAAAACCAATGACATACGAGAGGATAGTCGAGGACGACACACGACGACGAGTCGCCAGTTGTTCACACTGCCCTCTGGCGCAATGATCATCGATACTCCTGGCATGCGGGAAGTTGGCATCAGTACCGTTCGGTCAGCTTCGATCGAGCAATCCTTTGAAGCGATCAGTCAATATGCTGAAGGTTGTTTCTTCAGAGACTGTCAGCATGAAACAGAACCGAAATGTGCGGTAAAAGCAGCTATTGCTGCCGGTGAGCTTTCAGAAGCAGCCTTCGCTCGCTATCGCAAAATGGAAAAAGAGCTGGCGTATTTGAAACGAAAAGAACAGATCAAAGAAATGAAAAAGTAATAGTTAGCACTCCTTTCTATAAGAGGAGTGCTTTTTTGTACGTGTCAAGAGCGCCTTGTTGAGTAAAGAAGAGGAGAGCCGCAGCCAACGTTCTTGTGTTTTCACGAAAAGGCGGCCAATTCCAAAGGGCACTACATGCTAAGTGGTTGAACTAAACTAAGATCGCCTGCCTGGTTACAAGCTGTCGTCCAGAAAGGCAGGATAAAAAAACACAGTGGGGTGTTGTCCCACTGTGTTTTGAGCAATGATTTGCCCCTGCCAAGGTATTTCTAGTATAAAGCGTTGATTCTTAAATAGCAACTCGAAAAAAACGCCTCATTCAGCAGAGCGCAGAATTTTCGTCATGGCTTTTCCTTTCGCCAATTCATCGATCAGTTTATCTAGGTAACGAATTTCTTGAACTATTGGCTCTTCGATCTCTTCTACCCGAATCCCGCAAATCACACCAGTAATCTGTTTTCGTGCAG
Organism: Enterococcus sp. DIV1083b; assembly: GCF_051713705.1. Classification (NCBI taxonomy): domain Bacteria; kingdom Bacillati; phylum Bacillota; class Bacilli; order Lactobacillales; family Enterococcaceae; genus Enterococcus; species Enterococcus sp. DIV1083b. Next base: position 1,730,272 of record NZ_JBIOQJ010000001.1, read on the forward strand.
GATTGAGCTGAGGGGCTTGCTTAAAAAAGCGTCCAAAAGAAACATCATCAGCCATCTGTTGGAGTGTTTCTTGGTCATACCCAGTCAGCCAGGTAATAATCTGATCTACTTCTTCTTTTGTCCGATTTTTCCGTTCTGCTTTGGCAATATACAGAGGATAGACTTTCGCAAAACTCATTTGGGTAATCTTTTGATTTTTCATGATAAACTCCTTTAGTCTTTACACAAAGTATACTTCATTTTTTTCTTTTTGCAGAGATTTTCAACGTTTGTTGTGTGCCAAAATAGGCGAGGGGACTAAAGGATGATTTTTTCTTCTTGTTCACGAAACCCCAATACCTTTTGTCGTGACTCGCCATCCCAATAGAGCAAGTCCAAATTCTTATGCAGCATTAGCTGTGTATATAATTCTTTCAGAGTCAGAGCAGGCTTTTTGGGTTCGAAAAATAAAATCAATTGGTTATGACTATCTTGTGCGATCGTCGTAAAAGGAATCAGGTTTTCTTTGTAAGTTAAATAAATTCCTTGGTAATCTGCTGCACTCGACGACGTTGTCAGTGCTGTCAAGAGGTCTCTTGCTCTCATAATGAACCCGCCATTACTGTTTTTTGTCGATAGGCATCGATATCCAACATGATTTTTGTTTTGCCGTATACCGTATACTTTTGCACCACGAATTGGTGGCGCTTATTCCAATAGCCACCCACAGTTAGAAACATGCCCTCATCAACATCGCCTAAAAAATTCAAACTGTGCTTCGCAATCAAACAGTTGGTGGTGCCTAGTGTAAAGCGGACCAAAGGGGAGGGGGCAAAGGAGACGATCCTTATTTTTGAGACAGCGCCTTTTTGTGTTTGCATCAGGTATTCCTCCTTTAGTAAGTAGTAAAAAGCGGATCATTCGTTGAGATCAAACCATTTTTTCTCTTCATAAAAAGCAACATGACGAATCTCATCATAATGAATTTTTTCTGTGGTTTCTCCCGTCAAATAAATGCCCAATGTGTCGTATCCGTTGATTTTTCCGACAATATCTGGGGGATAGCCACCTTCTTCATTGACTTCTTCTCGTTGGATCGCCACAGTTAGATTCTTTTTCATCGCTTCGAATAAGCATTGATTGATTTCTTCCGTTGTGAGTGACGGCTTAGGCGGACAATCAAACGTGCGTGTCGGCTCTTCTTCAATTTCAGTTGTATGCTCAGATAAAAAGAATCCTTGCCACTTTAGCTTTTTCCGATCTTCATATGGTTGCAGCATACCCATAGCAATCACCTCTTATCTATATAATACAAACATACGTTCTCTTTTGTAAAGCGAACAGATTTTTAAATTTCTGATTCTTCTATGAAACATCTAAAAAGTGCATCAAACAAGGGGATAGTGGCGGGTATCGTTTTTTTATACTATATATGTTATAATTTATCCTGAAGTAATCATGAACGTTTTAGAAAATAGCTGGCGAAAAAGGAGAATAGTATGTCTGGATTAATCGTGGTCCTGCTTACGATCTACTTTGCAAGTAGGAAAGATAAAGAACAGTGGCTTTTTGATCCCAAACGATTGACTATTCTGGCGCTTATGTTTGTGATCGTCGGCATAAGTTGGGGCTTAAATGACAAAATAATGAAGGATCCTCGGAACCAAAATATTAGAAGTGATTTACTGTTTAATTATTCGTTCCCCTTATTGATAGGTATGCTAGGTCTATTTATCAAAGAAATACCACGGTGGGGACGGATCGTGACTTTGTCATTTGGCTTTATGATTTTTGGGTATTTAGCTATGCACTATTTGATAGGGTTTCACAACCCGTATTGGGAAAATCTACAGCTAAGTCCATTGTATTGGCTACCAAGTGACTAGCCATACGAAAGTATCGCCAATGGAAACGAAAAAAAGCACTCCCTTTATTGAGTGCTTTTTTCGGCTAAATCACTGCAGCAAGATGTTTCTTTTCCCAAAAAATGGGTTGAACCTAAGTAGCAAGGGGGATCATATAAGGAGAAGTCACGACTGTTTGAATCAAACCGATTGATTCTTGACTAAACCGTGTCTTTTGATCATTGCCAAAGTAAAATATGCGACGAGCGTTCCTGCAATCCCAAAAAGTAAATCGATTCGATCAGGGGTGTTCATAAAGCCCAAGACAGTCTCGCTCAATAGATTGGCAATGAGTAAGAGCAGGGTCAATAGCGTGACGGCTTTAAATGGCGCACCTACGAGAAGCCAAAAGTACCCCAGTAAGCCAATAATCAAACTAATCGAAAAATTGGAGATATGAAGATAAAAGTCAGGATACATCGAAGTAAAGAAAGAAACGTCCAAGTACTTTGATAAGTAGAGGAAGAGGGCTGTGAACACGAAAAGCAAGTAGAGGAGTGACGCCCAGATTTTTGGTAAAAAGTCTAGCTTTAATTGCTTCTTCTTTTTCATTATTATTCTCCTTTTAAAATTGTCAGCTTATACGGATGGAATTGCTTTTATCGGGTGTTAATTACACAAATGGAAAAAACAAGCTGCAAACCAGGCAAATCAGTAGTCTGCAACTCATTAATGGTAAAATGAGTTGAGGTGATAAAATGACAATAATAAACAATCAGCGATTATGGTTAGGTATAGGGATAGAAATTATTTTGCTCATATCATTCAGCATGATTATGTATTTCATCCTGACGAGTGGCAACTTGAAGCAAAACCCGTTCAGCAGTCGACGAAAAGGAAAAATAAGCTTATGGGTAGCTGCTGGTTTGATTTTACTTGCCATGATTCTAGTATTCCAAGGAATGATCAACGGCGCTTTATTCAGACTTTTTTAGCAAAATATGGACGTTTATGTCGACCTATGAACATTACAATTATATTAAATAACGAAATACCCTAAATTATCTACATGATTTTAGGGTTCTTTTTTATCGAATCATGTAATAGATATTTGCTGTCATTTGCAACGTCTAACTACTTGTGTAAGAACTTTGAAATGGATTGGCTATATATGAATAAAGTTCTAGGTAAAAGCTCAAAGATTTTCAACATGATTATAGCATATAATCAAACCGATTGGTTCGTGAATCAAGGCTGATAGCTTGATTCTGTATTTGCTGAGATAAAAAAGACGAATCCGTATGTAACTTGCTACAAGACCGTTAACAATCTGTTGATTAGTAAATCCAAAAAGAATCTGAAGAAACTTGTAAAATAAGAAATTCTTAGCTTTAGTTAAATTTTAGATGAATTAGAGACAATTTTCTGATAAAAGTCATTCGGAGGGAGGTAAAATGATGCAAAATTGACTTGAACTGTCTAAAATATCACGAACTCTTTTTCGAATATAACTTTGTATAATATATATTATGTAAACTAAAATATAAAATTTTTCGAACACCGTATTTAACTGGTAATTTTACGGCTCTCCTCCCTCTTATTTAGGAATATTTCCTTTAAATTCACCTAATTGGCAGCATAATCCAAAAAAATGGTTATTTGAGCGATAGTTTTTGTTTGTTCTAGGTCTGATAAGAAAATCAACTGACAAATTATACCTGTACCTTTGTCTGTATTTGATCTTGTTGATTATTGAATCTTTGAATTCAAGGTTTGTTTGCAGCTGCTGGCCAAACTCAATGAATCAGTCAAGTATCATTGTTCACGATCTTATCAGTAATGATTCGCACTTAACCCAGCAAATTTGTGCTAACTAATAGCCTAATGGGAATCTTGATCACAGGCAAACCAGCAACGATAAACAAGAAACATTTCGTTGCGTTCAGTTTTCACTTAAACGGATCAGATTCCCATAGCGAGTCCTAATCAAGGGTGCACAGTCATCTAAGTACAAGTTTCGTTTTGTTGCTGCCAATAAAGCAATGACAGCTACGGAAAGTTTCAAACTATGTAATACAGGATCGCCGAAAAGACAATGATCAAAATGACCAAGACAACGATTAGTTGATTTAAACGTCGAATAAGCAGGTTTTTCTTGTTTTTTTCAAATTCTTTTCCTTCATTTCGATAATATTCTCTATCTTTTGTTCCCACGAGCGCCAACTCCTTTTCCCTGATTTTATCACTATCCTGAAAACAATGGGTGCAATCAAGGTGTTTTGTACAATAAATGGCAGTATTTTGTTAGAGCCTACAATCGTATGCGTATAGCGACTAAATAAGACGACTGACGAGTTCCAAGTGATTCATAACGGCAGCTTTCCGAATAACGCCCATACCTGGAAACGCCCCTTGCTGATAAGCAGCAACTAATAGCTGCAGCCCAGCTGTTTGCGTAGGATACTCTTCCTCATGCTGTAACAAAGCTTCCATGACTTCGAAAAACTTTTCTTTCTGACTTGGTAATTCTTCCTCAGAAAATAAGTGAACGATTCGCAAGTCTTGCTCTGCTGTTGGATAGATCCAATGCAAAACCAACCGTTTTGAGGGATAACTGTGCTCATAATAAATTTTGCTATCGACAGAAAAATCACTAAATCCCGCATAGCCCAATTTATGATAAAGATGATGGGTTTTTGAAAATCCTTCGTCTGGACATTCTGTATAAAAACTATTTTTAGGTAAACGGGTAAACGGATCTTCCATCAGTAGTTTCGGGCCGTTGATTTTATTTAACAAACGAAACTCTTTGCTTACCAGCACCGGCAGCGTATTTTCCCGCCAATCACTAGCGAGTGCTTGGTCCGCTTGATGAATGATCCAAAGATCAGGCTTTTCTTCCACTGTCTCAATGGGGCGATCTACGATCATTGCTTTAGGGGCAGTAACATTTTGCAACTCTGCTAACCCCTCTGCCGTCAGAAAAGCCCCCGCCTGTGGATTGCGAACCAGATAAAAAGGATGCTGCTTCCTTTGAAACAGGTCAATGGTCGTCCAAAACGTTTTTGATTGCTTGACTGGTTCAATGATCGGCTGGATCGCGTCTGACAAACAATCTTGTTCCAACAGTGCTTTCAACGCCAATAAATCAAATTGTTTTCCACGAATATACGGGAAGTACATCTTCTTCTCTCCTTCTTACTCGCCTGATAAAAAACGTTTTTCCAGCGCTTCATAGGCTGATCTCGTAGCGGCCAATTCTTCTTTCAAGGCTTCGATCGCTTGCAGCTGAGTATCTTCAATAAATCGATCATAGTAATTGACTCCACCACCGAACAAGTCATACTCAGGCTGACGTTTCTTCAGTTCTTGGTACAAACGTTCTGTTGAAAATACCCGCAATCCTCGAGCAGTCTGTTTTGCTTTGCCAACTTCTCGCGCTTGTGCCGAAATCAACCGAAACAATAAGGCATTTTCTGGAACCTGCAGCTCTTGCCGTTGGGGCTTCTTTTCGACACTGAAATACCCTTTGCTGCCCGTTTCTTTTTCAAGAAATGCATGATAGACCAGAACACCAATTGTAGGTCCAATCTGATCTTTGACTTTTTCATACAATGCCTTAGGTAAGACAAAATAATTATAATTCCCAATAAAGGATAGTTTTGCTTTTGAGCGAAAATCTGCCAAACTAACTTTGAGTTCGTAGCAACGCCATTCAAACGTGTTTTCAGTCGTCAAGCGACAACTCAAAGTATCCACGATGCCGTGATCATCTGGCATGACTACCTCTTCTACCACAATATCACTGTTTTCCCGACAATAATAATAAAGTGCCTCTTCCATTTCTAAAGTTAAGGATGTCTTCACAAATTCACGACCTTTGTCTTGTTTCACCTATTATAAAACATATGTTCGCATTTTGGAAGAGGGAAATAAAAGCAGCCTATCATCCCCTCACCCATTCGGGCATCCGTTAACGAGAATCTCTTCAACCGTCCTCTTTGTACCGCGGAATCGTAACAAAAAAAGCAGCAAGAGCACACCAAGTTGAGCGATTAATAGACCTTTAAAGGGAAATTCGAAAGTAAAGCCTGCGGGAAGATGAAAGAAATGGAAAAAATCCTGCAGTGCTTTTTGACTAAGCCACAAACCGCTGACAAGCCCTATCAAACTAATAACAATGCTTTGAATGCCTACAAAGAAAAGCTCTTCAAAGGTGACCAACAACGGAGACTGTCCTAACAACAACCGAATACTCAGAGATTGCTGCTCCTCCCCCATCAAATGAAAACGATACATGTGATTGCAGTGCCATAAAAAGGCGGCGATCAAGCCTACAGTTAGAACGCCTAGTACGAAGCGTAGCAACTGCAAAAAGAAAAGCCAACTGGCATACGTGAGATCCAACTGATTCTCACTGCTATTTGTTTCATATTGTAGCCATTGATGAAAAAACACTAGCCAATGCTCTGCAAAGATGGCGATGATCAGTAGAAGAATCGCCAATACACCACTCATCAGCAAACTGCGCCTACGAAGAGCCGCGTGCCAGCCGAATTGGCAAGGATAGTAGAAGTACCGCCATTTGTTCATGATAACCCTCCTTTTGGCGTCTATTTTACAGAACTTTCCAAATTTAGACAAATATCATCTTGTTTACATAATATAATTATAATCAAAAAAAGAGTGCGGCATGCAGTCCACACTCTTTTCCCTTTAGCTATCGACGTTTACAAATACCTTGTCAGTAGTTGCAACAAACGTTGCGGAAATTCTGTTAGATTGGAAAGATCAATAAAGCGTTCTTCCCCATAAATCGCTTTGATCACCTCTTTGTCTTGCCCAATAGCAGCTGCAAGAAACAGCACCCCTTGTCGTTCATAGTCAGCGATCACCTGCTGAATATCTTCTTTGGCTTTTACCCCTGTATAATCAGGAAGAGCTTTTGGCTGGCCATCACTGATATTCAAGAGTAATTTAGTGGTTGCCGGCTGATGAGCGAGCTTTTCAGCTAGCACACGCAAGACAGCTCCGTCACGGTTATTTTGCCGAGGCTTCATTGTCATGAGTTTCTCTGGCATAAATTCAAAGCCTTCATAGAATTCTTTGTATGCAAAAAGCGAGGTTTTTTCACGAGCGGTCACGTCCGCTGTATCGCCATAGATCATCAATGGCAAAGATAAACGTTCGGCAAAAGCATTCACCGCTAAGACCGCCTGTTGCGCATACAATATCCGATCTTCTCGAATCATCGAACCCGATTCATCGATGCGCAAAGCAAGAGCTAAGGAAGGCTGTTCGTGAGGTGGATTCTTCTTGTCAAAGGTCCGAAAATCCTGATACGCAACCTTGCTGGCATCAAAGCGTGTACCGCTGTACTTACCTTTACTGTATGCCGAAGCTTGTTCGTTTTCCAATACTTCTTGGGTTTGCTTGATCAATGACTCTACGATCGGCAGCAACGGCTGCAAACGCTGTTGGGCTTCAGTCGCTTTTTCTAAATCGACGGGTGGTCGATGAACGATCAGCCCTTCTTTGGCATGGATCGATTCTTTCAATGCTTGTCGTGCTGCCTTTGATGCCGTGGTTTTCTTTTCTTTCTCCTGGGCTTCATACGCTTCTATGGACAAAGAATGAGAAGCAGGAGCTGCATCTTGTGTCTCACTCCCAGCTTTTGCTTGGCCATCATGACTATTGCGTTCTAGTTCTTCTGAAAACGTCGCCTCAGTTGCTGCGCTTTTCGCTTCTTGTTTGTCAGAATCACTGGTTTCCATCGTTTCCGCCTCAGTTTCTTGATTGACGGTCTCAAGGACTTGCTCATTTTTTAGGATGGGCGTGCCTTCTTCCACTACATTGCGTTGGTTAGCCTCTTCGCTGCTGATTCGGCGTCCTCTGATTTGTTCTTTAAAGGCATTTAGCGGTTGTCCAGAAAACAAAAGCCGCAATTGCGCCAATAATCCTGAAGCTTCTAACGCCTGTTGTAACAGAGAAAGCTCATTTGGATCGGTAGTGATTTTGTAGAGCACTTTGCTATCAATTGCTGTAAAGGGATCTTGTCCTTGTTTGACTGCATTTAACCAATAAAAATAAGAACGCATGCCCGCCACCCCTTTGATGGCGTTGGCTTTGGCGGTCACGTCTAGTAATCGTATGATTTCAGCCATTTTCTCTGCAGTCGTTTTGTCCGGATAATTGGTTTTGGCAATGCCTCGCTGCACCATGACTGCTAGCTCAGGTAAATCCATTTTTTCAGCATGCTGCATCCGATCTCGCAAGGATTCGTTCAAGGGGCGGTTGCCTTGGTAATTCCGATTCGTTGTGATGATCACCACACAGTCAGGGTGTCGTCGAACAAAGCTAGTCGGGATATTCAGCATCCCGTTTTGTTCAAGGGCCGAGTTTAGTGCCACTAGTACCGAAGCATCACGAATGACCGTTGGTTCTTGAATCTCAAGCAAGTAGCCTTTTTCCAGCGCCCGTACGATTTCGGAGGGATAAAATTTGTATTGAATCGTCGGTTGCTGATCACTGGTTTCGATCCGTTCGATCAGTTCCGCAAATTTCGCCCGTGCCCGCTCACGAGTCAGGGAAAAATGCCGCTGGATCAACCCTAAGACATCTTCAAAACAATCACTTTGATAAATCGCATCCAGCAAGTCCTTGTCCTCTTCTTGGTCGGTGTTGATCACTGGTAATAAAGCACCAAATACATCTGACTTATCCATATCCGCAAAGCAGGTGATTTTGGTGTAGGGCAGTTGCAGGTCGGCAGAAAGTGCCTTTGCCAACTGAGTCTTACCGGACCCAGCATCGCCTTCCAGCAACACATTGAAGATCTTCATCTCTGGATCCGCCCAATTCAACGCGATCTCTGAAGCAATTCGTAGTTCTTCAGCACTGGTCTGATGACTTTGTGGTTTTTTCCAAATCATGGTTTGTTCTAATTTGCTAAAAGCGCGTCCTTTCGTTACGACAAAAGACGGTTGATGTTGTGTCATGGCACTCTGCTCCTTTTCTTAATAGCCTAGCTCATCTAAAAGCCGTTTCAGGATTTTGAAGCGTTCGCCGTAAAGCTCGCCATCTTTTTGCAAGGAATCATAAAAAAGCAAAATGTCTTCATCGATTTTAGGATTTTCGGTGTCTACTTCAACGGTCATTCGATTTCCTTGTAAGCCAATGATCTCGATCAACGGGTTTTCAGGATCGTAAAACTTTTCATGGCGATAGGCCTCTTGAAAATACAAACTAGATTGCGCCACTAAGATTGCTAGATCTAAGATTCTAGTGAGGGGTAGTTCTTCTGACTGACGAGACCATTTTTCACCTGTATGGCGCCAAACCTTGCCTGAGATATCGACTTTTCCGCGATCATTCCATTGTGCTAATCCGAGGGAAAGGCCTTTTGCATCTGTATGTAACGCATTTTTTCCGTCAACAGTATCATAGTCTTCCACTTTAATGACGGGCTTATGTTTCAAGTTTTCTGGTATTTTCATTATTCTCACTCCTTGTTTAGTAAATTAGTAATTTACTAGATAGAGTAAGTATAATGAGGAAGTTGGTTTGGAACAAGCAAAAGGTCTTTTCTAGTAGCTAGGGACAGATGTCTATAGAAAAAGCACTTGATAAGAAGGATCTAAAAACAAACGCTCTTAAAAAGTGCTTTTTTATGATGCATTACTTCACTAACTCAATTGATTGAAAAAAAGGCGCAACGCTTGTTTTCTCTGATGTGTAAGCTGCGCTTTAGGAATGCCTTGGATCGCCCCTTCAATGCCGTAGAGCATATGCAAGCAAGCGCCCGCATCGCATTGGTGGCGGATAGCTAGAAAAACCTCTTCGGCCGTTTTTGTGCGTAGTTGTTCAGGGGTATTGATGCCGATACGAACCAGGTGATCCGCTAAAACCTGACCTACATTTGGTAATTTTTGCAGTTCATTCATAGGTTTCTCCTTTTTGATTGTGGTCATCTTGCCCCTCTTTCTCTTGACGAACCAACGCATAGAGCTTCATATCGAACAGCTGCTGGTTTTTCTCCGCATGCTTTCGCAAAACGCCTTCTAACGTAAAACCTGCCTTTTCCAACACACGACAAGAGGAATGATTCTTCGCAAAAGATTCTGCAGACATACGAACAATAGTTGATGTAGTAAATACATAGTCACATAGTTGCTGAACAGCTTGGGTCATCAAGCCTTTTCCCCAATACTCTTGTGCAATAGAGTAGCCAATCTCAGCCGTTCTATAATGGATATTTTCTTTGCGAACAGCACGGATACTGCCGACTGCTCGGTCATCCACAGTGATCGCAAAGGCAAATTCTGCTTCCTCCACAGATCGAATATAGGCTTGTGCATCTGCGACCGTATAGGGGAATGGCAACCCATCTCGTAAATAATCGTGGATGTTTTGATTATTTAACGCATGGGCTAAATCTTGCGCATCGCTCATTTGCCACCTTCTTAAGGAACACTTCATAGCAATTCCTCCTTTATCAGTCCTTCATTTTGATCCTATTGTACGAGTTTGTGTGATTTTTTACAAGCGAATCTCAAAAAAGCAGAAAAAAGAACCAGCTAGACAAACGTCTAACTGGTTCTTACATACATCGTCTTGAAAAGATAATGGCGTGATAAACATAGAAAAAATAAAAATTATTGCGCTGAAATAGCGATCCCAATGGCTTTTTCTCCTAAATGCGTGCCGATAACTGGTCCGAAGTGACCAATCTCAATTTCTGCATTTGGGTATTTCGCTTGTAGCTTCGCTTTTTCTTCTTTCGCTACTTCTAAATTGTTGGCGTGGATTACATAAAATTTAACAGGCAATGCGATTTCTTGCTCCCGTTGACCAATGATATCTTCTGCGCGATTGAATGCTTTTTTACTGGAACGAATGCGCTCGTAAAGCACAATTTTTCCTTGATCAAAGGTCAAGATCGGTTTGATTTTTAATAATCCGCCAATCAAGGCTGCCCCATTGGTTAAGCGACCGCCGCGAACCAAGTTATTCAAGTCGTCCACGATTAGATAGGCATAGGTATTGTCTCTGATAGTGTCCAGATGGGAAATGATCTCTTCGACGGTTTTGCCTTGACTTGATAGATCAAGAGCGGTTTCTACCATGTGACCCATCGGCATACTTGTGATTTTCGAATCGTAAGGAATGATTTGAACGCCTTCGATTTCATCGGTGATTCCATACAGCGTTCCGATAAATCCAGAGATACCGCTTGATAAGTGGATACTAATGATCGTGTCGTAACCGCGATCTTTCAATGACTCATATAAGGCTAACACTTCTCCTAATACCGGTTGAGAAGTGGTTGGGAATTCTTTGCTGTTTTTCAGCAAAGCGTAATACTCATCAGCTTCAATGTCGATACCCTCATTGTAGACTTTTCCATCTAAAATAACAGGAATCGGTATGATAAACAAATCTTCATGATTTTTGATCCGTTCCGGCAGATAAGCTGTACTGTCAGTAACAACGGCTAATTTCATTCTTTTTCCTCGTTTCAACAAATTTCAAACGTCATTAATAATATAGCATAAATTTACTTACTTTCAAATGGTTTTCAGAACTTTTCATTCTGCTTACTCATTAAGAAAATTCCTGATCGCTTGTTGATTGGTTTCAAGATTGACGACTAACACACTTCCAGCACTCGCACTTGAACCGTATTGCCAAGAGTCAGCGACTGGGACAGTCAAGCTGTCGACGCCTCCCGCCCCTCGAGCAATCGAGAAGGTATTTTTTAATAGGAAAGACATTGGCAGGTTGGTGGAAGCATAGCCTAAGACTTTTCCTGCTGCATAAGGCAATTTTAAAATAGCTAAAGGATTTTTCATTTCGCTAAAGATCGCATCCATTACTTGCTGCTGTCGTCTTACACGACCGAAGTCACCTTCTTCGTCCATCCGAAAGCGTGCGTATTGCAACAGCTCAAGCCCATTCATTTGTTGTTGCCCTTGTTTGATGGCAACTTCAAGATTTTTACTCATATCTTTTTCCGCGTTGATAGCAACACCTGAGGGAAACAGTGTGTCGATCACTTTTTCAAAGGAACGAAAGTCAACTTTTGCATAATAGTTGGTTTCTAGCCCGAAATTCTCCGCTAATGTTTGTCTGACTAAATCAGCACCACCAAAGGCATACGCCGCATTGATCTTGTTTTCGCCATAACCGGGAATCGTAACTAAAGTATCCCGCATAAAGGAAAGCAGCTTCGGTTGCTTACTGGGACCATCTAATTGCAAAACCATAATAGTGTCTGCGCGTCCAGCTTCTCCTTCACGACTATCACTACCAATGAGCAATATATTACGAGCACCATTAGCAGCGGCCGTACCATTAAAGGACTCTTCATCAGTCGTAGCAAAAGCAGCGTCACTTCTTGCGACTTGCTGACCGACAAGAAACGCAATCAATGAATAGGCAAAAAGCACCAATAGTACCCGAACCACAATACGTAGAACTGGGTGCTTCCGCTTTTTCTTTTGTTTGGGTTGCTTGCTCTTCTTAAGCTTTTGCGGTTTTTGTTTGCTTTGTTCCTGGCCATGATGCATCGCAGGTCCCTGAGCAGATAGCGGGGGGATTGCTCTTTTTCGTCCCTCAGATTTTTTTATTCCTACTTGTGACTGTTCTCGGGAACTTTGAGCCGCACGAGGGTCGCTTGCCCTAGGATGCTCGGTGTTTTGATACAAAATGTCTCTTACTGGCTCATCAGCAGACGAAGTAGAATCACTCGGTCTGACGCGCTGGTTTCTTCTTTTTGCTTCTCGGCGGGCAAAGATACTTTCTTTGGCTGCCTGACTGGATTCCTTTTCTAGCCGTTCATGCAGTTTTTTATTTTTTTCCATCCTGCTCATTGCTTCTGATCCTCCAACTAAAAAATAGCTCTCTGTCTATAAGGATACCCTAGACCTTATAGAAAGAAAGCTATTTTCTGAAATTTTAACCTTTTTCTAGGAAATTTCTTCATTTTTCTACCTTAGATGCTTTGATGCTCCTTGTCGTGTGCTCACAAATCCTGCTTGCTCATAAAATGATTTCACTTGATTTGCCGACCAAAAGTTTAGTGAGAGATCATCGAAGCCTTTTTCCAGCGCAACGTTTTCAGCAAATGCCAACAATTGTTTCCCAATATGCATCCCTTGATACCGAGGGTCAACAGCGATCGCTGCAATTTCCAGCCACTTTCGTTCATGCATCATCGCATTTTGTGGCAAACAGACCTCTTGAAGATGCACAAAGCCACAAGGCTGTTCCGCCAACCAAGCGATAAAAAAGTGGTGGCTTGGTTCTTGCAGCTGCTGTGTGATTGCTTGTTCAAATCTTGGCTGATCAAAGGGCTTAAAAATCGTTGGGTACCATTGATGGTGCTGTGTTTGGATCTCTTTATGAAACGTTGCTAAAAGTGTTTCATCTTGGCTAATTTTTATTTTGACTTGAGTCATTTTTTGTCACTTCCTCAACAACATTTACCGAGTACACGCCGAGAAGATGGACGTGTCCACCCAACAACTGAATCTCTTCAAAGGCATTTACAATCAGTTGCCACGGTTTGTCCATCACTAGATCGATCACGAAAAAATATTCCCCTAAGGTGGTTTTTGACGGCCGCGATTCAATTTTGCTTAAATCAATTTCTCGCCAGCCAAAGGTTGCTAAGATTTTGTGCAAGATTCCCGGACGATTTGCTGGCAGCGTCACAAAAATCGTTGCTTTCTCGACGGTCTGCTCTGGTAATTGGGTGTTTGCTGCTTTCTTCGTCAAAGCCCAAAAACGGGTTTGATTAAAGGCAACATCTTGAATATTGGTTTCTTTGATCGTTAACTGATAAGCCAAAGCGGCTTCTTTGGAAGCAATCGCCGCAACTGCTTCTTCTGGATGTTTTGCTACGTAGGCTGCTGCAGTCGTTGTGGAAGCAACCGCCTCAACAGTAGCTCCAGCAAATCGGGCTTCGATGAAGTCGGCACATTGCGCCAAGGCTTGCGGATGAGAAATTATCTTAGTGATAGGACGGTTGTCTTTTGCTATTTGCTGAGAAACTAACAATTGATGATTGATCGGTAAAATAATTTCCTGTTCGATGCTCAATTGATTTTGACGAAACAGTGTATCAATAGTGGCATGAACGGACCCTTCTAATGAGTTCTCGTTCGGAACGACCGCACGATCGATCACACCGTTAGCTAGCGCATGAATACAAAGTGGAATCGATCCATAAGGGATACAGGCATTTTCTGGATACGCTTCTTGCGCAGCTAAATGCGTAAAGGAACTTTTCGGTCCTAAATAACCAATCTTCATTTTATGCACCTGCTTTGATCAAAATTTCCTGTACGATTTCTTCTGGTGTTTTGTTCGTCGTTTCAACGATCAATGAAGCAGTTTCTTCATAAAGAGGGATCCGAGGACGGTAAACAGCCAATATTTCTTCTGGTGATTTTGAGACGACTAAGGGACGAATGCTGCCAGTATCCGCCTTTAAGCGATGGATCAGTTCCTCGGGATCTGTTTTTAAATACACGACGAGCGGCATCTCTTTTAAAAGTTGACGATTTTCTTCTTTTAACACGATGCCCCCACCAGTGGAAATAATTTGTTCCTTTGCCAAAGTTTTAGCTAAAATATCCGTTTCGATTTTGCGAAAGGCTTCCTCACCGTGTTGGTCGAAAAAGTCTTGAATGGTCATGCCGATCTCAGCAACGATCAAGTCATCAAAATCCACATGAGACTGGTTCGTTTCTTCAGCCAAAAGACGACCAATCGTGGTTTTTCCAGCACCCATAAAGCCAATTAATATCACTTTTTTCACTCGCTGTTTCCTCCTTTAGCCAAACGTGCGACATCCTCAAAAAAATCAGGATAAGAAACTGCTACGGCTTCGGCTTTTTCTAATTCTACCTCTTCATCTGTCAATAAGGCGGCAATTTGCAGCATCATACCGATGCGATGGTCCCCCCGACTTGACACACGTCCGCCATGCAAAGGGGTTGGACCGTTGATGATCAACCCGTCCTCGGTGGGAGTGATGTCCGCTCCTAGTTTTGTCAACTCTTCGGCAGTTGCATCGATTCGGTTGGTTTCTTTTACTTTTAGTTCTTCCGCATCTTTGATCACCGTTTTGCCATGCGCCTGCGTGGCTAACAACGCAATGATCGGCAATTCATCGATCAAGCGTGGGATAATATCGCCAGCGATGGTTACTGCCTGCAAGGTAGAACTTTGAACGGTAAGGTCAGCTGATTGATTCTGATCATCTTGATTAGAAAAAGCAATCGAAGCACCCATCTCCTCTAACACGTCAAGAATTCCTGTACGAGTGGGGTTGATCCCGACATTTTTTAAAACGATCTCACTTTCTGGCATAATCGCGCCAGCTGTTAAGAAAAAGGCAGCAGAGGAAATATCACCGGGAACAACTACTTCTTGTCCTTGGAGTGTTTGAGGTCCCGTCACAGTGATCGTTTTGCCTTGTGTTGTGATGACACCACCGAATTGACGGATCATTTCTTCGGTGTGGTTGCGGCTTGTTTCTTTTTCAATGATCGTAGATGTACCTTGTGCTTGTAGTGCCGCAAAAATCAGCGCTGATTTTACTTGAGCACTTGCTACGGGCATCTGATAATTGATGGGATGTAATGAAGCCGTGCCATTGATGGTGATCGGTGGGAATTCCGTCTGTTCATGCCCTCTCACATTGGCACCCATTTCTCTTAATGGCAGCATCACGCGATTCATTGGTCGTCTATTCAATGAGTCATCACCGAATAAGGTAGTTGTAAATGGCTGTCCAGCCAAAATCCCCATCATTAGACGAATCGTTGTGCCAGAATTACCGATATCGATTGGTTCGTGGGCAGGCTTAAGGCCATTGAAGCCCTGTCCTTCAATCGTGATCGTCTGACCGTCATCATGGATCGGAACCCCTAATGATTGAAATGCATGAAGGGTGCTATAGCAGTCTTCTCCACGTAAGAAATTTCGGACAGTCGTTGTTCCTTCAGCTAACGCCCCGAACATGATACTGCGATGCGAGATCGATTTGTCAGCAGGGACCGCTATCGTCCCTTTTAAATGTGTTGCTTTTTTTAGTTTCATCCCAGCCTCCTATTTTTTTCGACACGAATAGGTCGTCTTATTTTGGATCAGCTGCTCTGCTTGCAGCAAATCATTTTGCGTTTTGAATGAAATCTGTAAAACACCAATGATGTCTTCTCGAGTTTCAAGAATTTTTAAGTTGATCAAAGAGAGCTGATGTTCGCTCAATAGGCCCGTCACTTCAGCGACAACACCGGGATGATCCGGTACATCGATGAATAGATCATAGAATGCCGGGATCGCGCCATTTTGATGAACCGGCAATTGATCCCGTGTTTCCTTCGCGGATTCAAAGAACCGAAAGATCGCCCGTTCGTCTTTTTCCTGCAACCAGTGAGCCATGGTCGTCATTTGTTTTTGCCATTCATCGATCAGCTGCAGCAGTTCCTGTCGATTACTCAATAAGATATCGGTCCACATGCGAGGATCTGAAGAAGCGATGCGAGTGATATCGCGAAAACCACCTGCTGCAAGTTGCTGCGCTCTGGGGTGGGCTTGGTTGAAAGCGTCTGCCTGATTGACTAATCCAGAAGCAATAATATGGGGCAAATGGCTCAACATCCCTGTGATTTGATCATGCTCTTTTGGCGCAAGCGCCACATATTTGGCTCTGGTGCCGCGAAAAAGCTCTTGCAGCTCTTCCATCCGCTGACTTTTCGTCGGTGTGAAGATATAGTAAGCATTCTCGAAAAGGTTCTCATCGGCTGCTGTGATCCCTGATTTATGAGAGCCAGCCATCGGATGGCCCCCAATAAAATCAAAGGAAAAGGACTCGGCGAATTGGGTGATTTCCGCTTTGGTACTGCCGGTGTCTGTTACTAGCACCGAAGGCTTTAATGAAAGTGCCCCCAGTTCGGCAAGATATTTTTTGGTGATCTCTACCGGCAATGCCAACAAAATCACGTCGGCACGGACAGCACCTTCTGAAAATGAAGGGGGCACTTCGTCTACTAAACTTGTTGCTAATGCGATCTCATTGGTTTCCTGACAATCCCAGCCCATCAAATGCACTTGCGGATGTGCCTTTTTGATACATTTTGCTAAGGAAGCGCCGATCAATCCTAGACCGGCGACAAAGATATTTTGGTTCATGAAAAGAATCCTCATTTCTACTGGAATTTTTGCTGGTTCTTTAATCAGTAGGTTAACAAGTATTCTCGATACGCCTGAACAGATGCGGTCAATTCTGCGAATGAATCGCTTGGGAACTTTTCTAATAGTTCATTGGCCACCACTGTCGCCACCACACTCTCACAAACAACGCTGGCTGCTGGTACAGCGGTGCTATCTGAGCGTTCGACGCTTGCTTTATACGGTTCTTTGCTGTCGATATCCACACTTTGCAACGGCTTGTACAAGGTCGGGATCGGCTTCATAACACCACGAACCACGATTGGTTCACCGTTCGTCATGCCGCCTTCAAACCCGCCAAGGTTGTTGCTGCGACGGGTATAGCCTCGTTGTTCGTCCCATAAAATCTCATCCATGACTTTGGAACCTGGCAAAACACCAGCCTCAAAGCCAACGCCGAACTCAGCACCTTTAAAGGCATTGATGCTGACCACGGCTTGGGCGATTTTCGCATCAAGTTTTTTGTCCCATTGCACGTAACTGCCTAAACCAGGAGGAACGCCGCCAACAAGTACTTCCACTACACCGCCGATCGTATCGCCATTTTTCTTCGTTTGATCGATCAGCTGCTTGATTTCTTCTTCGACTGACGGATCTAACACCCTTACTTCTGAAGCTTCAGAGCGTTCTGCGATTTCTTTGACGGTCAACCCTTCAGGAATTTCCGCTTTGATGCCGCCTAACATTGTTACATGACCCGCCACATCGATGCCAAGCTCCTTTAAAATTTTCTTCGCGATTGCTCCGATGGCTACCCGCATGGTCGTTTCACGAGCAGATGAGCGTTCCAAAACGTTTCGTAAATCTTGATGATGGTATTTCATGCCGCCGACTAAGTCAGCATGACCAGGTCTTGGTCGTGCCACTCGTCGTAGTTTGCGGTCTTTTTCTGGTACCTCTTCGATCGCCATGACCTTGGTCCAGTTTTTCCAATCTTTGTTCTCAACCACTAAAGTCACAGGAGAGCCTAGTGTTTTTCCATGACGGATACCCGAAGTGATACGGACTTGGTCTTTTTCAATCAGCATCCGTCCCCCACGGCCATAGCCGGTTTGTCGTCTCGCTAATTCAAAATTAATGTCTTCTGCTGTTAATGGCAATCCTGCCGGTAAACCTTCGATAATGGCGGTCAACTCTGGTCCATGTGATTCGCCTGCTGTAATATAACGCATGATCCGTTACCTTCCTTTCTTATAATAGGTAGTCTTTGATTTTTTCAGTCGGGATCGTCACGATTTTCGCCTGTCCGATCGCTTCTAATAGAATAATCTTCAATTGTTGCCCGCGGGCTTTTTTATCATGAGTGATTGCTTGGTATAATTGCTCTTTATCTATTTCACTTGGTGTGATCGGCAAATGAAACTTCTCAACCATTTCTGTAAGCTGCTGGGTCGTACCTTTTGGTGTTAATCCGATGGCTTCTGCATGACGGGTGATCATGATCATCCCCATTGCAACCCCTTCGCCATGACTGGTGTCAAACGCGGCTGTTCTTTCTAAGCCATGCCCGATCGTATGACCGAAGTTCAGTGTCAGACGACTGCCATGATCAAAAGGATCTTCTTCTACTACTTTTTGTTTTACCTTTAAAGAAGCAGTGATTACTTTCTCAGCATGTGCCAAAAGATCGACTTCATCTTTCAAACCTGCTAACGTTTGCCAAAGCTCAGGATCTGCAATAGCGGCTGACTTGATGATTTCAGCAATGCCTTCTTGGACGCGTTTGAGGGGCAAACTTGTAAGTAAATCTGGATCGATCATCACACCGGCTGGTTGTGCAAATGTCCCGACGAGATTCTTGGCACTGCCAGTATTTACAGCTGTTTTTCCGCCGATACTTGAATCGACCTGTGCCAATAACGTCGTTGGAATCTGCAAGAAATCAATGCCGCGCATATAAGTAGAAGCAACAAATCCTCCAAGATCACCAATCACACCGCCACCAAGGGCAATGATCCCATCGCTTCTGGTCATTCCGAGTTGGGCAAGACCATCATATAAATTAGCTGCTTGCTCTAGTGATTTGCTTTTTTCGCCAGCTGGTACGACTAACAGTGTTGCCTCAAACCCTGCAGCGGTCAAGGAATCGACGATTTGTCCGCCATACAGGGGTGCGACGTTGCTGTCTGTAATGACGGCAATACGCTGTTTGTCCCACAACTGTTGCACCCAGGTTCCGACGTTTTGAAACGCCCCTCGTTTGATGAGGATATCATAGGAATGTTCTTCTAAATGAATGTGTAACATTGATTTTTGCACCTCTTTTATTGGTTGTCTTGACGCTTAGTCTTGCAACGCTTTGATTTCTTTCATCGCTTTTTCCATGATATGGACTTCTTTCATCATGTTCATGTACGTTTTTTCATTAAGTGATTGAGGACCATCAGACCAAGCATTGGCTGGATCTGGATGGATCTCAACGATCATCCCATCGGCGCCAGCAGCAACACCCGCTCTAGCCATAGGCGGTACAAGATCCCAGATACCTGTTCCATGACTAGGATCAACGATGATTGGGAAGTGGCTCAGTTTTTTGATGATTGGTACCGCGCTTAAATCAAAGGTATTACGGGTTGCTGTTTCGTAAGTTCGGATCCCACGTTCAATGAAAATCACTTCACTTTTATCTTGAACGGCGATGTATTCCGCTGCATTCAACCATTCGTCGATTGTGCCAGAGATGCCTCGTTTAAGGCCAATTGGTTTCCCAGTTTTCCCAACGGCAGCTAGCAATTTGAAGTTTTGCATGTTCCGAGCACCAATCTGCAAAATATCACTGTATTCCGCAACCATATCGATATGTCCTTCGTCCATGACTTCTGTGATGACTTTCATTCCCGTTTCATCCGCTGCTTGACGAATGTATTTTAGCCCTTCTTCTTCCAGCCCTTGGAATGCGTATGGCGACGTGCGTGGTTTGAAGGCACCACCACGTAAGATTTGTGCACCACCAGCTTTAGCGATTCGGGCACATTCACGAATTTGGTCTAAGCCTTCAATCGAACATGGACCAGCCATCGTAACAAAGTTGCCGTCACCGATTTTCACGCCATCTACATCCACAACCGTATCTTGCGGATGGAACTCACGAGAGGTCAATTTGTAGGTGTTTGAGATCCGAATGGCATCTTCGACACCCTCGTAGCTGCGAAAAGCAACATCTTGGATGCGGCGGGTATCCCCTTTTAAGCCGATAACGACCTGTTCTTTTCCTTGGTTGACTTGAACATCTAAGCCTTCTTTTTTGATTCTTGTTACAACAACTTCAACTTGTTCTGGCGTAGCGCCTGGTTTCATAATTACGATCATTTTTTCTTCCTACTTTCGTTTTTTTCTGTTTTTTATTTTTTACATGGATTCGATGAGTGCTTTGACTTTTTCAACAGGCATCGCTTTGCCAGTCCAAAGTTCAAATGCGGCTGCACCTTGATAGAGTAGCATGCTTAAGCCGTTTGCAGTTTTGGCGCCGACTGCTTTCGCATCTTTCAAAAGCTGCGTTTCTCTTGGATTATAGATGACATCATAGACAGCTAATGATTCCCGTAGGAGTGTTTTATCTTTCAGAGGACTTACGGTATCATTTGGTTTCATTCCCACGCCCGTGGCATTTACCAATAAGCTGCTTTGATCGATGGCTGTTTTTAAAGCCATCTGATCTTCTAAGTCGGTTAAGGTAATTTCACAAGCTGTTTTTTGTGCAATCTGTGTTAATTTTTCTTGGATGATTGGATAAAACTCATCCTTGCGGTTAAAGACATGGATCGTTTTGACGCCGTCTAGTGCGGCTTGGCTAATGATCGCTGTCGCCGCTCCGCCAGCTCCAATCACCGTCATGGTGTCGCCAATGATGGATACTTGAATGTCCTCAAGAGCTCGCATAAAGCCGATGCCGTCTGTATTGTGCCCAATCAAGCGACCTTCTTGATTGACGATCGTATTGATTGCGCCGATCAACTCGGCTGCTGGTGAACATTCATCCATCAGCGCTACAGCCGCCATTTTATGAGGCATCGATAAATTGACACCTAAGAGGTCCAACTGACGGATGCTTTGGATACTAGCGGCTAAATCGTCCGGCTCAACATCAAAGGCCAGATACACGGCGTCGATCCCTTGTTCTTCAAAAGAAAGATTGTGCATCGCTGGAGAGATGCTGTGTTTGGCTGGTTTGGCAAATAGTGCCGCCAACCGTGTGTGTCCGGTTATCATTTGTTTCATCTGGTTCATTCCTTTCAACAAAAAAAGATGTCCACCGTAAATTTAAGAATCTACAGTGAACACCTTCAAACATTACATAACGACAGAGCCGATATGTGAATATAAAAAATAGCCACTATAGATTTTACGATCTACGTGGCTGCGAATTCATTACGAAATGCTCTAGCCATCATAGATACAAACTTAGCGTTTGTACCCATGCCTTCATGAATACAAACCTATCTAAAATAGCTAAAGTAATATTTATTCAGTTGTGTGGGGTTCGTTAGCAATAATTTTTGCATAGTCGTTCGCTCCAAACTGATGTAAGATTGACCTAAGTATAGGTTTAACTTTGAAAGATGTCAATGATTTTTTCTTATTTTTTTCATTTATTTGATTGTTTTTTTTGAAAACACTGTTCTATCAAGGGTTTATAAGTCATCCTCAAAGAACAATAATAGTTCAGGTAAGCTTAATTGCGCTTTTTCCTCTGCTGAAAGATCTTTGACGATCTCCCCTTTTCTGAGCAGGATCAAGCGGTCTCCGTATTTTAATGCATCTTCCATCCGATGGGTGATCATTAGACAGGTCAGGTTTTGTTCTTCCACGCGTTTTGCAGTGATTTGCATCAGCTGTTTGGAGGTCTTTGGATCTAACGCAGCCGTATGTTCATCTAGCAACAACAGTTTTGGAGTTTGGATCGTTGCCATCAATAAACTTAGTGCCTGTCGTTGACCACCAGATAAACTGCCCGTTGGCGTATCCAAATGATTTTCCAACCCGTTGCCGATTTCTTTACAAAGTGCAAAGAACATTTCCCTTTGTCCTTGGAGTTGTCGAAGACCAAGTGACCGTTTTTGCCCTCTTTTTTGGGCTAACAGCAGATTTTCTGCCACTGTCATACGGGGAGCAGTGCCCATTTTCGGATCTTGGAAAACCCGCGCCAAAAAGCGTGCGCGCTTTTCTTCCGAAAGTGTAGTCACATTTTGATCATCGATCATCACTTGCCCACTCGTCAAGGGCATGGTGCCTGAGATGCAGTTGAATAACGTGCTTTTGCCGGCGCCATTTCCTCCAACGACCGTGACAAATTCTCCTGGCTTTAAAGAAAGATCGATTTTATTCAAGAGTACTTTTTTCTCATTTGGTCCGTTGCCGACAACTTTAAAGGCTTTTTTTAAGGCTAACATTATTCGTCCTCCGTTTCAAAACCAGTGCGTAGATGCAAGGCTTGTTTAAATTGAGGGATCAACAAGCAGATCGTCAAGACGATTGCAGAGAAGATCTTCAAGTAGGTCGTATCAAATCCAGCTTTGATCACAAATAGGATCAATAATTGGTAAATAATGCTGCCGATCACAATAGCGATCAAACGTTCCAGCAAGGTCAGTTCCCCGTATAACACTTCACCAATGATGATTGACGCCAGTCCGATAACGATCACACCGATACCTTTGCTTATGTCGGCATAGCCGTCATTTTGCGCAATCAATGCGCCTGAGAGTGCGATCACGCCATTGGAGACGATCAATCCAATGATTTTCATTCGATCGGTATTGATCCCCATCGATTTTGCCATATGCTCATTATCACCTGTAGCGATGTAAGCTTGACCCAAATTTGTATGGAAAAAGTAAACCAAGACGCCCCCGATCAACAAGACCATGATCAATCCAATGATTACCGTATCATAATAATTCGGTAAATTCATTCTAGTAAAAAAATCTTGAATTTTCGGTTGGTTTAATAAAGAGAGGTTGGGTGAGCGCATCACAAACAGCATGACCGAGTTCAATGAAGACATCACCAAGATTCCAGCTAAAATCACGGGAATTTTGCCTTTTGTATAAAGAAGTCCTGTCACACAGCCCGCACACATCCCAGCCAATACTCCTAAACAAGTCGCTAAGACGGGCGACACCCCATGGGTGATCGCTGTCACACAGACAGCACCGCCTAACGGAAAGGACCCTTCCGTCGTCATATCCGGGAAATTTAAAATTCGATAGGTCATAAAAATCCCTAATCCCAGGATTCCCCAAAGTAGTCCTTGCCCTATTGCTGAAACAATCATCATTCTTCCTCCATATTCTTACAAGTTTTCTCTTTCAAGACCCTCTCGATGATCGCAGGTGGTCGCTGTTCTTGGTTGTTACTCGTCACTTGCTTCGCTTTCTGGCGTCGTTGTAATCAGTTTCGCCTCGTCTTTGAGGTTTTCTGGGATAGTGATGCCCAATAACTGCGCCTGGGTTTCATTGATGATCGTTTCGCCATCGCTGAATGTATAGATTGGTGTTGTCGCAGGTTCTGCTGTCCCATCAAGAATTGCTGCCACCATCTTCCCAGTTTCCACGCCTATCGTAAATTGATCTTGTCCGACCGTTGCCAAACCGCCTTGTTCCACCATCGTGTCTACGGAAGTAATGATTGGTGTTTTTGATTTATTGGCTTCTTGAACCACGGTCTGCATAGCATTTGCGATCGTATTGTCTAACGGAATATAGATAAAATCGACTTCCCGTGCCATCACTTGCACCATTTGCGCAATTTCATTACTTGAAGGAACGGCATACGATTTGCTGGTCAAGCCATTTTCTTCGGCAGCAGCTTCTGCTTCTGCCACTTGGTATTTCGAATTGTCTTCGGTCGAAGAATACAAAATACCGACTGTTTTTGCCTCTGGCAGCAAATCTTTTGCTAGTTTGATTTGTGCAGCAACTGGTGCTTTATCGGAAACACCAGTGATATTGCCGCCGGGTTGATCCATATCTGCCACCAGATTTGCCCCAACTGGATCAGTGACTGCTCCTAAAACGATCGGTACATCCTGAGTGACATTCGCCAACGCTTGTGCTGAGGGTGTTGCTACCCCAACCAAAACGTCGGCATCTTTATTTAGCAGCTGCTGGCTCATCGTTGCCAATTTGCTTTGATCCGCTTGACCGTTCTGGAATTCGATTGTCAAGTTGTCCCCTTCGGTATAGCCTGATTCTTTAAGGCCTTCTTTGATCCCCTCGGTGATCGCATCCAGTGCTTCATGACTGACAAATTGTAGGATCCCGACTGTTTTTTCAGCTTTTTCTACTGGTTCCGAAGTCTCACTAGCTTGATTGGTCCCACTTCTCATTCCTAACTGATAGACAAATGTCGCTCCTAAAAATAATAAAATAACGGCAACCGATGCAATTAATCCCTTGTTTTTCATTTTTCATTCTCCTTTTTCTGCTTACGTTTTTCGTGTTTTTCATTTTATGGTTTTTGAGAACAAAAAAAGCAACTGCCTATGTGACGGCAATTGCAAGTAAGCAAAAGCCGCATAGAAGCTTGTCCTATGCGGCGATAAATTCAACTACCAGCATAGATACAGCACTTTAGAAGGTTCTCTAAAAAGTTGTATCTATGGAATGAGGTCCCATCAATACAACTATCTACGCCAGTTTTGCCATGATTTCACTTGCAATGGAATAAATAGTTTCATGATTGTTCCTCCTTCTCAACTTGTTTTCTTTCTTGATTGAGTTCAGTTTAGCTTATTGATAAAAAAACGTCAACAATTTTCTGTCAAATTGTCAGATTTTTTTATCGATCATTGGCAGAAGAACGAATCGTCCACATCGGTAAACGATTCAATTCTGGGATGAATTCCGTCGTTGGCTGCTCAAATGAATCAAAGGTAAAGCGATTTTTCTCAACCCCTTCTTCATAAAAAACAAACGTCACTTTATCAGGATCAACGCTGTATTCATTGGAGAAAAAAGCCGCATCATAGACGATTGGATAATAAAAAAATGTCCGATTCAGCTCATCTTCTTGCGCTTGGATCAGATCAAATACTTGATCGAGTTGAGGTCCGTTGGGCTTACTAAACATCACCGAGATCGCTCGTGTTTCACGAATCGTCTTGTCTGCAGTCAGATAAGGCAATGGCTGTACTTTTTCTGACGGCAGCTTGTCAAAAGTGATCCGATCCACTAAAGAAGCATTGATACGGTTTTGAGAAAAGACGATCAAACCTGCGAAGACCAGTGCGAAAAGAATTCCCCCGATCAGCGTGAAAATCGTTTTTTTCTGATCTCGATAAAGATCATCTAAAAAAGCTTGCCAGCTTTCAACTATTTTTTCTTTCGTGTAATGAACAAAGTTCCTAACTTGTTCCATAATTTGCCCACCTTTTTTAAAAATCCTACTATTAATTCATACTATCAATTCCCTCCTAGAACGTCAAGAAACTTCACATTTCTTCGATAATTCGGTAAGATAAAAGAAAACGGTAAAGGAGTCATTATGCATAATCTAGCTGATTCATTGATGACTGGAGCCAATCCAATCTTCGATTTCATCGTTGTCTGTTTGAACTTTCTCTCCATTTTTGTCATCGTTTGGGGTGTATTGATCGCAGGCATTGATTTTGTGCGCTACGAATTAACAGAAAAGGATCGATTGGTGGCAGCCAGAGAGAATAATTTTATCCGCAATTATTTAGGGAGCTATGTCTTATTAGGTCTGGAGATCTTGATTGCAGCAGATATTATTGAGACGATCATCCACCCTACTTTCGAAGACATCGTACGTCTAGCTGCCGTCGTTATTATTCGGACAGTCATCTCTTATTTCTTGAATAAGGAAATCGAGCGTGCACTGCAAACCACCGATCACCAACCTACCAAGAAAAAGGAAAGCTAGCTGCCATGGCTTTTCTTTGGATTCTTCGGTATAATAGATAGGAATATTTGACATTGGAAGGATCAATCCCTCAGTCAAACTATCCTTAAAAGAAAAGAGGGAAACAATATGTCTTTTGATGGTGTCTTTACCCATTTAATGGTCCAAGAATTACAAAATCAATTAACCAGTGGACGTGTAAACAAAATTCATCAACCTTATGAAAATGAGGTCGTATTTGTGATTCGTTCCCAAGGGAAAAATCACAAACTTTTGCTATCCGCACACCCCACCTATGCTCGTGTACAATGCACAACGATCGCCTATAGCAATCCAGAAACCCCACCGAATTTCTTGATGATGCTACGGAAATATTTAGAAGGGGCGATCTTAGAATCAATCGAACAAATCGACAATGACCGTGTGATCCATTTTCATTTCACGCGACGAGATGAATTAGGTGATTTGCAAGCCCTCGTCTTGATCGTCGAATTAATGGGCCGTCACAGTACGATTTTATTAATGAATAAGACGAGTGGAAAAATCGTCGATACGATCAAACACATTGGTCATTCCCAAAATACGTATCGTACCTTATTGCCAGGTGCTGTCTATGTTGCACCACCAAAGCAATCGACGCTTAATCCTTTCACAGCCTCTCGCACCAAAATTTTTGAAGAATTATCTACTCTTGATCCATTGACGGCAAAAGAACTTCAACAACGATTCCAAGGCTTAGGCCGCGATACAGCAGAAGAATTGATCGCTCGAATCAATGCCAATCCCAATGAAAAACTGCGTCAGTGGGAAGCTTTCTTTACAGAGCTTACCCAGGAGCTAGCACCAAGTTATCTCCAGTCAGAGAAAAAGGAATATTTTACACCAATTCCCTATCCATCATTGATCGATGCGACCACCACTGTCACCCATTATCAGAGTCTGAGCGAGCTTTTAGATGCGTTTTATCACGACAAGGCGGAAAGAGATCGGGTCAAACAACAAGGTGGCGAATTACTAAAGAAGATTGAGAATGAACTGAAACGGAACCAGTTGAAGTTAAAGAAACGCCAACAAACGTTGATCGATTCAGAAAACGCCGAAGAATTCCGTCAAAAAGGGGAGCTTTTGACGACCTTTATGAATCAAGTCCCCCGTGGTGCTGCTTCAGTTGATTTGGAAAATTATTATGATGAGAATCGGCTTTTGACGATCAAACTCGATCCTGCTCTTTCTCCCAATCAAAATGCTCAGAAATATTTTCAACGTTACCAGAAATTAAAAAATGCAGTCAAACTGATCCATCAGCAGATTGCCGAAACGAAAGAAGAAATCGCGTATCTCGAATCCGTGTTAGCCCAATTAGAAATTGCCTCTCCCATGGATCTGGCGGTTATTCGGGAAGAACTGATCGCACAAGGCTATGTCAAAAATCGGGCGAAACAGCGTAAAAAAGCTGCTCCTTCGCAACCAGAACGATTTCTTTCTTCAGACGGAACTGAAATTTTCGTCGGAAAAAACAATTTACAAAATGACCAACTGACCTTAAAAACAGCTCGTAAGAGTGATATCTGGCTGCATACCAAAAATATTCCTGGCTCTCATGTCATCATTCGTTCGGATGATCCTAGTGAGACAACCTTAATGGAAGCTGCAGAGCTTGCCGCATATTTCTCAAAATATCGTCAATCTGCCCAAGTACCAGTGGACTACGTGCAAGTCAAACATATTCGGAAACCGAATGGTGCCAAGCCTGGATTCGTCATTTATGAGAATCAAAAAACACTTTTTGTGACACCTGATGAGGGAATTTTGAGATTAAAACAGTCCTAGCTGTTTCTAAGTTTATTCGGATCAAAAATCATAAAGTAATCAATCAAAAAACCGATCACAAGCGCTGCGAAGAGGCAC
This sequence comes from Enterococcus sp. DIV1083b, assembly GCF_051713705.1. NCBI lineage: Bacteria > Bacillati > Bacillota > Bacilli > Lactobacillales > Enterococcaceae > Enterococcus > Enterococcus sp. DIV1083b. The sequence goes on from NZ_JBIOQJ010000001.1 coordinate 1,758,105, forward strand.
GCGCTTGTGATCGGTTTTTATGCTTTTTCGTTCTATCTACTGCTCTTTCAGCAACAATTTTGCTTAGCTTGTATCACAAAAGGCAAGCCTTCTCAGAATTCAGCCATCAACATATCTGCTAGATCCGCTAGAATGGCAATTGAACATCACTTGCGGCTAATAGGCTCTGCTGGCTAATAAATCCCGCCATCCTCCATAGTGACTTTCTTCTCAAAATCAAAATGATACAGCTTTTCCCAGTGATTGATATTCAACGTTCCTTTGATCAAACGGATCGCTAGAAAACAACAGCCTTTATCATCCTCATTGTTAACTTCGTCGTACCAGACAAAGGCTTTTCGAATTTTGCTTCTTAATTCTGCATTTTTAGGGTCTAGCACCCACCCTAAATTCTCTCCTTGACCGATCGCAGTAAACCATTCACCACTGACAGCAATCGCAACTGCTGAATTCTTACTGATTTGCTTCATTTTGTTTGATTGCTCATGAGTTGTCACGTAAAAAACGCCGTCTTCATAAAAAGCATCTACTTCTCGGACGACTGGCTGTGTTTCTCCCTTGTCATTCTCGTTACAAGCAGTCGTGGCAAGGGCGATCACATTGTCTTTAAAATGTCCGAATTTTTCTTCAAGTAGTTTTACTCCTTCTTCAAACTGAGTCATTGTACTGTTCCTCCTTACATCTCACTTCTTTTTTTAAAAGGAATCCATAATTCAACATGAACGACATGATTTTCTCTTTCTTGATAAAGCTCAGGGAAAAAATCCTCAGCAATCCACCCATTCTTCTTTAACCAGAAACGGGTATAGCGCATCGCCTTCCCCATATTGATGATCAGTTGCTCTGAAATCGTATCAAAACTGCAAACAACGTAATCCCGAGCCGGTAGCGTCCATTCATTGAAGGTCGATCCCTGTGAGTCATCACCTACTTGGCCAACAAAGTAACTCGAATAGCCTTCTGGCGCATCTCCTGGAAACGAAACACCGATCTGGTAGTTGGCTTTTCCCGGTTGATTGGCAATCTTTTGAAGAAATTTATGCCAAATTTCTTCAATCGGGTCGATCCCTGTTCGTTGCCCTAGCATTTTCCCATAGTTGAATGGGTAGTAACCGACGATCCCATAGAAGACCAGTAGATGCGGATTGCTTTTTTTCTGGATTTCTAAAACAACCCCTTCACTGATCAATGGGATACCCTCTTCCGTCACAATATAGCCTAATGAAAGATCTGGCTTATCAAAGTTTTGTAAGCCAATGGGCTTTTTCTGATAAAGCGAGGGTGAAATTCTATAGACCGTTTTAAACGTTCTTGAAAAAACGGCATGACTGCTAAAGCCGACTTCAAAAGCGACATCAATGACTCGCTTCTTTTGGTTTTTCAATAAAAGCGCACCTCTTGCCAAACGACGCAGTTTTATATATTCCCTAACAGAAATTTTAACCAAACGAGTGAATAAGCGCTGATAATAAAAAACGGACAATGATGCAACTTGCGCCAACGTTTCGATCTCTAACGGCTCGGTAAGATTGTCTTCAATATAATCGATTGATTTTTGGATTGCCTCCCATGCATGCATATGAATTTCCTTTCTTTTACTATAAAATAATTCGCTAAAAAAGCTTTACCGTGTCTGCTCTTTTTCAATTGATTCAATTGTGTTTTATTTCACAATAAAACGAATACTCAAAACCTGCTTATTGATTAGTTTAGCATAGTCTTTGTGCTCGATGCCTATGAAAATAAAAAAAAGACGAGGATTTTCGTCTTTTTTTCCGTTCGTTTTAAACTATTGTATTGCTTGAAGGTTCCCACTACGTCGGGTTTTATAGGATAATCAGAAGAGAAGTCCGAAAAAAATACGTAAAAGGAACCATTTTTATAAATCAATAGAAATAAATAGGCCGATCTTTGCGGTCTTGTAATGGGCGATTATTATTTTCTAATACTTCTTCGCGGAATTCTAAAATGAAGCGACGGCTCATCTCCCCAATCCAGTCAAAGACAAACCAGTTGATTGGCCCTTTCGTTGGTGGGGTCGTCAAGGAACCAACATAATGAAAATGGTGGGTGCGCTCTGGCAAGAACATGCTCGGATCAAACCATTGGGTGTGGTTCTCAAAGTCCCAGATGCTGTCGTCTTGCTGATTGCAGATCCAGTTGAGTTTATCCGTCAGTTTGAATAAGATACCCACGACCAAGTTTTCTCCGTCATCATTCATATGAACGAGATGAAACTCTAATTCTTGCTGCTCGTCATCGATAATGTGTTCAGACGGCATGTGAAAATGAATATCCGTCAAATAGTAGTTGATCCCTTTAAATGTGACATAGCTTTCTTTGTTATAAGGAACGAAGTGAATCGTATTTTTGAATTCTTTTTCCGTGAACCGCTCTCGTTTATAGTGAAAAGCCAAGTCCTGATCGATGGGTTCTTCGGTCTCATCGTGGACTAAAGCGATTGGGGATTGGTAAGGAAATTCGGCACCTTGTGCATACCAGTCGCACAAAGTGTGCCAATGTTCAGGTCCATTGTCTCCGGAATAACTCCAGGGAACGTCCATATTTCTTTTCAAAAAAAACAGCCTCCTAATTCAAGTTGACAGCAAGGTATAGCCCTTCCTATCAAAAAACTTTCTCCCAATGCTATCAGAAAATAGGTAAAAATAAAACGAATATGCTTGGTCATTCCCTCACATATCCGTTTCTTATTTCAATTCCTTATTCACTCAACCAAGCAGCAGGATCTTTACGCCACTTTTGTAACAGGGCAACATCAGATTCTTGAATAGCACCCGTTTCTAAAGCCGACTCGATCAACGCTGTATAGTTTGTCAAAGTCACATAGGATAAACCTGCTTGATCAAAATTTTCTTGGACTTGAGGCAGCTCGTAAGTAAAGATCGCAGCGACGCCTAATACATCGGCTCCTTCTCTTTTGGCTGCTTCACAAGCCTCTAAGACACTGCCACCTGTTGACAATAAATCTTCAATGACGACCATTTTTTGATTTGGTTGGATACGCCCTTCAATTTGATTGCCTTTACCGTGTTCTTTTGCTTTGCTTCGAATATAAACCATTGGCAAATCTAACAATTCAGCGACCCATGCAGCATGGGGAATCCCAGCTGTTGCGGTCCCTGCAATCACTTCTGCTTCTGGGTAAGTCGTTTTGATGACTGCAGCTAAGCCTTTCGCAATGGCGCGACGTACATGTGGATAACTCATAGTAATTCGATTGTCGCAGTAAATAGGGCTTTTGATGCCGCTTGCCCAAGTAAATGGTTCATTCGGTCGTAAGAAAATCGCCTCGATGTCTAAAAGATCTTTGGCGATTTGATTGGATTGTTCTTTCATTGGCTAGCTTCCTTCCATTCTTGTTTTATTTGCAGATAACTTTCATACGGTGCCTTAGATTGGGTGATTGGACGTCCCACAACGATCATGGTAGCCCCTGCTTTACGAGCTTGTGCAGGTGTCATGATCCGTTTTTGATCACCAACTTCACTGCCAGCTGGTCGGATACCAGGCGTCAAGCGTATGAAGGCATCCGTTGTCCTTTGTTTGATCTGCTTTGCTTCGTGAGCGGAGCAAACAACACCGTCTAACCCAGCTTTTTGGGCACAAGTGGCGTAATGCATGACACTTTCTTGCAGTGACGTCATGATCTGCTGATCATGATGCATTTGTGCCTCACTAGTGGAGGTCAATTGGGTAACTGCAATCAAATCAGGAACTTTGTGCCCTGCGGGGGTTCCTTGCTGCAGGCCTTTTTTAGCAGCAGTCATCATTTCGATCCCGCCGGCCGCATGAACATTCGTCAAAGCAACACCTAAAGAAGCTAAGCGTTCCATTGCTCGTCCTACTGTATTGGGAATATCATGTAGTTTTAAATCTAAAAAAATATCATGACCACAGTCTTTTAACCAAGTAACGATCGCTGGTCCTTCTTGGTAGAAAATCTCCATTCCCACTTTCACAAACAACTTTTCCTCTATAGGAAATTGCGCTAAAAAAGTTTCAATAGCCTGTTTGTTAGGAAAATCTAAGGCAATAATTGGCCGTTCACTCATCACATGTGCTCCTCTCTCACTTCTTTTATCAGCTGTTCCAAAGAAGGGATTCCTAATTCTGCCATTCGTATAGGCAATTCTTCAATCAACTTTGGGCAAATGTAAGGATCGGTAAAGTTTGCGGTTCCGACTGCAACAGCACTAGCACCTGCCAGATACATTTCAAGGACATCATCCACTGACATCACGCCCCCCATGCCAATAATTGGTAATTGAGAAACTTGCGCCACTTGTTTGATCAGGCGAATCGCCACTGGTTTGATTGACGGACCAGACAAGCCCCCCGTTTGGTTAGCTAAAATTGGTTTCCGTGTTTTTAGATCGATCCGCATGCCTAAAAGTGTATTGATCATCGTAAACCCGTCGGCGCCGCCTGCTTCGATCGCTTGCGCAATTGGGACGATATCCGTCACATTCGGCGAAAGTTTGACATAGATCGGCACTTGCGAGACTTTTTTGACCGCTTCAGTCAATGCACCAGCAACCGCAGGATCGGTTCCGAACGTGATGCCGCCATGCTTGACGTTCGGGCAAGAGATATTCAATTCGATCGCTTTGACATTTTCTGCCTGACTGATTTCCCGACACACAAGAACATAATCTTCGACGGTCGAACCGGCAACATTCGCGATGATTGGCAAATCGGGGTGTTTTTGAGCTAAGTCGGGTAAAATTTGATTCATGACCGCTTCTAACCCAGGATTTTGCAACCCGATGGCATTTAACATACCGCTAGGCGTTTCTGCTACCCTTGGGGTCGGATTGCCAAAACGTGGTTCAGGTGTAGTCGCTTTGATCATCACCGCACCTAATTGACTGATGTCATAATATTTATCATATTCTGCACCAAACCCAAAACAGCCGCTGGCAGGCATGATCGGATTTTTTAGACTCAATCCGGGTAGCTCGACATTGATCGACATTAAATGACCACCTTTCTCGCCTGAAATACAGGCCCTTCGTCACAAACTTTGACACTTTTTGTGCCTTGTTCATCATCTTTCGTATGGCAAACACAGGCATAACAGGCACCCATCCCGCAAGCCATTCGTGCCTCCATTGATAATTGAACATCTGGAAGGTCTTCGAAAAGCTGGGCGGTGGTTTTTAAAAGACCGTTATTTCCGCAAGCAAAGACCGCCGCAGGTGTTTGCTCTGCAGCTAATAACAGGTTGCCAACATTTCCTTGTAAACCCGCGCTACCATCGTCGGTAGCGATCCTCGTATCTCCCAGTGCGCGAAATTCCTCTTCATAATACATGACGTCTTTGCTGGCAAAGCCCAAAAAGTGAATGACGTGGACGCCTTGTTGCGTCAGGCGTTTCGATAATTCATAGAGCGGCGGTACACCGATACCGCCCCCTACGATAAATGCAGTGTCCCCTTGGTTTAAATGATGATAGCGAAACCCATTTCCTAACGGCCCCATCACATCGATTGGATCACCAACAGTCATTTCTGAAAAAATTCTTGTGCCATCTCCTTCGACCCGATAAATGATTCGGCATTCTTTTTTCTCAGCATCGATATGATTGATACTGATCGGTCGGCGAAGAAGAAAGGCATTTTGAGGAACCCGCAGGTGTAGAAATTGCCCTGGGGTCCTCATCTCATTGACTAATTCACCCGTCAATGTCATTTCAAAAATCCGCGGTGCCAGTTGACGCTGTTTGCTGATGGTCATGATTTCTTGCTTCATCAAAAAACTCCTTTATCTGCGTTAAATTGCTTTCGTTGAAAAACTGCGGGATTCCATCACTTTTAGAATCGCATCCGCTGTATCAAGAGAAGTAAAGGTCGGTACACCATGTTCCACCGCTTCTCGGCGGATGATAAATCCGTCTTCCGTTGCATTTTGGCGATCTTTGTCCATGGTATTGACTACTACTTGGGTCGTTCCTTTACGGATCAAATCAACAACCGTTTCTTCTGCTTGCTGTTCAGAAATCTTGGCAACCCGAGTCACTTGTAGTCCTTTTTCTTCAAAGTAATCGGCGGTTCCATTGGTAGCCAATAAGGTGAAGCCGACCTCTACGAAACGCGCTGCCAGTGCTGCTGCCTCTTCTTTGCTTTCGTCTGCAACGGTGAAAAGTGCTTTTCCAAATTCAGGAATATGCAGGCCTGATGCCTCAAAAGCTTTATAAAGTGCTTTTGCCAAATCTTTGTCTGATCCCATTACTTCACCCGTTGATTTCATTTCAGGGCCTAAGTAAGTATCGACTTTTAAAAGTTTTGTAAAGGAGAAGACAGGTGCTTTGATGTGTACTTCATTTGGTGTTGGGGCAAGTCCGTCTTGATAACCTAACGCTGTGATCTCTTCCCCGAGAATCGCCTTCGTGGCAATTTGGGCCATTGGGATCTCTGTTACCTTGCTTAAAAATGGTACGGTTCGGCTAGCACGAGGATTTACTTCAATGACATACACTTTGTTCTCATGGATGACAAATTGGATATTCATCATACCGATACAATTTAAACCTAATGCCAAGCGTTTGGTATATTCTTCGATCGTAGCAATTAGTTCATCCGAAAGATTTTGCGGTGGATAGACCGCCATTGAATCTCCTGAATGGACCCCTGCACGCTCGATATGTTCCATTATTCCAGGTATCAAAACAGTTTTGCCGTCACAGATAGCATCGACTTCACATTCTTTACCAACCAAGTAACGATCGACCAAAACAGGATGTTCTGGTGATGCTTTCACTGCATGACGCATATAATCTTCTAAATCGGCTTGGTTTTCCACGATTTCCATCGCACGTCCCCCTAAGACATAACTTGGGCGGACTAAAACAGGATAGCCGATTTCTTGAGCGATGGCGATCGCTTCTTGTTCGTTCGTCGCTGTATCCCCTGGTGGTTGCGGAATATCTAGCGCTTGTAATGCTTGCTCAAAGAGATCACGATTTTCGGCACGATCAAGATCTTCAATGCTGGTGCCTAAGATTTTGACCCCAGCTTTTACTAAAGGCTCTGCTAAATTGATCGCCGTTTGCCCGCCAAATTGGACGATGACCCCAATGGGTTGTTCCAAGTCGATGACGTGTAAGACATCCTCTAAGGTCAATGGTTCAAAGTACAGCTTGTCGGAGATAGAAAAGTCAGTCGAAACCGTTTCAGGATTACTGTTCATGATGATCGCTTCATAGCCAGCAGCTTGGATCGCTTTCACCGAGTGCACTGTTGCATAGTCGAACTCCACCCCTTGTCCGATTCGTATCGGTCCAGAACCTAGGACAAGAACAGATTCTTTTTCACTGCGCTTGCTTTCATTCTCAAACTCATAGGTGCTGTAGAAATAAGGTGTTGCTGATTCAAATTCTGCGGCACATGTATCTACCATTTTGTAGACGGGCAAAATCTTTTGCTCATGACGCAGCGTGCGGATCTCAGCTTCCGTGGTTTCCCACAGCTCAGCAATCTTTTTATCCGTAAAGCCGTTTTGCTTGGCTTTTTTCAACACATCAAGGGAATGTGGTTCGTTTGCTAATGCTTGTTCGATCTCAAAGATGTGAAGCATCTTATCCAAGAAGAACAAGTCGATTTTCGTCATTTCGTTCAAATCTTCGATGGTGTACCCTCTTCGGATGGCTTCCATGACGTAGAATAGGCGATCATCTTGCGCCTTGATGACTTTTTCCATCAGATCATTGTCAGAAAGAGCTTCTAATTCTTTCATTTCGATATGGTGTGTGCCGATCTCCAATGAACGAACGGCTTTTAATAATGACTCTTCAATATTACGACCGATCGCCATCACTTCACCAGTCGCTTTCATTTGTGTTCCTAATCGACGTTCCCCAGTTTCAAACTTGTCAAACGGCCAGCGAGGAATTTTTGCGACGACATAGTCAAGGGCGGGTTCAAATTCTGCATACGTCGTTTCTGTGACTGGATTTTTCATTTCATCCAATGTTAAACCGACGGCAATTTTCGCTGCCAGTTTGGCAATCGGGTACCCTGTAGCTTTACTTGCTAACGCAGAGGAACGTGAGACCCGTGGATTTACTTCAATGACATAGTAGTTGAAGCTATGAGGATCAAGCGCCAATTGAACGTTACAGCCACCTTCGATTTTTAACGCGCGGATGATTTTTAATGAGGCATCCCGTAACATTTGGTATTCATGGTCTGACAAAGTTTGGCTCGGCGCAAAGACGATGGAATCGCCGGTGTGGATACCGACTGGATCGAAGTTTTCCATATTACAAACGACGATCGCGTTGTCAGCAGAATCTCGCATCACTTCATATTCGATCTCTTTATATCCAGCAATACTCCGTTCAATCAAGCATTGGGTCACTGGCGAGAGCTTCAAGCCGTTTTCAGCGATTTGGCGAAGTTCTTCTTCATTGTTACACATGCCGCCGCCCGTTCCCCCTAGCGTAAATGCTGGACGAACAATGATTGGAAAGCCGATTTTTTTCGCAAAATCAACTGCTGCTTCCACCGTTGACACGATTTCGGATTCTGGGATCGGTTGATCCAATTCTTCCATTAATTGTTTGAATAAATCTCTGTCTTCTGCCTGGTCGATTGCTGCTAATTTGGTTCCTAGCAACTCAATTCCTAATTCATCCAAAATACCTGAGTTGGCTAATTCCATCGCCATATTCAAGCCCGTTTGTCCGCCTAATGTCGGTAAAATTGCATCAGGCTGTTCTTTACGTAAAATCCGTGAGACAAACTCAAATGTGATTGGTTCAATGTAGACTTTGTCAGCAATTTCTTTGTCCGTCATGATCGTTGCGGGATTCGAATTGACTAACACCACTTCGTAGCCTTCTTCTCGTAAAGCTAAGCAAGCTTGTGTACCGGCATAATCAAACTCTGCCGCTTGTCCTATAATAATCGGTCCAGAACCGATAACCATGATTTTCTTGATATCTGTACGTTTTGGCATATTAGTTCTGCTCCTTCCATGCATCGATCATCTCTAAAAATTCGTCAAATAAGTGGACTGCATCATGCGGGCCCGGTGCCGCATCTGGGTGGTATTGGACACTGAATGCTGGGTAACGGCGATGACGAACTCCTTCGATCGTGCCATCGTTTACTTCGACGTGGGTCACCATTAGTTTTTCTGGATCGATGGATGCTTCATCCACAGCAAAGCCATGGTTTTGTGAGGTAAAATCGATCCGACCAGTGGCGATCTCTCTTACCGGATGGTTTAATCCGCGGTGACCGAACTTCATTTTATAGGTATCTGCTCCATTCGCTAATGAGAAGAGCTGATGGCCTAAACAAATCCCGAAGATTGGTACCTTGCCTTGAATCCCTTGTATCATTTTAATTGCTTCTGGCAAGCTTTTGGGATCGCCTGGTCCATTCGTCAGCATTACACCATCTGGTGCGAGGTCTAAAATTTCTTGGGCTGTCGTATTGTATGGCAAAATCGTTAAATTGCAGTTGCGGCGTGACAACTCCCGTAAAATACTGTGCTTCAAGCCGAAGTCGATGACCACGATATTGCGACCCGTTCCAGGACTTGGATAAGGTTTTGAGGTAGAAACTTGTGCCACTTGATTGGTTGGTAAAACCGCCGCTTTTAATTGATCAAAGGCATGATCAAAGACATCGCCTGCATCAACGATACTCGCTTTCATGGTTCCGTGTTGACGAATCTTTCTCGTCAGCGCTCGTGTATCGATTCCTGCGATCCCTGGAATATTTTTGCGTTTTAAAAATTCGTCTAACGTCAGCTGTTTCCGCCAATTGCTCGCTAGACGCGCGTGTTCTTTCACAACAACCCCTTTACAAGTTGGTGAAATTGATTCGTAATCGTCTCGGTTGACGCCGTAATTGCCAACCATCGGATACGTAAACGTAATGATTTGTCCGTTAAAGCTTTGATCCGTAATGGCTTCTTGATACCCTGTCATGCTTGTGGTAAAAACGATCTCACCAAAAACATTGACACTGGCACCAAACCCTTCGCCTTCAAAGTATGTTCCATCTTCTAAAATAAGCCAACGCTTCATATTATTGCCCACCTTTTTGCCATACTGTTTTACCATTTACAAATGTATAACTCGTATCCCCATATAACGTCCATCCACCGAAAGGCGTATTGACTCCTTTTGATAGGAATTGCTTAGGATCCACGTTATAAGCTGATTCTAAGTCAAAAATTGCCAGGTCGGCTTTGTCTCCGACCATCATCGTTCCAGCACTTAGACCAAAGAGCGACGCTGGTTTCACGGTCATCCAATCCACTAGCTGCTGCAAGGTAAAGCGTCCTGTTTTCACAAAATGAGTGTACAACAATTGGAAGGCATATTCTGATCCGACGATGCCAAATGGTGCTTTTAAAAAGCTTTGCATTTTTTCTTCATAGCCATGTGGGGCATGATCCGTCGCGATACAATCAATCGTGCCATCCAACAGACCTTCGATCAACGCTTCACGGTCTTCTTGCCCACGTAACGGTGGGTTCATTTTCCAAAAGCCTTCATCGGCAGGAATATCTTCATCGATGAGAAGCAAATGGTGGGGAGAAACTTCGGCTGTCACATGGATCCCAGCTTTTTTGGCATCTCGAATCACTCGAACACTTTCTTTCGTAGAGACATGGCAGACATGGTAATGGGCTCCTGTTGCTTCCGCCAAAAGCACATCCCGAGCGATTTGAGAAGCTTCTGTTACACTCAAGATCCCTGGCAATCCAAGTTCTTCTGCTTTTTTACCAGCATGCATCACGCCGCCAAAGAGTAAGGAATCATCTTCTGTATGGGCAACCAAGGCCAAGTCATTTTCGGCGGCTTGCTTCATTGCCAAATACATTGTGCCAGCAGTCTGAACCCCGACACCGTCATTTGTTAAGGCAAATGCCCCCGCGGCTTTCATTCCAGCTGCATCCGTCAACGTTTCGCTGCGCAAGTTTTCGGTGATCGGGGCGTATTGTAAGACATTGATTGATGCATCTGCGTTGATTTTTTCGTAAACAGCTGCTAATTTTTCTGGTGTATCAGGAACTGGGTCAAGGTTTGGCATTGCGCAAACTGTCGTGAACCCGCCACGAGCGGCTGCCATGCTGCCCGTTTCGATTGTTTCTTTGTATTCAAAGCCCGGTTCTCTGAAGTGTACATGAACATCCACTAAACCTGGTGTGATCAATTGCTCTTTGGCATCGATGACTTCGTCAAAATCTGTTTCGGGAAATGCTGTACCGATCCCGCGAATGATTCCGTCTTCGATCCAAATTGCTGCAGGAACACAGTGATTGTCTTTTTTGATGATTTTACCGTTTTTAATGAGTGTTTTCATGTAAACTTCCTCCTCTAATTCATTCCTTTTTGCCTGTTAGGCCTTACCGTTCAACACCGCTTCAAGAATTGCCATTCGAACAAAGACGCCATTGGACATCTGGGTGATGATGCGCGAGCGTAAGCTTTCAACTAAGGCATCAGCTAACTCCACATCGCGATTGACTGGTGCTGGGTGCATAATGATCGCATGCTCTTTCATTCTTGCGGCGCGTTCGACGGTCAACCCGTGATTTTTTAAGTATTCTTCTTTTGAAAAGCTTTCCGTTCCATCATGGCGCTCGTGCTGGACACGAAGCATCATCATGACATCGACTTCTGCGACCAATTCGTCGAGTGGCATCCAGTGACCGTATACTTCAAATTCTTCGTCATACCATTCCTTTGGACCTGAGAAGAAGACTTTCGCGCCGAGCCGCTTCAACATTTGCATGTTTGATTTTGCGACCCGTGAGTGGGTGATGTCGCCTACGATTGCGACTTTCAAGTCGTCAAAGTGCCCGAACTCTTCATAGATCGTCATCAGATCTAGCAAACATTGCGTTGGGTGTTGGCCGCTGCCGTCCCCGCCATTGATGATACTGCACTGGATCGTTTTGCTTTGGATCAAAGAGTCGTAGTAGTTTTCATCGCCGTGACGAATGACCGCAACGTCTACACCTAAAGCCGACATCGTCAAGACCGTGTCATACAAGGTCTCGCCTTTTTGAACAGAACTGGTGGAGGCTTCAAATTCGATGACTTCGATCCCTAGTTTTTTCTCAGCAACATCGAAGCTTTTGTGGGTTCTGGTACTGTTCTCAAAAAAGAGATTTGTTGCGAAATATTGTTCTTTTTGGGGCATCCATTTCGCCCCTCTTTTGAATTCTTGTCCTCTGCGGATGAGTCCCATCACTTCACGGTCTGTCAATGCTTCGACCGTCAAAAGATGCTTTAAGCTGATTCTTTCGGATTGAATAATCATGAATGAATTCCTCCTTTGATTCTGTTTAAACGATGAGTTGTCACAAGTTATTTTTCTTCGCTGCGAGAGCTGTCAGGTAAAATAAGATTCAAGAAGATTCCTAGGACAGTTGCTAACGCCATTGCGGATAAGGTGAAGGTCCCGACCGTGAAGACAAGCCCGCCGATTCCTACCACAAGGATCACTGACGCAATGATCAAATTCTTCTTACGATCAAAATCGATTTTATTGTCGATCAAAATTTTTAACCCGCTGGCAGCGATGACGCCAAAGAGCAGGAAGCTGATCCCTGAGATGACTGGACCAGGAATACTTAAGATCAATGCGCTTAGTTTTCCAACGAAGCCTAGTACGATGGCTAGAATTGCCGCACCACCGATGACGAACACACTGTGGACGCGTGTAATGGCTAAAACCCCGATGTTTTCTCCGTAACTTGTCACTGGGGGTCCCCCAACGAGACCGGCTGCGATTTGAGCAAAACCATCGCCCAAAAGTGTTCGGTTCAAGCCTGGCTCTTCAAAAAAGTTCCGCTTGGTTAATTTGTTCAAGACCATCAGATGACCGATGTGTTCGGTCATGGTAACAAAAGCGATCGGCGCCATCGTCGTGATCGCATTCAGATACAGTTTTGGTTCATAGTTAATGAAGGGAATCTCGAAGCTCGGCATGCCAAACCAGTTGGCGTCAATGATGGGCTGTACATCGACGATTCCCGCTGCTAAGGCGATCAAGTATCCGCCCACGATCCCCAGAAGGATCGGAATCAGTCCTAAGAACCCTCGCAGAAACATATTGAAGAAAATCGTTAATCCTAAGGTAGCCAACGCTACCAGAATGTACTTGAAATCGTAGACTGAGTCATTGTACATCGCATTCTGAGCTGCGTTAGCGGCTAACCCTAATCCAATCACCATAATCACAGGACCGACAATGATCGGTGGTAAGATCTTATCCAACCAAGCAGCACCTGCACGTTTAATGATCATCGAAACGATCACGTAGACCAACCCAGTCGTGATGGCGCCTTGTGCGATAGCTGGGTAGCCGTCAGATTTCATCAGCATCTGCATCGCTGCGATAAACGCAAAGCTGCTGCCTAGATACGCTGGAATCTTCCCTTTCGTCGTAACCAAGTAAACCAATGTTCCAATACCTGAACTAACTAATGCGATGCTGGGGTTGATCCCAACGAGGATCGGAACTAAAACGGTTGCCCCAAACATCGTGAAAAGATGTTGTAAGCTTAGGCCTAGCCAAGGCAGTGCTTTGGGCCGATCTTTGATGTCTAAAACTGCGTCTGGATTACGAAATTCTTGCTTCTGCATGTTGCTGTCACTCTTCTTCCTAGTCGTTTTCTTTATTGATCATGATCCGGTCAGAACCATCTGATTCTTCCATCTCCACGATAATTTCTTCACTTAAAGCAGTTGGAATATTTTTTCCAACAAAATCTGCCCGAATCGGCAGTTCACGATGACCGCGGTCAACTAAAACGGCGAGTGAGATTCTTTTTGGTCGACCAATATCCATGATTGCATCCAAAGCTGCCCGAATCGTCCGTCCTGTAAACAAGACATCATCGATCAAGATGACTTCTTTGCCATCAATGGCAGTCGGGATGTCTGATGAATGGATCTCTGGATCATCTTCTTTCTTTTTGTCATCTCGGTACAAGGTGATGTCCAATTCACCGACAGGTACTTCTACGCCTTCTAGTTGTTTTAAACGTTCTGCTATTCGTTGCGCGATATAGATGCCGCGGGTTTTGATCCCTACCAGCACCAAGTTATCAATGCCTCGATTTCTTTCAATAATTTCATAGGTGATCCGCGTTAACGCTCGTTTCATTGTTACTGCATCTACTACTTCTTTCGCTGCCATATGTTATTCCCTCCTAATTTTGAACATAAAAAAACTCCTACCTGCTTGAGGTAGGAGTCATGTTTTCCGATCGTTGCCTAAAATCCCATTCTGTGGATTTTGGGTACACGTTATCATCTAGTAAGGGTTCGAATCTCCAACGCGGGAGTCGTCTGCTTACTCATTCCTTCTTAGCCTCACGGGACTACATTTAAAGGAGCTATTTAGTTGTTACAATTACTATACAGTTCTCACACAAAAAAATCAATCATTTTTTCGCAATTTTTTTAACGTGTCCGCGAACAGCTCTGGTAATGGCGCTTCAAAGACCAGCGACTCGCCTGTTGTTGGGTGGGTGAAGCCTAGAAGCTTGGCATGTAAAAACTGCCCATTGCCTTTTAGCGTGCGCTTAGGTCCATATAGCGGATCGCCAGCTAGCGGAAAACCGATGTACTGCATGTGGACTCTTATTTGATGGGTTCTTCCAGTTTCCAATTGCAATTCCACCAAGGTAAATTGATCAAAGCGTTCCAACACGGTGAAATGAGTCACTGCGGGTTTGCCATTCTCGATCACGGCTTGCATTTTCCGATTGACTTTCGAGCGGCCGATCGGTGCATTGATGGTGCCTTTTTCGTGGCTGATATTGCCATGGACCAATGCTACGTACTTGCGTAACGATGTTTTGTCTTTCAATTGTTTCGCTAACGACTCATGTGCCTGATCATTTTTGGCGATCATTAACAGACCCGACGTATCTTTGTCGATTCGATGAACGATTCCTGGCCGAACAACATCATTGATCGTGGATAAATCATCCATATGGTACAATAACGCATTGACCAAGGTGCCATTGGGATGCCCAGCGGATGGATGAACCACCATCCCTTGCGGCTTGTTGATGACTGCCACATCAGCATCTTGATAGACGATCGTCAAAGGAATATTTTCTGGTTGTAAGTCTACAACTTCAGGTTCTGGTACTTGGATGATCAAGTGATCACCTGCTTTTACCTTATAATTTGCCCGAACCGTTTCGCCCTTCAATGTGACCGCATCTTCTTTTAGCCACTGCTGGATTTGTGACCGACTATGATTTGGCAAGCGTTCAGCCAACACTTTGTCGACCCGCCCTTTTTCTTCTTTAATGATTACTTCAATTTGCTTTTCCATTTGATTCTCCTTGTTTCCCTTTTGCTTCGTCATCTACCAGTGCATAAATAAAAATCAAGATCACCCCGAACACTAATGACATATCAGCGATATTGAAAATTGGGAAATTGATAAAATCAAACTGGAACATATCGACCACAAAGCCATGCTGCAACCGATCGATAAAATTACCGATCGCCCCACCTAGAACAAACGCAAGTCCGAAACGAAACCATAGACTGCTTTTTTGGTAGCGAAACAATAGGTAAACAACAACAGCAACCGCGATAACGGTGATGATCGCAAAAAAGGTGATTTTTCCTTCTAGAATACTCCAAGCTGCGCCCGTATTCTGAAGATAGGTCAGGGACAACACATTGTCGATCAGAGAATGTGTTTCACCCAGTTGATAATTGGCAACGATCCAAATTTTCAGCCATTGATCCAAGCCAATGACAACAGCACTTAACAAAAAAAACAACGCGATCATAAATTTTCCACTCTTTCTTCTTTAAAAATATCTCGCGGACGGATGATGCCCAAGAGATTTCCATTCGGATTTTTATCCTTGGTGATCAAAACCGCCTCAAGCAGGGCATTTTTTTGAAACAATTCTTCCACTTCTACGATGGTCGTTTCAGCCGACACGAAACAATAATTCGATCGTTTCCCATCTCCTGCTAATAATTCATCTGCCGTTCTGCCTGCCAACTTGATTTCACCATGGAGGCTTTCTTTCGCTAACCAGTATCCCAGCATCCGCAAGGTGATCAATCCCAAAAATCGACCATTATCATAGATCGGAAATTGTGAATAGCGCTTTTGGGCAACGATTTTCAATAACTCTGGTAATGGCAGGTGCTTTTCAAAACCAGTCACTCGTTTCGCAAAACGCGGCATGACTTTTTCAGGTGCCAGTAAGGAGCGTTCAATTTCTTGGATGCGATTGACAACCCATTCATTCGGTTCTGCAATGACAAAGTTTTCTCCGATTTTTTCATGTACGATGGCATTGCGCAGCTGAGCCATTTGTAATAGATCATCTTCTGCTCTTCTGACATTGATATTTTTGCTTTTTGACAAGCGACGAACCATTTCAGAAAAACCCATATTCCGCGGATTATCCAATTCGTCACGAAGCCGCTTTTCGATTCGATTAAAACTGCTCAAAAATTGATCTGCACCACTAGCCATGAGGAACCTCCTTGATAAGATACGCTTTTTTTAAATAAATCAAAACAAAGACAAAATATGCCACTAAATACACACCGACAAAAAGCAACGAGTAAAGGGAGATGGATAATAAGCCCAATACCCCCATCATGAGAAAAAGGCTTAAATAAAAGCCGATATATATTCTTTTAAGCGCAGGATTCATCACGACCTCCAGCTTGAGCGCTGATTGGCCTTTTGGTAACTGAAAAGGCTGACTTTCTAAAAAAAACATGCGCACACGAATCGGCGTCTGCTCAGCCAGCGCCAAAAAAATCGTTTGCTGATGATTGATGGCAGCGATTCTTTTTTTTCCTTGCATGACCTCCAAGGGACTGCCCATTCCATAAAAACCAGTCCTCCTAGTTAGTTGTAGCTCCATTGACAAAGATCACCTCAATTGGTTAAGTATACTTGATTATCAAAAGAAAGAAAATAGACTTTTGCTTGCTTCCTTGATTATTATAACAAGAATCCCTACTTTTATCTTCCATCACGTCTAATGAACGAGAAAAAGACGAATGCCGCTTGCACCCGTCCTTTCAAATCATCTCTTTCCGTTTTTCCGTTTCAAATGCAGCGAATGCCTTCTTTGTTTGTGATAGCTCTTTTAGAAAAGACCGATCGCTTGGCCATCAGAAGTCACGTCCATATTGATGGCGGCAGGTTTCTTCGGTAATCCTGGCATCGTCATCACGGCACCTGTCAAGGCTACGATAAAGCCAGCCCCTAATTTTGGCACGAATTCGCGAATCGTTACTGTAAAGTCATCTGGTGCGCCCAATCGCTTTGGATCATCACTGAAGGAATACTGGGTTTTTGCCATACAGATCGGCAGCTGATCCCAGCCTTGTTCTTTGAAGCTTTGCAACTGTGCCTTGGCTTTCGGCGCAAACTCAACCTCTGCCCCGCCATAGATTTCCCGCACGATCAAAGAAGCTTTATCCGCTAAAGGCAAATCGTCGGTATACAAGCGTTGATAGTTGGCAGGTTTTTCCTCGATTACTTGAACCACTGCTTTTGCTAGATCCGTTCCACCTGCACCACCGTCTGCCCAAACGGCTGTCCGTGCGATGGTGACGTCGATTTGCTGGCACATGGTTTCGACTAATGTTCGCTCCGCTTCGGTGTCTTGTGAGAACTCATTAAGCGCAACGACAACTGGAATCCCGTATTTACGCATGTTTTCAACATGTCGCTTTAAATTACTGAAGCCTAACTCTAATGCTTTTAAGTTTTCTGTCCCTAAATCAGCCACAGCGACCCCACCATGCATCTTCAGTGCTCTGATCGTCGCTACTACTACGATCGCATCTGGTGCCTTTGATAAGTTCGGTGTTTTGATATCAAGAAATTTCTCTGCCCCTAAGTCAGCACCAAACCCAGCTTCGGTCACCGTGTATTCGCCTAAGTGCAAAGCCGTCTCGGTTGCGATGACACTATTACACCCATGAGCGATATTTGCAAAAGGTCCGCCATGGATCAGCGCAGGGGTTCCTTCAATCGTTTGAACAAGATTCGGTTTGAGGGCATCTTTTAAAAGTAAGGCTAAAGCACCTTGGACCGCCAGATCTTTTACGTAAATCGGTTGTTTCTCAAAAGAATAACCAATTAAAATCTTTCCTAATCGCTCTTTTAAATTATCAATGCTTGTTGCCAAGCACAAAATCGCCATGATTTCACTAGCAACGGTGATGTCAAAACCGTCTTCTCGGGGAACGCCTTGTAACGGTCCCCCTAGACCGACGATCACTTGTCGTAACGCTCGATCATTCAAATCGACAACCCGTTTCCATGTGACCCGACGTCCGTCGATCCCCAGCTCATTGCCTTGCTGGATATGATTGTCGATCAATGCAGACAAGGCATTGTTTGCTGCTGTGATCGCATGCATATCGCCAGTGAAGTGTAAGTTGATGTCCTCCATCGGCAACACTTGTGCTTTGCCGCCGCCGGTGGCGCCGCCTTTGATGCCCATTACTGGTCCTAAAGATGGCTCACGTAAGGCGATGACGGTTTGCTTGCCGATTTGATTTAACGCATCTGCAAGTCCAATGGTCACGGTTGACTTGCCTTCTCCAGCGGGTGTCGGACTGATCGCTGTGACTAAAATGAGTTTACCCAGCGGATTGTTTGCTTTTTCGTTGATTGCCGACCATTCGATTTTTGCTTTATATTTGCCATAAAGTTCCAGGTCATCGCCTGTCAAACCAAGTGGTTCAGCAATTTCAATAATCGGTTTAGGCATTGATTCTTGTGCAATTTCGATATCTGATTTCATTTTTACCCTCAATTCACGAACTATTTAGCACTTTAAAATGTATTTTGTTTGCTATGCTCTTATTATACTTGATTTTATTCAGAAAGAAAGAGTGATTTTTCACACTTTTACAAGAAGTTTCACGAATCCTTTATGTAAACAAAAAACAACGTCCCTCCTAAGGCTGTAACGCCAAAAGGAGTGATCGTTGCTTTCTAGATTCCTATGAATTACTCGTTGGTTTCGATCTGCACCCTTTTTTCAGGGATTTTTTCTTGAAAAAAAGTTTCTAACCATGCCACATCTTTTTTACGCAACGTGAAGGTATACGTTTTTTGATGATCGGTAATGCTTATTAAACGGTTTATAATTTGCCATTTTTCTATCTCAGGTAAAGAAATAAGGCTTTTCTTCCATAAGCGCGCATAGCGAATCAGGAGCAAATCATTCCTGATGAGCATGCTTCGGTGAATCCCTAACCATACAAAAAAGAAAAAGACGGCTAAAACGAGGTTGCTTTTCCAATAAGGTCTGGTATTTTCTAACGAAAGAATCAAACTGATAAATAATATCATCATAGTAAACGACCAATAAATGATCGCTGTAGCAGCTTCCGGTTGCCAATACAATTTACGCTTCATAAAAGTTCCTCACAACATAAAATTTCTAGTATACTATCTTTATCATATCAAAAAAGGGTGAGACAATGTTAAAAGTTTATCTTGATGCTTCCACGAAAGGCAACCCCGGCCCTAGTGGCGGTGGAATCGTCATTGTCGGTACTGATCTGCATGAACAAATTGCGTTTTCGCTACCTGATTCAACCAACCACCAAGCAGAGTTCGCTGTGATGGTCAACGCGTTGCAGCTGCTGATTGACAAAGGTTTACAGGAACAGACAATTATGCTCTATACCGACAGCAAAGTCGTTGCGCAGACCATCGACAAGAATTATACCAAAAACCCTGCTTTTTCTGATTATTTAACAGAAATTCAATACTTGTTGAAACAGTTCGTTTTAGCAATCATCCAATGGGTCCCTGAGAGTCAAAACAAAGGTGCCGACCATTTGGCACGCCAAGGATTAGCAAAAGCGATGAAATTAAAGGATCGGAGACAATAACCGAGAGAAGTTTTGTTTGAAGCGCAACCAGTAAGATTGCTTCGCCAAAATTTCATCCGTCAGTAATGTTGATTGTGCCATATCTTCTTCAAAGAAGCCTTTCAACGTTTGCGTGACATCGTGATCGTAGGCGAAGGCATTGACTTCAAAATTCAAGGCATAACTCCGAATGTCTTGATTCGTCGTCCCAAAGGAACTAATGGTATCATCCATCATGACCGTCTTCGCATGGAGGAAACCATTGTTATAAATGTAGATTTTTGCACCACGGCGATGCAAGTAATTGGCATAATGCTGTGTTGCCCGATAAATGAATGGGTGATCCGGCATACATGGAATCATGATTCGGACGTCTACACCTGAGTGGATGGCAATTTCCAATGCGTTCATCATACTGTCATCAGGAATCAAATAAGGCGTTTGGATCCAAATCGATTCTTTGGCAGCTAAGATCATTTTTACAAAACCGCCTTTGAGAATTTGGGTCTCACTTTCAGGCCCATCAGCGACGATCTGCAAATCAACATTTCCAGAGCGCTCTTTCGGCGGTAGAATAAAGTAGCGATCCTCGTATTCCAGCTGATCCTCTTCTCTTTTTACAGATGCGTTCCAATCACGAATAAAAATCTCTTGTAGTGTAAAACTGGCAGTTCCGACAATTCTTGCGTGGGTATCTCGCCAATAGCCGAACTTGGCCTTTTTCCCAAGATATTGATCACCAACATTAAAGCCGCCAGTCCACCCGATTTGACCGTCGATCACAACGATTTTTCGATGTAGATGGTAGTTCAATCGTGTGTTGCGGATCAGATTCTTCGAAGTGATGAAAGGCACGACTTTTCCACCGGCATCAATCAACGGTTGAAAGAATTTTCGATTGGCTTTTGGTGACCCCCATGGGTCATAGACCAAACGCACTTCAACGCCTTCACGGGCTTTATCGATCAAGATAGACAAGAATTGGCCACCGATCTCATCATTAAAAAACGAATAATACTCCACATGCAGATTATCTTCTGCTTGCTTCATGTCCTCAAACAATGCGGCAAATTTTTCTTTTCCATCTGTATAAAATTCTACTTTGTTTCCTTTCGTCAAGGGCGATTCATCAAGGTTCTTAAAATAGCGCTCTAATAGATGATTGTCATCTGAGTAAGGATGTTCAGGAAAAGAATAATTGTGCACTTTGATGATTTGATTCAACTCATTGATCCTACTTTGGTGGTGCTCACTAAATTTATAAATAATTTCTCCGTCGATCCCCCGACCACAAAACAAGTACAACAAGAACCCGATGCCGGGGATGAATACCAATGTCATCATCCAAGCAAAGACACTTGCAATCGAGCGTGGTTTCCGAAAAACAGTAATAAAAGCAGCAATCGTATTTATAAACAAAAGTGCCAATAAGACCGTGGAAATCATGCTCATATCCATTTTTATCATAGTTTCCTCCTATATCCTGTAACCCTATAATAGGTAACTGTGATCGAAAGCAAGCTTCAATTCATAGTCCCCTAGTGTTTCTTTGATTTTTTGTTTCAGCATTTCTTCGATTTCTTGATCACTATACGCCGGTTTTGCGGGAATCACTAAATCAAAAGCCAACAGATCTCCTTTGACCTGAAAATCATGCATCCGTAACTGTGGGTCAACGAAGCGAAGGATCTTTGACACTTCTTTTTTTAAATGCCGATACTGCTGATCTTGAATTGGTACTGGATCAAGATGACAGACCAGGTCGACCTTTAAAGATTGGCGAAAATCTTGTTCAATCGCATCAATCACCTCATGCGCTTCTCGTAAAGACCACGTTTCATCCACTTCGATATGCACACTGGCAAAGCGATTTTTCGGTCCATAATTATGAACCAGTAAATCATGGTAACCGAGAATCGTCGGATAGTGATCCAAGCGTTGCTCCATGGCAGCTACTTCTTCTTGGGTTGGGCGTGCCCCTAATAATTCGTTGATAAAGGAACGAATCATTTTGATTCCGCTAATCAAAATATACAAGGCAATCAGACAGCCGACAAAGCCATCGATACGTAGGCCAGTCAACCACTCGATCGTCGCTGAAAACAAAACCGCACCCGTTGTATACACATCGTTGAGACTGTCTTGCCCACTGGCTTTAAGTGTTTGAGAGCCAATCAGGTTCGCCAGTTTGCGGTACATCGCTCCCTGCCAGATTTTGATCAAAATCGATAAAACCAAAACGATAAACAATAGTGGTGAAAGACGGATACTCGTCGGTTCCATGATGCGTTGCACAGAGCTGATGAGAAATTGACCGCCAACAAACGTGATGATCAAAGATACCACAAACCCACTGATGGCTTCAAATCGCTCATGTCCATATGGATGTTCACTGTCGGCTGGTTTCGCCGAGATCCGAAAACCGATCAATGTTAAAATAGACGAGGCTGTATCTGAAAGACTGTTGATGGCATCGGCCATAATCGAAACAGATTGTGCAGATAACCCAATGATAAATTTTCCGGCAAATAATAGGAGGTTGGAAAGCAACCCGAGGCTACCTGCTAACTTCCCGATGGCTGTACGTTCGTAGACACCATTTTTTTTGCTACGATTTAAAAAAAAGTTTAGCAAATCATCACCCTCTCAAAAAACCATCTTTCTTATTTTACCCCGAAGGAATTCAATTAAACAACTATTCGTATCGTTTTTTCGAAAAAAAAGCGAATTCCCTTCAATTATCGAACGCATTTTCAGATAACACGTAGGAAAAAAGGAAAAAGATAACGGAAGGGTCTCCCCCTCCGTCATCTTCGTTCAAAAAAGGACTGTGCTAAAGACCTGCGCTTCTCTTTCATCTATCATCTTAAACGAAAGAAATTCCCTGGCACAGATTCAACCAGTTAGTGTGATTACTTGGCAGCTAACCACGCTGCTGCGGTCTCAAGTGCTGCTGTGATTCCTTCAGGATTCTTCCCGCCGGCTTGTGCCATATCAGGACGGCCGCCACCTCCGCCACCAACTTTAGGTGCGATCTCTTTGATCAAATCGCCCGCTTTCAATCCTTTTTCGTTGGCTGCTTTGTTCATGGCAGCTAAAAGATTCACTTTGCCATCATTCGCGGTAGCTAACACTAAAATATCAGAATGGTCTTTTTGTTTCCATTGGTCAGCTAGTTGACGTAATTGGTTCATGTCCTTTACAGTCACTTTTGCTGTGATCAGACGCAGACCATTTACTTCTTTGACATCCTTGAAAACATCCCCTGCTTGCTGGTTTGCTAACTTGCTGGCAAGAGCTTCGTTTTCTTTTTGCAATTCACGCAGCTGCGCTTGCAGTTGTTCTGTTTTGGCAACGACTTCTTTTAATTGGGCGGATTTAACGATCCCTGCAATTGCTTTTAATTGCGCTTCTTCTTCATGCAATAACGTATAAGCTTCTTGACTAGTCACTGCTTCAATCCGACGAACACCAGCACCGATCCCTGATTCAGAAACGATTTTGAAAATACCGATATCCTCCGTATTTGCTACATGGGTTCCCCCACATAATTCGATCGACCAATCGGCAACATTGACGACGCGAACGTCATGCCCATATTTTTCACCAAAGAGTGCCATCGCTCCCATGCCTTTTGCGGTATCGATATCCGTTCCGATCGTCACAACAGGAAGAGCTTCCCAAATTTTCTGGTTTACGATTTGTTCCATTTGGCTCAGCTCTTCGCTGGTCACTTGCCCAAAATGACTAAAGTCAAAGCGCAAATGTCCTGGAGCAACTAATGAACCTGCTTGGTTCGCATGGCTGCCCAATACTTCTTTTAAGGCTTTATGCAATAAGTGAGTCGCTGTATGATTTTTAATGATCTTATTGCGACGATGCTGATCCACTTGTAAGAAATAGTTCATGCCTTCTTGTAGTGGCGCTTTGATTGTAGCAGTATGCAAGAACTGACCGTTCGGTGCTTTTTTGACATCCGTCACTTCCGCTACGATCGTACCATCTTCTGCTACGATCGTGCCTGTATCCGCAACTTGTCCACCCATTTCTGCGTAAAATGGTGTTTCGGCAAAAATCAGTTTTGCTTCACCTGTCGAAACAGAATCATGTAACGCTTCGTCTTGGATGATCACTAATAATTCGCTGTTTGCTTCAAGTGAATCATAGCCAACGAAACGGCTGTCTACTTTGATATCTGTCAATAAAGCGGATTGTACGCCCATTGAAAGCTCCGTTTGTCGAGCCGCACGAGCACGGGCACGTTGTGCATCCATTTCTTGTTCAAACCCTTGGTGGTCCACTTTCAACCCTTCGTCTTCCGCCACTTCTTCTGTCAATTCAACTGGGAAGCCGTAAGTGTCATACAATTTGAAAATATCTTGACCAGCTAACGTATCTTGACCGTCTGCTTTTACTTGGGCGATCACTTGATTTAAAATATCTAACCCTTCATTGATCGTTTCATGGAAACGTTCTTCCTCGTTTCGGATCACTTTCTCAATAAATTCTTGCTGTTCTAGTACTTCAGGATAGTAGCTTTCCATGATCTCGCCAACGATCGGTACTAATTTGTATAAGAAGGCAGTATCGATCCCTAATTTTTTCCCATGCATGACTGCACGACGTAATAAACGACGTAAAACATAGCCACGACCTTCATTTGAAGGAAGTGCCCCATCGCCGATCGCAAAAGAAAGCGCGCGGATATGGTCTGCAATCACTTTAAAGGAGATATCTGTCGTTTTGCTGTCGCCGTAGTTCACACGACCGCTTAAATCTGCCACTGCATTGATGATCGGCAGAAACAAGTCTGTTTCAAAATTGGTTGGTGCATTTTGAACGATGGAAACCATTCGTTCCAGCCCCATCCCCGTATCAATGTTTTTATGTGGTAATGGTTCATAGGAGCCATCTGGTTGATGATTGAATTCTGAGAAGACCAGATTCCAGATTTCCAAATAGCGTTCATTTTCGCCACCAGGATAGTTTTCGGGATCATCTTCCGCTACGTCATTAAACTCAGGACCACGGTCATAGAAAATCTCTGAATCTGGTCCACATGGTCCTGCACCGATGTCCCAAAAGTTGTCTTCAATCTCAACGATATGCTCTGGTGTCAAGCCGACTTCTTCTGCCCAGATCCGTTTTGCTTCTGTGTCTTTTGGATAAACCGTGACATATAATTTTTCTGGATCAAAAGCCATCCATTCTGGTGAGGTCAAAAATTCCCATGCCCAATGGATCGCCTCATTTTTGAAGTAATCGCCGATCGAAAAGTTTCCTAGCATTTCAAACATCGTATGGTGTCTTGCTGTTTTCCCAACGTTTTCAATGTCGTTAGTCCGAATCGATTTTTGCGCATTGGTAATTCTTGGGTTTTCAGGAACAACACTGCCATCAAAATATTTTTTTAGCGTTGCCACCCCTGAATTGATCCATAATAGGGTTGGATCGTTGACTGGGACAAGGGACGCACTTGGTTCAATTGAATGACCCTTTGATTGAAAGAAGTCCAAAAACATTTGGCGTACTTCTGCACTGGATAATTGTTTCACGTTATTCTCCTACTTTCTTCTGTGTTCGCTTAAGATACAGGGGCTGACAAAATTGCTGGTAAGGCGCTCTTATGCCTGTCGAGTCATTTTGACGATAAAAAAACACCATTGCAGAACAAGGACGTCGATACGCGGTACCACCTTGCTTGCAATGATGTGACTCATTACCTCTTAGACTCGTTAACGCGGAGTGGACGGCAACATTTCTGCTGCAGTTGAGCACCAAAGGGAGCAATCCGTCTGAATTCATGTTTTTCTCTCAGCAGTGAAAAACTTTCTGTGATGAATCATCAAACCGACCATATCCTTCGTCATTCAAAGTATAAGGAAATGTGTCGAAAAAGTCAATCCTCAAATCCGTTCTTTGTTGATCAGAATCGCTTTGCGGTAACGATAGCTCTGGGGAGAAAGCTTTTGATCTGGCTGCAGCATTTTCCGTGAACGGTAATAACTGGCATATGGCAAGGCATCGAATAAGGGATGCCCACAAATCTGCCAGTTCTCCATTTTTAAAGACAAGCCATCTGTCAGCTCCCAAGCATCCGCAAGCCCATAGGTGCAGCCAAATAAATTCGGTTCAAGCAATTCAGCGGTTGACAAAGAGACACCATCGTCGCAGGATTTTTCATTGCCCCAGCGAAAAAGTCGCCGAGTCGCAGCACCGCAAACGTATTCCCATTGATCCTCTGATAACAGCTGAAAGCCTTGTTTGTCTAACTGCTGTTTCAATTCTGTTTGACTGACGGATTCGTGGGTAAATAACTGATAGGTTTCCGATAACGGCTCGAGTGCAGCAAAATAGCGATTCTCTTCGTGATAAAAAGCGGGTAATTCCCAACGCAAGCTTTCCTCAAAGGACGCTGGTGCTGTGAATTGTGCCTTTAGCTCTTTTTCGAAAACACTGAATTGATCGACTAACCCGTGAAACTCCCCAGTGATTGTATTTAACTGCCCGATATACCTTGCGCCAGCAGGCAGAGAACTTTTTTGGACTAGCATAGGATCAATCACAGCTTTGCGCAAAGGGCTCGTAGACTCATTGACAAAAATCCCCCAATCCTGGCTGGTTTCTAACTCATAGATTGTTTCCAGCTGGCGAATGATCTCGTTGGGTGGTGACTGCCAATTTTTACTCCAGCAAGTAGCTGGTAATCCTTGCACACCGAGATCCCAACCTAAGATCGCCTCAGAGTTCCCTGGTATAAAGACAAAGTCTTCGCCATCGATCGTTAATTCAAAGGTAGCACATTTCAACCCTGCATACGTCAACTGACTAAAATGGACATCGGTGATCTCCTTTAAAGGACTGACAAAATACATTAAAATTTGCTGGATCAGCTGTTCTTTGATTTCAAAGGACAGTGTCTTCCAATTTGACCATTGTAACGCCTCAAAAAAATCCACGTCATTTCTCCTCTCATCTGCTACAATTACTCTATAACGAGTATACCACGAAAAAGGAGGAAAACGACTGATGCTTTATTTTGGACGCAGTCCGTGGATGCTACAAGCGGTTTTCGCCCTGCGGCAAGCCGTTTTTGTGGAAGAACAGCACATCCCTATAGAATGGGAATTTGATGAAAAAGACCAAACCTGCCCATACTTTCTTTGGCTAGATGGAAACGCACCGATCGCTACCATCAGATATCAATTCTCTACGCCAAACACCCTGCAACCTGATCGCTTTTGCGTAGCCAAGGCCTATCGGCACCAAGGATACGGCAC
This sequence comes from Enterococcus sp. DIV1083b, assembly GCF_051713705.1. NCBI lineage: Bacteria > Bacillati > Bacillota > Bacilli > Lactobacillales > Enterococcaceae > Enterococcus > Enterococcus sp. DIV1083b. The sequence goes on from NZ_JBIOQJ010000001.1 coordinate 1,785,282, forward strand.
CAAATTATTGCATTATCTCGAAATGCGTGGTGTCCAAGAGGGCGCCCTCCAATCAGTGTTATCCGCAGAGATCGACGCTTGTGCGTTTTATGAATCCTGTGGGTATCAACAAACATCTGAACCCTATGCTGAAGATGGCGTATTGTGTGTAGAAATGACCAAACAATTAAAAACAGCAGTCAAGTAAGAGTAGTTCTCTTCCTTGACTGCTGTTTTGGTAAGCATTAGCTATTCGAATTTTTCTTGTTTTTGCGGGCGGTTCGAGTCGTTTGACGACGTTCGATCTTCCGTTTTTCTTTGTTCTTCTTATCAACGGCCCATTGAATTTTTTTCTTGTAGCCAGGCTTGATTTTTTTCTTCTTTTTCTTGACTAAGCCAATCAAGGTTGGGTCTAATTCGTCACGAGATTTTTCCCGCTTTTGCCGACGATTCCGATCGTAAGTCGCAACGATCTCGCCATTTTTGATTTCCTTCGGTTGGAAAACAACCCCTAGATCTTCGATGGCTTGGATTGCCCCTTCATCGCTTGGATCATATAAAGTGATCGCGGTCCCATCCATTTGGTTTCGACCGGTCCGACCAACACGGTGGATAAAGAAATCCAAATCAGCTGGAATCTCAGCATTGATGACATGAGAAACCCCTTCAATATCAATTCCTCGCGCAGCTAAATCTGTTGCGACAACATATTGGTAGTCCAAATTTTGCACTTGGCGCATGATCCGTTTTCTTTCACGAGGACTGATGTCGCCGTGGATCTTCGCTACTTTTAAGCCTTGTTCCTTTAAGTAATCCGTAATTTCATCCACACGGCTCTTCGTGTTGGCAAAAACGATGGCAAGATAGGGATGGCCTGTAGTCAATAATTGATAGATCAATTTATTGGTATTTTTCCCTTTGGTAGAAATCAACCAATTCTCGATCGTATCAGAGATGACTGCTTTCGATTTGATTTCTTCGATCAATGGATTGGCCATGTATTTTTTCAAGAATGGGCGCAATTTCTCTGGAATCGTTGCGGAGAAAACCAGCATTTGTAGTTTCTCAGGCAAACGCCCCGCAATTTGATCGACTTCTTCCAAAAAGCCCATATCCAAGGTCATGTCTGCTTCATCCACGACAAATACATTGGCAGTGTGAACCCCTAACGCTTGTTCGTTGATCATATCCAAGATGCGACCAGGTGTCCCAATCACGACATGGGGCTGTTGATTTTGCAGACGGCTTAATTGACGTTGCTTATCCGTTCCTCCGACGAAATTTGACACTCGAATTTCAGGATCATGAAATCCGCCGATTTGTTTTGCGGCGTGATAGATTTGCGTGGCTAATTCACGACTCGGTGCAGTGATCACTACTTGCACTTCATCTTTTTCGGCATCGATTTTATCCATCAACGGCAGTAAAAATGTGTGGGTCTTACCACTTCCGGTCTGTGATTGCCCTACAACACTGCGTCCTTTTTGGATAACAGGTATCAGTTTTTCTTGCACTTCTGTTGGTTTAGAGAACTTTTTATCAGCAAGTGCTTCATAAATAAATGGTTGAAATTTAAATGACTCAAAAGACATTCAAACACCTTCTTTCTTTTAGCATCCTTTGGATTATAGCATATGTTGCCTTGTTTTCCTAACTTTCTTTTGTAATCGATTGAGGATCGATCGTACTGATAGTATACGTTGCACTGCGGCGTTCATAGAAAAAGCGGCTTTCTTTTTTTATTGCTGCCCACAAGAGATTCAAGTAAAAACCAAACTGGATCAACCCCAAAATAACTACCATCAACAAACTAACGACTAAAAGCAGCAGATTGTTGGACTCAAGAAACGGTGCGAAAAAGATATTGACCCGACTGATGCTGGCATAAATCAGATAAAACAAACCATAGCGTTTCAATAAAGCCCCCAAGCTGACACGCTCACGGCCTTCTTGCATGATTTTGATTCGTACGAGTTTTTTTCCAATCGTTTGTCCTTTGGCAAGGTAAGCCAACAACACAAAGTACAGCAACACTTCAAGAGCAAAGTACCAATAGTCCCCACTAAAGTCCCGTACCGTCTGTTGAGTGAGCAAACGAACAGCGATCACCACAATAAAACTGACCACATTCAGTATTCCCCAGTCGATCAACCAAGCAAACACCCTTCGTGTCACAGTCACCCGAGTGCCTTTGGCGTAAGAATCGGCATCCATCTCTGCCCTTGATGGCAATAAGAACGTAAAAAGTGGGGCGATCGTCCAGCCCACAAGCCCTCCAACTGTATTGACAAAGAGATCATTGACATCGAATAAGCGATACGGACGAGGATAAATAAAATACAGTCCCGTCAACTGCGTTAATTCAAAAAACAACGTCAGGCAAAACGTAATAACGAGTGTTTTTAAAAAGGAACATTTGAAGTAATAACGCAAATAGACCCCAAATGGTAAGGTCAACAATAAATTAAAGAGTGGCTCAAGGAAGACCCCCTGCTTCATAGCGGGAAGATAGGTTTGCGGATCGTGAATGTTTAAGACGGTCTGTTGGACAAAATGTTGCCACGATGCCCCTAACTGCAATTCCATCTTAGGACCAGTCATCTGCGCTACCTCTTCGATCGAGGGCAATGGTAGGATAACTAAGAAATAGGCGCACAATAAATAGAAGACAAATGAATACAGAACCAGTGCGCGTGACAAGATAAAACGACCGTATTTTCGATATTGGATAACAAAAAAAATCATTGATATCGCCAATGCTAGGAAAGGAAAAACCAGCAAGGCAACCTTTATTGGGGTAATATAAGCGGACATAAAGAACTCCTTCACGTTTTCTTTTTATCTTACACGCTATTTCCCAAAACGTAAATTTTGGAGTATCATAAAAGAAAAGGAGGTTAAAAAACCATGTTAAATCCCTATTTTGCCTTTGGCGTACCGGCATTCCTTTTGGTTTTATATGCAGCTTTTGCTCTTTTTCGCCGGTCTTCCGATATACCCTACTTAGGATTTGTCCTTTTCATCATTGCTGGTTTTCTGACAGGATTTAGTTTACAAGTCATTCAACAAGCCATCAATGAAGTGGAGAAAACATCTCTTGAACACGTGCAAGAAACCCACCTTTACTCGCCTTACCTATTAGCGATTCCATTGATTGTGGGCATTCTTTTACTGATTGTCAACTTGATTCGCGGCTATTTAAAAGTCAAAAACGTTCGTCTGCGGACAAAATAAAAGCAACCTACCTAGAAATACGAATTGATCTTGCTCCTCTTGACGGGAAATGAGATCGCTTCGTATTTTTTTGGTAAGCTGCCTAGATTGCTAGACCCCTTCTAAAGATCCATCCGCCACTTTCGTAGTAAAACAGTTTATCAACCCAAAAAGGTTTATTCGTCGGCTAGTTCTTCATCCAGCTCTGTCTCTGACGTATCAGCAAAAGATTCTTTCACATCATCATTGACTTGTTCCAATAAATATTGCCAGTCACTATTTGACACAACCACCACATCGATATTCTTTTCTTCATCGATCAGCTCGAGGTTCGAAACATCCTCTCCTAACTGCTGGAATAGATCAATCAATGTTTGGTCTTGTAGCGTTACGTATTCAGTCCGTTTCATCCTTCTTCCCCCCATGAGTCAAAAAATTCATAAAACAAGATATCGAAACTAGTAAGATCGGTCATCTTTTGTAAAGTAGATAGATCTAAACGAATAAACGCTTTTTCCACTAATAAATAATGGTTTTCTTCCAGCGCTTCTTCGATAAATGGTAAAATCTCTTCTTCATCCCCTAATGTTTCACTAGAGATTTGGTCGATTTGATCAAACAAGCGATCATCTTGCAACAAAAAGAATTGATCGTCGTAAAGATAGACTGCGATTTGATATTGCCGGATGGGTAGCTCAGCCCGAATGACAAAAAAGCATTCCCCTGAATTGGAAATCGCTGGCAATAGTTCATTCGGTTGTAATGCCTGTTGGTAGTACATTTCCATCCCTCCTTTGTACTTACTATTATAAAGAACAATGGAGGAAAAAGGAAATAATCGAATTTCAGTTTAAAAAACTCTAAACAAAGTTAGACATCCCATTCTGCATAGAATTCTTCTAAAAAATCCTTCATGAAAGCTACGCGTCGCTGGGCTTCTTTTTTGCCATAATCCGTGGTCATCTTCTCAGGAAGCAAAAATAGTTTCTCATAAAAATGATTGATCACCGTCGTCCCTTTTCGGTAATCCTCATGATTTTGAAACGTCTTTGGGGCTAAGTCACTGACATGGATCGGGTGTTGATGACTGCCACCAAAATAGCTCGTCCGTAAAATACCGATCGCACCTAAAGCATCAAGACGATCTGCATCACGAACGACGCGGCCTTCTACTGAGACAACTTGCGCGCCTTGTAAAAGTTCTTTTGAAAAAGACAGATTCTCGATAATAGAAAAGATTTCTTTCGTTTGTGCTTCATTGGCTCCCGCTGCGGTCAAACAAATCCGCACTTCGTTATACGCCGCTGTGACATCCGCCACAACTTTGTCATCCACGGTATCATGGAGATAGGCTGCCGCCTGTACGACAAAGCGATCAACTGCCAATTCGTCGGCATCAATGATGGCTTGACTTAACCCAGCCACTCGTTTGACATGATCAAACCCATGTCCTGTGTAATCATTCCCCAGAATACTTTCGGCATAAGCAATTACTTTACTAAGATCGGCAACATTGTTTTCTTCCTTCATTTTTTTCCTTCTTTCGATATGAAAGCAGCTAGCCTTCTTTTTTCGATGGTGATTGATACAAAAGGAAAAGAAGTTCAACAAGACGAGCACCCCATGAAATAATTGGGGCGGCAACGTCTTGCGAAGCTTCTTTCCACTCGTTACTTTTAAGCGAAATCTTGCGTCTCGCTGATTTTATAGACACTAAAATAGATCTTGCGTAAATAGTCTAATAGATATTGAGGATTCAATAATTCATCCGTTGCATCTAAAATCAATTCATTTGGTTTCTTGGATGCGCCATATTGATGAATATTTTCAGTCAGCCATTTACGAATCGGTGAATAATCATCCGAAGCCAACACTTCATCGACATTGATTTCTTTTTCCATGGCGTGGAGTAATTGTGCTGCATACATATATCCTAGAGCATAGGATGGGAAATACCCGAAGCTTGAACCAGACCAATGAACGTCTTGTAAGATCCCTTCCAGATCATTTTCTGGACGAATCCCTAAATATTCCTCATATTTGTCATTCCAGATTTTTGGCAGTTCATCGATCGATACGGTTTCGTTAAAGATCATTTTTTCGATCTCGTAACGAATAATGATATGGATGACATATGTCAGACTATCGGCTTCAATACGAATCAAGCTAGCTTTCGAATGCTTCAAAGAGTCATAGAAAGTGTCAAAAGACACATCATCAAACGTGCCTTCCGCACATTCTTGGAAAAATGGGTATTGCTTTGCCCAGAAATTGCGGTTGCTGCCGATAATGATTTCATTAAACAGCGATTGGGATTCGTGGATCCCCATAGACGCCCCTTCATGAACGGGCGTGCCTTCGTATTTCTCATCGATGTTTTGCTCATACATCCCGTGACCGGCTTCATGAATCACACCGAACAGTCCCATCGAAAAGTCATTTTCGCTCCAGCGTGTGGTCAACCGTACATCATTGTGGTTGATCCCCGTTGCAAATGGGTGGACCGTATTATCCAAACGGCCGCGAGAAAAGTCATAGCCTAAGTCAGCAATCACTTTTGAGATAAATTTACGTTGCTGCGCTTCAGTCATCTTACGTGAAAGGATCGAAGTGTCTGGCGCTGTTCCTTTTTCAGCCAATTGACGACGAATATCCATGATACCATCTCTCACTTGTGAGAATACGTTATCCAAGATCTCAACCGTCATATTCGGTTCGTATTGATTTAATAAGACGTCATAGTTCGTCAGCTCATTTTTCTTCCAATAAGGAATCAATTCTTTCGTTAAGCGAATGTTTTCAGAAAGAGCATCTTTAAATAAAGAAAAATCTTTTTCTTTACGGGCTTTTAGCCAAGCAGTATGTGCTTTTGACGTAGCTGCGGAAGCCGCCATCGCCAACTCATTGGGCACATCTTTTTGCAATTCATATTCTTCTTTGACTAATTGATACGCCGCTTTCCCTACTTCTGATAATTCATCTGGGTGTTTTCCGAAATAGCTGATTGCTTCTTGGATTGGTTCCCCCACTTTTTTGTCAAAGTATAGACCATATAAATAGCTGTCAACTTCCGCACGGTAATCACTGGCTTTTTCTGGCATCCCTGTTTGATTATCCCAGCCTAAGATCCCCATTGCTTGTTGTAATAGATCGATTTCTTTTAATTCTTTCAGAAATTCTTGTTCTTTCATTCAGCAGACTCCTTTTTGCGTGGCGGACGTTGTCCCCAGTATTGGAAGAGATCGGTACGAATCGCACCGTTATATAATTTGCGTTTTTTTGTCGCTTTTTCGCCGTAATGGGTCTCAAAAGTCAAGTCACTGGTCAAAAAGTACTTGCTCCAGGTTTTAAGCGGTCGAAACACTTGGCCCATTTCTTGATACAGTCGCTGAACAGTCTCTTCTTCTCCTAAGCGTTCGCCATAAGGAGGGTTAGCCACAACGACACCATACTCTTTTTCTGTTTTAAAGTCTTTAACAGCTTGTTGTTTGAAGGTGATCGAGTCTCCTAGACCGATTTCTTCCGCATTCCGGCGGGCGATCTCAATCATTCGACCATTGATATCCGAACCGGTAATATCTAATTCGACATCATAATCTGCTGCTTCATCTGCTTCTTTCCGTACTTTTTCAAATACTTCTGCTGGGAACCAATCCCACGTTTCGCAAACAAATTCCCGATTAAATCCAGGGGCGATATTATGGCCGATCAACGCTGCTTCAATGCACAATGTGCCTGATCCACAAACGGGATCGACAAACGGCTTGTCTTTGTACCAATTTGTCAGCATCACTAAAGCCGCAGCCATGTTTTCTTTCAGAGGGGCGCCTCCTTTTTCTAAACGATAGCCACGTTTAAACAAACTAGGGCCAGTCGTATCCAATGTGATCATCGCATGGTCTTTCAATAAAGCGACTTCTAATTGGAAAAAAGCGCCCGTTTCAGTCAGCGGCACACTTGCCGGACGATGATATACTTCTCTTAAGCGATTGACGATTGCTTTTTTGGTAATCGCTTGGCAGTCAGGTACACTATACAATTTTGATTTGATTGATTTTCCGGCTACTGGAAATTCAGCGTCTAACGGTAAAAAGTCTTCCCACGGTAACGCTTTAACTTCTTCAAACAGCTGATCGAAAGTCAATACGTCAAATTCCCCGACGACAATTTTGATACGGTCCGCTGTACGGAGCCACAAGTTCGCGGTAGCAATGGTCTCCATCGTCCCTTTAAAGCGCGCTCGGCCGTTTTCAACCTCACACTCGATCCCTAAATCCCGTAATTCTTTGCCCACTAGTGCTTCTAAACCGCTCGCAGCGGTGGCAATACAATTAAATGTTTTTTCAGTCATAACGCTCTCCTTCTTGGTATAAAAAAACCTTCCGTTGCTGGAAGGATTCCCTGATAGGTTGTGATTTTCTATAAGCCATGTTTTGTCCGTATTTTCCTCAGGGAGAAGAAAACACTGGGTAATTATCTATCTGCAATTACTTGCCTTCTTGCTCCGTTCATTTCCGTGCAAAAAGTGCCCCTACCATTGTTTGGGTTGCTCGCTCGAGGGGTTTACCGCGTTCCACCAAGACGGTTTCCCGGCTTGCTTCGTCACTGTGGCACTTTCAAGGATACTTTGGCATAGCTTACACCTTAGCCATTTTTCCTGCCGTTACTTTCTCAAGTACCCTAGCTTATGGTTTCGCTAGGCACGAACACTACAAGCATCTCAGCTTGTGCGAGCATGGACTTTCCTCAGCATAATCGAGTTATGCCGCAATTACCCGAAAACCACAACTATCTTTTCTAAAATAGATTAGAATTGACGGGTTTTTTCGTTGTCATCTTCAAAATCAGCATTTGTATAGTTGCTGTTGTAGGAAGAAGAACGAGTGACAGGTTCTGATTCACGATCAAGCTTTTTGCCAAACACTTCTTTTTCAAGATTAGACAAACGTTTCAAAATATCAAAGTTTGTAACGGTTTGGCTTTTCGGCGCTTCTTGTTGAACACGAGAAGCGATCGCTTGGTTTTTCGACAATTGATCGATTTTCGCTGTCAGACGATCATTTTCTTCTTGCAGGGCTAAGATCTCTTTATTGTAGCTTTCGTAGTCTTTAATGATATTATCTAAAAACTCATCCACTTCAACTGGATCATACCCGCGCATTTTTGTTTTGAATTCTTGTTGCAGAATATCTTTTGGACTATAAATTAAATTTGCCATTATTTACACCTCATTGTTTATTCCAAATGGTTTTCACTTTCTAGACCATTCTATCAAAAAATATACGAAAATCAAAGTAAATTACTATCAAATGTTGCGTTTTGTAAGTCATCCATTGTTATTTGATGAATAAAGTAGGGATTTTGCTCACTATAAGCTTTGGCATCTCTTAAGAAATAATTAGGTTTTCCTGGAAATTCGTCATCATATAACACAAGTGCGCCTTCGGTATGCTCAAGTAAAAATGCCGTGTGATTTCTTAATTGACTGGGGTCTTGGTAAGGCTTATGGCTGGTGGCATTGACATAATCGGCAAATGACTTCGCTGTTTGCAGTGCCTGCTGATTTGTTTCGTTCCAATTTTTACCAAATCCTTCAAAAGGAAAAATAATTCCTAGTTTCAGTTCTGGGTATGTCTGTTTTAACTGTTCAACGGCTTCGGCACACCACAGCTCCGCGCCAAGATTCCCGCTGATCAAGAGCCATTCTAACCCTTCTTCGACATAATTGGTCAAAGTCGACATTATTACTTTCTTAATAACTGCAATCTTGGGATCTTTTGCTTGAAAGACACCTAATTCATAATTACGATAGCCAGTAAAGTATAAGGTTTTCATTGTTTCTCTGGTCATCTCTTTTCTTTCCAAACGACTTTTTGGTATAATGTTGCCTAGGAGTGTGAACAACATGGTTATTCGTTACCCGAATGGACAATCTACTACCTATGATGACGGCAAAAAACAAAAAATGCAAGAGAAACTAATAAAGCCAAAAACGTATGCCAATCGTGGGATGCGTTTTGAAGAAGCGATCAATGAAAGCAACCTTTATTATTTGAATCGGAAACTTGCTGTCATTCATAAGAAACCGACACCAATTCAAATCGTGAAAGTAGATTATCCAAGAAGAAGCGCCGCCGTAATCAAAGAAGCCTATTTCCGTGAGGCATCCACCACTGATTACAATGGGGTTTATCAAGGGCAATATATCGACTTTGAAGCGAAAGAGACTCAAAACAAAACGTCATTTCCCTTTAAAAATTTTCATCCACACCAAATCAAGCATATGGAAGACTGTTTGGAACAAGCGGGTTTATGTTTTGTTCTTTTATGGTTTTCTAGTCTACAACGCTGCTTTTTTCTCGATAGCAAGTGCTTAGTTTCTCAATGGCACCTGCAAAAAGAAACGGGAAAAAAATCAATGACACTGGCCTATATTGAAACGAATGGGATTGAAATCATCCCTTCAATTGCGCCGCGTATTCCCTATTTAAAAGCAGTTGATCAATTTTTAACGATGAAGGAGAATGATTAGTATGGCAAATGGATCACAATCGAGGACCTCTCGGCATGATTCTAAGAAAGGTACAGCTAAAAAAGCACCAAAGCCTCCTAAGGCAAAAGGCAAACGAAGCATTGGGAGTATTCTTTTAAAAGTATTTATGGGGCTGTTTTTCTTAGGCTGTATCGGGATTCTATCCGGGATGGGGCTATTCTGGTGGTATGCCAAAGATGCGCCTGCACTTGATGAAACACGTTTGGATTCAACGGTTTCTTCTCGTTTCTATGCGTCAAATGGCGAATTGATCACTGAATTCGGTAGTGAAACCAGAGAAAAAATTACAGCAAGTGAGATTCCTCAACTGCTGGAAGACGCGATCGTCTCTGTCGAAGATCGCCGCTTCTACCAGCATATCGGAGTCGATCCGATTCGGATCGTCGGTTCCGCATTATCCAATGCCACAACCGGCGGTATGCAAGGCGGAAGTACGTTGACACAGCAATTGATCAAGCTATCCTTCTTTTCTACCAGCGCTGAAGACCAAACATTACGTCGTAAAGCACAAGAAGCATGGATGGCGGTTCGTCTTGAACAAATGAAATCAAAACAAGAGATCCTCACTTACTACATCAATAAAGTATATATGTCCAATGGTGTATATGGGATGCAAACGGCCGCAATGAAGTTTTACGGCAAGCCGTTAGCTGAACTAGACCTTGCCCAAACCGCTTTGATTGCTGGTTTACCAAATGCCCCTTCTGCGTTTGATCCTTTCGCTCATCCTGATAATGCGAAAAGTCGTCGAGATGTGGTTTTAGGCGCAATGCTTGAAAACGAGAAAATCACGCAAGCGGAATATGATACAGCCGTTGCCGAGGATATTCAAGAAGGCTTGCAAGACAATCCCCGTGAAAACCAAGAGTGGAAATACTTTGACAACTACTTTAACGAAGTGATCGCTGAAGTCAAAGAAAAAACTGGGAAAGATGTGTATACTGACGGCTTAGATATTTATACTAATGTCGATATCGATGCACAAAAACGATTATATGACATCGTCAACAGTGACGACTACGTTGATTACCCAGATGACAAGATGCAAGTTGCCGCTACCTTAGTTGATGTTAACACAGGCAAGGTGACCGCTCAGATCGGTGCCCGTAATGTTGATGATGTTCTAGCAAATAACCTGGCTGTCAATGTCGCACGAGACTTTGGTTCGACCGTCAAACCAATCACAGACTATGGCCCTGCCTTTCAATTTCTACAAGATTCCACGGGTAGAATGATTTTAGATGAACCTTACACGTATAAAGGGACGAATATTCCTGTTTACAACTGGGATCGCCAATACATGGGCAATATCACCTTGCGGACCGCTCTAGCAGAGTCTAGAAATGTGCCGGCAGTGAAGCTGTTTGATGAAGTCGGCGCGGACAATATCGCAGACTTTCTTAGCGGTTTAGGTATCGAATACCACACGATTACTCAATCTAATGCAATTTCGAGCAATACGGATAAATTAGATGGCACAAAATATGGGATCTCCAGCCTGAAAATGGCCGCTGCTTATGCTGCGTTTTCAAATGGTGGTACCTATTACGAACCACAGTACGTCAATAAGATCGTCATGCAAGATGGCACAGAAGACGAAGATTCCTTTAAAGTTTCTGGTCAAGAAGCAATGGATGATACGACGGCTTACATGGTGACCGATATCTTGAAAGATGTTATTTCTGTCGGTACTGGGACCAATGCGCAAATCGATGGTTTATACCAAGCAGGGAAAACGGGAACGTCCAATTACACCGATGACCAGCTAGCACAACTAGATACATCAAACGGTGCTTATCCGGATATCACTTTCGCCGGCTATACCCCATCCTATTCATTAGCTGTTTGGACTGGCTATAATGATAAGATGACACCAATCACTGATAGCAGCACCCATGTGGCTTCTGATGTTTATCGAGAATTGATGCGTTATGTTTCAGCATCCGTAGAAAATACGGACTGGACAATGCCAGATGGACTGACACGGATCGGAAGAGAGCTTTATCTTGAAGGGACATACACGCAACCAAGCTATTCAGCACCAAGCTCTTCCAGCAGCAGTTCCTACGTTGAACCAACGACACCTTCTACAGAAAGTAGCGAATCAACGCCATCAAGTACAACAGAATCATCAAGTGTAGTGACACCACCAGTGACAACACCTGATGAGGATGATTCATCTTCGGTCGTTACGCCTCCTGCTTCTAGTCAGGATCCCGGTTCAACAACACCTTCCAGCAGTGAGGATAATCCTTCCTCACCACCGGACCCGCCGGAACCAAACGATGGTAGTGTCGAATAATGGAGAATCGCAAAAAAAACAGTAGATCAAAATCTGATCTACTGTTTTTTTTAATTCCTGCCATATAAATGTAGAAGCTTACTTTTCAAGCTCTTCAAACAGCAATTTTTTATCGGAAAGCTGATAAACTTGATTATGCAGATCGTCAAATAAATGAATCACATTTTCTTTCGTCTCGTTCACTTCAAAAAGAATCTCTTTGGCACGATCATGAATCCCATCGATCCGCATTTCTGTTGTACGGATCATTCGTTCAGATTCGATTTTCGCTTCTTGAATCGTGCGATTCGCTTTTCTTCTAGCAAAGACTAAGACCTCACTGATTTCTGTTTGGAACTGCTCGTTTTCGATTTGTAGGGCTGCATTTTCTTCCCTTAATGCTTCGATTGTCGCCTGAAGCTCTGCGACTTCTTCATTTGATTCGCTAGCTGATACATTTGCAGCAAGCTCTTCTTTTTCTGCCAATTGCTGTTTCAAATCAGCAATTACCTCTTGCAGCTGCTGGATTTCTTGCCGCTTCAAGGTCCATTCAGCGCGTTCATTTTCGTAAGTTTGTTGCTCTTGTTGCTCTTTTTCTTGCTGAACAGCTAACTTGGCTTCTAATTGCTGGATTTTTGCTTCAAGTTTTTCTGTATCTACTTTTGCAAGCTGCTCTTCTAGGTCTTTGACTTTCTTATTCGCTTCTACTAGCGAAGCTTTTAATTCTTTTGCCTCTGCTTCTTGTTGAGCCACTACCTTCTGCTGTTTTTTTAACTGATTTTTTTCTTCCTGTAGTTGCTCATTTTCTAAAATCAATTCTTTGATTTCAAAAGATAAATTTTCAATCATATGATCCTTTTCTTGTTCTTTTGACTCTTGCTTATTTGTCTGGTTTGTACTCAATTCTTTCTCCATACGTTCTCCTTTATCTTCAACGAGTTGACTTTCCTTGGCGTAGCTATCACGGTTGCCAGAGGACTTTTGCTGCACTGCTATCTTTTTGACACTTTGCTCTTTCTGCTGATCTCCAGCCACTCTTTGGTGAGAAATCGGTTTTGCGAAAGTTTGTGCGACAGGTTTTACTGCTTCTTTCTGGGTTTTAGGGAGTTCATTGTCTGCTGGTCGATTGGTCTCGTCCTCATTTTTTTCAGGGGTAGCCTTTGCGGACCCTTGATCCTCAACGATTCCCTCTTCTTGATTTGTCTCCTCAAATTCATTCAGCTCTTCTATGGATAATTGATTCACTTCATCCATTAGCTTTTGGGCAGAAAACCAACCTTTGTTTTTCTTTTTCATCATTAATTTTTCACACTGCCTTTTTGTTCATTTGTATTGATCGTTTCACTTTGATCCGTTTGAGGAGTAGACGATATGCTCTCGCTCCTCTCGTTGTTGGCTACTTCTTGAGCATCAGTGTTTGGGAATCTGCGTTCTAAAAGGGTCCAGACCCCATTCTCGTCACGAATGATCGTCTGCTCAAAGGACTGATCAGAATCCTTGGAAAATTGGACAGAGAAGGTTCCTTGGGTGATCAGGGGAACGTTCTGCATATCATGGAGTAGACGAGAAAAATTCTCTTCCCATCCGTTTAAGTCATCAATTGATGGTAATTTGCTAGATAGAACAATCGAGATTTCTTGCAAAGGCTGATCAACAAAAATCATCGCTACGGTGCGACCTAGATATGGTGATAACTGATAGGCCAACTCATATTCAGCTGCGAACTGTGCTTCACGATCATTGGAGACGAGTAAATGCTCCCAATCAATCGCTTCAAAAGAAAAGCCGTTCTCAGGATATGCAAAAATCGGCATACGCATCCATTCAGTTTGTTCAGTTCTTAGCGCGAAGACTTCCTCTTTCAATTGACTGGTTTCTTCTTGCAGCTTTTGCAAATGAATGTCGCCTGTCAGCTGAAAAACTGTTAGTAGCAAGACACTTACGATTATGGTACTACTGCAGCCCAATACAATTAGCAGGTGCCCACTGCGCAGGTTGTGCTTAAATAAACGCAGTTTCCTTTTGGCTAAAGCATCTGACGACAGCTGCTTTTCAACTTTTCTTAATAAATATTCTCGATACAATCGCCAACCGATGATACTACCTGCTCCAATGGCAAGCAGTATCATCCCAATATAGATAAAAATCACAGTCTCTTCCTTCCATCAAAACTAAAATTCGTTTTATTCATCCCTTTTGATACAAACTTAGTCTCGTTGATATGTTGCAAGAAATGAATCATCGCAAACTTCCTTTCAAAAAGCTGATGTGTCAGAAGAACGTGGTCACCACACCATAAAAGGTTTTACTTGAAATGATTCCAAATTCTCTACTATCACTTGAAGTGAGCAGTGCATCGCCAACGACAAAGTACTCATCTTCTTTGAGGTACCCCCGAATCGGCAACGCCTCAACGGCTTCATCCTTCACAGTGATCATAAATGAAAAATCAAAGTCAGTATCCTCCGCCCCAATCAACAAACGCTCCTGTGTACGAACGAAGGAATCCCCCGGCACACCAATCACTCTCTTGATCAAAAATTTTCCTTCCTGTTCGAAAGCGATCAGCTGATAGCGATTTGGCTGGCGCTTTTTATGAATCAGCACAACTTGTCGATCCTCGATCGTCGGCAGCATGGATGTTCCTCTGACTAACGCCAGTCGATACGGCTGAAGAAACACAATAAGCAAAAGGACCATCAAAAAGATACCACTGATAGGAAGACCTATTTGTCTATGCCTTTTACTCATATTGCCAGCCCTCCATCCTTATTTTGGCATAATATATGAAACACTTGATGAGTGCGCCAATTCATTGCTGATCACGCGATAAGAGATTGTGGTTCCACCATAGACATTTCCTTCTGAAACCAAAATACCATTTGGACCAACGGCTTCAACAAAAGCGACATGACCATAACGAGGATCAGATCCAGCTGTTCCAGGTGCAAAAGAGATCATACTGCCTGCTTTAGGCGTTTGACTGACGTTGTAACCTAAACGTCGTCCGGTATTGCCCCATTGACCACCATTTCCCATGTAGTCATCTACTTGACCGCCTAATTGACTCACGCGATTGAACACATACCAAGTACATTGTCCAACAGGATACGAACCAGAAAGATTGTAGTCACGACCGTTGTATTCTGGGAATGTCATAAGGGAGCGATACTCTTCTGGAATTTGTTCTTTTCCTTGGATAAACAAGCCTGTTTCTGTTGCGATCACTTGGTCATATTGCGTCAATCCATAGACCGCAATCAGTGAATTGATTTTTTTACTATAATTAACATCAGTCGCATAAGTGCCCGTCAAAGCATCTGCTGCCCGAAGATAGTTTTTTGATTCAGAGCGCCACACGTCTTGATAAAAGGTTGGATTTCCAGTGATTCCTCCGCGAATCAATTTGACATAATCTGCCATGGAATCTCGATAACTTGAATAGGAACGAAAGGCGGCTTGAATTTGGAAAAGTTCCCCGTTGCCTTTATCTTCCATTGTTGGTAAAGTCACGCTGTTTCCTTGATAACTGCCTTTGATGCCAAAAAGGTTATAATGGGGACTGCTGGAAAGCCCGCTGTCGCCACTGCCGCTTTCAAGGATCGCTTGCGCGATCAATACAGAAGCAAAGACATCGTATTCTTGCCCTAAGCTTTGGGCTTCTTGTGCCAATGTTTCAATAAACATCTGGGTCTTTTGATTCACTGTAAATTCGTAAGGGGCTGGATATTCAGCAACTAGCTTTTCGCCATATGTAGCCAATTCAGGATTTGATAGCCGTCTGATCGATAGCGGCTCTTCGATAGAAACCCGCTGAACTTCGATGGCAGTTTTCATTGGCTCTTCTTGATTTGTCACTAAACTTGCTTGGTAACCATCTGCGAGGTAGATACCGATTAACTTATTTGCGTCATATAAAAGATCCCCCGGTTGTAATTGTTCAACCTGCTGTTCTTTTTCTATCCAGCTAGCTTCCCCATTTATAACCGCTTTGATCCGTTCATTGATCCATTCGTCCATCGTCAATGGTTCTTCTAGTTCACCAATTTGTCCGATGATCTCGTAGACGAATGCCGCTTGCCATTGCGCATCATAATCAGCTAATATCGGCAAGGTGAAATCTAACAGATTCGAATCTGCGATCTTTGCTGCCCGAAAACTCTCTGGTAAATCAATAGTACGTCCATCATAAAAAGAATTTTTCAAGTCAGAAATAGCATCTGGTGATTGAACGACAGGGTTTATTACTTGCTCAGGTGCAATAATCGGAGGTGTTTTCGGCTCCTCTTTTTTTGCATTTTCAGTATTTTCGTTGCTCTCAGTTGAAATTTCATTTTCTTTTGGTGCCAATGACTCATCAATCAAGTCGGTCTCTTTTGGCTTGTTCTCTGTTTCTATTTCTAGATCGTCCGTTTCAGCATCTTTTTTTTCCTCTTCCTCGGAAGGTTCCTTGGACTCTGATTCCTCTAGTTCGGTCGTTTCCGCTGACTCGGTCGTTTGTGTTGAGTCTGCTTCTTCAGACGAATCAAGAGATTCTACAACGGTATCTGCTGTTTCTGAATCTATAAGCGGTTCATTTGATTCGGAGGATAACTCGGTCGAGTCCTCCGTTTGCTCTTTGCTGACGTCTTCTTGACTTTCTTGGTCTTCTGCTGCCGATGAATCTTGGTCATCAAGTTGCTGTTCGACATTTGTATTTTCTGAATAGTTATCAGGCTGAGGGCTTTCTTTCGCCAGTAATACGGGAGAAACAAAAAGTTGGCTTGCTAAAATCCCAGCACTGAATAATGTTAAATATGACTTCTTTTTTCTACTCTTCATACAGTTTCCTTTCTCTTGTTTCAGCCGGCATCATTGGTTTTGATCAAAACCTGACGAACTGATTCAAAGTTGCTTGAATAGTTTTTGCACGAGTTTAGGTGAACTCTGTATCTTCGCGATTATTATGAAGCAAGTGTGATCTACCGCAAAAAAACGGTAAAACCCACTGCTTTTCAAGCGATTTACTCACTATCTTCCTATCAAGAATGGAAGCTGTCATAGGCGTCAACAGCTTCCATTTGATAAGATTGAGCATTGATCATTCGGTAGATGGGACAAAACTTAACTCCCATTCAATCGTTGCTTGGTAGGTCATGTTACGCGGATTTGATCCAATGGGTACTTCAAGTTTGACACTATCCCCCATCGTCCCCATATCCCCGTAGCGCTGAATCCAGGTACCGCTTCCTTCATTTGCATCTGCTTCAGCGATCAAAGCGGGTACCCCAGGATCAAGGATCATTGATTCACTATAAGTGGGAGGAATTGCTGAATTGGCAGCATTCGTCAGCATAACTGCATTTTCTAAAATAATTCGTGCACCCCGAAGTTCTTCTCCTCGATCATTACGAAATCCTGCAGCGGATAATGTTGCGTTAAGTTCCCAACCGGTAAATTGAGCGCGCCGGTCAGAAATCTGAACGTAATTTGGCCGTTCCTCAGTTACTGAGCCATCTGCACTACTAAGACGTTGCGGCAATGCCTTGTACTGTTTGGTATCTGCACTTATTGATACATCTCCAAAGCTATACTGGGAGATGAAATCGATACTGATAAACCCTAAATGTTCTGGTATATCCGGTTTATTTTCTGGGTTCACTTCAATATCTGGTGCGATCGGATCTCGTGGATTCATTGTGGCAATCTCTTGAACAACTGTTTCAGCTGTATCAAATTTTCCATTTAAGAAAGCGTAAGCCGTCACCGTATTATGTTTTGTAAACCGATCCCCCTCGGCTAAAGTCAAGCTGAAATCACCATTGGCATCTGCTTGAAGATGGAACAAGCTGTTATCATCAAAAGAAGGTGATTGCAGTTGCGGTGCGGGAATCGCTGGATCTCCGTCAAAACGAATCACACTATAAGGTGTGGCTTTTCCCCTAATGATTCTTGAACCTTCCAGTGCCGGGTCTTCCGTTAATGGTTCTAAATGAACCTCGACATCTGGAATATATTCAAATAGGATACGTTGTGCTCTTGTGGTAAAATTCGCGCGAAAATGATCAACGATCTCTTGAGAGATGGAAGAAACATTCGAAATCGATGACAAGGTAGAGGCAAAATTCACTTTTAAGTTGAAGATTGGACTCCAACTGAAGTCTGGTTCCTCCGTCAAGTTTCCGTGCCGCCATTGTTTCGCTGCTTGAATATCCACATCTAATAGCCCACCGCTGCCGGAGATCGAAATAAGGCTGCTATTTGCTGCATTTCCGGTAACCGCCCTTGTTTTCTCTAAATTGATGCGTTGTGCATCCGCAAAAGTGAAGGTTGAGGCCGAGCTCAAAAATGTCATCAAGGAATGAGAGGGATTGGTTCCGTCTGACTTAATATCCAAGATTCCTTCTTTAGCAACAATAAATGTGGCGGCACCAGCTACATGGATCACTCCGGAGGTGGTGGTCCCTTGATTCACTGCATCAATTTCGACACTACTTTTATTTCCAATAAGCATCGTACTTCCAGCACCCATATAGATAATGTTATAGGCCCATCCATTGAGACTTGTGGTACGTCCGTCAGCCTTGATTGTCACCTTGCTGTCTTCAGACATTTCAAAGTGGGCGCCGGTAGCGTACATACTGATTGCAGGAGAATTCGCTCGAGCGGTCAAATTAAGCTCTGAACGATTGCCGATTTCGATCCGCCCATTCGCAATATAAATATTTGCTCCGAAAGCCTCACCGGCTGTTCCAGCTGCACGCAGAAATAGCTTCACATCATTGCCAATAGTCATACGGCCGGTTGCATAATATAAATAGATATTGCCGGAATTTATTGTTGACATATCAACTGTTGCGTTATCAAGAATTTCCAATTGTGTTACTTCCATATTTGCTTGGTTGGTCGCATTGATCGTTTGCACGCGTCCAGATCTGGAAGTATATGTCGGAGTTTGATGCGATATTACTTCGCCAGACATAACAACAGGTGTCGCTAACGAGTGGATCAACTGATTGCCCGCGTTGGTTAAATTGTGGTAGCGCATTCTGGATAGATTTTGCTGAGGAATACTCATATTCGTAAAATTCATAAACCCATACCAATTTCCATGAACGACATCGATATTTTGATACGTAATGTCCCATGGCGTTGCACTATTGACTGTACTATCATAAAATCCGACAGCAACAGCTCTAAAGTCGATTTGATACCCATTACCTTCGATCACAAGCGTTCTTGAAATTTCAGAAGCATTGGTCCAAATATAGGCTAATCCATTTGTTGGGTTGGAAGTTGCACTTCCCACAGCCACTCCAGAAACTCCTTGAGTAGGATTATCCGAAGATTCAAAGTCGTTTACGATATTGATATAATTTACATCTTTATTCACGATTGCCGCCATAAATTCTTGCCAGTTGGAAACATCCCGGTGACTGATTTCGTTTAACGGTGTGACCGGTTCTGTCAATTGGGCAATCGCTTCTGCTTGATCAGCTTCTGTGTCTTGCTGATTCTCGTTTAGGTTCGCGTCATTGGAAGGTTGCGTGGTTCGTTCCCCTTCCTGCGGCGTCTCTGATGGTGAGACTTCTGTCTCGATCGTTTCATTATCTGCATCATCATCCGAGTCCTCTTCCTCGTCATCTTCTGCCTGTACTTCGATCGTTAGTTCCGCTTCACCTATAACCAGTTGATAATCGCCTATTTTATTAAAGACGATAGGAATCTCGAACTCCATTAACTCTTCATCAAAGGTAAGCGTCCATTCCTGTTCTTCTTCAGACAGCTTTTTACTCTTCACTTCTGCAGCAAATTCTTCTTCCACGATCGCTGCTTCTTTCGCTACAACCAGCGTAATCTCATCTAACGGTTGGCTTGATACGACGAAAACATCGATCGGTTGATCCACGACACCTTCAATCACACTAACTGGAAACTGAAAAAAAGGGGTATGGATGTCAAATTCTTTTGTTTGGATCGGTTGTGTTGCTTTATCAAGCAAGGACATGTTATGCGTTTCGTCCAATGGTTCAATCGTGTGATCGATGGCGTGGATTTCTGGCAATAGTAAACTGCTCAGACTTGGAAAAAAAGTTTGCACACTTAGTAATCCAATAATGATCGCAATTATTACCTTGTGTGAGGTATTCTTCATTTCAACTTTTCCCACCTTCCTTTGCATTTTTTTTCTTATGAATAATTAGGATGATCGCAATAATTAGAAGCAAGCTGATTAGACCAGCCGTGGCGATCATCCACCAATTGAGTGACTTATCTACAGTGACATCGAGTTCATTTAAGCGGCGAGCATCTTCTGCCTCTACGCTAAATATCTGTTCCCAAGACCACTCTTCCTCTCCTGACCGCGCAGTAAGATTCAATACATACTCCCCATTACGAAAACGATCGCCATTCAAGGGAATTGGGAAATGCATATGTGAATTAGGAGCCATTTGCATCGCTGATTGACTTGTTTCATATAAAATCGTCTCACTGCCAACAGATCGAATTTCAGCTGTTACTTCCAATTGATTGACAAATGTTGAAGTATAATTTTGGATAACAGCACTAAATACGTTTCGGTAGTTTACTTGATCGGCAAAAACATCAAGCAGTTCCAATCCCGGATCCGTTGCGGACCGATTGTTGCTTACTACCACACCAATGACATAGGAAAATGCATTCCGAATGCCTAATCCTTGTTCAGCAGATTGTGTTTGCTCCTCTTCCGAAATAACCTCTTTGATTCGAATGCCACCTGCCAAAACCCCTTTAAATTCCTCTTCTGGCATCGTAATCGGTAAAGAAATGATTCGTTTTTCTAATGGATCGAACGATACGGTTTCAGGCACCTCTACCAGTTCATCAATTGATGCAGGTAAAGTCGGATCAGGGGATTCTGCATCCCGGCCATATTCCACAACACCATTCACATTCGTAAATGCCGTATGGACAGAAATTTCTATTTCGATCGCTTGATCAGAACCATTTTCGATCTCTAAAGCCAATTCATCACGTTCTCCTGCCCCAAGATTTAAATCGAAATACCCCAACGCCCCTCCTTCCAGCTGACTTTCCGGTAAGATAGGCGTCACATAGAAGTTTAATTCTGATTCTGTCTGAGCATAGCTCAATCTTGGTGAAAAAAAGAATGATAGTAGGATGACCGCACAGGTAACCGTTTTTATCCATTTCATTCTCATACGTTGTTCAGTCAAAAGTGGTTCTCCTTCCAAAAAAGGCAGGAATAATTTACTATTCCTGCCAGTTGTTTCTTGTTGCAAGCTATGATCCTTCTTACGGATTTACTGTTTCGCCGCTACTATCAACAGAAGCAGTTAGCGTCCATGTCATTTCCGCAGTATAGTTAGTTGCTAGCTGCGTGGTAGAGCCTGGTACAAATAGTTGAATATCATCATTTCTGATAATTTCGCCTTCTTGTTTATTAAGATTTTGTTCCGTCAATTTTTCTTGATCTCCCCAGTAAATCGATGAAGCGCCCGCGCCTTGACCGACCGAAGCACGCATGACAGGAATGTCTTGATCGTTGACATCTAGGATCAACGCATTTTGTTCTTCATTATTGATAACGGCACTTGGCTGTAAGTCTCGATCACCCTCGCCTTTGTTGAACACGATCTCAGGGTTTGCCAACTTGATTTTTGCCCCAGTCAAGACATCCCCTGATTCAGAAGTAAAATCAGTTAGACTAACATTTAATGTCCAACCAGCATGCGTTCCTCGGGTATCTTGCACTTGGGCAAACGATACATACGGTGTCGTACCTGATTGATCAGCCAAATTACGCTCATCAGCAACGATCGAATACCAACGATCACTGGTAGAAATAGCATTCTGACCAAAATCGAATGTTTGTGGTGCATAAGCAATGGTAAATGGACCCGTTTGTCCTGGCGGTGTTGGTTCGATCGTTTCTACTTCTGGGTGCACGACTGGCGGTTGTACCACTGTTAGATCGCTTCCGTCTGAGGTAAATCCTACAACGTTATCGGTAGTCGTTTCTAATGAAGATTGGGCAAAGGCTTGAACACCTCCTGCTAGTAAAGTGGTGGATAATACAGCGACCGTAGCTAAACGAATCTTTTTCATTTCTAGTTCCTTCTTTCTTTTTTATTCAGTACAAAACCAAGTTATTGAACCGTTTCTCCGTCCGGTCCAGCTGTTGCAGCCAATGTCCAAGTAAGGGTTGCTTCATAAAGAGCAGCGTCTTTTGCTGTTGATCCAGGAACAAGTAACTCGATTCCAGCATTTTCAACAACCTCTGCGCCTGCTTCCACTTGTCGATTGATTTCTTCCTGATCGCCCCAAACGACTGACGATACGCCAGCACCTTTTGTTTGAGCAGCGGTCAGAACCGAACGCTCGCTATTTGTAGCATCTAAAATCAATCCATCCGCATGAATTTGTGGTTCATTTTCTTGGTTGCTTCCGTTATATTCCAATTTTGGCGAATTAAAACGAATTCTTGCTCCAGTCAGTTCATTATTCTGTGTTCCTGATTCAAAAGCACTTAAGGAAACTTTTAAATCCCAACCAGCATTTGTCCCACGCGTATCTTGGACTTGAGCAAATGAAACATATGGAACTCTTTCTTCACTATCTTCCGCGTCTTTTAGCTTGTGTAATTCAGCCACTAGCTTATATTCTTGATCGGTATTAGAAATCACTTGCTCACCGAAATTAAGCGTAGGTGCGTAAGCAATCGTCAATGGTCCTGTTTGTCCTTCAGGGCCGACTGGATTGATCTCTACATCTGGACCATTAGGACCAGGATTTGGTGGTTGAACCACTGTCGCTTCGCTATCGTTTGGTACAAAGAGAACTTTCCCTTCTGTATCATGGTTTGTTACACTTTCAGTAGCGAAGGCTTCCGCGCTAATAGTAAATAAAGTTGCAGCTAAAACAGCTGCCGATGCAAATCGTACGAATTTCAAATTCATCCCTGCTTTCAAATTATTTGTCTTTTCTTTTTAACCATCATAAATTTTGATCGATGTTTGGTATATTGCGCATACAATGCAACCAGTACGAGCAGTAATCCAAGCAAGATTACGCCGTAAGTTTTTGTCTCGTTGGTCTTTGGTAAAATACCACCTGGTTTTGCTACCTCTTTTGGTGGCGAGATATTCTCTGTAGGGCCTGCTGGCGGTGCTGGTTTGGGTTGGCCAATAGGCTCATAAACACCGGTAAAAAGCACAGAGCTTTCTGTTTCAACCGACTGCACTTCCTGAGCATTCACCGCTGCCGTAGAAATAGTTATCCCATAAAAAAGAGTGCAAAACAGAACCATACGAACTAATTTCCATACCTTTTCTCCTTTCATTCTCCCTCCTCCTCTATACTTGCCACATCTTATAAGTGATCTTTTCAAAACTGCGTTTGTCTAGTATCCGTAACAAAAATGATTATGAGATTGTTAAAGAATCATTTCGAAATTTGCAACGCTTTTTCTGTCATTAGTAAAATAGCAGAGAAAGACTTATAACCTTTGACAAAGTTCACTATACTGATGATTTCCACAGATTTGAAATACTATTTTTCACCAATGGGTGAATTTTCTTATTAATATTACGTTATATTGACCAAAAATAAGCAGTTTTATAAAAAGAAAGGGTAAAAATTGTGCGAAAAAAGCCATCATACTAAGCTTACAAATAGTTTTAAAAAAAAGGCGTATTGGAAGGTTCATTTCGCATCGAGCATCATCCCTCACACGATCTCTTTGTGAAAAAACACCTGATTTTGAGTGGTGTAATCAAAAAAATTCAGTAAGCTTATGTTTTTCCAGTTACTTGAAACGGCTTTATCAAAGGTTGTTACGTTAATCACCTGTTCTTTTATCAATTTATGCAAAAAAAACGCTAAGCGATTTCGCTTAGCGTCTTGATCCTAGTTACTTTTGGTTTATGTTCACCATTAAATGGTTTTCTTCCCCTTCATCCGAAGTTTTCCTTCTTGGCACATTGTCAACAATGGACAAACCTCACACTTAGGTGCCCGTGCTGTGCAATGATAACGACCAAAGAAAATTAACGTGTGATGCGTTTTGACCCACAACGTATCTGGAATCTTTTTCATCAATGTTTGTTCGACTTCTAATACGTTGGCGTCTAGTTTACAGATGCGCAGCCTTTTTGATACCCGCTCGACATGCGTATCGACAGCGATTGCTGGAATGCCAAATGCATCGCCAAGAACGACGTTCGCTGTTTTTCTGCCGACACCTGGCAAAGAAATTAAGTCTTCTCTGGTTTGAGGCACTTCGCCTCCAAAACGCAGCAACAATTCAGAGGCACAAGCTTTGATATTTTTCGCTTTGTTTCGATAGAGGCCAATCGATTTGATTTTTTCAATAATGTCTTCTAACGGCGCCTCGCTGAGAGCCTGCGGCGTTGGATATGCTTCAAAAAGTGCCGGTGTCACTTTATTGACTGACACATCCGTTGCCTGTGCGCTTAGGATGACAGCAATCAGCAATTCAAAGGCATTTTTTGACACTAGTTCTCCATGTGCTTCAGGAAACATCTCATACATTATTTCTATCGCAGTCATTGTTTTTTCTTTACTGATCATTGGACGAATTAAACTCCTTGTATCTTACTCTCCTTCTAACCAATTATGCATAGGGATTTTGGGCATTGGGCCATCTTCTTGTGGCGTGGTTTCATTTTGAAGAAACTGTTTTTTTCTTCTTTTTTGCTCTTCTTCTACTTGCGCTTTTGAGGTAATATTCTTGCGTTCCCACGAAAGCAAAATACGATCGATATAGTTTAAACTATACGCTTGATTCAAGACCGCTTCTCGCAAAGCAAACTGGACCAGCTCGGGATCATAGTGGTCCTCATCCAACCACTGCCCGATCCGTTGGTATTCGATCGCCGATAAGGGGCGACCAAATTCTCCTTCAAATAAGCGATACAACTCGCGTATCTTCTCTTCATTTGTTTTAGCGACTTCCTTTTTGGATTGCTGCTGCAAAAGAAACTCGAGTCGCTCATAAATGCCAGTGAAATCATAATAATCAATCATTTTTCCTGCGTCGTCTTTTTTTGAACCCATTCGCAGCACATCTTTTTTCAGCAATTGATTCAACCAATGATAGATCTCTTTTTGGTCGCTGCCCATCACCGAGGCGATCTCACGTAAATCTGGAAAATCATTGCCTTGCTCATGGCTGCGATACAGTTGCAGCCATAACAAAAATTCATCATTCGTCAAACCAAGATGATGGTAATTCTCTAAAAGCAAATTTGAAATCGTCGTTTGCCCTTTTGCCAAATATTCCTTTAACGAAACCATACTACATCCTCTTCTCCTTGGCTCACTTGAAACATAAAGATTCTTCCCTATCAGGATCGAATCAATAAAAAGGGGACGACGCAAATGCGGACGTCCCACGATTCTTTGTTGGTTACGCTTTTTCTATGACTGCTGCGATGATCTCAACTTCAACCAAAACATCTTTTGGTAAGCGAGCAACTTCGACAGCAGAACGTGCAGGTAACACTTCATTGAACAATGTGCTATACGTATTATTGAAAGGAACGAAATCATTCATATTTTTTAAAAAACATGTCGTCTTAACGATATCATCTGGCGTAAGTTCCGCCGCTTCAAGAATCGCGTTGATATTTTTCAATACTTGCTGAGTCTGTACTTCAATCGTCGTACCGACAACTTCCCCCGAAGCAGGATCTAATGGCACTTGACCAGAAGCAAACAAAAAGCCGTTTGCGATTTTTGCTTGAACATAAGGACCGATTGCTTGTGGTGCTTGATCTGTAGAAATTATCTTCATTTTGTTTCCTCCTCTTTCACTTGGCATTCAGGACATAGACCATAAACTTCTAGTCGATGGTTATTTATTTGATACCCAGTTAATTTCGAAGCCGCCATTTCGACATCTTCCAATCCTGGATAGTAAAAATCAGCGATCTTTCCACACTTTTGGCAGATAGCATGATAATGAGGCTCCGTTGTAAAATCAAAACGACTGGAGGCATCTCCATAATTCATTTCTTTTACAAAGCCAATTTCTGTGAACAAACGTAAGTTATTGTATACCGTTGCGACACTTATACCAGGAAAATGAACTTCGATCGCCCGATAAATCTCTTCAGCGGTCGGATGGGCATCGTGACTGGCTAAAAATTCTAATATCGCTACTCGCTGCGGTGTAATACGAATATTTTCATGTTTTAATCGTTTGATCGCTTCATCGTAGATCGTACTCACAGGAGTTCCTCCATTTCTCTTATCTTACCTATCATACTATGTAAAACCTAAAAATTCAAACAGCTTTCCTTGTTTTTTTAAAGGAATAACGCATTTGCCCAGCCCGTCTTCCCTCAGTTTTTCGAGAAAGAAAAGCAGACAAACGAATGCCTGCTTTCCCCCTCTTTGCTAGTCTTCAAACTGATACAGTGCCGTAGATAAATAGCGTTCACCATTATCTGGTACGATCGCTAAGACTTTTTTGCCTTTTCCTAAGTCCTTAGCAACCTCTAATGCCGCTTTGATCGCTGCACCAGAAGAAATCCCTACTAAGATTCCTTCTTTCATCCCAACTTGACGCGCAGTTTCCATGGCATCCTCACTAGCGATGGCAATCACCTGATCATAAATCTCAGTGTCTAGTACTTTAGGAACAAATCCCGTGCCGATCCCTTGGATCTTATGGGGACCAGGTTTGCCACCTCCTAAAATAGCTGATTCTGCAGGCTCAACGCCCACGATCTTCAAATTAGGATAGACGCGCTTCAATTCCTTCCCCGCACCAGTGATCGTACCACCTGTGCCGATCCCAGCAACAAAAGCGTCTAACCCTTTAGATTCAAACGCATCCTCAATTTCTTTCCCTGTCGTTTTTTCATGGACTTCTGGATTGGCTGGGTTTTCAAATTGTAATGGCATATAATAGCCGTCTTGTTCTGCTAATTCTTTTGCTTTATTGATAGAACCAGTGATTCCTTCAGACCCAGGGGTCAAAATCAACTCTGCACCATAAGCTTGAACAATTTTACGTCTTTCAATACTCATGGTTTCTGGCATAACCAGCACGACACGATAACCTTTTGCCGTACCGATCATGGCTAAGCCGATCCCAGTATTCCCAGAAGTTGGTTCGATGATGGTATCACCAGCTTTTAACAAGCCATTTTTTTCTGCTTTTTCAATCATGGCTAAAGCAATTCTGTCCTTGACACTTCCCCCAGGATTGAAGAACTCTAATTTCAGATACACATCCGCAGAACCTTCTTCTACGATGTGATTTAATTTGACGATTGGCGTATGCCCAACTAACTCATTGACCGATTGATAGATTTTTGTCATTGAAAATCCCTCCCGTTCTTATTCTTCCATTCTACCTAAAATAACCCCGAGTTGCGAATAAAAAGTAAGCAATTTCAATTTTTTTCTTATTTTTTTATATTTGTTTGTATTCACTTTCTTGATTTTGTTTTTCCATTACAAAAAAACCTTAAGAATGATGCCATTTAGAGCAATCATTCTTAAGGCGGTATCAGATAATTAAACGATTAATTCTTGGCCAACAACAATGACCTCACTAGATAACCCATTTATTGCCATTAGAGCGTCGACCGTTGTGCCAAATTTATTGGCGATATCCCAAAGTGTATCGCCTGAAGCAACGAAATAACTCTGCGCTGTAGATCCGCTGTTTACCTGAGTCGTCGTTGTAGTTTGCGTAGTACTGGTGCTAGTCGTGCTCGTTGTATTTGTCCATGCGGTACTTTGCGTTGTCCCAGTATCAAAGCGTGTGAGCTGATACGTTTCAATTAACCAGTTCAGTTTTTGTGCATACCCTGGATCGGTAGCATAACGCCCAGTCAAGTAATTCGTTGCATCATAAAACGAGGTTGTTTGGCTTTTCCAAACACCACTGTAATGAGCAGTCCCTGTCGCGAAACTCGTGCTGCGCAAGACATTCGCATGATCCTGAAACGATTCCCAGTAAGAGTTATATTGACGAAACGGTTCATTCATCTCTACCCACTGACCATTCAAATACTCTTGTGTAGGCATATAGACACTTTGTCCGTTGTTACTTCCTTTGACCCCAAACAAATTGTAATAGGGTGCATTGGATAACGTGGAAGAACCATAGCCGCTTTCCAAAATCGCTTGAGCAATCATCACAGAAGCATAGAGATCATTGTTGGCAGCAACATCTTGTGCTGACCAGCCAATTTGCTCGATAAAACCTGAGATGTCCTGAGTCGCATATTGATTCTCAGCAGCTTGTACCTGTTGAGGAACGAAAGTGACCGTCATTGGCGCTAACATCATTCCTGCCCCCATCAAAGAGACCATCGCCTTTTTAGTAGGTCTTTTTATCGTCTTCTTTGGTTGATGATGTCTTTCACTTCTTGTTTGATAACTTCCCATTTTTTTCCTCCAGTAACTGTACGTTTTTTCAAATAAATCAATACAGCTATTATACGGAAAAACATCTAACAGTGCAAACAATGTTCACTTTACACACAACAAAAGACTTTAAAAAAACTATACAGGTATCCCACTTGGTTTGCTAACCACTGAGAAGTTTTTTAAAAAACTATTAGATTGCTATTTTATCACTTCCCTCTTACTATTCATAAATGCTTGTGCCTTGCGGTACAAGCATTTTTTGGAAATCCTAGCCACGCTTACTTTAAATAAGTCATTTTAACACTTTTAAAGTTGCAAGGAGATCCAGACAAAAAAACACGCTCGAAAATCGAAAAGATTCTCGAACGTGCTATTTTTGATTGATTGTCGATCAATTAATCGATTGATTTGAAAGTATTCACGACATTCTCAACACTGAAGCCGAATTCCGCTAAGACTTTGTCACCAGGTGCGGATGCACCGAAATGATCGATCGCGATCACTTTTCCATGGCAACCGGTGTAACGTTCCCAACCAAATGGGGAAGCCGCTTCGATCGCTACCCGTTTCTTCACTGCTTTTGGCAAGACGCTTTCTTTGTATTCTGAGCTTTGTGCTTCAAACAAATCAAAGCTTGGTAAGGAGACCACCGATACATCGATGCCTTCTTCTGCCAATTTAGCTTGTGCTTGGACCGCAAGATTCACTTCAGAACCTGTGGCGATCAAAATCCCCGCTGGTGTTTCACCAGCTTGTTTTGAAATCACGTAACCACCTTTTGCGACATTTTCATCCGCACCGGTTTGCGTGCCTTCGATCACTGGTAGATTTTGTCGGCTTAAGACTAAGACCGTTGGTTTATCCGTTGTTGTCATAGCCAATTTCCAGGCAGCACGGGTTTCATTGCCGTCTGCTGGACGAATCACTTGGACATTTGGCATGCAACGGACGCTGGCTAATTGCTCGATTGGCTCATGCGTCGGTCCATCTTCTCCAACCGCCACGGAGTCATGAGTCAAGACATAGATCACAGGCGCATGCTGGATCGCAGACAAGCGCACCGCTGGACGCAAGTAATCAACGAAGACGAAGAAGGTTCCGCCATAGATTCGCGTACCGCCATGCAATTGAATGCCGTTCATCGCTGCTGCCATCGCAAATTCTCGGACACCAAACCAAATGTTGCGGCCTTCGTATTGGCCAGGTTCAAAGTCTTTTTCTGCTGCCACCATCGTGTTGTTGGATCCAGAAAGGTCAGCCGATCCACCCCAGAGACTAGGGACGGCTTTGGATAAGGCTTGGATCATCTCTTTGCTAGATACCCGACTAGCTTGTGAGCTGCCAACTTCGTAGCTTGGTAATGCTGCATCCCAATCTGCTGGCAATTCACCCGCAAAGGCTTGTTTGAATTGCGCCGCAAGTTCTGGGTAGGCTGCTTCATAGGCACGGAAGGTTTCGTTCCAAGCTGCTTCAGCTTTTTGCCCTTCATCGATCATGGTTTCTTTGAAGCGCGCGGCAACTTCTTCAGGTACGGTAAATTCTGGGTATTCCCAACCATAAATCGCTTTGGCTGCAGAAATGCCTTCGGCACCGATCGGCGCACCATGAACGGCAGAGGTGCCTTGATTTGGCGCACCGTATCCGATCACAGTCTTGATTTCGATCAAGGTTGGTTTGTCGCTTTCAGCTTTTGCTTCGTCGATCGCTTTCGAGATCGCTTCTAAATCATTGCCGTCTTCAACGAGAATGTGTTGCCAGCCATACGCTTCAAAACGCGCACCGACATTTTCTGTAAAGGCTTTTGAAGTTGGGCCATCTAGGGAGATGTCATTTGAATCGTACAAGACGATCAGTTTGTCTAATTTCATGTGACCAGCCATGGATGCAGCTTCTTGCGAAACACCTTCCATCAAGTCCCCATCGCCACATAGAGCGTAGGTATAGTGATCAATGACTTGATACTTGTCGCGATTGTAGGTTGCAGCCAAGTGGGCTTCAGCCATTGCCATACCGACTGCCATGGCAATCCCTTGTCCTAAAGGTCCAGTGGTTGCTTCCACGCCGTCTGTGTGATCGACTTCTGGATGTCCTGGCGTGCGGCTATCCCATTGACGGAAGTTTTTTAGATCCTCAATGGTCACATCGTAACCAGACACGTGCAACAAGCTGTACAATAACGCCGAACCGTGTCCAGCAGACAAAACAAAGCGGTCACGATCCACCCAGTTGCGAGAAGTCGTTGGATTGACTTTCAAGTGTTTCGTCCACAAGGCATAGGCCATGGGTGCTGCCCCCATCGGTAATCCTGGATGTCCTGAATTGGCTTTTTGTACGGCTTCGATACTTAATGTACGAAGGGTGTTCACTCCTAATTGATCGATTTTATCAAACAATGGTAGTTCCTCCTAATTTAGGTTTTTTTTACCTTTATTGCATCTTTCATTATACGTGATTCAGAAGCTTATTTCAATAGCAATGAAAAGGAATTCACAATTATCTGCCGTGGAGACCTTTTTTCTTTTGAATCTCTTTTAACTTCTCTGGTGTTACATCAGTACCTTCAGGGTCAACGATTTTCATTCCTTCGATATGGTGTCGCATCCCTCCACGAAAGGCGGTTAAATACTCTTCACGCAGAACTTTTTGTTCGTGGGTCTCAGCCTCAGTCAAGCCTTCTGTTTTTTTCTTGTTGGCAAGTTCATTGATTCGAGCTAATTTTTCTTGAGATAGCATAGTTGTTCCTCCTTTTCCCTCTTGATTTTACTACAAACTAGCGAGCAAAAACAATAGCACAAAAAGCGAACATTTGTTTGAATAATCGATATAGCTATGGTACACTAAGGTTATCAAATGAAAGAAGGTGTCAGTTTTGGCAAAACGAACAGAAAATCGACAAATCGAAATTCTTAAGTTCATTCATACACGTGTCACTGAAAAAGGCTATCCGCCGACTGTTCGCGAAATTGGCGAAGCCGTTCAGTTATCTTCTACCTCAACTGTTCATGGCCATTTGTCCCGACTTGAAAAAAAAGGGCTGATCTTACGAGATCCTACAAAACCCAGAGCCATTGAATTAACTGCTTCCGGTCTTGAAAAAATCGATGTTCAACCAGCATCCATTCCGATGCTTGGTGTCGTAACTGCTGGAGAACCGATTTTAGCCGTGGAAGATGCATCCGATTTCTTTCCGATTCCGCCAGATTTAGCGAATAGCACAGGAAGTTTATTCATGTTGACGATCCGAGGAGAAAGTATGATCAATGCTGGCATTCTCGACGGTGATCAAGTAATCGTTCGTAAACAACAAAGTGCTCAAAATGGCGATATCGTGATTGCTATGACAGATGAAGACGAAGCTACGTGCAAACGATTCTATAAAGAAAAGAATTACATTCGTTTACAACCAGAAAATGATTATTTAGAACCAATCATTTTGCCTGACGTAACGATTTTAGGATTGGTTGTTGGATTGTATCGCCATCTGCTTTGATGCTCAACGAGCTGACTAGGAAATCTTCGTTTTTACGAAGATTTTTTTTCTTTCCTCTTTACAAAGCGAACAAACATTCGTATAATAAGTATACAAACATAAGTTCGTATTATTTAAGGAGTGAATGAGATGAAAGCAGTTCGTCGATTTGGTTTTATGTTGTGGGTATTATTGATGGGAATTGTTATTGGCTATTTTGGCGTTTTAAGTGCTGTTCTGATTTTTTGCCCTCTAATGATGCTTTGGTTCATGCTTTGGGATGAAAAGAAATTCCGCCAAGCAGAGCGCAAACGTAACCGACATTATTATCACGATCATGATTTTTATCGTTATGAACCATGATCCTTCCCCTACATACGCCCATAAGGCAGCAGAAACAAAAAAGGACTCCAGCGAGTCCTTTTTTGTTTCTGCTTTTTTAGTATTCCATTAACGTCTTGATTTCGACACCTTGGATCTTGTCTCTTCCATGTAGATCCATCAGTTCGATCAAGAAGGCACAGCCAACAACGATACCACCTAGTTTTTCTACGAGTTCGATCGTTGCTTTGATCGTTCCACCAGTTGCTAGTAGATCATCACAGATCAAGACACGTTGACCTGGTTTGATGGCATCGGCGTGCAGCGTCAAGACATCCACACCGTACTCTTTTTCATATTCTGCTTCAATCGTTTCCCGTGGCAATTTGCCTTTTTTACGTACTGGGGCAAAGCCGACACCTAATTGATAGGCAACTGGACAACCAACGATAAAGCCGCGGGCTTCAGGTCCTACCACCATATCGATGCCTTTTTCTTGTGCATACTCAACGATTTGTTGTGTCGCATACCGATACGCTTCTCCATCTGCCATCAATGGCGAGATGTCCCGAAAAATAATTCCCTCTTGGGGATAATCAGGAATACTAGCAATATACTCTTTTAAATCCATTTTCTTTCCTCCTAGACTGTCAACCACTGACGAAGGGTTGATAAATCACTCATTAATAAAAATTCTTCTGTTTTGATCAGTTTTTGTCGTTGCTGATACAAATGACTCTCCGTCAATGGACGGGAAACAGGATCAGCAGTTTTATTCAAAACACCATCTTGTATTGTAACAAATTCCAGCTCAGAAAACACCTGAATCATGAAAATAAGTAATTTTTGTGGAATTTTTAGATAGTCAGCGACCATCTTTAGTTTGTAACGAATGTCCAAACGAGGCTGCTGTTTGATCAGTTGAAAGAGACGACTGTATTGCTCTCTTGTCCCTACCCCATCTAAATAAGCATCTTCTGTCGAGTAGAAAACAAAAGCAACTCTTGATGCCTGGAGCGCTTGAACGATCTCTTTGATCACTGCAGGGTCAGCAGGACAATCTAAAAATGCAATCTCTTGGAACTGACCAGCACGAAAAGTATCTTCCAAGGCTGTAACTGAGTCAAATATGGTGGTTTGCCCACAAAAGCCTTGCAATTCCCGAGGAAGTTTCTGCTTGAAAAGAACGCCTAATGTTTGACTGTCCAGAGAGACACCTTGGCGGCTTCTTTTCGAACGATAATCAAATAGCTGAATCCCTTCCACTGCAAAATCATCCAACATGAGCTGCGGTTTTTTGTTGCCATTCCATTCATTGATGGAAAGCTGACCAACGATCGATAAGCGGTCGTTTTCAAACGCTACTAAATCTTTTCCAAAACCAAACCCAATGACATCCAGCTGCGTGTTAGACTCATCGCTCATCACTAACTTCAAATGCTGATTTTCTGAACCAATCTGGCGAGCATTTTGAGTCATCAGATTAGAAAATAAAAATTTCGGTAAGGGGTTGTCCGTTCCAAAAGGTGCTAAGACTTTTAATGATTCAATAAAACTGATCGAAACTTCTGTTAACGGTAGCTCCTCATCGATCGCTAATGGGATGCCCTGGCTGAGGTCAATGTCATTTTCTTCAACGTAACGATTCATTTGGGCTTGCAGCATATCTAAATGATCGATGGGGATACTTAATCCAACTGCTGCATGATGGCCGCCAAAGCTAGTAAACATGTCTTTCATCGTCGACAGCATTTCAAACAGATTCAACGCAGCAATGCTTCTTCCCGACCCTTTAGCTAAGCCATTTTCTTTTTTGGTCAAAACGATTACTGGTTGTCCTGTACTTTGCATGATTCGTCCTGCCACGATCCCTAAAACGCCTTCGTGCCAATGATCTCCCACCACCAAATGAACATGATTCGCAGGATCGATTTTTTCTTGTGCTTCTTTCATGATTTCTTCAACAAAGGTTTTTCGCTGCTGATTGATCGTATCTAAGGTTTGGGCTAAGCTTACTGCCTCTTCTTCATCGAAGGTAGTCAACAAGCGAACAGCCGGATTGGGGTCCTCCAAACGACCGATCGCATTTAACCGTGGTCCAACGGCGAAGCCAATATCTGTTTCGTTGACTGTTTGTTTATTTAAACCGCTGACTGACAGCAACTCATTCAGTCCGATGCGATCCGATTGCTGAATCATTTTCAACCCGTTGCTGACTAATAGCCGATTCTCATCGGTTAAAGAAACCATATCAGCGATCGTCCCAATCGCAACAAGATCAAGCAATTCCACTGGCACTTCTTCTAACAAAGCGCAAGCCACTTTAAATGCAACGCCGACTCCAGCCAAATCACCAAAAGGATAGTTTCCTTGAGGGTGACGGGGATGGACAATAGCAAACGCCTCCGGTAGTTCTGCAGGTAGTTCATGGTGATCTGTGACGATCACGTCAACTCCTTGTCCTTGAGCATAAGCAATCGCCTCATGACCAGACACCCCATTGTCGACGGTGATGATCAATTGCGTCCCTGCTGCAATTTTATCTTGATAGACAGTTAGATTGGGACCATATCCATCTGTAAAACGATTAGGCAAATAATACTCAGCTTCCGCCCCTAGCAATTCCAACGTTTCCTTTAACACGGTAGTGCTCGTAATCCCATCCGCATCGTAATCACCATAAATCAAGATTCGTTCGCCATTTAAAATCGCTTCATGGATTCGTTCCACGGCTTTAGCCATATCATGAAATAAAAACGGATCATGAAGATATTGCAGGTCCGTTGATAAAAAAGCATCGAGCGCCTCTGCTGTTCGAATATTTCGCTGCCATAGCAACGCGCCGATCCGCTCAGGGATCTTTCTTTCTTGGATCAGCTCTTTAAATACTGGGGTCGTTTCGCTTTCTTGCGGACGCACCCAATGAAAATTTGCACGTTTCACCAAATCACTCCTAACTAGGATATTATAGCAAAGTTTATGCAAAAAAGAAAAACAACGAGAGAAACAGCACTCGTTTTACAACACAAAAAAAAGAGCTTGCAGCAAATCTTGCACTAGCAAACTCTTTTTTTGTGAAACGTCGTTCTTTTAGGCTTGCGATTCAAAAGACTTCATTTCCTCATCGATCGTTGGCGGCGTGGATGCGCCCGCAGCACGTGAGGAAAGCTGGGCTTCTTGATCATCGAGCTGCTGCTGTCTTGCCGCTAACTCCGCCTGCTTGTTCGTGTATTCCCGTTCCAAAGCTTCTCGTTGTTCTTGGAGAACCTTCTCGTTGTTCGAACGATAATCTGAGAGCTCTTTTCTCAATTGCTTTAGTTCTTTTTTTTGACGGAACATTGCGCTTGTGGAAACCAGCAGCAAAATCAATGCGCCTAACAAAGCAGAACCAATAATGACTAAGATCAGTGGCGATTGAATCGTTGTGAAGCCAAAGTTGATCGGGACAGTCATATTGTTTGCAACGGCAAATAAAACGATCACTAAAATCAGTAAAATACCAACGATAACACGCCATTGATTTTTCATGGGCTTCAACTCCTATTTTTTGTTGAACATCGTTCCTGCCATATAATCGCCGATTGAAGGAAACAGGGTATATAGTTTCGCAGCAGCGCCTAAAATATGTGGGCGATTGATTTCTCGTTTTGGATGGATCATCGCTTTGACGATCGTTTGCGCTAATTTATTCGGTTCAAGCACTAGGCTGCCCACCGACGATAAGTAACTACCGCTTGGGTCTGCTTGGTCAAAGAATGCCGTTTCGATCGGTCCAGGATTGACCGTTGTTACGTTGATCCCTAATGGTTTTAGTTCTAAACGTAATGCGTTAGAAAAACCGAGCACAGCAAATTTTGTTGCAGAGTAGACGGCCGTTTTTGGCGTAGCGATCTTACCTGCGATCGAAGCAACATTTATGATATGACCATGCTTTTGTTCAGCCATTTGGATCGCTACTTGCTGGGTCAAAACCATCATGCCAAGCACATTGACTTCGAACATATTTCGGATGACCGCCGGGTCCATCTCTGTAAATTCTTGAAAGATCCCGTAGCCAGCATTATTGACGAAGACATCAATCTTACCAACTTTTTCATTGATTTTTTCAAGTAAGCGCTCCACACTTTCAGGATTTGCTACATCCAATTGAAACGCATACGCTTCTTTGCCGCTTAATTCCATACATTGTTCTTTGACTTTTCCAATCAGATTCGTTCTTCGGGCACAAGTCACGACGATCGCACCACGTTTTGCGGCTTCATAACAGATTTGTTCGCCAAGTCCAGCAGAGCCACCTGTTACTACGACAACTTTATTCTCTAAGTTCATCTGTTTCTTCCTCTCCGGCAAAAGGGATCTCGACAATATCAAAATCTTTGACGATCAACGTATTCGGAAATACTTCTTTTGCTTCATTTACTAAATTTGTAATATCTTTGCCAACGTAACGCGCACTGATATGGGTCAACAGCAAACGCTTAGCTTGAGCTTCTTGTGCCACTTCGGCAGCTTGCCGCGTCGTCGAGTGAAAATAAGCGCGAGCCAACTTGGCTTCTTCTTTGTTAAAGGTACTTTCATGCACCAATACATCCGCATCTTCTGCTAGCAGTACGGCGTTTTGACATTTACGCGTATCACCTAATATCGCCACGATCCGACCTTTTTTCGCTTGGCCTAAGAAATCAGCCCCATTGATTTGACGTCCATCGTCAAGGATAACTACTTCACCTTTTTTCAAACGACCGAAGAGCGGCCCAGGTTTCAACCCAAGTTCCAGTAAAGCCTGCACTTGCAATTCCCCTTGATGGCTTGCTTCAACAATCCGATAACCAAAACTGTCAATGCCATGATCAAGGCGCAGACACGATACTTCAAATTGCTGATCTTTAAAAAGAATACCTTCTTCTTCAATCTCGAAAAAATGTAAGGGGTAGCTGACTTTGGTCTGAGAAATCCGCAAAACGGTTTGAACGTATGCTTTGATCCCCTTGGGTCCATAAATCTCTAGAGGCGTGTCGCCTCCTTGAAAGGAGCGGCTGCTGATCAATCCTGGCAACCCATAGATATGGTCACCATGAAGATGAGTGATAAAGATTTTTTCAATCTTTCGTGGACGAATCGTAGAATGCAAAATCTGCATTTGCGTCCCTTCGCCACAATCAAAAAGCCAAACGGCATTCCGTTCATCTAAGAGTCGTAACGCAGTGCTGGTCACGTTTCGATGTTTCGCAGGCACACCTGCGCCTGTACCTAAAAATTCTAATTCCATAAGCTTCTTTCCTTTCATCTCTTTCCAATTTTAGCGGAAAAGAAATCAAGTTGCAATTGAAGCTTGTGGATTTTATTTCTCAGATTGGCGATCTTCTGCGTAGTTATGAGATTTTTTCCAGTCTTCTTGAACGCGTGCTTTGGTGGATTCTTCGACTTTCTTAGCCGTTTCAATCTCTGCTTCCACTTCATCGTAGTCAAAGCGCGTGATGTCACCGCCTAATTCATTCATGATCAATTGATTCAAAGGACGATTGTCTTCTTCATCTGCGATCAATAATAACCCCGTATCACCAACACCAATTTGGTTTCCGACATGTTCAAAAAGCATTTGCGCATTTTGGATCTCTTTTGCATCACGAGTAGCACCGATCATACTGCCACCAAACCAGCCCAGCATGATTCCTAAAGGTCCGCCTAGCACTCCAACGAGCATCCCGATCAATCCACCCGTTGATGTCTTATTGTTCCCAGTAAAATCGAGAAAGTCCTCGACTTTAAATTGATGCACGCCTTCATTGGTGTGGGTAAGAACTGCCATTTGTTCCCCTTTGATCTTCCGTTCCATATGCATCCGTTTCACTTCCGAAAAGGCTTGGTACGCTTTGGCACTGGCATCAAAATTCATTACAATGACACGTTTTGACATAAAAATCGCTCCCTTTGGTTTATTTGTTCTCTTCTTTATTTTAACAGTAAATCATTTAAATGAAAAAAGAAACCAAAAAGACTGCCGATCATTGATTTCTTAGTGAAAATCAATGATCGGCAGTCAAATCCACTGCAACTAAAAAGATATTTTTTAGGCAAATGATGTTCTTTTAAACGATTATTCAACAAACTCGAACTCAAAGTTGCCGATCCGAACGATATCGCCATCTTTAGCACCGCGCGCCCGTAATGCTTCATCGACACCTAAGCCACGTAGCTGACGAGCAAAACGCATCACGGTCTCATCATGATCAAAATTCGTCATCTGGAATAGTTTTTCGATTTTTTCACCGCTCAAGATCCAAGTTGCATCCGGATCACGATCAATTGAAAACTCCGGTTCATCCGATTGGAAGCCATAATGAACAACATCTTCTTCGATTTCTTCATCGTATAAGAGGAACTCAGGAGTGACTTCCAATAGATCCGCTGTCGCATTCAACAAGGCATCGATTCCCTTACGAGTGACCCCAGAGATTGGGAAAATCATTGGTTCATCCGCAAACTCATCTGTTTTTTCTTTTGCCAACTGCTCTTTGAAAAGGGCTAGGTTTTCTTCAGCATCCGGCATATCCATCTTATTGGCAACGATGATTTGTGGACGCTCAAGTAAGCGCAAGTTATGGGTCGACAATTCATTATTGATGGACAAATAGTCCTCATATGGATCGCGTCCTTCCATGCCACTCATATCGATCACATGTAAAATGACCCGTGTCCGTTCGATATGACGTAAAAACTGAGTCCCTAAACCAACCCCTTGTGAGGCTCCTTCGATCAGGCCAGGCAGATCGGCTACTGCAAAACTACGACCATCAGTAGTTGTTACCATACCTAAATTTGGTACCAGTGTTGTAAAATGATACGCACCAATTTTTGGTCGAGCAGAGGAAATCACAGAGAGTAATGTAGACTTCCCAACTGAAGGGAAACCAACTAGACCAACATCTGCTAAAACTTTTAATTCGAGCTCGATTTTTCTTTCTTGACCAGGTTCTCCATTCTCAGCTAATTCTGGGGCTGGGTTTTTCGGAGAGGCAAACCGAATGTTGCCTCGGCCGCCTCGGCCGCCTTTAGCAATCACTAATGTTTGGCCTTGCTCAATCAAATCACCTAATAAGGCACCTGTTTCAGCGTCACGAACGGTCGTTCCCTGTGGTACTTTGATGTAGGTATCATCTGAGCCACGACCGTGCATTCCTTTACTCATGCCGTTTTCCCCGGGTTGCGCTTTAAAATGACGATTAAAACGGAAATCCATTAATGTACGCAGACCTTCGTCTACGACTAAAATGACATCCCCACCACGTCCACCGTCACCACCTGCGGGTCCGCCGTCTGGGACATATTTCTCTCGGCGAAAAGCAACCATTCCGTCGCCGCCTTTTCCTGCTTTGACATCGATTGTCACTTGATCTAAAAACATGGACATTATTTGTCCTCCATTCTTTTTTTACTACCTTCTATACTTTTTGATTATCAGTTATCTCACCTTAAGTGGTTACTATTTCTCTAATAAGAAAGTCTATTTTATTGTAACGACCGAAACGCCTTTTGTCTATCTTTTCTCATGGGTTTCCGTAAGAAATCGCGAATTCTTAAGGGTTATTCTTTGACAGTCACTTGAAATCGTAGCAAACTTTTAAGTGTACCAGACACAATCAAAGGAGGAAACAAGAAATGACAGTAAAAGTTGGAATCAATGGTTTTGGACGAATTGGACGTTTGGCTTTTCGTAGGATCAAAGAAGTTTCTGCCGATATTGAAGTTGTGGCAATCAATGATTTAACGAGTCCAGTCATGTTAGCACACTTATTGCAATTTGACTCGACCCACGGCACGTACCCTGGAAATGTTACTGCAACAGATAATGCTATCGTTGTCGATGGCAAAGAGACCCGAGTGTACGCTGAACCAGACGCAAGCAAAATCCCTTGGGCAAAAGAAAATAGCGTCGATATCGTTTTAGAATGCACGGGTTTTTACACTTCCGCAGAAAAAGCACAAGCCCATCTTGATGCGGGTGTCAAACGAGTCGTTATCTCCGCACCAGCTGGTAATATGAAAACAATCGTTTACAATGTCAACTCCGACACGTTAACACCAGAGGATACTATCATATCCGCAGGTTCTTGTACGACCAACTGCTTGGCTCCGATGGCCTACTTCTTAAATGAGGAATTCGGGATCGAAGTTGGTACGATGACCACGGTACATGCCTATACTTCTACACAAATGCTATTGGATGGTCCGGTAAAAGGTGGAAACTTAAGAGCCGCTCGGTCCGCTGCAGACAACACGATCCCTCACTCGACGGGTGCTGCTAAAGCGATCGGTCTAGTTATCCCAGAATTAAATGGCAAATTACAAGGACACGCCCAACGGGTTCCTGTCGTCGATGGTTCTTTAACAGAATTAGTCTCAATTTTGAAAACCAAAGTAACCGCCGATGAAGTCAATGAAGCGATCAGAAAACACACCGTCGATAATCCGTCATTCGGTTACGATGACCGTGAGATCGTCTCTGGAGATGTGATTGGTACCACTCAAGGGTCTATCTTTGATCCGACACAAACAGAAGTAACCACGGCTGGCGATTTCCAACTGGTGAAAACCGTCGCTTGGTATGATAATGAATATGGCTTTACTTGCCAAATGATTCGTTTGCTAGAAGAATTTGCTCGTTTATAAGCCAAGGGTCAAGCAAAAAGTGCCGGTTCTTTTTTTGAACCGGCACTTTTTTATTCACTTGCTGGGTGATCGTATTTGTCCAAAAAAGCTGCAATTTTTTCTTTGTAAAGCGCTGGATCTGTTTTGTAGCTTTTCGCATGCTCGGCACCTGAAACAACCCACTTTTCTTTTGGTGCATCGGTCGCATTATACAAAATTTCCAGCATCGAATAAGGAACAAACGTATCCGCATCGCCATGGATAAAAAAGATTGGACGCGTATTCTTTTGCAGTTGTTTGACTGCATCTGCTTCACCAAAGAAATACCCCGCTCGGATTTTTGTGACAAGGCTAGTGACATTCATCAATGGAAAGGCAGGTAGACCAAACAATTGATCGAGTTGATAACCCAATTCTTCATTGACGTTGGTATACCCACAATCTTCAATGATAGAAGTGACATTTTTCGGCAAGTCTTCCCCACTGGTCATCATTACCGTGGCAGCCCCCATACTGATGCCATACAAAGTGATCGTTTCTTCAGGACCATTTTTTGCGAGTACTTCATCGATCCATTGCAGATAATCCTTACGTTCGTGCCACCCAAAACCAATATAATCTCCTTCGCTTTGACCATGCCCTCGAGCGTCTGGAACCAAAACATTATAGCCTAAATCATGATACATCTTAGCATAGTCCGCCATCGTTTCTGCATTCCCCATGTAGCCATGCGCGATGATCGCCGTTTTTCCTCGATTCTTCTCCTCTGCCGGTAGATAAATGGCGGATAATTTTAAATCGTCTTCAGAAGTCAGCTGCCACATCTCACGATTTGCTGGATCTGTAAACCAATTTTGCGATTCATTTCCTGTCTGATTTTCATCCGTACCAGGGGTATCTCCTTCCAAAAAATCTTTTTCTGAAGGAACCACCGCATAATCGTAAAAATAATTTCCTGCATACCCTAACCCCGCAATTGCTAATACAGCCACTCCGATGGCAATCTTCCAGCGCAATTTCACACTTGTCACGTCCTCTTGTTATATAGTTTACATAATATTATTATGGTTTCATCATTCTTCATGGAAAGAACCCACTACATAAATTACCGTTTTTTGCTCGTGTTTGTCAATCGCAAGCGCCCAAAAAGAAAACCATTGCCAACACGCTTTGTTGGCAATGGTTGATTTTTCGTGATAATTAGTTATTTTCGACCAATTTAAAACTTGACCAAGGTTTCAAAAATTCTAATAAGAATAGTTCTTCATCAGCGATTTTCCCAACGACATTGACGCGACCATCATTTTTCATTGCTTTCAAGGCGATTTGCGTCTCACCTTTGTATTGTCCATAACCAGCATTATCGATCAAGACATCCCCTCTTACCATATCACGGGTATCATGAGGTGGAAATTCCTTGTCTTTATAGTAGATCCGCGTCATCGTTGAACGCAAGATGT
Source organism: Enterococcus sp. DIV1083b (assembly GCF_051713705.1). Lineage (NCBI taxonomy): Bacteria > Bacillati > Bacillota > Bacilli > Lactobacillales > Enterococcaceae > Enterococcus > Enterococcus sp. DIV1083b. Next base: position 1,827,599 of record NZ_JBIOQJ010000001.1, read on the forward strand.
ACTCTGAACGATCTCCTCGATAGCTGTGTAGATTATCGAAGAGACAAATTCGTTCATCTTCAGTGATTCCGTCAACGACATCGACTCTTAATGTCGGATAATCAGCATGAAACGCTTCAGCCATTGCTGCCAATTCTGCTTCTGAAGCATAGGCATTTCCAATAGAGATATCATCGATCAAACCAGTCAACACTAAATGTTTGACTTGTGTAGCTAGTGGCAGATCACGATGGTCTTCCAAAGAGCACAAACCATCTTGTGTTGGCCATGGACCGAAATCAGCTTCGTGAGAATTCACGAAAGCCATCGTATTTAAATTGTATTTGCGGAATTTTTCCGAACAAAAAACAAAATGGTCATAGCCTAACCCTGAATAGCGATGAGGATAGAAGTTATGCGAACCGAGTAAATTTTCAGTATTAGGTGAATAACTCATGATGTTATCCACGTAGCTCGTGCCGCTGCTCATATTGATTTCGATTTTGATCCCGTAAGGATTACGGGTCATTTTGGCTTCTTCTGAACCAGTGAAACCAATATCTAACCGAACACCGTAAGCCCCCATCTCATCAAAGAAGGATAAATCATCATAAGAAATACCTAACTGTTCGAATAAACCAGGATTGATATCTACCATGACTTCCATTCCTAACTGATTGGCATAATCCACGACTTGTTTAAAGTCTGCCAAGACTTTTTCTTTATCATCGTTGATTTGCAGCAAACTGGTAAATACCCGTTTAAAGCCGTATTTGTGTGCCAAGTCTAGATACGCTTTGTCCTTTTCAAACGTTGAGCGCTCTGGATAAATCGATATCCCTAATTTTCCCATCAAAAAAACCTCCTGTAAATTCTATCCGTTTATTATAATGAATCCTCTTTCATTATAGCAAACATCTAAAAAGTGGTCTACACCTTTCCGTCTGTTTCTTTCTCATTCCACAAAATCTGCGCTTTCTTCTATGTCTCTTTTTTGTTATGATTATCATTAAGAAAACTGGAAGGAATGAAAGAATGAAAAAAATCCTATTCACACTGACAGCAGCAGCTAGCCTTTTATTACTAGCTGCTTGTACAGGTTCAAGTACCACCGATCCCTCATCAAGCAATTCGGCAGAAAGCACGTCAACCTCAGAATCTGTTGACTTGAATGCCCTGGAATTGCCGCAATTATCAGCGGATGTGCAAGAGAATGAAGCTTTAGTTGAAATGGTAACGGAAGAAGGCTCGATCAAAATCAAACTTTTCCCAGAGATCGCGCCCAAAGCAGTCGAAAACTTTTTGACCCATGCCAAAGATGGGTATTATGACGGCTTGACTTTCCATCGTGTCGTAGAAGAGTTTATGATCCAAGGGGGCGACCCTAATGGTGATGGCACTGGCGGAGAAAGCATTTGGGGCGAAGGATTCGGCGAAGAATACTCGAACCAGCTTTATCACTTGCGAGGCGCATTAGCAATGGCAAAATCAAGTGCGCCAAACAGCCAAGGCAGTCAATTCTACATCGTTCAAAATGATCAAGATGTATCTGACGGTCTAGCGATCCAACACTATCCTGAAAAAATCATCGAAGCCTACAAAAATGGTGGAACACCACAATTGGACGGCAGCTATACCGTTTTTGGTCAAGTGATTGAAGGCATGGATGTCGTAGATAAAATTGCACAAGCAGAAACCCAAGACTCTGGCAATGGTGAGAATTCTCAACCGGTTGAGCCAGTGAAGATCGAAACGATCAAGGTCTTACAAGAAGCCAAAGAATAAATAAAAAACCGCTGAAGTCTCCGATATTCGGGAATTTCAGCGGTTTTCTTTTATTTTTGGTCGCCAACGATAAAGGTGAATTCGCATTCCGCAGCTTTTTTGCCGTCCACTGTAGCGACCGCATCAGCAGTTCCTACAGAGCCTTTGATTTTAGTGATCTCGAAAACAAGTTTCATGGTATCTCCCGGAACAACTTTTTGACGGAATTTGGCTTTGTTGATGCCGCCGATATACGCCGTTCTACCTTGGAATTCCTCGGATTTCAAGATCAGGATCGATCCTGCTTGTGCCAATGTTTCTAAAATCAAGGCACCTGGCATTACTGGATTTCCTGGGAAATGTCCTTGGAAAAAGTCTTCGTTGATGGTGACATTTTTCGTTGCGATAATCTTTTTGCCAGACTCGATTTCATCGACGTAATCAATATATATAATTGGGTAGCGATTTGGAATCAAATCCATGACTTCTGTTTCAGTCAATAGTTTTTTCATGGTTTCCCTTCCTTGCTTAAGAATTTATTATAGTTTGATTATCAAAGTATCATAGTTCAGCGAAATTCGCAACTAAATATTTATTAAGAAAAAAATAGTTTGACAATCAAACAATTATGCTTAATAATTAGAAATCAAGATAGTTTGATTTACTATTTGTCATTATACGTATTTTATTATTGTTGAATTTATTAAGGAGTGGAATTATGAGTTTTTTAACCGGTAAAAAAGTTGTCGTCATGGGCGTTGCTAACAAACGCAGTATCGCTTGGGGCTGTGCACAAGCATTAAAAGCACAAGGAGCCGAAGTGATCTACACGTATCAAAACGACCGCATGAAAAAGCCTTTAGAGCGCTTATTGGAATCTGATGAATTTGTAGTGGAATGTGACGTCGCCAATGACGAAAGCATTGCTTCCGCCTTTGAAACGATCAAAGAATATGCAGGTGAGATCCACGGTGTTGTCCATGCCGTTGCTTATGCCAATAAAGAAGATCTATCTGGCGATATTTTGAATATTTCTCGTGACGGTTATGCTTTGGCGCAAGACATCAGCAGTTATTCATTGATTGCCGTCACCAAATATGCCAAACCAATCTTAGCTGAAAATGCTGGAATCGTTACCCTTTCCTACTTAGGTGCCGAACGGGCAGTACCGAACTACAATATGATGGGGATTGCAAAAGCCGCTTTAGAATCAAGCGTTCGCTATTTAGCTGCCGAACTTTCACCGCAAAAAATCCGCGTCAATGCGATTTCTGCTGGTGCCATCAAGACGCTGGCAGTAACTGGTGTAAAAGACTATCAAAAACTGATCCAATTGTCAGAGGATCGGACACCTGATCATATTGGTGTGACGATTGAAGAAGTGGGCAATACTTGTGCCTTCTTGATCAGTCCATTATCAAGCGGGATTATCGGCGAAGTGATTTTCGTTGATAAAGGCGTTCATTTATCTTAATCAATAATTGTCATAGAAAAGTCTGCTATTTGCCTCTCCGTTGGCTGAGCAGGCTTTTTCTGAAAAAAACAGGTATTTCAGAAAACCTCCTTTGCATTTCTATTTTATCTTCGTTAAAATAGATGCAGTAAGACTTGGAGGGATTTTATGAAACAACTGCTACTTGCAGCTAGCACGACCGATTCAAGTGGTTCCAGCATTACCGAACCAGCAGCTGCTCAGCTCAATGCATTACAAAAATGGTGGGCATCGATCGACTGGGAATCGATCATTGGCCTACTGATCCAAAAAGCACTGATGCTGCTTTTTTTGTGTATCTTATTCGGAATTTTATTAAAAATAAGCAACATGATCATTGACCGGATCTATCGGTCCTATGAAAAAAAAGCCACCTTCAATGTGAGTCGAATCAACACGATCCATACCCTGATCCGCAATACGGTTCATTACACATTAGGCTTCTTTTTTGTCTATGCACTCCTTTCCACCATCGGCGTACCTGTAGGCTCACTACTAGCTGGTGCCGGAGTCGTCGGTGTCGCCCTCGGTCTCGGCGCCCAAGGCTTTATGAATGACTTGATTACTGGCTTCTTTATAATTACCGAACAACAAATCAACGTTGGTGATTACGTCCGCTTGACCAACCTGACGCTTGAAGGTACGGTGACGGCCGTCGGTATTCGGACTGTTCAATTAAAATCCGTTGATGGAACCGTTCATTATATCCCGAATCGTAACATCACGACCATCAGTAATACATCAAGAGCCAATATGCAAGTCGTGGTAGACGTACGTATCTTACCATCTGAAGGCTTAGATGAAATACGTGCCATCATTGAAGAAGTCAATGAACAGATTGCTCAGCAGCACGAAGAAGAGATCCAAACGGCCCCTACGGTCTTCGGTCTGGTGGATCTAGGAAACAACAACTTTGCAATTCGCACGACCATGTATGTGACCAACGGTACGCAATGGAAAATCAAAGAGGAATTTTTGGCCGCATCGATCGATGCTTTAACTGCCAAAGGCTATACGATCCCCAATGCGCCGATCGTCGGTATTTAAAAAAAGGTTATCCCGAAACTGGGATAACCTTTTTTCTATACCACATGCAGTTCATCTGTCATCTTTGGGGCATCTTCTTTCGAAATCAGCAAATAGCGTCTTTCGATTTCATGCGCCAAATGATTGACGGATTTTAAAATCTCTTTGCGGGTGATAATCCCAACAAAGACATTGTCATCATCAACGATCGGCAAGAATGCTTGATCCACTAACAGATGCAGCATACTTTCCAACTCATCGTTTTCTTTGATGCAATTCACATTGACTTCCATGACATCTGCCACAGTCAGCCCTTCAATATTTTCCATACTGAAGCCAGTGAGATCCATCATTCGTTCTACGATGTTTGAGAGGCTGATTAAGCCGACTAAGTGGTCCTCACTATCTAGTACTGGGATCTTTGAATAGCCCACTTTTGATAAAACAAGCAATGCGTGACTCAAAGGGTTGTTATAAAATACCGATGCCACATTCTCTGCCGGCACCAAGAAATTTTCTTGATTCTCGAGTAATATTTTTTCTACGGTCTGTCCTATCAATCTAATTGCCTCCATTTCACAGCTACTCTTCTATTTTACTTGAAAATGAGAATAGAAAGTAGAAACCTGCAAAATTATAATGAAATTTTTACTTTTTGATTCCGCTTACTTAACGTGTGAAAACGAAAGCTAGCTCTGGGACTTTATGAAAGGAACGATCATAGTATTGGATTGCCCATTGTTCTGGCGTACTTTCAATAATCGCAAAGCTTTTGATTTGAATTTGCCCTCGCGGTTGGGAAATACTGCCAGGATTCAAGAAAAGTCGATTCCCGACTTTCTCACAAGCAATTTGATGCGTATGACCAAACAAAGCGATCGAAGCATCTGCTTGTTGCGCTTTTAAGCCTAATTTGGTTACGCCAAAACGAACATCCGCCAAATGGCCATGGGTCATATAGATGGTATCCAGCGGCGTTTTAACGATACGCTCATTCGGAAAACCACCACCGTAATCGCAATTGCCACAAACGACTTGGAATGTTTCCCATAAAGGGTCCGTTTCAGGAAGTTCTGAATCCCCACAGTGAAGGAACAAATCGACTTGATTTTCGAATTCATTTTGAAGATCAACAAGAATCTCACGATCTGAATGATTGTCACTGACAACTAAGTATTTCATACATTTTCTCCTTCTAACCACTCCCGCCACTGTTCCTGCAGTTTTTTGATTGCTAGACCACGGTGGCTCACTCGGTTCTTTTCTTCTTGACTCATTTGGGCTGCGCTTTGCTCTGAACCATCAGGAATAAACAATGGATCGTAGCCGAACCCATTTTCTCCACGAGGGATGCGGCCGATTCTCCCCGGCCATTGAGCTTCAACCACCAAACTCTCTTTTCCTGGCGCTGCGAAAACTAACGTACAGTGAAATTGGGCACTGCGTTTGTCATCTTCGACATCCGTCAATTCATAGAGCAATTTTGCATTATTGGCAGCGTCACTTTTTTGCTCACCAGCAAATCGAGCAGAGTACACCCCTGGTCGTCCCCCTAATGCATCGACTTTCAGTCCTGAGTCATCAGCTAACACCGGTCTTCCCAAAATTCTGGCGATGGTTTCCGCTTTAAGGCGGGCATTTTCTTCAAAGGTGGTGCCGGTTTCTTCAACATCTGGCAAGGAAGGATAGTCTTTTAAGGTACGGACATCGTAACCTGCCGCGCCAAATACGGCTTTAAATTCCTTGGCTTTTCCTGGATTGCCTGTAGCAATGACGATCGTTTTTTCGGGAATCTCATAAGGGGGTTCATCTGGTAAAAACAGTGCCTCTTTTTGATAGGCAATCAATTCTTCGATAGCTGTTTTTCCGTAGATCAGCATCTCATTCAACTGCTGGCCATCAAAGGTTGCTTCTTCCCCAGTTCCTTGCAATTCGACAAATCGACCAGATTCCGTCATCACCAAATTCATGTCAACAGCAGCTGAAGAATCTTCTTGATAATCAAGATCGGTCACACAGGTGCCATCTGGTAAGATCCCGACACTAATTGCTGCCAAATGCTCCTTGATTGGATCTTCCGTCAATGCTTTGTCACGCAACAAGGTATCGATAGCTAAACGCAACGCGACAAATGCGCCGGTAATACTAGCTGTTCGGGTACCGCCATCTGCTTGAACGACATCACAATCGACCACGATACTGCGCTCCCCTAATTTTTCTAAATCGACTACTGCGCGCAAGGAACGAGCGATCAGCCGTTGGATCTCCATCGTCCGACCAGAAAGCTTGCCTTTGGCACTTTCTCGACGATTACGAGTGTTGGTCGCTCGTGGGAGCATACTGTATTCGGCTGTGACCCAGCCTTTTCCCGTATCTCGTAAAAACGGAGGGACCCGATCTTCAATCGTTGCCGAACAGATCACGGTTGTGTCACCAAAAGAGATCACAACCGATCCTTCGGGGTGTTTGTAGACGTTGGTTTGAATTTTAACTGGTCTTAACATTGTTTCTTTTCTGCCATCATGTCGCATTTAAAAGCCTCCTAAATCAGTGTGAATCGATGAGATCGTGTCTAAATCAAGCCAATCATTGGCGATCTCATCAAACATTTTCGGTGAACCAGTAGTAAAAAATGCATGTTGCGGATGCGGATCGTCCTGACTCGTTGCAGCAATGGAAAAATAGTCCAACAAGGTACTGACTTCCCCCACCGTTTCTGCCCCTGAATCAATCAGCTGGATATGAGCGCCCAATTCATTTTGAATCAAAGGACGCAATAAAGGATAATGGGTACAACCCAAAATCACTGTATCTAACCGTTTGTTTTTCAATGGACGCAACGTTTCTGCCACGATTTTCTTGGCGACCGAGCTATGGTATTGTTTACTTTCTACGATCGGCACAAACTTTGGGCAAGCCAAACTGACGACGGACGCATGGGGCGCTTTGCCATGAAGCGCGCGCTTGTAAGAGTCACTTTTGATCGTTCCGTTTGTCCCGATGACACCGATTCGTTGGTTTTTGCTTGCTTTGACCGCTGCTCGACTGCCTGGCAGGATCACGCCGATCACTGGAATATCTAGTTGTTCTTTGATTTCTTCAAGGGCGACCGCTGTTGCTGTGTTACAGGCGATCACCAACATTTTAATGTTTTTTTCTAATAAAAAACGGGTCATTTGCCACGTATACTCGATGACTTGCTCAGCAGGTCTTGGACCATACGGGCATCTGGCTGTATCTCCCAGATAAAGAATCGATTCGTTGGGTAATTGCTTGATTGCTTCTTTGACGACCGTCAACCCACCAACACCAGAATCGATAAAACCAATTGGTCTGTTGTTTGTCATAGTTTCCATCCTTTACATGAAAGAAAGAGTTTGGTGCGTTTTTCTCTCTTATTCATTTTGGACTTTTTTTGACTATTTTTCAAGTATTCCTTTCGTTTGCTAAAAAAGCTTTCCCAAAAAAACACGAAACGGTCAAAATGAAAAAAGCCCCCACGATTGGCTTACCCCTCACAAGTTGCACTTGCATGGGTGAAAGACCGATCGTGGGGATGTTTTTGACGATTATTCTTTTTAGTAATCGTACTGACGTTTTTCCAAAAAGCCAGAAAGCAATGACAAGGCATAACAAACCAAAAAGTATAAAACAGTCATTGCCAAAAACATAGGCAAAACATAGTTTGTGTTTTGACCATAAATGATTCGAGCATGATGAGTCAGCTCTGGTAAAGAAATAATCACAGCTAATGACGTATCTTTGATCAAAGAGATCAACTGACTGACGATCGCTGGCAGCATCGCTTTAAATGCCTGCGGCACGACGATGCTCCGCAATACTTCGACATAGCTTAGCCCTGTAGACAAACCAGCTTCCATCTGCCCTTTCGGCACAGAATTCAAACCAGCACGGAAGATTTCAGAAAGCATCGCTGATTCAAAAATCGTCAACGCCACAACCGCTGACCAAAAAATATTAAAGCGGATACCGATCTGCGGCAATGCAAAGTAAGTGAAAAAGATGATCAAGAGCAAAGGCAAGTTACGAATAACATCGATCACGACACCTAATACTTTAGAAAAGATTGGGATCGAGCTGAAGCGCAAAATGCCGGCGATTCCTCCGATAATAAAGCTAAATAAAATCGATAGGATCGACACTTCAACTGTTACCCGCAAGCCATCGATCAAGAAGCGAATGTTAATCGCTGAAAAAGCTTCAAAAAAGTCCATAGTTCGTTAGCTCCTTTCTATGAGCGGACAGCCCAACGCCGTTCCAAGTAAACCATCAAATAAGACAATGGTAGGGTAATGATCAAATAGAAAAGACCAACAATGATATACGTATCAAATGTATTGAAGGTCTCACTTGCGATCAAATCGCCTTGATACATAATATCTAATCCTGCGACCATCGCCAAAATTGATGAATTTTTGACAAGATTGATAAATTGATTGCCTAACGGCGGTACGACGATCTTAAATGCTTGAGGCAAAATAATGTAGCGCATCGCTTGGCTGTAGGTAAAACCAGAAGACAAGGAAGCTTCCATCTGGCCTTTAGGGACCGTTTGAATCCCTGAACGGATCGTCTCAGCGATAAATGCCGATGTATAGATCGTTAAGCCGATCGTTCCTGCTTGAAAGCCGTCAAAAGAAACCCAATACATTGGCACAACGACATAAAAGAACATCACGATGATCAATAAGGGAATATTTCTAAAAAACTCAACATACGCTTTGGCAATCCCTTTGATGAGGCGATTGTCTGACAACTGAAAAATTGCCATTAAGGTTCCGATCAAAAGACTAAAAAACAGTGCGATCAAACTCGCCATGACTGTGTATTTAAAGCCTTCAATAAACTGACCGGTATACGTTTGAAATAATTCAACCATTCAGTTTCCTCCTACTCTACTTTTCCTGATTCGTCTTCAGGGAACCACTTGTTGTAAATCTCATCATAGGTTCCATCTTCACGCATTTCCCGCAACGCTTGATTCACTGCATCAAGAAACGGCTTTTGTCCTTTATTGATTGCAATCCCATAAGGTTCTTCTGTAAAAGTTTCGCCAACTAAATGGTAATTGGGATTTTCACTCGCCATCCCTAATAGGATCGCATTATCCGTGGTCATAGCATCCCCTTGACCAGATTGTAAAGCGGTAAAGGCTTCCGCATAATTCTCAAGTTCCAAAATTTGCGCTTCTGGTGCTGCTTCACGAATGTTCACAGCTGAAGTAGAGCCTTTCACGACCAATACAGTGGTATCTGCGGTCAAATCTTCGATCCCTTGGATTGGACTGTCTTTGGCAACTAATAACGATTGGCCTGCATCAAAGTAGACATCGGAAAAATCGACCTGTTTTTTACGTTCTTCTGTGATAGTCATCGTGGCGATGATTGCATCGATGTTGCCGTTTTTCAAAAGAGGAATCCGGGTTTTTGAGGTAACTTCAACAAAGATGGCATTGCCATCACGTCCTAAAATTTTCTCAGTGATTGCACGAGCGATATCAATATCGAATCCTCGTACTTCTCTGGTCGCGATATCCATTAATCCAAAAAGACGGGTATCGTTCTTTACGCCCCAAACGATCTGATTCGTCTCTTTGCTGTTTTCTAAAATATCGATCTCTGCGGCACTTTGTCCTTTACAACCTGAGAAAGTCACAAGGGCAAAGGCTAAGACTAGAAAGGAAAATATTTTCTTTCTCATAAGGGTTCCTCCTATTGCTTAATGATTGCTGACTTTGCTCAAGAATTGTTTTGCACGTTCGTCTCTTGGTGCATCAAAGAATCCATCGACATCGCGCCGATCCTCTAGTACTTGTCCTTCTGCCATAAAGACGATTCGATCTGCTACTTCACGGGCAAAGCTCATTTCATGGGTAACAACGATCATGGACATACCTTCACTGGCAATTTTTTTCATGACATCCAATACATCACCAATCATTTCTGGATCCAATGCTGACGTTGGCTCATCAAAAAGCAGCATCTCTGGTTTCATCGCAAGCCCTCTGGCAATTGCGACCCGCTGCTGTTGTCCGCCGGATAACATGGAAGGATAGGAATCTTTTTTATCTAACATCCCTACCCGATCAAGAAGTTTTTCCGCCAAATTGATGGCTTCTTGCTCATTTTGTTTTAATACTTTAATCGGTGCCAACGTAATATTTTCTAACACGGTTTTATTTGGATACAAGTTGAAATGTTGAAACACCATGCCGATGTTTTTTCTAATTTCTGTCATTTTGACATCTTTGTCAAACAAGTTCTTACCATTGACCAATAATTGACCACCTGAAATGGTTTCTAGACCATTAATCGTACGGAGCATTGTACTTTTACCAGATCCAGAAGGCCCGATAACAACAACGACCTCACCTTTTTCAAATTCAAGGTTGATGTTTTTTAATGCATGGAACTTTCCGTAATATTTCTCTACGTTCTTAAATTCGATCATTGCCATTGATTCACACTCCTAGCTTTTTTTAAAATTAAATGAGTAATTGGAAAGATTTGATTCATATTATAGCTCAATCTTTTTTCATTTGTAAAGGTGCTTTTCCAATGTTCCCCCCTTATTTCTGAAAAGACAAGTGCTATTTTACTTTGATGTGAGGTTTTTGTCCATGAAAATTTTTCTCACCCCATCAGATCACAAGGAGAACCGGTTGTTTCTTTTGCTAAAAAAAGGTAAGATAAACCATATAACAAAGGAAAAGGTGGAAAAAAAGTGAATACGATTTTAACTGGCGACCGCCCAACTGGCAAATTGCATCTTGGCCATTATGTGGGGTCTTTAAAAAAACGGGTCGAAATGCAAGCTGACCCTGAAAATCAGCTTTATATCATGGTCGCTGATATGCAGGCACTAACAGATAATGCAAAAACACCTGAAAAGGTCTCAGCGAATATTTTAGAAGTCGCTTTGGATTATTTAGCCGTTGGCTTGGATCCAGCAAAAACAACGATGTTTATTCAATCGCAAATCCCTCAGCTCTCTGAATTGACGATGTATTATCTCAATCTAGTCAGTGTTGCTCGAGTACGACGAAATCCAACCGTTAAAGCCGAAATTGAACAAAAAAAATTTGGTGAAGGCGTCCCTTCAGGGTTCTTCATCTATCCTGTCTCTCAAGCAGCGGATATCACCGCTTTTAAAGCAAATTTAGTCCCCGTTGGAGAAGATCAAAAACCAATGCTGGAACAAACGCAAGAAATCGTGCATAGTTTTAATTCTACGTATAGTGAAGTATTAGTCGAACCAAAAGCGGTTTTACCGCCAAAAGGCATGGGACGTTTAGCGGGGATCGATGGGAACGGGAAAATGAGCAAATCACTGAACAATGGTATTTACTTAGCTGATCCAGCCGATGTATTACAAAAGAAAGTGATGAGTATGTACACGGACCCAAATCACATTCATGTCAACGACCCTGGACAAGTCGAAGGCAACATGGTCTTTACGTATCTTGATGTATTTGGCACTGAAAAAGAAAAAATTGCTGAATTAAAAGAACATTACACCCGTGGTGGATTAGGCGATGTCAAAATCAAACGCTATTTGATCGATGTTCTAGATGCCGAATTTGCACCGATTCGTGAACGCCGTGAAGCTTTTGCAAAAGATCCCGGTGAAGTGATGAACTTATTAAAAATTGGTAGTGAAAAAGCAGAACAAGTTGCCGCCCAAACGTTAGCTGAAGTCAAAAATGCAATGGGCATCAATTACTTTGCCTAAAAAAACAAGCCTTTACGGCTTGTTTTTTTGTTTACAAATCGGAATGAATTCTTTCATACAAAACCTATGTGTCAACTCTGTGTTAGATTTCACGAGAACCCTTCCTCCCCAGACTGACACTTTGTGTAATTTGATTTGATGCTGTTTCTTGCACAAAAACCAAGAGAGCTGTCCTAAAAAATAACCTCATAAAATGCGGATTAGAAAATGCATTTTTTCAGCCTTGCCAGTGTTTAAAAAAGGTTGTACCAAAAAAACTGGATTGCCTTCTATAGAGAAATCTTTTACGGCTTTCACTCAACTCCTCACATTCTTGTGTCATCTGAGCATCTATTATAATAGTAGAAAACGTTCCCCACCCAACTTCTTTGTATGGTGGAGAACGTTTTTCTACTTATTTGATTAGCGGATTTCTGCTTGAACTTTTTCTTCTAAGTTACGAGTAATTTTCGCTATTGCTTGATTGATCTCTTCATCCGTCAGGGTAGCTTCTGGATTGCTAAAGGTCAGGCTGTACCCTAATGATTTTTTGCCTGCTTCGATGTTTTTCCCTTGATAAACATCGAATAAACGAATCGCACTTAAGAAGCGACCGGCACTTTCGCGAATGATCTCCATCACGGACTGGTTATCGATCGTTTCATCAAGCAAGAGTGCCATATCCCGCGTTACTGATGGGAACTTAGAAACTGGTTGATAGACCAATTGTTCTGTTTTCGCTGCTAACAGTTGATCTAAGTTCAATTCAGCAACATAGGTTTCACTCACTTCATAATCTTTGGCGATCGATGGGTGGACTTGTCCCAAGAAGCCGATTTCTTGGTCATCTAGCAGGATCATTGCCGTACGGCCAGGATGCATCTCTTTGATAGCTGCCGTTTTTTGATAACGAATACGGTCGGTTAATGCCAACGAATCAAATAGATTTTCTAAAATGCCTTTCAAATGGAAGAAATCAACTTTTTGAGCTTGGGTTTGCCAGTCTTTCTCATGGATATTTCCTGTCAAAGCTAGCCCTAAGTGATTGACTTCTGTTGGCAGCTCGTGCTTACTGTCGCCTGTTTGATAGAAGACGCGACCAATTTCATACAAAGCAACACGATTGTTTTTACGTGCCAAATTGTACGCAACGTCGTCTAACAAGCCTGAAATCAGATTCAAGCGCAAGACGGCACGCTCTTCGGTCATTGGCCAATCCAATCGAGTCACTTGGCTCGATTTATCCGTAAATTGTTGTGCCTTCTCTTCAGTGGTCAAAGCATAGCTAATGGCTTCACTGACCCCGTTGCCTTCCAATAGCGTCCGAACTTCTCTAGTCAGACGTTGCGCTTTGGTTAGATGACCGGCAACCGTTTCTCCTTGCGGTAAAGTCGATGGCAAACGATCATAACCGTAAATACGCGCCACTTCTTCAATGATATCTGCTTCGATCGTAATATCCCAACGACGAGGTGGGACAGAAACAATATAGCTGTCTGCTTCTTGACGATGACCAAAGCCTAATGCGTCAAAGATTTCTTGCACTTCTTCATCAGTGATTTCTGTGCCTAAATAGCTATTGATTCGAGCTAAAGTGATTGTAACCTCCACAGGTTCTACTGCTACTTGGGAACCTATTACTGCCCCTTTTAAGACCGTTCCGCCAGCAAGTTCTGCAATCAGTGCTGCTGCTGCATCACAAGCTTTTGCAACCGTTGCTTGGTTGATCCCTTTTTCAAAACGAGCAGAGGACTCACTTCTTAAATTGAATTTCTTTGAGGTCAAACGAATCGCTAATGGATCGAACAGCGCCGCTTCTAAAGCGACTGTGGTCGTTGTTTCCGTGATTTCAGAATCAAGCCCTCCCATGACGCCTGCGAGCGCAACGGGTGTCGTTCCGTTGGTGATAACGATGTCTTCTGATGAAAGCTGACGTGTTTCTCCATCTAAGGTAACCAGGCTTTCATTTTCTTTGCCGCGACGTACCAGTATTTCCTTGCTGTCTAGCTTTTGATAATCAAAAGCATGCAATGGTTGGCCAAATAATAACAAGATATAATTTGTCACGTCCACAACATTGTTGATTGGACGAATGCCTTCATTCATCAAGCGATTTTGCAGCCATTGTGGACTTGGGGCGATCGTTACACCATCAATGATTCGAATTTGGTAGGCGGGTGCATTGGTTGCTTCCGTGACCTTCACCTGAATTTTATCGGCAGCAGCTACTTCACTTTCATTAAGCGCAATTTCAGGAAACTTCGGTGTTTGCCGATAGATCGCACCGACTTCATAAGCAACCCCCCGCATGCTCAACGCATCCGCACGGTTCGGTGTGATCGATAATTCGATAATATGATCATCCATATCGAGATAAGGAAAAACCGGTGTTCCTACTTCTGCTTCTGCTGGTAAATAATAGATTCCTTCTGCGTATTCCTTGGGGATTACACTATCAGCATACCCTAGTTCTTGCAATGAACAAATCATGCCGTTCGAAACTTCTCCCCGCATCTTGCTCTTTTTAATTTTTACATTGCCCACGATTCGAGAGCCTGGTAATGCTACGATGACTTTGATGCCACTTTTGACATTTGGTGCCCCACAAACGATTTGCGTGTCTTCTTCCTCACCAATATTTACTTGGCAAATCGATAGATGATCAGAATCTGGATGTGGTCGGCAGTCGGTCACTTCTCCGACAACGATTTTTTTTAAACCCTCTTCAGGCACGTCAACACCTTCGACTTCGATCCCAGTCACTGACATTTTGTCCGCCAGCTCTTTTGGTGTGATCTCAGACAGATCAAGGTATTCATTTAACCATTTGTACGATACTAACATTTATTGTTCCCCCTTGAACTGGCGAATGAAACGCACATCATTTTGATAGAATTGGCGAATGTCGTTTACGCCGTAGCGCAGCATTGCCACTCGATCAGGACCTAAACCAAAAGCAAATCCTGAATATTGGGTTGGATCGATCCCTGACATTTCTAAGACGTTAGGATGCACCATTCCAGCACCGAGGATCTCGATCCAGCCAGTTTGTTTACAAACGTTACAACCCGCACCACCGCACTTGAAGCAGCTGACATCAACTTCGACCGATGGTTCTGTGAAAGGGAAATAGCTTGGTCGCAAGCGAATTTGGCGATCTTCACCAAACATTTTTTGCATCATGACTTCTAAGGTTCCTTTTAAGTCACCCATCGTAATATTTTTATCGATCACCAATCCTTCAATTTGATGGAATTGGTGGCTATGGGTCGCATCATCTGTGTCACGACGGAAAACTTTCCCTGGTGAGATCATCCGCAGCGGCCCTTTAGAAAAATCATGAGTCTCCATTGTTCGCGCTTGCACTGGTGACGTATGGGTCCGAATCAGCACTTCCTCTGAAATATAAAAAGTATCTTGCATGTCTCTGGCTGGATGATCTTTTGGCAGATTCATCCGTTCGAAGTTGTAATGATCTTTTTCCACTTCGTAGCCTTCAACTACTTGGTAGCCCATACCAACAAAGATATCTTCGATTTCTTCCATGATTTGCGTTAGCACATGGCGTGTTCCTCGGTCCATCTTTTTACCAGGCAAAGTCACGTCGATGGATTCTTCAGCGAGGGCTTTTTCCAAGTTTGCTGCTTCGATAGATGATTTTGCTTCTTCAATCGCTTCTGTCAAGATATCACGAATCTCGTTGGCATAGCTCCCCACCTTCGGCCGTTCTTCCGCAGAAAGATCTTTCATCCCCCGTAGAACTTCAGTAATGGGACCTTTTTTTCCAAGCACTTCCACTCGAATCTGATTTAAGTCATTCATGGTTGGACTTTCTTTGATTTTAAGCAATGTCGTTTCCTTCAATGCTTCTAATTTTTCTTGTAAAGACATGTGTTTCCTCCTTCTATACTGTGAATAGCGTAAAAAACGATTTGACTGGAAAAAGTGACGATCTTTTTATAAAAAGACAAAAAAAGACGTCATCCCTTAAAAAAGGAACGACGTCTCGTGTTACCATCCTCATTCGCGAAAAAAACCGCGCACTCACTTCGGCTAACGACAGCAACACTGCCGACTGATTGTTCTCAGCAAGCTCCAGAAGTGAAATTCATTTTTCGAATACAGGACTTGCTTTCAGTCTGTGACAAGTCTCCCTTTTTCTGATCCAGCCAAATTACTAGTTTCTATCAACGCTTTTTTTACTATTCATTTAAGCTTATTTTACCTAATTTCCGTTGAGAAATCAACTGCATTCTTCCTCACGTACCCAGGTTTCTGCCCAACGCTTCACACTCATCATACTCTTTTCAAGAGCAATACCTCTTGGCGTCAAGCAGTAAAGATTGTTTTCTTTGCAGACAATTTCTTCCCGCTCTAATTCTTTCAAGCGTTCGACTAACACCCGATCACTCACTTGAGGAATCTTGTTTGCTAACTCAACAAATCTTTGTTTGCCGTCTTCAAGAAGGACATCAATGATCAAGCCGTTCCACTTTTTGCCTAAAATAGAAAAAGCTTTTTCAAATTTAGGACAAAGGGCATAATCCGATTCTACTTTTATCATTCTCCATCACCTCTTTTACCTATTATAGCATATGACTTACGAAATGTAAGAAACTAGGATCGATCAGCTAGAATGCCACGATCATCTTAGGTTTTAACAGCACTAAATAGGTCTGTTTCACTGGTTTGTTCAATGCTTTCTCCAATGCTTGGCAATAGAGTTTTAATTGACCATAATATCGTTCGCGCATTTTCTGTTCAATCTGAGCCTGACTGCCGAACACATCATCTGTTTTAAAGTCATATAAAATGATTTCATCCGCCAATTCAATATAGCCGTCAATAATACCATGGATCAAAAGCGGCGCATCTGGTTCATCAAACCCTTCAAAGATCGTATCGGCCTCTTTTAGCATCGAAAACGGCTGCTCCCGCTTCACCACATCAGAGGATTGGTTCAGCAGTTCACCTAGTTCAGTTTGATAAAACCACAAAATACTCGATCGGTCAATTTTTTTGGCGATTTCTTCAGAAAAAAATTGCTTTTTCACGAGTTCAGCAATCAGGAGCGCCAAAGTATCTTGTGTTGGCTTCATTCCTAAGGGGATCATTTGCAAAACCGTATGTGTTGCGGTTCCGATACTGCTGGCGAGAGGCTTCGTTTCTTGCAGAAATTTGGGTTTCGCCAATTCATCTTGTACGTAGCGATATTGCTGAGGATTCGTCTTCTCGGAAACCGACCGCCATTCCAACAAAGTGGTCTGTTGATCATCAGGATCGTTATAGAGTCTTTTCAATTCTGAAACAGATTGATAACTAGTCGTTTGGGTCGCTTTTTGATAAGGATAGCGATAGGCTAGGCGTTTCAAAAGATCATCGATATTGCTATCTGGCGCAATCAATCGTTTAGGCTCCTCGACTGGTGTAAGGGTCTCTTGGACTTCTTGCGTGATCGTTTCTTGATTCCACCATGACAGACGAAAATGAGCAGGATGATCGATCGTTCGCTTGCGCTCTGACGCTTCGGAGAATACTGCTTCCATATCTGGATGGCGCATCAGGGTCCGTCCGACCCAATCCATCAAGCTCCCCCGAGCCACTAAGCGCAACGCTGGATCAAGAACCATCTCGGATTGTGTCAAGCCAGATTGCCACGTCTTAAAGGCATCCGCTTGATTTTTATAGGAGCCTACTAAGAAAAGCTTCTGCTCTGCTCGTGTCAATGCTACGTATAATTTTCGCATCTCTTCTGACAAGGCTTTTTTCAAACGAACTTGCTTGATGGCTTGAAACGGCAGTGTTTCAAATTTAAGGTTTTCTGCGGGTTCCACATATTGGATCCCAGCCCCCAGCTGTTCTTCAAAGATATAGCGTTTTTGAAAATCTTGGTAATTAAAGAATTTTGTTGTATCCAATAAGAAGACGACAGGAAATTCCAAACCTTTACTTGCATGGACGGTCATCACACGAACCGCATCTTCTACTGGTGTAGCTAACGGCTCTGCCAAGTCCTTGTTTTTTTCTTGCATTTTTTCGATGAAGCGAATGAATTGGTACAACCCACGGAAACTGCTCTTTTCGTATTTCTCCGCTCTGTGGACCAATGCCGCTAAATTGGCATAGCGCTGCTGACCTGCAGGCAGTCCCACGACATAATCCAAATAGGCAGTATCTTCATAGATTTGCCAAAGCAAGGTTGGGATTGGTAATCGTCGTGCTTCCTCTCGCCATTGTTCCAGTTTTGTTAAAAACCCATCGACCGTTTGCCACAAGGGTGACGCTTCTTGTTGCCCATGGTAATCCAATACTGCATCGTAGTAGTCGCTGGAACGATTCGCTAAACGGATTTCAGCTAATTGATCTTCTGTTAGGCCGACGATTGGCGAACGCAAGACCGCCACAAGCGGGATATCTTGGTACGGGTTATCAATGATCTGCAGCAAAGAAACGACGGTTTGGATCTCCGTTGCCTGAAAATAGTTTTGAGCATCATTGACCGCCATCGGAATCCCAAACTGCTTAAAGACATCCAAAATGACAAGATTGTTTTTACGTGTGGGGGTCAATAAGACGATGTCATTGTAAGTGATTGGTCGATTTGTTTTGGCTTTTTTGTCATAGATTATGAAGTTTGATTCAATCAACTCTCGAATCTTCAAGGCAGTGATCTGCATTTCACCTTCTGTTTTGTCATCGATCAATTGTTCTTCGGATTCATGCTCTTTTTCATATAACAAGAGCTCTGTTGCAAAGGCCTCGCTTTCTGGAAAATCAGGAAAACCGGTAATCAAGGCTGCCGCCTCATCGTAAGGGATTTGTCCAACCCTTTCATCCATCAGCTGTTGAAAAACTAGATTCGTAAAATCCAATACATCGGAGCGAGAACGAAAATTTTCTGCTAAGACGATTCTTCGCCCACCATTCTCTGTTTCAAATGCCAAGTATTTTTCGATAAATAGCGTCGGATCTGCTAGTCGAAACGAATAGATCGACTGCTTCACATCCCCCACCATAAACATGTTGCCAGGGTTATGATCGACTTGTCTCACCCAATATAAAATTGCCTCTTGCAGCCGATTGACGTCTTGGTATTCATCGACTAAAACTTCTTCAAAGCGATCACGATAATAGGTCGACGCCTCACTTCCACTGCCATCTCCTTGTAAAATCTGCAAGGTGAAATGTTCCAAATCATTAAAGTCTAAACGGCCTTTTGAAAGCTTTCTTTCTTGAAATGCTTTCATAAATGCTTCGGTCATCGCTGCCATTTTTTCAACGACAGGTGCTGATCGATGAAGCAACTCCATCATTTCAGCTGGTGGATACGGGAAGGTGGCTTTCAATTGCTCGACCAATTTTTTCGCATCATCGCGTAAGGGCTTGATTTCTTGGGACAATTCCTTTTGTTCTGGTTTGCGAAAAGCTGGGTAACGACCAAAACGCAATGTTTGGATCTGCTCATAGAAGCCATCGACATCGTCTGCATCCAGCAGAGCCTTTAAGGTTTCCACCATGCCCAATTCGGTATCGATCAACTGTGCCGCTTTTTCCATCGCTTCATCAGAACGGGCATAGTCTTGCGCCGCCTGCAGCAAATGCGCCGCTGTCTTCAAATTTTCTTGCAAAGTCGGTTTTATTTGCGATTGATACAAGATATTTTCAGCAAAGGTTTCTTTGCCGATATAGTGATCACTTAGATGAGCTAGCCAGTTGACTGGATCTGGATTGGCTCGGGCAAAGTCATAGAGAGACAGGATCAGATCCCCGACGCCTTCATCAGAACGATCACTTGAAAAATTTTCCGTCAAACGAAAGAAGGCTTCATCATTGGCTTCATATTGTTGATCTCTCAGCTGTGTCCAGATTTCTTCTTTCATCAATAAAATTTCGGTTTCATCAGTCATCATGCGGAAATTGGGATCTAAATCGATCAAATAATAAAAACGCCGAATCACAGTTAAACAAAACGCATGCAAGGTAGAAATGTTAGCTGTCGGCAACAGCTGCAGCTGACGAACGAAGTGCTGGCGCTTTTGCTCGTCACTTTCTTGATTGATGGCCTGTTGCAGTGCCACTTGAATCCGTTCTTTCATTTCTCGAGCAGCTGCTTCGGTAAAGGTCACGATCAGTAAAGAATCGATCGTCGTTCCTGCTTTTAGCTTTTCGATCACTCGCCGAACCAAAACGGTGGTTTTTCCTGAACCCGCTGAAGCGGAAACGAGGATATTATCCCCTTTATCAAAAATGGCTTGCCATTGGGTATCCGTAAAGGTTTCATTTTGCGGTTTTAAAGGGATCTTACTCATCTTCTTCCTCCCTTAAGCGATGGATAATCTCATCTTTAGATAAGTTTTCTAAACGGTGGTACTCATTTTCTTTCAACAATACATCAAAGTCACAGATGCTGCGAAACGGACAAAATTCACACGCCCGTTTTTTGTCTTTTATTTTATAAGACGGGTTTAAGGCGATTTCACCGCTCAACAGCTTCTCACCGCTTTGCTGCATGTTTTTCCGATTGTGTTTTCTTAACAGTTCAAGCTCTTCTTCTGTATAAAACTTGTTTTTCGCCTGCGTTGTTTTTTGATAATTGCCGTTTTTGTCTTTTCGAACAGGAAATATCGGTGAATTTTTGCTGGCTTCAACATCCTCATCTAGCAACGGGAAAACAGCCGGTTCGTCAATAAACAACCCGTCATACTTGAAACGTTTTAAACGTTCTTCTTCACTGGCTTCTTGTCCGTCCAAAAGCGGATTATGCACATGCAGATAATAAGCCCCCGCTGGTCGCACATTTGGCGAACCAACCAGTTGGACAGCATCCGTCAATGCGACATCGAGATAGGTGATCAACTGCATCGCAAGTCCGTAGTATGCTTCAGAAAGGTCAAAATCTCGGCTGCTAGATTTATAGTCAACAACAGAAAGCCATTGTTCTTCTTCCGTTTTCGCCGTATCGACACGATCGATCTTCCCCCGCACATGCAGTTTCCCGCCAGAACTTAATGGCAATTCGATCCCATTGATCCCATTTGAGCCAGCGATCTGACCGAATAGCACCTCCGTCTTTTCAGGACTAAAATGCATTTTTTGTCCTTGTTTCGCTAATGCCCACGCTACTCGCTGAATCGTCTTGCCTAATTGATACCGAATAAAATTCATCCGAGCAGAGCTCGTCAGTAAGCGATAACGGCTTTCGCCAAAAATTTCCTGCAAAACGACTTCCACAAATTGCACGCGTTGGTCAGCAGTTAACTGGGTTAAGGAAATATTTTCAGCAATCAGGACTTTGACAAAGCGGTCCAACGCATCATGGAAAAACTCACCGGTCATTGCTGGATTTAAGCCATAAACTTCCCGTTCTTTTAATCGTAATCCGTAGCTGACGAAATACTTGTATTCACACTGATAGAACGTCTCCATCTGAGAAATGGAACTGTAGATCGATGGTCCATATAGTGCCGCAGCTTGTGCTTGAGACAAAGGAATCGGAATATTTTGATGAGTTTGGCTTTCAAATACTTGGGCAGCTAAATCTGTCCATTCCGAACGCAGCAGTGCTTGTCTCAGCTGCTCCCAGACCCTAGGTAAATTCTCTTTGTTTTTTTGCGCTTGCTGACTGAGGTTATTGATTTGATAGATCAGGCCACGGTAACTGCCGACATAGTTTCTTGGGTCACTGACTAGCGTCAATATCCCTCGCTCTTGCAGTGGGACATCCAAACGTTTGACCACGCGATCTAAATAAGGCGACATTTTGATGTTTTGCTGGGTATCAAAATTAACGGCATAGGACAGTGATAAGTGTTCCGTTGCTGAAAGCAAGACAGAATAGAAGGCAAATGGCTCTTTGACACTGCCTTCCACCACTGTATCTCTAAGGTGTTTTTCACCATTGAACAACTGATTGAAATGCTGACGTTCTTCATTCGTCAACAACGTTTTGTTCTCTATTTTTCTTGGCAACGCCGTTTCATTCAATCCCGGTGCAAATGTGATCTTTGCTTGCTTTGGACGTGCCAGATCAAGGCGATTGATGTTGACTTGGTCGATCGCTGTTGGGATCTTCCCGAATGTGACATTTTCTAAGCCAGTCAATAAGACATCCTCAAAGAGCGCAAAATCAAAGGACTCTTCCCCATAGATCGCAGCATATTCATCCAGCAAATCCATCAAGGCTTGCCATGCTTGTTCATGATTACGAGCTTGATCCAACTTCCCTTGCTGGATCGCTTGATCTCGCCAATGCCGCAGTTGTTCTTCAACACCGGCATTCAGTAAAAAGCGATACAGCAGTTCGACCGCATCGCGGTTCGTTCTAGCGGCCGTCAGCCAGTCAAGAGTATCAGCAACATCTTGCTTAAAGGCCCTGCGCAACTGGTTGGTATACGCTGTCAAATCCACTTTATCCGTCTGCTCTTCTTCCGATTGTAAATACTCGATCAGTTCCCAATCTTCGTTTCTCGTCCAACTCGCTCCTTGGAAATCATGAGCCAGCGCTTTGTTCTCGGTAATATCCACCAACTTACGAAACTGGTCACGCCCAACGAGCCAATCTGCTTCGGAGCGATAGGCTGCCGGTAAGTAAAGTTCCGTTCTAAGCAACCGTAAAATATCATTTAAGCGAAAGCCATAGGATTGACAAGCAAAAAAAGCATTCAAAAACTCAACCAATGGATGTTGCGCCATCATCTGCTCTTCATCGATATAAAAAGGAATCTCAAACTCAGTAAAAATTTTAGGAATATATTGATGATAGATTTCTGGTTCGGCGATCAATAATTGGATCTCTCGGTATCGTAATGCTGAGTACCGTTTCTTATCGCTCATCATCCCACGGATCGACGCTGCAATCTGACGGATCTCTTCTTCTGGATTCCCAACTTTCCAAACTGCCAGAAAGTCCTTCACAGAGGACTGTTGCTGATAGTTGACTTGTGACTGGGTCTGCCGCCAAAATGTTTCAATTTCATTATACGCCTGTTGCATCGATCCCTTCGCTTCCTTGTCCACCTCTTGGTTGACCGAAAGTTTCTGATCCAAATAAATCGGCACTTGATTTTCTCGGGCAAAACTGATCAATTGATAATATGTTCGCCCTGCTTCATAAAACAAATTTAACGGTGAAGGCAGCTCTTGTGGATACCCACGATCCAGAAAAAGATCAATAATGACATGACTTTTTTTCATCAACACTTGAATCAGCTGCTGTTCCTGTGTTGAAAAAGCGGAAAACCCACTGATAATAAATAAGGCATGGGAAAGATCTGGCGCTTTGTTTATTGACACTGCGTTAGGCATTGCTTGCTCCACTGGAGAATCATCCAGCAAGGAACCTTCAAGAAAGCGTGTCAACAAGGTGATCGGTTGTTCGACTTGTAATGCACGCTCCAGAAGTTCTTGTTCAAATCGTTGAAATATTTTCGCTAATTCACTGTATTTTTTCTCCTCGTCTTGGGTTGCGCTTGGTGCAGCACCACCTGCCAATAAATCTTCGATCCCCAATCGACTTGTATGCATTTCTTGATAGAACGCCAACAATTGTTGGATAAAACCCGCTTTGTTGATCTCACCACGGTATAAGACGAGTTCTTCTTCTAGTTCCAAAAGCAGCTTACGCATGATCATGGAGGCACCATTTTCAGTGATGGCATTTTGAGAAAGCAAGCCGGTTTGTTGCAGATAAAACCATGCCAAACGGTGAAAACTGTACACTTGCGCGCGAATAGAAGCAAAATCTTCTACGCGATCCTCTCTAAGTAATTGAAGGATCTCGCGTTCTCGTTCAAATTTGTTGTAGTTAGGTACCAGAAAAAATACTTCTTGATGGTCTTTTTCTAACCAGCTTTTTGCATTTTCTATCACTGCTTGATCATGACGACAACGGCCATCGCCAAGGATAAATCGTAAACTCATGAAAGGACTCCTTCTCTCCATCGTCTTTTAAAAAAACACTAAAAATCAGCGGCACGTTTTTTCAAATGCGTCTTTGTTTTTAAAAGAATCTCCTTAAAAACAAAAAAACGGTCGCAGAATTTCACTCTTTGCCTAGCATACCAAAATCGGCAATTGGCCAGAATACAAATTTTACATCACCCAAAATCGTTGCTTCATCGATCAGACCTAATTGACGACTATCTTTGGAAATTCGGCGGTTATCCCCTAACACTAAAATTTGACCTTCAGGAATGACTTCAACACCAAATAACCCCATATCAAAATCACTGGTCAATGGAAAGCCATCTGTGACAGCTGCTTTGAATTCATCCAAGTAGGATTCATCATATGCTTGTCCATTGATATAAAGGGTATCGTTTTGATAGGAAACCTGGTCGCCAGGCAAACCGATCACGCGTTTGATATAATTTTTGCCTGCTTCATCCGGTGCTTCAAACGTTATGATATCGAAACGTTCGATCTCGGTATTTTTCAAAGCAATTACCCGCTCACCATCATGTAATGTGGGGTCCATCGAATCTCCTTTTACGATCACAGGAGTAAAGACATACTGTCTTAATAACAAGAGGAATAAAGTGAAGATCACGACAAATCCTACTGTTTTTAAAAGCTCTTTTACTTGTTGCACGCGTCCCTCACTCCTTGAATATTTTACTATATTTTCCAAGAATCGAACAAACATTCTTATTTTTCTATTCTACCATAAAATGATAGGAGCAGGACATTTCCCCTTTGGTTCTTTACAAAAATTTGGAGAATCAAGAGACTTGCATATGAATTGTCATCCTTTCTGATCCGTGCTAGGGTTTAATAAGAACCCATTATTGAAAGGAAGTGCCAAGATGAACCAACAGTTACCACAAGTACCAACAAAGTTATTGATTAACGGAAAATGGCTTGAAGGAACAAAAGAGTCGGTTTCGGTTACCAATCCTGCCACTAATGAAGAACTCGTAAAAGTCAGTCAAGGAGGGATCGAGGAAACCAAGCAAGCAATCGATGCCGCAGCGATTGCTTTTCCCGAATGGTCAAAACGCTCCCCTCGAGAACGTGCCGATTTGATGAACGCCATTGCTGATTTGATGGAAGAAGAAAGCGATCGTTTAGCAAAAATCATGAGTATGGAACAAGGAAAACCATTAAAAGAAGCGGAGGCGGAAATCCAATCCAATGTTGACAATTTCCGTTGGAATGCAGCTGAAGCGCAACGGGTCTATGGCGAAGTGATTCCAGCCCCTGAACACAATCATTGGCTGGTACGCAAAGAAGCGATCGGGGTTGTTGGCGCGATCACGCCTTGGAACTTTCCTTCTAACATGATTGCAAGAAAAATTGCGCCTGCTATGGCCGTTGGCTGTACCCTTGTTATGAAACCATCTAAAGAAACACCCCTATCAGCATTGGCTTTAGGTGAACTTTTTCAACAAGCGGGCCTTCCTGACGGGGTCGTCAATATTGTCTTAGGAGATTCTTCTGAAATTGGGAAAGAATTGACCGAAAATGAACAAGTCAAAAAAATCACCTTTACTGGCTCCACGAAAGTTGGGATGAAATTATACGAACAAGCTGCACCAACTCTGAAAAAAGTTTCATTGGAGTTAGGTGGTCATGCCCCGTTTCTTGTTTTTGCTGATGCTGATTTAGATTTAGCTGCTGAAAAATTAATTGCAGCAAAATTCCGTAACAACGGTCAGGTCTGTACATCCCCCAATCGAATTTTTGTCGAAGAGTCCGTCAAAGACGCCTTTACCAAAACATTACTAGCGAAAATGGAATCCGTAACGGTCGGCAATGGTCTGGAAAACCCTACTGTTGGTCCTTTGATCAACCAAGCAGGCGTTGAAAAAGTCATCGAGCAGTTGGAAGATGCAGTAAATAAAGGAGCTAAAGTTTTACTCGGTGGTAAGAAGCTTACTGAAGGTGAATACGAAAAAGGCAACTTCTTCGCACCAACGGTCATCGATGGGATTACTTCTGAGATGGCTATCTACTATGAAGAAACCTTTGGACCCGTGATCCCATTGATCTCATTTACGGATCGACAAGCAGTCATCGCTGCGGCAAATGATACGGAATTTGGACTAGCTTCCTACTTCTTTTCAACGAATTTGCAAACGATCTCGGATGTAGCCCAAAACCTCCAATATGGGATGGTTGGGGTCAATGACATTGCGATCTCAAATCCGGCGGCTCCCTTCGGTGGCGTCAAGCATTCCGGTTTTGGTCGTGAAAACGGCAAATATGGCCCTGAAGAATACGTGACCGTTAAATTCATTGCTATCGATGCCCAATAAGAAAAAGTCAGGTGCGTTTGCCTGACTTTTTGACGTGCCAAGCATTTTCTTTTACTAACATTAAGTAAGGATGTATACTTCACTCTATGACAATAGAAAAGGTGGGAATACGATGACAAAATTTCTTGATACGATCAAACAGCGCCGCTCAATCTATGGGCTAGGTAAAAATGTGGCTCTTTCCGACACTGAAATCGAAGACATTGTGAAAGAAGCAGTGAAAAATAGTCCAACTGCGTTTAACGCACAATCACCAAGAGCCGTGATTTTATTTGGTGAAGCCCATGAAAAATTGTGGACATTAACAGAGGCTGCGTTAGAACCATTGACACCACCCAAAGCGTTTGAAGCGACAAAACAAAAACTTGCTGGTTTTAAAGCGGGTTACGGAACCGTTCTATTCTTTATTCACACGGATACCGTGAAAAATTTGCAAGAGCAATTTGCGCTATATGCAGAGAACTTTCCCGTTTGGGCAGAACAATCGAATGGGATCGCTCAAGCGAACACTTGGACCGCTTTAGAAGAAGCTGGATTAGGTGCCAACTTACAGCATTACAACCCTGTCATCGATGACGCTGTTGCAGCTGAATGGTCAATTCCTGAAAATTGGCAACTGCGGGCGCAACTAGTCTTTGGTTCAAAAGAAAGCGAACCGAACGAAAAAGAATTTCTAAGTGACGATGAGCGCTTCCGCGTGTTCCATTAATCAATTTTCAACCTAAAAAAAGACCCTTGATTACGCCTTAAACTGGCAGTAATCGAGGGTCTTTTAGTCCTTTGTTCCTTGATCATGATCGACTAAAATATCGATCGGTGTCCCTTCATTCAAGTGTTCTGACAAGAAAACAACCAATTCTGCTAATGGCTGCTTGAATTTCATTAATGGGCCTCTCATCCCTCTTCGAAAATAGTTCATCTTGATGGGCTGCCCTTCCTTTTCTTGAAATAAAACGACTCGATCGATCTCTTGGTATAGTACCCCTTTGATACTCATTGGATGGACAATGATTCGATCAAGTGCTAAGCCGCGGCTATCTAAAACAAAGCTCAAAAAGACCAAACCCGAAACGATCCCTCGCACCCGATTATCAAGTGCCTCTTCCATCATCACCATAGATAGGATAATCATTACTGAAAAAATCGTAATGGCGACCTTGCTTAGTTTGCGCTCCACAGCAAGAAATTGAATGTCTTTCCTTACCACGAATAAATAAAGGTATAAAACGATCGTAAAGGCACACATCACTAGCGTTAACCCACTCATAATACTCTCCGTTCTGTTTTCTTTTCCTTATTCTACCAAAAAACCATCTGATACAAAAGGCTTAGCCTATTTCGTAGGTTTTTTGATATCTATTTTAACAAGAATTCGGTACAATAGGAAAAAAAGGAGGAATTATCATGAATGCATTTTTTGATAAATTACAACGCTATGATTTACTTCGTGCCGTCGTATATATCGTCTTTGGCTTCATCATCTTGATTGCACCACGATCTGTCTTCAACACGATCGTTTATCTTGTTGCCGGGTATATTGCATGTTTAGGGATCATTAGCTTGTATACGAGCTACAAAGAAAAACAAAAGGGCTATCGCAATGTGCAATCCGTCTCTGGTATCTTACTGTTGATTGCGGCAGCTGCGATTTTAGTTTTTGCCAAAGGATTACTTGCCATCGTGCCATTTTTCTTAGGAATCATGATCACCATCAGCGGTTGCACCCGATTGATTGCAAGCTTTAACCAAAAACGCATTGGTTTACCTTATATCACTAGCTTGATCATCAGTCTATTGATCATTGCTGCAGGGATCATCCTAGTATTGAATCCCTTCGCCACTTGGTTGTTATTCTTTCAAATTTTTGGCGGGATCTTGATTTTCATGGGTGCCTCCGATGCGGTCAACCATTTTCAACGAAAAAGAGCCTAATAAATGAGAATGTTTTAAAATTTCCTACGAATCTAACATCTACATGTAGACTTTTCCCGCTATTCCTTTTAAAATAGGAGATATCAAACAGTCAGTCCATTGACACGCGGGAGGTGCGACATGAAGAAAATCAAGCAAGAAGCAAAACATCCAAACGATGTACCGGTAATTTTTTTGACCGATGCAACTGGCAAAGTCGTACGAAAAATCTCGATCAATGAGTGGCGTGCGCTTAAAGCAACCCCTGACCAGATCGAAGAACTTGATATCAAATTGTATCGTGAAGCAATCAGTTTTTATCTTCAAGAAGACTACGCAAAAGCAAAAGATCTCTTGCATTTCTTGATCAACAAAACAGACTATAGTCATTATGAATACGTGGAACGACTAGCAAATATCTACCGCATCGAAAACCGTCCCGCTAAAGAAAAAGACCTGTTACTGACTGCTTATCATGCAATCAAACCGTTGGATTCCTCTGAAGGGATTTTAAGAAGGATCGAAAATCGATTGCAAAAAATCGATGCCTTTGATTTTCCAACTTCGACACAATTCAGTCATTAAAAAAGCAGCTATCCTTCGATAGCCGCTTTTTTTTATGCATCTGGCAGTTTGCGCAAAAGGCGCAACCCGTTAAACAATACAATCAACGTACTTCCTTCATGGGCAAATACCCCCAGCCCAATATTCATTTTTCCAAATAGATTCAACCCGACTAATAATGCGACGATAAACATGGAGAAGAAAATATTTTGCCAAATGATTCGATCCATTTTCTTCGCTAAGCGATAGGCATACGCGAAGCGTGAAAGATCATTTTTCATGATCACGGCGTCCCCCACTTCGATAGCAACATCTGACCCTTCCCCCATCGCAAAACCGATGTCTGCCTGAACAAGTGCGGGCGCATCATTGATGCCATCCCCCACCATGGCGGTTTGTCCGTAGGCTTCTTGGAGTGCTCGAACCGCTTCCGCTTTGTTCTCAGGCAACACATTAGCCGCCACTTGATCAACATTTAGCCGCTTTCCGATGGCTTCCCCAGCAGACGCACTATCTCCGGTGATCATAACGGTATGGATCCCTTCATTTTTTAAATAACGAATCACAGAAGCTGCCTGTTCGTTCGGCTCATCCATCAAAGCGATGATTGCGACAACCTCTTCATTAATGGAAAAAACGACCATCGTTTTTCCTTGCGCCTCCAGGTGACGGTACTGTTGCTCCAACGAACCTGTTAACTGGGAGTTTTCGGTTCTTTTTCCTAATCGATAGGTTTTTGTTCCTGAGACGGCTACTAAACCGGAACCAATCTCATTCGTAACCGTCAGCTGTTCGCTTTGCTGCCCTTTATTGTTCTTCTCAAAATAAGTAACGATCGCATCTGCCAATGGATGATTGGCTTGTTTTTCCAGCGAAACGATGATGGAAGCGGCCTCTGCTTGATCGATGGCTTCAGCGAAAATGACATCCGTGACCGTTGGTTTTCCGACGGTCAACGTGCCCGTTTTGTCAAATGCCACCGCTTTGATCTGAGCAAAATTCGTTAAGTAGTTGCTGCCTTTAAAAAGAATCCCTTTTTTCGCTAGATTTGAAATCGCAGATAAACTAGCAGGTACCGCACTTGCCGCTAACGCACAAGGAGACGCTGCAATCATCATCACGATCCCGCGATAAAAACTGGTATACCAATCCCAACCAAGTAGAAACGGTGCTGTTAAGATGAACAAAGGGACTGCAATGAAAACAATGGTTACATAGATTGGTTCGATTTTTTTGATTCGTGTTTCTGTTGGTGACTGATTCGACTGTGCCGCTTCAACGACTGAAAGAATTTTGGCAAAGACCGTTTCCGAGCTGTCTTTTGTGACTTCCATCAAAAATGTTCCATTGCCATTGATGGTACTGCCATAAACTTCGTCTCCCGCTGTTTTTTCTCGCGGTATACTCTCGCCATTGATGGAAGCTTCGTTGATGGCACTCGTGCCAGAAAGAATCACCCCATCTGTTGCTAACTGATCACCAGGCAAAACTTGTAAAATATCCCCTTTTTTTATCTCTGAAGCAGCAATTTTTTTGGCTTTCCCATCTGGGCCCATCAAACGTGCTTCCGTTGGATTCAATTTGAGAAGATTGGTGATTTCTCGTCGGCTTTGCCCTTCCGCGTATTCTTCTAAAAAGTGAGCACCAGCAAAAATCAAAATCAGTAAGGCTGCCTCATTAAAATTGCCTATGATCATTGACCCTATCGCTGCTAATAACATCAATAGATGTACATTTGGCGTAAAGCGCCGATTGATTCTTGTGCTTTTTACGGTATCCTCGATCCCTTCCCACGAAATGTGGTAGCCCGCTAATAGAACTGCAGCAAAATAAACCCCGTCTTTTACCCATTGATTCGAAATAAACAGCGCCACTATAAAGAAGATTACCCCCGCGAAGTAAACTTTACGAGGAAACGTCCCATGATCATGGGTATGCGTATGTCCCTTCGTTTTTGTGTGCTCGTGTTGACAAGTATGTTCAGCCATCATCAAAACCTCCTCTATTCCATCGAACATATGAACGATCAATCATGTTTATACCCTGATTATATATGAACAAACAATCATATGTCAACCGAAATAAGTTTTTCTTGTGAAATGTAAGCGTTTATGGTTTTGAGAATGCGGATGGCATGCTAGAATAAAGTTAGGAGAAAAAAGGAGTGTTGGCTATGAGAACATTTACTGGTGGAATTTCACTAAGTCCCCCGTTACAAATGTTAAAAGAAAAATTAATGATCGAACAAGATGAAATCCTTACCTTTTCACCCACGATGGTCTTTATCCCTTTGGCACAACATATTGGTGCCCCTGTCGAACCGACGGTTTCCGTTGGTGAGTACGTCAAGCAAGGGCAAGTGATCGCTGAAGCAGATGCCTTTGTATCTGCGAAAGTCCATGCATCTGTTTCGGGCAAAATCGTCGATATTGTCGATTGGCCAAATCAAAACAATGAAGAAGGAAAAACCATCATCATTGAAAACGATTATGCCTTCGATAATGATTTTTTGTCTACCCCATTCAACTGGCAATCTGCTGCTAACGAAACGATCCTCAAAAAAATCCGTCAAGGCGGTATCGCCGGCAAAGGCGGTGCAACGTTTCCCACCCATGTCAAATTCAGTATTGATGAAAATAAAAAAATCCATACCTTGATCTTAAACGGATCTGAATGCGAGCCCTTTTTGCGCAGTGATGCCTTCTTAATGCAAAAAGAAGCCCAAAAAATCATCCAAGGGGCAAAAATTGCCCAAAAATTGTTAGCTGATCCAAAAATCATCATTGGCATCGAGGATGATAAACCGCTAGCCATTTCAGCGATGCAAGCCGCAAGTGCAGAGGATGACACGATAGAAGTCGTTACTGTCCCAACTGTTTATCCAACCGGTGGTGAAAAGCAGTTAGTAGAGTTATTGACCGATCAGGAGGTACCTTTAGGCGGCTTGACTGCCGATATTGGGATCGTATTGATCAATGTTGCCACCAGCTTTGCCATCGCTGAAGCGGTCTGTTATGACAAACCGCTGATTGAACGCTATACAACCGTGACTGGTGATGTTCAACATCCACGCATCGTCAAAAATCCTTTAGGAACACTCGCAGGAGAGTTGATCGATTTTGCCGGCGGCTTTCAAGGTGCGCCCAGCAAGCTGATTCTTGGCGGCCCCATGATGGGGAAATCCGTCAAAACATTAAAGGTTCCGGTCACCAAAGGCAGCAACGGGATCGTTGTTTTTAATGAAGAAACCGATTGGCTATATGCCGAAAACCCCTGCATTCGCTGCAATAAATGTGTCGAAGCTTGTCCGATGCGCCTGATGCCGATGGAGATCGATCAATTCTATCGAGCAGGCGATTATCAAAAATGTGAAGAATTGCTGGCAGAAGCGTGTATCAATTGTGGTGCTTGCACCTTTGTCTGTCCAGCCAAACGTTCCTTAGCTGCCAACATCACTGCCGCAAAAGGCAAGGTTGCACAGCTGCAGAAGGAGGCGAAGGAAAGTGCCTGATTACTACAAGGATTCCGATAGCGAGCGCCTCTTTCAGCAACGAAAAAACCAAGAAACACCACCAAGCCCCCATATTCGCAGCAATGACGAAACAGTCAAAATCATGGGCTGTGTAGTACTAGCCTTACTACCAGCAGTTTTATTCTCTGGCTACCTTTTCGGGCTCAAGGTATATGGGTTGTTTTTCATTGCGCTAGCCACGGCGTTTGCCGCCGACGGAATTTGGTCCTACCTCATCAAACGGCCATTTCGTTTCGATCTAAGTATCGTTGTGACGGCATTGCTTTTAACGATGAATCTTCCACCGACCGCACCTTGGTATTTCCCAGTGATCGGGGTGGCGTTTGCCGTGATCATCGTCAAAGAATTTTTTGGCGGTATCGGCTATAACTTTTTAAATCCAGCCCTTGGCGGTCGCGCCTTGTTGATTGGCTTGTTTTATAACCAGATGTTTTTGATCAGTTGGCCAGATCCACCTTTTGGCAGCATCGCTCCTGATGTGGTTTCGCAAGCTACGGCGAACGATGTCGTTTCCGGTGCTACGCCATTAGCTGTCATGAAGGCCGGGGACACCTTAAGCGGTTCTGATCTGTTGGATGCTTTTTTAGGATTTACTGGGGGACGAATCGGTGAAACCAGTGCCTTGCTTTTACTTCTGGGTGGAATTTTTCTCGTTTACAAGAAAATCATCTCCCTTCGTATCCCGCTGATTATTTTTGCAACGATCGGGCTCTTTGCTTTTATCCTTGGTCCAGAAGGACTTTTTACTGGCAGTTGGCAAACGGTGATTGGGCATATCATCAGCGGTGGTGCCATGTTGGGTGCGATCTATATGGCGACTGATTATTCTTCGACTCCAGGAACAAAAGCAGGAGAAAATCTTTTTGCCTTAGGCGTGGGGCTTCTCGTTGTCCTCTTCCGTTTCTTTGGTTTCACAAACGAAGGCATGAGCTATGCCATCTTGATCATGAATTGTTTTACTCCACTCATCGATCGCTTCTTACGCCTTCGCATTTTAGGGGAAGGAAAAAAGACCCCGTTCAACCTTAAAATCATGAGCTAAAACGCAAGAAAGGAGCGTTCTCATATGATGATCGCCAATCGACTAGTGGTCTTCCTAGTCATTCTACTCACAAATTACGCCTGTCAAAATTTGGCGCCGACCGTCAAAGAAAAAAAACCGAACGTGACGACACGGGTGGTTTTCCTGTCAGGGATCATTGCAGTCGCATACTTGTTGAGCGGTTTAAGTTTTTATCTTTTGCTTCAAAATCGCTTTGTCTATGGCAATCAAGTGGTCACCAATTTGGTAAGTGCTGCCATCATCGCCTTGATTACTGCCAGTTTATGCTTACTGATCGTTCCAGCAAAAAAACGTTTCTTGACGAATGATCTAAAAAAGACGACCCTAGTCAGTGTCATCTTGCTGACGATCGCCACTGTGACCCAATTTCCCTATACCGATTATTTAACCAATTTATTTGTTGCTGTAGGCATGTATTTTCTCTTTTCCTGTGCTTTGTCAGGGGTTCATACACGAAATCAAATTGCCGCAATTCCGCCAATTCTGAAAGGCCTACCCCTGGACATCGTGACACTTTTTCTATTTTATCTGAGCTTTTCCTTTCTCAACGGTGTCTTCTTCAATTATTTATTCTAAACAAAAAGCAAGTCCCGCTTTGGCAGCGGAACTTGCTTATTTCTTGCGGAATATTTCTCTGAAGGAACCGATCAAAAAACCAGTCGAAAAAGCATTTTGTGCTTTTTGTTCTTTTTCAGCAGCGATTTTTTGTCGTGTTCGCAGCCCTTTATTGGCATTTTTGGACTTCTTCCCCTCACGGAGTTCTTTCGAAGCCTTTTGAAACTCTTTTGAGAAACGGTTATACCCAACCATTCCTTTTGCCTCCTTTCTTTTTACGTAGCACATAATAACGAGGATTTATTATAGGAATTGCCTTTCTGATGCAAATCAGGTAACATAACAGACAGAAAGATGATTTATCCCAGGTTTATCAGAAAGGAAGATCCCATGAACGAAACCCACACTGGATTGTTAGTCAATAGCCGTGTTTTTCAAGAAACGCCAATGATGCTAACAGGTATCCAACTTTTAGAAGACCACAAAATCGTGAATTGCATTATTAAGGATCGCTACTTAGCCAGTTATGTCTTACGCCTTCCTTTAAATAAATACCAATTAGAAGTCG
Source organism: Enterococcus sp. DIV1083b (assembly GCF_051713705.1). Taxonomy (NCBI): domain Bacteria; kingdom Bacillati; phylum Bacillota; class Bacilli; order Lactobacillales; family Enterococcaceae; genus Enterococcus; species Enterococcus sp. DIV1083b. Next base: position 1,862,039 of record NZ_JBIOQJ010000001.1, read on the forward strand.
AAGGAAAATGGAACAAGCGGGAACAGTTAGTGATCAAGCATATGAAAATCAAGAATATCGATGAGTTTATTAAAATCGTCGGTACACCAGAATAACAGTACTCACGAAAAGCAAGTGCAGGCAACTGCCCTTGCTTTTTTTTGAAAAAATCCAGCTGATTTTTCCCGCATGTTCCTCCGATGTTTATCGCGACATTCTAGTAAACCGATCGATCAAGGCTTTTTGCTCCTCTTTGATACCGATCGCCAACGGTTTGATCATTAGTTTGACAGTGGTCGAAGGTGTCTGAATCTGGACTTTTTTATTTACCACACCGCCTAGTTGTAATTTTGTGATCTCGTGGATCATAATTGTCTGCATCCCTTTTTCATGAAATTGCAGATCTAACTGAATCAAGTGGATTTTTTCTTCGTCAACCACCACGATAAAATACTTTGGTGTTGGCAGGGCAATCATTTTGGCTTCCTCGGCATAACCAGCCAGTTTTCCATGGAACTTCGCACGGTAGCTTTCTAAATCATCTTTTTTCACGATCCATTTCATCAAAAGCCACATCCTTCCTTAGATACCTTAAGGATACCTGCAGAAACCGCTTTTGCACAACAATATGCCTGCTTGTTTCCTCACATAACCCCTTTCACCTCATTTGATCGTCAAAGACTTTTTCCTCTAGTCATGGACGTTTTGCCCGACACTAGCTAACTCAACAAAAAAAGCGAAGCGCTTAGTGCCCTTCGCTGTTGTTCTTTGGATAGTAGTGTTGGAAAAGCCGCAGAAAGATCGGTGCTAGTAACAGATAAAAAATGCCATTGCCTATTGCGTGGAGGGCATCAAAGCTCAATCCTTGAAAATAATAAGCCCAAAAGCTAGGAAACCCATAAAGTTTGACACTGATCCAAGATATCACAAAGCCATAAGCAACCCCTGCAAATACACTGTAGCTGACTTGTAAAAGCAACCGTTTCATAAACAGCTTGCTTTTTGACAACAGATACATCCCCAAAATAATGATTGCATAGCTAACTAATTGAGCAATCGTCCATATTCCCATTCCCATGTAAAAATTGGTAATCAGCATCGAGAGCAGACAAACGATCAATCCACGACTAAGACCTAAATGGATGGTTACTAATAAAAAGATCACCGTCATTGGTTGAACATTGGGTAAGGGTTGAAAAAGTGACCTGCCGACGACGGCCGCTGCCACAAGCAGCCCTAAATAAGCAATTTCTTTTCCAGCAAATGCAAGAGGTTTATTCGAATTTTTCATAGGTGAAAACCACTTTATCGTTGTTTCCTAAAAAGGTATCATCTGCCCCAGTTGTAATCATTTCATCATTGATCGTATATGTCCAATAATAGCCAGCTTTTTCATCTTGCGCTAAACCGTCAATGCTGGTGATCATCCCTTGATTTTCTTCCAAGTCAAAGTTCTCTTTCATGATAGTCATCAAAGAAACCCCTTCTTTAAAAGTGACCGTTTTGGTTTCGATCTCCTGGTCTTGCTCTTCACTTTTATTATTGAAGCTGATTTGGGCAGTGCGCTCTTCGGCGTTTTGTTGGACTGACGAAGATTCACTGGAGGAGTTTCCCGCATCCATCGATGGTTTGGCACAGCCGGCAAAAACCAGACTTAGTAAAAAAATATAACTAAAAACAACTGTTTTCTTCATAATAATGGCTCCTTTGATTTTTTTTTACAACACCTTATTCTACTAAAAATTAATAAAAAAGGCGAAATTTTTTTGTTCCTCTCTATAGAAAGCATTGTAAAACCATGAGACTATGGGTATACTAGCTTCAATCATTCGTAAGAAGAAATGAAGGAGTGTTGGAAAGATGGATAGAAAAAAAGCGTCCTGTACCACTTTACTAGTAGGAAAAAAAGCATCGATCGACGGCTCGACCATGATTGCCCGCAATGAAGATTCTGGAAGCGGTTCGGAACCGCAAAAATTCGTCGTCATCACTCCAGAACAGCAAGGAAATGAATTTTACGCTGTTTTAAGCGACTGTCGAATCAGTTTGCCAGCAAAATCATTACGCTATACTTCAACCCCTGAAGCAGATGAATCGCAAGGAGTTTGGGCAGCTTCAGGAATCAATGAAGAAAATATCGCCATGACTGCAACAGAAACGATTACAACCAATTCACGCGTTTTGGCTATTGATCCATATGTGGAAGATGGTATCGGGGAAGCTGATTTCGTCAGCATCGTACTGCCTTACATCCATTCCGCTAAAGAAGGTGTTTTACGCTTAGGGGAACTCTTAGAAACCTATGGGACCTATGAAGCCAACGGGATCGCTTTTTCTGATGCGGAGGAAATCTGGTATATGGAAACCATCGGTGGACATCACTGGGCAGCTGTTCGTATACCAGATGATGCCTATGTCGTGGCACCCAATCGCCTAAACATTGATCACTTCGACTTCGCCTCAGAAATGACGTTGTGTTCGCAGGATCTCGAACAGTTGATTGAAGACTATCAATTGAATCCTGATTTTGAAGGCATTAATCTACGCCATATTTTTGGCAGCTCATCAGAAAAAGATACCCGTTACAATAACCCGCGGGCATGGTACATTCAAAAACACTTTAGCGGAACAGCTGCTGAACCGATCGATCAAGAGCTCCCGTTTGTATGCTATCCAAAACAAAAGCTATCCGTGGAAGATGTAAAATGGGCATTGAGCTCTCACTTCCAAAATACGCCTTTTGACCCTTACGGTACAGGGACCGAGACACAAAAAACACAATTTCGATCGATTGCTCTCAATCGCAACCAGCAAGTCCATATTTTACAGATCCGCAACCACGTGCCCGCAGCAATCGCTGGCATTCACTGGCTTGCCTTTGGCCCCAATACCTTCAACGGCGTTGTGCCTTTTTATGCAGCTATCACTAAGACCCCGCTTGGCTATTGCGATACGACAAAGACCTACGATCCAACCAATAGCTATTGGTTAGGACGCACCTTGGCGTTGATTGGGGACAGCGACTACGATCGCTATAGTGATCTTGCTAACCGTTTTGAAATGGAAACGATGGCGGCTTGTCGCCGCATCCAAAAAGAAACTGATCGTAAAGCTTCCGCTGACAAGCAGCCTACTCGTCTGCTTGAAGAAGCCAACGCTGAGATGGCCGAACTGTATTTAAAAAATGCAACAACGTTACTAGGAAAAATGGTGGAGTCTGGCAGTAATAAAATGGCCTTGCGTTTTTCTTTAGCCGATTAGTCAATCGCTGAAAATAAAAGGATTAACAAAAACTTTACATGGAATTGCAGCAATCTAAACATTGCTCTCCTATACTAAAGATACCAATTCGTTTTCTTTTTCCTTGCTGGTACAAATCAAGCAATTGATTTGTACTGGTCCCCCTATTGAAGAGCAATTGGTAAAAACCGTTGGGAGGAATGAACATGACTACAAGCATTTATCGGACTGTCACCAACGAAATTGTTAAAGGTGAGATCATCAAGAGCAAGAGTCAGCAAGATATGCTGATCATTCAAGACAAAGAAGGTTATTTCCATGTCGTTGAACCAATCCCCGTTACTACTGCAATGACTCCCCGCACGACGAAAGACTAAAAAACCACTGGCGATCAGAAAGAATACAGGATCTTTCTGATCGCTCAGTGGGTTCTTTTTTATGTCAAACTCAATGTGAATCGCTTCAAGCCATCAATGAGTTTTTCTCGCGAACAGCCAATGTTTAGGCGCAAAAAATTTCTCCCCTCTTTCCCATAGATCTCTCCTGACATAATCGCGACTTTCCCCTTTCGAATCATTCGTTGCTGCAATTCCGCCATCGTTAAACCCAGTGCTGTACAATCAATCCACATAAGATACGTGGCTTCGCTTTTCGTGACCACGAGTTCTGGGTGATGTTCCTGTAAATAAGCGATCACATAAGCAATGTTACCATCAAGATAGTCATTGAGCTGATCCACCCACTTACTTTCATTATCGTAGGCAGCAATCGTTGCGGTCATGCCAAAAATACTGGTGGAGCTCAACCCATCGGCTTCTTTTAACTGAGTTAAGAAGCGCTCACGCAACTTGGGATCAGGAATGATTCCATAAGAATAAATCAACCCTGGGAAATTAAATGTTTTACTTCCCGAAGTAACAAGGGCTACATTTTCTTGCAACAAATCAATGATCGGTTGATGCCTTTGTCCTTTTCTTACAATGTCCATATGGATCTCATCAGAGATGATAAATACATCATGGGTTTTCGCCAATTCGATGATTCGTTGCAACTCATCCTTTTGCCAGACTCTCCCAGTTGGGTTATGAGGACTACAGAGGAGAAGAACTTTATTTTCAGGCTGTGCCATCAATCTTGTTAGCTCTTCGAAATCAATGCGATACGACTTAGCATTATAGATGAGTGCATTAGGTACGATTTTTCTTTTGTTCTCTTTGATCATTTTATAAAACGCATCATACGCTGGCGTCTGAACAATGATCCCATCTCCTGGTTCACTGAGTAGGGTGACGAGCTGTTTAACGCTATACATAACAGAAGGACTGTAGACCAGCCAATCGCTTTTGATCATGCTGTTAAAACGTTCAGAATACCATTTGCAGACCGCTTGCTTGAATTCATTATGATTCCAACGTGTATACCCAAAAACCGGGTGCTGCATCCGCTTGATAAGTGCCGCTTCAACTGCAGCTGGCACCTTGAAATCCGTATCGGAAATCGTAAATGGCAACAAGTTTTTTTCACCAAAACGGTCTTCAACATAATCCCATTGAGTACACTGGGTTCCTTTACGATTGATTGGTTCATCAAAAAACATTTTCTTCACTCCTACTACTTGACAATTTTGCTAAAGAATCGCATCAAGTTGATTTCTGACTGTTGTTACTTTCGTTCCAATGATTACTTGAACGTTAGTATCATCTAAGTGAACGACCCCAAGCGCACCTAGTTTTTTCAGCCGTTCATCATCAACCAATGTACCATCGTTTAGAACGAGGCGTAGCCGTGTAATGCAATTGTCTAAAGAATCAATATTGCTTGCTCCCCCTAATGCTGCCAAAATACCATGGGCATCATAGCCACTCTTTCCAGAATAGGTCATTTCCTCTTCCAACTCATTCGTTTGATCACTGTTCTCTTCTCTACCAGGTGTCTTCAAGTTCTTGCGAAGGATTACTGTTTTAAAGACAAAGTAATAAAGGGCAAACCAGCAAGCTCCTACAATCAGAACGAGCCACCATTTTGTATATGCGCCTTGCATCACGCCAAAGATAAGAAAATCAAGCACGCCCCCATCGGTATTTCCAATCGTGACACCTAATAGACTCATTACCATAAATCCAGCACCTGTCATGATGACATGAAAAATCCATAATAAAGGGCTGATGAATAAGAATAAAAATTCGATTGGTTCAGTAATTCCTGTCACAAAAGTTGCAATGACGCCTGAAATCAATAAACCTTTTATTTTTGAACGATTCTCAGGTTTTGCCGTGTGGTACATAGCTAATGCTGCTGCCGGTAAGCCAAACATGAAGGTTGGCATCTTCCCTTGAGACAAGAACGCAGTTGCACTTGGTGAGATGCTCAAGCCGTTTTGTAATTCCGCATAAAAAATATTCAACGCCCCAAAGACTTGCTGACCATCGATCAGCTGACTTCCCCCGGCTTCGGTAAAGCGAATCATGGAAACCAAAATATGGTGTAATCCAAATGGCAGTAACAAGCGCTCACCTGAACCAAATAAGAACGGACCGAAAGGACCAGCTTGTTGGATCAAATGTCCGATTCCTGTGATGATCATAGCAAACAACGGCCAAATCATCGGAATGATCACCCCGACCATAGCTAAAGTAAGCGAGGTGATGATTGGAACAAAACGTGCTCCTGAAAAGAATGCAAAACTATCTGGCAATTGAAAATGGTAGAAGCGCATATGCAATTTATAAACGATCAATCCTGCGATAATACCTCCTAGAACACCCATTGATAATGTTTGAATGCCAAAAACGATCTCTTGCCCTGCTTCTCGTAGTTGATCTGCAGCAGCTAATTGATTCGTTTTTTGCAAATAAAAATTGATGGATAAATGCATCACGACATAGCCCACAAAGCCTGAGAATGCCGCAACTCCCTTCTCTTTTCTTGCTAGACCTAAAGGAATCGCCATCGCAAACATGACGGGTAAGTAACTAAAGGCAAACCCACCGATCGTTGACATGAAACGAAAAACCACTTGGAGCCAAGGGGCACCTAAAAATGGGAAAACGTCAATCGTTGAAGAAGATGAAAATGAACTACCAATCCCTAAAAATAAACCCATGAATGCGAGTAAAGCGACTGGCAACATAAATGTTTTCCCAAGTCCTTGAAAAATTTCCATCCAGCTTGCTTTCTTTCCTTTTTGCATATCATTTCCTCCTAACACTTTTATCTCTTAAAATGTAAACGATATCAAGAAGGCTTACAATACAGTTCCCCAAAGAAGAATGACCATTCACAAAATGGAATGGTCATTCAGGATCAAGTCCTGCTTCGATTTGATTGGCGTATTGAATAATTAAAATATCCAGTAACGCCGCTAAGGAGATCCGCGGGCTCAAATCGACTTCATGATGATAAATCGCTGTCATTTCAACAGGAAAAGAGAAGGTGGCAAGCTTTTCTAACGTGCTTTTTGGTTGACCAATACAGGCTAAAATTGGCACGCCTCTTTGTTTCAAACGAGTAGCATAATTTAGCATCCCGATCGTTTCTCCACTATGACTAATAAAAAGAGCTAAATCATTTTTTGATAGTTGGTTCGCGATGGTTGTCAATTCATCCCAATCCGTTGATGCACCCACTGTTTTACCTAAAAAGCGCAATTTTCGACTTGCAGATAATGCGACCGGCGCACTTTGCCCTAAAGCGAAAAATTCGATTCGTTGTGCTTGCTGCAGCATTTCCACGGCACGCTGAAAGTCAGCTTCTTCAATCATTGATAAGGATGTCGTCAGCTGGTCAATCATTTGCTTGATCAGTGGGGATAAGCCAAGAGAGGCTTGGGAAGCAGACTCGTTTCTTTCAAGGCTTTGATAACTTTTCAATGAAAATTTGAATTCTTGAAAACCCGTAAAGCCAAGCTTTTTCGCCATTCGACTGATCGTTGCTTGACTAGTATAGGTTTGAGAAGCTAACTCATCGGCCGTCATTTCCGAAACTTTCTCAGGCGCCCTCAAACAATAGTTAAGGACGGTTCGTTCTACTCGGTTTAGCTCAGGGATTTTGTATTGGATTCGTTTGTATAAATGGTTCATCACCTGCTTCTCCTCTCTACTGTTTCTTTATTCTTCTCCTCTCCACTATGCTTCATTTACTCATTATACCTTCCATCAAGAAAAGTACCAACTGATGATGAAGAACTTGACAGCAAAAAAGTGACTCACCAGGTAAAAGGTGAGCCACTTCTTCTATTTTCTCTCTATCTATCATTTTTGCGCAGTCAATTCTGTAAACTCTTGCCCATTGCCATAGTCACTTTCTTTTGAGGGTTGCTTTCCAGATATTCGTTGTCGGCAACTGACAAGTTTATTTTCGACATATTCCACTGTATTGGCGGCGAACATTACTACATTTGCTAGACCTTTGATCAAGGGATCGTTTGGTTCCATCCTCTATTCCCCCATTTCCTTCACGTGTAAGTTGTTACTGACACTTCCTTAACAATGAATATAGACGAGGTACCTTAAATCAAACTAAAAGAGAACCAACACTACGAAAAGCAAAGCAGACTAGTTTCCCTTTCTGGTAAAATATGGTACATGTAGTAGGAAAGGATGATCAATCTCATGATAAAAACCTTAGTGGTGGCTAGCCACCCAGATTTCCACAACTCTCTTTCCCAACGTTTTTTCAGTGAAAGTGCCAAACTTTCTAATGTCACCATACACTTTCTTGATGATTTTTCTGACTTTTCTCTTGCCGATGAACAGGCGCTGCTGCAAAACTGTGACCGTTTGGTTTTACAATTCCCCTTATATTGGTACAGTGTTCCAGCAAAAATGAAAGCTTGGATCGATACGGTTTGGGAAAATTGCGCGCCTGCTTTGGTGGGAAAAGAAATCAGTTTTGCCGTTTCTACTGGTGTTGCTGCCAAAGAATTTCAGTTAGGCGGTCGAGAAAATACGACCTTTAACGAAATTTTGCATCCACTCGTACTGATGGCAAAAAAACACCAAATGACCGTGTTACCCATCGTTGTCCTTGACCAACTGATGTATAAAACGGAAAAAGAAAAGCGTGCCTTTGTCATTGCCTATCAGCAATTATTATCGATGCCCGCTCCCTTTACGTTTGACCAAAAGCAACAATGGTTTGCTGAGAAACTGGCACATTTGGTTTCTAAAAAACCGCCGCTTTCTCCTTTGCTATCCCTGTTGCAGGAAAACCATGAAACGTTGAACGAATTAGAAGATGCTTTAGCTGAAATGGAGGTGCTTTGATGGGTCATGATTGGCTAACACCGCTGATAGAACAATCCATTCAAGAAACCACTGATTACCACGAAAAAGCATTTTTGCAAGAGCTGGGACAGTTGTTGCAGCAGCAAGAAACCCGCATCGAATTGAAACAAGGAGAACTTGACGGGAAGTTGTGGAACCCTAGTGAATGGTAAGAAATAATTTTCAACGCAAGAAAAAGCTTTGGTCCCACCCAGCCTTAAAAATACTGGGTGTTGCCAAAGCTTTTTTAGGTGGTTTCTATTGAATAATCACAATGAATCGCTTTTATTCTTTGTGGCAGCGATATACGCTGCTTGCAATTGTTTCGTGATTGAACCCAATACGCCAGTGCCAACTGGTTTCCCATCAATGGCAACGATCGGAACGATTTCCCAAACTGAGTTGGTCAAGAAACACTCTTGCGTGTCGCGTAGTGCCTCAATCGGGACGGGTTCTTCTCGATAGGGAATTTCTAATTGGCGACACAACTGAAGGACCTTCATTTTCGTAATACCTGGTAACACCAAACGCCCGTCCGGATGAGTATAGACGATCCCATCAATGACAAACCAAAGATTGGATGCAGATGCTTCTGTAAAAAAGCCATCTCGTTGCAGTAACGCATCATCGAAACCAGCTTCGATCGCTTGATCCAGCGCCAAAAGATTCCCTAACAAACTCAATGATTTGATATCACAATGCAACCAGCGTTCATCAGGAAGGACGGTTGCCGAAAGCCCTGCTTGCTGCATTTCATCTGGTCGTTCAAAGGGGATCACATTTGCCGTCACCACCCCTTTGACCGATCCAGCTGGTGGAAACTCGTGATTTCTCGGAGAAGCGATTCCTCGGGTGATCTGAAGATAGATTTCTCCTTCTGTGATTCCTTCAGTCTTTATGAGTAACTTTAGGTTTTCAGTCAATTGGGGAATCGAATAGGGTAACGTTAGCTTAATTTTTTGTGCACTGCTTTCCAATCGAGCCATATGCTCCGCTAACATAAAACAGTGGCCATTATATATTCGGATAACTTCATAGATCCCATCACCATACTGATAGCCACGGTCTTCGATATCAATTCTCACTGCCTCTCGATCAACGATCTGATCATTCCACAAAACCTTCATTTCCTCACTCCTATCGTCGTTTTCGTTTCAATCAGTATATCATGAGTCTTTCTACCGTGCTATGTGTCACCTAAAACAAAAAACTTGCTGATGAAGATTTCTTCAACAGCAAGTTTTATTGTTACAATGACTCCTTATCGATCACAGAACGTTCTAGTTTGCATTCCTGGAAAAAACGGAGTAGCGTGCCAGACATCGCCATAATGATCGAATACACTGGAAGTGCAACGATCATACCAACAAATCCCAGCAAGTTGCCGGCGATCAATAATAAGAACACCGCAATAATCGGATGGATATGCAACACTTTATTCATTACTAGAGGTGAAACTAGATACGATTCACCCAATTGAATGATCGTGATGCCCACTACCAATAAAATGGCAGTCCGGATATCTAAACTTAAAGCAAATAGAAATGCGGGTGCCGCTCCGATAAATGGTCCGAAGTATGGGATGATATCCAAGACACCGCAAATCAGGCCTAAAAGCAACGCATTCTGCAAACCTAGCAAAGAAAAAATCAAATAACTGGAAACGGCAACGTACGAACATACAAGCAATTTCCCGCCAATATAAGCAGACGCTGCTTGGTGGAAATCACTGCATAACTGACGCATCAAACCTTGGTACTTTTTCGGTGTTTTGTTTGCTAAAAAGTCTGGCACTTTCTCACCGTCTTTAAACATATAGACTAAGAGCAGTGGGATCGTAAACAAAACGATTGCTGAGTGAGAAACGATGGAGATCAAACTCGTCAGACTATTCGTTGCCCCTGTAATAAACTGCAAAGCGAAATTACTCGCTTGCGAAATATCGATCGAATCAATGAAAGGACCGAAAAGTTCCTCCAAATAGGAATGATCGATGTTATCGATCACTAAATTGATAATAACGGGTATTTGATTGATAAAGCGTCCCATCTCATAGGCTAATGCGGGTCCAATCACCTGAATGATCAAATAAGCTGCAAAAACGATCAACAACAGTGTCGCATACAGCGCGATGCTTTTCTTTTTCGTCCTTCTTTTTACCCAATTAAAGAAAGGCAAAAAGATATAAAAAATAAAAATTGATATCAGTACAGGTAAAAAGACACTAGAAAAGATTGCTTCTAATGGTCGAAAAACAAACAGTATATTTGAATAGATCCAGACGGCGATCCCTAAAAGGCAGACGATCACCAGACCTGCAAAAATTTTTGATTTTTTAAGAAACTCCAATAATTGATCCTCCTGATTCTAGAAAATACGTTCACTTCTTTCAGTTTATCATAATTTTTTAAGCGAATGATCCTTTTGCGAATATTTTTTCAAAAATCCACGTTTTTCACAGGAAACTTTTGATTAATTTAATTATTTTACCCATAAAACCCTTCTGCAAAATCAATTTTGATGAGCAGAAAAAGGAACCGAGAGTTGCAAGTGTTTGATACAGTAAGCTGCCACACCGAGCTGGAGTAAACCTAACATTAAGAAAATCAGATGCAAAACATTCCCGCCCCTTAATAAAATCACTTGAACAATGATCCAGATAACTAAACAGATGCCTAAAAGCAATTCGCCATGATACCCTTGGTTGCGCCACAATCGGATAGCTGCCAATAAATTGCCCAGTCCTAACACAATTAGCAAAAACACCCCGGGAATCAGAAATGTTGTAAATGGCGTTCCTTGGAGCATGGACGATTCCAATCCAGCAAATGACTGTCCTTTCCTTAATGGCTCAATACTCATAAACGCCAGCATGCTTCCTCCACATGCGCCAACACCAATCACTAAACTTAACACAAATAACGCAAATCGCAGCTTCATTTCTCCCACTCCTTCATCAAACATAAAACCGTTAATAAATTGACCATTTTCAACTAGCGATCGGGTTTCTGGCTATTTACTCGTTTTTAGGTGAATAAATAAATGCTGCAATTTGCTGCGTTTCTACAGAGGAAAAGCCGCAAGACTCATAAAATCGGCGCGTTTTCTCTGTGTTGTCCGTGATCAAAACCTTTTGTCGAATCGATGGATATCTCGCCAGCATTTTTTTGAGCAATCGCTGGCCAATTTTTTGACGTTGGAACGCTGGCGCTACTAACAGATCCTGAATATAAAGAATAGTTTGTCCATCGGTTATACATCGAATAAGTCCGACTAGCTGCTCTTCAACATAGGCAGTGATCACCTGCGACTGAGCTAGGCCATTTAATAGTCGCTCTGGCTCTTTCGTATAGGCGACCCAGCCAGCACATTTATACAAAGCGAGTATCTGATTTGAATCCGCTGGTAATTGATCTTTAAAGATGATAGTCATTCTTTTCCCCCCTTGTAACTTTTAACCAAACGATATAGCAACAAATAAAGAGTTAACAGTCCTTTTCCGAACAGGCTCTTGCTACCCTTCAAGCCGAATTGCTTTGCTTGACTAAAGAGTATCCTGAGGAAAAGCAGATGTCAACTCTAATCACGATTTACTAGAGGAACAAAGAGGAAGTGGTGTTATTACTAATTAAACCCAAGGCTTACTTAATCAAGCATTAATTCGCTTTTTAAACGCTGACTCGTCGCTTGTTGTTCTTCAGGCGACACTTCTTGATAAGAGATACCGTATTCACCTCTAAAGCCATCGCCAGTGAACCCAGTACCCGCCATTTGGTAAGATTCGACAGTAACGAGTGCCGATTGATATTGGGTGAATAGTTGACTCATCTGAGAAAACGTTAAATCTGTTTCACCATTTTCCCCAATAATCGTTAACAGATCCTGAATCCGCATCACGCTTGATAGAGAAACTAATTCATTGGCCAAAATCTCTGTCACTTCTCGCTGACGACGTTGGCGTCCATAGTCACCTTCGGGGTCATCTTTGCGCATACGAGTATATTGAAGTGCCTCCCAGCCATCTAATTCGAGCGTCCCCTCTGGATAATCGATTTTTTCTGCCGTAAAAGCAAATTCATTTTCAACCGTGATTCCACCAATCGCATCGACAAGATCTGCCATCCCATCCATGTTTAAGGAGAAATAATGATGAATCGGTATATCCAAGTATTGTTCGACAGTTTCGATCATCATTTTTGCGCCACCGAATGAATGGGCATGATTGATCTTATCCTGATAGCCTTGCCCAACGATCTCCACATAAGCATCTCGAGGAATACTTGTGAGGGTCGTTTTGCGTGTAGCAGGATTCAACGTCGCTACCATGATCGTGTTTGCCCGGTAATCCGTTTTGCGACGAGAGTCATTGGCGATCCCTAACAAGAGAAGACTTAAGGGCTCGACGTTTTCGATAACCTCCGCCTCTTCTCGCCCTTCGATCGGTCGATGGATAGACTCCACGACATCCTCTACTTGAAAATACACCCTAATAGCATAGGCGGTTCCGGCGGATACGATGCCCATCAACAGTACTAAGAAGACAATTATCAGTTTTTTCGCTGTACTCATTTTACTTCCCCCTACGCACACTTTTTTTGAACGAAAATACAAAAGCAGATGTGATAAAACTGATTCCACTTGCCAACAAGATACTCGCTAACAAGTCACTAGGATAGTGAACCCCAAATAGCAAGCGGCTCATCATAATAAGCAGTAAATAAACCAATCCCAAAAACATAGCTAGTTTTTGGCTAATAGGACGTTTGCCTCTTTTGCCAGGCGCTGTTTGTGCGAAGAAAAAGAGGAGAGAAATAATTAGCGTGGTCGCTAATAGTGTATGGCCACTTGGAAAACTGGCGGACGCCCGTTCCATACTGTCAGCAAACTCCGGTCTTGGGCGATCAACGAATTTCTTGATCACTTGGCCAACACCACTGATTATGATCATATTTCCCATCAACCAAAAACTCTCGATCCTTTTCTTCCGAAGAAACAAAATTGCTGCCAATAGAAAATGAATAGCCGCTATCGGGACGATCGTTGCCGTGCTAGCAAGCGGAACAAAAATCGCTTCTACTGTAGCCGTCCGCCATTGAGGCACGTGGGAAAACAGGGTATCAAGCGTTTGGAACCACTGCGGCTCTATTGCTACAAGGAAAAACAACCATGCGAAACAGCTACAAAGCAGTCCACCTATCACCCCTTGTTTTGCTGTCTTGCTCATGTTAATCCCCTACTTTCTTTTAATGCGTACGATCGTTTCTTCGCTTTAGTCGGGAATTTTTCTAACCCGAAAATAATTCCCATCGCAATACTGATCGCAATCAACGAGGTTCCTCCTTGGCTTAAGAATGGCAGAGGAATTCCCGTTAATGGCAGCAACCCAATCGCCGCTCCGATATTTTCAAAGATCTGAAAGACTAAGCCAAAAACGTACGTGATGGCGATATAGACCGACGCCTTGTTATTCGTTTTTAACGCTGCGAAGATGATTTGATAGATGAGATAAAAATACAAGAAGATCACTAAGGTACTTCCTAAAAAGCCATAGGTTTCACCAATAACTGTAAAAATCATATCTGATTCACGAACCGGCACGTACACTGTCGTATGGGTGTCAGGCGCTCCCAATAAGCCTCCTGAGCCAATCGCCCACATACTGCGAACTTGTTGGAACGCGATAGAGTCTTGGTAAGCTAGGGGATCTGCCCAAGCTCGCACTCGGTCTAATTGATACTGCGAGAAATGAAGTCGAAACAAGACACGATTGCCCCATTCCGTAAACACGAGCAGCAATAAAATAGCGCCGAGGGCTGCGATCAAACCGATCACTACGGTCAAAATTTTCCAATGAACACCCGAGATAATAAATAAAGCCCCTAACATCACAATAAACACTAAACTCGTACCAAAGTCCCGTTGCATAAACATCAATAGAAATGTCGGTATACTATAAAGCAAGATCTTAGTGACGTAGATCAAATCAGATTTAATGGTCCGTTCGGCTTTTCGTTTTTCATATACTAAGGTGAGATAGACCATAAAAAGCATAAAAGCCACTTTCATAAACTCTGAGGGCTGAATGGTAAAGTCGCCGATTCTGATCCAGCGTTTGGTATGCGTCTGCTCAAACATCGTTTGATCGTAGAACCAATGAAGAGAAGCCATCAGACCTAGCGCCAATACATACAAAAGACCCGAAAAGCGTAAGAGCAAATTGGTTGGGATCAAACTCGTAACGAAGAGCGCGATGGCGGATAGAACACAAAAAACGATCTGTCGAAAAACGATTCCAGAAGGATCATTGCCATCCATCACAGAAGCTTGATGCTGGACCCAAATGCTTAGCAAAAAAAGCAGAAAAACGGGTAGCAGCAAGGCATAGTTTGCATCATGTCGTTTGAGGAACTTCATTTCGTTTGCCCTCCTCTCGCTCTAATTTCAGGCACATACTAAAGGCAAATGAAAGAATAAAGTAACTGGAGCCACCATAGCTGATAAATGGTAACGGTACCCCCGTCATCGGCATCAACCCTAAAATACTGGCTATATTGATACTTGTTTGCAACAAAAGTAATGTACTTGTTCCTAGCAATATCAATCCAATCTGAGGGTTTTCAATAGCTGCGGAACGAATAAATAAACGTAAGATGATTACGAATAATAAGCCAATAACAAAAATCCCGAAAAGCAAGCCAAGCTCTTCTACTAAAACGGAAAAAATAAAATCGGTTTCCGCAACTGGTAAAAAGCCTTTTTTCGTAATACTGTTTCCTAAACCGAGACCAGTAAGCCCTCCATTAAATAAAGCATAGTAAGAATGGATCATTTGGAACCCCTGATTGTAAGGGTCGGAGAATGGATCACCTACTAGGCGAATTCGGTTATATACGTGCATAAAAATATGAGGCAATAAATCATTGTCGCCTAAAAACATGATCAACAGGGCAGCCAAGAATAGACTGATCACTAAGCCACCAAATAAAAGAGCCGTCAGCTTCACGGGGACTTGTACCGTAGTTATCATGACAAATGCTAAAAAAAGCAAAATCATCACACCGGCTATTTTCGGTTGAAACAGGATCAACACACAGCACAAAAACAAAACGAAAAGCGGACGTTTCATTTCCTGCAAGGTGGTTTTTGCAGTTTGAAAGTAATGAGCAAGGTACAAGACCATCCCTACATTCACAATCTCTGATGGTTGAAATTGAATCCCTGCGATCGAGACCCAGCGTTGTGCCCCATTAACAGAGACACCGAAAAAGGGCAAACGAGCTAAGAGCAAGGTAAAGATCCCAAATGCTAGCAGACCGATCGCTAAGTATTTGCTAAGCAAAATCTCTCTTCGCGTCCGCTGAATAATGAATAAAAGAACCCAGCTAAGTAACAAAAAGACCAATTGACGGATAAATAGCGACGCTGGTGGTTGATCTCTCGTTAATAAACGGTATGAACTTGCACTATAAATCATTAAAAGACCGATAAGGCTCAATAGCAAATAAGCTATGATCAGCAGCCAATCGATCTTCTTTTTTTCTATCATTGCTTCCACTCCTCTTGCCTTGGAGTAGGTGTTCAGACGGTACCAGTTATTTTGCTCTATGAGCTTCGTCATCCATCAGAAAGAAAAGCAAAAAAGTCTCACTTCTCTTAGGACGTCAGACTTTAGCAGCAATCTCATCGTCCGAGTTTTAGCACTATACAACGTAAAGAAAGTCATTTGCTCTCTTAGCTATTTTATGAAAAGCCTTAATCCGACAATTCCTGTTTTACACATTGGCGTCTTTCGACGTTTCTGCGCAATAGCTTGTGTTTGTATAGGAGCCTCACCTAACAAGGTTATATGTTATTTTTCAATCCAATATGAATGGTACCCTTCCTCGAATAAAGATACAACCAATTCTCTGTTATTTTTATTTTTCTTTAACTTTTCTTAAAGAATTTAGATATTTCGAATATTTTCTGCTCTATAAAGAAAAAACAACCAAAATAATCATCCAAACAAAGGAACGGCATCGATAAAGGACGTTATTAAAAAAACGAACATTTAAAAAAAGCAGTCCTTTTTCTAGGTGCTGAAAAAGGACTGCTTGCTTGATTTTGGTCTATCGATTGAAAGTTTTCTTAATCTATCAATCCACGGGTCGATTGGTTTGCCGTTCTTGCGCTGCTTTTCGTAACTGCTTCTGCGCTTTTTTAGATCCCCGTTCAATATCTCGAGTAAACTTGCGCTGCGCAAACTCAACGAATAGCTGATCAAGATCATAACCTGCGGGATAGAGCACCTCTCGCTTTGTGAGGAGTTGCAAGCGACGTGCGACAACAACAAAAAAGTGTTTCTCAATTGAAATTTTCGCTTGTCCTTGTTCCAAATACTCATAAAAAAGTCCGCGCTGGTTATGTTCTGTTGAAAAGACCAAGTCTCCTTTTTGAAAAATAAGATCTATCTTGGCTTCTTGTTGAGGGGGTTGTTTCTTCCCCTTTTCAAAAAGCTGCTTCTCAAAAGAATAGGTTTTATGCTTTAAATATTCCTTTGCTGTTTGGACTACGTCAGCGGGGATCGCCATCTTTTCGGCAATCCAAAACGCATTACTATCACCGACTGCATTCGTCAGCAAACGATATTTTGGTGTCAAGGTTTTGGCATCAAAAGCCATTGCCGCTGTTTCGAAATCTTGATGATCGACGGCAAACTGCTTGATTTCACCATAATGCGTTGTTGCGATCATTAAAGCTCCTGAGCGATAGATGGATTCCATGATGGCGATCGCCAAAGCAGCCCCTTCATTGGGCTCAGTGCCGCTGCCGATTTCATCCAATAAAACAATACTGTGTCGGGTAGCATTCTTCATAATCTGAGCAATGTTCGACATGTGTCCAGAGAAGGTACTTAAAGAATTTTCCAGACTTTGTTGATCGCCAATATCCATCCAAAGACTTTTTAAAAACGGAACAGTACTTTTGCCATTGTGCGCTGGAAATAAGCCATAATGAGCCATGGCGCAAACAAGTCCAACGGTTTTTAAGACGACGGTCTTGCCTCCAGCATTGGGACCCGTGATGACCATGCAGCGGTTTTCTTCGCCAAGTTTTAAAGAAAGAGGAACCGCATCACGTCCCAGCAAAGGATGACGGACTTGATCAAGAAGCAAAACTTCTTCCTCAGTCATAGTTATCGGTTGCCCGTTGATTTCTCGACAATATTTTCCCCGAGCAAAAATAATATCCAGCACAACTAAAATGTCAAGACAGGTAAACACGGCGTTCATTTGTTCGGCGATCGCCCCTGTCAACTCTGACAACACTTGGTATTGAGCGGCTGTTTCTTCTGCTTGCGCCAAGATCAATCGATCATTTAAACGGGCAGCTGCCTCCGGTTCAATAAAGACAGTCGCTCGTTTATTGGAACGTTCGATGATCGTTCCGTTAAATTGCTGTTGAAATTCAGCACGCACAGGTAACGTATATCGGTCGTTCTTTTTGATGACACGATTTTCTTGTAAATAGCGACTTTCCTTAAAAAACTTTGCAAAAACTTTTTTCAGATCAGCTTCATATTTTTCGATCGTACCGCGAATTTTCCGCAATTCTCGGCTGGCATTACTATCAACCTGACCATTGCGAATCTTTTGGAAAATCATTTCGGCGATTTCAGAAAAGTCTTCTAACCCTTGTGCATATTGATGTAATCTTGGGGCAATCGATTGATTCTTTTCGAACAATTGACGGATGATTCGAAAAGACCGTAAAAAGTCTCCATATTCGATAAGCTCCTGTGGTTCTAAAACAAACCCTTTTTCAATTTTCTCCGTATGGTGTAAGACATGCTGTAGCCCCATAAAAGGCACTTGACGACCAGCGGCTAATAGCGCCATCGCTTCAGTGGTCTCTGTCACTCGTTTTTGGGCAGAGTGGATCGTCGCTGCTGGTTTTTCATTCGCAAAGCGCGCCTTGCCGTAATCGCTGATTATTTTTTTACTTACTTGTTCTTTAATTTGTTCAAATTCAGTTGCTTGAGGTATCTTCATGAGTTATCCTTTCTTGTGCCTGAGGATTCCGATCAGATCCCCGTCCAAAAAAGTGTACAAAAAAAGCGATAGTTTCCCATCACCTGATTCATCAATAACGATTTTTATCGGTATCTACAGGCACAACAAATAAACAGTCTGTTTTTGCTTATTTGTTTTAATTGGCTGATTAGATACCTACGACACTCATCAATATACCTCTTTCTTTTTTGAACGAGTTTTTTTCATTGTAATATAGAAGCTGTCCTTCTGTCAACTGCACCCAAACTGCCCTTACAAAAAGAAAAAACGCTCAGCAGCTCCTAGAAGCCCCTGAGACGTTTTTTGATTTTAAATGATGCAAGGCGCTTACGAGCGAATCAGGTGATCAAAGGCACCTAATGCCGCAGTCGCACCTGAACCCATTGAAGTGATGATCTGTTTGTATACACTATCGGTACAATCCCCTGCTGCAAAGACCCCTTCAATATTGGTTGCGCCGTGTTTGTCTACGACGATCTCATTGCGTTCGTTTAAAACGATGCGATCTTTTAACCATTCGGTATTCGGCATCAAGCCAATCAAGATGAAGACACCTTCAACAGCTAATGTGAATTCGCCATTCGTTTCTCGATCAACGTAGGTCAATTGTTCGACATGATCGGATCCAGCAATTTCCTTCGTTGCCGCATTCGTAATAACAGTCACATTTTCTAACGTGTTCAAACGGTTTTGTAGCACAAGGTCCGCTTTTAGTTCCGGTAAAAATTCAAGAACATAGACGTGTTTTGCCATGCCAGCTAAATCGATCGCTGCTTCGATCCCAGAGTTTCCGCCGCCAATGACAGCAACCTCTTTCCCAGCAAATAACGGACCGTCACAATGTGGGCAATAGGCAACACCTTTATTTTTGAATTCTTTTTCTCCTGGAACATTGATGTTACGCCAGCGAGCGCCAGTTGCTAAAATGGCCGTTTTGGTTTTTAATACTGCACCATTTTCTAATTCAACTTCGATGACATCATTGCGACGAATATCTTTCGCACGCTGCCCTTTCATCACGTCTACATTGTATTCGTTGATGTGCTCTTCTACCTGACGCATTAATTTTGGTCCTTCGGTATAAGGAGTACCGATCATGTTTTCGATCCCCAGGGTTTCCATTACTTGTCCACCCATTGTTTCGACGACCATCCCAGTATTGATGCCTTTACGCGCTGCATAAATCGCTGCGCTTCCGCCTGCAGGTCCGCCACCGACAACTAACACATCGAAAAGCTCTTTTTCAGCAAAGTCATCTTTACTCGTCGGACCAGCTGCTTTTTCCAACAACTGTTCGATCGTTTGACGGCCGCTTGCAAATTCTTCACCGTCTAAAAAGACGGTTGGCACAGCCATAATTTTTTTCTTGTCAATTTCTTCTTTGAACATCCCACCTTCGATCATGGTGTGACTGATGGAAGGATTTAGCACTGCCATGATATTTAACGCTTGAACAACATCAGGACAGTTATGGCAGGTCAAACTGACATAGGTTTCAAAATGTAATGGCTTATCGATCGCTTTGATGCGCTTTTGAAGTGCTTCGTCAATTTTCGGCGGACGACCGCTTACTTGAAGCAACGCTAAAATAAACGAAGTGAACTCATGTCCTAACGGTAAACCAGCAAAAGCGATGCCGCTTTCTTCACCGGGACGATTGATCGAAAAGCTTGGTGTCCGTTCACTTGCTACAGCTTGGATAGTGATTTTTGGCGACATTTCTGCGATTTCTTCTAAGAATTCACGTACTTTTGTGGAAGAATCATCCTCACCTAAAGTTGCCGCAAAAACAACCTCTGATTCTAGCATCGCGAGATACTGCGTCAGTTGGTCTTTGATTGCCTTATCTAATGCCATGAGAGCCTCCTAAATCTTGCCTACAAGGTCTAAGCTTGGCGTTAAAGTTTCTTCGCCTTCTTTCCATTTTGCAGGACATACTTCACCTGGATGAGTACGGACATATTGTGCAGCACGGATTTTATCGATCAAGCCACTAGCATCACGACCGATACCGTCCGCATTGATCTCAACTGTTTGGACTACGCCATCTGGATCGATGATGAATGTTCCACGTTGAGACAACCCAGAAGCTTCATCTAGTACATCAAAGATCTCTGAGATCACATGAGAAGGATCTGCAATCATGATATATTCGATTTTATTGATGGCATCAGAATGATCATGCCATGCTTTATGAGTGTAATGAGTATCTGTTGATACAGAATAAACTTCTGCGCCTAATTCTTTTAATGATGCATATTGATCTTGCAAATCTTCAAGCTCTGTTGGACAAACAAATGAGAAATCTGCAGGGTAAAAACAAACAACGTTCCATTTTCCTTTAAAATCTTCTGATGAAACATCGATAAATTTTCCATTGTGGTAAGCTTTCGCTTCGAATGAACCAATCTCTTTTCCAATTAATGACATATCATTTCCTCCAATTAGAATAATTATTTGAGAATAATCTCTATTAATTATTAGTATATCTAACTATAAAAAGCAATAGTTTATTCAGAAATAGTCAAAAAAAATGTTATCCTCCTCAGAAATGAGCATATTTATTTCCTATCCAATACAAATAGAGTATAGTTGTAAGTTTGACTAATCGTTTCCATTTCAATTCCCTAGTTGTTAGATTCTCAATTACACCCCTCATTCTCAATTAAATAAAAAAGATTGCCTCTTCCTATGATTCCTCACCAAGTAAAGTGAGCCATAGAAAAAGGCAATTTTTTATTTAGTATTTAAATAGTTGAACAATCCACTGATCGTTCGATCCCTCAATGTAATCCGCTTACCGTCTAAAAAAACTTCTTCGACTGGGTAATGGTCTTGAAAAGGTGGAACTTCCAAGTATTGACTTGCGAGAAAGCGCTCCGGAGATTCGACTGTTGCTATTTCTTTGCTGCCATTTTTCAGATAATGAATTTCTAACATATTCATTGCCTCTTTTCTTGTATTCTGAACTTTTAAAAAGCATTGAGAGAACCATATTTCTCGCTGTTCTTTTTTGATTGGTTCAGTTACAAGGCGTATTATAATCTTCCTTTTTTTAAAAGTAAAGAAAGCACTCTCGATTGAAGTGTCTCTTATTTTTTTGCTTTCGTATGTCCGATAAAGTAGTCCTCTAAGACACCACCAATAACAAAAATGACCCAAGAGTAAGCCCATGCATGAAACATGAAGGACCAAAGCATGTAAACGACCAAAATCACTGGCCAGTAAACTGTTCGAAAAAAGGTAACTCTACCAGCGGATTCGCCATATTTATAACGTGTTGCTCGATCCCCCGGATGGTCTTCGTCGCGAATAAAATACGTCTCAGTTGCCAGCTTCGCAAAGCCTGTACGGATAATACTTACATAAATAATAAAGAACACACCTGCTGCAACCGTCAAGAAAAACAAGGAAATCCCAAATTCAACAGAATAATAAAACAACTCACTTAAAAGTACAGGCGCAAGTGATAAAATACAGGCACCAATTCCTAAAACAAGACCAATCCGAAAACTTTTTTCATAATTTGCGAGTTGCTGAGCGGCTTCTCGTTTGGCATCCCTTTTTATTGGACGATCATCCAACTGTTTACGAGCACCGGAAAAGTGCAAGCTGCTAGAGATAATAAAACCGACCCCGATGGCGATAAAAAGAAACATCACCATTATTCCAAAGGTCTCAGCATATATACTAACAAAGAGCATCAAGGCTGCTAGGGATGCGATACAAAAACCGATTCCTATAGATAACGAGAAAGCAAAGTGTCGCACAGTTCCCCAATAATCAAACGCATCGTCTTCTGTGATGGCATCGGACCAATCATCAATCGGCGCTTCTTCTTTTGAAACATTTAACTCTTGCAACAGCTCATCTACGGAACCAAACTCACTGATTACTGCACCGATGGCTTCATGCTCGCTTTTCCCTTGGTGAATCAGTTCTAAGTAGTGGTCTTCCATAATCGCTAAGAGGTCTTCTTTCGCCTTTTTGGTTTCCGGTGTGATGGGTACTGATAAAAATAAGCTGTCTAGATAGTCATGAATGGTTTTCATTTGTCTCCTCCTTGTAAGAACTGGTCAACGACGATCTTTGTCTGCTGCCACTCCAATAGTTTCTCCGTAAGGCTTGCTCTTCCGTCTGCAGTTATCTGGTAATACGTCCGCTTTTTGCCATGCGTCACTTCTCCAGGATATGAGCGGATCAATCCTTGTTTTTCTAACCGAGTAAAAGCGGAATACAACGTCGTTTCTTTGATCACATATAAAGCATCTGTTCCTTCGCGAATACGCTTGGATATTTCATATCCATAAGAATCTTCATTGGAAAGAATGGATAAAATGATTGCGTCGTTATAGCCGCGAATTCCGTCACTCGAGATCACGCAATCGCCTCCTAAATTACTTCATCTGTCGTACTAATTATAAAACAATTACTACGACAGGTAAAGTAAAGTAGGGAAAGTTATCAAAAATCAGTCGTAGGTCTTAGAAAATAGGAAAATAAAAAGGGACACGCATTCTCAGTAAACTGATACGCGTGTCCTAATTACTTGATTGCTTTTCTCACCTATTTATTCAACGGCTGGTTTGACATCGTCCATCATTAGTTGGATCGACTCCAAGCCTGAACCTGCTAAATACCAAACCGCAGCATCCAATTCAATGACTTGATCGTTTTGCCCAGCATTTGTTTCTTGGACGATTTCATTTGCAACAAATTCACTTTCACTTTCATTGCCGCCGATCGCTTTTGTCCGGTCGATCACGAAAATGATATCAGGATTTTTCTCAAGCAAGTACTCATAAGAAATACTTTGTCCATGTGTCGACGCCTCTAATTCCTCATCTACTGCAGGGAAACCAAACGTATCATACAAGATACTGTAACGAGAACCTGGCCCAAAAGCAGAAAGATTGCCTTCATTTACCATAACAACCAAGGCTTTCTCGTCAGCATTTTGCGCTTGCTCCTTCAAGGTATCGATCTGACCTTGTAACGATGCTAGTTGTTCTTGCGCTTCCTCTTCCTTACCAAAAATTTGACCAATGGTCGTAATGTTGGCTTCGATCGATGCCCAAGTATCACTATTGTCAACGCTTAAGAAAACGGTTGGCGCGATTGCAGACAATTCCTCTTGGAAATCACGTTGTCGCCCAGAAATAATGATTAGGTCTGGCTGCAGTTGATTGATTTTTTCTAAATCAGGCTCTTTGATTCCCCCTGCTGATTCAACATCTGCATACGCTGATAAATAATCTGGTAAATTGCTGGTCGCAGCAGCAACGATTCGATCCCCAAGGCCAAGCGCATCCATCGTGTCTAAGGCACTATTGTCAAAAATCACCACTTTTTCTGGTGCATAAGGAACAGTAACAGTTCCATTGCTATCAGTGATTTCAACCTCTGTCGGTGTCTGTTCACTCTGAGCAGTTTGGCTTTGCTGTGTCCCTGTCGATTCGATTGTACCAGTATTATTTGATCCGCATGCGGTCAACCCCGCTAATACGAAAATACTCATAAAGCTTACTACAATTTTTTTCATTTTTTTCCTCCTTAGAAATACATTTTATTGGAAGGTATAGCAAAATTGCCGACCATCCACTTGTACCAGTTTGATTGAAATCTCATATAACGATGCCAACACTTGCTCCTGGATCACAGCCTCAGTGTCGGCCGCTTTAAAAATTTGACCGTCTTTCATAGCAACGATGTGATCGGCGTATCGAGCGGCAAAATTAATGTCGTGCAAAACGATCACAACGGTTTTCTGATAGTCTTCCACCAAGGTGGTCAATAGCTTCATCAGCTGGTTGGCGTGCTTCAAATCTAGATTGTTTAACGGTTCGTCCAACAGCAGATAATCTGTATCTTGAGCCAAGATCATCGCCAAGTAAACTCGTTGTAGCTGACCACCAGAAAGCTCATGGATCGATTGATCGGCGTATTCGGTAAGGGATAGCTTAGCCAAAGAATCATCAATGATCCTATTATCCGCTGCCGATTGTTGCCCGCGGTTATACGGATAGCGACCAAATGCCACCAGTTCTCTTACAGTCAGATTGACTGCATAGCGATTGCTTTGTTGCAAAAAAGCCATTTTTTTGGCTAGCTCTTTGGATTTCCATTGGCGAATCTCAGTTCCATCTAAATAAATATCACCAGTTCTCTGGTCCAGCATCCGACTGACCAAGGAGAGTAAGGTGCTTTTTCCCGCACCATTTGGCCCGATAAAGGCAATCATTTTCTGCTCAGGTAATGCTAAAGAACACTCGGTCAACACCTGTGTTTTCGCATAATTTTTGGATACATTTTTTGTTTCGATCATGATTTTTTCCTTTCCAGCAGCAATTTGCTTATAAAGAAGATACCGCCTAATAATTGGATCACGGTGCCGATGGTCGTTTGCCATTGAAACACTTGTTCCACTAAGAACTGCCCTCCTACTAACAGGAGAAAACCAATCAGGCTGCCACCAGCAAACAACCAACTATGGCGATAGGTGGGAAAAAGCTGATAGGTGATCGTTGCCACTACAAAGCCGAGAAAAACAGCTGGACCTACGAGTGCCGTAGCGGTACCTGTCAGAAGCGCAATCAAAAATAAAATACCTCTATGAAGCCATTGAACAGGAACGCCTAGACTTTTGGCTTGCCTGCTTCCTAAATGCAACAGATTCAATTCTGGAATCCACAGAATCAGGCAGCTACTACCAATCAAAATGATCACAGCAGCAATTAAGAGATGTTGCGTATTGATATTGCCAAAGCTAGCGAATAAGCGTCCTTGCAGTAAATCATATTCATTCGGGTCCATCAAGACTTGCAAAAACGTGCTCAGACTACTGAACATCGTGCCGCAGACCATTCCAGCCATCAACAACAAAAACAATCCGTTAACGGCTTTTTGATAGAAAAAACCGATCAATAAACTTCCTAGAATGGCAGTCAGACTGACAGAGAATAAGAACATCGCTGCTGTTTCTTGGCTTAGCATCTGGATCCCGCCGATAAAAAAGAAACACAGGGTCTGAACCAGGACATATAGTTGATCCAAGCCTAAGATTCCTGGTGTTAAATAGCGATTGCTCGTAACAGTCTGTAAGGTGATCGTACTAAAGGAAATTGCGATCGCCACCAGAGCAAAGGCGAAGATCCGACGGCCCCGCAATACAAAAGCAAATGACCAATTACCATAGGTGTTATAGGTCAGATAGGCAGTAGCGGCACAAAGGATCAGAAAGAACAAAAGAAAGAGTTTTTTCTTCATTGAAACTTCCTCCCCAGCAGCAAAATCAAGAAGCAGCAACCACCTAGTACACCGGCAACCACACTTACGGGCATCTCATACGGAGCAATCACGATGCGTGCCAATACATCACATAAAAGTAAAAATGCACTTCCAGCAAAGCTGATCAGCAGTAGATTATTCTTCAAATGATCCCCAAACACCATGCCGATCATATTTGGGATAACGATCCCCAGAAAAGGGATTTGTCCAACGGTCAATAAAACGACACTACTGGCAAACGCCACCAGAGCGAACACAGCAAAGCGTAAAAACAGATAATTGATCCCTAGACTCTTGGCGGCACTTTCTCCTAAACCAGCAATCGTGATCTCATAAGCTAGGAAATACAACAGACCGAATACTGGAATCGTCAAATACAAAAGTTCATACTGGCCAGCCATAATAGTAGCGAAGTTTCCTTGAAGCCAAGAAGAGACATTTTGAACCAATTGGAAGCGATAGGCCAAGAAGCTGCTAATGGCACCGATGATATTACCGAACATCACCCCGGTCAAAGGGAGCATCATTGGATCTTTCTTTGGTAGAAATTGGCTTAAAAATAAAAAGAACAAAACACCTGCATAAGCAAACACAAATGCTGCGGTTGTCCGAATCAAGTTTGAAGCATTTGGCAGAAAAAGCATGACTAGCAAAATTCCTAAACGAGCACTATCAGATAATCCGATCGACTCAGATGCCACAAATTTATTTTGCATCATATGCTGCATGATTTTCCCACATAAACTAATGATTCCACCTGCAATGATCAAACTGATCGTCCGTGGGAGCCTAACTTTTACCAAAACAAGCCAATGATTCGGATCACCCTGCTGTAAACCACTTAATGATAAATCATGGGTACCTACCAGTAACGAACAGCCCACAAGAAGAATCAAGATCAGCAGTAATCCGATTTTTTTCAACATGCCCCGCCCCCCCTTATTGAGAATGATTCTCACTCTCTTTAATAGGGTAACGTATTTCACTTAAAATCACAAGAAGTTTTTTTAAAAAAACCCTTTACCAAAGCAATTTCAGTGAAAACGAATCTGCGTAGGTAAGGGATTATGTGATATTTTTCTCTAATAAAAGACTGTGAGCACGTCTTTTTTTATCAACGAAGTCTATTTAATCGCTTTAATCAAATAAATACTTGAGAAGGCTAGATTCAACTTCTGAGTTTCATTTAATAACAATTCATTTACACGTTCCATCGTTTCAATCTGTTGAACCCCCTGTTTAGTTCACACATGCTCATCCCAAGCTGGGCGTAGCTTTTCAGATAAAGGGTACTGTTGAGCTAACGTTTCCATCCAAGGAATATTCGTCTACCGATAACAATCCTTTACCGGAAATCGTTCAGTCATAAAACGTTGGTCGTCATATTTTTTACGAGTTTCTTCATCAAAAAGATAGCGATACCAGTTGGCATCGAAGTTCAGCACAACCTCACCTGGTTTTAATACGCGATACTTTTCATCGTGCCATCGCTATTTTCTCCCGAATAACGTCAATTCAAAAAAAATAAACCTGCGATCATCGCAGGTTTATCAAGACTTACTATTTTACTTTAACAAGCCATCAAGGGCCAATTGATTCAAAAAGTGCAGTGGAAATGAGATGGTTGGATTGAAAAAGTAATCCATTGTTGCTAACTGGTGCAAGGTCGTCTTGCTATTGATCAAGGTTGAGATCGTATTGATGATCTCCAAACTTCCACGATCACTCGTAATGATTTGTCCCCCCATGATCACTTTCGTTTGCTGATCAAAAATCAGTTTTAACGTTACTTCAAAATCCTCATCTGTCGCGAAAAATGTCCGAGAATGAAATGTTTGCGTCACTGAATCTACTTCAAAGCCGTAATACGGTGCCTCAGTCTCATTAATACCTGAACTGCTGACGAAATAGCCAAACAATTTACTGACGACGGTCCGTTGCATTTTTGGAAAAGGAATTTTCGTTGTTCCCCGTTCATTTGCCAATAAATTGGTGGCAGCAACGATCCCGGTGCGGTAAGCATTTGTTACTAAAGGAATATACAAGAAGCTATCCGAATGATTAAATGGGATCGAAACAAGATCCCCAATTGCATAAATCGCTGGGTCAGACGTTTGCAAATACTCATTTGTCGATACCGTGCCATCCAGATTTAGTTTCAGAAAATCTTCTACTAGCGCAACATTTGGACGTGGATTGACAGCATAAACGACCACGTCAGCTTGAATTTTCGTTCCATTTGACAGCTCAATTCCTTGATAATCGCCTTTCTCATTTTTGATCGTATGAGCGACATTGCTGTTAAGATAGATCTGCAAATTTTTAGGAAAGCGTTCCATCAAAATTTTGGCAATTTCATGATCAAAATAACGGAACAACAGCGTATCCATGCGATCGATCAAATGAACGGCTTTTTGTTGTCCGCTTAAAGATTCCGCTAATTCAAACCCGATCAGACCAGCACCGACGATCGCAACGGTTTGGGCATTCTCAATTTTTTCTAATGCTTGTTTTGATTGACCAATGGTTTTGTAGGTCGTTATATGTGCTTCAACATCTGAGGCAAACTCCGAACGGAAAGTACTCGATCCCATCGCCAAAATCAAACCATCATAACTCACTTCGTCTTCTTGCTGATAAGATTCCGTTGATGTGACAAAATGAACCGTTTGTTCTTGCGGAAAGATTTTTGTGACTTCACTATTTAGCATCACATTGATTCCTTCTGAAAGAAGTTCACTGGCAGTAGCCGTTTTGGAATCTTCCAAACGCTGAATGTAGCCTTCTAGCACTAAATTCAAACTGCTGGCAACATAACCAAGAACGCTTGATTTTTCTATAATTATCACATCGACTTTTGGGTCAACTTTTTTTAAATGACGGGCAGCAGCAATTCCTGCATGAGAGCCTCCAATAATCACTATTCTCATATCTTTTCCAACTCGCTTTCAAGGTTCTCATTTCGTATTTCATCCACGATTTGATGAAGCCGCTCTTCTTCAAATGGGGTTGCACCACCTGTTAAAATCAATCGTTTTTTATAACGATAGCCTTCCGAGATCTCAGAATGATCAACGATCAATAGATCATAGTCCTTCTCCTTCGTCCCATCGAAGTGAATATTCGGATAGCCAGCCAATTCTTTGATCAAAAAGCGCCGTAAAAAGCCACTGCGTAATCGTGATTGAGTCAGCAAAATGCCTACCGTAAATGCTTTTTCCTGTTTTACTTGAATCCATTGACGGATCAAAAGCAATTCATTGGTCAAATGCTGCTTTTTCTCAAGAGAAAAGGACTGGTTTACGTTTTTCTCTAACTGTTCGATTGCTTGCTGTGCCACTTCGATCAAGCTCTCATTCGCAACACTTTGCGGCTGAAATTCAGCAAAGGCAATAATGCCGCCATGAATATACAATGCTTGGATCGTCACACTCGTCAAGAAGACGCGTAATTCCGTAGAAGTTTCCGTAGTCTTTCTTTCAGTATCACCAATGGCCTGCAGCAGCTCCCCATTTAACGCATCGATCTCTTGGAAGAAAAGTGATTTTTGCAAGGAGTCATCCAGTGAAGGGCGAATCAAGCCTTCAGCTAATAAAAATAAATAGAAATATACCGTTTCATAATCGCTCCAGGATACGGCAAAACGACTGAGATAGCGCCCTAATATATTCCGCAAAAGCTGGAACATCGCTTCATTTTCCAATGACTTCAACAATGGATACGAGGCTTCATGCTGTTGCGAGCCGCGATAATCAAAACGGGCTTCCATAATGCCTAACCAAAGCCCGACTTTCCAACGCTCTGCTTGACTAAACGTTGTCTGCAACTGTTTTTCAATGACTCGAATCAAATTGTTGATGGCTGGTGCGTTCAAGCGAGCGATCAATTCTTCATTGGGATAACTTTGTGAAAAAAACTGATAATAGAAAAAGCGAATCTGTTTTTCATCCCCAATCAATTTTTTATTTTTTAATTGGATGTCGAATTCTTTCAATAACTGATTGATCGCTTTGAATCGACGAAACAATGAAGCTTCACTCAACATCAGTTCTAACATCATTTTCGTCGTTGACTCATCTCGATGAAAAAACAAATACGACAATATCTGAAAATCGATTGCTTCTGAAAGATAGGCATAAAAAAATTGCTTCAGGGAAAAATCAAGAGGCAATACCAATTGCACTTGATCATTTTCTGAATAGATCAAAGCTGCGTCTTCATGGAAAGCAGCTAAATTTTGATGAAGATTTTGAAGTTCTTTTTGCAAAGTGGGCGCGGAAATAGATAACGTTCTTGCAAGCTTTTTATAAGAGACTTCTGAGCCATTCTGAAAAAAAACAGCCAAAATTTGAAAATGTACCTGCTGATTTTTTTCAAGCAGCTGCATCACATTCATTCTTGAACCTCCTTCACCTTTCACATACTAATTTCCCAATTAATGAGTCGTTTGTCAACTATAAAAATTGCCTGAATGTCTTTGAGTTCGATGGAAAAAGCGTGATTTATTGTTCCTAAAGCATAGGAATGGTAAAATTCTTGAGAAGAAAGGTGGTGAACTATGGGAAAACGAATGTTAGCATTTTTTCGAACGGATCGATTATTTTCGATTTCCCTGCTACTAGCACTTATTGCGTGTTTTTTCGGCACCTTCCGTTGGTCGTTTATTGACTTTAAAGTGATTTTATCACTGTTTGGATTAATGTTAGTAATCAATGGGTTAGAAGAAGCTGGTCTTTTACGAGCATTTGGACAAAAATTAGTGGAAAAAAGTCGCAATCTGCGTGACTTGATCCGCGCAATCGTCTTGCTAAGCTTCTTCAGTTCGATGTTTTTAACAAATGACGTGGCTATCTTAACTTTATTGCCCATCTATTTACTCTTAACGAGGAAAGAACAACAGCACACCAGTGTCTTATTAGGCGCTGTCTATTTGATCGTAGCAGCCAATTTAGGAAGCAGCCTGTTTCCATTTGGAAATCCGCAAAATCTATTTTTATTTTCTTACTATCAGATTTCGCTGCCACAATTCATGTGGACTACCGGCACCTTTGTGGGACTTTCATTACTATTACTCCTTGTTTCGATCCAGCTCATCCCAAAGACTCCATTGGAAATCGCCCTGCAAGAAGAACCCTTTGAAAAAAAGCCAGCGCTGCTTAATTCAGGATTATTTGTCCTTATGATTCTTGGTATTTTTAGTATTCTCCCTATTTCAATCGCCGTGCTTGTCGTCGCAGCCGTGGTTTGGTTTAGCAATAAACGATTATTTGCAAAAGTTGATTATCGGTTACTACTTACCTTTCTCTGCTTCTTCTTGATCGTCGGGAATATTCAAGACCTATCTCTGGTCACCGATCACATTCGACCGTATTTTCAAGAAACGCATCGCGCTTTTTTAGGTAGTATTTTACTCTCCCAAGGAATATCTAACGTTCCAGCAGCAATTTTGATTGCTCCTTTCACCGATTTAGAAAAAGCCGTTCTTTTGGGCGTCAATGTTGGTGGTTTGGGTACATTGATTGCTTCTTTGGCGAATTTGATTGGGTACAAATTATTGAAACAAGCCAAACCAAAAGAAGCGAGAACGTTTCAAAAGCTGTTTTTTATCGTCAACATCATTTTTTTACTGTTATTAGGCAGCATCGTATACCTTCTATTGTAGCAAATTCACTGTAAAACGAGATTCCAGCATAAGATGTTTCCAGTCCGCAGCCAAAAGAAGCCTAGCTCCTGTACCTGTTTCTTGATCTTATGTCAGAATCTCGTTTTTTTGATACCCATTGTGTGATTTTACTTAGGCTATGAGAAGCTCAAAGGTGATTTTCGTTTGGCTTTCGACAGTCAATGCCTCACCAAAGACATGTTGAACCATTTGTTGCCGTTGTTCCGATGAGTACTCCTCCTCAAAATAAAGATGAAATAATTCTTGATCGATCTCTTCCTTCAAAATATACTCGAATTGCCGACTCTGCCAATCAATCGCTTCTTCTGAAAACCACTTCTTGTACCAATTGTTTAGGTTCAGGTCATTCTTCGCTGAAAGATTTTTTTCATAAGGCTGAAACACGTTTTCTTCTTCTGCGATCATTCTTAGAATAATCAATTGATGGGCCTTTTTTTGAAACTGAAGCAATGCTTCTTTGTCTCTGACTGCTGGATTCATTGCCATAAAAATACAGGGCCAGTGCTGGTCTGCGGATAAAAAGTCTTTTTGGCTCTGCTGAACCAGATGGAGCTTGTTCATCGGATCTTCCGTCGTTTCTTCAATGATTTTTAACATTTCTTTTGAAAAATCAATTGCGTAATACTCATCTACATAAGGATAAAATGCTGAAATGTAGCGGCCAGTCCCCGCAGCAAAGTCAACGAAGGCCGATATCGGGAACACTTTCTGCTCCACCAAAAAAGCTGCTACCTCTTCGGCAATTTTCAATTGGGATTCTCTTTGAATCTGTGCATATTCTTGGGCAAATTCATCCCAAAACAGCATCGCTTCCTCTTCTTCCATCTAGCGGACGCCTCCAGTGATCACTGTCTTTCCTTTTGTTCCTTGCTCAACCGCTTTTGTAGCGAGCTTTAAGGTCTCGATGGTAATTCCTCCATCAAACGTTTGGACCGCAGTCGTATGGATCTTTTTGTCAGCGAGTAACGAGGCGATCCGTTGCAAAATGCTCCCTTGTGTTTCAATCATCAACTGAGCATCTGTTTTTGCGAACATATACTCCCAATAAAAATCGATGCCGAGGTTTTTAAATGGATTTAAATCTAGCGCTTCTTTCGTATTCACGATCATTCCGACTTTGCCAAACGGCAAGATTGCTTTCGTTAATTGTGGCAAATAGGCCGAGGCGTCATAAAAAATTGCAACGGCTGAAAAAGGCTCAGTGATTTGTTCAGCCAACGGCAAGCGATGATTAAGTACTTGATCCACTTGATTGTTTTTAAGCCACTGATCGTTCTTAGGACTCGCAGTGCCATAGACTGTCAATCCTGCCCATTTTGCTAGTTGCGCCGCAATTGAGCCAACACCACCGCTGGCATTGACCAATAAAATCGATCCATCATTCGCGTTTTCTTCAGGCACGTACCCAAATTTTTCAAAAAGCAATTCCCACGCTGTAATACTCGTTAATGGCATAGCTGCAAGATCGCCATCAGAAAAGCCGGCTGGTGCCTTTGCTGTGATCCGAGAATCAACTGTTTGGAACCTTTGATTCGCACCAGGTCGTTGTGTGGTTCCAGCATAAAACACCCGATCACCAACGGCAAAGCCATTAACTGCTGAGCCGATTTCTTTAACGATCCCAACGGCGTCATACCCTTGGATCTGGAACGCTTCACTTAAAGCAGTCATTTGCCGTCTTTTTGTATCGATTGGATTGACCGAAACTGCCTGTACTTCCACCAATAAATCATTTGCTTGGCAATTGGGTATCGGAATTTCCTTTTCAATAAATACATTTGACTCATCTAAAGATCGTCCTTCATAAAAACCTAGTGCTTTGTTTTTCATCATACTGCTCCTTCCAAAAAAAAAGTGCTGAATAGTTATAAAAACCATTCTAGCACTTTTAATGAATTTAGAACATTTATTCTTCACCTTCCACGACAAGCGGAACCAAAAATGGATAGCTTGTGAAGAAATCTAATAAGGATCGCTTCCATTGATCTGAATCAATCGTTAGTAAAGTGGACTCTGTATACAAATGAATCGTCAATCGTTGATTTTTATCAAGTAAAACAAGAATTTCACCTTTGTTTTCTGTGATAAAATCATATTGCTGATTCTCCATTGTAATAATGAAAATTTGATCGAGAACTTCTGCTGCAACAGCAAAGTCCGTCTCCATATCGACAGCCAATGTTTGGGTATTGTCGATCAAGCTTGGTGAAACCGTAAAGCCTAATTCTTTTAAATGCGCCAATACCAAGTTGACATCATAATTAAAGAGCGAAAGCTGATTGACCGAGAAAATATTCTCCGCATGCCATTGACTGATTAAATGCAAAATCTGTTCATCATTGACAACCACCGACTGGGAGTTTGAATTGATAGTCAACAATGTCAAATAATTAGATTGATACGTAGAATTGACTGGATTAAGTTTGAAACTAAACTCGAGCTCCTTTGTTTCTGTTAAACGAAAACGGACATTGAAATGCTTTGTCTTCCATGTGTCATAGTTATCAGTAGCAGTTAAATGAATCGTTTTTAATGGTTTCAAGAATTCATAGGCATAGTATTCAAGCAATGTCTTTTTGGCGATCACCGAAATATCTTGATCTGTTAAAATCAACTGGCGGTAATGAGCAAGCAATCCAGAAAAATCAGCTTCCATAATTGATTTTCTCAATTTTAAATCAGCTAGTTCGTTTTCGGCTTGCTCAATAAGCGATTCGATTCGTTGGTGATCTTGCGCTTTTACAGCATAATAATCATCTTCGTAGTCAGTTTCTTCTTTTGCTGAATCAAAAGAATCATCCCCTACATTTCCACTATCTTCTACTAAAGGACCGTCATTCACTAAGTCCGTCGCATTTGTTGATACGTTTTCCTCGACTTCATTAGCTCCTTCTGTTTGGACCTCTAGAGTCGGTTCCTGCTCCAGCAGCTGTGATTCCTCAGGATTCGTCTGCGTTTCTTTCGTCAACTTCAGTCAGCTCCTTTCCAGTATAGTGAGCTAAGAAAGCCATTATTTTTGCCGTA
This sequence comes from Enterococcus sp. DIV1083b, assembly GCF_051713705.1. Lineage (NCBI taxonomy): Bacteria > Bacillati > Bacillota > Bacilli > Lactobacillales > Enterococcaceae > Enterococcus > Enterococcus sp. DIV1083b. The sequence continues at coordinate 1,896,568 of NZ_JBIOQJ010000001.1, forward strand.
AATTCATCAAATGATCCAAAAAAGGTATCAATTTGACGGAATTCTTTTTCCACGATTGCTTTCTTTAAGCGCAATGTTTGGTATTGCTGTTGCAGGCGTTCTTTTTCAGCAAAAACCTCTTCGTCATTATTTGAATATCTTTCCCATTCCCGACGTTTGGCTTCTAATGCTTTTCGCTCAGAAGTCAACTGCTCTAGTTCTTCATCGATTTTTGTCCGATTGAAAAAGCCCTTTGACTCAGTCAATTCATTTACGGATGCCGTAAGCTTATCGATCTGATTTTGGATTTCCTTTACTTCTGATAGGGCAGTGATCCGTTTGGCTTCCAGCTTATCCATTTGTTGTTCGATGGCTGTCAGCATCTCACGATCGCCTCGTTGAAACTTTTCCCATTCTTCATCTATCTCAGGGATCACAAAAATTTCTGGAATGCTCGCATCGATACCAATCGTCGCTCGCTCATGATAATAGGTCCCTAATTTATAGTAATGCACGGTAGGAGATATTTTGGCACAATGCATCATGAAAGGAAATGTTTGGGTGAAGTTATCATGGAACTTTCTTGATAGTAATTCGTCAATCTCATGATTTTGATTTGATGTTTCTTTTAGCTGTTTATGCAATCGACCATTATATATACGATAAATTTCAGGAATATCCTCTTTTTCGATCGCTACTTCAAAATCTTGCAGGTCTTGCAGCATCTGACCGATATTTTTTGAAGCGACTTGTTTGATATCGCCAAAGGATACTTCTTCATTCGTTGAAACTGAAACAACGTCTTGATCTTGAACAAATTTTTGTTCTTTTTTGGCATCGTCAGTCATATGATCCCTCCTAAAAATACTTCACTACTAGTGTATCATTTTTTTCCATAAAAAGTTATTTTAAGTGATTGTTTTTAGAAAAATGATACATCATTGTAATAACAAA